>MWCT01000001.1 GCA_002070185.1 candidate division BRC1 bacterium ADurb.Bin183
CGGATTGACACAAACAGCTATCAATTTGCTCTTCATCCGCACCGATATCCTGCCTCCCCTCCTGATAAAGGATCTGTAGAGGTCCGGGGAAACGAAAATTCGGGTAAAGTCATTGACCACCAGCTCTTTCTCGCCTTTTGGCAGTTCATTCTTCACCACTTGTAACAATCTGTTCGTCAGTGCGCCCTCTACCCCTATCACAGTGTGTTTTTTGATTACATCCGAATCGTAGTCATCCACAGAGAAACAACCGACGATGCCCGTTTGAAAATGACCGCCCAGCCGTTGGGAATAGGCGTAAAAAACAGGTTGGTCTTCTTCGACAAGCGCCCCATTTTTGATAAGCGCCTCCAGATTTTCCGCCGCCTTTTGATAAACCGCCGCGCTGTAAGGCTCCGTTCCGGCGGGGAGCCCTATCTCCGCGCGCACCACATGTATAAAGGATTGCGGGTTATCTTTCCCGATTTCCATAGATTGCTTGTAATCCACCACATCATAAGGAGGCGAGGCGATGAGCGAAGCCCGTTGGGGAACGGGACGCCATGCCTTAAAGGGACGAATAATCGCCATTTTTTTAACCTTTCCGTAAATATTTAAAACGAGTTTTGCTACTCGTTTATAAACATCAAATTCAAGAAAAACCTTTTCGCTCGATGAATTTCCTTGCAAAAATCTTACCCCTAAATATCATACATGTTAGAAAATCGGGAGAAAAAGCAATGTTAAATTTTTATCTTTTTTGGGGGCTTACACTCCTTGCCGCCTCCGCTTCGGCATGCGCGCAAAAGTCTCCGCTAAAAGATGACGCTCCCGCTACACCCACCGCCGCTATACGCACCTTTGAAAAGACCGACGACGGCAAGAGCGTCCGTCTAAAAATCGGCGAGGAATTTCAAATTCAACTCAAAGGCGTCCCAACCGCCGGCTACACATGGAAAATAATGGAGATGGACACGGCTCGATTGAGGCTCATATCGGAAAGCCAAAAATCATTGACGCCCGTTGGCATGGTGGGCGGGTCGTCCCTCTTCATCTGGAGGCTTTCCCCGCAGACCGCCGGCAAAAGCCGTCTTGTCCTGAAAAATTTCCGCTCATGGGAGGGCGCCGACAAAGCGGTTGAGACCTTTACTTTAACAATCCATGCGGAAAAGAATTGACATCAAAAAGACCTTTGCTCTTTTCTAAATGTAAATACATTTAAGGAGGATTTTGTCTTGAAAAACTTTTTATTTCGAGGTATCATCGCAATATGTTTTGCGGCGATGTTTTTCTCTCAAAACGCGGGGGCGGATTGGGAAACCATATCTGCCGGCATTGATTATCAGAAGTTCACCGAGGCGGGCAACACGCTCGTCTATGTTGCGCGGATGCTCAGCGGAAATCAAAATTGCGCATTTGACACTATGATCGCTGGCGGATATCTCAAATCGGCAAACGTCGCATACGGACGCGAAACAGTCAGCGGCATGGTCTCGCGCTATAACGACGGGCTTAACGATTATTACTGGAAAACATGGGGCAAACGCAACGACATCATCGCCGCCGTCAACGGCGACTACTGGGAGCGCGAATCTTATCCCAGCGGACCTTGGTCGGGCTATCCCCTGGGCGGACAGGTTCAAAGCGGTTGGTTCATTCGCCGGTATGGCGGCTTTAGCGGCAGTTCCGGCGTTTTTGTCAACGCTTGGGGCGTGCCCAAAATCGGCGGCGACGTCTGGAATGGCGAGAACTCCTCAGCCCGGCAGAAAATCGTTTTCGCCGATTCGTCTGAAGCCATTATTACAAACATCAACCTACCGCGCGGTTCCGAAGATCTCATCGTTTATACCCGCCACAACGGACCCCATACTCAAACCGACAACAGCGGCGTGGAAGTCGTGCTGGAACTCAATACCCCCAGCTTCCCCTATGCTTACGGCGCCCCCTCCAATTCATGCACAGGAACCATAAAGGAAATCCGCGACGGTCAAGGCTCGACCTACATCCCCTACGACCAAATTGTCCTTTCCGGCTCCGGCTCATACGCAACAACGTTAAGAAATAAATGCGTATTGGGGCAGACTATCTCCATCTTCTTAACCATTCGCGACTACGGTTTTAGTGGCAGGACGCCCAAACACCCCGCTCAGGATTGGACAAGCTGTTATGGCAGCATTGGATGCGACCGCGAAATACTCATCGACAGTCAGGTCACCAACCTCCCCTCGCCCGATACGCTCAAACGTGCCCGCACCGCCTTTGCATACAATGCCACATACACCTTCCTTGTGGTTGTGGATGAATTCATGAACAACGGCTCTTATGGCATGAACTTTCAGGAACTTGCCGAATTCTGCCGCGACCGCTTGTCTGCAACCCATGCCGCCTCCGTTGACGGCGGCGGCTCTTCATGCATGTGGATTAAAGGAAAGGGCATTGTGAATGTCCCCTCCGACGGCAGCGAACGCGCCACCTATAACGGCATGATGTTCGTCAATCTTCTGCCCGCCACATACTCCACTGCGTTTAGCGAAGGAACGCCGGTTACGAACAACAAAGGCACCCTCCTTTATCTCGGTCCCGGCACAAACTTTTCCTATCGCGCCAGCCTTCCGCGGGGACAAACCGGAACCATCCTTTCCCACATGAAAAATATTTCCCCAACAGAAAGCATTAACATGAACGGCGTGTATGCCAAAGGACAATACTGGTGGAAATGGAGCGTCAACGGAATGGAAGGTTGGACGCGAGAGGATGACTTGCAGGATATTACTTCAATTGAAAATTGGGAAATATTTAATTGATTGTTAAATGCCGACAATGCGGAGAATTAATCTTTTTCAAGGATGAGCAGGCGGGGCAAACAGCGCCATGCACCGTCTGCCATTCTCCTATTTTGCTGCCCTCAAAAAAAATAATACTTCCCCCGGAGGAAACCGCAGATATTGAACCTGCAAAAACCGAGCCGGAAAAAGAAGGCGAAACCGCGTCCGCCGATGACAACCTTGATGAAATTCCACCGCAAGAGCTCCCGGAACAAAAAGGCGCTCCATCGCATCTGCCGCCGACGTTTATTACAGCCCCTCTGCCGCCTCCCCGAATGGAACCGGAAATCCCTCTGCCTGAAGATGAATTAGCAGGCATAATTCCCCGCTCGGAAGTGGTTCTCGAACTCAAATCGCCGGACGCCCTCAAAACAGAAGAAACCGACAAACCGCCGCCGCCGCCTATGGCGCCCTGCCCCTTTTGCAGCGCCTTGCTGAACATTCCCGTTGACCCCCGCATTGTCAAATTTCCCTGCCCTAAATGCAACAAGCCGCTAACCCTTTTGCGCTCGCTAAAAGGGGCAAGAGTTGCCCCCGCAACCCAAATCCAAGAATCGCCCATTATCTACGCCGGCGAGGGCGTCTGCATTTGCGGCTTATGCAAAAAGCCGGTCGAAGTCAGCAATGCCGATGAACGACAAATCACCTGCCTCCATTGCATGTCCCGACTCTCCGTCCCTCAGCGCGTCACATGCCCCGATTGCGATGGCAGAAACACAGTCTTCAAAATCCCCAGAAAAGCCCTTATCCTTGCCGGGATCGCCAGCGAGCCCAAAGGTCCGTATTACCATTGCAACTCCTGCGGACGTAAATTCGCCATTCAATTTCCCTCCGCATTATAAGGAAATGGGAGCCTGTTGAATACGCCAACTTTTCGGATGATTCCGCCTCTTTCCCATTGACCCGAAAATAGTTTCGGTAGTAGGAAAGGGGTTTTATTTTCTTGAAAGGATAAACCCCATGGCTTCAAAAAATATTAATGTGGATTTTGCCTTGATAAAAAAATTGGCGGATAAACATACGGACGCCATGATTTCCTTTCTGCGCGATATCGTTGCAATCCCCTCTTTCAGCGCCGGCGAAAAAGCCGTTGCCCTGCGCATTAAAAAGGAAATGCTCAAAGTCGGTTTTGAAAAGGTTTTCATTGACGATTACGGCTCAGTTATCGGGCGCATCGGAAAAGGCTCGCCCTGCCTCGTCTATGACGGGCACATTGACACCGTCGGCGTGGCAGACCCGAAGGCTTGGGCGTTCGACCCCTTCAAAGGCAAGGTGGAAAATGGTTTTGTCTGGGGACGCGGCGCCTCCGATAACAAAGCCGCGCCGGTTGTGCAGATATATGGATTGAAAATATTGAAGGAACTGCTCGGCAAAAAATTCCCCGGCACGGTTTATGTTGTGGGGAGCGTGCAGGAAGAAGCCTGCGACGGACTTGCGCTTGGACACGCATTGCAACATTCCATCAAACAAAAAGCGGACGCCGTTGTTCTGGGCGAGTGCACCGGCTGCGCCATCTATCGCGGACATCGCGGACGCATGGAGATTTTGGTTTCCACATCGGGCGTCTCCAGTCACGCATCCGCCCCGGAGCGCGGCGTTAACGCCGTTTATAAAATGGCGCCGATTATTAAAGAAATTGAAGAGCTCAACAACCGTCTAAAAAGCGACCCCTTTCTTGACAAAGGCACAATCGCCGTCACCAAAATCGAATGCGACACCGATTCCATTAACTGCGTGCCTTACGCCTGCCGCATTTATATTGACCGCCGTCTGACCAAAGGCGAAACGAAGGCGCTCGCCATTAGCCAAATTAAAAAACTCCCATCCGCCAAAGGCGCAAAGGTGGAGGTGTTGAAATTTGACGACCCCTCCTACACAGGTAAAACGCTTGTCACGGAAAAATATTATCCCACTTGGGTTCTGCCGGAAAGGCACAAACTAGTTCAGAGCGCCGCCGCCGCTTATCGCTCTCTTTTTAACTGCGACCCCAAAATTGACAAATGGACCTTCAGCACCAACGGCATTTCCAGCATGGGGCAGCTGGGCATCCCCACCATCGGCTTCGGTCCCAGCGAGGAGCGTTTTGCCCATACCAATCAAGATAAATGCGCCATAGAAGACTTGCGCATCGCCTGCGCCTTCTACGCCGCCTTGCCGCTGTTTGTGGAATGAATTGAAATCCGTTTTTGGGCGTTTGCCGTCGCCAGCGCAACCATCACGGCGCATAGGCGCGGCGGAGAGGGATTTTTAAGCGGTCAAACGGCTTATAATTTTCCACGCTTCCCACGCGGGCAAGGCGGATCCATTTCCTCAAAACCTTCCCGCCCGAATCGCTGAAATACTCCGTCAAATAGCCCACTCCGCTTTTGTTCGATGAAAAATATTTCAGCCCGATAATCTTGCCCGCATCGTCCCGCACCCATTCGATGAATATGACCGAATGCCCGGACCTATTGTTCCGGCTCAAATCCATAAAATCGCCGGCGCGCGCCTCTTCCCAGTCTTCAATCTTTTTGCCAAGCCCGTAATATTCAATGCCTTTTTGCGGACTGTCCCCGCTGCCTTCGATGAACCAGATTTGCAGCAGATTGAAAAGGTCATAAAAAGACATGCCGTTGAAATCATCCGGATCCATGCCTTTCTGCATATTTCGCAGCTGCATTGCCCGCACAAAAATCTCAAAGGTCAGCCCGCAGCAATAACTGCATCGGGTGTTATTGGGATGCGCCTTTGCCAGAATGCGCCCTTTGTAATAAAGATTCTGCGTTACGCCAAGGTAAAGGTCATATTCCGGCGCCTTGATGCAGCGATAAGGATAAGAGCCGTCCTTCGGATACGCCTCAATCACACGCAGGACGTAAGGGTTGAGCGCGCCCTCCGCGTCGTCCTCCACCGGCTCCGTTTGATTAGCCAGATATTTATCCACCGGTGAAAAATTCCGTCCGTCCACCGGATAACGCCCGCGGCGGTAATATTCATTTGCGTCGGAATGCTTCCAATACATCCGGCACCCGCTGAGCTGCGCCGCCGCTAAAAGAATAAAAAGAAGCCCGCGCCATTTTTTCATTTTTATGTCCTTGTGTCTGAAAATTATTTTTTGAGCTTACGCCATGTTCAGCGCCTTGAGGTCTTCGCGGGAAACAACAACCACGCCGGATTCTTGAAATGCGGCTACGGCTTTTTCGGAATCGTCGAACCGAAGGGCGATATAAGCGCGCTCGCCGCGCGTCCCCAGCGAATAAAGATACTCCACATTCAGATTCTTCTTTCCGATAACATTCAAAACCTTAGCCAGACCGCCCGGACGGTCGGTTGTGTCCACAATGACGATATCGGTCTTGACCGCTGTGATGCCGCCCTCTTTCAAGACATCCACCGCCTTGTCCACATCATCCACAATCAGGCGCACCACCCCAAAATCGCTGGTGTCCGCCAGCGTCGCCGTGCGGATGTTGATCGCCGCATTGGCAAGGAGGTTAGCGACCTCCGCCAGCCGCCCCTGCTTATTTTCTAAAAAGATGGACAACTGTTGAACGTTCATAGAATAATCCTCCTTTGGATTTAAATTTTCCGCTCATCAAAAACGCGCTTTGCCTTGCCCATGCTCCGTTCAAGACTCTTCGGCTCCACCAGTTTGATGCGGGGCGAAAGCGCCAGAACGCCCTGAATCTCCTTTTGAATCTTTGCCGCGAGCGCCTCCAGTTTTTTCACCTCATCGGAAAAAACCTTCTCGCTGACCTCTACATGAATTTCCATATCATCCAGCGCGCCGTCGCGTCTTAGATAAATGATATAATGCGGCTCTACGCCTTCTATATCCATCAAAATGCTCTCTATCTGGCTGGGGAAAACATTCACGCCGCGGATGATGAGCATGTCGTCCGTGCGCCCTGTGATGCGCTCCATGCGGATGTGCGTCCGCCCGCAGGGACAGGGGGCGTCCAGAAGCGCCGTGATATCCCCCGTGCGATAGCGGATGGCGGGGAAGCCCTCCTTTGTCAGCGTTGTGATAACAAGCTCGCCTCTCTGTCCCGGCGGCAACGGCTCGCCGGTTTCGTGATTGATGACCTCCGGCAAAAAGTGATCGTCAAAGATGTGCAGCCCCTTTTGTTCAAGACATTCATTTGCCACGCCCGGACCGATTATTTCTGAAAGTCCGTAGATATCTGTCGCCTTGATGTTCAGATTATGCTCGATTTTTTCGCGCATTCCCTCCGACCAAGGCTCTGCGCCAAGCACGCCGTATTTCAACGGCAGCTTTTTGAAATCCACGCCCTCCGCGCCGCCCTCTTCCGCCAGATGAAGGCTATAGGATGGCGTGCAAGTTATCAACGTGGTGCCGAAATCCTGCAGATAAATCAACTGCCGTTTTGTCTGACCGCTAGAGGCGGGAAGCACTGCGCAGCCCATCCGCTCTCCGCCGTAATGGATGCCCAGACCGCCTGTGAACATGCCATAGCCATAAGCGTTCTGAATGATGGAATCCGGCGTTGCGCCTCCGCAGGCGAGCGCCCGCGCCATCACCTCCGCCCAGATTTCAATATCTTTTTTCGTATATCCGACCGCCGTCGGTTTGCCGGTTGTGCCGCTTGAGGAATGAACGCGGACAACCTCTTTCATCGGCACGCAGAAAAGTCCATAGGGATAATTTTCGCGCATATCCGCCTTCGTCAAATAAGGAAGCAGCCTTAAGTCATCAAGCGATTTGATATCCTCCGGTTTGATGCCCGCCTTTTCCATCTTGGCGCGGTAAGCGGGCTGCCGCTCATAAACATATTTCACCTGTTTTTTCAAAAGCTCGAGCTGGAGTTCCCTCCTCTGCCCGACCGGCATTGTTTCCGCATCGGGATTCCAGATCATAATGCCCCCTCCTTCTTTTTGCGAGAATCTTTGTCCAATATCAAAAAGACGATAATGACCCCCGCGTTCTTTCCGCAAGCTTTTTTCAACGGGCGGTTTTTTTTACGGATGAATTTTTTGCGGTTGTTTATTTTTGGTAAAAGACAAGGCGGGTATCGCCGTATAACTTTTCGCGCATCAGGCGCAGGGCTCCGTAAACGGGCTGAAGCGTTTCTTTTTTCCTAACCTCGGCAATGACTAAAAGTTCCGCCAAGAAGGACTCGCTCTGCCCAAGACGAATCAAACTTTCATGTGCCAAACCGGTATCGTAGGGAGGTCCAAGAAATATAACGGCGTCAACGTCCCGCCGCGCCAGAGTCGGGATAACCTTCAAGACATCGCCCTGCACAATCTCCGCTCTGTCCGCAAATCCGCACTTGCGCGCGTTCTCCCGAATAATCCGGATGCACGCGTGATTTTTCTCCACAAAAAGGGCGCGCTCCGCCCCGCGGCTCAACGCCTCCAGCCCCACAGCGCCATTGCCCGCAAAAAAATCGCAAAAATAAATTCCGGGCAGCCGCCCCGATATAATCTCAAATAGCGACGCCTTCACGCGAGCCGCAAGCGGACGCGTTCCCCCGCCCGGTTTTGTGGAAAGCGTCAGCCCCTTTTTATCCCCGCCCACAATCCGCATGATTTTGTTCTATGAATAAATTTCAGGTTTGAGCACGCCGATGCAGCGCAGATTCCGATACTTCTCGTTATAATCCAAACCATAACCCACCACAAAAACATCGGGTATTTTGAACCCGATATATTTGATGGGTATCTCGTGCCGTCGCTTTTTCTTTTCCTTCCAGAGCAGGGCGCAGATTTCCACAGAAGCGGGCGAATGCACATCCAGAAGGTCCTTCACCACTTTTAGCGTTGTGCCCGAATCGTAAATATCCTCAATCAAAAGAACATGCTTGCCTTTTAACGGCACTGTAACATCTTTTGTGATAATCACCTGTCCGGTGGAATATATCTGCGCTCCATAGCTGGACGCCCCGACAAGGTCGTAGGCGTGGGGTATGCGCACCTCGCGGGTCAAATCGGCAAGGAAGACAACGCCCCCTTTCAGGATGCTGACCAGCACAAGGTTTTTCCCTTTGTAATTTTTTTCTATCTCCCGCGCCAGTTCTTGAATGCGGCGCAAAATTTGCTCCTCTGTAAAAAGAGTTTCCTGCAAATCATTTTGAAGCATGGGAATGCCTCTCTTGTTTTTTTGGCATTAAATATCCGGTTATCTTATTTTTTGATAAACCGTCCCATCGGCGTGTAATTCTGACGATGGACAATTTTGTCATCGCGAAAGCGGAGAATAACGCCCCGGCTGAAATAATTCCACGTCTCCTCCAGAGCGCCGTCCAAGGCGGTCACCTCTTTCACATCCTCCGGGTCGCCATACTGGCAGATGGTCAGAGTTTTGTCCGTGAGCGGAATCTGGCGATATTGTTCGCTGCTATCAAAAATAAACTCGGCGTTATTTTTTAGATAAATCCAGGATTGATTTAGATTATTCTTAACGCGGGGGTCTCGCAGGCGTGTGTCCACATCAAGGTAACGCTGCGGCTTTCCGTCGCTCGTCCACCAGAGCCGAATAAAATCCGGTCGCCCATATTGATAAAAAACGTCTTTTTTTGAATTGGCGATCGCCTCAAGATTGGGAAAGTCCTTTTCAGGGTTTGCCACATTTACAGAAAAGTTCAAATCCAGATTAATCCCCTGTTCCTCGCGGCAGGCGGGAAGCATCATAAGCGCCGCAAGCAAAAGGCAAAGGATTAAAAATGGTAGGTATTTTTTCATTAGAAACAGGAACATGCGGGCATCGGGCAAAAAAAATCCGCCAGAAACGCGCCTCGCTCCCCAGTTTATTTGCTTTGTTTATTCAAGGATTTGAGAGAGTTGCTTCACCAGGTCTTCGCGCTCTTGGCTTGCCTTATTCAGCGTTTCCAGTTTCTCTTCCAAGCCGAGTATTTTTTCTTCGAGGGTTTGAATCTGATGCTGCTGCTCTTTGATGACCTCGTTTTTTTCCTCCATCTTTTCCTTTATCATCGCAATCAGCTGCTCATTTGTCATGGGAACGGAGGCTTTCTTTTCCTCTTCCGGTGCCATATCCATTCTCCTTTTTTTATTCTTTGAACTCATGATTTTTTGACGCCCGGCTCGGCTCTAAAAGGCGCCACGGCTTTCATCTCCTTGAAAATTTTCCGGAAAATATGGTGGCGGAGAGGCCGGGATTCGAACCCGGGGTAGAGGTCAACCCCCTACAACTGCTTAGCAGGCAGCTGCCTTCAGCCGCTCGGCCACCTCTCCATATTTTCCTTTTGATTTTTTCCTTTACTCACACAAACTATTAGATTTATTTACCATTTGATATTTCGATTGCAAGTAAAAAAACAAAAAAGGCTTGATTCTGAAAAGTGTTTTGATTCAGGTTAATAGCAAGAACGAAGAGGCGACGCTGGAAAAGTCGCAAAATCGCAAAATAGATTTATGCGCCTTGATTAAAAAATTAGAGCCTATGATGGAGCGCGAACGGTTCTTGCACAGCTTGGGCGCCTATCATACCATGCTCCTTTTGGCGGAACGTTTCGGTCTTGATAGCCAAACGGCGGCTGTGGCGGGGTTGCTCCATGACTGCGCTCGAATCGCCGCGCAGGAGGACAGCGAACGTATATTGGACGGGGGCGCGGTTCCCATATCCGCCGAGGATATGCCGTTCCCTAAAATCTGGCACGCCCGGCTCGGCGCTGCGATGGCAAGGTCGGTATTCGGCATCGTTGACGAATCTATCGCGGAAGCCATCCGCATCCACCCGACCGGCGCCCCGGACATGTCCCCGCTCGCCATAGCCCTCTTCATCGCCGATTATATCGAGCCGACGCGCTCTTTTGAAAAAGTGGCGGATTTTCGGAAACTGGCGTTTGCCGACCCTCAAAACGCCTTCCGAGCCATCTTGAAAAACAAGACGGAGCATATCCGCAAAAAAAGAAAAACCCTCCATCCCGATGCTTTGCGCGCGATGGAGTTTTATTTAACTTAATTAAGGAGGCAGTTTGAGAACAAAAACAAAAGCGCAGAAAATGGCGCGCATCGCCGATGCAAAAAAAGCGGAAAATATCATTGTTCTTGATGTGCGCAATATCTGCAATTATACGGATTACTTCATTCTGGCGACAGGGCAGACCTCCAATCATCTGCAGGCAATATGCGGCGAAATTGTGAAAGAGTTCAAAAAATTGGAGGTCGAACTGCTGGGGCTGGACGGAATCAACGCCCCCTATTGGCGCGTCCTTGATTATGGCGACGTTATCTTCCACTGCTTCACAGAAGATACCCGCCGATACTATAATCTGGAACGCCTCTGGGCAGACGCCGATAAAGTCGAATGGGAAAAGAAAACCAGAGTCTCAAAAAAAGAAGAAGCAAAAAAATAAAGACGCCTTCTTTTCGCCATTAACGGTTTCTTGGTTTTTTAAATTTCTTATATCTCAGGAAGAGGTGCATAATGCCAAAAAAGAAAAAAGACCCAACTAAAAAAGACGAGCAGACGGTGGATTACAAAATTGGCGAAACGCTCGTCGAACCCACTGTCGGCGTATGCCAGCTGGAGGGCATCCGGCGCATCAACATGGACGGCAAAGAGGAAAATTATTACATCTTCAAAGCGCAAAACGCGCGCGTTCTCGTCCCCAAATCCCAACTCCATAAACGCGGCATCCGCGCTCCCATGACAAAGGAAGATGTCAAAAAAATATTTGCCTTCCTCAAAATCCCCGTCTCGCCCACGCGCAGCGACGCCCGCATCCAATACATGAGCTACCGCAACGTTATGAAAAGCGGCGACCCTCAAAAAATCACAAAACTCCTCCGCGACCTTTACACGCTCGACCAGCTGGATGAACTCAAAGGAAAAGAACGCGAAATCATGGATCAGGCGCGCCGCTTCCTATGCGATGAAATCGCCTTCGTCCGCGAAGCCTCAAAGACAAGCATCATGGAGCGAATCAACGAAAGCTTAAGAACGATGTATAAGAAAAAAGTCCAGAAAGAACGCGAAAAGGCAAAGAAACAGGCATCAACCCCCAGCGCCGCCAATATGGACGACCTCGCATTCAAGGAGGATGAGGAGTTCGCCATACCTGAACCGGATGAAGAACCCGAAAGCGTTATCTAAAACAACTCTTCCCTATAAGGATAGCGGAGGCGCGCCAGTTCCCGCTGGTGCGCCTCAATATTTATAAACTGCCCCAAAAGCCGAAGCAAAAGCCCCAGCGGCAACCCCACCACATTGAAATAATCTCCCTCAATATGATGAACAAGGCTTTTCCCCGCGCCTTGAATCCCATACGCCCCCGCCTTGTCCAACGACTCGCCGCCCGCAAGATACTTCTCCATCGTGCCCCGCCTGAATCGTTTGAAAAAAACGCGTGTCCGCTCCGAATCAACGGCAGCCGTTTCCGTTCCGCCCACTGCCACCGCCACACCGGTTATAACATCATGCGCCTGACCGCGCAACATTTCCAACATCCGGCGCGCATCTTCCCTGCCGCGCGGCTTGCCCAGAACTTCCCCGTTCAGGCAGACAATTGTATCCGCCCCGATGACAAGCCCGCCCTTCCACCGTGAACGCCCCGCCACCTCTTTTGCCTTTGCAAGCGCCGCCTTCATGGCATACTCCCGCTCGCCCTTAAACGGTATTGCCGATTCGTCCACGCCGCTGGCATCCGTTTCGAACACAAAACCAAGCCGCGCAAGAAGCTCTATCCTGCGCGGCGAAACTGAAGCCAATATAATGGGCGGCGCGCCCGCCTGTTCTTCTATTTTAAAAATCACTTGACCGCTTCCCTGATGTCCGGATGTTCCAGCAACAAATCCACCTCAACCGTGCCATCGCTATTAAAGCGGCGGTCAACCATTCTGGCATCCCGCACAATCCCTTCCACGCGATTGCGGATGCGGTCGCTTTTCACCATAAAATCCTCAACGGTCATAGTTGACGAAATCTGCGCGCCCTTCAAAGCCTCCATCAACTGACGCTGGGCGTCCTGTTTTGCGGCGCGCTCCGCCATCAGCCGCCGGCGCACCACCTCCGCTTTGTTGGGGGGAAGTTCTTTATATAGTGTGCGGAGATTCAAGCGCATCTTCACCTCGCATTCGCCGCTTTCAAACTCCTTTTCTGCTACAACTTCCGCGCCGACTAAAAAAGCCTCGAACCGTTTAATCATCTCGCCGCTTTTCTCATAATCAGACGGATAAAAATCTTTTTTCATCGGCAGCCCCGCAGTATCCAGCTGCGCCTGTTCCGCCAGATTACGCATGGCATCCAGACGGGCAGCCCGTTTTGCCATCAGACGAGCCTGCGAAGCGTTTGCAGCTTTGGCGGGCGGCTTGCCCCGACCAACGGCAACAATATCCTCATCCGCCCAAGACATATCCGCTGCCTGCGGCGCCGTCAGCGCCGTTTGTGCGGTTTCCGCCGCGCCCACGCCCGTAGCCATCAAATGCACCGGCATAGCCTTGTGGCAGCCGCTTGCCGCCAGCATCAGAACCAGCCCCAAAACCAGCAGACCTGCTTTAAAAAATTTCATTAAATTTACCTCGCTCTATTTCTTAGAAAAACACACCGCGCAGGAGGTTTTCTCCCGCGCGGCAGAACCATAAGGCGCATCGGCGGCTCGCGCCCCTTTCCTCATGCGGTGTTATCAACTTCTCAAATCACCTGACGACTTGCGTGATATCCGGATGCTCCAAAACCATGTCCACCTCAACGGTTCCATCGGAATTGAAGCGTCGGTCAACCACTCTTGCGCCGCGGACGATTCCCTCCACGCGGCTGCGGATGCTGTCATTTTTCGCCATAAAATCCTCAACGGTTGTGGTTGATGTAATATGAACGCCTTTGAGGGATTCCAATAGCTGGCGATAACAATCCAGTTTGGCGGCGCGCTCCGCCATCAGGCGCGCCTGTGCGGGAGACACCAGCCCGCCGCTTGATTTGGGCGCCGCCGGAGGCGGCATTTGCGGAGTCGGCGCTCTGCCCGCCGGAATAATTTTGGAAAGCGGATGCAGATTCAGCCGTTTTTTCACTTCATAAGTGCCGTCCTCCATTTCCCTTTCGTCAACGTTTTCCGCGCCGGCGATAAAAGCGTCCACCTGCGTGCGAATCTCATCGTTCTCCGTCATAAAATTTCTTACGGTGGTATCGGAATTTATCCGAACACCCTGAACCTGCTCAGCCAGATTGCGCAGGGCGTCCAATTCGGCGGCTTTTTTTGCCATCAGCCGACCTTGCGCGGCGCTGATGGCGTTGGCGGGCGGAACGCCCTGTCCAATGGCAACAATGTCGCCCTCCGCCCATGACATATCCACGTCCTCTCTTAGGGCAGGCGGAGGCGGCGGGGGGGCAGGCGCTTCGAATGATGCTTCTCCCGCGCCCGTCCCAGTTACCTTCAAATAAACCGGCACAGGTTTGCGGCAGCCAACTGCCGCCAGCGCCATAACCGCCATAAGAACAAGCAAACTCCACTTGGCAATTTTCATATTTAATTTCCTCTCTTTCTTTATCTCATTTCAAACCTGGTATAATCCTCAGATTGACCGCCTGCGGTCAAGAGAAATACTCACAACCGCAAAACCGCCAAAATCGCTGCCTCTATTATCAAAAAGACTCTGTGCATCTTTCCAAAGTTTGATTCCGCCCGCGCCGAATTTTAAAATTTTGTAAAAAACTACTTGCGCCGACTCATCTGGAGATTTTATTAATATATGTCTTTATTTCAAAACTTTTTTCCCTGCTCCTGTTGTATTATGTTGTAAGCGGACGCTCCGATGGCAAAAGGACAAATTAAGACACCCGCAAGCGGCTCTGCCGTTTCTTTACCTTACAGCCGTTTTATCGCCGGCGGCGTTATCTTCCTTTTGGGATTATTTCTATTCCTTATCTCAACTTTCACATGGAACGACGCGATTCTATTCGGTTCGCTGGGAGGGGCGATTCGCGAAAAATACTTCTTATGCTTCGGGCGGATTTCCTCCATCATCCTGCCCCTCTTGCTGATGCTCTGGTCTATCCGCACGGTTTTTGTCAGCGGCTTCAAACACAAAGAAATCAAATTCCTTGCTATTTTTGTTTTCATTTTAATGCTTTGCGCCATCCTGACGCTTCCATTTTATCGCAACGCCGATTCCATACTCGCGCTGAAATGGGGCGGGATTGCGGGGGGCTTCTTGACCCGCAGCCACGGGCTGGGATTCCCGCAACATATCGGCATTGTCGGCAGTCTTATCCTTTTTCTTGCGCTCTTCATCCCCTCGCTCCTCCTTTCAACAGACATGCTTTTTTACAAGCAAATCAAGGCGTTCCTCGAATGGCGAAAAAAACGAAAAGCGCAAGCCGAGGCGTTCAAAACAAGCGAGGTAAAAATCGTCCGACCCGCAACCGAAAAAACGGCAAAAAGTTCGCCTGTCATCCAAAAACCCGAGCCCGCCCCTGAACCTAAAAAAGAAGAGCCCAAGCCCAAACCTGAGCCTGTTATTCAAATTCCTAAAAAGATAACGTCGGTGATTGCGGAGCCCGTTAAAGAAAAACCGACGCCGGCGCCCGCTCCAAGGAAAATCTCCGACGGTTACAAACTGCCCTCTGTCTCCCTTTTGCAGGACGCCCCGCCGATTGTGGGCGACATCTCCGAAGAAGAAATCCGCGAGAATTGCGAGATACTTGAAAAAACCCTCGCCAATTTCGGCATCGAGGTCAAAGTCATTCAAGTCACCCAAGGACCTGTGGTCACCCTCTACGCCATGAAGCCGGCGCCGGGCGTCAAAGTCAACCGCATCGTCAGCCTTGAAAATGACCTTGCAATGGCGCTCCGCGCCATCAAGGTGCGCATACAGGCGCCCATCCCCGGCAAGGACTCCGTCGGCATCGAAGTCCCCAACCGCAAGGAACAAGGCGTTTACCTCAAGGAAATCCTCACCTGCGAAAAAATGCACAAGGCGCGCTCGCCTCTTGCCTTCTGCCTCGGCAAAACCATCTCCGGCGAACCTTTCATCGGCGACCTTGCAAAAATGCCGCATCTCCTAATCGCCGGCGCCACAGGTTCCGGAAAAAGCGTCTGCCTCAATTCGCTCATCGCCTCCCTCCTTTTCCGCCAGACGCCCGACCGCGTCAAATTCATGCTTATAGACCCAAAACGCGTGGAGATGAGCGTCTATCAAGCCATCCCGCATCTTATGGCGCCCGTCCTGTGCGAGCCGCGCAAAGCCGCCGCCGCTCTGGGCTGGGCGGTCGAACACATGGAAGATCGCTATAAAGTTCTCGCAGAGGTCGGCGTCCGCAACATTGACAGCTACAACGCCCTTGCCACTTCCGACCAGCCCCATAAAAAGCTCATGGGGCGCGAAGTCAAATATATGCCCCACATCGTCATCGTCATTGACGAGCTCGCCGACCTTATGATGATCGCCCGCAATGAGGTCGAAGAATTCGTCATCCGCCTCGCCCAGCTCTCGCGCGCCGTCGGCATCCATCTCGTCATCGCCACACAGCGCCCGTCCGTCAACGTTATCACCGGCATCATCAAAGCGAATTTCCCCTCCCGCATCGCCTTTCAGGTCTCCTCAAAAGTGGACTCGCGCACCATCATTGACATGAACGGCGCGGAAACGCTCCTCGGGCGCGGCGACATGCTCTTCACTCACGCCGGCGCCCCCAAACCCATCCGCATTCAGGGCGCTTTCGTTTCTGAGGAAGAAATCGAAGCCCTTGCCGATTTCATCCGCGCACAGGAAAAAGCCATCTATATGAAAGAGGATTTCAAAGAGATTGAAAAACCCAAAAAAGGCGAAAGCGCGGAAGGCGACGATGACTTGGTTGATTTGCCCGAATCGCCGGATAATGCCTCCGATGAGGAGCTTTATAAGCGCGCCCTTGAACTGGTGCTGCGAAGGCGCAAACCCTCTGTTAGCATGATTCAGCGCTGCATGAAAATCGGCTATGCGCGCGCCGGACGCCTCATGGACATGATGGAGGAGGCGGGCATTGTCGGGCCCTATCAGGGCAGCAAACCCCGCGATCTGCTCGTTGACCCGGACGCCGAGCTCGAAAAACTCGGTCTCTCCAAATCGCCCGAAGATGACTTCCCCGACGAAGGCGAAACAGAAGAAGAACTTGACGACAGCAAATAATTCATCCATGAATTCTTCATTATTAGTTATCTCTAAATAAAATTTTTTGCGGTATAATTATTTTGAATGAGCGGATTGTTAATAATTGGATGAAGCAAGCCGTGTATGATTCGATAACCAAGTAGAATTCAAAATATTATTTTCGATGGAGTAAATTGCATTAATGACCGAAAAAGAAAATTTTTCAAGCCAGGTCTGGGGCGGACGCATGGAGTCCGAGCCCTCTATGATGAATGTTTATTTCTGCGCCGGGCGCGACCCATTCCCCAAACCTGCTGCTGATGAACTCCTCATCCCTTACGACATCTGGCTCAACAAGGTACATTGCCTCATGCTGCACAAACAAAAAATCATCAGCCGCGCGGACGCCTCCGCCATTCTTTTTGCTCTTGACGAAATCGCCCAGCAATACCGAGCCGGCGAGTTCCACGTGGACAAAGACAAAGAGGATGTACATATCAGCATCGAATCCCGCGTTGCCGAACTCGCAGGCGAAAAAGCCGCCGGACAGCTCCACACCGGACGCAGCCGCAACGACCAAGCCGCCGCCGACTGCCGCCTCTATGCCCGCGACCGCCTCCTCGAATTTTACAGCCGCCTCCTCAAACTCGTGGAAACGCTTCTTAATACAGCCGCTCAACACTTCAAAACACCCATGCCCGGATTCACCCACTATCAACCCGCCGCCATCACCACATTCGGGCATCTCCTGCTCTCACATGCGCAGGCGTTCAAGCGCGACCTCACGCGGCTCGGCATGACTTACGAACAATGGAACACCTCGCCACTGGGCGCCGCTGCCGGCTTTGGCACATCATGGAACCTCGACCGCGAATATACCGCGCGCCTGCTCGGTTTCACCGCCGTTCAGGAAAACTCGCTCGACTGCATCTCCACCCGATGGGAGTTCGAAACGCAAATCGCTTTAAACATCTGCCTCTTCATGAACCATCTCTCAACGCTGGCGCAGGACATCATCATCCTCTCCATGCAACCGCGTCCGATGATTCGCATAGACGACACTCACGTCACCGGCTCATCTATCATGCCCCAAAAACGAAATCCTGATTTTGCCGAAGTCACACGCGCCAAAGCCGCCTTCTGCCACGGCATCGCCATGACGCTCCTCTCCCTTTCCAAAGGCGCGCTCTCCGGATACAACCGCGACTCCCAATGGACTAAATACGCTATGATAGACCTCTTTGACGAGGTGCGATGGGCGCCTATCGTTTTCACTGAGGTCCTCGCAAGCCTCAAGGTCAATAAAGACGAAATGCGCGCCCGATGCACGGAGGATTTCATCACAGCCGTGGATATCGCCGACTATATTGCACAGGAAAAAAACATACCCTTCCGCGCCGCATATAAAGCCGTCTCGGAGGCGATCCTTGATTCCGAGTCCGCATCCAAGAAAAAAGGGAACTGCCGCGAGATAAGCCTGGATGCTCTCAACCGCCGCCTTATGAAACTGGGGAGAATCAACCCCAAATTGCGCAAATCGGAATGGGCGCTTCTATCCGCCGCAGGCGCGCCCCAGCGGCTAATTGAGCGGAAAAAACACATCGGCGCACCCGCGCCGGAAGCCGCCGCCAAAAATCACCAGACGCTCCAGAAAAATCTCCGCACCAAACAAATCTGGTATTCCCACAAAGTCAAACAGCAGGAAGCCGTCCACAAGCTCCTTCAAGAGGAAATCGCCAAAGTCATAAAAAAATAGTTTTCGGCGGGTCGTTCCGATTCGTTTCCCATCCAGCCTCAACGCAGGCGGACAAGGATAAAATCATTAAAGGCAATAGTCAGATTGCGGCGTGTTTCCTCAAAGCTTTTAGAGGCTCGCGCGCCGGGCTCGGCTATGAATTCCAGAATATTTGCCCCGTCTTTTGTCTCCAGCATCAACTCGATTGTCAAATTGTTGTTATCAAAACTATAATCCTTGCCAATAAAATATTCCCCAACCTTGACGCCGTTCAGGTTCACCTGCAGCGTTCGGTCTATCTTGTAACTTTTGACATTCGCTCTCAATAACACTTGCCCCGCGCCTTTGGTATGAATTTCCATAGAGGCTTTATCTTTTATCCACCTGCCCCATGTTTCCGGCGCATACCACCCCTCGCCGTGAACCTGAACAAGATGCGGCGGCTCCGATTCCTCCACGCGAACATCTCCCATAAATATCACAAAAGGATTGTCGTCTTTCCTGTCGGTTTTGAATGATGCCGCAATCGGCTCCGGCGACTCCAACAAGATAGTGGCAACGCCTTCGCCCTCTGACTGCACCCAGAATGTCCCCGACGTGGCATTGTCAAGCTCCGCACCCATCCGCATGGGAAGGCTGAACTCACCCAGTTTGATTCCGCGCTGCTTGACCAAAAGCGTTCGAGGCGCATCCAGTGCCTCCGCCTGAAAAAAGATTTTAACTCTTTGCCGTTTTTCTGAAAAAACATTCAGATGCGCAACGGTATTCATGAGATATTTACCAGATTCACGCGGAAGGAATCCGTTTCCACACCCTATGGCAATCGGCGAATTGGCTCCGAAATCATGGTCAATTTCATAAATTACACTTCGCCAGCCATACCAGTGATGACCATTATCCGGCGCAAGGCGAAATTTGAAAAACAAAAAATCCCTGTCCCGTCCAAGCGCCCTTATGCGATAATAATCAGATTGGATATCAGACCACACAACATATCGGATATTATTTTTTATATAATAATTATAATCAAGACGATCAGCCGACCACACATAAATTGAGTTCTTTTCCTTTATTTTTGAATAATATTGATCTGTCGGGAGCGAGAAAATTATCCCTTCGCCTGGCTTGATATGCTCTTGTATCCATTTGCCGGCTATCTTGTGCATATCATGAAAATGGACATGTTTCCAGAGAAAACCATATCGTGTTTGGAGACGCCATGAATTCTGGTTTGAAAAAGCCCCCAACAGGAAAAATAAAACAATACATGCACAATAGGCGGGAATTCGCATATACCCCAAGAAGCGTATAATACTCTTTTTCTCAAATCTCGCCGCCGCTGACCCTAAAAAATTTTCAATACCATCGAACGATGCGCCAATTAGAATCGCAAAAAAAGGCGCAAGATAAACATAATGTCTTTCCGCCGAGGGATGCACCCTTTTATATTTCATGATGGAAAGCCCCAGCACGTTTATTGCTAAAACAAACAAGACCTTGAAAAAAAAGATGTCGCGGGATTTTTGTCGAAAACACAAACACAGGACAAAACCTATCCCAAAAATAATTTTATACATCCAGCAGAGATAGGCGGAATCCGCCCCCAGTTGATATACCAACAAATTGATATTTTTTAAAAGTATCGCGCCTAATTCAGCCATGCCATAATTTTTTCCAAAACGTTCGGATAAAACCTTGCTCGCCCAGCCCATTGTTCCTGACGGTATCAGAATATACCTTGCCGCGACAGATATAGTCCCAATGACTGTCAAAATTACCATATCACGCCATTTGCGAGTTGACGCGTAAAAAAGAAAAATCACTGGATAGAAAAACCCAGCCTCAAGGCGGACCCACAACGATACGGCAATTACTATCGCAATTAACCAAGACGGCTTTTTTTCTACATAAAGCCACATTGTTAATACACTCAAACACATGAAAAGCGGTTCCGACAGAACAGCAAGGGCATTGGTCAGCCATCCAAGGCTCGTGAACGACAAAAGAGCTGCCGCATAAAGCCCGCATCGTCTTGATATGCGCTTAATGGCAATATCATACACGAGAACGATGGTTATGGTTGTTGAGGCAAGTGAGAGAATTTTGCCTCCCAAATAACCGCTGCGGAATATCAGCGCTAAAATGTATAGAAGAAAAGTGAAAAGAAAATGCGCCTCTCTGCCGAAAAAGGAATGCCCCCAATAACCGTCTCGGATAGCTTTATCTGCATAATTCACATAATTGAATGCATCTTCTGGAGCATCGGGAACATACATGATAAATGCTATCTTGAATATTATTCCAAGAAAAAGAATGAGAAGAAAAACACGGTCTCTTAAAATCGAGTTTTTTTTCAACGCTGTTTCATTTTTGATTTCCGTCAACGACCTGTCCTTTCTACGGAGAATAATCAAAATTGGCAAGGATGGTTATCGAAGACTCCTTGAACGAATCCGGCAGCGGCCCAAGAAAGCCTGTCTGCTCGACAGCCTCCAAGGCGAACTTATCCAAATCCCGCTGTCCGGTCGAACGGACAACGCGTATATCATAAATGCGCCCTTCGCGGTCCACGCGAAACTCCACCGCGCAGTAAATTCCCTCATAGCGCTGCGAGCGCATCAGTTTGAAATTCCCCTCAATCTTTTGCTGCGCCATCAAAAGATAATAATTTGGAATCTTGTCGCTTGCTGTTATTTTAAGCGGCAGCTGGTCGGCAACCGGCACATTCGGCTGCGGGGCGGGCGCTTGGCGCGCTGTTTGCTGCGGGCGAGGATGGAACGAAGGCTGGGACGGCAGAGGGGGCCAAGGCGTTCTGGCGGGCGGCGGCGTTCGCGCGGGCGCTGTGCTCGGCGACGGCGTCTTTTTCGGCGCAGGCGGCTCTTTGGGGACTTTTTTTTCTGTGGGCTTTTCTATGACTTTCTTCGGCTCCGGTTTAGGTTCGGGTTTCGGTTCTTGCTTTGGTTTGGGCGGTTCCGGCTTAGGCGGTTCAGGCTTGGGCTCTTCTTTTTTAACCTGAGGAGCGGGCGTCTTTACCGGTTCCTTCGGCGGCGCCGGCGTCATAACGTGTTTTGGTTTTTCATCTTTCGGAGGCGGGTTGACAAACTTCACCTGCATGGCATTGGCGGGTTTGAGCCGGATAAATTTCACCTGAATGGCGGATAATATCAAAAACGCCGCCGCAACTGCTATATGAAAAATTAAAGAAAAAATTATCGTTTTGTTCATGCCGGTCTTCCACAACAGCCAATAAACTGCATTCTGCGGATATCCGCCTACTTTTCCACTGCCGGCTCCGTCACCAGACCCACGCCTGTCACGCCCGCCTTCTGAACGGCGTTCAGGACCTTTGCCACAATTTCATAAGGCACGGTCTTGTCCGCCTCAATCAGGACATCCAGATTCTTTTTCCTTTCATACATTGCTTTTATTTGAACCGTCAAGTCGCTTATCGTTACGCGTTTGTCGTCAATATAAATCCGTTCCTCTTCTCCGCGCTCCGGCGCCTTGCGAACCACAACCGTTATTGAATCCTTCGGTTTCAAGTTTGTTGCCTTGACTTCCGGCAAATCTAATTCCATCCCGTGCTTCAAGGTCGGGGCAATCAGCATAAAGGCGATTAACAAATTAAATGTCATATCCATAAAGGAAGTCAAGTTGATGCTTCCCATCTTCTCCAAATTTGTTCGCCTTCTCTTCATTCGTCTAACCCTTGGAATTCCTCCTCAGCACATTCTTCTGGATGATGTTCGACACCTCATGCCCAAAGGCGTCCATTCGCCGTTCCAAGTCCTGAACTACGCTGTAAAAATATGCATAAGCGATAACCGCAGGAATAGCCGCAATGAGCCCAGCAACAGTTGTCATAAGCGCGGTTGATACGCCCGGAGCCAAACTACCAACAGCCGCCGTGCCCTCTTTCGCAACCACCTGAAAGGCGCCCAATATACCCCAGACTGTCCCAAACAAACCAATCAGCGGGCTTACATTTGCAATGCCAAGAAGCAACCCCAGCTTATCCTCAAGCCTATGAATTTCTTTCGATGCGGCGATCTCTATCGCCCTTTCCACATTCTCCTTAGAATTGGCTATTTTGGCGTCAAGTGACAAACCTTTCTCGTTCTGATACCAGTTCACCATTTCCATTTCCAGATAGGCCTCCCGCAGAACCTGAGCCAATGGACTATCCTGATAACCGCCTGCCAATTGAAAGGAATGAAGAAGGTTGCCTTCGCCGCCCATGCATCGCTCTAGAAATATCTTCGTTTGGCTCTTTGCCAGATGTAGATATAAGGCTTTATATGCAATCACGCCCCACGAAAGAATGCTTCCTATCGCCGTAGCAATCAGGCAAATCATACCTACCAAGTCGTTATCCTTGACAGCCTGAATAACATCTGCCGCTAACCATGTAAAGCGGGATTGCAGGACAATCGGCGTGGCGGGCACCAGCGGAGCCAAACGCGACAACGCTGCAGTAAAGTATATCATCTTGACGCTAATCCCCTTGAGTAATTCCCAGAATTTCTAATATCCTGTCCATATCATCCAAATTCGAATAAGATATAACTATCTTTCCGGCGGTTTTGCTTGCAGGACGTATCTGAACGCGAGTCCCAAGCGCTCCCATCATCCTCTCTTCTATCTCGCAAATATCCGCCGGACGGCTCGGCGGCTTTTTTTTGCCGGCGATTGATTTTTTCTCTTTCAATTCGCGGGCGATGGCTTCTGTCTGGCGCACGGAGAGATCTTTTTCGACTATCTGCGCCCAGAGTTTTGCCTGCAGCCGCCGGTCGTCAATGGTCAAAAGCGCTCTAGCATGACCCGAGGTTAACCGCCCCACCTCCAAATCTTCTATGATTGTCGGCGGCAATTTCAAAAGCCGCAAGCTGTTTGCCACCGTCGAGCGCTCTTTGCCGACTCGCGCCGCCGCCTCCTCCTGCGTCAAACCAAACTTGACGATGAGTTCCTCATAACCCTTTGCCTCTTCTATCGGATTCAGATTTTCGCGTTGAAGGTTTTCTATCAAGGCAAGTTCAAGACATTGCTCATCCGTCGCATGTATGACCAGACATGGTATCTGGGTAAGACCCGCCAATTTTGCGGCGCGAAGTCTTCGCTCCCCCGCCACAAGCTGGAAGCCCTGCCCGATTGATTTGACAAGGATGGGCTGAAGGACTCCGCGCTCTTTGATAGATGCGGACATCTCCGCAAGTTTTTCATCGTCAAAAGAGCGGCGCGGTTGATAGGGATTGGTTTTGATTGAGGCAATGGCGATATTTTTTAGGCTCGTGCTCAAATCTGCAGCGGAGGCGTCGGGCGCCGCCGCTTTCGCCGTATATGGGAACAGAGTATCCAAACCGCGTCCAAGGGCTTTTTTCTTGGGAGAAGTCACTGCATAACCTCCTGAGATGCTTCTGCCGCCGGGTTTTCCGTCGGTTGTGTGATTTCTGGCGGCTTTTTGAAATTTTCAATTTTTTTGATTACTTCCTCGCAGAAATTCATATAGCACTGCGCCCCAACAGAATTATTATCATACAAGATAATGGGCCTGCCAAAACTGGGCGCCTCGCTTAAGCGGATGTTTCGGGCAATAAACGTTTGAAAGACCGCATCGCCAAAATGCGATTGGACATCTTCTGCCACCTGCCGCGCAAGATT
This sequence comes from candidate division BRC1 bacterium ADurb.Bin183, assembly GCA_002070185.1. Classification (GTDB taxonomy): domain Bacteria; phylum Sumerlaeota; class Sumerlaeia; order MWCT01; family MWCT01; genus MWCT01. The sequence goes on from MWCT01000001.1 coordinate 24,229, forward strand.
CGTCCGACCGTCATACATCGTGATAAGCAGCCCCAAAAGGTCGAGGTCGGGATTAAACGATGAGCGAATGCGGCGATACGTTTCCATCAGAAGCGATAAACCCTCTAAGGCGTAATATTCGCATTGCACCGGCACAAGGAGGGCATCCGCCGCCGTCAGGGTGTTTATTGTCAAAAGCCCAAGCGAAGGCGGCGCATCAATGATGATATAATCAAAGCGCAATTTAACCGATTGAATCACATGGCGCAACCGACGCTCCTTGTCATCAACGCCGAGGAGGTCCATTTCCGCGCCGATAATCTGGATATTGGAGGGCAGAAGCCACAACTGCGGCATCAGCGGATTGAGCATAATGGATTCCGGCGAAAGCGTAGAGCCGAGCAGCAGGTCATAAACAGTCATTGGAAGCGCGTGTTTATCCACCCCCAGACCGCTTGTGGCGTTTCCCTGCGGGTCCATATCAACAAGGAGGGTGCGGCGTCCCTTATGAGCCAGACATGCCGCCAGATTAATGGAGGTTGTCGTCTTGCCGACACCCCCTTTTTGGTTGGCAATCGCAATAGTAAAAGACATGGCACAGTCCATTAAAAAACGGAATGTTTCACGTGAAACAATTTCATTCCTATATACTTGAAGACTAATAGTCTTACTTTTTTCGCTTTCAAGATAAAAATGATTTGATTTGCATTTTTTTGAAAAAAGGGCACTTGACTAAATTTTTCCCGCATTTATTCGTAATTAAACTATTTTATTTACGGATAATCGCCATGATGAAATATTTTTTTACGCCGTTTTTATTCCTGCTTTTAGGTTGCGCCGCATATCGCACAAAAATCACAATTGCCGAAACTCGGGATATTCTGTCGCAATCGGAAAAATATAATGTCCGCGAATATGCGTCCGATTATTATGATATCGCCATCAATCACATCAACTCCGCCGAAAACATGCTGAAACGAAACCGCCCCAAAGAAGGGCTTGCCTCAGCCGAGGCGGCGCTCTTAAAGGCGCGCGAGGCTTTTGATACAGCCATCCGCTCCCAAGCCGCGCTCCTGCTAAAAAAAGCGCGCGATGCCCGCGGCTCCGCTACGGCAAACGCCGCCCAAACAATGCACGCCGAATCCTTTGCCCTCATCGAAAATTATAACAAAGATGCGGAGCAGGCTTATGTCGCCGGAAAATTCGAAGAATCCATCCGCGCGTCCGAACTCGCCCTGTATCATTCTAATATTATATCAGAGATTAACAAAGAAGAAGTCCGATTAAAAATTGAACAAATTAATAAAAAAATGGAATCATTTAACGGCTCCGACGATGAAAAACTGAAAATTAGCAAAAATCTTGAAGAGGCAGAACGCCTAAACAATCTCGGTCAATATTCTCAGGCGCTTAATTTATTGCGAGCGCTTGATAACTAAGTTGTTTAATTTGTATATACATATTTATCCCACGGAGGTATCTCATGGCACGCAAAGGCGAAGAAAAGGAATTTGTTAAAGAACTCACCCCTAAAAACGTGGACTTCTCTCAATGGTATGTGGATGTCATTCGCAAAACCGATATGGCTGATTATACAACACTTAAAGGGTGCATGGTAATTAAGCCCTATGGCTATGCGCTCTGGGAAAACATCCGCGACCAGCTGGACATGCGCATCAAGGCAACAGGACACAAAAACGCTTATTTCCCTCTTTTTGTCCCGGAAAGTCTTTTAACTCTTGAGGCTGAACATGTGGAGGGCTTCGCCCCGGAGGTCGCATGGGTTACGCACGGCGGCAACGAGCCGCTTGAGGAGCGCCTTGCCATCCGCCCCACCTCTGAGGCGATTATCTGCTCCATCTATGCCAAATGGGTTCAATCCTACCGCGACCTCCCCATCCTCATCAATCAATGGGCGAACGTTGTCCGATGGGAAAAGGTTACCCGCCTTTTCTTGCGCACCACAGAATTTCTCTGGCAGGAAGGGCACACCTGCCACCGCACGCTTGAAGAGGCTCAGGCTGAAACGGAAAAGATGCTCGGTGTCTATAAAGAATTTGCGGAAAACGCCCTTGCCATGCCTGTCATCCACGGAGAGAAAACCGACAGCGAAAAATTCGCCGGCGCGCAAAAGACGTATACCATCGAGGCTCTTATGGCAGACGGCAAGGCTTTGCAGGCGGGCACCTCCCACAACCTCGGACAGCACTTTGCCAAGGTTTTCGGCATAAAATTCCTCGATGAGGACCAATCTGAAAAATACGTCTGGCAAACCTCATGGGGCGTCTCGACCCGTCTTGTCGGCGGCGTTGTCATGACGCACGGCGACGACAGCGGGCTGATGCTGCCCCCTGTGATTGCGCCCATTCAGGCGGTCTTTGTCCCCATCTATTTCAGCTCCTCGCTTGAGGCAGTGAACGACAAAATCCGCGAGCTGGGAGAAAAGCTCTCGCGTTTCCGCGTTGAGCTGGATCTGCGGGAAACGCAAACGGCAGGGTGGAAGTTCAACGAATGGGAGATGAAGGGCGTGCCGCTGCGCATAGAGGTGGGACCGAAGGATATACAAAAAAAACAGGCGGTCATTGTCCGCCGCGATACCCGCGAAAAAATATTCGTCCCCGAAGAGCAACTCGCCGAAAAGGTTGAGCTGCTCCTCAAAGAGATTCAGCATAATCTATATAACCGCGCGCTCGCCTTCCGCAACGAGCACACAACGCGCACGGATAATTATGAAGAGTTCAAAGACGTCCTTGAAAATAAAAAAGGCTTTATTATCAGCGGCTGGTGCGGCTCTCCCGCCTGCGAGCAGAAGGTGAAAGAGGAGACCAAAGCCACGATTCGCTGCATTCCTATGGAGGGACGCGAGCCGGAGGGCGCCGTCTGCGTCGCCTGCGGCAAACCCGCGCCCAGCAAGGTTTATTTTGCACGGTCGTATTGATTTTGGCTTACTGATTAGCTTCAGAAAATAATCGCAGCCCCGGGAGGATCTTCTTAATCAGGGAGAAATGTTTATCGTAAGACCATAACTCAAGATTGTTCTTGATCGCCACAGTCGCAATAAGGACGTCCTGAAAAGGCGCGGTTATTCCGTGCGTTCGCAATTTTTGAAGATTGATTCCAAGTTCATCCCATATTTCCTCATTAATAAGAACCGGGACAAACTCATCCAGTATTCGTATCAATTCTTTCAAGTTTTTTTCAGATTTAGCGCCATAAAGAATCTCCGATCGCGTCACTCCGCAAATAGCAACGTCTCCGGATGTAAGGATTTTTTCAACTATGCTTGTAGGCGTTCGCAGATAGGAAACAAGTATCGTGGCGTCCGTCAGAATCATAACAGGCTTGCCTCTCGCAGTCGCATGACAGAATCCGCATCAACATAATCCCTGCCTGCAGCGGCTCGGAGTCTGGAAAATTTTCTGTTGCCCCTTATTTCTTCTTCAACGACAAGGATCTCCACATCTCTCCCAATCCAGCGGGAAAGCTCGGGAATCTGAATTGTGTCTGATTCGATTCTTGTTTTAATCCGAATTGATTTCTCGTGATTTTTGCTTTTCATTTCTTTTCAGCCGCTTTAATTATTCGAAATATCTATAAGATATATATAAAGGAATGGCTATTGCCGTGTCAACCGCCAAGCAAAGAAAATGAGTCTCATCACGCAAAAAGATACTGGACGCCCCGGACGGGGAGGGCAAGATCTCGCGCGTCGTTTACCGCTTGGTAGGTTTTTTCCATCTCAATATTGATTTCAATGCAGTCTCCGCTGACATCTCCGATGGGGATGTTGATATCCTCGCAGGTGTTGTCGAAATAATGCGGAGCGCCGCCGTTGATGCGGCATAATCCCGGATTGAGGTCGTCAAAACATCGCGGATTAATCAGCAGCCGCAAAAACTGCGCGCCTTTTTTGGGGCGCAATAAAAGGCATCCGCGCTTGGACATCCATCGGTGGCTCGGCGAGCCGTCCGGCTTTTTCTCCAATGGATAAAAACCTTCGCTAAAATTTATATTCGGCGCTTCCAGCGATATGTTTTCCCGTTGGAATTTAGAAAAGTATTTTGCATAACGCCGCTCGTCGCCGCCGTTGATGCCCGGCGCAAAACCGCAATAGCGGCAGACCGCCGTGGGATTCCACCCGTGAATCGTCCGGCGCAGATTGCGGTAGGGGAGACCGTTCCAGATTTCGCGCCAGTCTTGCGCGTTAAGGTTTCCCATTTTTTCAACGACCACACAGCAGGGAAAAACGTCGCCGTTCGCCGCAAAGTAGGCGTCGTTCCAAGGATAAAAACATTTTTGAATTGCGATGTCATTGGCAAATCGAAGACTTTCAAAAACCTTCCTAACGGTTTTTGCGGCTCCTTTTCTTTTTGCATAAAGAAGCCCGGTTTTAATCATCCTTGTATAATATTTGATGCGCCCAGCAACGCCTCGGCGGCGCTCCGCCCCTTCAAAAATAAGACTTCGAAAAGAAGGCGGCACGTTTAAATCAATCCCAGCGCGGGCTGCCAATGCCAGGGCTTGCAAAAAAGCCGGGGAGACCAGCTCCGGTGAATTTTTCAGCGGTTGTTCGGACATTTTTTCCCGCCATGACGCGGAAGAAGCCGGCTCCTCAACTCCCGCCAGCGTCATAACAAAAATTGCCCGCGCGCCGTATTTATCCGCAAGCCGCACCAGTTCGGGAAGGTCACCGATATTCTGCCTCATCGCCACAAAATTAAATCTAAGCAAAAAATTTTTTGCCTTTGGCTCGTTTTGAAAAACCTCACGGCATTTCTTTATCCGCTCAAGAATCTCAATCATCCAACTCCATTTGATGTGCGGGCGCACGAACTCAAACGTCTCTGCGCGCGCGCCGTCTATCGAGAGGCAAAGGCGCATCCCGCCGCGAACAATCTTTTCTAAAAGGGCGTCATTTTTCAGAAGAATGCCATTGGTTGTCGTATGGACTTCGATATTTCGCTTAAGGCAATCCTCAAAAATCTTCTCGAAATTTTTTGCAAGGAGCGGCTCGCCGTAGCCGATTAAATCCAAGGAGGTCGCGCCATCCAAAACCTGCGCCTCAATTTTCCGATAAATTTCATCGGGCATATCCATCCCGAAATTGCTGTAATAATGACGGCAGTGAATGCATCGGGTATTGCACCTATCTGTCGGCTCAATCCAGATGTGGCTTGGATTGTCGCGCGCCGTTTCATTAAATTGTTTGTTATGCATTTTTTTCAACGTTGGCGGAACGCTTTATTGACGAACCTCCCGCAAGGCGGCAAGGTAGCCGCGGGTGTTTGTGCCGGGAAGGAGCGTGTTGGAGGAGGCGAATATCCACCTGCCTCCCGAGCGCAAGGCATTGCGCAGACGGCGCGCCTCGTTCACGATTTCCCGCTCGGCGCCGTTCAATAGGAGCGAGCCGCAGGCAAGCCCGCCCCACAATACAAGCTGCGGTCGGCGCCGCCGCAATTCAATCAAATCCATCCCAGCGTCAATATCAATCTCGCCATAGGCGTCCGCGCCTGCTTCCTCAAAAAGCAAATCCTCCATCGCGCGAATATTGCCGTCCGTGCGGAAAATATAAAATCCATCGCGGCTGTGAGCGGAGGCAATGATTTTTTTCAAACCGGGAAGGGCAACCTCGCGAAATAGGGCAGGGGAGTAAAGCGGACCTGAATTCGCCGCCAAATCTCCGCCTCCGTTGAAAACCCGCACGCCCATCTCCGCCTGTTTTCGTATGGCGTCCACGTCCCGCTCGGCAACAAAATCCAGATATTCGCGAACAAGTCCCGCATCTTCCAAAAGCAGCATCAGCCAATCGGCGCGCATCGGTATGGCAAAGAAACTCGCGCCAGCGACGCATCGTTCGTTTCCGAATATTTCTATCAGCCATTTTAAAAGCGCCCAATATCCGCCGTCATAATTTTGTCCGTTATCTTCGCGCAATGTTTTTCGTATTTTGGCGCGCAGGGCGTTTGTGTTAACGCCGCATTCCGCGCGCGCAAGGCTGAACGTCTGCGAGCGGGGTTCGTATGAGCGGACATATTCGCCGTCCTCATTCCGATAAAGAAAAGCAAACTCGTCCAGCCGGCGGACTGGCGTCTCCCAGAGAAACCATGGCGCGGCGACCATATCCATATCGAGCGCGCGGACAAATGCGGCGTAATCCTCTTTCCATCGCCCGATAAAATCTTCATAAGCTGACGCGCCCGCAAGGCGGCTCTGCGCCTCATGATAATGGACGTCGGAGGCAAAGCCCAATGCTGAGCGTCCCAGAATTTCCGATACGACCGCCCCCGCAACCGACTGCTCAAAAACCGGAACCTTGTCGGGGATGCCGCCTTGAAATGTCAGCAAAATCCTCTCGCGCCCGTTCATAAAAATTCTTTCTCGGCAAAAAACTTGACCCGCATGTTTTTATCATCATATGTAAAACCTACTTTATTAAATCTTGAGAGCCGCCAACTCTTTTTCAATATATTTGTTTCGCAATGAAATCTTTTGCAAAACATTTTAAAATTGTTTTCGAAAAGCTCTTCTTTGGATTCAGCAGCCTGCCGCCGCCATCAGCCCCGACATCAGTCAAGCGCCGCAGCGGCATCATGGCTTGTTTGGAGGAGGGCATCTACGCCCAGATTTGGCTCACGCTGACATGCGGAAAATTCCTTGTGGATTTGGCGCTCCTCTTCGGCGCCTCCGCTATCCATTTCAGCCTCATCAACGGACTCCCCTTCATGGCGGCGACTGCCCAGCTGGCGGGCGCGTATCTGGTCAGCCGAACCGGCTCGAGAAAGCGCGTCATAATCCCCACCGCATTCATCACGCGCCAGCTCTGGTGGCTCATCCTCATTCTCATCATTGTGCCGATAGAAAACTCCGTAAAAATCTGGACGCTCATTGCGCTTTTGAGTTTTGGCAACGTTTTAGGTCAGATAAGCGGCAATGCTTGGCTCGCATGGATTGGGGATCTGATTCCGGATCAACTGCGGGGGCGCGTCATCTCCGCCCGCAACGGCATCCTTATTCTGGTCGCCCTTGCCGCGGACTTCATCTTTTCGCAGATGCGCGAATATTTTGGCTCGGAGGGGCGCGTGAATTATCTCCTCATCTGCTTTGGCGTTGCGGCGTTTTTCGGGTTGAAGAGCATCTTTGCCTTTAAAAATCAATGGGAGCCGCGTCCGCATCCCGCTCCCGCCCCTCAATTGAGCGACCTGATTCGTCAGAGTTTCCGCAGCCGCCCCATACGAAAACTCCTCTACGCGCTTTTACTCTGGAACTCCGCAGTCGGAGTGGCGACCTCTTTTTGGACGCCGCACATGATTGTCAATCTCAAGATGTCCTTCACCTCTATCTTCACATACACGATGATAGTCACCATCTGCACATTTCTCATGTCCCGCTTTGTCTGGGGCGCGGTGATAGACCGCGCAGGCACGCTGACTGTTGTGCTCTTCTGCGCCTCTATCATCACCACCATTCCCATTTTCTGGCTCTTTATTTCGGCGGATGATTTATCGCTCCTTTGGTGCGAAGCGGTCGTGAACGGCATGATGTGGAGCGGTTTCAACGTGGCGATTTTCAACCTGCCTTATTTTTTGCTTCCAAAGGAAAACCGAGGATATTTTCTTGCAGTGCTTGCCGCCGGTTCCGGTCTGGCGCTGGGCATCGGCGCCGTAGCGGGCGGCGTTGTCGCGCAGATTTTCAGCTCGCTAAAGTTTGAATTGTTCGGCATGACTTATATCAATTATCACATCACCTTTGTTCTATCAGCGGTTTTGCGCGGCTCTTGTCTTTTCCTTTTGAGAAAAATTCCCGACACCCGCAGCCGCGGTCTGATTTTCATGTTTCAAGTCATCGGCGACGGCATGACGCGCGTCTTGACCAACCCGCGCCTCATTCTGACATCCGCCGCCCCGCGCAGCAAAAAATAAAACGCCGAATTGGTCGGCTGTTTTTTTAACTCTTTTTTAATTGACCGCAACCTTTGCATTCATATATTGACTATTATTTAACGTTGAATAAAATGTTTTGGAGGGTGAGATGTATTTATTAGACAATCTTTCCAATGAGGACAAAAGCCTCGTGCAGGAGGCGGAGGTCGCCATCAAGGCGTATCTTGACGCTGAACTGAAATCAGGACAGATTGAGCAAGGCTATTATCAGTTCGCCGTTCAGAACGTCATACCCAATCTGATTGATTGGCTTGGCGATCCGGATATTGATAAGTATTCTCCGCAGCTCAAAGATGGCATCCGCGACGCCATCCATGCAAAAAAGTGGGCGGACATCACGAATGCTTACGTTTCCGAAATCAAATTCGGCACCGGAGGCATCCGCGGAAAAATGGCTTTCGACAAAGAGTCCATCCTTCGTATGCAAAAGGAAGGCATCGGCGCCCGCATCCTCAAAGGACCAAACACCTTCAATGACAAAGTCGTACTTCTCAAATCCGTCGGCGTCGCCCGCTACATGAAAGAAAAAGGGTTGAAGAGCATCGTCCTCGGATACGACAGCCGCGTGCGCGGGCAAGACCTCGCCGCCTTGATTGCCAAACTCTTCCTCGGCTATGGCATCACCGTTTATTTCTTTGATGAAGCTTGCCCCTACCCCGAAGTCACCTTTGCCGTGCCCAATCTCCGCGCCGATGCGGGTATCCTCATCAGCGCCTCCCATAATGATTACCGCTATAACGGCTATAAACTTTCATGCGGAAACGGCTCCCAGTTCGACCCGAAAGAGCGCGACGAGATTTACGAAAAATACATCAAGCCCGCAACAATCGCGCAGGTCATTCTCCGCGAATTCAAGGACGCCGAAAAAGACCAGCTCTGGTTCCTCGGCGGCGCCGAACCGCTCCCCGGTTTTGATTATTTCGGACGCGAAGACCATCTTATCAATATGCACGAACGCCACGTGAAACACGTCATGAGTTTCCTCCTCCAGCCGGATATGATTAAGAACCAAAAAAACCCGCTTAACATCGCCTATTGCGCCTTCAACGGCGCAGGTCGAAAAGCCGTTCCCTCTATCCTCGGCGGCACAGGATTTGGCAAGCCCATGATAATCAAGGCAATGGATGAACTCAACGGGCTTTTCCCCGCCTTTTGTTCAGAGCCGGGCAAGGAACAGCAGCCCGACCCCGGCGATTGGCGCTCGGCGGATATCGCCATGGCTTCCTTCAAAAAGGAATATCCAAACGATGCGGATAAAATGGATATTCTCATCGGCACAGACCCCGATGCCGACCGCTGCGGCGTCATCGTCAAAGTGCCCCAGAATCAACGCCATATTTACGACGGCAAGGACTACGCCCTCCTCCCCGCAGACGACGCATGGAGTCTTGTCGTCTGGTATCGCCTCAAATACGAAATAGACAAATACGGCGCCATCCAAGATGCCGATAAAAAATTCATCGTCCAGTCCCACACCACCTCCGACGCTATGGTCAGGCTTGCCCTGAAGCACGGGCTCGGCGTTGTGCGCACATGGGTCGGTTTCGCCATGCTCTCCGCCGGCGTCCGCCACTTCTGGGAAAAACTACCCGTTCCGAAACTCTCCCACGGCAGACTGTCGCCTGAGCAGGAAAAATGCGACCCTGTTATAATGGAGTGCCTCAACATGACCTCTGAACGCTCCATCAACATCGCGGCGATGGAACAATCCAACGGCTTTTCGCTTTTGGGAGGCGCCCCGAAGGATAAGTTTTCGCTGGGCGAGGGCGGTCATGTCCGCGACAAGGACGGCACCATCGCCGGTCTTCTCGTTGCGGAAATCGCCGCATGGGCAAAGGAGCACAACACCTCGCTCATCGAAATTCTTGATAAGGAAATCTACCTCGACCCTGCAATTGGGCTCATCATAAATCATTACGAGCCCGCGCCTCTTGACGGCGAGTATGAAGGTCTTGCCGGCTACACAAAGAAAAAGAACATCCTCATCAAAGCGGATGAACTGCATCAAAAGGCAAAAGAGGGCAAATTCGAAATCTGCGGATTCAAAGCAACCTCCACCTACATTTACAAAACCGGCAAATACGACGGCGTGAATTGGAAAGGCTTCCCCGACGAGGGCATCCGTTTTTATTTCAACAACGACCCTTACACATACCTGACCATTCGCCCGTCGGGCACATCCAACGCCCTGCGTTTCCATTTTCAAGTCAATGGCGGCGTTGTTCCAGAGGCGGATTTGATTGCCCGCAAAAAAGAGGTCCGCGATAAAGCGGCGGAGACTGTTCGCGTCCTGCGCGAAATCATCGGCGCAACGGAATAACAGCCTTGACAGGCTCCCGCCCCTGAAAATTATAAATCGTCTAATCTTTGCATTTTGGGTCGAATAGCGAACATTCGACCCAAAATGGCTTTTGGACTGGGCAAGGTTGAACTCAGTAAGATTTTCATATAAACTTTATTTCTTATTCATTGCGCCGGCTATACTGTTTCATGCAATGCCGCGGGCGGCGTTTGCCGCTCCCGCCGTTTCCATTTCCTTGCCCAGTGTCCCCGAGCGCGTGGAACCCAACACGCCTTTCGCCATAACCGTGCAATACCAGATGGACCTATGGAAAGAAGGCTTGCGCGGACGCGTCTTTCTTGAAATGCGCAACGCCGACACATCCGACCTCATCTCGCTCCAGCACCTTGATAACAACCGAACCGGTTATCAGGGTCCCGAAGGCAGCGTTCAGTTCACATGCAGCGTCGCCGACGCCTATGAGCGCATTTATTTCATCGCCTATATCTCGCCCATCGAATTCAACCCATACGTCATTGCCGAGATTCTCAAATATCCCCGCGACGGCTCTTATCCCTATGAATGGGCGGGCAACGGCGTCACGCACGATATCAAATATCTCGGCACAACAATAATCACAGACAATCAGGCGGGCAACGCCTGCTACTGCAGCGGCATCACGTATCAGGTCTTTATGGACGCTTGGGAAAATTACAACGCGGCAAAGGGCGTCAACCCCGCCTCCATCTGGGGCATAACAGCCGCACAGATGAAAACCTTCCGCCTAATATGGTATATCGCGCTCGGGCGCGACTCCTACCCAGGTCCCGCCAAGGCGATGACGGATTATAAATGCGGATACCAAATAACCGACTGGGATCATGCGCGGCAGGGCGACTTTGTCCAGATATGGCGATTAGGCGTGCAAGATTCCGGTCATTCCGTCATCTTTGACAAATGGATTCGCAACAAATCAGGTGAAAAAACATCCATCCGCTACTGGTCAACGCAGACCAGCACCAACGGCATCAACTATAATTCGGAAAAATATTCCAATTTAAAACTTGAAGAAACCACCATCTCCCGCGCCATCAAACCGCCCGACGATGATGATTGGAAAAACCGCTATGCTGATATTAGCACACAAAGCGCGCCCACCCGCGTCGGCGGCGCCCTCGTCTCCGGTTGCGCCTTGACGTTTTATTAAAAAAGGTTTTCTGACGCCCGAAAAAATGACGCCTAATACTAAATATCGTATTTATGTAGATGAGGTGGGAAATCCCGATCTGAACAGCTCGGATAATCCCAATCACAGGTTTCTTAGCCTGACCGGCATCATTATTCAATTGGATTATGTTCAAAAAACCATTTATCCAGAAATGGAAGATTTAAAGAATCGTTACTTTTTTTCCCATCCTGACGAACCGATAATTCTTCATCGAAAAGAAATTTTGAATGCCTATCCGCCTTTTGATGTATTGAGAATGTTTCAATAAGGAACTGCTTGTCTTGCTCGAGAAATGGAATTATACCGTTCTTACCGTGTGTTTGGACAAAAAACACCATCGAGATACATACGCGGTCTGGCGGTATGATCCCTATCATTACTGTCTTGCCATTTTATTGGAGCGATACCGTTTTTTTCTTCAGCGCAACAACTCGGTGGGAGATGTCATGGCAGAATCAAGAGGCGGAAAAGAGGATATGCGCCTCAAACGTTCTTTCCACAAGCTTTGGGAAAACGGAACCGATTATGTTCACCCTGAAGATTTCCAGAAGACACTGACCAGCCGCGAGCTGAAAGTAAAACCGAAAAGCGCTAATATCGCCGGATTGCAACTGGCTGATTTGATTGCTCATCCCAGCCGCTTAGAAGTGCTCAGGGATAATCATTTTATAGATAAACCGTTGCCGCCTTTCGGAGAAAAGATCATCAACATTCTCGCAGCCAAATATGATTGTGTTAAGGGAAAATTTTATGGAAAGAAAATGATTTGATAATTAAAATGGGGCCGTTTCCGGCCCCACGATGGTTAAACCATCCACCTTCGTAACAACGAATTAACTGTTTATCCATCGCGGGAGGCTGCCGTGTCAACATTAAAGTGCATTTTATCCGCTGTTTTTTTCATCATTGACTCTTACTCCATCTGTTAATAACAACTTACTATTCTCATGACTATTATATCTTGATGAAAAAAACCGCTTTTATATTTATAGCGCTTCCCGCTCTCTTGTTTCTGCCTGCTGTGATTTTTAACCACATGCCTTTTTTTATGGATATTGCTGCGTATTTTTACCCGTTGCGGTGCGCGGCGGCAAGGCAGATCGCGCAAGGGCGGCTGCCGCTCTGGGCGTCCTCCGTCTGTGCGGGGATGCCGCTTTTGGCTAATCCGCAGATTGCCGCGCTGTATCCGCCCAACTGGCTCTTTTTTGCGCTGCCGCGGGGCGGGATGTTCACGGCACTGTTTATGCTCCATGTTTATCTTTTAGGGCTGGGGACTTTTTTCTGGCTGAGGGCGCGGCGGTTTCCGGCGGATGCGGCGCTGGGCGCGGCGCTGCTTGTTCAAGCAAGCGGGGCAACGTGGGCGCATGTCGCATTTGGTTCGTATCTCTTTGCGATGGGGCTTGCCCCGTGGCTTTTTTTCATGCAGGAGCAGCTCTGGCGGACGCGGCGCGCCATATACTTTTCCGGCATGGCTGTTGTTGCGGCGCTGCTGATTTTATGCGGGGCTATACAGGCGGCTTATTATGCCTTTCTGCTTTTAATTCTATCATCACTCCTTCGCATGATTGAGACGCGTTTTTCGCGGCGCGCCCTGTTCATGTTGCCGTCTGCCATCGCTGCCATTGCGCTGGGCGCGGGGCTTGCGGCGGTTCAGCTGTTGCCGACCCGCGAATTTGTGGCGCAGACCGCGCGCGCGGGCAATCTGCCCATGAGCGCCATAAAGGTCGGTTCGCTCACATTCCGGCGGCTCCTTGAGGCGCATCTGGGCTGCGGGACTTTTCCGCAGGACACGGGCGACGCCGCTTACATCGGCGCGGCTGGACTTTTCCTCATCCTTTGGGGCGCGCTCGCATCGGGACGGCGCCGCCGAATCAGCGACATCATATTCTGGCTGGGGTTTTTGTCGCTTGGCGTCTGGCGTCTATCCGGAATTTATGCCCGATTGCTGCCCGGCTTCGGCGGTTTTCATGACCCGCGCCGCATTCTGGCGCTTGCGCCGCTTGCCGCCGCGCCGCTCCTTGCGCGGGGTTTTTTAAGCCTTCGGTTAAAATCGAATTTCCCCATGCCCGCCCGATTGCTCTTTTTATTTCTTGCCGTGTTTACTGTATTTTTTCTCTGGGCGGGCAAGGAAGAGCCGACGCGGCAGCTCTGGCGCGCGCTTGGATTTATCCCCAATCTTTCGTTTGGAAACAGCGTCATATTGTCCGCATGTCTTTTGGGCGCGCTCTTCATCTTGACTTTTCTTCTCCAAAAAAAAAGGCGAATCTTTTTTGCCGGGCTGCTCTGCCTTTCTATTTTTGAAATTTTGAATTACAGCTTCTGCCGCATTGATACGAAGTTTGCGCCTGAAGCATCGTTCCGTCCGCGAACGCTAATGCCACAATCCAAGATTCCGCCCGACCTGCCGCAATCGCCCGTCCGAATTTTTTCCTACGATGCCTCGATGAATTATTCTTACGATTACATCCGCGCCGCCGATTCGCGTATGCCCAACATTGCCGCCCTTGAGGGCGTCAGCGATTTTCAGGGCTATGAGCCGCTGCGCTCCATCCGCTACACAAGGTTTCTTTCCATTGTCAACCAACCGCAGCGTCTGCTCTATGGCGCGCATTTCGGCATCCTGCGCCAGATACACTCGCCGCTCATTGAGCGCATGGGCATCACGCACGCCTTCGGAAAAATTCCCCTCCCTGAAAATTCCGCTCCGTCAACACTGCCGGGCAAGTGGGCGGAGATTGGGGAGGGCGTTTACGAATACATCCCGCGCCCTGCTCGGTTTGTGTTTGTTCCTTGTCCGCTCCTTGTGGATACGCCCGATCAAGCGGCGGAAGCGCTTCTATTGGAGACGCGCATCGGGGAGATTAGCGTAGTAATCGAATCGTCCGGCGAAAAACAGGCGCGCGCATTTCCAAAGGATGAACCCTCAACGGCATCCATCCGGATTCGGACGCTTGCCGAGGGATGGGCGGATGTTGACGTTGCGGCATCAAGCGGGGGGTATCTTGTGTTTCGCGAGGGTTGGGCGCCCGGCTGGCGCGTCCACGTTGACAACCGTCCCGCATCAAATCTCTGCGCGGATTTGATGTTCCAATCTGTCCGCATCGAAAAAGGCGCGCATCGCGTCGAATGGCGCTACCGCCCCGCCTCATTCTTTATCGGAATCATTATTTCCTTTATTTCTATAATCATCGCTGCCATGCTCCCGTTTTATTTGCGGAGAAAACATGAAATACCTCAAAATAAATTCCAAAGATGATCTCGTTACTATCCAATCCGAATACCTTTCGGCAAAGTTCCGGACGGGAAAAAATTTTGCCCTTTTAGAATTTCGCCATCCGGAGGGCGCGCAAATTTTCGCCCCCGCGCCTGAAGGCTGCGAATTTTGGAAGCTGCGCCTCATCGGTCCCGACGGCACGTCCCCGGAAATCACAAACAAACAAGCGGAATTCAAAGGCGCGGTCGTCCTTAAGTCCAACCCCCGCGAAACCATTCTCCAATTCAAATGGGCTATTCTCCTTGCGCCTAAAAAAGAGGCGGGCGTTTTTGTTGAGGGCAGGTTCTCCAGAACAGAAATACGCACCTTCTGGCGCATCAGAGTTGAACTCCTTGAAGGCTGGAGCGTGCAACGGGCGGATTTTCCCATCATACCCAATATCCAGCCCGATGAGCGTCTCAAGCTTGCCGCGCCCTTTGGTTGGGGCGTTGAGTATCCCGTGAAGGCGGGCTTGCGCTATGAGGGAACATATCCCTCATGCATCGTCGCAATGCAGTTCGTGGCGCTGTATCAGGAGGGGCACGGTTTATACATTGCCGCGCATGATGCGCAAGCAAACCACAAAGATTTCTCCGTCATATCCGAGAAACCCGCCTCCGCCTGCCTCAAAATTTCACACACACCGCCGCTGCCCGTCAAAACCGGGGGGATTTTTGAACTGCCCTATGATATTGTTCTCGGCGGATATGAAGGCGCTTATTTTGAAGCGGCGCAAATTTACAAGGAATTTTCCTATATCACGCCGTGGGGGAAGGCGGGACGCCTCTCGCGGCGGCGCATCCCCGACTGGCTCAAGGAGACCGACCTCTGGCTGCGCCCCGATGGCTCCGCCGCCGATAATCTTAAAGCAACCAAAAAAGCGATGGACTTTTTCGCCGTCCCGACTGCGCTCCACTGGTATCGCTGGCATGAAATCCCTTACGATACAAACTATCCCGATTACTTCCCTGCTTTGGCTGGGTTTGCCGAAGGGATAAAAGAATTGCAAAAAAAAGGCGCGCATATCGTCCCCTATATCAACGGACGCCTCTGGGATCCCGCCGCGGTTTCATGGAAAAAAGAAGGCGCAGCTAACGCGGCGGCTCGCTCAAACGAGGGGCTTTGTTATACGGAAATCTACGGCTCGCGCGTCCCCAATAACGTCATGTGCCCATACACCGAACTCTGGCAACAAAAGATGGCGCAAGTCGTCCGCAAAATGCTCCTATCGTTCAATGTGGATGGTGTTTATATTGACCAAATCTGCGCGGCAAAGGCGGAGCTCTGCTATAATCCCGCTCACGGACATCCCATCGGCGGCGGATGTTTCTGGCACGAAGGCTATCGCAAACTCCTGAAAAACATCCGCGAAAATCTCCCGCCCGAGGTCATCCTCACAACGGAGGAAAACGCCGAATGTTGGATAGACCTCTTTGACGCCCTGTTGCTCGTCAATACGCCGATGGACCAAGAAATCATCCCGCTCTTTCTTGCCGTCTATTCAGGCAGGGTTATTAATTACGGCTTTCTCTATTACTCCGCAGATGAGCCCTCAAACGCGTTATCATTTCGATTCAAGTTGGCGCAGAATTTTATCTACGGCTCGCAACTGGGGTGGGTTCGTCCCACAAACATCATGGCAAAGGGCGCCGAACGCGAAGCGGCTTTCCTGAAAAAACTTATTCAAGCCCGCAGGGAAGCGCGCGATTTTATTCTTTCCGGCGAATTTCTCGGCTTGCCGGAAGTTGGCGGCGATAATCCGCCCGTTATTGTTGACGGCAATTGCGCATTCGGCGGGACATATTCTAAAAAGCCCCCTTCCGTTATTGCCTCGGCGTGGCGCTCCGAACGCGGCGAATTGGGCATGCTGGTTGTCAACCACACTCCGCATGTGCGCAATGTTGAAATCACGCCCCCCGCTTCCAGCGGCGCCGCTGGTCAAAAAATTCCTTTGACCATGCCGACGCTCAGCGCAAAATTCATCAGATGTAAATGACGCCATTTTTAAAACGCCGGCGATGCGCCGTCTTATCGCTTCGCTTTTTTCAACACAAATTGCTTGCAAAGGTTTTTTGTCGGGTGATAGAGAATTGATTTGTTTTTTGGATTTGATATTTTGACGTTTCTAATATTTCTTTTTGCGGTGGGTATAGCTCAGCTTGGTTAGAGCGCCAGATTGTGGCTCTGGAGGTCGAGGGTTCGAGTCCCTTTACCCACCCCAAATCTTTTAGCGCCCGTAGCTCAGGGGATAGAGCGCCAGCCTCCGGAGCTGGGTGTCGGACGTTCAAATCGTCTCGGGCGCGCCATCTCTCCCTGCGATTTTCCTCAAACTTTTTTATCTGCTTTTGCTATTCGGCGAAGGGTTTAATCTGTTCTGCTATTTTGCTCCACGTATCGTTTTTCGTGACGAAAACCTTGCCTTTGATCGCGCCGTCAGGTCCTATGATGACAAAGCTTGGCACCTTGAACATTTTGAATTTTTCGAGCAAGGCGCCGGTTGCCAGCTGGTTGGCATCTAAGGCAAGCGGAATAAATTTGCCAAAAAGCTCTGTTGCGCTTCTTTCAGTGGCTAACATCTCCTCGAGCCGCTTATAGGCGAGCACGCGCGGGGCGTAGAACATGAGCAAGATGGGGCGTTTTTCGCGCAGACATTTTGACCATGCCTCATCGGTTGAGTTCAGCCATTCAATTCGTTGCGGCGTCACGCCCGGCAAGGAGGCTTCCTGCATCTGGGCGGTCGAGCCGATAGCGGCGGGACCAGTCAAATCGCTCGTCCAAGGAGAGTCCGGAAGCGGCACATCCTCCGGGCTCATCTGAATAGAAAGATTATCCGCATAGCAGATTTCCACAGGTGCTGTGGACTTCGTATATTTGAGCATGCTTGTCACCATGATGCCCGCTTGCAGCCGCGTCAGCGTCGGCTCATATATCGGCGAAAAACTGGTATAATGGCTGTCAATGGCGCAATATATTCTTTCCTGTCCCTCAAAAATAATCTGAAGCCTGTGCCAACCGGGCTTGAAGTCCTTGTATTCGCTCAGAGAAACCCATTTGTGATCCACCGGTTCTGCTTTGTTTATGGCATCATTAGAATAGGAATAAAAAATCTTTATTCCGTTCTCGATGCCAAAGCGATAGATTTGCAGTCCGGCGCCTTCTGACGGTGGAACCATAGCAAGAACCGCCATCGAGTAAGGAACGTCGCTAAGATCTTCCGGCAGGAAAAAATCCGCTTGGTAAAGCGAGCGTCCGTGATCGCCGAGTTCCCGGCGGTCAAAGACGGTCTTGTTCACCACGCCGCGCATCTGACTTTCGATTTTGGTGGTATCTGTAGGCTTTTGAATCGAGATTCGCAATCCGTATCGCTTGCATTCCGTGGCGGCGCGCCCGCTTAATATCCCCTGCGGCGCCCATTGCGAGGCGAAATCAAACACTTGTGTGTTTTCGTTCGTCGAGCGATGAGTCATCTGCAGGTTTTCCGGAAATAGCCCATTGTCAAAATTATCCCATGAAATTACGCGATACTGTGCATTTGCAGGGCGCGGCAAAAAAGCGATTATTAAAAGCAGTGCGGACAACACCACTAAAAGCTTTCCTTTTTGCATAACTCCCTTTCTCCTTTTAAAATATCAAATTTCCTTATATTGCGATTTCCTTTCCATGTCAAGTGTTATGTTTTTAAAAGGTTTGGGAATCGTAAAAGATAAGAAAACAAACAAGTAAGTAAATGCCGTTTTTGATATAATCAGACACTCGATTGAGAAAAATTTTTCGATATTGATTTTGATTGCAAGCCTCAGGTATAGAGTTAGTGTTTTATAGATTTTTGTTAAAATTATAAAATTTTTAAAGAAATAAGGAGAAACATCATGGCAAAGAAAACTATTGCCGACGTCAACGTTGCGGGAAAAACGGTTCTCATGCGCGTGGATTTTAACGTCCCCATCAAGGGCGGCAAGGTGACAAACGACCGGCGCATTGTGCAGGCGCTGCCCAGCATTAAACGCATTCTTGACCAAAACGCAAAACTCGTTCTGATGAGCCATCTGGGACGACCGGCGGAAAAAGGCTTTGAGGCGGAATTTTCCGCCAAACCTGCCGCCGATAGGCTGGCGGAACTTTTGAACAAACCCGTTCAGCTCGGTCCGCCGGAAGTTGTCGGCGCGGCGCTGGAGCAAATGGTTGCAAACATGAAACCGGGCGACGTCCTTCTCATGGAGAACCTGCGTTTTTGCGCGGGCGAAACCATGCCCGATAAAGCAAAAAAAAATCCCGATAAAAAACTCACCCCAGAACAACAGCAAATTCATGACGATTTTGTTGCCGCTATTGCCAAACTTGGCGAGGCTTATGTCAACGACGCATTCGGGACATGCCATCGCAAACATGCCAGCATGTATGGTCTGGCTAAGGCGATCCAAAAAAAAGGCGGTCCCGCCGTTGCGGGCTTCCTTGTTGAAAAGGAAATCAAATACCTTGAAGAAGCCCTCAAAACCCCCAAAGCCCCCTTTGTGGCAGTGCTTGGCGGCGCCAAAGTTTCCGATAAAATCAAACTCATTTCCAAACTTCTCTCAAAAGTGGATCGCATCCTCATCGGCGGAGCCATGGCTTACACCCTGCTCAAGGCAAAGGGCGTCCAGATAGGCAAAAGCCTCTTGGAGGCGGAGCAGGTGGAAGAAATGAAAAAACTTCTCGCCGAAGCGGGCGATAAAATTATGCTGCCCTGCGACCATGTGGCAACAGACTCCTTTGACGCCAAAGCAAAAATGGCGGGCGAACCGATCGCCATTGCCGATATCAACATCCCGGAAAACCTCCTTGGCATGGATATCGGACAGAAAACCATCAAGGCATTTAGCGATGTTGTCGCCGCGGCAAAGACCATCGTTTGGAATGGACCGATGGGCGTGTTTGAACTTCCCGCTTATGCGGCAGGCACAAAAGCAATTGCCGCAGCTGTTGCAAAGGCAACGGATGGCGGCGGCATCAGCGTTATCGGCGGCGGCGATTCAGCGGCGGCTGTGGAAGAGATGGGGCTTGAAAATAAAATGACGCACGTCTCTACCGGCGGCGGCGCCAGCCTTAAATACCTTGAAGGCAATCCCATGCCTCCGATAGAAGTATTAGATGAAAAATAAGCCATAACGGCTCGAAAGGCGGATATTATGAAACGTTTTTTTCTTCTGATTGCGGCGGCTTTGTTTATTTTTGCCTGCGCGAATCTTTTCGCCCAAACATCCCCAACCCCCGCCCTTTTAAAGGCGTCCTCCTCTTCAAACACCGGAATGTTATACTACGATGCCACAAACTTCACAATCGAAGGCAAGGGATGGAAGGACACGGGAGGCGCTTATCAACGCCTCCCTAAAAAGGCAAAAGGCAAAGTTCCCCCCGCCGTCTGGGATCTCAGTTTGAACACTGCGGGCATCTGCGTCCGTTTTGTCACCAATTCCAAAACTATTGCGGCTGTGTGGGACGGCGGCGATGCGATGAATCACATGGCAGCCACCGGCAACAGCGGTCTTGACCTTTATCGAAAAGATGGAAAAGATTGGATATTCTGCGGCGTGGGTCGTCCTAAACCGACCCTCACAACGGCAACGCTGACGCGCGACCCCCTTTCCGGAGAAACGCAGGAATTTCTCCTTTATCTTCCCCTCTACCACAAAGTTGACGAACTTAAAATCGGCGTGGAAAAAAACGCGTTTATTGCGCCCGCGCCAGAACGCCCCGTGGCAACGCGCCTGCCCATCGTATTTTATGGCACGTCCATCACGCAGGGCGGTTGCGCCTCGAGGGCGGGAATGTGCCACCCTGCGATCTTGGGACGCTGGCTCGACAGGGCGGTTATTAACCTCGGTTTTTCTGGAGCGGGCAAAATGGAGCCCGCCTTGGCGGAGCTTGTGAGCGAACTTGACGCCTGCCTTTATGTGCTTGAGACGCTGCCAAATATGACAAATGATTTGGTGAAGGAGCGCGTTGAGCCGTTTGTTCTCACACTGAGAAAAGCTCATCCCAAAACCCCGATACTCCTCGTAGCGCACCCCAATTTTCCGGATAATTCAGAACGAAATACTCTATTGAAGGAAATATTTGACAAACTCAGAAAGGATGGGATAGATAATCTTTATTATCTGCCATCGGAAAAACAGCTGGGCTCGCGCGAAAACGGCACTGTGGATGGCGTCCACCCAACCGACCTCGGTTTCTTCCAAATGGCAACCGTCTATGAGCCGGTTTTGAGGGGCATCCTTTCCAAATAAATGGCATATCCTTTAATTAAGGAGGTTTCCCATGCCAGATGAAAAAAGGATTTTGATTATAGACGATGAACCGTTGATGGTGAACAGTCTGGCGGACCTGCTTAATTATGGCGATTATATCATAGACCGCGCTTATTCCGGCAAGGATGGCATCGAACATATCAAAACCGCCCATTACTCTCTTGTCATCACCGACCTGCGCATGAAAGACATCAGCGGTTTTGATGTGATTGATTACATCAAATCGCATTCCCCCACAACCGTTATTATTATCATCACAGGTCATGCCTCCACAGAATCCGCCATACAGGCGCTTCAACTGGGCGCATTTGATTATGTGACAAAGCCCTTTGATTTTGACCTTATCCGCAACGCTGTCGAGAAGGCTTTCGATAAAATCGAAGCGGAAAACCTCCGGGATGAAATGATCCACATGATTACACATGATATAAAAATCCCGCTCACCTCTATTATCGGATTTGCCGGACTGATTTTTGACCGCCAGACAGGCGATATGACCACCGGCGCACATCATTATGTCGGCTCCATCAATGCCAACGCCCAAAAAATTCTCTCCCTAATAGATAACTTTCTTGCCTCCTGCAAAATAAAAACGGGAAAGCTTGCCATCTATGAAAGCGATGTGAATGTTGATATTTTGGTTAAAGACCTTGTGGAAATTATGATGTATGCCATTGAAAAACGCAATATTTCATTAAAAACGGAAATCCAGCATGACCTGCCCGTTATCAGCGGCGACAATAATCTTCTTTTCAGAGCCTTTGGAAATATTCTCAATAATGCAGTCAAATACACGCCCGATGACGGCAGGATTGAAATCCGCGTCCGCTCCGTCTCGGCAGAAAATTCCCCCCTCTGGAAGCCGTCATTAGAGTTTTCTGTTTCGAACACAGGACCCGGAATCCCAGCAGACGAACTCTCCGACGTATTTGATCGCTATCAACGCTGTTCATCTTCTATCATGGGAAACAAAAATGGCAAAAGTGTTCGCGGCATTGAAGGCTCTGGGCTTGGGCTTTTTGTGGTCAAGCATGTTGTCCAAGCGCACAAAGGCGTCGTCAGCGTTGACAGCATCGCCGGACAAATAACTACCTTCTCTATACACCTCCCATTGAAACAGGAATAAAGAAGTTTATTTTTTAAAAAGGTATATCATGGAAAGCAACCAAAACGCCTTTGAACGGCTGATAGATATCATGAAGCGGCTCATTGAACCGGGAGGCTGCCCTTGGGACAGGGAACAAACCCATGAATCGCTGAAGCCCTATCTTATCGAGGAATCTTACGAGGTTTGCGAAGCAATAGACCGCGGCGACTTTGACGACCTGAAAGAGGAACTGGGCGATGTGGCGCTGCAAATTGTCTTTCATGCCGAACTGGCAAGACGCGCCGGTCGGTTCGATATCCACGACGTCCTCAATGGCATCTGCAACAAGCTCGTCTCCCGCCATCCCCATGTTTTCAGCAATGGCGGCGCCAAGACATCCACCGAAGTCCTCGCCCGCTGGGAAGAAATAAAAAAAGTGGAAAAAAGCGCAAAGAAAAAAGATAGAAAACCCTCTGTTCTCGACGGCATCCCCCGCGAAATGCCCGCCCTTGCCTATGCCTGCCGCATCCAAGAACGCGCCGCCAATGTCGGATTTGACTGGGACAAGACGGAGGATGTCAGGGCAAAGGTGATTGAGGAATGGCAGGAATTGGAAGAGGCGCTGAAAAGCGGCGATGCTGAGATGATAGATGAGGAATTTGGAGACCTCCTTTTTGCCATTGTAAATTATTCCCGGTTTGTGGGAATAAACCCGGAGCAATCCCTCCGCAAGACCATCATGAAATTCCAAGATCGCTTTCGCCACATCGAAAAAAGGGCGGAGGAACAAGCAAAAAAA
This sequence comes from candidate division BRC1 bacterium ADurb.Bin183, assembly GCA_002070185.1. GTDB lineage: Bacteria > Sumerlaeota > Sumerlaeia > MWCT01 > MWCT01 > MWCT01. The sequence continues at coordinate 47,080 of MWCT01000001.1, forward strand.
ATTTCCGAAATGACTCTTTCAGAAATGGACGTTTTCTGGAACGAGGCTAAAAAAATATAACGCGCGGTATTAATATTTATCTTAATATAATATATATATAATATGATTAATAATAATATAGCCTGTGGAAATGTGAATAACTGGTTGCAGATTACTCAAACTATTTGCGTTAAGTCTGTGGATAAAAGGTCATAATTTTCCACAAATTATCCACAGGGGCTTGCTCTATGAAAATATTAATAACGTATATGGCGAATTTATCCACCGAACTAAAAGTAACCTGTGGAAAAATTTCATTTGTGAAACATGAATGTAACTCCCCATGAATGAACAGTCTCAAAAAAACAGGCAACCAATAAACACGGGATATTTATCCACAGGTTTATCCACAGGTATAATATCGGTAACATTTATGCCCTTAAATACCTGTATTTATATTTAAATATAATAAAATCAAATGTTTATGATTTTGGTAAATGAATTTAAAAGATAGAGAAAAAGAAAGATATCCACAGGTCTGGCGTTGTTGCTTGAATGATGAAGAGCGAACATTTATATCATCATAACTGAATAGTTTTCAGAAATGAACACATAATATGGAGCCTCGAAAAAATGATTATATAAATATCTTTATCCACAGAGGATAAAAATTGACAGTAATTGAAACCATGAATTAAAAGAAACCTGTATTTTTTGATAATAAAAAGGATTATGGCAGCAGAACCCACATATTATGAAATCCTCGGTGTAACGCCGAACGCCTCAGAAAAAGATATAAAAGAGGCTTATTACAAACGGGCGCGGGATCTCCACCCCGATAAGGCAAGAAACGAGGATGAAAAAAAGAAAAATGAGGCGCTTTTCGCCGATGTATCTAAAGCATATAATGTTCTCAAAGATAAAACCCGCCGCGAAGAATATAACCATTCCATAGGCGCTTCATCCGCTTCAACCAGCGCCCCAAAGGGGAAAAGCGGAGCGGCAGCTCAACACAAAAAACCTGTGCCTTCGAAAAAAACAGAACCCGCGCGTTCAACGGAACGCACCGGCGAACGTTCGCAGATTGCAAAAAAATCTTTCACAAAGGGAATGCAGATTTTGAAATCCGGCGATGTTGAAAGAGCTGTGAAATATTTTGAGGCGGCTATTCAGAATGATGACAGCGAGGCGGTTTACTTTTATCGCCTTGCCCATGCGATGCTCCAGTCCAAAAAAAGTTTTACGAAAAGCGTGGACTATTGCAAGCGCGCCGTAGAAATGGACCCCTATAACATGGAGTATAAACTCCTTCTCGGGGAAATCTATGAACGCGCCGGAGGGCTCAGCAGGGCAAAAGAACTCTACGAGGAGATTCTGAAATGGGATGCCACGCATGAAAAGGCGTTGAGCCGTCTCAAGATGCTCAGCGACAAATCCGGCACGAAAGAAAAGAAATCGTTTTTTGCGGGGCTGTTTAAAAAATTAGGCGGCAAAAAATAATACATAAATAATACTATGGGCGGATTCATCGGCATAGACCTCGGCACAACAAACTCAGTCGTCGCCTTTTTAGACGGCGACAAACCGACGGTTATTGTCAACGAGGAAGGCGGAAGAACAACGCCATCGGTCGTCTTGTATCGCAGCGGAGGAGAAGTCATCGTCGGCGAACTCGCCCGACGCCAGCTTGTCCTGAATCCATCCAGCACCATCAGCTCCGTAAAAAGATTCATCGGAAGAAGACTAGACGAAATTGAAGAGCCGGCAAAACAAGTCCATTACAAACTTGTGGAAGATTACGAAAATGACAGAGTCCTCATAGACCTCGCCTGGAGAAAATTTTCACCCGAAGAGGTATCTGCGGAGATTCTCAAAAAACTCCATAAATACGCCGAAGATTATCTTAGCCAGCCAATTGAACAAGCGGTACTCACCATTCCCGCATATTTTAACGACAGCCAGCGCAACGCCACAAAAACCGCCGGCGAAAAAGCAGGATTAGATGTGATTCGCATCGTGAATGAGCCGACCGCTGCCGCGCTGGCTTATGGATTGAATAAGGATAAGGCGGAAAAAATTGCCGTCTTTGATTTTGGCGGAGGGACTTTTGATATCTCCATCCTCGAAATCAATGGCAATTTGTTCGAGGTTAAATCCACAAACGGCGACACCTTTCTCGGCGGCGACAACATAGACCATGCCATATTTGAATTCATACGCGCCGAGATTCAAAAGGAAACGGGCATTGACATCATCGGCGACATGAAAGCCGTTCAGCGCGTCCGTGAAGCCGCCGAAAAAGCCAAATGCGAACTCTCCATGATTCAATCAACCACAATCAGCTTGCCTTTTATCACATCGGATGAGGAAGGACCCAAACACTTCTCCCGCGATTTGACGCGCGAAGAATTTATTGGATTAAGCATGCCGATTTTGGAACGGCTGATTCCGCCCTGCCGCAACGCCCTTGAAGATGCGGGGCTGACGCCCGCCGATATTGACCAGATACTGCTGGTGGGAGGCTCCACGCGAATCCCAAAAGTGCAGGAAATGGCGGCAGAATTTTTCGGCAAGGCGCCGCGCAAGGATATCAACCCGGATGAAGTCGTGGCAATGGGCGCAGCTATTCAGGCGGCTGTTGTCACCGGAGCCATTCAAGAAGTTCTCCTATTGGATGTTACGCCCCTTTCGCTCGGCATCGAACTGGCGGATGACGTTTCTTCAACCCTTATACCGCGCAATTCAAGCATCCCGACCACAGCCCTGAAAAAATTCACCACCGTTGTTGATAACCAAAAAAATGTGTTCATCCACGTTCTTCAGGGCGAACGCAAAAGGGCAAGCCAGAATCGAAGTCTCGGTCATTTTCGCCTGACAGAAATCGCTCAAGCGCCGCAAGGCGTTCCGGAAATAGAGGTAAAATTCAATATTGACGCCAATGGAATCCTCAACGTCAGCGCCACAGACCTAACCTCCGGAATGCAAAAAACCGCCAGAATTGAATCTTACAGGGCGGTTAAAACAGATGATACAGAAAGGCATATCGAAGAGGCTGCATCAAAGCAGGAAGAAGATAAACGATATCTGGAAAATCTGCATAAAAAAGAATTTGCCCGAAGGACTTTTAACGCCGTCTCCTTGTTTATCAAAGAAAATGAAATAGACCTTGAAACTGCCGATGTATCCGGCATGCAGGAAATCTTGTTAAGCTTGGAAACCGCTATCGAGGAAAACGACTTTGCCGCAATGGAACAATGGTCGAGGACGCTTATAGATATAGGCGACCGTTATGGCGACCGATTCCGTAAATATAAAATCACGTTTTAATCCCCATAGAGTAAAGCAGGCTTATGAACGGCGCAGATAAAAAAGTTATAGTTGTTGGCGTTGGACCCGTTCCGCGGGGCGGGGCTTTAACAAAGGTTTATGCGCCCGGCTTGCGCCTTTTTGCCTTTTCACAATACATCCACGAAGCGGGCTTCCGCGTTATTATGGGCGAGCGTATGTTTGAATCGGAACACAAAGAATCTACGGGCGAGCCGCTCCCGTGGGAAACGCGTCTGCTGTCTTTTGATGGCGACGAATGCGCGGATGCCATCGCCGAATGGGCGCAAAGAGAAAAACCGATTGCTATTGTCTCAACAACGGATGTGATAAATCGAGCCGCCGCCCGCGCAAAAGTTCAGATAGAGCCCAAAAGCGCCGCGCCGCCGCTCTGGCTGGATATCAACGGACATCCGATGGCGGAGCGCCAAGAGCTCAGCCGCGTCCATTCCAGCGATGCGGGATTGATTGAGCAATGGAAATATCTCATCCCCGCCCTTCTTGCGGGAGACCATTTTTCCGTGTGCTCAACGCCGCAAAAATACGCCCTCATCGGCGAACTCGGGGCGCTGGGCAGGTTGAATCAGTGGACGTCGGGATGCGACCTTGTTTCTGTGATTCCGCCCGCGCCGGTTTTTCATGAGCAGCCGCCCGCCGCAAACACAAAGCCGCCAGAGATTATTTCCCAACTGAATGAAACAGATTTCATGCTTTTGTGGACGGGCGGGTTCAACACGTGGGTGGATGAGAAAACGCTTTTTGAAGGCGTTGAAAAGGCAATGAAACAAAACGCAAGTATACAATTTGTCCTGACAGGCGGGGCGATTCAGGGGCACGATGAACGCACTTTTAAAAAATTCAAAGCGCGGGTAGAAACATCGCCTTTTAAGGAGCGCTTTCGTTTTGCGGGATGGGTTTCGTTAGAAGACCTTGCCGCATATTATAAACGCGCAGAAAAAAAGGGGGCGGCGATAAACTGCGACCTATTCTCATACGAGGCGCTTTTGGGGTGTCGAAACCGGCTCTTTTCGTGGGCGCGCTTTGGCGTTCCCATCATCACAACCGCGCTCTCTGAGATTACTTGTCTTTTGGCGGAGCGCAACCTTGCACAGACCTTTCCCGCTGAAAATGCGGACGCCCTTGCGAACGCGCTGCTCAAACTTGCAGGCGAGCCGGAGGCGGGGCGCAACATGGCAACACGCGCGAAAAAATTTTTTGATGAAGAATACCAGTATAAAATTCTGACGACGCCGCTTATAGAGTGGCTTCAGAATCCGCAGCCGGCGCCGGACTCCGGCAGAAGGAATGAACTATACGATGCGCAAGAAGCCTTGCTTGCGCCGCGCGAATCATGTTTGAAAAGAATTTTTCAGCGGCTTAAGAAAACGATTATGCCCTTTTGAGCGTGGAGGCGATTTTCCGCCTGATCAAAGACTATAGAATTTTTTGAATCAATGACATCGTCCGTGATTTCCTCGCCGCGGTGGGCTGGCATGTCGTGCATTATCCAGACGCCTGATGGCGCGTTAGAGACAAGCGCTTTATTGACCTGATACGGAAAAAAGATTTTTTTGCGATTCTCCGCCTCCGATTCCTGTCCCATGCTCGCCCAAACGTCTGTGTATATAGCTTCTGCGTTTTTAACAGCATCTGCGGGATTTCGGAAAAAATTATAAGAGCCGCCCGATTTTTTGCACATATTTGCCGCTTTTTCAATTATAGATTTTTGCGGCTCGAAGCCCTCCGGCGACGATACATTGATATGCGTGCCCAAAAGCGCGGAAAGCAGGATAAGCGAATGGCAGACGTTGTTGCCGTCGCCGATGTAAGAAAGTCTGAATCCCTCGAATTTTCCGCGATGTTCAAGGATGGTCATGAAATCGGCAAAAGCCTGACAGGGGTGTTCAACGTCGCACAGGGCGTTTATGACGGGGATGGATGCGTGGCGCGCCAGTTCGGCAACTGTCTGATTTTTAAAGACGCGCGCGAGGGCGATGTTGAACCATCGTTCGATATTTTTGGCAACGTCATAAACCGATTCGCGCTTGCCCAACCCGATATCGGATGGTTGCAGATAAACGGCATGTCCGCCGAGTTGAAACATCCCGACCTCAAAAGAGCAGCGCGTCCGCAACGACGGCTTTTCAAAAATCATAGCAAGGCAGCGTTTTTCTAAAAGCGGCGGAAAGTCGCCCTTTTTTACGCCCGCCTTTAATCTTTTTGCGATTTCAAAAATCTCCAGAGCTTCTTCTTTATTAACATCGCAGATGGAAATCATATCCCGCTTGGACATCACACCACCCCCTTAAATGGTTGAAAAAACTTCGTCCAGAATCTTCACGGCTTTGTCGCAATCCTCTTTTGAGACAATAAGCGGAGGCAGCATGCGTATGATAGTGTCGCATGTGCAGTTGGCAAGCAACCCTTTTTCCATGCATCGAGAAACAATATCCTTTCCCGGAATGGAGAGGGCGATGCCAATCATAAGACCCAATCCGCGCACGTCCTTGATGAAGCTATATTTCGGCGCAAGGGCGCGGAGCTGGGCGCGGAAAAATTCCCCTGTTTCAGCGGCGCGCGCTGCAATTTTTTTATCGAACAACTCGGTGACAAAGGCAAGCGCAGCAGAGCAGACAAGCGGATTGCCGCCGAATGTATGGGCGTGTTTCCCCGGAGAAAATACATCAGAAAAAGGCGCGCGCGCAAGCAATGCGCCGATTGGGACGCCGCCGCCCAGAGCCTTGGCAAGCGTTATAACATCCGGCGTTACGCCGAAATACTCATAAGCAAAATTCGTCCCGATGCGCCCCATTCCGCACTGAACCTCGTCAAAGATGAGGACAAGGTCTTTCTCGTTGCAAAGGGCGCGCACCGCTTCCAAAAATTTTTTATCGGCGGGGATGATGCCGCCCTCGCCTTGAACCGGTTCCAAAATCACAGCGCAGGTTTTTTCATTCACAAGGGCGCGGACGGATTCGATGTTGTTGAATTCTGCAAAAACAAACCCTTCAAGAAGCGGCTCAAATCCCACCTGAACTTTGGATTGTCCGGTCGCGCTGATGGTTCCCATCGTCCGCCCATGAAAAGATTGCTTCATAGCAATAATGGAAAAACGGTCATCGCGCTGATATTTGTTTTTGCTGTAAAGGCGGGCGAGTTTGATGGCGCCTTCGTTAGCCTCCGCGCCTGAATTGGCAAAAAAGCATTTATTAGCAAAGGAATTTTCCACAATCTTTTTAGCAAGGAGAATCTGCGGCTCGATTAAATAGATATTGGAACAGTGAATCAGAGTCGCGGCTTGTTTCTGAATTGCGGCAACAATCGCCGGATGGCAATGCCCCAGATTATTGACGCTGATGCCGGAAAGAAAATCAAGGTATTCTTTACCATCCGAATCCCACACCCTGCAGCCCTCGCCGCGCGCGAGGCATATGGCGCGCTCGCCGTATGTATTCATCAGATATTTGCCCGCCGCGTCCTTTAATAATGCCGTTTCCATTAAAATTTTCACAACCTCTTTTGAAATTTTTTTAGAATAAAGAAGAAAATAGTAGGCAAGCGGGCATGTAAACAGGCAAGAAAAAATTTTAATATTGTTTAGAATAAAAAGGAAAAATTTTTATTTTTTATCTTTTTTAAGCAAACCGCCGATGCCTTTGGCGGCGTCGCCGACCGAGTCTAAGACCTTTTCGCCGGCTTTGCCAACTGCCTCTGTTGCGCCGGAAAACGCCGCGCCTATCTGCTTGTCAAAGTCGGCGGGGAGGATGCCCTTGCCGGCGGAAAGGATGGACTTCACGATTTCCTTGAAGAAGGCGCCGATGGCTTGCGGGATTTTCATCGGCTCTTTATTGCCGCCCAGATCATTCATCTCGATGCGGGGGATGGGAACGGCGAGGGATTTGCCGCCTGTGAATGGGGCAACGACACCGGCTTTTGTGCCTTCAAGAAGGATTTTTTCAATCTTGATTTTTTTATCGGATGCCGCCTGCTTTTCTTTCGGAGCCTCTTCTTTTTTCTCGCCCTGCAGACGCGAGGCGTTATCAATCAATTTAGAAATATTAGAGCCGCTGAGCTTCTGCTCAAGCGTCACGCTGGCGTTTTTCATCGAAATAAGTTTTATCGTCGGCTCGTCGGTGCGGAAGGATTTGATATCGAGGGCGACATCTATTTTATCCGCGCTGAAAAGCTCCTTTCCGTCGAAACCCACCGGGTTGCCGATGACAAACCCTTCGAGCGAAACCGCGCCCTTGAACGGGCTCAGGCTCACCTTCTTCAACTGCACATCCACTTGAAGGATATACGAGAGCGCCTCGATGATACCCTTGCGGGCGATTGCGTTCCGTCCGGCGTAAAGGAAAATTCCCCCGACAATTGCGACGATGGCGAGAACGACCGCGGCAATGCCTATGATTTTCAAAATCTTATGTTTTTTCATGAGACAATCCTTTCCGATAAAATGCGAATATGGGAATGCCAAAGAAGAATTATATGTCAAATGCAATAAATCAACAATATAAAAAGCGTTTCACTTGACGAACCATGGTTTGATTAGCAAAGTTTTCGTCAATAATTTAAAAAAAGGGAGGAACTACTGCATGAAAAAATTATCGGTAATCATGAGCGTTATACTTTTGGCGATTGCGCTTGTCGCCGTTGCCGCAACGGAGGATTCTATGGTAATACCAGGCGTTGAAATGCTGTTTCGAGACAGCGAAAATCTGAAATTAATAGAAGGCAAACGCGTGGGATTAATCACCAATCCCACAGGCATTGACCGCAATTTCAATTCCACAATTGACCTTCTGGCGGGACATCCCGCTTGTAAATTGACCGCGCTCTTCGGACCCGAGCATGGCTTGCGCGGCGATTTCTTCGGCGGCGACAAGGTAGGCAACACCACGGATTCCAAAACGCAGGTCCCCATTTACAGTCTTTACGGAAGCGGCGCCAAAGCGCCCAAGCCGGAACACCTCAAACTTTTGGACGTCCTCATTTATGATATTCAGGATATTAATGTTCGCCCCTATACCTACATCTCAACGATGATGGCTTCGATGGAGGAGGCGGCAAAGGCGGGCAAGACATTCATCGTCCTCGACCGACCCGACCCGATGGGCGGCAATATCGTGGACGGACCCGTCCTTGATTTGAAATTCAAATCATTCATCGGATACTGGACGATTCCTTACACCTACGGCATGACGCCGGGAGAGCTGGCGCTTCTTTATAACGACGAGGCAAAACTGAACGCCGACATTCATGTGGTAAAAATGTCCGGATGGAAACGCGGCATGTTGTATAATGAAACCGGTATGCCTTGGGTGCCGCCCTCCACGCATATACCCCGCTGGGATACCTCCATCTATTGCGCCATCACAGGCGGCATGGGCGAATTGCACACCGTCAATGAAGGAGTTGGATATACGCTTCCCTTTGAGACGGTTGCCGCGCCTTGGATAGACGGCACGGCATTCACGGCGGAACTGAGCTCGCGCAACATCCCCGGCATGAAATTCCGCCCCATTTCATATAAACCCGCCTATTTCGAATTTAAAGATCAAAACTTGAGCGGCACGCATCTTTTCATCTCCAACCCCCGCGAGGTCAAACCCTTCCTCGCCGGACTGCATATCATGGACGCCATCAACAGAATGTATCCCGATAAAAAGATGTTTGAGGCGGGGGGAAGAGTGAGCGCCTTTAATAAAGCGATGGGAACGGACCAGATCCGCCAGTGGCTCATGGAGAAAAAGCCCGTCATGGAAATATACGCCGAATATCAAAAAGGTTTGCAGGATTTTATGAAACGCCGCGAGAAATATCTCCTCTACAAATAACCCTTCAATCAACCGCCGATTGAAGGTCAGGTAAAGGGTTTATTTGTCCGAGATGCGGGTGAGGGCGCAGAGCGATGTCCAAAATTTTTTGAGGGAAGGAATCTCTTCGTCGCCGACTTTCTCGCCGGAGTATTCGCTGAATGTGAATAAGCGCGCGATATACAAGGCGTGCTCCTCAAAGCCATCGAGCGCATCGGGTTTGCTCTTAACAAATTCAAAGGGCGTTTTATCAGCCGGACATGGCGAGCCATAATCATAGCACCAGGCAAGCATCGCCTCCCACATATAGCGCACAAGGGCGTCCCCGTCGCGTCTCGCAGCCGCCGCGAAGGGATCCGCAAATTGTCTGAAGCGCGAGGCGGCTGGACGCTCTTTCAATTTTTTTGCCGCCTCTTTGCGCCGCGCGCCTTTGTCTTCTTTTTTTTGCCGTTGCTTTTTCAGGAAGACGCGCCGCGTTCCGCCCCATGCGGAAGTTATCATGAGGAAAAACATAGCCAACACCGCCGCCGCAGTTATCACAAAAATTATTTTTATGACCGCGCTAAATACCGCGCCAAAGGTTTCGTTGGCGGCTGCCGCAAGGAGAAGCGTGTTTCGATATTCCGGCTCGATGCCCGTGTTTCGCGCGATATATGATAGATAAGGGTCATTTAGCTTGTCAAGTATTTCATAGCGCTTGTCTAAAATTTGAAGGGCTTTTTCGCCATCGAGTTTTTCCGTCTGCAACGATTTACCGCCCGGGAGCGTTCCGTCCGATGAAAAAGGTTTTGCGGAATCGGGCAATCCGCCTTTGTGTTGCCAGCCGCGATAGACCGCTTGAATGCGCGTGCGCACATATAACCCAGAAACCGTTGGCGCCTGCGGCAGGAAAAATGCGGCGACTATGGCGAGCGTTGTCGCGAGAAATCCCGCCGAAAGCCAGGGCAGCCCCACCCTATCCGGCAAAGCGACTCCCCGCTTTTCAAAATACGCCGCCAGACGGCTCAAATTGGAAAGGAAAAGCAGCGCAAAGGCGCACTACAAATAAACAAAAAGGAATATCCCCATACGCAGGCGCGATGCCGCATCCGCCCTGCCCAACACTTGAATTCCCGCTCCAAAAGCCGGTATAGCAAAAAGCGAAAAAATCAAGATGACTCGCCCCGGATGATTGCGAGGCAGGTTTTCCGCCAGCCCTTTTGCGTCGGATTTTTTCTCCTCTTGCGCCTTGCGTTTTTTTTGAAACATCTTTTTGGAAAGCACGCCGGTCTCCGCCGCCGCCATGTCCATCATCGGGTTATCTACCCAGCAGGCGCCTGCGATTTTGTGTCCCGTCCACCAAAGAATAATGAAAATCGTTTCGTTGACAAAAAAGACCAAAAGGGGCGGCGCGGGCAGGAGATAGGCGTATGAAATATAAACGGCAAAGAGCGTGATTGCCGCTCCGAGCGCTGAGCCGTATGCCCGAGCATAGCCGCGCCCCAAAGCCCGCGACATCCGCTGCACCATGACGATTCCCAACGCAAAGGCGCAAACGGCAATGCGCAAACGATTTTCTCCGCCGGCAATAAACGCAAGCCGAATCTCAATCAGGTGCATCGTCAACGAAGACATCAGCCCCCAGATGCACAGAGGAATGAACAGGGCGGAAAATATTTTAGTAAAACCGGCGTCCTGTTGCAATCTCGCTCAACCTCCTTTCATGCTCCAAATCAAAAACCTCGATGCCGGCTGGAATAAAAGCCTCAAAGGCGCGGTCGTGTGCCGCCGTATTCCGCACGATAAAAACCATGATGCGGTAGCCCAGAGCGCGCGTCTTAAGAACCGCCTCAATAAAGGCGTCGCCGCAATCGCCGGTCAAAATTGCCAGAACCTGCCGCCGCTCGATGCGCGGGATGGCATCAAGGATGGCGTACTCGATACGCAAGCCGTCAGTGAGTTCGAGCCGCGCAAGATTTTCGTGGATAAGCGAAAATTGCTCTGAGGCGCGCCGGGCGGGGATGAAAACCGGTTCAAGGCGGTCGTCAACGCGCCCCGCGCGGGCGGCTTCCAGCGCCTCGCCAAGGCTTTCCATCGAGCGCGCCTGCGCCAGCGTGATGCCGGGAATCCCGAGCGGGTCGCGTCCGTTGGAGAGCAGCCCCACAGACCAACCGCCCTCCCAGAGATAGCGGGCAATGGAGCACGCCGTTTCGAGCGCAGTCTCCTGCGTGGGGCGCGTGTCCTCCTGAATCCGTCCCGAAGCCCGCGCGAGCTGCTCCGCCATAATCCAAGAGTTTTTGTGAAAATCGAGAACGATTGTCGCGCCCGCCACCTCAATCGGGTCATAGACCTTGCTGAGCAGGCTGCCGGTGTGGGCGGTGGATTTCCAATGGATGCGTTTGAGTGAATCGCCGCGTTGATATTCGCGGATTCCCCTGATGCGGGAGGGGTCGTCGAAAAGGCTGCGCTCAGCGCAGAAATCTCCCAACATGCGGCGCTGCCCGATTTGAAAGGATTCTATTTCTGTGTATTCGGGCAGAACGGTGACAAAATCGCGCTGCTTTTCCATGCGTGTCTTGCGGAAAAAACCGAAGATGTCGCCTGTTTCAATGACAACCGGTCCAATGCGGTGGCATCCGCGCCGCGTGAAAGAGACGCTGTAAAAAAGATGCGCGGTCTCGCCGGGGGCAAGATAGATGAGACGTTTTGTTGTCCCCTCGATGCGCATTTTTTCCGGCAGCGTTTCTTCGACATAAGCCCAGAGGATGGGGAACCAGTGCGGGTTGCGGATACGCGCCACAACTTTGACCGTTTCGCCGATGCGGATAACTTCATCGCTGACATGGCGCGCGCATTGCAGCGGCTTCATCCACAGGAGCGTCATAATGCGCGCCCCCGCCAGCAGAACATAAAAGGCATAAACGCACAGGGAAAGGATTCCCATTTGCAGATAAAAAAAGAGCGCCGCCAGCCCCGCCGGAGCCAGTCCCCAAATCAGAATCGGAATAAAAAATTTCTTAAACACCTTAGCGTCTGCGCCTGCCCGCAATCATACCAATGAAAAGTCAAAAAACCATAACATTCGTCCGAACGGCGCGTCAATTGTTTCAACGATGTTAATTCGCTTGACCTCTTTTTTCCCTGAATTCATGATTCCCCATCTTTTATCATGAAAGGTTGGAAAGAAATATGAAAAAGCGTTTCACTGTTGGTGTATTGGTTATCTTTATGTTATCGCTCTGCCTCATCGCCTCTGCGGTTACCGTTCCGGGGAGCACGGGCGAGGAGGAGCCGAAGGTTGACCCCGCAAAAGTTATTGCCAAGATTGGCGATAAAACCTTTACTGAGGGAGACCTGTCTAAGGAAATTGAAACACAGGGCAAAGCGATGAGAATCGGCAGCATCAACGACATTCCCAAAGAAGAGCGCGCCCAGTTCCGCAGAATGGTTCTCAATAACATGGTTGAAAAATGGCTCATACTCAACGCCGCCGCAGAAAAAAAACTCACCGCTTCTGAAGCCGAGGTTCAAAAAGAATTGAAAGAACTAAAAGGACGCTTCCCCGATGAGGCCGCCTTTCAGTCCGCCCTTCAACAGCAGAATATGAAGCAAAAGGATATCGAGGATAAAATCCGCGAAACCTTAACCATCAGAAAAGTTATGGAAAATGTGGCGGACACCACTGCCACCATCACAGAAGAACAACTGAAGGAATATTATGACGAGGACACCGACCGCTTTAAACAAGAGGAAGAGGTCAAGGCAAGCCACATCCTTGTCAAAGTCGAAAAAGACGCAACGCCAGAGGAACGCGCCGCTGCTAAAAAGAAAATCGAGGAAATCCGAGATAAAATAACCAAAGGCGGAGACTTCGCCAAACTCGCCGCCGAATTCTCCGATTGCCCCTCCGGCAAGCGAGACGGCGGCAATCTCGACTGGTTTGGCAAAGGCAGAATGGTTCCCGAATTCGAGGCAGCCGCCTTCAAACTCAAACCCGGCGAATTGAGCGACATCGTTGAAACATCGTTCGGATACCATATCATCAAAGTGACCGACAAGCGCGCCGAAAAAATACTCGGCTTTGATGAGGTCAAAGAAGACCTTCGCCAGGATTTAATCAACCGCGAAAAAGGCAAAAAGTTCATGGACTGGCTCAAAGGGCAAAAAGAAAAAGTAACGTTCATGAACCCCGAAGATAAGGAGACTAATTAACGCCTGCTTGGTCGGAGGATTATGAGGCGTTTCCCCCACATTGCCGGACTTTTGTTCATGCTTCTGGCGGGTTGCTCCCTTTTTGCTAAAAAGCCGTTCAGCCCCATCAAGGAAAGCCACCCGCCAAACCTTGATGCCGCCGCCATCCAAGGCATTCTGGAAGGCAGATATGCGCCGCATCCGCGCCTTTGGGCGTCGGGGGAAATTATTCTCCGCGGCAAACAAATTCGCGGCAAAGAATTCTTCAACGCCACGCTCCTGTTTGAAGAGCCAGACCGCCTCCGCCTGCGCGGCTCCCGTCTGTTGGCTTCGACCCTTTTTGAATTTATCATGAACGGCGACAAGGCGGCGCTTGCATTCAACCACACAAAAGAGTGGATAGAGGGAACGCGGGAAGATTTCGAAAAACATCCGGACGCCCTGCTTAATCTGAACCCGGTTATTCTTCCAAGCGCTCTCATGATTCAGCAAAGATTTCTGCGGATGCTTGCCGAGGGAAAAATCAACCGCTGGCAGAGCGCCCGGAATCAATACATTTTTGTCTCCGAAGAAGACGGAGGGCGCGAGGCGTTTCGGCTAAACGCCGGGGATCTGCTCGTTCGCGAAGCTGCTTTTTATGGGAAAGACGGACGCTTGAAGCTCCGTCTGACTTATAAGCGATATGGGATGTTTCTGGGAGAAACACTGCCGATGGAAGCAGAGGCACATTTTGTCTCCGCCGGCGTAACAGCGCAGGTTCGCATCAAGGAATATAAGTTCCCGCCGGAGTTCAAAGAAGCCGTTTTCCGAACCACTCCGGCGGAGGGCTTTACGCGCCGTCCGGTGGGCAGCCTTGGCGGCGGCAGATAAAGCTGCGGGCAACCTTAGCCGCAAACTCTATTTGTTCTTAATGGTTGGGGCGTATGATGCAGAAGGCTTTGCGTTTTTTTTTCGCCTTCGTATTAAAACATCCAATGACCATTTTGGTCATTACGGGCGCGCTCACGATAGCATCCGCCATCTCCATTTTCTATATCAACATCGAAACCGACATCACGGCGCTTCTGCCAACAAATTCAGCGGTTTCCGCATCCTTCCGCCGCGCCATTGCCACATATAAAACGCTTGATTTTACGCTTGTTGTCATCGAGGCGGATAAACCCGGCAAGGAAAGCCTTCTCATTGAGGCGGCGGACGCGCTTGCGCCCGCGCTGGATAACCCCGCCTATATCTATTCTGTGGATTACAAACTCGACCCGCGCCTTCGCGCCTATTACACAGAAGACCTTGAGGCGAAGCTTTCCTTGCTGCTGGAGTCAAAAGACTTTGAGGCGGGCATCTCCCATTTTGCGCCGGATACGCTTGAATCTTACATGCTTCGTCTGGCAAGCTATCTCAAAACGTTTCCTTTTCCCTATTTGCAGAACCGCCTTCTAAACGACCCTTTTGACATGGCGGTTATCTTTGCCAACCGCCTGATTGCGGGGCGCGTCCCGAGCCATTTCCCTATACGGAATGGTCATATCATTTCAGCGGACGGCAAGATGCTGCTGATGTTTTTGCGCCCGCTTGAGCCGCCGTCAGATTTGAAATTTTCCACCGCGCTCGTCGCCTTTCTCGACCGCGTACGCGACGTGCTTATCAAAAAAGATCCGCGATATAAAGACCGTTTGACGGTCTCTTTTTACGGCAGCCACGTGGAAATGGTTGATAATACGCGCATCGTCCGGCGGGATTTAATAGAAACGCTTGTAACATCGCTTGTCGGCGTGCTTGCGCTTTTCTTCATCGTGTTCGGCAGAAAAAAGGCGCTCTTTTATGTAGGCATCCCGCTAATGACCGGCATCTTATGGACGCTGGGGCTGACCTATCTTGTGCTTGGACGGCTCACGGTTGTGACTTTTGCCTTCGGCGCAGTGTTGATTGGTCTCGGCATAGATTTTGGCATTCACATATATAACCGCTTTTTGGAGGAGCGCGGACGCCGCGACCAAAAATCCGTTTACAGGGCGCTCAATACGGCGCTTGTCAAAACGGGGGAAGGCACGCTCTTGGGCGCTATGACTACCGCGCTGGCGTTTTTTGGAATGTATTTCACATCTTTTCGCGGTTTTAGGGAATTCGGCTTTGTCGCCGGCTGCGGCATCCTATGCTGCCTGATATCCGTTTTTTTGCTCCTGCCGATTCTTATCCGATATCTTGCGCCGCACCGCGAGGAAATTAAAAAGCAGGACACAGCCACGCTCGGGCTGCAGCGCCTTTACAAGGTCGTCTCTGAGTATCCGCGCATCATCGTGATTTTAGGGCTGGTAGCCAGCGTGTATTTTGCGTATCAGGCGCGCTCGCTGCGATTCGATGAAAAATTCGGCGCCTTAAAACAGCCCATGCAAAACTATGAAGAACTGCGCCGCCGCATCGCCGAACGATTCGCCCTGCCCTCGCACAAGATAATCGCCGTTGTGTCGGACGCAACACTGCAAGGCGCGCTAGAAAAAAACGACCGTCTTTATGAAAATCTGGCTCGTCAAAAACAATATAATATTCTTTCCTGCGACACGCTGCGAACCTTTTTGCCTTCAATTAAAACTCAGCGCGAATCCAAAAAAAATATTCGAGACACCATCGGAAACCGATATGAACCGTTGAAAAAACGCATCCTTGCTCAAGCGCAACGAGCGGGGCTTTCTCCGGCGGCGCTGGAGCCATTCTTCGCGCGCCTGCAACGTTTAAAGGAATCGGCGGAAGATGAAACTCAATTCCTTGTCTATGAAGATATGCGCGACCCTTTTATGATACGCCTTGTTCAAGGATATCTGGTCAAAACCACGCGCCAGTATTCCGTTGTAACGCGTATTTATCCGCCGGAGGGTGTTTGGCAGACGGACGTCCCGCCCGCTTTTTTAAACGCATTAAAAGAGGGCGTTGGCGATGTGGATTTCACAGGGCTTGCCATTGTGACGCACGAGATTCAGGACATGGTCAAGCGCGACCTCGCCGCCATTATCCTCCTTGTGGCGGGCGCAATTTTTGTTGTGTTGCTTCTCTATTTTGGAAACCTTGCCAAAGCCTTGTTCGCCATTTTCCCGGTTTTGTTGGGCAGTCTCTGGATGCTGGGAACCGTCCAGATACTCGGCATAGAACTGAACTTCCTCAATGTTGTGGTTATGCCGATGATTATCGGCGTTGGCGTGGATAATAGCATCCACCTCGTTCAGCGATATTATGAGCGCTCAAGCGACGCCGGCGAAAAGAATGGCAGTCCCCATTTAGGCGACCTGCGCCGCGCAGTGGCGCGCACGGGGCGCGCTCTGGTGATGACCAGCCTGACAACAATTGTCGGTTTTGGCTCGTTGGCTCTGGCGGATTTCAAAGGCGTGCGGGAGATGGGGCTCATATCCATACTCGGCATGGCGTACACCCTCATCGTATCGCTTGCGATTCTCCCGGCGCTTCTCATAATCTGGGGCGAACGCCACACCCTTTGGGACATTATCTCCCGAGACAACGGCGAAATTCGTTAACCATTCCGCTGCTCCCTCCGCCCTTGGTAAGGCGGGGAGATTAATACAGGCTCCATGCGGTGCGGTTGCCTGTGGAGACAAACGGTATAATCTGCACAATTTCGAGCCGCGCCTTGCTTGTGTTCATGTGATGCAACAGCATGACTTTTCCCGCCGCGGGGTTCTTGCTCAGCGCCGCTTTGTCCGCCTGAACAAGGATTGTCTCCGCCGCGCCGTTAAAAAAGGGCGTCCCGTTCTCGCCATAACGCCCGGTCTCCAAAGCAGGATGCATGGGATCAAACGCAGCTTTTTCAGTTTCGTCAATCGGTTCGTAATAATATTTCATTAGGGCTGACGACTGAACCGTGTATTCAAATCGCGAGGCGGTGTCGGTGAGTTCCAAGTCTTGCGCGCTCACAGGCATGACAAACACGTTGGAATTCAACAGGGCGGAATCTTTCACATCGGCCTCATACCAGTTGATAGGTTTTCCATGCGTCGCCTTTCCCGTTTTGAGATTGATGAGAACCGTCAAAAAGGTGTCGGTTGCGCTCTGTCCGCTGAGCGTGCCGTAGTCAATATTTTGCAGCAAAAAATCATTTTTGCCGTCGCCGTTTGTGTCAATCCAGATAAGGATCTCTCCAAATTCAGAGCAGGGGTTGGGGCGGTCGCCGGCAATGGCGACGCCGAAATAGATGATTGTCTCCTCGATCTTTTTAGATGAAAAATAATTGCTCGCTGCGCCCACGGCAAGGATATCCGCCGCGTTCCGATTTTTATCGGCGTATTCCATATTGTCGCTCTGCGCGCCCAGCTGAAAAGCCGAAATCAGCGGGACGGGATGCGCCGACTCGCCGATAAGCCGAATGGGAACGGACGTTTCCTCGGCGTCCATTTGCAGCGCAACCGCGTGATTCTCCGTGCGGCGGTCGGATGCCGCGCGCACCGCCGCATAATAGGGGAGGCTGATAGGTTGCAGGTTGTTATTGAATATAATTCTTCCGCTGCACTCAAAGAGGGTGTGGCGCGAACGCCCCAGCTGAGCGCCGGTGGTCGGGTCGGGCGTTCGGTCAAATAGCATGGGGTCTGCCGAGAGTTTAATAGATATTTGCTTAATGGATTGCGGCGAAATGGTGAATGAGGAAACCTCCGGTTCGATAACAATCCCGTTTTCCGCAACCGTTTGTTCAATCGTCACATCGCATTTCAAAGCAACGTTGTGGAAATTTCTTAAAATCACATTTTGCGTCGTTTCCGTTTTTTTGGCAAGATTAAGAAATCCGAAATTGAGCGAAACCTCGCCGGTATAGTTATCCGCCATGGCAAACATGCGCGTATCGGCTAACTTGTCCAGCCGAAGGCGTCCCGCGCCTACTCGCGACTGCGGATAGGCATTGCCAAAAGCGTCGTGAATCGGCTCTGCGGTGTTCATAAGGATGGCTTTGATGCCGGCGGCAAAAAGCGATGGGTTTGCCTGTCTGGCAAGGGCGGCGGCTCCGGCAACATGGGGCGCCGCCATGGAGGTTCCCGATTTTGATGCGCCGCGGAAACCAGTGGCAACATTTGTGGAAAAAATATCAAACCCAGGCGCGGCAATGTCGGGTTTGAGCTTGTGGTCCCAAGCGGGTCCCCGCGAAGAGGAATCTGAAACAAGGTCTGTCAAATCGGGACGCGCAAACTGTTTTGAGGCATCCAAAAGGGCGCTCACGCCTTCGCTAAGATGTTCTTTAATGAGCGCGCCATCCGCCTTGGAAATCATCACGCCGGGGATGGTGATGCCCTCGCTTGAACCGCCCATGGTAATCGGCTCAGAGTCATTGTTGTTTACCACGATGGCGGCTTTAGCGCCGGCATTTTGGGCGTTGAGGATTTTTGTCTGAAAGTTGCAGATGCCGCGATCCATCAGCGCGATATTGCCGGCGATGTCCGCCGCATTCGCGGGCGTTGAGCATCCATCGGCAGGTTGAATATAGACGACTTTGCCGCTGACGGCGCCGCTCTGCATAAGCGGCAAGGTAAGTCCGCCTTCCGGCGCAAGATACAACCCGGCGATTGACGCCGGCTCCAAAATTTCCAACGCCTGCTGGGTGATGCCGTTATCAATAGAATTGGCGACGGAGATGGATTGAGGGGCGGATCCCACCCCGCCCGTGATATAAAAGGTGTTTCCAGAATTGCCCGAAGAACCTACGATAATCGTGCCGAGATCGCTTAACGTTTCAATAATCTCAGCTTCGAAAACCGTCCAGTTACCAAAAGACGAACCCAAAGAAAGATTCAAAACATCCAACCGGTCTTTCGTGTTGCCGTCCCCGTTGGGGTCCGCCGCCCATTCCAGCGCCGGAGCAACAGCTTTGGTGGTGCCGGAGCATCCAAAAACTTTGAGGGCATAAAGGGTGGCGCGCGGCGCAACACCGGGACCGATATAAAAATTATTGAAATTCAATTCCTTGTTATAATCGCCCGTGTATGCCTTGCCATCGGCGGTAACTCCAATGCCTGCGGCAATGCCCGCCACATGGCTGCCGTGGCTATTGCAATCAAGCGGATCTGGGTCAGGCACGGGTGTGTAAGAATCGGGATTGGAAGAATCGGCATCGTAATCATTTCCCACAAAATCCCAACCGCCGACAACCTTTTGCGTGGGGAACGAACCCGGCTCGATAATTTTTGGATCGTTGCCAGCAAAATCCTCCGGGTCGCCGGAGCCGCCGAAATTGGCGTGCGTGTAATCAATGCCCGTGTCAATGATGCCGATGCGGATTCCGCTGCCGTCAAGTTTGGTCGGGTTGCCCCAAATCTTCGGCGCCCCGATAAAAGGAACGCTGGTTGATGTGTCGAGGGTGTATTTGGGGACGCTCTCGACGCGCTCAACCTCCGGCAGGGCGCTAATCTCGGCAATCTTATCGGCGGGCGCCAAAATCTGAATTGCGTTCGCAGTCTGGCGAAAACGGAAGACCTCCTTTGCGCCATGTTCGATAAGATGCGCCTTAAGCGCCGACTGCTGACGGTCAATTTCCGCCAGCCTTTTGTGCGCGGCGGCAAGCCGCTCCCGCTCCGGTTTCTCGGCGCTCCTCAGAAAAACCCGCCCCGCCGAAGGTCCTTTAAGTTTCACATATACCATGACGAGCGGTTTTGCATCGCTGCCTTCTTCCGCCCGAGCGGGATTCAAAAAAATGGAAAAACAAAATAAGATGACAACAATACGCAATAGTGATTTAATCATTTTATTCATCCTTCTAAAAATACGCTGATAAAAACATAGGAGATAAGTGGGATAAAGTGCGGCTATATTCAAGTTAAAAAACCCGCGGCTATGATTTTTATAGACGTTTGCGCGTATTTTGTTCGATGATTCCAGCGTTAATATTGATGAGCAACAGGAAAATGATGAAAACAATTCTCGTTACCGGCGCGGATGGAATGCTCGGCACGGATCTAACGCGGTATCTGCGCAAATGCGGACACAAGGTCTTCGCCTCCACCATCCGCTCGATGGATATTACAAAACCGGAGCAGGTCAGGCGGACGCTCGTTAAAATAAATCCCGACTTAGTCATTCACACCGCCGCATATACTGCTGTGGACAAAGCGGAAAGCGAGCGCGAACTTTGCATGGCGGTCAATGCCGATGGCGCCAGAAACGTCGCCATGTTATGCGGCGAGATTGGCGCGGAAATGATTTACATCAGCACGGATTATGTTTTTGACGGGAAAAAAAAGACGCCCTACATAGAGACGGACAAGCCCCGCCCCATCGGCGTTTACGGAGAATCAAAATGGCGCGGCGAAGAAGCCGTCCGCTCCTTAGTTGAACGGCACAAAATCTGCCGCACTTCTTGGCTTATCGGCGCGCATGGGATAGCCGGGACAAATTTTATAGAAAAAATTTTCCGCGCCGCCGATGAAAAAAAACATCTGCGCGTTGTGAACGACCAGACGGGGCGCCCCACGTTTACGTTTGACCTTGCGATTCTCCTTGAAAAACTCGCGGGCGTTTCCGAATGGGGAGTTTTCCACACAACCAACAGCGGGCAGTGCACATGGTATGAGCTTGCAAAGACGGCTTTGGAAATGAGCGGGCGGGGCGGCATCCCCATCGAGCCGGTATCCTCATCCGAGTATCCGACGCCGGCAAAGCGCCCCGCCAATTCGTTGCTGGATGCCCCGCGTCTTTGCCGGATCGGCGTGCCGCTTTTGCGAAACTGGCGGGAAGCGTTGCAAGAATATCTGGCGCGCCGCAATAGGCGCAAAAAATGATTGAACCGCGTTGCTCAAAAAGCGCATAAAGATAAAAGGTTTGCATCCCTTGATATAACGCGAAAAAGGGTTTTATTTAATTTCATGATTCTCGCAATCAATATAGGCAATACGAATACTTCGGCAGCGGTCTTTGATGGGGAGATTATCAGGGCTTGCCGGCGCTTTGCCTCTGATGGCAATAAGGCGGAGGATGATTGCGAATTTGCGCTGCAAGGCTTGATGGACTTAAACGGGCTGGCGGCACAAGATATCAACGGTGCTATCATCGGTTCCGTTGTTCCGCCGCTCAATGAAAAATGGAAGAGTTGTATCCAGAAGATTCTCGGAATCTTTCCCCTTGTCATGTCCCATCAAACGCCTATCGGAATGGAAAACCGTTATATCAATCCGGCGGAGGTCGGGATGGACAGGCTTGCCAATGCGGTCGGCGGCAAATTGATTATAGGCGCGCCGGTCATCATCCTTGACGTTGGAACAGCGGCGACGTTGGATCTGGTGGATAAAGAGGGCGCTTATGCAGGCGGCTGCATCTTTGCCGGACTTGAAACAACCGCCGAAGCCCTTGCCCTCAAAACGGCGCGGCTCCCGCGCATCGCGCCCCGCAAACCGGCAGCCGCGGCGGGCAGGTCAACCGTTGCCAGCCTTGAATCGGGCATTTTTTACGGGATGGTCGGAGCGGTGGATAGCCTGACGGAGCGTTTGTGGTCGGAGATCGGTTACGAAACCGGACTCATCGCAACCGGCGGCGGCGCTTCGGCGATTCTTGGATGCCTCAAGCATTCATGGCAGCACGATCCAAACTTGACTTTGCGGGGATTGAAGACCATTTGGGATTTGAATCAAAAAAAGATTTGAGGAGTATTTTTCATGACCGCCCGCATAGATGACACCCTTGAGAAACGCTTTCGAAACCGCCAAGCCTTACGCGAAAAACTGAAAGGTTTTTTGAACAAAAATCTTCCCGTGGAATCCGTTTACCATTTAAATCAAACTATTAGCGAGAAATTTGAGGGTTCCGAGGATGCGCTTCTTGATATGCTCGCTGTTGAAACGGATGATAATTTGGCGAGTCTTATTATTCTTATCCTCAGTAATTCGCCCCAACCGAAAACAGTCAAAGCCGTGCAAAAAATACTCAAATCTCCCAGACTCTCTGAGAAAGCGCGCGGGCGCTTCGCGGCGCTTCTGATGCTCCTTCAGGGCGGCGCTCCTGATAATGATAAAATTCCTAACGACCAAACCGAACAAGTTATTAAATCCCTTGAAAGCTACTGGGACGGCATTGACCCCATTGAGGTTGGGCACATCTGGCTAAGCGAATATGGCAAGGTCTCTCCTGATGAAAAAATCGCCATGCTCGCCCTTCTTTTTAAGACCGGCTCTGTCAGCTATCTTCCTATCTTTTCTATGGAGCTGGGCTCGCCGGATTTAAAAATTGCGCGATTTGTTGCAGAAAACCTCGGCGTGTTAAATCATGAAAGCGCGCTTTTAATGCTCAAGTCCCTGCCGGAATTTCCGAACACTGCCTTGCGCCTTGCCATTGAGGCATCCATCAAAAAGCTGGAGCGCAAAAAACGCAATGGCGAACTGGCAACATTGCTCCCCACTGAAAAGATGGATTTTTACAAGGCATATACAGCCTTTGAGGAAGATGCCGGTCATGCGAGTGTGATTTTTGCCAAACAAAAACCGGGCGGGGGATCCATTCATGTTTTCTTTACCTTGATTGATACTCTGGATCGCGGCATCTTGAGCTCTTTTGGTCTTAACATGGAAACCTCCGCAGAATTTGTTGACACGTTTCATGAGTTTAGTTCCCGACATAATATGATAAGCCACGCGGAATCGGATAAATCCTTCGCTATCTGGCTGCTTCAACAGGCGGAAGCGCTCAGCATCGAGCGAGGATACAATCTCCCTCCGGAATATCTTTTAAACCGCAGGCTTATATGGGATGAAAAACGGGTGTCGAAAAATTATGGAATAAAGTTCGGGCTCAAATGTTGCGAATGCGGACAGCTCATCCGTTTCAGTAAAAAGAACCGCGACGTCCTTTTATCCAACCAAGTGGCGCTCTGCCATGAGTGCATGGAAAAAAAAACAAAATGCGAATCCTGCGGGGCGTCCATCAACCCCATCAAAGGCTACGCTATGGGCAGACCGGATCTCGCGCATGTGACTGTGATTTGCGAAAAATGCTATAAAAGCGCCGCCGCAAAAAAGAAAAATCGCAAAAAAAATAAGGATAATAGCCGATGATTTTGGCGATGCTTCCCACATATAACGAGGCGGAAAATATCAAACCTCTCATGGAAGAAATTCTCGCGCTCCGAAGCGATATAGAAATAGTGGTTATTGACGATAATTCCCCAGACGGCACATGGCGCATAGTGGGCGAGATGGCGGCGCAGAACCCGCGCATCCATTTAATTCATCGAAAGAATGAACGCGGGCGCGGCTCCGCAAGCGTGGTCGGGTTCGCCTTCGCCCTCAAATGCGGCGCAGATTTTGTCGTGGAGATGGACGCCGATTTCTCCCATCAACCCCGCTTCATTCCTGCTCTTTTAAAAGCGGCGGAACATGCCGACTTGGTCATCGGTTCAAGGTTGATTGCGGGCGGCGGGGAAACCGGCAGGTCGCCCATCCGCACCCTGATTACCCATCTGGCAAATCTATACATCCGCCTTATGCTCGGCATAAAAACGAAAGACTGCACCTCCGGTTATCGCGTTTTTCGGCGCGCTGTTATCGAGGGGCTCAAACCGGAGACGCTTAACTCAAAAGGACCAGCCATCGTGCAAGAAACGCTCTGGCGCTGCCGCCAGAACCGCGTCCGCATCGCCGAGGTTCCGATTCTTTTTGAGGAGCGGCGAAGCGGCAAATCTACATTCAATTCAAAGATTATGCTCGCCGGTCTGTGGGCTGTGTTCAAACTGCGCTTCCAAAAACAGGACGCGTCATCCGGCGCAGGCGGCGCGGACGCCGTAAAATAATTTTGCAAGGAGATGCAATTGTGAAGTCAACCGTTTCCAAAGCGCAGTCTTTCTTTTTTGAGTATGATAAAAAACCGCTGCCCAAGCCTGTGCGCTGGATTTTCAAAACGGCGGAATTTTTCTACCTCTGGCACAAGGAGGTAACGCGCGATTTCTGCCTCCAAAAAGCCGCATCGCTCACATACACCACGCTGCTTGCCATCTTCCCGCTCATCGCCGTGCTTTCGCTTTTTGTGCCTATCATGCTCGGCGGGGTCGGCAATATGGAGGACAAGGTCGTGGAATTCGTCGAGTCGCGCATCATCCCGCAAGCGGGTCAGGATATCGAATCAAACATACGCGGATATTTTGAGGTCTTTCGCCGGAACGCCACCGCTGTCGGTCTCTTCGGCGTGGCGGGCCTCATGATTTCCGCCATGCTCCTTTTTTCGAATGTGGAAAAAGCCTTCAATGAAATCTGGCAGGCGCGCCGCCACAGGAACATCGTTGCGATATTTTCCCGATTCACGGCAATTTTAGTCTGCGCGCCCATCCTCATCGGCGCCTCGATTTTTCTTTCCGCAGAAATGTCGCGCCGCGTGTTTTTTCTCGGCAGAATGTTTACTTTGCTGGTTCCCTATCTGATGTCCTGCATGGCGCTCACGCTGGCGTATTTCATCCTGCCCAATACAAAGGTCAAAATCAAATACGCGCTTATCGGCGGCATTTCGGCGGGTCTCGTCTGGGAACTGGCAAAGGTCGGTTTCGGCTATTATGTTGCCAACCCGAAGATAACCGTTCTATATAAATCCGCCGGCGCCGTGCCCATCTTTCTCATCTGGACCTATTTCACATGGCTTATCGTTTTTCTCGGTTGCGAGATGTCTTTTCTCTTGCAGAATTATGAGCGTCTGCGTCGGGAATCCTTCCAGCGGCGAGCATATACCACGATGGACTCTCGCCTTATCTTTTTGGTCTATATGATAATCGGCGATTTTTTTCAGCGAGGCGGCGGCGGCGTGAATTTCTTCTGGCTTTTGCGCCGTATGCCTATTCGCGCATCCGAAATGGAAAAAGTCTTGAAGCTGCTCGTAAACTCCGGCTTTGTCGCCGAAACGGTGGATGGGCAGTTCATCCCCACCAAGCCGCTGGACAAGACAAAACCCGCCGACATCCTCTCCCTCGGTTGCAAGCCGGAAGACTTGCTTTTCAAAGAATCGGAAAATGATGTATCTATTGTCAATGCCCTGAAAAATATTGAGAAGACTTATTTCCGTTGGCTGGCGGATAAAACCGTAGAGGATTTAATCTCCCACATCGGCAAAGCGGAGGAATAGGAGGTTTAAGACATGGCAGAGGAAACGAAAAAAAGAGCGCCGTTGAAAATTATTTTGAAAATATTTATCGCCCTGTGCGCTGTCTGCGCCATCTTTCTCATCGGCGGATATTTATACATCAGCTCGGCGGGTTTTATCCGCCGTCATGTTTTTCCCAGAATCGAAAAAAATCTGAATAGAAAAATTTCAGCGGAAGGGATTTCATTCAGCCCGTTTTCCAGCATCAAATTTTCCCGCATGAAAATCGCAAACCCCGCAAAGCCCGGCGAGCCGCCTCTTTTTGCCGCGGAAGAAATCAGCGTCCGATACCGAGCCCTCTCGTTTCTTTCGGACGCGCCGGTCATCCATGAAATCAGCGCGGTCAAGCCGGAGATAAACGTCTTGGTTTTCCATAACGGAACCACGAGCCTTGACGATATCATACCAAAGCAACCGGCGGGAAAACCTGCCGCGCCAAAGACCGCCGAAAAAAAGCCCGCCGAGCCGTCCGCTCCCCAGCCGCCCGCCGACTTGCCCGATTTTTCGCTGGAAAATTTCGATATGCGCGGCGGCGTCCTGCGCCTTGTCTCTCTGGATGAACAGGAAAAGGAAAAAGCGGCATTGAGCTTGATGGCGCGTTCTGTAAAAATCGAAAACCTTCGCCCCGAAAAAGAATCAAAAATCAGCGCCGATATGGAATTTGAGTTGAGCGAACCCGCGGTTAAAACAAAAATGAAAATCGCAAACATCTCATTCGAAGCGCCGCTGTTTTTTTCACGAGACTTTTCCAGCATCAAAACATCCGCGAGTTTTGGAGCAAAAAATTTTACGGGAATGTTCCATGGCGTCCCGATGGAAGATAGTTCAATAAAAGTAGCGCTGAACCTCGCAAAAGAAAAAAAATCTTTCGAGCTTGCCCCAGCCACTTTTGTTTTTAGCCGAAAGGGCGCCGAGGCTTTAAATGCAACGATACAGGGCGCTTATGAAGCGATATCTGGCGGCGGAAAATTTGAGATGGCGCTGAGCAGGATTGATAAAAATCTTCTCAATCTCATCGGCGCGCGCGCCGGCAATGTGGACTTTCTCAATACGAACATTGATTACAAAGGCGGGATTGTCATTGCTGAGATGGGCAATAAAATAGATGTCAGCGGAAATCTTATCATATCCAATTTCAGCATCCTTGCGCCGGAACATGCAAAAACACCAACGCCCGAAATCAACCTTTTTGCATCCAACGAACTATCGTTCGAAAAAGCGGCAAAAAAAATCACAATCGCAAAGGCGTCCATCAAAGGAACGCAAAAAGGGCGCGAATTTGTTTCCGGCGATTTGGAAAAACCGCTCGTGCTCGACCTTTCCATGCTTGATGCGGACGCGCCTGCCGCGCCGCCCATTGCATTTCGATTCAAACTATCAGACCTTGACCTCCTGCCCTATCTGGCGCTGGCTGCGCTTCCTGAAAAAACGCGACTTTCCGCCGCGCTTGTGAATTCGGATATGAATTTTGTGTTCGAAAATAACGGACTCGTCATCGAGCTTTCCGGCGAGACGCGGCTGAATCTTGGCGAAGGCGCCGTCATGGGCAACGATTTTCCCGAAATGGAAATATCCGCAAAAACGCAAATGTCCCTTTATGATTTTGCCCAATTCAAACTAAAAAATCTTGAAGCGGGCGTATCCCAAAAATCCGCCGTTTCCGCCAATGTGAAAATTTCCGGCGAAGCGGATGCAGAAAAAGGCTCAGGCGCGTTTGCCCTTGAAATAAAAAAATTCGACCTCCCCGCCATTGCCGCGCTTTTGCCCATGGAAGAGGTTAAAATCAACGGCGGAAATCTGACCGGCGGCGGCGACATCAATATTTTATTTGCCGCAAAAGCAAGCCCGGATACGCCTTTACAAGCGGACATAAAAGGCAACTTCAACCTCGCCGGCTTCAGCGCGAGGGTTATGGAAAAATCCATCCCCGCCACAAACATCGCGAGCCGGGTGGATGTCGGCGTTCAATTTCCCCGCCTTGAAATCCGCGAGATGTCCGCCATTTTAGAGCAGGCGGGCGCGCCCCGCGTGAATGCAAAATTTTCCGGCAGCGTGGATAACGAAAAAGGCGAGGCGGCGCTGCAGATGGACGTTTCAGAATTTGACATCAAAACGGTTTCCGATTTTATCCCGATGCCGGACGTCTCCGTCAGCAGCGGTAAAGCCGCGGCAAAGGCTTCCGTTGCTCTCTCCCAACAATTCAAGCAATTCAACGTCAACGGAGAATTTTCCCTTTCCAGCCTTGCGTGCTCAATTATGGGGAATGACATAAACGATTTTGGAGCGAGTGCCTCGCTTGATTTTTCCGGCAGCGCAGCGGGCGACCTTGACATCCGGCGCATGAACGCCGAATTGAAAACCGGCGGCAAGGTTTCCGGTGTTTTGGATGTGGAGGGTAAAATTGATTCCAAAGAGGGAAAAGGCAACGTAAAAATATCCGCGCGGGATGTGAAGGAAGATATTTTCAAACTTGCGCTTGCCCCGTATCTCGTAGAGGCGCGCCTCGAATCGCTCACGGTGAACGCGGAGCAGAATCTTCTCCTTTCCGAACAGTTCAAAAACATCTCCCTGAACGGAACGGCATCCGCCTCGAATCTGAAACTCGTGAGCAAGGCGGATGGCGGAGATTTCATCCCGCCGCTCGATATGCGCTTCAGAAACAATATCCAATACGCTGCGCCGTTTGTCAAGATCGGCAAGGTCTCGCTTATTACCGCAGCCGCCGGAAAAGATGAGGAGACCATAACTCTCTCCGGCGATTTTATCTTGGACGAAAAGAGCGCGGCGCCCTCAACGCTTTATCTCAAATCCGAAAAGATAACGTTGGACAATTTTCTGCCGCCTGCATTTTTTGAAAAAAAGGAGCCGCCCAAAAAAGCCGCCCGCTCATCGGCTGCAGCGCCGGGGCGCGCCGGCGCGCGGACACCCGCGTCCGCCCCAGAAGAACCGGCGCCCCTCAATCTAAATTACCTTTCGCTCAAAGCGGTTGTGGATATTAAAAATGCTTCCTTTCAACAGATTCTATTTTCCGATATCAAATCTGATATAACCATGTCGGAAAGCAAACTCGATATCCCGAATGCGGAAATGAAAATCAATGGAGGGAAAACCTTCTCAAAATTCCGCATGTTCTTCAACGTCCCGCTCTGGAAATATGAAGCGGAAACAAACGTCAGCGATTTGCCGATGGGACCCTTTGTCAACACCTTTGCCCCGGAATACAAAGATAAAATCACAGGCTCAATCTCCGGCGGCATGAACGTCTCCGGCGAAGGCATCACAATGCCGAACTTAGAAAAAAAACTTGCGGGGAAAATCAAAGGCGACCTCAAGGACGGACGCTTCAGCGGAATTCAAATTCTCGATTCCCTTGCCAATATCACAGGAGTCAAAGAACTTTCAGATATAACTTTTTTCAAAGGCGTTTTGGATGCGGATATTGGCGCGGGAAAAATCAACATCAATGACCTTTCCGTTCAAGGAACGCAGCAAAAACTCGGCACAAAAGGCTTTATCGGGCTGGATGAAAAAATAGACCTTTCCTTCAAGGTTGCCGTGTCGGAACAGCTCGGTTCAAAATTGAAGGACATAAAATATCTGGGCGAGACTGCGAAGGACAAGGATGGTTATATTGAACTTCCCTCGCTCGTCGGGATGAAAGGAACAATAACAGATCCCAAACCAACGATAAAAATTGATGACGCTATTAAAACCGGACAAAAACTTCTTGAAGGGTATCTTGAGCGTCGGGAACAAAAACGCAATAAAAAATAAAGGAGGCGTTCAAAACCAACATGAGCCAATTTCCTCTTTTTAACATCACGCGCCAAACGCTCGAAATAGAATGGCAGCAATGCGAAGATGAAGGCAGAATCATGAATTTGCATGAGCGGGAATTCCGGCAATTATGCGCGCACGATTTAAACGACCCCGCCCGCCAGCGCAAGGCGGAAGACTTCCTCGACCGCACAATCCAGATGCCCATCCGCGAGAATTTTCCCTATAACGAACCGTCAAGTCTGGAGGAGATTCGCCGACAGCGCGGTGAGGCGCCCGCGCTTCCTCCGCTTAAAATCACAGACGCCGAGCTGGCGGATAAAATCGAGGGCGCATGGCTCGGGCGCGCTTGCGGCTGCCTGCTGGGCAAGCCGGTCGAAGGCTGGCATCGAAGCCGAATGCACGGCTATCTAAAAGAGACCAAACGCTTTCCCCTTGCCGATTATTTCAGCCAAAAAGCGGCGGAACCCATACGTAAAAAATATGAAATTGATAACGAAAAGCCGTTTATCGAAAACGTCCGCATCATGCCGCATGACGACGATATGGATTACACAGTGGCGGCGTTGGAGATAATAAAAAAACACGGGCAGGATTTTTCGCCGGAAGATGTTGCAAAATTTTGGCTTGAAAATTTTGCGCCTTTGCGCCTCTGGACAGCGGAGCGGGCGGCGTTCCGCAATTTTTGCATGGACGTCCCGCCGCCGCAGTCAGCCGTTTTCCGCAATCCTTGGCGCGAGTGGATCGGGGCGCAGATTCGCGCCGACCTTTATGGGTATGTCGCGCCCGCACAGCCGGAACGCGCCGCCGAATTCGCATGGCGCGACGCCTGCATCTCCCACGTCAAAAACGGCATCTACGGCTCAATGTGGGTCGCCGCTATGATTTCATCCGCATTTGCTGCAAGCGATATACCGTTTATCATTCGCGCGGGACTGGCGCAGATTCCCGCCCAAAGCCGCCTGCGCGACGCAATTAGCCAAGTCTTGAAATGGCGCGAAGAAAACGTCTCTTATGACGAAGCCTCTGAACGGCTTCATCGCCTGTGGGATGAAAAACGAGCCTACGATTGGTGCCACGTCATCAGCAATGCCATGGCGGTTGCCATCGGGCTTTTGTGGGGCGAAGGCGATTTTGAACGCTCCATCTGCCGCGCCGTTCAGGTTTGCTTTGATACCGATTGCAACGGCGCGACTGTCGGCTCCATCGCGGGCGTTATTATCGGCGCAAAAAAAATTCCCTACAAATGGAGCAAGCCGCTGAATGACACACTGGAAAGTTCCATCGCCTGCCGCGGACGTCTGGCGATTTCCGGTCTGGCAAAGGAGACCTTAGAGGCGATAGAAAAAATACATAAATAAAGAAAACCGCATGAAATCCTGCGCAAGGCTCTGCGATATCTGGGACTTGCGAAAAGAGTCAAAGGCAGACGTGCGGAATACGACCGCGCGGAAGGCTTGAACTACAAAAAAATAATTGCGCGACCCTAATAGGTTCTAATGATGCTCTCAATCTCCTCATCCGTGAGCGCTATCGGATTACCCTTCATACTGCTGGAGGCGCGAGCCTTGCGGACGATGTCCGGGATTTCCTCGGCGCGGATGCCATAAGCAGAAACCGGCTCAATTTTCAAATCGCCGCAAAGTTTTTTCACCCAGAGGATGCCATATTCGGCGGAGGCGGTTGCCGAGCCGGTGAGCAAGCGCGCCGCTTCTTCATAGCGGACAAGCGCGGGCGATTGCGGCGCGCGTTCGCGCAAGGCGCGGATGTTCGCCTCCATGGCATCGGGCAAAAGGCTCGCGCAGACCGCGCCGTGCGGCGTATGATACATCCCGCCCAGAACGGCGGCAAAACCATGAACCGCCCCCAGCCCCGCATTGGCAAGCGCCATCCCGCTAAAAAGACTCGCCAACGCCATGTCCTCGCGGGCGGCGGCGTCGCGCCCGTCCTCATACGCACGACGCAGCGCTCGCCCCGCGCGTGTTAGCCCCTCGCGGCAGACGCCGTCCGTCATCGGGTTTGCCTTTATGGAAACAAATGCCTCCAGCAATTGCGTCAGCGCGTCCAAACCCGTGTGCGCCGTGAGGTCTGGCGGCATCGAATGCGTGAGCAGCGGATCCACAATCGCCAATCGCGGCAGCATTAACGGGCTGCGCATGCTTATTTTGATGCGATGTTCGCTAGAGGAGAAAACCGCATTGCGCGTGACCTCCGCGCCTGTGCCTGCTGTGGTCGGGATGGCGATGAAAGGCGCGGACGGATTGGCAAGGATGCGCCCGCGTCCAATCACTTCCAGATAATCCATCGCATCGCCATCGTTGGCAAGGAGCGCGGCGATGGCTTTGCCGGTGTCCAAAACGCTCCCGCCGCCTATGCCGATAACGATGTCGCATCCCGCATCCCGCGCTGTGCCGATGCCCTCCTGAGCAAGTGAAATCGTCGGCTCCCCTATCGCATTGAAATGCGTTATGGCAAGACCAGCCGCTCGCAGATTTTCAAATAGCGGCTCGGCGCGTTCGCTAGATTTTCCGGTGACCAGAAAAACGCGGCGTCCCATTTCCGCAGCCAGAGGCGCAGCCTCGCTCATCGAGCCCGCGCCGAAAATAATGCGCGAGGCAGTGCCAAATTCAAAACGCAACGGAGTTCCCCCTTTCTTTACGATAAAATTTTTTCCCATGGATGTATTATATTTCTTCCGACCAAGTTGGCGGAGTCAAGCCCGTTATATTTTTTATCATGGGAGCATTTTTTTTCTTGACGAGGCTCGGCGCCCGTATTTAATTCTAATAACATAATTGTTATTAAACGAAACCATATTAATATATAATTTAGTAAGTTGCTAAGCTAATAGATAAGAATCAGGGGGCAAGTTCCCAAACGGATGCAAAATATTTTATAACATTTTTGTAAGTTTAGCCCCCGAACGAAATCAAAAAAGCCGATTATTGGGAGAACTTTTCTCCCTATCATATCCCATTTAATAGATGCCGAACGGGTTGGTCGAGGAAACGGGAAGTCTGCGGCGATTCTCTATTTTCCCGCCGCCGGTTACTGGCAGACAAGGAGGTGTCTTATGAAGCAGAACTACACGCACATTACGGTGATTCTTGACAGGACCGGTTCGATGGAAGACATCCGCGATGATACTATCGGCGGATTCAATTCCTATCTCGAAAAGAGCAAGGAATTGCCTGGGATTGTCACATTTACGCTTGTTCAGTTTGACTCTCAAGATCCCTATGAGATTTTGCAAAGGTTCGTCCCCATCGCATTTGTGCCGCCGCTGACTCGGGAGACTTATATCCCCAGAGCGACGACACCGCTGTACGATGCGATAGGTTACGGAATCAATGACCTTGAAAATTGCATTAGCGAACTTAAAGAAGGCGACCGACCGGCAAAGGTCATTTTTGTCATCATAACCGATGGACAGGAAAATGCGAGTCATAAGTTTTCAAAGAAACAGATTGAGAAGATGATTAAGAAACACTCGGACAAGGATGGATGGCAGTTTATTTTCCTGAGCGCCGATTTGGAAGCCATGTCAGATGCGCAGGATATCGGAATTAAAAAATCCGCCTCGAAGTTTTTTTTAAAGACGAGCGATGAAATTGAAGAGGCGTATGATTTTCTCTTTCAGACAGCATGCGATTACGTAAGCTCAGAAAAGGATAAAGACGAACTTGATTAAAAAAGACCGGCGTCTATCCAATGCGCAAAGAAAAGAAAAAAGAAAAAGAGAGCATCCCAAAGTTCTAAAGGCGGCGGCGGGGTTATTTACTCTTGACATTGGCGCGGCGGCGGCGTTTTCATCTCCATTTAATTGTGAGAATTCTGGCGCGAGCAAAAATTAACCTTTATCTGGATGTCCTTTACAAACGTCCGGATGGGTATCACGAACTCGACACGCTTTTTCAAACGGTCGGGTTGTGCGATGAGCTGTTCTTTGAACAATCGGATAGCGGCTGCATTTTGAGCGTCAGCGACCCAACCATCCCCGTCGGCGCGGAGAATCTTATCGCAAAGGCTTATGACGCGGTGAGCAATCTGCGCCGGGGAGCGCTCGGAGGCGTCCGCATCCATCTGGAAAAGCGGATACCGCACGGCGCGGGTCTGGGCGGGGGAAGCGCCGACGCCGCTGCGACGATTTTGGCGCTTGATAGAATGTTCCATCTTGCCTTGTCAAAAGAAGAACTTTGCCGGGCGGCAAGGCAGGTTGGGATGGATGTGCCTTTTTGCCTTATGGGCGGGACGGCGCGGGCATCGGGCAGGGGAGAGATACTTACACCCATAAACCGCCGTCTGGATTTTCAGGCGTTAATTATCCACCCGGGCTTCGGCGTTTCCACCAAAGAGGCTTATGAGGCGCTGAGCATGGGCAGCGAGCCAAAAGAACCCAGCGCGGCGAATTGGGCGTATGTTTTATGCGGGGATAAAGTTGATGAACTTTGGCAGATGTTATATAATAGATTTGAAGGAGTGATATTTAAAAAGTATCCGATTTTGAGCGACATCAAAAAAGAACTACTGAAAGGAGGATGTTCGGCGGCGCTCATGACAGGCAGCGGTTCGGCGGTGTGCGGGTTTGCCCCGCCGGAAGCGGATTTAGCGCCGCTCGCCGCGAGCTTGAGGAGCCGCCACCCGTTTTTGGCCATTACCCGCCCGGAGCAAACGGGCGCGGTTTTTATCAACGCGGACCCATCCGCGAGGCGCACAACATAAGGAAGGTGGTGACGTAACCATGGCAGAATTGGAAGTAACCGAGGTCAAAGTGCGTCCTTTTAGCAAAGAGGACGAAAAACTAAAAGCGTTTGCAACCATTACGCTGAACGACTGTTTTATTGTCAGCGACCTCAAGATCATCAAGGGAAAAAAGGGTCTCTTTGTGGCGATGCCCAGCCGCAAAATGAGCGA
Source organism: candidate division BRC1 bacterium ADurb.Bin183 (assembly GCA_002070185.1). Lineage (GTDB taxonomy): Bacteria > Sumerlaeota > Sumerlaeia > MWCT01 > MWCT01 > MWCT01. The sequence goes on from MWCT01000001.1 coordinate 81,150, forward strand.
CGGCACATTTCGCGACATCGCCCATCCCCTCAATAACGATACCCGCGGCATGATCGAACGCAAGGTCCTGGCGGCATACGAGGAGGCGCTCACGCGCAGCATCAACGAAATCAAGAGCGATATAGACACCAAAATCCCGGACGAGCCGTCTGAATCATCTTACGAAATCAAGGACGAACTCTCCGGTCAAGAGCGTCTGTAAACTCGCAAGCCCCAAAAAAACAAAATCCTTCACCCGACGGGCGCGTCCCGCCGGGTTTTTTCTTTCCCATCTTAATCTAAAATTTCACCGCTTGACTCGGGAAAAACGCCTACGGTAAAAATGCGGTTATGATTCCGAACAATAAAAACCTCGTTTTGATTTTTACTTTTGTTTTTTCTGCCGCCATCCTTGCTCTGACGATTCATTATTTTAATCCGCGGGTCAAATGGCGCAAGCAGCCGCCTTCGGAATGGGCAGATTTTGGCAGAACAAGTCCGGATGGGACGCCGCCTGGGGATGGAACGTCCGTTTCCGGCGATGCCTCCGGCGCGCGCCCGACGTCCGGACGCCCCGCGCCGTCATCCAATCCGCTTCTCCCCGATGGCGAAGCAGAGGCGAACCTCTCCCATCCGCCCGCAATCGGCGAACCCGCCGGGTTATCCAATATGCTGATGAATCCCTTTGAGCCGATGCCCGGAGACCCCAACATCTTCGGCGCAACATCCACCAACGCCGAATCAACGCCTACGCCGCGTCCTTTTGTCCAGCCTATCATATCCGGAAGGGTTACGGATTCTCGCGGTGCGCCGGCGCCTTTCGCCCCCGTCAAATTTTTTATACGCGACGCCGCGCCGCCCGTGTCTGACGTTGTTTTTGCGGATGCCGAAGGCTTTTACACCATTAGTCTTCGCGGACAGGGCATGACGGAAATGTATGCCGACCCGCCGGCAGATTCGTTCCTTGCGGCTTCCGAAGTCCGGAAAAAATTAATTATGTCCGGCGCGGAATTCAAAGACGAAAACTTCACACTCCCAGACGGCGAGTCGATCGAGGGGCTTGTCCTGAACGAGGAAAAAAAACCGGTGGAATGGGCGAATGTGGAGGCTAATCTTGCTGCAGGACGCCGCATTTCCAGTCAGGATACAAACGCGGAGGGGCGGTTTATCATACGCGGTATCCCTCAGAATCAAGCAGTTGCAACGCTGACCGTTTCCCACCCCCAATATCAGCCGCAGACCCGCACGGATGTCAACATGCTGGAAGGCTTGCAAACATTCATTCTCAAGCGCGCCAATAATGTAATCCTATCTGTCACGTGGAAACTGGACGGCACGCCCGTTGAGTATTACGCCTATAAGGTTTTTTGCAAGTCCAGCATCAATGAATTATATGTTGATGCGGAGAAACAGGTTCCCCATCTGGAAACGAAGAACGGACAGACCGCCATTGCAGATTTATCATCCGGCAGCTGGCATGTTGAGGTGACTGTCACAGATCCCGATGGCAATCCGACTGACTTGCGCAGTTCTGCGGATTTTCGGTTGGATGCGGGACAGCAGGGGCTGGTTATCTCCGTTGCCATGGACGGAGGACGGCGCATATCCGGAAGCGTGGTCATGGAAAAAGCGGGGGGCGAACTCGCATCGGGCGCGCTGATTGAATTCATTCCGCCCAGCGCAGGTTTCGGGCGATTCCCGACGCTTGACGCCCCATTTAAATTTCCATCAGCGGTCACGGGGGAGGACGGCGCATTTTCCTTCGAGGGCATGCCGCCGGGACGCTACACCATTCAAGCGCGCAAGGACACCATCCGCACGCCGCAGGCGGTGGATATTGATGTGCCTTATAATGCCGACCCCGCGCCTGTGGAGATTGTCCTCATCCAGGGCGGCGTCATCTACGGAACCATCTCCGGAAAGGATGCCGCGCCTCTTTCCGGCGCATACATCGCTATCTCCGAGCAGCGTCTCAATGCCGATGGCTGGCTGGAAAAAAACTTCCAGTCCGATGCGGATGGCAAGTATCGCTTCGAGGGATTACCCGCGGGAGCGCATTATATATGGGTTTCCGGCGACGGCGTTTTTGAATCCCGCATGGTGGACCTTGAAGCGGGACAGGAACGCGAGGTTAATTTTGACCTTTCCGGCAACGTGAATCTCTCTGGGGTGATATTATTGAATGGCGCGCCTGCGCCTCCGGGTTTTGGCTGTTCTTTTTTTGGAGAAGATAGCGGCGCCATCGGCGGCTGCTCCATTCAGGAAGGCGGACGCTATGAGGCGGTGCTCAAACCCGGACGCGTGTTCATGAGGCTTACTGGGGCGAATGCGCCAAAAGGCGAAGTCGAACCGTTTGTGCTGGAGGCAACGCCCAGTTATCAGACGCGCGATTTTGATTTGCGAGTGGAGGAGGCGGATATCATTCTCAATTTTCCGGAGGGCGAATCCTTTGCGCCGGGGCAGCTGGTTATCTGCCCGCGGGAGCGCGCCACTCGCTATGGATTCCTCCGCGTCAAGATGGATCAATCCGTCCGCCATGTTTTATCGCTCCTTGCCGGCGAGTATCAGGCGACATTTTCGTCGCGCGACGGTGTTTGGCAGGGCGAGACCGATTGGGTTTCCATCGGCTCAGGCGCGAGCGCCTTTGTCCTTGATGTCAAAAAAATCCTGCGGGGCGTGCGAGTGGGAGGCTGGTCTCCCGGGCAACTTTCCAGCGTCTCCTTTACGCCGATAACAATTGATGTGACCCCGCTGGTTTCATCCGGCGGAAAGATGGAAATTCTGGTAAGGTTTGAAAGCGGGAGGCATGCTGTTGAAACGGGCGCGGTCTCGCTCATATTCAACGGCGCGCCAGTGTCAACAGATAATCACAAGGGCTGGAGCGGCTCCGACCATTGGAATAATGTTTATCATCTTGAACTGAACGCCCCGCCGGCGGGTGCGCCCTGTCTTTTGCGGGTTGAAATCCGCTGCGATGGCGGGAGCGATTCCGCAGGCGGCATCTTTCTCAGCATGAATTAAAGGGAGCCCGCGCCGCGCTCCTGCGCTCACTCTCCGCCGAGATGCGTTTTTAAAACCTCCCGCGCATCGGCGTCGTTTGGACGCAGCGTCAGATAAATCTTCATCGCCTCCCGCGCTTTATCGCGCCTCCCCGCCTGATTATAAAGCCAAGCTATTTCTTTCCACGCCTCCGGTATCTGGCGAGGCTCTCTCTTCAGAAAGTCTTCAAAATGGGGGAGCGCCTCATCCCAGCGGTTCAGGAGGTAACAGCTCTTGCCTATTCGATATTGATGCGTAGGGTTCTGGGGATCCATTGCCGCCGCCTTTTTGTAATAATCCAGCGCCGTTGTAAAATCCTGCTTCATGAAATAAGAGTTGCCCAGATTGGAAAAAATCTGCGGCATCGGGCTGAAAGAGAGCGCCGTTTTGAATTCCTTGATGGCATCATCTTGGCGACCTTCCTCCTGATAAATAAGCCCGAGAGAATTATGAAAAACCTCCTGCTCCTGACGCCGCTCTAAAAGACGCCTGTTGTTCAGAAGAAAAAATAAAGCCGCCATCGCCGCCGCCAGCAGGGCGCATTCCCGCCATCGCCGTCCTTTTGCCGCGTCCCACAGATGAAGCGCCGCATACGCCCCAAAAAGACACATCAGCGGAATCACCGGAATCCGGTAGCGGTCTGTGATAAAAAAAGGAACAAGCGAAAGCATATACGAAATCGCGCCGAGCGCCAACAGAATTTTTTCCTCATCCGGATTGCGCGCCGCTAAAAAAAGTCCCAGCAATGCAAACGGTCCCAGAATAAAAAAATTGAAAAGCGGCAAACGCATCGCCGGCATCAGCGTCGCCATGCCCTTTGTGCTGTAAATCTGATCCAGCTCCGCTCCGCCCCATAAAAAATAAATCTTGCGCCCGAGAAGTTTTAAAAAATCAAAGGGATATCGCTTCATCCATTCAAGAGCGCGTCTGCGCCAAAATCGCGATATCTCCGAAGATTTGAGCGGCGCGCGCCCGAGCATCTCCTCCGCGAAGCGGGCGCCGCGCGGGTCAACGCCCATGTTCACCATCGCATACGGCGGCGGCTCGAAAAAACCGGACGCTTTTTCGTTATTGCCGATATAAAAATTTAAGCCGTCGTTGGAGGTAATCGGAACAAAATCCCGCTCTGCCAAAAAGTTATGGATTGTGGCGGGCATGATGCCCAGCAGCGACCCCGCCGCCAGAAGCGCTATTTTTTGAAAAGATTCACGTTTCTTTGCCCATCCCGTCCACGCAATCTGCGCCGCCAAAAAAGGGAAAAAAAACAGTACATTTCCGCGAAAAAGCGCCGCCGTCCCCAATGCCGCTCCGATGGCAATCCAATACGCCCCGCCGCTTTTTCGTTTTTCCAAAAGCAGCCACCAGAAAAGGAGAAAGAAAAAACTAAAAGAGGTCTCCATTAAGAGAGTTTGTTCATGGAATAAAACCGGTTTGTAGGCGGCGTAGATGAACGCGGCGAGCAGTCCTGTTTTTGGCAAAAAGGCGCGGCGTCCGATAATGTAAATCAGCCCGCAGCTCCCCAGTCCCATTCCCATCTGAACGATGCGGAAGATGTCCGCGCTATGTCCGAAAAGGGCGTAAAGAACACCCAGAAGATAGGGATAGAGCGGACCCATAAAAAAAGCCATGTCCTGAATGATTGTCCCCGAAGCAACCGCCCGTCCCATCTTGTCATAATAGAGCTCGTCCAGCAGGGGATGCCCATAAAAAGGGGTTGCCGCAAATTGCCTGTAAAAGGCAATGCGAAGCCCCAAACCCAGAATAAAAATGGCGGCGGGAATATAAAAAGGTCGAAGGTTTTTCATCGTTTGGTGCGTCCGCCTCAGGCGGAAAGTCAATCGTTGGGCGCCAATGGCTCGCCCTGAATCAGCGGGTTCGGGCGAATGGCGTTCGGGTGAGACCCCTGCGCCTTTTCGGCAATTTTATTCACGCGCACAAGCGTCGGACGGATTACGCGTTTTTTGAAAATGTAACCTTTGCGTATGATGTCTGTGATTTGATTGTCCGGCGTGTTCTCCTTTTTGTCGGTGGAAACAGCCTCGTGAAATTTCGGGTCAAAGGGCTGCCCGAGCGCTTCGATGGTATCCAGTCCCGTCTCGGTAAGCACCTTCATCAATTGTTGATAAATGAGATAGATTCCTTGGCGGAACTGTTGGAAATCGGGCGCCATCTCGGCGGCTTTCCAGGCATGGTCAAAATTATCCAGAATGGGCAGAAGGGCGCAGATGAGATTTTCGTTCGCAAAATTGCGGATATCTTCTTTATCTTTTGCCGTGCGTTTGCGCAGGTTATCCATGTCCGCATGAGCGCGCAGGAGGCGCTCCTTCATTGCGGAAAGTTCCTTTTCCGTTTTTTCATGAAGGGATTGAAGGTGGCTTATGACAGTTGATGTTGTTCCGCAATCTTCCCGCTTTTGCGGGTAGGGCGCAAGGTTGTATTGGGCGCGGAGCAAACGATATCGAAGCCGTCTGCCTGTTTTATTGAACTGTACCATTTTCACCTTCCTCATAACGGCATAGCGCCGGTTATCATATCGAGGCGATTACCCCTCCGATTGTCCGAAGTCCTTTTTGAAAACCTCATCCCCCTCATTCAACCCGTCCAAAATCTCCACCCTGTCCCTGTTGCTCCGCCCGAGCGTCACAGGCTGCATTCGGTATCCTTTGGGCGTCGCCAAATAAACAACGGGACGCCCCTCTCTGCGGAACACGCACGAGATAGGCAGCGTCAGGGCGTTTGGAATCGTTTCAAGGATAATGGAGACATTGGCTGTCATGCCGGGACGCAGGCGCGGGTCGGCGCGCTCCAGAGCCAAATTGAGTTCAAACACCTTTTGACCTGTATCCTCTGTTGTTTGCTTAAGACTGGCGGCGGCAGGGGAATTGATCCGGGCGATGGCAGCCATGCCCAGCTGCGAGACCTTTGCCCTGAAGTCAATATCTTTTATGGCATCCAGCGTGATTTTTGCTTCCTGCCCCACGCTCACTTTTGAAATATCCTCCTCGCTCACCTGCGAAACAATACTCATGGATGAAAGGTCGGGGATTTCTCCAAGGCTCTGATTATCCCAGACCTGATCTCCTGCTTGAGGCTTGACGTTTCGCGAACGTTGCCAGTCCCACCGCTCTGTCAAAATCAAAAGCCCGTCGGTCGGCGCCTTTATCTCCGCCTGCGAAATTTTCTTCTGGGCGTCCTCGATATTTTTTTTCGCCTTCAGACTTCGCAGCTTGATCCGCCCCAGTTCCGATTCCTGAGCCATCTCGTCATCTTCTTTGTCCTTGATGTCTTTTTGAAACGTCAGGTCTGAATTGAGGGCATTGTATTTTTCGCTTTGAACTTTTAGCTCCTGCGCCTGAGCGTCGGCTTTTGCTACAATGCTCTGCTCCACAAGCAGGTCAATAGTCTCCAGCTTGCGGTTGACTTCGAAGAGTTTGAGCCGTGAAAACTCGAGCTCGGCGGCGGAAGATTCCACGCGCAGGGAATTGCTGCGCAGACCTTTAAGCAGCTGCTCTATCTGCCGCTCGAGTTCGTTTTTTGTGGATTTGAGATTCGTTATCTGTTCATCCAGCCTTTTTTCCACATCCTCCGTATCCAGCCATACCACCGTCTGCCCCTTTGTCACTGTGGAGCCGTCGTCAAGAATTTTAGTAATCTTGCCGCCGAATGGGGTATAAATCTGCACCATCTTTTGCGCCCGAATGACGCCGACTTCTTCAATGGATAACACAAACTCGCTGCGCATAGCCTTTTCTTTTAGGATGCCGGCATAAGGGTCCTGCTTGGGCATCTGGCGCCATGCATATGCACCCGCCGCCGCGAGCCCCAAAAGCGAAAAGATGAGAAGAAGTTTTTTTATCATGACAACAAAACAAAAACCTAAAAGTTATGCTGCTTCAAAATCTGTTCCGTTTTCTGGATGTCTTCGGGATAGCCGATGGGAATCCAGTAGCCGGTAGATTTCACGCAATGAATCGGACGGCGTTGCGCCAACGATGTCAGGGCATCCGTCAGCTCATATTCGCCTCGCGGCGAAGGCTGCAGTTTATCAATCTCCGAAAAAATTTCCGAGTCCAGAACATAAAGCGCCGCATTCGCCAGATTGGAGATATATTCCTTCGGCTTTTCCACCAGCTCCACCATCAAGTCGCCCTTCAGGCGGAAGATGCCGAACTTTTGCGGTTCCGCCACTTCCATTGCCAAAATGGAAAGGTCATATTTCAGGCACGCCTCAAGGTCAACTCGGTCATAGATGCTGTCTCCCATGAGCAGGATGAATCTGCCCGGGATAAAATCGCGCACCTCGCGAACGGCGTCCGCCGTGCCGCGAATCTGTTTCTGCACCACATAAGTCAGTTTTATGCCCTCGTAAGAATCGCCGAAATACTCGATAATTTTTTCCTTGAGATGACCCACCACAACAACGATTTCATCCACATGCCCTTTTAGAATATCAAAGTTGTATTGAATAATCGGTTTGCCCAAAATAGGAATGAGCGGCTTGGGCGTGGTGTAAGTGATGGGACGCATGCGCGTTCCCTCGCCGGCGGCAAGAATAACGCCTTTCATAAAAAAACTCCTTTGTGTTTCAATCTCAAATATTAAAACGGATTCAAAAAGAGCGCCGTCTGGATTGCAAGGTTTTTTTGCCTTTACACCGCAGGGCTTTGTTATAATTGATATGCTCGAAATACCGCTTCGAGATTTTCCGGAGGCACGTCCGCATTGATTTCCGCCTGCATGATGTAACCGCCGTCCGGTGTTGAAAGATGGGCGAGATTCTTCCGAGCCGCCGCCAGAATTTCCTCCGGCGTTCCCATCGGCAATAAATGCTGCCTGTCCAGCTCGCCCCAGAAACAAAGACGACCCGCAAACCGACGCCCCAGTTCCTCAACCCCCATGCAGGCAACCTGACAATTGAGCGCATGAACGCCTATCTCAATCAAGTCCTCGATGATTTCGATAATATTGCCGTCGCTGTGGAAAAAAACCAGTTTGCCCGCCTCCCGCCCCAGACGGAAATATTCCGCATAACACGGCTTGAAAAACTCGCGCCACATCTCCGGGCGGATAAAGAGCTGCGTTTGCGTCCCCCAGTCGTCGCCGATGAACACACACTCATGGTCATATTTTAGCAGCTCTTTCAAATGGCGCATATTGAAGTCGTGGACAATGTCCCGCAACGCCATCAGCTCAGCAGGATTGGTGTAAAAATCTGTGAAGATGAGAGAGGGCTCCCGCAGCCAGCACATTCGATGGAAAAGCGAGGGAATGATGCCAAGGTGGAATTTATCCCGCGTGGCGGCAAGCGTCTGGCGGACGCGCTCAAACCCCTCGCCGATTAAGTGCAGCGGGGCTTTATAGTTTTTCAGATTGTCCCAGTCATTCAGCGGGAAATGCCTCACCTGCCCCAAAATGCCCGGCGTCTGGTTTTCCCAGCCGCAGCCCCAAGGGTCGGTGAAACTCCCTGCTTCAAAAAGCCGCAATCCCCCCATTAAGTCTTGAAAACCATCGCCCGCAAAGTCAGAGGGGAACTGTTCCTGAAGGCGGCGCAGAGCGCTTGCGAATTTTTTCCCAGCGCCGGGGAGAACCCATAAATCCCTTGCCAGCCGCGCCGGCTTTTGAAACGTCACTGTGTCAATAATGACTTGTTTGGAAGAAAATTTCATATTATAGATAACGGAAAACGAACAATGAATAATAAATAACGTGGGAGAAAGGTATATTCATTGTCAATAAACATTCCGCTTGCGGCGTATCTATTGACCAGAGCGCCCATAGTTATTCGAGCAATCGGGAGAGGCAGCCCGCGAAAAACATACACATCCAAGATAAAAAACAGGCGGGCGCGTTGTTTGCGCTCGCCTGTGATTGTGTGGTTTTCGATTAGCCTTTACAGCCATCCGTATCAGAGATGGGCATCAATACCCGTCTTTGCGGTATGTCGGCGCGCCGTTGGCACCGCCCTCCTCTGTGGAGAGGATTTGATCCTGCAACTCGAGCTGGATGTAAGCATCCCCGCTGCCTGTATTGGTATGGTATTTGGCAGGATAGAGGTCTTGGTGGATGTTGGGCGTTGGCGGATTGTATGTGAAATCGTTGACAACAGCGCGGCGCTGCAGAATTCTATCCGGGAAAACCCGCAACACCATTAGGTCAAATGACCAGATGATTTTATCGCCTTGCTTTCTGATGTCCGGGCAATGCGCCCTGACGCTTTTCAGAGCGCATGCCACCGTGTCGTCGGATGTCGGGAAATGAGTGGCGACCGTAAGCCGCGGTCGGGGATAAATCTGGCTAAGCATATACCCAAACGCGCCTTGCGGGGTGTGAGAACTATTCTGAACGTTTGTGGAAGCCCGAACGGTGGCTTGCCAAACGGGGTCATTTGCGTTGCCGGGCTTGGAAAGTCCCTGATTCAACATCGCCCAGATTTCCGCGGGCGGAACCATCTCATGAATGAAGATATCCACGCCCCGAGCCACGCCATTTTCGTCTTTGTTGATAGCATGGTTGATGCTGTTTGTTTCCGGTTTGGTGTCGCTTGAGTAAACCATCGTCAGAGGTTTGGATGCTCCCGGCGGCGTCCATTCGAGTTTGTATCCAAGCGAACCTTTGCGGGCGTGAATGACTGGGTAATGCATGACCTTTGCCCCTGTCGCCGCATTATTATATGCGATGTTGTCGCCGGTGGGTTTTCCATCCGCATCAAGACCCGTTTTTGTCCAATCCAATTCAATGGGGATAAGGGCATAAGCATCCTGCGGGGGATCGTCCGAAACTGGCACGGGCAGGGACGGCAGCCCCCATAGCGTTTGAATATCATTGGGGAATGGATAGCTCATATATGCCGTATTTTGGAAAGCGAAACTTTCTGTGTGCCAGCGGGACATTTCACGCAAATATTGGCAGAAAGCCGTCAGCCCGTCGTTATAAAAAGCGGGCGTATCGGCGTAAAGATTCTGCACGAATTTGCTCGGATCAAGAAGCGGATTCATGCCCGGGTTCGGGACGCCGGAAGGGCTCGGACCCCATACATATTGGGGCGACTTTCGATCCCCGGAAGGACCGAAGCAATAAACCTGAATCAAGTCGTTAAAATGATCCGCATGCAGATGATTCAAGAAAATTTTATCCATCCTGCTAAAACCAACGCCGCAAGCTTGATAATTGGCAGTAACGCCGAGCCCGCAATCGAAGATGAATTGATCCAGCGGCTGTTGTTTAACATTATCCCAACCCACCTCAACAAAAATGCTCATCTCATTTTGCGCCCTGCGCGCCTGCGGATTTGCCGAGCCCATGAATGTGATGCGCATTTCGTTCGGCTCAAGTTTTGTTCCGGTCACCCGTCCTTTCATATCCTTTCTCCAAGGCTTCATCGTCTTTAAGTTATTAAAGTATGTGAAGCGCTGAGTGTTAAGGCGGGTCGGGTAACAATTGCCGACCACAGTTCTGGAGTTTACGGCTTTCCCCTGCGCCGAATCGCCCGCTTCGGGTTTATCGCCTTCAACCGGAGCGGCAAAAACCATAGAGACAGCCATTGCCAGAAAAACCAAAGAGACAACCAACTCGCAAATTCTTTTCATAAGCCCCTCCTATATGATTTAATAAAAAAACTGGAATTTTTAGAGGATGTCATGCAAGAAAAAAAAGAAAACGGACTCAAAAAAAACAAAAAAAAGAGATAAAAAACAAGAGCCATTCTAAGTCAAAATGAACATAGCGGCGAGGCAATTGAGAATAAAATTGCCGCCGCAAACATTTGAGTTTGTGCGAATTATCGGGATAGCCCGAGCTAAAAAAATTTCGGCTAAAAATTTTTTAACGTTGATTCACCCATCGAAGAGCGTGTCGCGCTCGGTCATGGGAAGCTCCTCGGTGGTGATGGTAGAAACAGGATAGGCGCCGCCATTATCGTTTGGCGATTGCCCCAACTGATTGAGCCGAAGCGTGCTCTCGCCCAGATGCTCTTTCTCCCAGAGATTGGCATAAAGAATCAAACCCGCGCACCAAGCGTGCGAGAGCGCGAGGACGTGTCCTTTGGGCTGGCGCCAGTCCGTATGATAAAACTGTTCGGGAACCATGCCTCTGCGCGCCCCGAAATCGCCCTCCTCCCGCGCGATGAACTGATGGCAGAATTCAAGATGCTCCCGCGCTCTTTCTGTGTAATAACTATCTTCCAGATAACGCCCGAGCCGCATGAGTTCAGGATGGCAGCCGAGTCCGGAAAATTGCAGATGCTGATGGGCGGGCGATGCGATGTCCCCGCCTTTTGTGTGGAAATGATACGTGGAAAGGATAGTGTGATGCGGCATGCGCGAATTATAGGAAAAGCGAAAAGTCAAAAGCCAGTCCGCCGCTTTTTGAGCCAGCGCGAACCAGCGCTCCTCCCGCGCCATTTCGGCGAGCATCAGATAGCTGACGAGGGCGTTTGCGCCGTCTTCGGAAGAAGGCGTCAGGTGGACATTTCCCGGCGCTCCGTATAAAAATTCATCCTCGATGAAACGGCTGTAATATTCGCCCGCGCGCAGCGCCGCATCGCGATAGCGTTTTTCCCCGCCGAAGGAATAACCGGCGAGCAAGGCGGCAATCCATAAAAGCCCGCCGCTTCCCTCCCAGCCGGCAACCGCGCCGGTTTCGGCGTCATAAAACGCTCCAAAATTTCCATCAGCCCGTTGAATGGAGACGGCGAAATCAAGACTCTTTTTTGCCGCAGCGAGCCAGTTGGGGTGCGCCTGCCCATATTTACATTCGAGCCGCAAGGCGCGCAGCAAAAAAAGCGTCGCCTCGGCGCAAACCCGCGCCTGCGTCCATTTATCGGATGGGTTCCATCCTCCTGTCCAACCCTTGCCGCTTGACCAGCAGGAATAAAAAGTTCCGCAAGGGGCGATGCCGCTTGCCACCTTGTCCAAAACCTTTACGCCCGCATAAACATAATTATCGTTTTTCTCAACGCGTCCCTGCCAGAGCAGCGCCATAGCCGTCGGCGCGCCGCTCGACCAGGCGGTGTGCATGGACATTCTATCGTAATATTTGTCGCGCCTGCCGAAGTATTTATCGAACGCCGCCGTTTCCCAAAGGCAGCCCTCGGCGTCGTCAAAATGCCAGCGATAAAGCCCCGATGCCGCCAGCGCGCGCGCCGCATCCGCGCCCATCCATGGAAAGGTGCTTAAGTTTTTGCGGTCGCGCTCATAAATGAATCGAAGAGACGAGGCGTAGCTGTGCAGGTCTCGCTTTCCAGCGCGGAAATCAAATGTGATGGAAAACTCCTCTCCTCGTTTCAGATGGAAAAAGGTGTGCTCCGGCGCCGTGCCGGTCTCGTGGCAAAAGGAGTATTTCATCGGCTCTTCAACGTAAGGGTAGTTCAACCCCAGTTCAATTGCGTCTCCGCTGCTGCGAAAAAAAAGTCCGCTCAACCCTTTGGCAAAATAGGGCTGCATGGAGAGGGAATAATAAAAATTATCGTCCCAGATAAAAACCGCCGGTTCGGCGGCGCGGTCGGCGCGGAATGCCCAGTAAGGGCTCAAAAAGGGATCGGACGCTCCCGGCGGATTGGAGGAAAACGCGGGATAACGGCGCAGGCAACCCTCCGGACGATTGTTTTTGTAAAATATGCCTGGAATCATAAAACGCGGTTCGCCATTGAGCGACGTCTTGAAATGAACGGAAAGACGGTATGCCCCCGATACCCCCCGGCTCACAATGTTAAGACGTGTTTGAATATGCGGCGCGTCCGAGATGTAGATGATGCGTCCGTCAATGGAAAAAACGGGAGATTCCGCCACAAAAAAAATTTCGTCTCCCTGCAGGCGCATATGACGCACGCGAACGGGAATAGCATCATCCGGCTTATCCGCAGAGTGCGCAGTCAGGAAAAACTCGCCCACCGGCTTAGGGGAAAGTTTTTCGAAATTATAAAGAATACTCCCAGTCGGCGTGATGCTGAAATCCGAGCCCATATGGTTGGAATATATTATAACCATATTTTCAAGCCGTCCGCGTCTTTTTAAATCAATCGCTATTTAACGAAAAATGATACCCTACCCGCCGACAGCATTTCAACGAAAATCAAATTTTTGTTGCATCGGCATTCTTGAATATTTGATAATACATTTAATTGTTGTTAACGTTTTAATTATTTTTTGAAGGAGGTGATTGTTTTTATGAAGAAAAAAGGGTTTACCTTGATTGAACTTCTGATTGTCGTGGCGATTATCGCCATCCTTGCCGCCATCGCCGTGCCTAACTTTTTAGAGGCGCAGGTGCGCTCAAAAGTTTCGCGCGCAAGGGCGGACATGAGAAGTCTCGCCACCGCTCTGGAGGCTTATGCCACAGATAATAACGGTTTCCCCCCAATGGGAGACCGCGTTCCAACCCAAGCGTGGGATCCGCTGCCGGCAGAACCGATATTTCATTCGCGCATATCATCCTATCTGACAACGCCTAATGCCTAATATCACATCGCTTATGTATGACCCGTTCATGGTTTTGGAAACAGCGCAGATTGCTTATCCAAATATTTACAGACGCTATACTTATTATAACTACAAACAATATCTGGATTGCTATCCCACTAATGCCACGTTCCAAAATTACTATCATAACCGCGCCGGCTCTTGGTTGCTATATTCATGGGGTCCGGACCGGGCAGGCAACTGGTCTGGTTCGCCTCCGACCGGCGAGGACGGAGTTTATACCAACTATGACCCGACTAATGGCACCATCAGCATCGGGAACATTATCCGCACGCAGTTCACATCGGATAAGTTTAAAAAAACATAAAAATTAAAAATCGGTTTAGCTTCAAGCCCGGAATCTTCTCCGGGCTTTTTTTATATCAGGTTTAGGCGGTTGCGCGGTAAATTTTCTTCTTGCTTTGAGCAAATACTCTGATACATTTTACTTCCGTTTTCTCCAATTTTTTTAAAAGACTGGTTAAAAGGAGGTGAATATCAATGAAAAAAGGGTTTACCTTGATTGAACTTTTGATTGTCGTGGCGATTATCGCCATCCTTGCCGCCATCGCCGTGCCTAACTTTTTAGAGGCGCAGGTGCGCTCAAAAGTTTCGCGCGGACGCACGGATGTGCGTTCCTGTGCCACCGCGTTGGAAGCCTACGGAGTTGATTATAACAGTTATCCGCCGATGGCAGATGTTAATAGCGGTCATGTCTGGGGGGTATATGACGCGACATTCCATTCGCGCATGCCGAGTTTTCTGACTACTCCCAAGGCTTATATTACGTCCCTGCCGCTTGATCCTTTTCTTGATTACAACCCCGGATTTCCCATAGCGGGCTTTCGCTATGTTTATTACAACATGAGGGAGCACCTTGCGGCTTCGCCCGGCAGCACAAGATGGAATGCCTTGAAGAGATATGAGGGCGATTGGTGCATGTATGGCGTCGGACCCGATAAGGACGCATGGAACACATACGGCTATGTGGCAACGATGGTATATATTAATTACGACCCCACCAATGGAACCGTCAGCACGGGAAATATTTGGCGGACGCAGGCGCATACTTCCGGTTTGCTCAAAGAGCGGGACGACATGTTGGCGCCATAAAAATCGTTAAATCAAATGAACTCGTCGGTGTGTCTTGATTTACAAAGGCTCGGTTTAAAAACCGGGCTTTTTTTGCGGCGCCGACGGGGAATTCGTTCCCCGTTTTTTTTATATTCTGTGCGGCTTGAAAAGCCAGCGCAGATTCTGCCCCAGCGCGCGCAACTGCATCAGCCGAAAGCCCCGCGCCTGCGGCTCTTTGAGCATCCAGCGCAGTTCAAAAGGAAGGGCTTTTGTGAGGATTTCCCAACGCGAAAAATTTTTGAGCACAAACCGCATCCGCATCCGGTAATAAAGTTCGTAAAATCTCGGACTGAATTTGACCACGCCCGGCGATTCAAAATGGTAGAGCGCCGCCTTTGGGACGTATAGCACCTTCTTGCCTCGTTTGCGCGCTCGATAACATAAATCGCTTTCCTCAAAATAGGCGGGGAAGTATTCCTCGTCGAACCCGCCGACCGATTCAAGAAAATCCCTACGCACGGCAATCGCCGCCCCTGTCACATAATCCATCTCGCAAATCTCGTCATATTGTCCGCGGTCCTCCTCGCCGTTGCCCCGATGTGTGGTCATGCCGTTTGGATGGATGATGCCACCCGCATGTTGGAGCGTGCGCGTGTTGGGGTAAAAAATTTTGCAGCCGGCGACGGCGGCTTGCGGCTCATGCTCCAGCGCCCCCGCAAGTTCCTCCAGCCAGCGCGGTTCCACAACAGTGTCCGGATTCAAAAAAATGATAATCTTCCCCGATGCCGCGCGCCAGCCGACATTGTTCCCGCCCGCGCAGCCGATATTTTCCTTATTGGCGATGACCTTTGAGACGATGCGACCAAAGGGCGACAGCTCCACGCGCTCCAGAGTTTTATCCCGCGAGGCGTTGTCCACAATTACCAATTCATAGTCCCCGCGCGTCTGCCAGCTTATGCTCTCAAGGCACGTATCCACAAAAGACTCGCTGTTCCACGTGAGGATGACGATAGAAACGGATTGATGTTTTTCTTTGCCGTTCATGATTTGTGCGCCAATTTCAAAGAAGATTTCCCAAACCCGCTGCGCGGCGCAACAGATTTTTTCCCTTGCGGAGCCTTTGGGCGCGCTGTTAGTCCCATAATAATAATGGCAAACATTGGAGATTTCCCTTGCGCAATATGAATCTTTACGCCTTGCTCGGATATGTCATCGCCATTTTTTTCTCATCGCCCTGCCTCTTTTTACGCAAAAAAAGGACGGCACGAATCAAAAACGCCGAAGGGTGCGGAACTCTTCTCCGTTGGGATGGATGAGTATGGTCCGATTTTCTAACTCAATCTTGATGATTACGGGCTTGATAATATCAACGACAAAATCGGGCTGCTCCCGCGCCTGAACAAGGAATAAAACGAAAGGACGGTCGCCATGATATTGAAAAAAATTGCAGCCATAACAATTTGCCTGCTTATCGCGCTGCCGATATTTGCAGAAGCCGAAGGGGGCGCATTTTGAACTTGGGCGGCGCCCGGCGACGCCTGTCTGACTCTTTCCACCGTGCCGGATATCTCCGGCGACGAACTCCCCGAAATTGTCGCAGGCATGGACTCCGGCAATGTGGTTTGTTTGAGTTCGGAGCCGACCTCGCCCGCAAAGGTTCTATGGATGGCGGATGTCAACGGCGGCGTGCTGGCTCTTTTGACTGTTTCAATGGCGGACGAAGCCTCCTCAACCGGGATTATCGCCGCCACCAATTTGGGCTGGATTGTTCTCCTCCGCGCACAGGGAGCGCAGACAGGCTCGGAAGTGTGGTCATATAAAACATCGTGCAATATCAGCGCGCTTTGCAGTGTGGGAGACCGCAACGGCGACGGCTGGGAAGAAATTGCGGCGGGCGGAGGGGATCAGCGCGTGTATCTTTTGAACGGCGCGACGGGCTTGCCCATCTGGACAACGGCTCTCGGCGACATCTCCAGCGGAGGCGGTTATGTCCACGCCATTTTGAATGCCGGCGATTTGAACGGCGACAGCGCCCCTGATATCTTTGTTCGCACGTGGGAGGACAGTAAAATCAGGGCGCTCAACGGCGCGACAGGCGCCATCCTTTGGTCATCAAATGTGGCGGGCAATTATACAGACCCGCTTGCTGTTATGGGCGATATCAACGGCGATGGGCGCATGGATTTTATAACTGGTGGAAATGATAAAATCCT
This sequence comes from candidate division BRC1 bacterium ADurb.Bin183, assembly GCA_002070185.1. GTDB lineage: Bacteria > Sumerlaeota > Sumerlaeia > MWCT01 > MWCT01 > MWCT01. The sequence continues at coordinate 97,909 of MWCT01000001.1, forward strand.
CAAACTTTGCACCGGCTCAACTGGCGCCGAATTTGCAAGATATGCAATGCCGCGCCCGCTGCGCTCGGTTATCGCCGTCGGCGATGTGGACGGCGACGGCAAATCAGAAGGCGTCGGCGCCGCGGCTGGCGGCGAGGTTGTCTGCATATCCAGCAAATCTGTTGGAACGGCGACTGCGCTCTGGACGGCGAAGGTGGAGGGGGTGTGCCGCAATCTCGCCGCGGTGGGCGACCTTGACGAAGATGGAAAACCGGACGTCTGCGTTTCAACCGAAGAGGGGATTGTCGCCGCGATTTCCGGCGCGGATGGGCGCATCATTTGGCAATGGCAGGGCGCGGACGTTGCCCGACCTATCCTTGCCGCGGGCGATGCGGACGGCGACGGCAAAAATGAAATCGCTGTCGGATGCCTTGATGGCTCGGTCGCGTTTCTTTCCGGCGAGGCGAAGCATCACAAAACCCGCACCGCCCCGCTCCGCATCAACCCGCCCCATCGCGCCGCCCCGCCCAAGCCGGTCCGCAGCGCCGAATCCACGCGCGGCGCAAATTCCGTTCCCATCCTTCTTTATCACGACGTTCTGCCTGAGATGTTTTACTACTACGGCGTTTCGCTTGATAATTTCCGCGCCCAAATGGACACGATTGTCGAGGGCAAATTCACCTGTGTCACGCTCGACCAGATCGCCGATTGGATTGAAGGCAAAGCCGAACTTCCTGAAAATCCCGTCTGCATCACATTTGACGGACCCTATGACGGGCAGTTCACCTACGCCTACCCCGTAATGAAGGAACGCGGACTTTTTGCCACGGTTTATTGCACCTCTGATTGGATCGGCACGGCAAATCACACGGATTGGCATCAGATGCGGAAGATGGACGCCGGCGGCATTGAGGATATTCAAAACCACTCGATGAATCATGCCAATCTGACTTCATTAAGCGAGGATCAAGTAACGTCCCAACTTTTGGTTTGCAACGAATCCATAAAGCGGCTGATGAACGGAAAAATCGTGTTCCATCACGCCTATCCGGGCGGCGCTTATAGTGCGACCATCATGAATCATCTGCGCAAACTCGGCTTTCGAACCGCGACAACCGTCGTGCAGCGGCATGTTGTCAAATGGGATAATCTGATGGCGCTGCCCCGTTATTCTGTGGTCAAGACCACAACCATTGAGCAATTCCGCCAAAAAATCGGATACTCCGTCCCGACGCCGACGCCGACGCCCGAGCCGTCTCCGATTCCTTCTCTGCCCTATGATTTTGCGGGCAATGTGGGCTCTGGTTGGGCGCAGCCTTCGTTTGCCGATGTGGATACATCCGGGCGCCTATGGATTTGCGACTATACGAATAAGAACGTGCGCATCTTTGAGGAGAATGGAACAGAGGTCTCCTTCTCGCCCATCAAATACGGGCTCAGTCAAAAAGGCTCAACCATAGAGATGGAGGCGCCTTCCGGCATCGCCATCACGCCGACCGGCGAGGCGCTTGTTTCCATCGCCGACTATTTCGGCTCATCCCAGTATCTGGGGATTTTGCGGTTCAAAACCTCGGACGGCGCGCCGCTTAACGGCTTCGATTTGGACTACGTTGTGGGCGATGTGGACTGCGACTCAAAAGGGTATATTTATGCGGTGGATAAAACCGTTTTCTTCTGGCATGTTTACACGCCGCAGGGCGTTGAGATTAAAAACAGCCCCATCGGTCCCGGCACCACAGACCACATCCAACGCGGAATCAGCGTCCTGCCCGATTCATCCCGCGTGTATGTTATCAGCGAAGCGGATAGCGCCGTTCATGTTTGGACGGGCGCATCCGACGAAAATGGAGCGGCATACACTAAAGCGGCGAATCTGGGCGCCGGGCTGTATATAAACGGCGGCGGGGTGGATGTGATGGACGATGGAACGGTGCTGGTCAGCGACGGCGTAAACAACCGCGTGCTGGCGTTTGATTCTGAACACACCTTAGTGGGAATGTTGCGGGATACTGCCGCGCCGGTGATTCGAGACCCTAGAGGGTGCGCCTTCAAGCCTGATGGCTCCGTTATATGGGTCACCCTTAGGTCAGGCAAAAGCGTACAGCGATGGAATCGCCGGAATACCAAAGCCGCAGGGTTAATCGTTTATTAACCCGCCCGCTGCCAAAATCCCATCTTGTAAAAGGCTCAGAGCCTCATGCGTTTGGGCGCAACTTATTTATACTTATATTTCAAGGGCTGACCCTTTTAGACCCATGCGCGAGAACAAAATCAGATTAGGATTCTTTGGGCTTTTCGGCGGGTTTTTCCTCGGGGGATATCCAGTCCAAAAGGGCGTCTGAAGCCATGAGATAAAAATCGAGGATTTTGTCCAATCCGGTTGTTTGGAACACCTCATACACCTGCGAATTGGGGCGCACAAGGCGAACCTCTCCGTTGCGCGACATCGTTTCTCGCTTGAGCTCCAAAATGGCGCGCAGCCCGGCGCTGCAAATGAAATCCACTTCCAAAAGGTCTATCAGAAATAAATTGAAATTTTGCGCATAGGAGGATTTGAGGAAATCCCGAAGCGCTTGCGCTTCTTCCGCATGTATTTCCCCGCTGACGGACACTATCAGAACTTTGCCAATCCTCACGCGATTGATGACCATTTTATTCATGGACTCTTGCTCCTGTCGGGAATCTTTGACAAGACGCCGGTTATTATGGCGGCATCCAAATTCAAAACATCGAGAAAGACTCCACGACAAAAAGCCGCGCGATTGCAAGGTTTTTTATCGAAAACAAAGACTAATACACCCGCTTTGATGTCTCTATGCCGAATGAGTATAACCGCACGCCAACGGGATTATCAACGACGCTCTCGACCTCAATGGCATAGCTGTGATTTGCCTGCATGGTCTCATCGGCAAAGTCGTAAGTGTTAATGTTTATATTTAAGTCGCCCGCAGAATCTATGTATGATTGCTGCGCCCCCACAACCGTCCACGAGTCATTATACGCCGTCTCATCGCGTTTTACAAACCGAACCTTAATGCCGTTATTTTGTGCGTTTGCGCACCATTTCACCCGCAGACGCGTCAGAATCGTCCCCGCCTCATAAGGAATGGGGAAATATGCTTTTTGCCCATCATCATCTGATAATAAATAAATATAGAAAAAACATCCTGCCTCATCGCCGTATCCCGGCGACCATCCTACATTTCGACCTCTGTTTCCATCCCACACCAAAGCCGTCCCGCACGCTGCCACAGCTGCCCAATCCTTCCACAGCAGGGCATGGGACGAATAAACGGAGTTTGTGCCAACACCGCTGTTTGGCGAGCGAAAAAGACGCGTGTCATAATTTTCGTTATCCCCTTCGCCCCAGTATAATCCGTCAATCGGGTCTATTTTGAAATAGTAATTATCTGGATTATCATACCAGTGCATCTTGAAAAGTTTTTTGCCTCCAATATCCGAATCGCTGTTTAAGGAAAGATTTCCGTAATTCACAAACGCATCCATATAATCGCATGAATTTACATTAAGCGCTGTATAATTATTTGAAATCAAAAATGGCGCGGCATCCTTGCGGCATCCAAATAACGTCAGCGTATCGCACTTCACTACATCAATCCCTTCCGTATTATGAAAATCCGTCCACCGAAAAGCCGCATCGCCGGTTGTGTTTAATTGAGTCCCGCCGCCGGCGCCTCGCGTCAAGACCTCGCCATGTTCAAATGTCAAAAAAGCAGAACCGCGCGCTCGAATGATGGGCGATGCATTGGATAAATATTTATACTGTTCCACCGTCACCATGTCGCAACTAACAACAGAACTCCCCAAAAAGCACAAAATATCGCTGCCTCCATTCCCGCCGATATAGCAATTCTGAATGTGGTTATTGCCGTCGGTTGCAATGACAGCCGGCGTGGCGTATGTGCCGGTAGAGTTGCCGGTATTTTTAATTGTTAAATTTGCCAATCTCGCCCCATCAGGTAAGCCGGCGCTAAATAAAAAAACGCCGTCGTCGTATGCGACTTCCGCGGAGGATGCATGTTCGCGCTCTATGATGCACGCCTTTCTATCCACGCCCGCAACCGTTATATTTTTGTTGATGTTGATGGATGATGAAACGGTGTATGTTCCGGGGAAAACCAAAATCACATCGCCCGCTGAAGACGCCGCAACGGCATCATGAATGTCATCAAAATCCCCTCCCGATTTGGCAACAGCGATGGTCTTAGCCTTGCCCAATCCGATAAATCCATTAAGAGCGCGAATCGTTCCCGATGTGGCAATGTCGCCTTGAAATCTCACGTCTTTGCAAAAACGCCACGAGCCGGAGACCACTTCATCGGCGGATTTATCGAGGAGGTTTTCTGAGGCGATTCCTTCGATAGAAGCAAAATTGGCGATGCGTCCCGTATGCGGCGCGCCTTCCAGATTTCCCAGCACATCGCCGGAGAAACGCGCCCTGCTTGCTATGAGGGCATCAAGGCTTGCCTGCGGCGCGTAAAGGGTTTTATTAAATTCAAAGCGGTTGGTCGCGTTGTCCCAGCGCAGCCGAGCGTCCGTCGCGCCGTTCTCAAAGGAGATGTCCATCTTACCGGGCTGACCGTGTTGTGAAAATTTGATATTCGCCATGAACTCAGGCTGAACGTCGAATCGCCAAGCGCCGGAGATGGTTTCGCTCAACGAACGGCTGAGATGGATGTCCTCATCCTGCAAGTGTTCGCCGATGGTGGTGTTGCCTGCGGCATCGGGACCGGCGGGGAGGTGGTTGTTGAATGAACGCGCATGAACGGCGCCGTGCCGCGAGCCGTTCAAATATTGCCGATGGTCGTCGTTGCCCAGACCGGAAAGAGAGCCATGCGCGCGGTTGCCCGCCCCTATCTGATTCAAAGCGATGGGCGAGGTTAGACTCTCGTCCATGAAAATCAAACGTCCCGCGTCATCGCGAAAAATTTTAACCAGTCCATCATAAGAGCCATTTGCGCCGAACTCCACCTGTGGGGTTTTAATTGCGAATATAAGCGCGGGGAATAAAAGACAAAAAAAGACGATGACAATTTTGGGTTTCATGGAATAACCTCCGTGAAAAATTTACGATTTATTTTCGATGATTTCGCCGGTCAGGCGGAGGGCGCCGCTCGTGCGGTATGCCGTCATCAGGCTCGCCTTCAAGTCCAGCGAAAAATTCAAAACGTCCTCGCCCTCGAACGTCAGAGATTGGATATAATCAGCAGGCTTGATAGCGGGCGGATGTTGATATTCCCAAACCTCGCCGCGGGTCAGGAGGTTGCCGCCGGCGTCAAGCGCAAAGAGGGCGCGGCGATTGCCGTCTTCGCCCGCGCCAAAATATAAGAGCCCCCGCTTGGCGTCGAAAACGATGGACTGTTCAAGCGATTGCTCTTCGAGAGCGCCCTCACGCGCCTCGCCCAAAAAGGCAAAGTTGCCGTCCGCCTCAAGCCGCGCAACGGCGCGCCCGCGGATGTAGAAAATCAAAACAGGCTGGAATGCCTGACGCCAGAGGAGCGTTTCATCATCAAAACGCCAAACGGCGGCGCCAGCGCAAATCAGACGGATGCCGAGCTCGATGCAATCAGGTTCCGCGAGCGACCAGCGCGCGATTTCGCCGAACGCCTCATTTAGGCGCGAGGCTTCATGCATAAGTCTTATACGGTCGCCGCGCTCAAGATGAACAGCCGCAAGCGGGAGGCGGACGCAAACCTCGCCGAGCGATGCGGAGCCGCGCGTCGGGATGCAAAGCGGCGGCTCATCGTTCAGAATGAGCGCGCTTGTGATTTCAAAATCATGTTCGCGCGTTTCGCCCAACGCCGCCGGATGCCGCAACGCCGGCAGAAAGCGAACCCCGTCCGCTTCGTGCGCGATGCGAAAATCCCCCGCCTTCAAAATCTCAGCAATCGCGTTTAAGATGGTTTGTTGGCGGTTGATTCGAGCGTCATAGATAATTCCATCCGCATCGAGTTTAGCGTGTATTTTTTGAAAAGAAACCTTGTCAATGGCGTCGGCGGGCAATCCCATAAAATCGGGGCTTGTCAAAAGAAGACGAACCGCCTCCGCAGGATTGCGCGCGAGGTTGCCTTCGGCGCATAAACCCTCCACATCGGCGGTCATGGCGTCCAAAATCGTTTCGCTCACGCGGGGGCGATATTCTAATATGAGCGAGACATCGGCGATGCGCGCAAAGCCGTTCGCGCCGGCAAACTCAATCTCAAAGATAGGCGCATTTGCTCCGCCGCAAAAAAAATCCCAATCGCCGCCTCCAAGCGCCATCTCTGTGATGTCCAACCGATGAACAAGGATAGGCAATGCCGAATCATTGCCGACGGCGCCGTCGGAAAAATAATCCTCCGGAAAGAGCAAAAATGCATTTTGCGAAATGCCGTTCTTTTTAACGCCGGCTTTAAAGACGGTATGACCCCCGCTCGTGCGGGATGCGAGATAATGCGTTTCAAAAAATGCGCGCGTTAAAACGCCCAAACGCTTTTCATACCCTGAAAGATTTTCCGCAAACCGCAAAGAAAGCCGCGGCGATTTTTCATTTAAGAGCGCGGACGTGGCAATAGAATAATCATCAACCGCCCGCCCGGTTCCTGCTTCATCCTCGATTTGGGGAATCCACGCCCCCGATGTCCGCGCGCCGTCAAAAATAATTTGAGATGAACCGGCGGCATGGCGCACTATGCATTTCCATTGAGGAAGGCGCGCCACGCTAACATCGCGTCCGCAGTATTTCTCGATGGAAATAGTGGCATTTTCCACTGGAAAACCATTTGCGCGGATATTGGCGATGCGTCGGCATACATGGTCAGCCGCGAGAAAAGCCAGCCCGCCTTCGGGGATGAATCGCACGGGCGCGCCGTTTGAATGATATCCCGCATGAGGGCGCAGCAGCGGCGACTGCGGCGAGCCGACCGTCCGCGCTTCTTCGTCAATTTCGCCATACATCATGACCTCATCGCCCACTTGCAAAGCGCCGAAGAGCGGCAGTCCCGATGCGTTGTTGAGACGCAGCGCAGCATCCTCCGGAGCCAGCTCGCCATCGAGCCTCATATCGAGCAGCCCTTTAGGCATGGGGGAAATCAGGCGCAGCGGCGCTTGCTCAATCAATCCAAAAATAAGAGGCAGCGCCGCGCCGCCCTCCATTCTCAAAATTGGGCGACCGCCGAAATAAGCCAGCGGGTCAAGAAGCGTCAGACGCGCCATCGAAGGCAGAAATTCAGCGGCGCAAACCTTGAAATCGCCCAACCAGATGATGTCTTCGGATGCGGCATCGCCCCGCTCATCCATGAACAAAACGCTCAAACGGACGCGCATATTTTCAACGCTGTGCCGCTCGGCAATTTCTTGAATGGAATCTTCGCCGCCATTGAATATTTCCAGATACAAAGAAGAGCGTCCGCAAAATCCCTCACCGTCCATCTCTTTTGTAAAAGACTTTAAACCGATAATACGCGGTTCAAAAATCGCCGCGCCGAGCGCAAGCGGTCTGGAACAAAAGCGGCGGAGTCCCTCCGGCGAGGTGAGTTCCGCAATCCAAAAAACATTTTTTGAATCGGCGCCGCGCTCCCGCTCCGCATGCGTTGCCAACGTTTGCATGATAGCCTCCTCTCAGGCATAATCTCCCGCTGCGAGAATTTCCAATTCGATTTCAACGGCAATCTGCTCGGGGAAATTTTCCTTTTGGGCGATGCGCGAGGAGATGAGGGCGGCTTTGCGTACAGGCGCGTATTCCTCGCAAAAGGCAAAGGGTTCGATGCCGCCGCGAAGGATGTCCCGAACCCAATGGGAAAACGCTGACGCATCGTTTTTTCGCACGGCGGAAATGGTGAGCGAGAGAGAGCGGGTAGCCTCCTTGATTTTGGTTAGAAACAGGACGCCCCCAACCGAGCGGCGCGCAATGACGCCGGTCTCTTCGCGTTCGGCGGATGGCAGGAGGCGGGGCGCCTTCCAGCAGAATGCGTTGGCGGGTTTCCAGCAAATCGCCCCCGCTGCTCGGCTATAGGAAAGCCCATATAGGCATCTCACTTCGGATGAAAGCGCGGACGTTGCTTTTCCCAAAAATTCAACGCGCGCCCCATTGGCATCCGAGATGAATATCAAATCGCCGGCTGCAAAATAAAGGGAAGCGTTTTGCATGGAGAATCTAAACGCGCCGCGCAGCGCTGGCGCAATCAGAGGGCGCTCGTTCGTTTTTCCTTTTGCAAAAAGCGGAAACATAAATTTCCTCCATATTAAAAATCAGCGGTGCGCTCGCTGCCGAAGATTTTATCGCAGGCGCGTGTTGTGCTCTCGGCAAGGGAACGGGGCGATGCGCCATGCAAAATAATTTCCCCCCGGCGGATGCTGTTCAGGAAATCAAGCGCCGCCTCGCCTTGCGCCTTGTGCGAATCGGGGAGAGGCTCGCGCCGATGCGAATAAAGGAGCGGAACCGCAAGAGAGACGCAAACCCAGACAAGGGCGGGAGAAGGGGTTTTTATGGGAAGCGCATATCGCGCGCCAAGCGAAGCGTTCATGAAGGCGGTTGCCTGTTCCAGAGCGGCTAAAACCGCCGCATCATCCGCTACGCCGTCGTTGTTGTCATCGGCGAGCATGATTAAAACATCCGCGCCCAGACGATTTTCTAAATCTGTCTTTGTGGCATACATAGTTTTATCTCCTTAAAAAAATCCCGCGGAGGGCATGAGGCGCTCCTCCGCGGGAATGCGAGTCAGGGCATTACGCGACAGCATCTTTCCAAAGATAGCATGCGCCGGCGGCGATGATTTTTTGGTCATAATACCGCTGGACGCGGATGGCGTCCGCCTTTCGGGAAGGCTCGCGCCAGATTTCAACAATGCGCCCGCCCGCGCTGCCCGGCGCCTGTGTCCAGACAAAGGTGTATGCAAAGGCGGGGCGCATAAGAGCCGGTCGCGGCGTCACATAACAGAGCAGCGCGTTTTTTCCCCAGATAGATTCAATGCTGGCGGTCTGCCCGCGCGGCGCCGTATTTTTAAAGGCGCGGGGAATCAGCACGCGCTCCACATCAAAAAGCGCGGCAAGCATCTCCTCGCCAATCACCCGCGCGGTGGTGTATTTTACGCGGTCTGTGATTTTCGGGTGGAGGCGGATTTTCTGAAAGACCTCATAAGGCAGGACAAGTGTGTTGGGGATTTCCTGAATGGCGGATTGGATGGACGCCTTTTGCGCCTCAACGGCGGCAACGGGATCGCTGTGCTCAAAATCGCTCCATTGAGTTTCGCCGGAAAGGGTTGTGCCTGGGATGTCCGCGCCCGTAAGGACGCGCGTGGCAAGGGAGATCTCTTTATTCAGGTCTATCTTGTCGGTCAAGAATTCCGTGCGCTCGATGGCGGGCTGGATAGCGGGGTCGGCGTTGGCGCGCTCCTCATCGGGGATGATGGCGGAAAGGGCGTGGTCGTCGCAGAAATACGCGTCTGTGGAAAGCGCAAAATCGGTCTCGCTGGTTCGGGCGCCGGGCGCGCGCAAATCGGATGTAGCGCGCAAACGTTCGCGTCCGGCGTCGTGGATGTAATATCTATCCGACTGTTTGAGAACCGGCACAGTCGGGGCGATGATATCCGAAATGAAAGCCGGATTGCGGTAGCCGATGCTTACGTTTTGCAACGCGGCGTCAATGTGAACTTGTGAAACTTCTGGCATGGGAATGCTCCTTTCGTGAAATGGTGGAAGGTGTTAAGGGGTAAGAAAGATGTTGATGATATCGCCGGCAGCCGAAGCCGCCTGCTCAGCAAAGCCGAAAACGCCCTCGCCGTGCTCCCCGCCGGATAGCGCGGCTGTTTCGTCGGCGATAATGCCGCTGCCGTCGCTTGCGCCCTCATTGGCGCTGGATATGATTTTGGATGCGCCTGTATGCTCGGATATGGCGGCTCGCGCCTGCGCGGCGGTGGTAACGGCGTTGCCAGAGCCGTCAGTTGCGGCGTTGATGGTTATGATGTTGCCGCTGACGGAAATGGAAAACGGCGTGTTGTTGCCGGAGACGACGATATCCACAATAATATTGTTTCCGACAATGCCGGGGCGAAGCGCGGTCCAGCGTATGGCATTGTTACTGCCGACAACGCCGCTGACTGCCGACGCTTTTGCGGCGGCTTTGATGCGCCCCGTGTTATCTGCAACGCATATCGGCGACCCGAGCGCGATAGCGTCCGCGGCAATCGCCGAGGCAACGCCGAGCCGCCGCACAGAAACGTGATGATGCTGCGCGGCGGAGTGCGTGGTTGCGCCGAGAACGCCAAGCGCGTTTGCGCCGGCGGGCAGGACGCATTCGCCCTCCGCAGCGCCGAGAACCACAATGCGGTTTGCGCCGGCTCCTCCGGCTGATGTGATTTTGAAGGCTTTGTCGAGAACGGACATGGTCATGGTTCTTTCCTCCTTTCGAATTTAGAAATTTAATGCGATGACATCGAGAGGGCATCCGCATAGGCAACGCCCGGATGCCGCTCCATGAATTCAAGGGCGCGCTTGTGATTTTCCAACGATTCGGGCGAGATTAAAACGCCATCCGCCTCGAGCGGAAATTCGGCGCGCGGAGCAAGACGCGGCGTATCGCCAAATTCAACCTCACGCAGATTGACAGCGGGCGGCAGCGTTTCCATGAACTGGCAAAACCAGTCGAAGGCGGAGACGTTTTGGCTCTCGCCAAAGCAAACCCTGTTTTCTCCATCAAGGCTGAACATAAATTGGGAAAGCCCCCGCTCCTCCCAAGCCGGCAGCAAGCGTCCCGCGCGCTTAAGGCGTTCGCAAAATGCGGCAATGGCGGCGCGGCGCTCATTCTCCCGCAAATGCGCAACCTCAAGTTTCAATTCATCCCGCTCCTTCAGCAGCTCCGCCATGCGGGCGGCATCGGGCTCAAGCCAATCCAGATTCACAAAATCGCCGCCATCTGCAAACACCGGGTCGGCAAGACCTTTGACCTCCGGCGGGCATGCGCCAAGGAAAGAAACGGCGCGCAAGTATGGGCGGTTTGTGGATGAAAACTTTTTGTATAGCTCAATGCTGCGTTTTTTGAATGCGCCGTTTTTGAGCCATTGTAAAAAATCGCCTTTCAAATCTTTTAGCGTGGCAAAAAGGCGATTGCCCGCCCTTCGCAAACTTTTCACCCAACCAAAGGCGGGACCGCTTTGGGCGTGGTCAATAGTCACAGGCGCCTCGTGCCGTTCGGGCAGATAGTCGCTGGCGATGGCGTCCAGGTCTTTCTCTGTGAACGCGCCCTTTTCGCCATAATCGCCCGCGCGGAAGACCTCGAGTTCAATTTCAGACATGCGATTCACTCCTTTCGTTTTGAAATTATTTTTCTTTATCGGTTTCAATCTTAGTCTGGGAATGGCGTTCCTCCGGTGTTTCATCAAGCGGGGCGGCAATAAGTCCGCTCTTTGAGTCGGCGGTCGTTGAAATGGGCGCGGGGGCGCGGTCGCCCCAAGAGACTGGCGCAAGCCCCAGCGAGCGGCGCACCTCGTTGATGGTCAGAACGCCGAACTGGATATGATATTGATAGAGGTTGTTATCGTCATATCGGATGGCGCGTTCGGCGGGTCGGGGCGAGGGGCGTTTGTATCGCTCATAAAAATAAGAAAGCGGCAGCGGGACGCCCATCTTGACGAGTTCCTGATCCACGCGGAGCTCGCCTTCAAGATTCTGCTCGTCGGCGGTGTCCATCAGCAAGCGCGGCGAAGGAACGTCTTCGCCGAAATTGAAGTCCACAAGCCAGCGGATAAGCTGGCTGTTGATGACGCTCATCAAAGCGCGGATATCCGCCTCGATGTATTCGCTGCGGACGCGCTCGTGGATTTCGCCGAGGGCAAGGCTGCCGCTGCGCCGCCCTTCGCCGGATGTGAGCGTTGCGCCGAGCGCCAGTTTGGAAATCTCGTCGTTGCACCAATCGGCAAGGTCGCGATACGTGTTGATGGTTCCGCTCCTTCGGGCTTCCAGAAATTCAAGGGCGATCGTTTCGGGAACGGCGACGCCCGTGTCGTTTTGCAGACTCTGGATGACCTCCATAAGACGGTTGCGCTCCTCATCGGTGGCGCCGAGCCGGTATTTGCCCACAATGGTGGGGCTGCCGAATTTCTCATTAAAGAGCACCCAGAATTTCAGATTATTCTTTTTGAACCAGTAATACCAATAGGCTTTGGCGAGCAGGGCTCTGCCTGCGGGATGCTCCGGCGAGGCTTCATGCGTCATGACCAAAAATTTGCGCGGCGGAAGCGGCTGCGTTTCTTGACGAGATAATGGGTTGATGGGGCGATGGGGAAAGGCGGAAATGGCAAGGCGGGAAAATGGCGGGACAACCGCATTCTGCCGCGCAAGGGTTGAGTGTGTGGACGCAAGGTGCAGATTGCCATCGGCATCAAAATGGAAAAATCTCTGCGGTCGGTTTTTGAGAGAATGAACAAGGACGCGTCCGTTTTCGATTTTCCAGAGGACTTCCACAACGGCAAAGCCGCGGGGGATGGCGTCCAGAAGGGCGCTGAGCGAGCCGTCCAGGTCGTTCAGCGAATCCAGCGCGCGCTGGACAAAATCGCGCGCGCGGCAATCGCGGGGCGAATCCGATGCGGCGACAAGTTTGCGGGGACGCGCAAGGACGCCGTTTTTGCGGCTTTGGAGCACGGCATAAAGATGGGCGTCTTTATCCTCCATATCCGCATACAAGTCATAGATGTCCCTGTGAAAACGGGCGGAGGCGCTTTCCGAGCGCAGGAGCTGCGCGGGGGTATCCAGCCGCGAATAATACTGCAAGCCGAGAGGATCGGGACGGGCGATTTCCCTCATGATAGGCGCTGGGGATTTATCACTCATGGCGGACTCCTTTTGGAGTTGGGCGCAAGCCTCTAAAAAGGGCTTGGGCGCAATTGGCGGGTTTAATGAGCGAAAAAAGAAAATTCGCGTCAATTCCCCAAGAGCGCCTTAAATACCCTTATGAAACAAAAAAGAAGAGCGGCGCAGTGAGAGGCATAAAAATAGGGGCGATAATAGGGCGAAAACATCTCCAGCAAAAATGCCCAATAAAAAGAATTTTTTTGATCTTTGCAAAGAATTTTCTTGATATGTTCAAAAGGTATTTATTAGAAATCTATCTTGTTCAACCCATTTTGGGAATTAAAAATATGAGGTGATAGGCATGAAACAAAATACTGTAAGATTAGTTTGGTTCTGCCTCCTGCTCCTGATACCGCTCCTTCTGCCAGCCGAAGGAGTGCGCTATGTCCTGTTCGAGGATTTTGCTTCCGCTTCGGGCGGGGCGATGCCCGCCGGCTGGATTGTTTTAGACGCCAATTCAGACGGCGTCAAATGGGACGCAAAGGATTTGGGCGGTTATGCAAACGGGATATGCGTCCGCTATCTCTCCGCGCCGATTGCGGCGGATGACTGGCTTTTTTCTCCGGCAGTGCATCTGACAAGCGGAGTTTCCTACACACTGTTTTTTAATTATCGCACAACAAGCGCGGCGTTACAGCATCGGCTGGAAGCTAGGCTGGGCGCGTCGCCCGCCCCTCCCTCAATGACAACCCTTCTTTTGAATATGAACTCCATAGCAAACGTGGACATCGCAGATGCCTCCGCGCCATTTACGGTCGGCTCAACGGGTTTCAATCACCTCGGCTTTCGGTGTATGAGCAATCCCTCGAATCTGGCTCTGTTTCTGGATAATATCGGCATATCGGCGGAGGAAACAGATCTGGAAGTGGTTTTACAAATGGACAAGGCGTTTTATGAAAACGGAGCGAACACCTACACACCTTCGGAGGAAAAGAAAAGTCTGATTTACGTTGAAAACAAAGGAATCGCGCCGGTGAAGGTGAATAAATATTTCTCTATTGGCGACTCGAACGATATGGCGGCGCTCCTTTCGTTTGAGGTGCGCGACGGCGGCGGCAATCTGGTTCCTTATCAGGGGCGCGAAAAAAAGGGCGAGCCGGATGAGAGCGATTTTGTCACACTTGCGAAGGGTCAATCCATCTGCAAATATTTCGACTTCAATAGCGGATTTTTTAATTTTAAAACAGCGGGGAATTACACCATCCGCGCAATTTACAGAAATGTTTTCCCAAGTTCGGCGGGCGACGCATGGCGCGGGAGACTCATCTCCGCCCCCGTCGTCATCCAAATCCACTAAGGGAGGTAATAATGATGTTTAAGACAAACAAATGGATTATTGGGATATTATTCATCGGGCTTTTCCTCGTCTGCACCCATAGCGCCTTTTGTGTGAAGAAGCCTTCGCAGGAGGAAAAACGGATAATTAAAGCGTTTATCGAATCCACAAAAATTTATCAGGACGCCATCAATGATTGTAAAAAAGAGGAGGAAGAGGCGCGAAAAGCCGGCAAAAACAAAACGGCAAAAATCTGGAAAGATGCTGCAACGTTGTTTGAAGGTACAGCTCGGAATTATGGCAATACCGCCGTCCAGAAAACCGATGAATATTACGATATTCAAAAGCCCGCCGGAACCACCATCGAATATGACCCGAACTGCACAGTTTATGCCAAAGTTCCTTACACAGAAGATAAAAATAATATAAAGGTGATTATCTGTCCAAGGGCTTTGAGCGATGGGCCCGGTCTGCTGGCTTCCACCAAAATTCACGAACTCGAACACGCCCGGCAGATTAAAGTCGGCGATTCGAGCAAACCGGGATACTGGGAAAATTGCACGTGGTGGGGACACTATGCCGAGCAGCTGTCTTATGATCTGGAGGAGATTTATTATGATGACGGCATCACCAACGACATGCCCGCTTCTGAAAAAACCATGATTATCCGCAGCCGCGCGTATCATAGCAAGGGCATGAAGGATAATCCAAAACCGGAGATAAAGACGGGCAACGTCAAGGGGCGCGCCGGCGAAACGGCGACCGTTCCCTTGACGGTTTATAATCCTTCCGACTCACCTCAAACGGTGAACCTGACTTTCACCAACGAGAAGGGCTGGGCAACCATACCCGCCTCTGTGATTGGGCTGATTATCAGTCCCGAGCAGGAGGAGCCCTTCAATGTTCAGGTGCAGATTCCTATGAGTGCGGAGGTCGGGTCGGTCAGCGCCTTTAATGTGGTCGTTGAAACCAGCCTCACATCAGGCACGGACACGGTTATGATTTACATCCCTCCCGATATCAAAGTGACTCCCGGACCGGAAAAACTCGGCGACCGCGGCGAATGGGTGGAGGTTAATTTCACCGTTCAAAATGAAGGACCCCTTCCGGATATATGCAATCTTGAGGTGACCAATCCCCTTGGCTGGACGACTATTTTCACCTCCCCCACACTGGCGTTGGAGCCGATGCAGGCGGCGGATGTGAAGGCGCAGGTGCAGGTGGATGCGGGCGCCTCCTCGCGGACGACGAATCTTATATTTTGCACGGCAGCATCCCAAATCCGTCCTGAACACTCCTCAACGCAATGGGTTCCGATTACTGTGAAGGATCGCGATATAGCCTGTCTGGCGGTTGAAAGCCCCATTGACAAGTATGAATCCGGCGAGATGTTCATACCCATCGTTGCGGTGAGAAACATGGGGTATGTGGATAGTTTCTTTGACGTCTTTTTGGACACGGAACCGTTTGGCGGAGGCATTCCCATTTCGAGCGAGAAGATAACAGTTCCCTCGCTCCAGCCCGGTCAGATGAAATCTGTTGCCTTTCCGCCAAGGAGCATTGCCACCCCCGGCGTCTACACCGCAAAAGCGCGCGTTGCTCTCGACGGCGATGTGGAAACATGGAACGACACAACCTCCGGCTCGTTCGAAATTCAGCCGCACTCGGGCGTCAGCCTCTGGAAACAATATTAACAACGCGGCAGCCCGGCTTTGAGATAGCGACTGGAGAATAGATGAAAACGCGGGAGCGGTTTATTGAATTTTTCGGGTTGAAGCGGAGCATCATCGGCATCCTCTCGGTTGTGATTCTCGTGGAGATGGGCGAGCGGATGGGCGAGCGCTTTTTGCCCATATACATTATGGCGCTGGGCGGGGGCGCAATCGCCGTCGGGCTTGTCAATGCTCTGGATAATCTGCTTTCGGCTCTCTATTCGTTTCCGGGCGGTTATCTTTCAGATCGTCTGGGGACACGGCGGGCGCTCCTCATTTTCAACCTCATGGCGATAGCGGG
Organism: candidate division BRC1 bacterium ADurb.Bin183; assembly: GCA_002070185.1. Lineage (GTDB taxonomy): Bacteria > Sumerlaeota > Sumerlaeia > MWCT01 > MWCT01 > MWCT01. The sequence continues at coordinate 114,023 of MWCT01000001.1, forward strand.
TTTTTTGATTGTGGTTTTTGCGCCGCGGTGGGAAGCGATTTTGGCGGGGGCGGCGCTCTTTATATCATGGTCGGCGATATCGCTGCCGGCAACGATGGGTCTGGTCTCGCGCGCGCTGCCTAAAACAAAAAGGACGATGGGCGTTTCGCTCCATTCGTTAACGCGGCGGATACCGATGGCGCTGGGTCCGATAGTCGGCGGCTTTTTCATTTACTGCTGGGGCGAGCGCGACGGCATTCGCTACGCCTTTACGGCGGCGATTGCGATGACTGTTCTGGCAATTTTTCTCCAGCAGGTCATGATTGAGGATAAGCCTTCAGATAAATCGGCGAATGTGGAAAAGAATCCCTTCAAACTCATGAGGGAGATGAGCCCTTCCTTGCGCAACCTTTTGCTTTCGGATATCCTCATTCGTTTTTGCGAGCAGATTCCGTATGCCTTTGTCGTCGTGTGGGCGATGAAGATTATCGAGCATCCCGTGAGCGCTCCGCAATTCGGCTATCTCTCCGCCATCGAGATGGCAACGGCGATGCTGATATACATACCTGTGGCATATTTTGCGGACAAAGCGGGCAAAAAGCCTTTTGTGATGATGACGTTTATTTTTTTCACCCTGTTTCCGCTGGCGCTTTATTTCTGCCGTTCGTTTTGGGCGCTGGTCGGGGGATTCATTTTACGCGGATTAAAAGAATTTGGCGAGCCGACGCGCAAGGCGCTGATAATGGACCTTGCGCCGGAGAGCCGCAAGGCGGCGATGTTCGGTCTGTATTATTTGATGCGTGATGTGATTGTCTCAATAGGCGCTTTTGGCGGGGCGTTTTTGTGGCAGACGTCGCCGCAGTTGAATCTTTTTGTCGCCTTTGGTTTTGGAGTTTTTGGGACGCTGTGGTTTATTTTTCGCGGGGAGGATTTGCGTAAATCGTAAAACCGCGCCGGGATAACATGAGGTCGTCGGGATTTATTTTTTGCTTGCAAAGGAAAATTAACATCCGCAGAAAAATTCAGTTGATTTTTTGAAACAGTAAAAAGTATCAGAGTTTATATTATTTATGCTGGTGTAGCTCAGTTGGCAGAGCAGCGCACTCGTAATGCGCAGGTCGTCGGTTCGACTCCGACCACCAGCTCTCTTTATTTGAGCAGCGGGAGAGCGCTCTCCAACTGCGGGGGATTATATGGCGGGAATATCAATCGGGAAACTTTTGGAAAAAAAGGGCAGAGCGCTGGAAATGCATGTCGTTGCCGGATACGATGGGCTCGATAATCGCGTCGAATCTCCCGAATTGAACCGCCCCGGACTCGCCATTGCCGGATTTTACGAAGTCTTCTCCAACGACCGCATTCAGATTCTCGGCATCACCGAATGCTCCTTTTTGAGAAAGCTGGATCCGGTTGACCGCCAAGCGCGCTTGAGCCGCATGTTTGAGTTCCCCATTCCCTGTTTCATCATCACCTCGGGGGAGGAGGTTACGCCGGAGTTTTTTAATCTGGCGAACAAAAAAAATGTTCCCATCATCCGCACGCCCATGCCCACCTCCCGATTCTTCGGCATGCTTTCCAATTTTTTGGAAATGGAATTCGCCCCATCGTGCACAATCCACGGCGTCCTTTTGGATGTTTACGGAATGGGCGCGCTTCTGACGGGCATCAGCGGCGTGGGCAAAAGCGAAACGGCGCTGGAATTGGTGGAGCGAGGACATCGCCTTGTGGCGGATGATGTTGTCATATTGCGGCGCATCTCAAAAAATATCCTTATCGGCGGCGCATCCGAGATTCTCAAACACCATATGGAAATCCGCGGGCTGGGGATTGTGGATGTGGAAAAATTATACGGCGTAGGCTCCGTGCGCGAGGAGAAAAAGATTTCGCTGCTCATCAATCTGGAAAAATGGGAGCAAAACGCGGATTATGACCGGCTGGGCATAGACGAAAAAACGCGCATTATTTTTGATGTGAAGATCCCCGAATACCGCATCCCCGTGGAACCGGGGCGCAATCTGGCAATCCTTATAGAGGTGGCGGCGCTCCTGCAGCGCCTGCGATATCGGGGATATAATCCGGCGGCGGAATTCAACAAATCCCTTAATCGGAGAATCCAGCAGAAAAAGGCGCACGGGGAGGAGGTAAATAATAATTCCGAACCGCCCGCTCAATGAATCAATAGGGAGGTGTTGCGGTTTTGGCACGCGGCAACATGCCAGCATTAAAACCGGAGGAGTTGAGGGTTTATCCCCGATACAAAGCCGCCCTATCGGTGGAACTCCAAAGCATATCCGCCCCCGAGGATGCCGCCAAACGTCTGCCGAGCATCCGTTTCAACAGCGTCACAAAGGACATCAGCCTTGGCGGGATTCTTGTGGATTTGGCGGATAAAGCAAAAGGGCTGGAGCCTGCATGGCAGCCCGATTGGTTTCAAGACCGTTTCTTCTGGGTTCACGTCAAAGGCATCGCGACCATACCTGAAGGGATTTTTGCCAAAGCCAGATGCGTCTGTTTTGTGGGAGAGGACCAAACTCACCCCAAAGCGATCGGGATGGAATTTCAGGATCTGGTCGGTTCGATTATTGCCCGCCTCAAAATTTTCCTTGAAGGGCTTGCCCCCGAAAAAAAATAGTAATCGCATAAATTCGTTTCTTAGATTGGGAAAACATTTATGGAATCCTTTATGTTCGCCATCGGCGGCAACGCCCTTTCCATCGAGGGAGAAGAGGGCAATCTTGCCCAGCAATACGCGCACGCCCGCGAAACGATGCGCGAACTCACTCGGGTTTTTATGGAGCATCATTGCCGGGCGGTCATATCCCATGGCAACGGTCCACAGGTGGGGAACATCCTCCTTCGATGCGAACTGAGCAGCTCCGTTGTATGTCCCCAGCCGCTCGATGTTTGCGTCGGCGATTCGGAGGGCAGCATGGGATACATGCTGCAGCAAACGCTTTGTAACGAGATGGCGCGCCATTCGATTCAGCGGGATGTTGTCTCCATCATCACACAGGTGGAAGTCTCCCCGAATGACCCCGCCTTTCAGAATCCCGCCAAATATATAGGCAGGTTTTACACAAAGGAGGAGGCGCAGCGGCTTGCCCGCGAACGCGGCTGGACCGTGCGCCAGGATGCAAACCGCGGATGGCGTCGGGTGGCGGCTTCGCCGCGCCCGTTGCGTGTGGTGGAAACAGGCGCGATTCGAGCCCTTTTGGACGCAGGCGCGATAGTGATTGCCGCAGGCGGAGGGGGCATCCCTGTTATGCGAAATGATAAAAATGAATTGGTCGGCGTGGAAGCGGTTATAGACAAAGACCTTGCCTCCGCGCTTCTCGCCTCCGCTTTGGGGTTGAAAAATCTGGTCATCATCACCGGCGAGGAAAAGGTCTGCCTCGATTTCACAAAACCCACAAAGCGCGCACTGGATAGAATGACGCTTCAGGAAGCGGCTGATTATCTTGCGCAGGGGCATTTTCCTGCGGGGAGCATGGGTCCCAAAATTGAGGCGGCTATTAACTTTTTACGCGCAGGCGGGGGGAGCGTTATCCTCACTTGCCCCGGCAAGGTTTACGACGCCATTTATGGCGATGCGGGAACAAAAATCTTAAAATGAATAAAAGCTCGCAAAGAGAGGAAGGCATGCGTCATCAACATTTATCCGGGCGGGCGCTCGCCGCTTTGTTCGTGTGCGGGGTTTTTTTATCGAAGGCGGCTTTTGCAACTTTGCAACCTGTGGATGCGCGGCAATATTTTCGCATCACCGTTTTAGATGATGCCACAAGCCGCGGCATCCCGCTTGTCAAATTGACGACGCTCACGAATCTGGTTTATTATACGGACAGCGCGGGCGCGGTCGCATTTTTTGAACCCGCTCTTATGGAGAAAGAGGTTTTCTTTTTTGTGGAAAGCGACGGCTATTCCTATCCGAAGGACGGCTTTGGATATGCGGGCGTCATGTTGCGAGTTGCCGCCGGCGGCGCGGCAACCATCCGCATGAAGCGCGAAATGATTGCCCAGCGTCTCTACCGCATCACAGGCACGGGCATCTATCAGGACAGCGTTCTACTCGGCGGAAACGCACCCATCAGTGCGCCCATCGTCAATGCGAACGTCACCGGACAGGACAGCACGCAAGTAACGATTTACAAAGGCAAGTTATTTTTCATCTGGGGAGATACGGGACATCCGCGTTATCCTCTTGGAGGAAATTTCAAATCCACCGGCGGCTCGGCGCTTCTGCCCGCCGAAGGGGGAATGGATCCCGATATCGGCGTGGAACTAGAATATTTCAAAAAAGATGATTTCGTTGCGCAGATGTGCCCCATGCCCGGACAAGGCAACCCTTACTGGCTCAGCTCCCTTGTTTCGGTTCGGGACGAAATCGGACGTGAGCGGCTGCTTGCGCATTACGGCAAAATAAAACCGGCAATGGAAACCATCGGGCGCGGGATTGTTGAATATAACGAGGAAAAAGGGTTCTTCGAAGAGGTGCGCGCCTATCCCCTTGATGATGTTGTTCAGCCGGGCGGGCACCCTTTCAGAGTTGTGATAAACGACCGGGAATTTTTTTACTTTTTTGCCGACGGCGTTTATCGGACGCCCGCCCGATATGAAGCCGTCATTGACCATTCATTTTATGAAGCCTTCACCTTTTTGAAGACAGGGACGCGGTTCGACGGGGCAAAGAGCAATGTGGAACGGACGCCGAGCGGCGCGCCGATTTATTCATGGAAACGCGCCGCCGCGCCTATCGGGCAAAAGCAGCAAAATGAACTCGCGCGCGCCGGGCTTATACAGCCGGAGGATAAATGGTTTGCGCCGCTGGATGTTGAAACGGGAAAAGAAATTCTTTTTCATAGCGGCTCCATTTATTGGAATGATTACCGCCGCCGATGGGTCATGGTTTTCAACGAGCTGTTCGGCTCTTCAATCCTTGGCGAAATCTGGTATATGGAGGCGGATACGCCGCTGGGTCCGTGGGTGTATGCGCAAAAAATCGTCACGCATAAAAAATACAGCTTCTATAACAGCGTCCAACATCCTCATTTTGCAAAACATGGCGGACGCGAAATATTTTTTGAGGGAACTTACACCGCCATGTTCTCCGGAAACGAAGTCCCCACGCCGCGATATGAATATAATCAGATTATGTATAAACTCGACCTCGCCGATAAACAGCTTATCTTGCCGGTTCCGATTTATCGGACGAGGCGCGGATACGGCAGCGCGCAAAAAATCTCACCGGATAAAGAGAGCGAAATTGCATTTATGGCGTATGACCGCCCCCGCAAAGGAACGATACGCATTTATGAAACCCGAGAAAAAGACGGCTCTTTCCGCCTCACAACCCAAAAGCCGTCCGCGGGCGAGCCGCTCTTTTACGCCCTGCCCGCAGCCGATGACCTTTCAACCGGCACGGCAAGAATGTATGAGTTCTTCAATCCAAAAAAGAAAGAATATTATTATACAACCGAAGAGGACGCCCCAGATAAAAATTTTCAAAAATCCGAAAAACCTGTTTGCACTATATGGCGCTACCCGCGCAGATTCAATCCGTATCATGTGGAATAAACAAAAAAAGGAGATTGCCATGATTTTGAAAAAACTTTTTTGCTTCGTCTTTCCGCTTGTCCCCGTTTTTCTTTGCGCCCAAACGCCTAAACCTTTTCCCAAACCAAACATCATACCACACGCCCAGTGGCACAAAATCCCGCCGGGGGGCTTTCCCGCTGAGGGATGCCGGCGCAACATCGAGCCCGGTGAAAAAATTCAATTCCAAAACCTGATTATCGAACTCATCGCCATGACGCCCGCTCCCGCCGAGGATAAAAACGCCAAAGACGCCGTTAAAATAAAAATTGCCATCGGCGAAAAGTCCGAAGAGAAAACCCTCCCCGAAGGCGCCGCATTCAACTGGGAGGGCTTCCATGTCGCCATCATCGCCGCTCATACAGAAAAGGGGGAACTCGGCGAAGGGCTTACTGAATTTGAAATCACAACCATCGCTTCCATTCCGCCTGAAGCCGCCGCCATGACAATTGCCGGAGACGCCAAATCCCGTGCCCGCATCAAACATAATATTAACGCTATCACGCTCCATCACGCCGGCGACCCCAAACCCGTCACGCCTGAGGATAGCCCCATCAAAAAACTTCAAGGGTTGCAAAGCTTCAGCATGAATGACCGCGTCTGGTGGGACGTCCCCTATCATTTTTTGATAGCGCTCGACGGCACAATCTATGAGGGGCGCGACTATCATTACGCGGGCGACACGAACACTAAATATAATCCAGAGGGGCATTTCCTCATCGAGGTGATGGGCAATTATGAATTGCAGGAGGCAAACGAGGCGCAGATTAAATCTATCACCGACCTTATGGCGTGGGCGGTGCAGGAATATAATCTCCCGCTCGATAAAATTTACGGACACAAAGACCATGCCCAGACGGTTTGCCCGGGCAAAAACCTTTACAAATATCTCAAAGACGGGACATTCCAGCGCGGGATTGAGATGCGCCTCGGCAAATAAGAAAACCGCTCCGAGATTTTTTAGGCTTCTATACCAAGCGCCTCAGCCAACTCAATCATGAATTGCGGCAGGGCGGGGATGCGGCGGGAGGGGTTTTTATCCGATCCGCGCTCAAGGACATCGTTCACCATTTCCGCGCGCGCCGGCTCAAAACGGCGCACCGGCGGCAGCGGCTCCGAAATGCCCAGCGCCCCGCGAGCCACAAAAGAATGCGAGTCGAGAAACATCTCCCCCGAAAGCAGATAATGCGCCATGATGCTGAAGAGATAGACCGGCGAGGCGGCGCAGGGGGAATTGCCGCAGACCACCTCCGGCGGCAATAACTGCGGCAGCCCGTCCAGATAGCCGAATGATATAGCCTCAATATGTTTGGCAAGATTGACCATCGCTATATCCAGATAAAAAAGCCGCAGGTCGTCCTCGCTGACGGTCAAAAAATCGGGATCGAATTGAAACCGCTGAATATTTATTGCCGCAAGGTCGTCGTGGATTTTTTTCAATTGCTTGATAAACGTCCAGACCGTCTGCGGCGAGAGCGGTTTTTTGTTTTTGACAAATTGGGAAAGGGCGGGGAGGTTGGCGCAGGGGAAATGGACAATTAAAAGTCCCGGTTCGCGGATGATTTCAAGCGGCTGGACAATCTGGTTGTTTCCCGTTTCGCGCAGAGCGCTCGCCTCCTTCGCCATAGTGTTCAACATCGTTTCGCAAAATTCTGCGGGCAACGAAGACGGAGGCGCAAAGATTTTTGCAATTACGGGATGGGCGGAACCGGGCGGGTTCACGCGTATGATTATGCCAAGCGGGAGCCGCGCCAGAACATCCCCCGATTCATAGAGCGGGTCAAGCGTCATGGTTTCTTTGCCTCCTTTTTGGGAGAAGGGGTCTCCTTTGATTCGCGGAAGGCTTTATCCGCTATGCGGACGAGACGGTGTTCTCCGCCGATATAATCCTGCGATATTTCCCAGAAGAAAATCCCCGCAAATTTATTCTGCGCCGCCCAGCGCCCCTTTTGCGCCGCCGTCTCCTCATCGTCATAACTAATCAATTCAAGGACGCCCTGTTTTTTAAGATACGGAGCGCCCGCGCCGGAATCCCAAACGCGCGTCCATCCCGCCTTTTGAAGCCCGGCGATATCTTTGAAAGGCACATAAGGATGCGCGGGTTTTTTATTTTTATCAATCGGGTCATACCATTTTTGAACCGCAAATCCGCGCCCGTAAAGCGGGATGCCGACCAGTAATTTGTTTCTGGGACACTTGCGGCGTTTAACCCAGTAATCCATTTGCCCTTCGATGCTGTTGTTGCGGCACTCCTTGTCGGCGGGATCTGCTTTGATGATGGAGTTGAATCCGGCATGGCTGCCCCACGGTCCATGCATATCGTAAGTCATCACGTTGATAAAATCAAGGAGCGGGAAAAGCTCCTCCGCGTCGAACCAACGTCCGAACCAGTCAATGCCGGGGACGGCGGCTGTGACGAGCGCGCCGGGCTTGCGTTCGCCCAGCGTCTTGCGGAATCGCCATGCCATAATGGTCAGATTGCGGCAGTCTTCCTCATTTTTCGGAAACTCCCAGTCAATATCAACGCCGTCGTAATCGTAATCCAAGACCATCTGCGACACCTCGGCGATAAATCGGTCGGCGGCGGCGGGGGTCCGCATTATGTCCCCCAAATATTCGCCGCTGTCCATGCCGCCCAAAGAAAGGAGAACCTTGACGCCGGCGGCATGGGCGCGCGCGGTCAGTTCGCGGCTGGGGAGATTGCCCTCCGCGATGATGCGCCCCTCTTTGTCGCTGCCGACAAAGACGTGGCAGATATGCGTAAACTGTTTGTAAATGACAGCCTCCGGCGGGACGCCGCTTTCCCATGAGGGATAGTATCCCAGAATGATGGGCGCGGCTTGATTTTCTGCTGAGGCGTTGTTAAAATGGGAGCAGCTCGCGGCAAAATAAACCATTGCCAAAAGCAGCCCAGCAGCGCAGATTATACGTCTCATCAGGGGGAACCATCCTTTCGCAGCCAGCGCCCAACGGCGTTTATGACTGCCTTGAATTATTCTTTGGAAACCTTGCGGAGCCAACTTTTTCAAGCACAAGGGCAGCCCCTAATCCTCTTCCATAGCTTGGCGCGTTTTTTCCTCTTCTTCTTTTTTGCGCGCCTCTTCCTCCATTTGCAATTTTTTCGCCTCTTCGGCTTTGGCGGTTTCTTCTTGTTCTTTTTGTTTTTAGAGTTCCGCTTCCTTTTTAGCCGCTTCTTCTTCCGCAAGTTTTTGGGCTTCGTCGCGGCGCGCTTTCAGCGCTTCCTTTGCCGTTTCCGTAGGCTCCGGCACATCGGGCAGGGCAATATATTTTGACATATCCCACCATTGGAGAGTCTGTGCGGCGGAAAGTTCGATGTTATATTTTTCATACTCTTCGGCGTAATCGGCGCTGTTGAGCGCCTCGCCGGTTGTTTCGGAAAGTTTGGTTGCCCATTCAACCAGATGGTCTTTGCGCGCGTTCATGCGGTTAATTTCGCCTGCTTTGATATCGTCGTCCGTCAAAACAATAGATGCTTTTGAGGGGCTGGTGGATTTATCGAGCGAGCGGAGGCGGGCTGCTCTGGAGGCGCCCTCCGCGCTTTTGGAAGGTTGGCGTTTGCGAGGCTGGGCTATGACCTCCTGAGCGGGGATGAACGCCGCAAGCATCAGGAAAACCCCCGTTGCCAGACCGAGATAAAAGAGATATGACTTCTTCATAAACGGCTCCTTTTTTTGAAAGATTCTGCCATTAACAGTGGCATGAATACCCGAAATGGCGTTTGTGAATCAAGTTATTTTTGGATGCCCGCCATCGTAGGCATTTGGACAAAATAAATAGCGCTGTCAAAAAGTGATTAAATTCACAAAATGTTATTGACATGTTTGCGGCGTTTTCAGTTTAATCTTTCAGCTGTTGTTTTGTTTTATTTAGGTTCTTTAAATAAAATTTTTTTAAAACCGTCTTATTTTACAGAGGTTTTTTTCTCTCAAATTCTAAAAAAATGGCAGGCTTTGTTATGCCCAGTTCGGTTCAAGAGTTTTATCAAACGCTTGTTGCGCGCGCCGAGGAAGCTTTTGCCGCCCGCGAAGAAGGCAAAAAAATCGTTATTCAGGTCGGTTCCGCCACATGCGAACACGCAGCCGGATCCCGCGAGGTCCTCGATGAGTTCCGCAAACATATAATATCTTCCGGACGCAAGGACATTGTCCTGCGACAGACCGGCTGCACGGGGCGGTGCAGCCGCGAACCGATTGTCGGCGTCTTTATCCCCGGAAGGATGCCAGTCAAATATGAGCGCGTGGATCGCGAACTGGTTCACGACATTTTTGTTCAGCATGTGCAAGGCGGCGCGCCGATAACAGAGCATGTGCTGGACGCCGAGCAGAATAAAGTTTCGGAATATGAATTTCTTTTTTGCGATAGTTCGCGATGCGGATGGCAGGGCGGACTGAGAATCAAGGACGTATTTACCGAAAAACTCCGCGCCGCCGGCGTGGATATGGAACGCGTGAAGGTCTCCCTTGCCAGCTGCTTTGGCGCCTGCGGTAAGGAATTGGCGGGAACCTGCTCCCATGTTTTGGTGCGCCCGCTCAAAATTCTCTACCGCGTTAAAAGCGAAGCCGACCTTGATGAAATTGTTCAAAAACAGGTTTTAAAGGGAAAGATAGTTGAACAGCTCCGCGTCGGCGACGAGCCGGTCAGTCAGGAATTTTTTGACGTTTATGGCGATGTGGCATTTTTCAACCGCCAAAGCCGCGTTGCCTTGAGAAATAACGGCGTGGTGGATCCCGAAAGTTTTGATGAGTTCATTCATTACAAGGGGTTCAAAGCCCTTGCGACGGTTTTGGAGCGCGGCGACCCTCAATGGGTGATTGACGAGGTGACAAAGGCGCGGCTGCGCGGGCGCGGCGGCGGCGGTTTCCCCACCGGCGCCAAATGGACGAGCGCTACTAAAAACGAGGAGAAAATCCGCTACATCATCTGCAATGCGGATGAGGGCGACCCGGGCGCTTTCATGGATAGAAGCATGCTCGAGTCGGATCCCTTCAACGCTATTGAAGGCATGATTATCGGCGGATTTGCCGTCGGGGCGCAGCGCGGTTTTATTTACATCCGCGCCGAGTATCCCCTTGCCATCAGACGCATTCAACACGCCATGGAACTCTGCCATAAATACGGCATCCTCGGCGAAAATATTATGAATTCCGGCTTTGCTTTTGATATAGAAATACGCCTTGGAGCGGGCGCATTTGTCTGCGGCGAGGAGACAGCGCTGATTCGCTCCATCGAGGGCGAGCGCGGTCAGCCCCGCATCCGTCCGCCTTATCCCTCCCAGAGCGGTCTCTGGGGCAAACCCACCGTCATCAATAACGCGGAAACGTTTGCCAATATCGCCGCTATCATCAATTACGGCGGAGAATGGTTCAACCGGCTGGGGACAGAAAAAAGCGGCGGGACAAAGGTCTTTGCGCTGGCGGGCAAGGTGCGCCATACGGGGCTGGTGGAAGTTCCGCTGGGCACAACGCTTCGGGAGATTGTCTATGATATCGGCGGCGGCGTGCCAAAAGATAAAAAGCTCAAAGCCATCCAGACGGGCGGTCCCGCGGGCGGCTGTATCCCCGCTAAATGGGCTGACCTTGCCGTGGATTTCGACACCCTTACGCAGGCGGGTTCCATCATGGGCAGCGGCGGCATGATAGTCCTCGATGAAGACGACTGTATGGTGGATATCGCCAAGTTTTACCTTTCTTTTTCGCAAGATGAGTCATGCGGAAAATGCACGCCCTGCCGCGAAGGCACAACCCGCATATTGGAAATTCTGGAAAAAATTACCGGCGGCGATGGAACAGTGGAAGACCTTGACCGATTGGAGCGGCTTGCAAAACTTGTGAACCGTTCCTCGCTTTGCGGTCTCGGGCGAGCCGCGCCGAACCCCGTCCTAAGCACGTTGAAGCATTTCCGAGCGGAATATCTGGCTCATGTGGTTGATAAGCGCTGCCCATCCAAGCGGTGCAAGGCGCTTTTGCATTATGAGATTGACGCGGAAAAGTGTATCGGCTGCACGGTTTGCGCCCGCAACTGCCCCGCGGAATGCATCGCCGGCGCGCGCAAAACGGCGCATGTGATTGACGCCGCTAAATGCGTCAAATGCGGACGCTGCTTTGAGGTCTGCCGTTTTGATGCGGTAATTAGGACTTAATTAAGATATTGGAAAGATAGATGGCTGAAAAAAACATTAAAATTACAATTGATGGCGCAACCGTGAAGGTTCCGCTCGGAACAACCATTATGGAGGCGGCGGAGCAGCTCGGTATCCGTATCCCCCGGCTTTGCTACCATCCGGGACTTTCGCTGGAAGGCGCCTGCCGCGTCTGCATAGTCGAAGTCAAAGGCATGCCCTTTTTCATGGCTTCGTGCAGCGTCAAGGTCTGGGACGGCATGGAGGTTCAGACCAACTCGCCGGAAATCCGCCAAGCTCGCCGCGATATTGTGGAACTCCTTTTAGATAACCACCCCAAGGAGTGCCAGACCTGCGAGCGCGACGGCAATTGCGAGTTGCAGAATCTGGCTTACACAATGGGCGTGCGCGAGCGTTATTTCGAAGGCAAGCGCAAAGACTTGCCGGAAGATGACACCAGCGCGGCGGTTGTCCGCACGCCGGAAAAGTGCATCCTTTGCGGACGCTGCTTCCGCGTCTGCTCAGAGATTCAAGGCGTGAATAACCTGAGCCAACATCACCGCGGCTTCAACACAGTTGTCGGTCCCGCCAACCTTATAAATATGGACGACTCCGTCTGCATCCAGTGCGGTCAATGCATCAACGTCTGCCCGACGGCGGCGTTCCTTGAAAAGCGCCACACGGATGATGTCTGGAAGGCGCTTGCTGACCCGAAAAAGCACGTAGTCGTTCAGACGGCTCCATCTATCCGCGCCGCCATCGGCGAGGGGTTTGATATGCCGCCCGGCACTCCCGCCACAGGCAAGATGATAACAGCCCTGCGCCGCCTCGGTTTCGATGCCGTTTTTGACACAAACTTCGGCGCGGATATGACCATTGTGGAGGAAGCGCATGAACTTGTTCAACGACTTAAAAACAACGGACCGCTTCCGCTCCTGACTTCCTGCTCGCCGGGATGGATTAACTTCATGGAAAAATTCTTCCCCGAGCTTATCCCTAACGCCTCCTCGTGCAAATCGCCGATGGGCATGCTCTCTACGCTGGCAAAAACTTATTATGCGCAGAAAAAAGGGCTGGATCCTAAAGATATTTATATGGTGGGCGTCATGCCCTGCGTTGCAAAAAAATACGAGGCGCGCCGACCGGAGCATATGATGGCAGACGGACGTCCTTACACGGACGCCGTTTTAACCACTCGTGAAATGATTTGGATGATTAAATGCTACGGTATTGATTTCATCAACCTTTCCAATGGCGAATTCGACCTGCCTCTTGGATTTTCCACCGGCGCCGCAGACCTCTTCGGCACAACAGGCGGCGTTATGGAAGCCGCGCTCCGCACAGCGAGCGAGTGGATTACCGGCGAGAGCGTGGATAAACTTGAATTCACGGAGGTGCGCGCCGTTGAGGGCTTGCGCGAATCAACCGTCCAAATAGGCGATTACACGCTCAATGTGGCGGTCGCCAACGGACTCATCAACGCCAAGACCATCCTTGAACGAGTTATATCCGGAGAAAAGCAATATCACCTGATTGAAATTATGGCGTGTCCGGGAGGCTGCATCGGCGGCGGCGGACAGCCATACCCGCCCAAAGGGATGAAAGTTCTCGACCCTGCCCTTTTGCGCCTGCGGGCAAAGGCGCTCTATTCCATTGATGAAAACAAACAGCTGAGGCGCTCGCATGAAAACTTGATGATTACACAACTATATGAGGATTTCCTCGGCGAGATAGGCGGGCAAAAAGCCCATGACCTGCTCCACACCCATTATCACGCCCGGTTGCCAAGGGGGATTCTATGACCGTTCTGACAGATAATCGCGCTCAAATAATTGAGATAAGCAAAAAGGCTCTTCCGGAGCATATTGTCGCCTTTATTGAAAAATGCCGGCAGGAGCCCGAACCAGAAAGCCAGCTCATCGCCGTTTTGCATATGGTGCAGGCGCACTTTGGCTATCTGGGAAAAGACCAGATGAAAGCAGTCGCGCATCTGCTCCGCGTCCCCAAAGCCAAAGTCACAGGCGTGGCAACATTCTACCACTTTTTCCGATTAGAGCCGCGCGGAAAAATCCTCATCAACGTCTGCCTCGGCACCGCATGCTACGTCAAAGGCGCAGAAAAAATCGCTCAACGGCTTAAAGATGAACTCGGCATTGGCTTTGGCGAAACCAGCAAAGACGGCATGTTCACATTGGAAAACTCGCGCTGCCTTGGAACCTGCGGGCTTGCGCCTGTTATTATGGTTAACGACGAAGTTATTGGACCCCTTGCGCCGGATGAAGTGCCCATGATTTTAGAGCGTTATATCAAAAAGGCAAAAGCGGAGGCGGAAAAATCATCTCCTCAATAATAAAGAGCTGTCTTTTTTCTATTCTCTCATTTTCGACGCCCGGACTTTCCCGCTTCCCTATTGCTCCCTACAGCATACTATGCCGCCCGATTTTCAAGGCAAAACCTTGGGGCGGGCGCAAAATGGAAACCGTATTCGGCAAGCCGCTGCCGCAAGGACAGCTCATCGGCGAATCGTGGGAGGTTGCAGACCTTAAAGAGGGCGCATCGCTGATTGCCAACGGCGCGCTTGCCGGCAAAACGCTCACGGATGCCGTGCGCCTCTGGGGCGCGGCGCTCATCGGAACGGCGTGGGACAGCGCGGAACGTTTCCCCCTCCTTGTGAAAATTCTTGATGCGCAAGAAGATTTGAGCGTTCAGGTTCATCCCGATTCCGAATCCTGCCGGCGCCATTTCCCCGATTGCCATAGCAAGGACGAAACTTGGCTTATCCTTCAAAACGACCCAGAAGCGGGAATCCTTTGGGGATTTCGCCGCGGAGCATCGCTTGATGATTTTGAAAAACATCTGCAAGCCGGCGATATAGCCGCGCTTTTAAGACGCGTGGATGTCGGCGCGGGCGATTTCATCCGCAACGAGCCCGGCGTTGTTCATGCCCTGCTCGGAGGCATCCTCGTCATGGAAGTGCAAGAACCTTCTGACACAACATTTCGAATATACGATTACGGACGCATCGTGGACGGCAAGCCGCGCCCCATCCACGTTGAGCAAGCGAAAAAAGTCATGAAATTCGACTGGGCGGAAAATCCCAAACTCGCCCCAAAGCCGCTTCCCGCCAATTGCGGAAACCGCGAACTCATCGTGGACTGCCCCGCCTATCGGATGGAGTCGTGGACATTTTCGGGCGAGATAAAAATCGGCGGGCTTGCGCAAACGGCGCGAGTGATTTTCTGCGCAGAGGGGCGCATTCAAATTGCCGACGGCGTTGAGACATTTGAGATGCGCGCGGGCGACACCGCAATCATCCCCGCCGCCGTGCAGTCCGCAACGCTGACCGCGGCGGACAGCGCCCGCCTCATCATTTCCGGCGCCGGCGCCCACTCCCTCCAATAACCCCGTTTTGCCAAAAATTGTTATTGACTTTAATTTGTCGTTTTATGCATATTTTTTCATAAATTTTATTTAGAATGAAAAGGCATAAAATGTATTGTCCGAAGTGCGGAACGCAAAATGAAGATAATGCTTTTAAATGTGTGCAATGCAATACAGTATTGCGTTCGGCAATCGCAACCTCATCTACTCAAAATATAGTATTTTTTATGGCAATTGGGTCTTTGATTCTGGGTATACTTTCAATAGTAACCTGTTTCAGGGTGTTTGCGAGTATACCCGCAATTATCCTTGGGTTCAATGTAAAAAAGAAAAATAAGCTTAATCCAGCCCCTTTGGAAAGTGCAATTGCAACATTGGGCATAATCTTTGGAATAATAGGCAGTCTTGCGACCTTGTTTAATATATTGGTTTTTTGGAGTTTTAGGAGATATTTCCTCTGACTTAAATTTCAAATGAGAAGGAATAAAATGTTTTGCTCAAAATGCGGAACGCAAAATGAAGATAATAATTATCGGTGTATAAATTGCGGACAAATCCTTCATTCCGACCCGCAACCTGCAATAACCCAAAGAGCGGATTATACTATTGGTGGATTAATACCCTACAAAAATCCTTATGCTTTGATTGCATATTTCCTTGGATTTTTTTCTATAATCCCATTCTTGGGGCTCCCTTTAGGCATAGGCGCTTGTGTTTTAGGCTTAGAGGGGTTTAAATTTGCCAAAGAACATCCAGAAGCAAAAGGCGAGCGTCACGCCAAGGTAGGCGTTTTATTGGGCGGTTTTTTTGGTTTTTTAAACATTGTATTAGTTATTATTTTTAAACATTGTATTAGTAATTATTATATTAAAATATTACCATGAAAAACCTCATATAGAAACAGGAAAATAAAATGTATTGTATCAAATGCGGAACGCAAAATGAAGATAATGCATGGAAATGTATTCAATGTGGAAATCTTCTTCAATCTGAGCAAGGATTTCAACAAGCGCCCCAGGTTTATATTCCTAATTATCTTGCTCAATCTATCCTGTGCACTTTATTTTGTTGTCTGCCATTTGGCCTAATGGCTATGTTTTATGCCGTTCAGGTCAATAGCAGAATAGCTGCGGGAGATGTTCAAGGCGCAATGATTTCTTCTCTAAACGCCAAAGCGTGGAGCAGGATTTCTTTTGTATGTGGAATTGTTTTTATCTTTTTATGGGTGTTTCTTGCGATGAATGGTTGGTCTCCAAGTTTTTTAAGATAGATGAAAGCCGCATTTTTTCACTTGTTGAAAAATGAACGACTGAAAACCTTTGCATTTCTTGCATTAATCGTAATAGCAATCGCTTTTATGTATTTCATTGATCCTGTTAAGTCCTCTGTTTTTCCTCCATGTCCATTCTATTTAATAACGGGATTATACTGCCCAGGTTGTGGTTCATCACGTTCCATTCATCAATTGCTTCATGGTCACTTATTAATAGGATTCAAGTTGAATCCTTTGATGGTTTTGTCATTGCCATTTTTAATATATTCATTTATCTCAAGGGCTGTGTTTGCAATCCGAGGAAAGCCATATACAGAAATATTTATCCCCGCTATTTGGATTTGGATATTATTAGGTCTTATCATTACATTCTGGATAGTAAGAAATACATCGTTTTATCCTTTTTTATCATTTATGAAAAACTTCAAAGGATAAAGTCTAATATGCTTTACAAAAGATTGAAAACTATTTACGGCAGGTGGTATGGCATTTTTTGATTTTTGCGCAGGAATGAAAATGGGGCATGGAAGCAAATATTAGAAAAACACCCGCATGGCAGGTTCTCATCTCCGCTCTTGTGATTTTCATCGCCTATTACTCGGTTTTTTTTCAGGAGAAAACCGATTTGCAAGCGGTGGCATATTTGGGCGTTGCCAGATGGTTCTGGGCGGGCGCGCTCATCTTTCTTGCGGCTTATGCCTCGGGCGAATGGGCGCTGTTTTTTTTCCGCTTAAGGGATATCCGTCCGCGCGTTCGGCTTTTTCTGGCGATGGCGCTGGGGTTGGGCATCCTTTCGATGTTGATGTGCGCGCTGGGCAACTGCGGCATGTTGACGCGGGGTTATGCGTTTTTTCTATTGATGGGCTTGGCTTTGGCGGGTCTGCCTTTTTACCGGCAGATGGGAGGGGAGATATTCCGATGGGTTGGTTCAATCCGCGAGAAAAGTTTAGGCGCGCCGGTCTTCATCTGCCTTTGTCTGCTTGTTATGATTTTTTTACTTTATGGTATCAGCGCGCTGCCGCTTCCCATCAATTATGATGTGATGGAATATCATCTTGGCGCTCCGCAGCAATCGCTCAGAGCCGGGAGCCTTGCGCCGCATCTTGGAATTTTTTATAGTTATCTCCCCTTTGGCGCGGAGGCGCTATTTGCCGCAGGCATGGTCGTTGGAAGCGGCGAGCCGTTTTTCAACCCTAAGGTCATTCACTTTGGTTTTTGGCTGATTGCTTGTTATGGGGTTTATATCCTTGCGGGCCTTTTTGGACTGGAGCGCGGGTGGGGGCTTTTTGCCGTCGTTCTTTTCGGCATGAACCGGCTGGTCTTTTCGGTGGGGCAGGATGCTTTTGTTGAATTCTGCCAGACGGTTTATGTGGTAGCAGCGTTTGCGGCGTGGGTTTTATGGTTTCAGGGGCGGGCGGGCAAGCCGCTTTTTTTATCTTTTATTTTTTGGGGACTTGCCCTCGGCGTCAAATATTCCATATTGGGGCTCGGCATTCTTCCCTTTTTATTGATTCTTCTGCCTTATGGGCTTTATCAGCGGGAGGAAAAACGGTTTTTTATTTTGTGGGCGAAGTATAGTTTAGGCGGTATGCTGGCGGTCGCGATTGCATTTGCGCCGTGGATGGTTCGCAGTTTGCTTTATACGGGCAATCCGTTTTTCCCTTTTTTCTCACAGGTTTTCCGATGGGACGGGTGGACGCCGCAGCAGATGGCTTATTACATGCAGTCGAACCGAGCAGTTGCGCCGTTCAGTCCGAGTCATTTGTGGTTTATGATTTCAAAGGGGATGGATGTTGGGGCGTTTTATTATCTGCCGCTTTTTTTGGCTTTAATATTATTCCGCAAAGAGCGTAAGGTTTGGGCGCTGGCGGGATTTGCGTTTTTGGGGTGTCTTGTCTGGAATCTATTTTTGCAGCCGCCCGCGCGCTTTATGGTTCCGATTGTTCCGGTCATGGCGCTCGTGGCGGTGTGTGTTTTGAGGCTGCTGGCGCGCCAGTCCAAAATCGGCGCCGCTTGCCTCATTCCTTATATGGCGTTTATCCTCACCGCAGGGCAGCTTCATTTTGTGGAGTTGTTCAATACCGGATACATAAAGGCGGCGCTATTTTGTTATGACCAGCGGGATTTTTTAATGGAGCAGCTGGGGGCGTATTATGAGGCGTCGCAGATTATCAATAATGACTTGCCGCCGGATGCGCGCATCCTTTTTATTTATGAAGCCCGCATTTATTACATGGAGCGTCCCGCGGCGGCAAACAGCGTCTTTGATAAAAGCCCGCTGGTTGCGATTGCCGAAATGGAATCGGATGCGGAAGGGATGCGCAATCGGCTCCTTTCAATGGGTTATACGCACGTTTTGCTAAATGAGATAGAATTGAACCGCCTGATTAAGACATACGCCCCGCGTTCGGTTGTGGAGCGCGAGGGAGTCGCCTCCATTTTTGAAGACAGCCGCGCCAATTTGACGGCTTTCGAGAATCTGTATGGCTCGTATCATCTGGACGAACGATTTCCGGCGAATCGGAAGAAGATTCGCGAATTCATCGCCCTTGTGGAAAAGCACAAAATCTTTGAGCGGCGGGATGAGCGCGGGCTTGCCTTTTACCTTTCCAGCCTAAAATAATAAAAGCGGGAAAACTCTTTTGGAGTCCTCCCGCTTTTTAACCATTGAATAGAGAGAATTATTTGGCGAGGATTTTATTGACCAGCGCGGCAAGGTCGGCGGTGCTGATGGCGCCGCTGTTGTCCACATCGGCGTTATCTTTCTGGATGAGGTCGGTAATGCCGGAACCGGTGGGGTCGCTCACGAGCGTGACAATATCCGCCGCATCAACCTTGTTATCCAAATTGGCGTCGCCTTTTTTGACGGGGATAACGCGGAAGGTGTCCAGCCAGCTGGGCGTGTCCGCGAAATTGCGGAAGCCGTGCAGCGTGGTAACATTGTCTCGGAAACCGAGCTCTTGCGCGGGAGCCTGAGCGCCGTTCACAAAACATTTCCACTTTTTGGTTGTATAGTCTTGACGGATGGATATTTTATACCATTGGTCTTTGACGAGCGAGACGCCGGTGGGAACCCAAGAGCCGCCGCCGGTGCCGTTGCCGTTCAGGCACTGAATGCCGTTGGTCTTGCTAAAAAAGACAATTGCGCTGGCGGCAGGATCGGCGGGGAAGCTGGGCTCGGCATCGGTGCCTTCGCCGCTGAAATAGCCCTCCATCCAGACGATGGTCTCGGCAGGTTTGGCGGAAAGGGGTTTATCTATTTGGCTGTTGGCTTCAAGGGCGACGGCTTGATCGCCGGATTGCTTAAAGGCGTTTGTTATTGTGGCATCTGCTCCTTGAGAAAGGACAACCCAGCCGTCTTGCCCGTTGATGGTGTTTCCGGCGGTGAAGCCGTCCGCGGCATCAAAACCTGTTTTATAAGGAATGGCAACTTGAGCCATGGCTACAGCGCAAGCGAAAATGATAAGCGCCGTAATCGAAAGTTTTTTAATCATCATTCAAACCTCCGTAAAAAAATATAGCGATTATTGGATAGAATACCCCTTTTATTCCAACATAATAATATCCTAATAAGTATAAGCCTTACTCAATGCAAGTGTTTTTTTATTTTTTTTTTAGTGGTTGACAGGATTTTTGGGGGAAAGATAATTCCACAGTTTTTTTGATTGATAAAATTAAGCCGGACTTTCGCAAATTTTTGCCTTGAGGAATGATGTATGATTTTAAGTCCTGTTCATTTCGAAAAGATGGCGCGCGCGTTTTTGACAGCAGGTCCCAACGCGGAAAAAGCGCCTCAATCGCCCACCCAAACCATCATTTTAATGTTTGCCCTGATTGCCGTCTCGTTTTATTTTATCGTCCTCCGTCCTCAAAAAAAGGAGCAAGATAGCCGCAAGAAACTCCTTGAGCAACTTAAAAAGGGCGACGAGGTGGTGACCATCGGCGGCATCTTCGGCACCGTTGTGGAAACGGATAATGAACAGAACTCCGTCACGCTTGAAGTGGCAAAAAACATCCGCATCCGCTTTCTTAAAAGCGCCATCGCTAATGTTATCAATAAGTCATAAAAAAAATATACTAATCATATTTACTGCAAGAAAGGATTGCTTCCATGCCCAAACAGATTAACTGGCAAATGATTCTCATCTTGGTGCTCACCATTGCCTCCATTGCGCTTATCGTTCCCACGGCTCGGTATTTTACTTATGTGGCAACGACGCCGATGCCCGTCCCCGGAACTGATGCAGAAAAGGAATATGACCAGACGGTCATGAAATTAAAATCGCGAAGCATCACGCCCGGTCTTGACCTTCAAGGCGGCGTGGATATATTGCTTTCTATAGACCGCGCCAAGACGGAATTGGACAACCTTGCCACAGCGGCAGATAAAATCAAACAAAATTTCCGCAATGATTCCATAGACGCCTCTTTTGACATTAATTCAGAAAACCGCGAATTGAATGTTAAACTCCTTAATCCCAAAGATTTTCGTCAGGCGAGCAACATCCTCAAGAATTTTGAGGGGTATTTCGCCAGTTTGAATCCAGAGCCGCTGGAAAAGGGCGAAACCATCTCCCTCAAACTTGCGCCCAATGTAATTGAGCGCTATAATCAGGACGCCATCGAAGGTTCGGAAAAAGTCCTGCGCAACCGCGTGGATGAGTTCGGTCTGACCATGGCGACAGTCGTGCGTCAGGGCGAATCCCGTGTTCGCATCCAGATTCCTGGCGAAAAAGACCCTCAGCGCGTTATCAAAAACATGCTCAAACCCGCCCAGCTGGAGTTTCGCATCGTTGCCGAAGATAGCGATGAAAAAGCCCTTCAGCTCGTTGAAACCAAAACCGAGGGCGGCAAGGAAGTTCAGACCGTCAAAAAAGACCAAGTCCCGCCGGGCTATCGAATCTTTTTCGGTCAGGTTGTGGATTACAAATCCCGTCAGGTAGGCATGAAAAAGATGATAACCGTTCCCTATCTTTTGAAAGAAGAGGTTTCGCTGACGGGCAAATACCTAAAAGAGTCATACGTGGAGGTGATACAGTCGGATCTGGAAAGCCCGATTCACATCAACCTTGTCTTTGACCGCGAAGGCGCGCGCATATTCAAGGATGTGACGGAGAAGAACCGCGGGCGCAATCTTGCTATATTGCTTGACGGCGTAGTTTATACGGCGCCGCGGATAAAGGAAGTAATCCCCAATGGGCGATGCTTTATCAGCGGATCGTTTGATATGGAGGATGCGCGCGACGTAAGCCAAGTGCTCAAAGCCGGCTCTATGCCGGCGCGGCTGGCGGTCGAGCATGAGATGACCGTCGGCGCCTCTTTAGGAACGGATACCATCAAGGCATCCGTCAAGGCGTTAATTATCGGTACTTTTGCCGTTGTGGCGTTTATGATTATCTACTACGGAACCGCCGGCGCGATTGCCGATATTGCCCTAATCCTCAACGTTCTTATGATACTTGCCATACTTTCTCTGGCGCGCGCCACGCTGACCCTTTCCGGTATCGGCGGCATCTTGTTGACGGTCGGTATGGCAGTTGACGCCAACGTTCTCATCTATGAGCGCATCCGGGAGGAGATAGCGGAGGGCAAGGCGCTCAGAGCCGCTGTCAAGCGGGGGTTCGATCGCGCCTTTTTGGTCATCTGGGACTCCAACTTCACAACAATGATAACAGCCCTGATTCTGCTCCAATTTGCCGTCGGGTCTGTGAAAGGCTTTGCCCTGACTATGTTCATCGGTTTGGTTGTGAACCTCTACACCGGTTTTGCCGTCACCAGAAGCATAACCGATTACTGGGTTTCGATTCGAAACAAACTTTATACCGGCAGCATGTATATTTTTAAGAATGCCAAAATTGATTTTGTTAAAGGACGTTACGGGGCGTATGTGCTCTCCAGTGTCTTGATTGTGTTGGGCATTTTTGGTTTTATCAAAAACAAAGGACCTATTTACGCCGTTGATTTTGAGGGGGGCATTCTTGCGCATGTCAGTTTTAAGGAAGAGGTCTCCGGCGAGGATATCTACAAAGCCTTCTCCGCGGCGGAGGGCGCAACGGTTCGCGTTCAGCGTGTTGCCGGCACCAACGAATTTCTTGTCAGAACAAAACTTGTAGATAATAACGGCGCCAAAACTCAGGAAATAATCACCAGAACCCTTGGCAGCAGCGCCCTTTTGAAGAATTTTGAAATCAAGGGAATCCAGCAAGTCGGCAACGAAATCGGCGAAGAATTCCGCTGGATTGCCATCAAGTCCGTCCTCATCGGCGCAATCGCGATCCTCATCTATATCGGCTTCCGCTTCCAGTTCATCTTCGGCGTGGGCGCGGTAGTCGCCCTCATCCACGACCTCTTCATCGTTTTTGGCATTATGACGCTGTTAGGCAGGGAAACAAGCCTCGACCTTGTGAGCGCCCTGCTGATGATTCTGGGTTATTCCATCAACGACACGATAGTTATCTTTGACCGGATTCGCGAAAATATGCGAACCGTTTACGGCAAGTCGCTGGAAGAAATTATTAACATTTCCATTAACCGCTCTTTGAGCCGAACAACGCTGACATCTGTTACAACGCTTGTCCCAATGATTATCATGTATCTCATCGGCGGCAAGGGTCTGCAAGATTTCTGCCTTGCCCTAATCATGGGCATCATCGTTGGGACTTACTCATCCGTCTTTGTGGCAACGCCTCTCGCTTATGAATGGTTCAAGCGCAAAGGCATGAAAATTAAGGAAGAAACAGTCCGCAAGATCACTTATCAAAAAGTCACTCCCCTAATTGAATAGATAAAGGAACGGATTGCAACAGACAACGAACGGCAAACTTCGGATAAAAAAAAGAAAAACCCTAAAAGGAGGGCACTCCCTTGAAAGAATACCATAGCGAAAAAATCCGCAACATCTGCCTTTCCGGTCATAACAGCTCCGGAAAGACCACTCTAACGGAGGCGATTCTTTACGCAACCCGCACCATCGAGCGTATGGGGCGCGTGGAGGACGGAGGCACCGCTTCGGACTACGACCCCGAGGAAATCTCCCGCCGCGTCTCTATCAACGCCACAATCAACCCCATCGAATACAAAGACCTGAAGGTCAACCTGATTGACCTTCCGGGCTATCGCGACTTTGTGGCTGAAGTCAAGGGACCTGTCCGCGTGTCGGATACCATGATTATTTTGATGGATGCCACATCCGGCGCCGAAGTGGGAGCGGAGTTCGCCTGCGAATACTCCGATGAATATAAACTGCCGCGCCTATTTTTCATCAACAAAATGGACAAGGAGCGCGCCAATTTCAAAAAGGCGCTTGAGGCGATTAAATCGGACCTCGGCTTGCGCCCCGTTGCCGTCACAATCCCCGTCGGGCAGGAAGCCTCATTCGAAGGCGTTATTGACCTCCTGCGTATGAAGATGATAAAAGAGGAAGACGGCAAGCAGGTTATGCTCCCTATCCCCGATTCCATGAAGGCGGAGGCGGATGATGCTTATGCCCATATGATGGAGATAGCCGCCGAGGGCAATGATGATCTGACTATGAAATATCTTGAGGAACTTAATCTAACGCCGGAAGAAGTTTTGCAAGGTTTGAAAGAGGGTTTTGCCCAACAACGATTCTGCCCTGTATTCTGCGGAGCGGCAAGCAAGGCGTTCGGCGTTCACGCCCTTTTGAATTTTATCGTCCAGTGCTGCCCCTCCCCGCTGGAAACGCCCGCATGGATTGTCAAAAAACCCGGCTCGGAGGAGGAGATGGAGCTTCCTTTCGACCCCGCAAAACCAACGGCGGTATTTGTATTTAAAACCATCACAGATCCCTATGCGGGAAAGCTTTCCTTTGTTAAAATTATCACCGGCAGCCTCAAATCCGAATCCTCCGTATATAATGCAAATAAGCAAAAAGAAGAAAGGCTGCAGCATGTGTATATCATCCGCGGCAAAAAACTTCAAAACGTCCACCAGCTGCACGCGGGCGATATCGGCGTTCTTTCCAAACTGGATGTGACGGCAACCAACGACGCCCTTTGCGATCCCGCCGCGCCGGTTATTTTCGAGCCGACCATTCTGCCATCGCGCACAACGCAGATGGCTATTAAAGTGCCCACAAAATCCGAAGAGGAAAAAATCGGTCTTGCCATACACCGCCTGATGGAACAGGATGAATCCCTTTCCATCCATCGCGACCCAGAAATCAAACAGACGATTCTGATGGGAATGGGCGAAACGCATCTTGATGTTGCCATTAGCCGCCTCAAAGCGCTCTCCGGCGTGCAAGCGCAGCTTGTCGAACCGCGCGTTCCCTACCGCGAGACAATAACCAAAAAAGCGGAAGGCAGCTACCGCCACAAAAAACAGTCGGGCGGGCGCGGACAGTTTGGCGAAGTCTGGCTGAAACTGGAGCCGATTCAAAATCCAGAAGACCCGGAAAAAGATTATGAGTTTTCGTGGGACGTCGTCGGCGGAAATATCCCCACAAAATTCATGCCCTCTGTAGAAAAAGGCATCGTGGACGCCCTCCAGCACGGCGCGCTCTCCGGCAACAAAGTCGTGAATGTGCGCGTCTCCTGCTTTGACGGCAAAGACCACCCTGTGGACTCCTCCGATATGGCTTTCAAACTGGCGGCGTCTATGGGCTTTAAGGAAATCTCCCTCAAAGCGGGGCCCATCATCCTTGAGCCGATTTACAAACTACGCGTGACGGTGCCGGAAAACTACATGGGCGACGTGATGGGCAACCTCTCCGGTAAACGGGGCAAAATACTCGGAAACGCCAACAAGGGTAAAAAGGTTATAATTGAAGCGCTCGTGCCTCAAGCGGAGGTTTTTTCCTATTCGCGCGACCTGCGCTCGCTGACGCAGGGACGCGGCGTGTTCGAAATGGAATACTCCCATTATGAAGCCGCGCCGCCCAACCTCCAAGAAAAAATAATCGAAGAGGCAAAGAAACTCAAAGAGGAAGAAAACGAGTAATCGGCGGGGAGCGATGGGAAAACGGCGTCCATGGGGGATGCCTTATTCCGTTATTGACAGGGTTCGGGACTTTAAGGCATAAAGCGCCAAATTAGCGTTTATGATGCATTGTATCATGCGCAAAATTTATATTGAAGGACGCGCAGCTTGATTATCCTCAAACGCTATGTCCTGCGTGAATTACTGGGTCCCACTCTTCTGGGTCTCCTCTTTTTCACTTTTTTGCTTTTTGTAACCCAGATATTCAAACTGACGGATATCCTATTGAGCGACGGGGTCAATCCCGTTTTGGTGGGAAATTTTGCCCTTTGCCTCCTCCCGTCTCTTCTATCTTTTACAATACCCTGTTCCATTTTGGTGGGCGTGCTTATTTCCTTTGGCAGACTTGCCACAGATAATGAGATTCTCGCCATGCGCACAAGCGGCGTCCATCTCATAACCATCTTCAAACCAATCATCCACGTGGGATTTTTTGTCAGCGTCTTAATGCTGATTTTAAATTATGCCGCCCTTCCCTCCTTGACCCTAAAAAGCAATGATTATATTTATCAGATAGAATTTCAGCTTTTTAACACGCTCAAACCGGGACGTTTTTACGAAGACCTCGGCTCGGACAATGCCGAGATTACTTTTTATTTTGGCGAAAGAGAAGAAAAAACCGGGGACCTTAAACATATCCACATGAAGATTGTGGCTTCTGAAGAACAACTCACCGGGGAAAAAAAGAAAGATAAAAAGCCTCCCACAGAAACGCTGCTTATTGCGGAACGGGGCAAAATCAGCGTGGATAAAGATACGCGCACTATCCGCTTCCATTTTTTCAACGGCTCGCTTCACCCGATTGAAAAAGACGACCCAACACAGAATAATGTCATCTTTTTCAAAGAGCTGGTTCGCAATATTAATCCATCGCTGAGCCGTATGAAGGGCGGCGTCTACCAGAAGAAAAATAAGGAGATGACCGTTCCGGAGCTGGTGGCAAATGTGGAATTGAACCGCCATAAATCGCCAAAGACTGCCAATGAAAGCCGCGTGGCGCTATGGCAACGATTCTCCAATCCGCTGGCGTGTCTTGCCTTTGTCCTGATAGGGATGCCGTTGGCGGTCTATATCCGCCCCTCCGGCAAATCATCCGGCTTTGCCATATCTTTTGCCTTGCTTTTCGTTTATTACGTTCTTATGAAGTGGGGTTCTTCGTTGGGAAAAGTTAATCACCCCATGACGCCGCTCGCGGTTTTTTCTCCCAACCTTGTGCTGGGGTGTCTGGGCGGAATGCTGATATATTTCCAGACGCTGAAATGAGGAGCGCACATGAGAGGCAACATTTATAAAATTACTCTTCGCGCGGCAGCTGCGGCGCTGGCTTTGATGTTTGCGGGGATTTTTTTGACGCCGTCAAATGCCTTAGCAGCCGAGCCGTTGGCGCGCGTGGGTCTGAAAGAAAAAATGTCCGGCTCCCAGCCGGCTCTCGAAGCCCCCGCCATCCCAGCCCCGTCTCTGAAAGATAACCTTCCCCTGCGCATCACATCCGACCATTATCTTGATTATGACGAGGAAAGCAATTTTATCTACGGACGCTCCCGCACCAAAGTCTGGTATCAGGATATTTATCTCGAAGCGGATCGCCTGATGTATGACGTGCGGTTGAACGAGGTTCAGGCGTATGGCAACATCATCATGAAAAAAGGCGCGGATGACGATTATACGGCGGACTCCGTCTGGTATAGTTTTGACAAAGGGCGCGGATATGCGCGCGGCGGCAGAGGGCGCCACGGCGATTTTTACATCATCGGCAACCAGAATGAACAAGAAGAGCCCTCGTTCGAACTCCTCAACCAAGATGAAAAGAGACGCCCCCGCGAATCCATCCTTCGCAACTCATCCTATACCACCTGCGATTTCCCTGTGCCGCATTATCGAGTCCGCGGAACGGAAGTCCTCCTATATCCCAACGACCGCGTCTTTATCCGCAGCGCCACGTTTTACGTCTGGGAAATCCCCGTCATGTATTTGCCTGCTTACACATCCTCGTTGGTCGAACCCTCCCCTTGGTCGTTTATCGTCGGATACAACTCCAAACTCGGCGGCTACATGCGCGTCGGATATGAATTCCGCCATTCTGAATACGAACCGAAGGACGATGTGGATGAGGTGGCGCCGGAGGATATAGAGCGGGACAGGGACGTATTCACCGCCCGCAGCAAGGGCAAAATCAAAACCTTTGCGGATTATTTCACCAAACGGGGCTTTGGCTACGGCGCCACGTATAGCTACCGCTTTGATTATAAAAAACATCAAGGCATTATTGACCTTTATCAGTTTCATGATAGAAAATTTAAGGTTAAGAATTACTCCAGCCCCACCGTCATAGAAGATGATACGGACTTCAACCGCTGGATTGCCCGCATCCAGCATCGCAGCAAAATTACGGAAGAAATCCAGCTGCAGGTAAATGTTGATGAGATGAGCGATCCGGATATTTATTATGATATTCTTGACCGATTCAATAATCTGGAAAAACGCTACAGAGTGCCTGAGCGAAATATCAAGGCGGCGCTCACCTATCGGAAAGACCAATATATCGGGCGGCTTCTTTTTGAGATGCGCCACCGCATCGGGCGCGACCGCGTACCCGATTACACCAGCCCCTTCGATAATGACGCCGATTATAATATTGACCCCTTTCGCCGCCGCAAGGTGGATGATAAGGAGGGATTTCGCAGAAAACGTTATGGACGCGTTTCCGAGCGCGCGCCCCAGTTCACCTTTTCCACCAATTATTACAAACTCGGCGGCTCGCCCCTCTTTACTTATTCCGATGTCAATATTTTCAATAATCTGGATAAAGGGTTAAATATTATAGACAAGGATGATAACGGCTGGGTGCGCGGCATAGACGTTTATCAAGCGCTCCTTTACCGCCTCAAATTCAGCCCGCGATATACCCTGACCGCGCGCGTCGGCGTCGGCGGTGCTTTCACGGACAGGTCAAATGATAGTTTTGATTATGATTTCCCGCAGGGAACGGTTTTCCCCTATACGCTGAATGATTATACCGAACCGATAGGCGCGGCGACCTTTGCGGATGAGGATACCATTCTAGCCGGCACGCGCAAACGCAGCATACATGATGTGAAGGATTATTATGCCTACGCGGATGCCATGCTCTATTTCCACGCCCGCTTCACCGATTACCTCCACGGCTGGATACGCTACAACTACCGATATGGAACGAATGATTCAATCGGCGAATTTTACGAATCGCTCGGCAACCAAATCGCCCGGCATGACCTGTATAATTTCCGTCTGCCCGAGCATTGGGTTCGCGCGGGGCTGAATTATTTCCTCCGCTATCCCAACCTGAACGCTTACCTAAACGGCGGATACAACCTGCAGAGCGATAAAGACATCTACGCCAACGAAGAAAGGTATTATGTGAGTCCGGGCGTGGTTTATACAAACAACGCCAAGACATTCAAACTCGATG
Source organism: candidate division BRC1 bacterium ADurb.Bin183 (assembly GCA_002070185.1). Lineage (GTDB taxonomy): Bacteria > Sumerlaeota > Sumerlaeia > MWCT01 > MWCT01 > MWCT01. Next base: position 142,832 of record MWCT01000001.1, read on the forward strand.
TCGCCGCCCGTTATACCGGACGCCAGGCTTATGACACAAGCGACATCCGCTCCGAAACACAAGACTTCATCTACGGCATTCTCAATGCGCAGTATATCCCGCGCAGCCGCATGTGGTGGAGCCGCATATCTGTTTCAGGACACAAGACGATTGACCGCAAGGATTACGCAGCTTCGAGTTACGGCTTTGATGAATACGGCACTCAATACCGCGTTGCCGGAACATTGGGCGCGCGTGTGGGTCCCAAGTATGACGTCGAAACGCAAGTGATTTACAGAAAAAGAGATGAAGGCAGCGGCGTTTCCGATATTCGGTTAATCATCAAACGGGATTTGCACGACTTTGTCGCCCACCTTCAGGCTTCCATGGAGCGGGATATTGACGATGTTTATGACGAAAAAAGCGATAATGACAATGATGATAAAAACAAGTGGCAGTATGATTTCCAGTTCAGTCTGGCATTCAAAAAGCCTTTTGAGAAAACGTCCTTCGGCGCGCCGACAATCAAAACCCTTGCCGATGTGACGAAACAAGCGGAGGTATCGGGTCAGGAAGCGCGCCCTGTCCGAGTAGGTGATTGATGTCCCCCTCTTCCCAATCCCGCTCATCCATTTGCGTCATCGGCGGCGCCGGCTATATTGGCAGCGTTGCGGTGGAAGCCTTAATTGCCGCCGGTCGCCGCGCGGTTGTTTATGACAATCTTTCCAAAGGACACAGAGCCGCCGTGCCGGAGGAAGTCCCCTTTATTTTCGGGGATCACGGCGATGAAGCCCTTCTGAAAAAAAACCTTGAAAAATACAACTGTTCCGCTGTCATGCACTTTTCCGCATCGAGCCTTGTGGGCGAATCAATGAAAAACCCGCTGCTTTATTATGAAAATAATGTGATAAAAGGGCTGGCGCTCTTGCGGGCGTCATCGGCGGCGGGCGTCCGCCATTTCATCTTTTCCTCAACAGCGGCAACCTACGGCGAACCAGTCTCTATCCCCATCAAAGAAGATGACCCCGCGATTCCCACAAATCCCTATGGCAACACAAAACTTGCCTTTGAACGGATGCTGCGCGATTTTGGCGGCATGTGCGGAATGCGGAGCGTTTCGCTGAGATATTTCAATGCGGCGGGCGCAACGGAGCGATACGGCGAGGCGCACAATCCTGAAACCCACCTTATCCCGCTCACGCTGCAGGTTGCGGCGGGGCGCCGGTCGCATATCACTGTATTCGGAAATGATTACCCCACGCCGGATGGCTCTTGCATCCGAGATTATATTCACGTGGCTGACCTTGCGTCGGCGCATATTCAGGCTCTGGAATATCTGGAAAACGACGGAGAGACAAGCGTTTTTAATCTGGGAAACGGAAAGGGTTTTTCCGTTTTTGAGGTGATAGAAACGGCGCGAAAGGTGACCGGCTGCGATATACCTGCGGAAATTGCCGAGCGCCGCGCGGGCGACCCGGCGATTTTAGTGGCTTCATCTGAGCGTATAAAAAAAGTTCTGGGATGGCAACCGCAATATCCCCAGCTTGAGGACATCATCGCAAGCGCATGGCGATGGCATTCCGCCCATCCGTATGGCTATATGCCTGAGAGGAAATTGCCCGAAGCTGCGCGCCGATGATTTGCCGCCGCCCTTTTTTGAATTTTTTGCTTGATACATTGCGAGGGCAAACTTATTGAAACCTTCAGATTTGTCCGGCGAAAAAAATGAAAGGAGTTGCCAATATGACAAAGGAGAACATTATCTATCTTGCTAAAAAGGACCTGCCGAAAAAATGGTATAACATTCAGGCAGACCTGCGCAAGCCGCTCGACCCGCCGCTGCATCCCGGCACAAAACAGCCGATGACGCCGCAGGAATTGGAAGCCATCTTCCCCATGAACCTGCTGGAGCAGGAGGTGAGTCAAGAACGCTGGATTAACATTCCTGAGGATATTCTTGATGTCCTTTCCATGTGGCGCCCAACGCCGCTCATTCGGGCGACTCGCCTTGAGGCGGAGCTCAAAACGCCCGCGCAAATCTGGTATAAATACGAAGGGGGCAGTCCTCCGGGCAGCCACAAACCGAACACCGCCGTGGCTCAGGCTTATTTCAACAAACAAGCGGGCATCAAACGCCTTTCCACAGAAACCGGCGCGGGGCAATGGGGAAGCGCCCTTTCCTTTGCCTGTTACCATTATGGCATCAAATGTCAGGTGTATATGGTTAAAGTGAGCTACAACCAGAAACCCTACCGCAAATCCATGATGCACCTCTGGCAGGCGGATGTGGTTGCCAGCCCCAGCCACAAAACAGAAGCCGGCAAAAAGATACTTGAAAAAGACCCCGATTGTCCGGGCAGTCTCGGCATCGCCATCAGCGAAGCCGTCGAGGACACCCTCAATCACAAAGACACCAAATACGCGCTGGGCAGCGTTTTGAATCATGTGTTGCTGCACCAGACGGTTATCGGACTCGAGACGAAGGAGCAGTTCAAACAAGCCGGCGTTAAACCGGATGTCCTTATCGGCTGCGTGGGCGGCGGCAGCAACTTTGCCGGATTTGCCTTCCCCTTCATGGAGGAAAAACTCACAGGCAAAAACGATTACCGTTTTATCGCCGTGGAACCGGCGGCGTGCCCGACCCTGACGCGCGGCGAATACCGTTATGATTTCGGCGATACCATCGGCATGACGCCCCTTATGAAGATGTATACGCTGGGGCATGATTTTATTCCGGCGGGCATTCATGCGGGCGGATTGCGCTATCACGGTATGGCGCCGCTGGTCAGCGCCTTAACAGAGCAGAACCTCATCGAGGCGCAAGCCAAGATGCAAATCCCGACCTTTGAGGCGGCTGTCATGTTCGCGCGGACGGAGGGGATCATCCCCGCGCCCGAAACGGCGCACGCCATCCGCTCCGCCATTGATGAAGCCATCAGGGCAAAAGAGGAAAATAAACCGAAGGTGATCGCCTTCATTTTCAGCGGGCACGGGCTGCTGGATCTTTCCGCGTATGATTCCTATTTCAGCGGTCATCTTAAAGATTTCGAATATGTCCCCAAAAAATAACCGCTTATGGGTCAGATCCCGCAAAAATTTACTTTAGCGGGTTTGACTGCAAAGGCGCAGACGGGGGCTTTTGTATCGAGTTAGAGGCAAACCCTCGAATGGATTTGATATTTTGAAGGAGGTTTTACCTTGGCTGATTTGAATGAACCTGAAGTTGAGAACGTTCCGTTGCCCAACCGAGAGCCGCTTTGCCGCGTGGGTATTGTGCTTCGGGAAGATAGTAAATCTAAAATGGTTCTTGAACTTCCCGCCGGACGATTCAAACTGGAAGAGGGCGAAACCTCCTTTCTTCTCGATAGCCAGTCTGCCGTGGATTTGATTTTTGAGGCGCAAGGAAATGAGATTGTCTGCTTTGAGAGCGACGGCGCCGCGCCTATTCATTCCGGGGATACCTTATCCATTGAGCCTTTAAAGGTTCAAGAGACGCTTTTGCCGAAAGGGGGTATGCTCCTCAAAGGCGTTGTAGCGGGGCGCGGCTTTCATTGGCAGAAGGAAGTTGATTTGACTTATCCGGGACGTCTTGAATTTTTTGCCCGCGAAGGCAATTTGATTGTGGTCAACGTCCTTCCTATGGAGGCGTATCTTGCCTGTGTGGTCACCTCCGAAATGAGCGGCGCCTGTCCGGCGGAGTTCCTGAAGGCGCAAGCCACCGCTGCGCGCTCGTGGATGATGGTCTTTCTTAAAAACAAACATACGGGCGAACCTTTTTCTATCTGCAATGATGACTGCTGCCAGCGCTATCAAGGCACAACCTTTCTTTCCGACCACGTTGCCGGCGCGGTGGAACGTTCGCGCGGCATGTTTATCGTCACGGAAGAGGGGTATTTGTGCGCCGCATACTATAGCAAAAGCTGCGGCGGAATTATGGAGCGCGCGCAAAATATTTTTGGCGAAGGCGCCGTCGGCATCAGCGAAAAGCCGGACGCCCCCGACGGCTCTATCACATCCGATTTCAATCCCGTGACGGAGGAAAATATCCGCGAATGGGTTACGGGAAAATTCCTGAAAAAATCAGATAGCTTCTGCTCGCCGAATGTCTGCCCGGAAGAGACGCTCCCGAAATATCTGGGCGCGGTGGATGAGGCGGGGAAATATTACCGCTGGCGCGTAGAATATGCCCGTCAAGAGTTGGAAGATATTTTAAGGCAAAAAGCGGGCGTTGCGGATATGGCGGAGTTTGTGGATTTCCACCCGATTCAGCGCGGCAATTCAGGACGTCTTCATGAATTGGGCATTATATACAGAGACGGCGGCGCAAATCTAAAAACGCTGACGGTCAAGTCCCAGTATGAAATTCGGCGCGTTCTGCATGAAAAATTTTTATTCAGCAGCGCCTTTGTCTGGGATTTTGAGCGCGACGCGGATGGACGCATCAACAAAATCGCCTTGCGCGGAGCGGGGTGGGGGCATGGGGTTGGCTTGTGCCAGATAGGCGCGCTCGGCATGTCCCTGCAAGGTCATTCTTACGAAGATATTATCAAACATTATTACAGCGGCTGCACGCTGGTTCGGGCATACGAATAATCCCGTCATTTTGGCATATAATGCAAGGGGCTAATTTTCTTGACAATAAAACAACGCGCTCCTTACGTTGTGCCTCATTAATTTTGCATCGAAAACTCGGGGGTGATTAATTTGGCGCTTGTCGTTCAAAAATTCGGCGGCAGTTCTGTTGCCGATACAGATAAAATAAAAAATGTTGCCCGCAAGGCGCTGCGAGAAAAAGAACGGGGGAATCAGGTGGTGATGGTGGTCTCCGCTATGGGAAAAACCACCGATGGGTTGATTAATCTGGCTCATCAAATTTCCGACGACCCGCCCGCGCGCGAGATGGATATGCTCATGTCCACCGGCGAGCAGGTGACCATCGCCTTGCTTGCCATCGCCTTGCAGTCTATGGGGCACAAGGCAATCAGTTTCACCGGTCCTCAGGTGGGGATCATCACAGACGCCGTGCACCGCAAGGCGCACATAAAACGGATCAACGTCAAAAAAATAAAGGAATCTCTCGATATTGGAAGCATTGTAATTGTTGCGGGGTTTCAGGGTTGCACGGAGGATAATGACATCACAACGCTCGGACGCGGCGGGTCGGACACCACCGCCGTCGCCCTTGCCGCCGCCCTCAAGGCGGATGTCTGCGATATTTATACGGATGTGGACGGCATTTACACAACCGACCCGCACATCTGCTCTAACGCCCGCAAACTTGAAAAAATTTCTTACGATGAAATGCTGGAGCTGGCGAGCCTTGGCGCAAAGGTGCTCATCAACCGCTCAGTCGAGCTTGCCAAGAACTGGAATGTGGAGATTCAAGTGCGTTCCAGTTTTAACGATAATCCCGGAACTCTGGTCAAGAAGGAGGATAAATCCATGGAAGATGTTGTTGTCAGCGGCGTGGCATATAACCGCAACGAGGCAAAAATTTCAATCGTGGGCGTGCCTGACCGTCCCGGCATCGCCGCTGAAGTTTTCGGTCGCATCTCAGACTCCCACATTGTGGTGGATATGATAATTCAAAACGTGGGGTATAACAGCAGGAACGACATCTCCTTCACTGTCAGTAAAGAAGATTTTGCCGCAACGTTGAAAATCGCCGAGACTCTTTGCAAGGAACTCGGCGCGGAAAAAGTAATCTCAGATGAAAAAATCGCCAAAGTTTCAGTGGTGGGCGTGGGCATGAAGACCCACTGCGGCGTGGCGGCGAAAATGTTCCGCGCCCTTGCGGAAAACGGCATCAATATCGAAATGATTAGCACATCCGAGATTAAGATTTCCTGTGTCATCCGCGAAAGCGATCTCGATAAAGCCGTGCAGGCAATCCACAACGGGCTCATTATAAATGCCGAGCCGGGGATTTAAGTTATGAGGCGGTTCGGCAATTTGGTTTCTGAGTCATCGGGCGATGGGGTTGATGGGTTGCCGGGCGGTTGATTGATAGAAAAAGGCATGCGGGAGCATCCGCCGCAGGAGGACACGCCGGCGCGCAGGCTGGCTTTTATCCGATAGGGTTGTGATGAGAAAAAAAACAAAACCGGCAGAATTAAAAAACGTTAAAACGTATTCGATACGTTCGCGCAAAAGCAAATTTGACTGCGCATCGCTTGCTCAGTGTCCCGACCCCGCCCAACCTTTGTCTGAATTTTTTAATACGCTCCCGCCGGTGCTCAAGGCGCGCGACCTTCTCCGCTTTTCAGAAAAAGTGGCTGCCGCCGTTAAAAAAGAGCGCCTTGTCCTTTTTATGATGGGCGCGCATCTTATCAAATGCGGACTCTCGACGCTGGTCTGCGATTTAATCAAGCGCGGCATCATCAACGCCGTTGCCATGAACGGCGCCTCCGCTATTCATGATTTTGAACTGGCGTTTTTTGGCAAAACGTCCGAAGACGTGGAAACTCATCTTGCCAACGGCTCTTTTGGTATGGCAGCTGAAACAGGCGAATGGATGAACACGATGATTTCAGACGGAGTCAAAAAAGGGCATGGGCTCGGCGACGCCTTCGGCATGGCGATATTGCGCCGCCAGCCGCCCCGCGTCGAGACCAGCATTCTTGCGGCTGCTTATGAAGCGGGCATTCCCGCGACCGTCCACGTCGCCATCGGCACGGATATCATCCATCAGCATCCGAGTTCGGACGGCGCTCTGATTGGAAAAGGCAGCCATCTGGATTTTCGGATTTTAGCGGGGCAACTGCCGGATCTGAATGATGGGGGCGTGGTGATAAATTTCGGCAGCGCCGTAATCCTGCCGGAGGTTTTTTTAAAGGCTTTGACGGTGGCGCGCAATCTGAGCGGCGCCGTTAAAAATTTTACAGCGGCAAATTTTGACATGATTCAACACTACCGCCCCAACCTGAATGTCCTGCAACGTCCCATCAAAACCGGCGGCGAGGCGTTTTCCTTCACGGGACATCACGAAATTATGCTGCCTTTGTTATACAGCGCCATTCGATCTTTAATATAAAACAAAAAAATAATAGAGGAGCAGTAAAATGAAAATCCGAAAAAGACTTGCCCTCGCACTATCAATGTATCTTGGCATTGCCATTTTAGCGGCGAATGCGTATGATCCTCCTTTTGCCAGAGAAAAAAGATTGGGAGAGATTGGGACGGAAATCCATAAATATATTATTGCCGACATGAACCGCGATGGAAAGAAGGATATTGTTTCATTGGAAACCTCAATCAACTCCGATGAAAAATCCGCAGTCATCAAAATATTTTTTAACAAAGGCGGCGCGCCTTGCCGCGCGTTCGCCCTATTCGATGCTGATATCCTGCGTGGTTAGAACTTTCCAGCTATCTTTGTTGCGGATGAGCGTGTTGAGGATTTTGATGCTTGCCGTTTTGGTGCGGTCGCTGGGAAAAGCCGTGCGGAGATAAACCTTCACATAAGCCTTCTTTTTTGAATAATTGTATCGAATTTCGCTTCGGGAAAGGTTGAGGACGATGCGGTCTTTGGCGTTTGAATTGACAATAGCTTCCTCAATCTGGCGCGTTGGCTCGTCCGGGGCGGGGGCTTTTTGCCAGAGGGGTTGTTCATCCACAATCAGGGCGCGGGGATAGGGTTGGAGGATGCCCGCGTCATCGTCTATCCAGAGGGAAAGGCTGAAGTAGGAATACGCCCAGAAGGCGCCAGCCGCAAGCAGCGCGGCAAAGGGAATTAAAAACATTCGAAAGCGTTTTTTTTTGCGGGCATTTCTCATTTCAAAATAGGTTCAAACACAAGAGCGGATTGCTTCAGCAATTCATCGCCGGTTTCTTTTGTCGCCTTGGCAAACCGCTCGGTAAGAATTTTATCTCTCAATTTATCTTTGATTTTTGAAAGGGGGAGACGCTCGCCTTCATAACGCTTGGCTATATAATAACAGTTCCGAGTGTTCAGACCCCGCTCAACAGGGGAAAATTCTCCAACGGGGAGGTCTTTGACAATTTTCCAAACCGCCGGTCTGAATTGCGGCTCCAGTTTTCCAAGGTCATAAACATCTATAGAAAATTCGTTCGTGGAATATTTTTGAGACAGTCCCGCAAAGAGCCCGCCGGGAAGATATGAAACCGGCTGGTTATTTTCCTCCAGCGCCTTGCGTTGGGCGGCGATAATCTCGCCCGCCTCGGCAAGGCAAGCCGTGTATGCCGCATACATCCTCTCCCGCACGCCCATGATGACGTCCGGCGCAAAGCGGTCGGCTTGTTTCAAACTGCCGATTAACTGCGCCGTTTCGCGCCAAGGGGCGGTCGTGGATAATTCGGGATGTGTTTCATAAAATGCTTTCATATCCTCTTGGGTCACAACCTTTAAGGGATGCGAATGCTGAGCCATATAGTGGTCGGCGGCGATCATTTCGCGGGCGATGGCTTCGCCTATGACAATCCATGGATGGTCGGAGATTTTGAGATTTTCAATTTCCTGCCGGATGCATTCGTATTGTTTAATAAAGTTTGTCTTGCTCCGGAGCGTTCCATCATCCAGTTTCATGTCAACCCCGATGACCTCTGGAAAGAGTTGCCAGAACTCCCCTTTGGTGATTTTGAGCGAGCCCGCCTTTAGGATAAGGTCGTTATCTTTGCTCTCATCCCACGGCGCCCAGAGGGAATGCGGGAGATATTTTTTATCGAGTTTATTCCATTCAAAGGTGTAAAGATGGCGCAGGGAGATGATTTCCAATTCTGCGCGAATCTGATTTTGCACCTCTTCGAGAGGCGTGATTTCCTCCACATTTTTTTTCAGACATTGGAGAAAGAAGAATCCTTCTTCTCTTTGGAAGACCGGGCTGAACGCGCCCTCTTCAATTGCGTCAGCCTCTTCATAAAAACGATTATAGGTTTTGCTTTTTTGAACGTTCATGACGCCGTCGGGATTAGCATCCGGAAATGGCGACGAATTTTCGCGCACAAGGGCTTCAAAGGGCGCTCCCGCAATCGCCTGCTCGCGGAGTTCTTCGATGCGGATGCGCGCTTTTTGTCTGTCCAGTTCGGGCTGGTTCAGGGGAGCGGCAAGGAACATGAGCCGCAAAGATGCGGAAGCCGGACGCAGATATTTTTCCTTGTGTTCGTCATAATAAGCCCGAATGTCGCCATCGGTAATCGCCACAAGCGGGCGCAGGACTTTTTCTATCCAGACCATCTCATAAGCGGGATAGGATTTGATGCGAAGGCGCAGGGCGGCGATATTTTCCGGCTCGGCGGCGGCTGGCGCCTCGCGGGACATCTTCCACATAATCATGTATGATTGAACGGCGTCTTTGACGTTCTGCTTATATTCTTTTTTTTTCTCGGGATTTTTTTCATCCATGAACCGCGCAAAAACATTCGGGTTTCGATTGAGCGAAAGCGCGAGATATAAGAGCAGGTCGGTCTCGGGAATGGAGCCCAACGCCGAAGTCGCCAAAACTTGATTTCCCGGCGGCGCATAATCAAAGCGCAGCTCGGGATTCTGCGACATCATCTGCTGGGCAAACGCCGCGCCGCCCAGCAAAAACAGCAGCAAAACGAACAACCCGCCCGCAGACAAAGCCTTGAATTTTGTCATAAACGCCCCCTTAGGAAATTTTGACTTTCAGCCGCAAAAATTTTTAGGCATAATAATTCTCGCAGAAAATCTCATTAAAATCCTTGCGGGTTTCTGGATTCAGCGGATGTATGAGATCCGGCGACGCGGGAAACCCCAGCGGCGTCAGCATAACAATTCGGACGCCCTCCGGCACCTTCAACATTTTTTTGAAACACGCCTCGTTGAACGACCCGACCCAGCAAGTGCCCAGCCCTTCCGCTGCCGCCGCCAGCGTGAGATGTGTGGCGGCGATGGAGACATCTATCTCCACTGCCGAGGCGGAGCGATTCCCGCCCACGCCCTTCCATGCTTGATTTTCTATCCCGCAGGCGGCTATCACAACCGGAGCCTGCATAAGAAACGTCTGGGCGTTACAGGCTTTGACCACCGACTCGACGAGGGCGCGGTCTTTGATGATGATGAATTTCCACGGCTGACGGTTCGCCGCCGATGGCGCCTGCCGCATCGAATCCAGAACCTTTTTCAAAATATCTTCAGGAATCGGGTCGGACTTGTAAGCCCGAACGCTTCTTCGTTTGTTGATTGCCTCAAAAACATCCATTTTTTCACCTCGTAGGAAAGTAAATTATTTTTTCTTTAAAACCCCTTTGATATTTTTGTAAAGTTTGAAAACCGGTTTTTCTCTGATGAGCGCTAGATCCCGCTCCGCAATCAGCAGCTTTTCCACGTCTCTATCCTGCAGAAGGGCGTATGTTTTTTCCAACTCGGAAAGCCAAAGTGCGAGCAGGTTTTTTTCATCCGGATGCTGCTTTGTCTTTTCCAGATTATCCGGGGCGAGCCGCGGCTCGCGCGCCCATTCCCGCATCGGTTTTGTTGTGGCGGGATAGCTGTATTGCTCAAGGGCGAACTGCCGGGAGGCGTGCGCCATTTCCCGCGTCTGATTGGAATTTTCCGCCATCTCCAAAATAGCCTCCGCCATCGCATCGGAATCATTCAGCGGGATAGTGCGCCCCAGCCGCTGTTCCTTGATAGTGATGCTGATTTCGGTTCCCAGCGTGGTAATAACGGGCAGCCCCGCCGCCAGCATGTTGGTTATGCGATTGCGCGCCCCGAACAATGTTTCATAATTTTCCGCATCCACGTTGATGCCGACATCGGATTCCGAATAAACAATCGGGAGGAGTTCGGCTTCAATCCAGCCGAGAAGGATGAACCGCTTTCTGTGGGGCGAGGCGGCAAGGAGCTTGTGAAACTTGGTGTAGGTGATTTCATCGTGTCCGTCAATGCTGCCGCCTGTGGAGACAAAATAGATGCGTTCATTTTTTTCCATCGCGCGGGCGAGCGCTTCATATAAAAGGTTGACGTTTGTCCACGTGTTAAAGCCGCCGCTCCAAAGAACCACAAAGGCGTTTTGGGGGATGCGTTTTCCGCGCAGTTGCGGCTCGCCGTTGGCGCCGGGGAGGTCGGAAAAAAGCGGATTCACGGCATTTTCGATAACGTCTGCAAAACGATAGTCAAAGGTGAATTGATTCATCCGCCCGAGCGCCGCCAACTCGCCTAATAGGGCTAATTTCTGATTTTTGCTGACGGTTGAAAACCGGTCGGAGCGCCGCCCCGCATCGCGCTCATCCCGCCAGAAATAAGAAAGGAAGCAATCGTCTTGGTCCAAACGGGCGCGGGTTTGCCCCTCTGCCATTGCCCAGCCGTTCAAATCCGACCACAAGGGGTATGCGCCGGCGACGCGCGCCGCCACGCCGGAGGGATGGGAGTTGATTCCGAGGATGCAATCTGGGCGGAATCTCTCAATCTCCCGCGATAGGAATGGATAAAGAAACGAAGGCTCTTCTTTCAGGACGGCTGTATAGACCAGCCCCTCAACTTTTCTTTTTTCGGAAGACTCACGAAATTTTTCCGGCGGCGTGTCGCGGTTGGGGATGGGCAGCGTGACCAGCGAAATCTGGTGCCCATCCTCCAGCAGCGGACTCACAAAGTGCCACGTGCGCAGGCAGTGCCCGCCAATTTTGCGGACTCCTTTTTCAAGCAGGGGTCCCGTCCCGATAACAAAAATTTTCGCCATTTTTTTCTCGCAAAAGTTCTTTTTCGCGCTTTTAAGCCCATGCCCAAGCACAAAAAAGATTATTGAAAGCCAAGCCGCTCCGCGCAAGTATAATCTAACGCGGAAAAACGAAATATATTTCCCGTTCCATAGCATCGCAATCCGTTTATGATTTTTCTTGATTCGGCTTGCCTTGAGGAATGATAAAAAACGCTTTTGAAAGTTAAATTATTTTATGGAGTTGAAATCTGATGAAACGATGTTTTTTTATCGGGACTATCCTTTTGCTGGCATTGATGTTTTCACTGAATGTTTCCGCTCAAAACGAACGCGAGATGCTGCGTTTTGAACCGGAGGATTCCCTCGAAGATATCCGATTCAAAATCGAGCAAAATGGTTATGACTTCGAAGTTGAGCACAACCGCATTTTTGATATGGCGCCGGAAGAAAAAAAGGCGTTCTTCAGCCGCAAAGCGCCGGCTATTAAAAAGGAATTCGCCCGCGATGAGGACTTAGGTCCTTTGGCATCGCATCTTGGAATGGCGCTACCCGCCGCTTTTGATTGGCGCAACCACAACGGTCATTCCTATATCGGCGCGATAAGGGATCAAGGCAATTGCGGTTCTTGTTATGCCTTTGGAGCGGCGGCGGCTGCCGAGGGCGCATGGAATGCCGCGCAGGGGCTCTATGACGCCAATTGCTCGGATTTTTCAGAAGCCTTCATCGCCTTCTGCCTTTCTCAGTATTATGACGGGTTTTATGGATGCGAGGGCGCCGATTATGATTATGAGGAACTGGACGCCATTGTAAAATACGGGCTGCCCGCCGAGACCGCCTTCCCCTACAAGGACACGCTGTCTTCCTGCCTTTCCACATCATGGAACGCCCCGCGCGTTCCGTTCAAATCATGGCACCGCATCCCCTGCGGCGATATTGACGCCATCAAGACTGCCATCATGACTTATGGCGTTGTGGATGCCGCCGTGGATGCCGGCACTGCTTTTGAGGCTTACAAATCCGGCGTCTATAACGACACAAACACCGGTTGCCCCGACCGCCCCTGTTATTACACGGATACGAATCATGCCATCGCCCTTGTCGGCTGGAATGATGCCGGCGATGCGGAAAACAAAGGCTATTGGATTTTGCGCAACAGCTGGGGGGATTCGTGGGGCGAGGGCGGTTATATGAAAATACGCTACCGCGCCGCCCGCGTTTCCTGCGAGGCTTGCTATCTTGTGGCATATACCGGCGCAACGCCGACGCCGCAGCCCACGCCCGCCGCCCTCGAAGCGGCAAACCTTGCCGAACTCCGCGCACAATCAGGCTATGCAGGCGCCATCGTTGTCAAAGGAACGGTCGCCGTTACGCTCGGCACAGGCGGACTCAACGCGACCCGCAGGCAGTTTTGCGTTCAGGATACATCCGGCGCGGACGGTCAGACCGCCATTCTTGTGGACGACCCCAGCGGCGTGTTCCCTTTCTCCGTTGCCATCGGCGACACGCTCACAGGTCTTGCCGGAACTCTGAACGTTTATCAGGGGCTGCTGCAGCTGACGCCCGTTGTGGCTGAAGTTGTCAAAGGCAACGGAACGCCGCCAGAACCTCTCCTCCTTCATCCCGGAATAACCAAATTCGATACCATCGAATCGGAACTCATCAGAATCAACGGCGCGGATATTGCCGAGACCGGTATTTGGAAGGCTTCAACAAATTACACCATTACAACGCCGACTAACCTTGCCGTCAAATACATCCGCATCGAGCGGAACTGTCCCCTCGTCGGTGAACCGATTCCACAAGGCGCCTTCGACGTCGTCGGCATTGCAATTGAATTCAACGGCGATTATGAAATTGAGCCTAGACTCAAATCGGACATCATCATCAACGGCTCGCCCACCGCAACGCCTTTGCCGACCGGCACCCCCGGTCCCACTCCAATCGAACCAAAAGCCGGAGAGATTATCATAAACGAAATTGATTATGACGACCCAGATACGGACAATCATTCTTTTATCGAGTTGAAAAACGCCGGCAATCATGCCATTGACCTTTCCGCTCTCGAAATCGTCTTCCTCAATAACAGCGCCACCGACATCTATGGCGTGTATCAGCCCCGCCCCAACCGCTTGCAGCCGGGCGCGTATCGCGTTTTTATAACCACGCAAGATAGCGCCAGCCTGACCAGCCCCTCATTTGAAATCATGACCGGTATTCCCCTCATTCAAAATGGACGCAATGACGGCGTTTATCTGCGGCTGAAAAATTCGCCGACCACCATTATTGATTCGGTTTGTTACGCCGGCTCAACGGCGCACCCCGAAAATTCTCCAGATTCGGGCAATGCCGGAACCGATTCCAAAACGTTGGAAAAGATGTCGCTCAGCAGATATCCTGATGGAAAGGATACGGGCGTGAATGACGATGACTTTGCCCTCAAGCCTGCGACGCCGGAGGCATCAAACGACACATCAACCACGCCCACTGCCACCCCCACGCCGACTCCGACGCCTACGCCGACTCCAACGACAACAAGTTCGCCGACGCCCACGCCCGCGCCGACCGCCACGCCGTCCAGCTCCCCCGTGCCCCCCGCCGCTGGAGATCTCGTTATTAATGAGATTGATTATGACGATGCCGCCGCGGACGACCAGTCGTTCATCGAATTGAAAAATGTGAGCGATAAATATATTGACCTCACGTCCATTGAGATTGTGCTGCTCAATAATAGCCCCACTGCAATCTACGGAACATATCAACCGAAAACTCCATGGCTTGCGCCCGGAAAATATTTTGTGCTGGGAACAGTTCTGGACAGCGCGGGCGTGGCTGACAAAGTCAATGAAACTATGCAAGGCGTGAATTCCATTCAAAACGGACCGAACGACGGCGTTTATATCCGTTTGAAGAGCGCGCCGGCGACCATCATAGATTCCGTTTGTTATGAAGGGGAAACAGCGCATCCTGCCGGTTCGCCCGATTCCGGCAATGCGGGAACGGATTCCAACACAGCCGACAATCAATCCCTTTCGCGTTTTCCTGATGGCAAAGACACCGGCAACAACGCGGCGGATTTTGCCGTTATGGATTCAACGCCCGGCGCAGCCAATGGCGCGGCAACTCCAACGCCCATACACACGCCCGCGCCAACGTTAACGCCCACGCAAACACCCACGCAAACACCCACGGCAACGCCCACAGCGACGCCCATTCCAACGCCGTCGCAAAGCGCCACACCCACGCCCACAGCAACGCCGGCGATAATCCATGTGGATGGGTTGTTATTGCGATAATTGATGCCCCTGCGCCATTTCTTTATTGAAATAGGCAACGGTATCGCCTATGAGATTCTAACTTTCAATGGGAGCGAAAAAAATGAATGAAAATATTGTCTCCGCTGTGGCGGAGCATAATATGATGATGGAAAAATTCATTGACGCCTGCAATGATTCGATTGAGGTGCTGGGCAAGGCGATTGTGCGCGCGCTGGAGAGCGGCGGGAAAATTCTCATCTTTGGCAACGGCGGCAGCGCGGCGGATTCTCAACACTTTGCGGCTGAATTGGTCGGCACGTTTGAGGATAAAAAACGGCGCGGCTTGCCCGCGCTTGCCCTTAGCGTCAACACTTCGTGTCTCACCGCCATCGGAAACGATTTCAATTTTGAACATGTGTTTGCGCGGCAGGTGGAGGCGCTTGCCGGGCAGAATGATGTTTGCATCGGGATATCCACAAGCGGGCGTTCGGCAAATGTTTATCAGGCGCTCATCGCCGCAAAAAAGATAGGGTGCTCCACGGCGGCGCTTCTCGGCGGCAGCGGCGGGAGCATCAGGGAAATAGCCGATATTCCGCTGGTCGTCCCCTCCGCCTGCACGCCGCGGATTCAGGAGGCGCACATCCTTATCATCCATATACTGTGCGGCATGGTTGACGCCGCCTTTGGAGAAAAACACGCAGAATGAGTCCGCGCGAAAAAGACCTTTCTATAGACAACCGCTATTTGAACACGCGCGAGCTTTTGAGCGAAAGCATCCGTCTTCAATCGCATCCATGGCACGCGCAGATAGAGCTCACCACAAAATGCAATCTGGACTGCATCATGTGCAGCCGCGAAAAATATCATGGAGCGGGCAAACACCTTTCGCGCGACCTGCTTTCGAAAATCCAAAAAGAAATTTTCCCTTGGCTGCAAGAGGCGATTATATCCTCCTTTGGCGAGCCGCTGCTCCATCCGGATATCGGCGAGATTATTGAGGCGGCGCGCCGCCATCCCCGTCTGAATATCGGGTTCTACACCAACCTTCTGCCCCTCACGGAGGAAAAAGCGGAGCAGGTTGTCCGCAACGGCGTCTCCTACCTGTGCGTCTCCATTGATGGCGCCACAAAGGAAACCTATGAAAAAATCCGCAAGAACGGACATTGGGAGCGTTTAACCGCCAACCTCGAAATGTTGAACGCCTTTAAAAAAAAATATAAAAGCCGCAAACCTTTCATGCATCTGGTGATAGTGGGCATGACGGCGAATATCGGCGAGCTTCCACTTTTTGTGGATTTTGCAAAAAAATTCGGCTTCGGTGCTGTCAAGATTGCGCATAATATTTATGTGGACGATGATTCGATGGAGTATCTTTCGCTCGTCCACCAAAAGGCGTATGCCAACCGCATGTATGCCTTAGCTCACGCGAAAGCGATGCAGGCGGGGATACCCTCCAACTTTAATGTGGCGCCTTTTATATTATCGGAAGAGGAAAAAAAATCGTTGGAAGATTTGCCGATGGAAAAAAACAAAGGCATCTCCTCCTTTGCTTATCAAATTTATTTTAATAAAATCCTTCCCCAGATGATGCGGATAAAAAACACATGGGATTTTTCGGGGAAAAGCGCCGGACATTTCTTCAATCTTTTCCTTTTGAAATTCTACCGTAAATATTTTGATCCCGCGCGGCATGGGCGCGTGGGGCTTTCCCTTTTTCCAAACGACGCCCCGCCCAGACACTGCGGCAATCCGTGGACGCATGTCCGCATTGATGTGGACGGCAAGGTATATCCATGCTGCTATAACCATACCGAGATGGGCGATTTGAATTCGCAAACGTTTGAAGAAATTTGGAACGGCGAACGATACGCTAGCCTCCGCCAGTCCATCGTGAAAAAAACATTCTGGGCAACCTGCCGCCGCGCCTCGTGCAATTGGATTCAGCCCGGCTCTTCGGAGGTTTATGGCGCGGAGTATGTTAGCCTTCCCGCCGAGATTCGCCTTATCGCATATGAAGAGTCTGAAATCAAGGTGCGCGTCCGCAACACCAGCCAATACTGGTGGTCTGGCGAAAAGGATAAGGAAGAAGATATTTTTTACCTCTCCTATCGGCTTTTTGATGCGCATAAAAGGCTTGTGATGGAAGGCAGCCGCGGGGAGATGCCCGCGATGGTGGCGCCTTTGCAGACGGCGGAGATCCGTCTTAAACTTTGGGCGATTGCCGAGCCGGGGGATTATGA
The DNA here is from genome assembly GCA_002070185.1 of candidate division BRC1 bacterium ADurb.Bin183. Classification (GTDB taxonomy): domain Bacteria; phylum Sumerlaeota; class Sumerlaeia; order MWCT01; family MWCT01; genus MWCT01. The sequence goes on from MWCT01000001.1 coordinate 159,941, forward strand.
GATGCGGCTGGATATGGTGCATGACGGCGTTACATGGTTCGGCGAGCGCGGCAACCACGCACGGAGCGTCCCGGTCAAGGTTCTGTCATTCTATAAAAGCCGCCTGACGCCTGTGGAACCGATTCCCGCGCAGATAGAAGCGGGCGGCAGGATAGTTTTTGACGTCCGGATAGAAAACATCTCGGACAGCCGTTGGCAAGCCGGCGGCGCAGACGGCGTCCGCCTTTCTTATCATTGGAAACATCCCGGCGGCGATTATGCGGAATTCGAAGGGGTGCGCACATTTCTCCCGCATGATATCCCCGCGGGCGGCAGCGCTCTGGCAACGATGACCATCATTGCGCCGCCAAAGCCGAATGATTATATTCTTGAACTGGAACTTGTGCGCGAGGGGCGCGCCTGGTTCTTTCAGAAAGGACAACCGCCCCATACCATCCCAATCAAGGTGGTGTGATTGTGTTTTGCATTCGCAAATTAACAACTTTCATTTCCTTGATTCTTTTAATTTTGTTCATTTCTCTGCTCGCCAATTGTGGAAAATCAACGGGGATAAAACCCTCCCGCAAAGTCGTCATCCGCTTTTGGAACGGCTTCACCGGTCCCGATGGGCGCACCATTCTTCGGCTCGTCAAGCGGTTCAATCGCGAGAATCCGGATGTGCAGGTTTTGATGCAGCGCATGGACTGGGGAGTCTATTACAATAAACTTTTTGTTGCGGGGCTGGGCGGACGCGCCCCGGAGGTTTTCATTGTCCACGCAAGCAGCATGGAACGTTTTATTCAGGCGCAGGTCGCGCGCCCTGTGGACGACCTTGTGCGGGGCGCAAACGGTATTGATGAATCTGATTTTGCGGAAAACATCTGGCAGGCGGTGGAAAAAGACGGGCGGCACTACGCCTTGCCTTTGGATGTGCATCCCATCGGCATGTATTACAATAAAAAACTCTTCCGCGAGGCGGGCATAGTGGATGAAAAAGGCAATCCAAAGCCGCCTACCAATCGGGAGGAATTTCTGGACGCCCTGACCAAAATCACAAAAGATATAGACGGCGACGGCAAAAATGACCAATGGGGTTATGTGTTCACGTGGTATCGTACAAATATGTACACCTTCTTGCTCCAGTGGGGCGGGCGCATCTTTACGCCGGATTATCAAAAATGCGTTTTGGACTCGGCGGAAAATGTGGAAGCGGTGCGATTCTTCACAGACCTGATTCATAAAAAAAAGGTTATCCCGCCGCCGGAAAATTTCGATTCATGGATAGGATTCCGCCAAGGCAAGGTGGGCATCGCCTTTGAGGGGATTTATATGTTAGAGGATTTGAAGCGCCAAAAAGACCTTGATTACGGCGCGGCGCCGCTGCCGTTGCTCGGCAAAGTCCCCGCCGCATGGGCGGACTCCCATACTATTTGTTTCAAAAAGGATTTGAGCGGCGAACATCTGGATGCCGCATGGCGGTTTGCCAAATATCTTTCGGATAACAGTTTAGACTGGGCGGATGGCGGTCAGATCCCCGCGCGCAAAAGCCTGATGGAATCCGAGCGTTTCAAGGGCATGACGGCTCAATGGGAGTTTGCGAAGATGATCCCTTACATCCGCTACATTCCGCGCGTGCCGTTTGCGCTGGAATTTCTCGGCGAATTTGACACCGCCGCCGAAAGGGGGCTGCGCGGCAATGTCAGCGCCGAGACCGCGCTATCAGAAGCCGCCGCCAATGTTAATAAAATTATCAAGCGTCAGAACGAAGAACAAAAACGGAGCAAGCCATGACTCGCGCCAAATATTCCAATATATTTTACGGTTATCTTTTCCTTCTGCCTTATTTGATCCTCTTTTGCGCATTTATTCTTCTGCCGCTCATTTACGGTCTGGGGTTGAGTCTTTTTCAATGGGAGGTTCTTTCCAATGCGCCGCCGCGATTTATTGGGTTGGGGAATTATCGGGAGGCGTTGGGCGAGACGTATTTCTGGAAGGCGCTGGGCGCAACTTTGCGCTTTGTGGCAATGATTGTCCCCTCTGTGGTTTTCGGGGCGTTGTTAATAGCGCTGGCGCTGAACGCCCTGCCGGAAAAGAGCGGCGGGTTTTTCAAGGCGGCGATATTTGCGCCGACTATCATCTCCATCAGCGTGGCGGGCATCCTCTGGCGCTGGTTCTTTAGCGCCGAGTTTGGTCTCTTTAACGCTTGGCTTGCGCCGCTGGGCGTAAAAGTTCCATGGATAACGGAAAACCGCTGGGCGATGAAGTCCGTTGTGCTGATGACGGTCTGGTGGACTTTGGGAGGACCGATGGTTGTTCTGCTGGCGGGTCTAAAACAGATTCCCGAGCAATATTACGAAGCGGCGTCCATAGATGGCGCCGGCGCTATGCGGCGATTTTTCCACATCACGCTGCCGCTTCTCAAGCCTGTCCTGCTCTTTGTGATAGTAATGAACATCATCGGCTCGTTTCAAGTTTTTGGTCAGACGTTTATGATAACTCGCGGCGGACCGGAACTCTCCACGCGCGTGCTGGTGCAATATATCTATGAAACGGCGTTTGCCAGTTATCGCTTAGGTTACGGCTCGGCGATGAGCTGGCTTTTGTTTATTGTTATTGCGGTTTTTTCCATTCTTCAATTTCGCCTTGTTAGGGAGCGGGAATGAAAAAAATTCGACTGCGCCTCATTCAATTTTTTCTTTTGGCGGCTGCTGTGGTATTTCTGACGCCGATTGCCTTGATTTTTTTAACGTCGCTCAAGCCTGACTCGGAAATCATCCATTTTAGCGGCATATTTCCTCGGCAGTGGACGCTGGATAATTTCAGGGAGATTTTTGACACGCCGGAGGAAATCCCGATTTTCCGCTGGCTGTTGAATAGCGTTTTTATCTCATCCGCCGTGACGTTTCTGATTCTGCTGGTGAACTCGATGGCGGCGTATGCGTTGGCGCGTCTGGAGCTGCCCGGTCGGCGCGGATTATTTGTTGTCATTATCGCCACGCTTATGATTCCGGGGCAGATTCTTATGATACCCGTGTATCTGATAATAAACAAACTGGGGTTGTTGAACACGCCTTGGGCGCTGATTATTCCAGCGGGCGCGGGGGCGTTCGGCGTTTTTTTATTGCATCAATTTTTTCTGGGCATCCCGCGCAGTCTTGAAGATGCCGCCATCGTGGACGGCTGTTCGATTTTCGGCGTTTACCGCCACATTGTCCTGCCGCTTTCCAAACCAGCCCTTTCCACGCTGGGAATCTTCACCTTTTTGGGTTCGTGGAATGATTTTTTAAGCCCGCTAATCTTTCTTGATTCTGTGGATAAGTTCACACTGCCGGTAGGCGTGGCTCTTTTTCAAACATCCTATGCGGCGGAATATGGGCTGACGCTGGCAGCCTGTGTGGTTTGCACGGCGCCGGCGCTGCTGGCGTTTGTCTTTTTCCAGAGGCACATCATCAAAGGCATCGCGCTGACGGGGTTAAAAGAATAGCCCCGCCTCTCATTTGATTCTGTCAAGATTTCGCATTTAAAAAAAGCGGCGATGAATTTTTATAAGGCGGAGGCGTTCAAAAAAAGGCGCGAAAAAAAATTAACAATCGTTTCAGCGTTCATCCGCCTTTTGAAATAACGCCGCCTTGTAACCGGAAAAAATCAGCCTCCATCCGCTCTTGCGGTTAAAATGCGCCAGCAAAGAAAGGTCGTCGTTGTCAATCAGCGCAAGGGATATGTCGAATTCCTCAATGAACGGGTCGGGCGATTCCTCGCCGACGATAATGCGGTAGTGGCGCTCAATAAGCGCTGGCGGGAAAGGCTCGGCGCGGCTGTCTATACAGGGACGAATATCCGGCGCGAGCATCCAGATTAAAAACCCGCCGCAGTCGTATCCGTTGAAAAGATTGCCGCGCAAATTTGCCGATTTCATGTATGCGGCGCTGTCCCACGGTTGGCGCGCGCGGTTGATGCCGAAGCCGAAAGGGCGCTTCGCGCCAAAGGCGCGGAAGAGCGCGCCGTTGGGAATCATCCCGCTGAAAAGAACAAGAAGGATAAAAACGGCAAGTGATGAATAACGGGCGGCTAAATTCGGCAATTTTGATTTAAGCCGTTCGATAATAAAACCGTAATTCCAGAGATTGGCAGCGGCGGTGGAGAGGGCGAAAAAGCCGCCATGCCGCCTTGCCTTGAATACCATCCAGAAAAAGAAAATAAAAAGAAGTATGTGCGCCGGACGCAGCCGCCTGCGATTGAGAGCAAATCCCGCCAGCGTGAGCGCGCCTGTCCCAATGATGAGCCAGCGCAGCGGCTCCGGCGCGCTCCGGTGAAAAAGCGGCAGCCATTCCCATAAATGATTGTGAAAAAACGGCGTCCGCATCACATCCAGCACGCCCGCCAGCATCCTAAATCCGAAAGGATTGGCAAGCGAGGAAAGGATGAGCAGCGGCAAAATCCAAAGACGGCGCGGCGAAGATTCAAGAATATACGCCCCCGCAACAATATACCCCAAAATGAATGCGCTGTGTAGATTCGTCCAGATGATTTGCAAAAAGACGATGGCGATGACGAATGAGGCGGCGAGGTTTTTTCCGCGTTGATTTTCCCAAAGGCAAACGGCGATGGCAAAACAGACGAGGCTGCAAAGCTCCGGACGGACAAACATCCTCGGCGCCGCAAGGAGCCCCGTCAGCGTTAGAAGCGATGCGGCAAGTGGAATATTCAAGGCGGGGGAATTTTCGCGCCGTCCCCAAAGCGCCGCGATGCCGAACATCGCCGCCGCAGATAAAAGCGCAAAAAAAGAGCGCAGAGCAATCAGGGCGTTTGCTCCGCCTTTTGCGTAAAGCATATAAACCAGTATTTCAAAAGGGATGTATTTATTGAGCCACGATTGTCCGTTGATAGTGCAAGACCAGACATCCGATTTCAAAATCCCGCCCGATTGAACCATCTCGCGCCCCGCCGCCAGCAACCACCAGATGTCGTTATCCTCAATGGGAAACCACGTCAGAAAAAGGATATTCATCGCGGCAGCCGCAAGAAGAAAAACGCCGATTAACTTGCCGAATGTCATGAGCCGACTTTCAACATTTTAGCAAATTTCCGCAAAAAAAGCGAAAGGAAAAAGAACGCCGCGCCCACAAGGATAATCGTTGCGCCGGAGGTGAGGTTGAATCGAAACGAAAGCCACAAGCCCGCCAATGCAAAAACGCAGTTGTATAAAATCGAAAGGAGCATCATCGAATAAAGCGAACGCGATTGCCCTTCCGCCATATACGGCGCAATAGTAAAAAAAGCGATGATGAGAATCATCCCGACCACGCGGATGATGATGACCACGCACAAGGCGATCATGATGAGAAGCGCGATATAAAGCGCCCGCGTCGGGACGCCCATCAACCCTGCAAACTCCTCGTCGTAGGACATGGCAAGAAAGTCCTTGTAGAATAAAACAACCGTTCCCAAAATGGCAACATTGAGAAACAGCATCAAGAGCAGGTCTTCGCGCGGCACGGCAAGGATGCTCCCAAAAAGATACGTCATCAAGTCCACTTTGTATCCGGGCGTCAAATCCGCCAGCATGATGCCGAGCGCCATCCCAACCGCCCAAAGGACGCCGATGATGGTGTCCGCGCGCTGCTTATTGCCCAGCGAAACCAGCGCGATTATTATTGCGATGGCAACCGAAAAACCCACCACGCCCAAAAGCGGCGCAAAGCCCAAAAAAAATGCAAGCCCCACGCCGCCATAAGCCGCATGCGCGATCCCGCCGGAGATGAACACGATGCGGTTCACCACAACCAGCGTGCCGATGATGCCGCAGGCGATGCTCGCCAGCAGCCCCGCCATCAGCGCATTCTGCATGAATTCATAATGAAAAATATCCAACTTTTATTCCTTGTATCCTCAATGTGATTGCAGCACGCGATGGGGCACCCCATGAGCGACCAACTCCACAGGGCACTGATACATTTTGCCCAGCATCTCCTCGGTTATCTCCGCCGCGTCGTGATAATAGACCGTGCGGTTGACGCATGCCACCGATTTGACGTAGCTGGAAAGGATGCTGATGTCGTGGCTAACCACAACAATCGTGATGCTTTTGTTCAATTCTTTAAGCAGGTTGTAAATCTGCGCCTGCCATTCTTGATCCACGCTGGCGGTGGGCTCGTCCATGAATAAGATTTCCGGGTCGGAGGCGAGTGCCCGCGCGATGAAGACCCTCTGGCGCTGCCCTCCCGATAAATTCAGGACAGGTGATTTTTTATGTTCGAGCATCCCCACGCGGTCGAGCGCCTCTTCGGCGCGGCGCCTATCCGCCTCGGAATACCGCCACGCGCGCCCCGCCTTGCCCAGCCGTCCCATAAGCGCAACATCCATGACGGAAATGGGAAATACCTTGCTGATGTTGGTGTTTTGCGGGACGTAGCCCATGCGGCGCGCCGCCGCCTTTGGCGGCTGCCCCAAAACAGTTATCTCGCCCCTTTGCGGTTTCAAGATTCCCAGAATCAATTTGATGAGCGTTGTTTTGCCTCCGCCATTTGGACCGATGACAGCGATGAATTCCCCTTGCTTAATTGTCAGGTTCACATCTTCCAATATGACCTGAGCGTCGTAGGAGAACCAAAGATTTTTAACCGTTATCATTTTATTCTGCCGACTGTTTTGATGATTGAACGATGGAATCCCTGAATAATAAAAGCGTTTTCTCCCAATCCTCAGAAAGATGGTCAATGACGGCGACGCGGGCGTCAAGGGCTTTGGCAACTGTCTCCACCGTCCGCAGAGACGTTTGCGGGGGCGTGTAGATTATTTTAATTCGATGCTCTTTTGCCGTTTGGATAATTTCCATCATCTCCTTTGGTTTTGGCTCCCGCCCTTCGATTTCGATGACCATTTGTTTCAATCCATACTCTTCGGCAAAATATTGCCATGAGGGATGCATGGCTAAAAAAACGCTGCCTTTTTTGACGCCTTTGAAGGATTCGCGAATGGTCGCATCCAGCTTCGCCAGCTCGGCGACGAAAATTTCAAAATTCCTCTGATATGTCCCGCTGCTTGCCGCATCGGCTGATTGAAGCGCCTTCAAGATATTTTTCGCCTGAACGCGCGCGAGCGGCGGCGAAAGCCAGATATGCGGATCGAGCATCTTATCCTTTTTATCGCCATGCTCATGCCCGCGATGGGCGTCCATCGCCAGCTTTTTGATGCCCTCGTCTGTGCGGCAGATAAGCAGGCGCGGATTGGCGGCGGCGAATCTGGGCAGCCAGACATCTTCAAAAGGGAAGCCGATGGCGAAATAAATACGGGACTGGCTGAGCGCGGTCATTTGTTGAGGTTTGGGCTCGTAAGTTTCCGCGCAGCCGCCGGCGGGCGCCATGACTGTTATGCGGACGCGGCTGCCGCCGATTTTTTCCACGAAATATTTCTGTGGCGGAATGCTCACCGTTATCTGTATGGGTTCTGCGGCAATACACGCACCCGCCAAAAGGCAAAAAACGGCGGAGATGAAAAACAGGCGCATCAATTTTTTCAACTCCCCTTTTTCTTGAATTCGTCCGGCTGCAAGCCGAGCTTCTCCAGCTTTTCATAAAGGTTGCGGCGGCTGACGCCGGAAAGACGCGCGGCTTCGGTCACGCTCCCGCCGGTTATTTCCAAAAGTTCGCGCATGTATTCAGATTCAAATTGCGTCCGTGCCTCGCGATAATCGGCGGGAATGGCGCGCGTCGAAACGGGTTGCGGCTCGCTCCCCAAAATTTTTGAGGGAGTCAGATTGTTGCGGATATCCGCCGGAATATCCTCCGCTTTTATGACATCCCCCTCCAGCAGCACAATAACCCGCTCCAAAACATTTTCGAGTTCGCGCACGTTGCCGGGCCATCGGTATTGCTCAAGCAGGCGCAGCGCGGGCGGGGAGATGGAGACCGACGGCTTGTGCAGACGCGGCGCGATTTTTTTTAGAAAATGATCCACAAGCAAAAGGATGTCCCCCTCGCGCTCTCGCAGCGCAGGCATCAAAACGTTTATCACGTTCAGCCGATAAAATAAATCCTGTCTGAATTGCCCCTCTTCTATCGCTTTGGGGATATCCCGATTGGTGGCGGCGAGCAGACGGATGTCCACCGCTATCTGCCTCAATCCGCCGATGCGCTGAATCTGATGTTCTTGGAGGACGCGCAATAATTTCGATTGCAGCTGAAGCGGCATTTCTCCGATTTCATCCAGAAAAAGCGTGCCGCCGTGCGCCAGTTCAATCAGTCCGATTTTCATCTGCGCGGCGCCTGTGAACGAACCCTTCTCGTAGCCGAAGAGCTCCGATTCGAGCAGATTCTCCGGAATGCAGGCGCAATCAATCGGCACAAAACGTCCCGCGTGGCGGGGGCTGGCTTTGTGGATGAACCGCGCGGCGAGCTCCTTTCCCGTGCCGCTTTCGCCGCCGATGAGAACGGAGCTGTCCGTGCCGGCGATTTTCTCCAGAACCTGACGCACCTCCATCATAGCGGGGCTTTCGCCGATGAGATTCACATCCGCATGGGCGCGCCGTATCTGCTCGGCAAAGATGGTCGTCTCCCGCGTGAGCCGCTGCACCTCAATCGCTTTTTCAATATTGGCGAGCAGCTCCTCCGTCTGGAACGGCTTGGTCACATAATGAAAAGCCCCTTCCTTCATCGCCTGAATAGCGCCGTCAATGCTTGCGAACGCCGTCATGATGATAACGGCGATGTTGGGGAAATTCTTTTTCACCTCTTTTAAAACATCCATGCCGGAGCGCTCCGGCATCCGAATATCCGTCAGCACAACCTCCGGTTGATATTTGCCGACGTATTCCAGACCCATGGTCGGGTTGGTGAATGCGGTGACGTGGTAGCCTTCCATGTTGAGGATTTTTGTGAGGATTTTGCACATATCCTCCTCATCGTCGAAAACGACGACCGTCCCGCGGTAATTAGATTGATGCAGATCCGACATAATCATTCCGCCGAATAAATTGTTCAAACGCCGGTTTTGTTAATGGCGCGGGCGACCAACTGGTCGCATCGCTCGTTTTCCGGATGACCGGCGTGCCCTTTCACCCAGTGCCAGCAAATGTTATGTTTCTGGATGAGGGCGTCGAGAGTCTGCCAGAGATCAAGATTCTTCAACTCGCCGCCTTTGCGTATCCAGTTGCGCTTTTTCCAGCTGGGCATCCACTCCGTCACGCCCAATTTCAGATATTGCGAATCCGTATAAAGATTCACAACGCAACGCTTTTTCAGCGATTCAAGGGCGCGAATGGCGGCGGTCATCTCCATGCGGTTGTTGGTTGTGTTGTTTTCCGCGCCGGAAAGTTCCTTGCGGCGTCCGTCGGAAATTAAAACCGCCGCCCAGCCGCCGCGGCCCAGATTCGGATCGCAGCCGCCGTCTGTATAAATAGTCACAATAGGAAAATTCTCCGCAGCCATCTTTCTCGCGCCTTCCATAATTTCCATCTTTCATCTCTCTTTTGATGGGTTTGTGTCAATTAGGAACTGTGCGCATATATGACTTGACGAAACGCGGCGCTGGTCTTGATACCTTTCATGAAAGTTTTTGTAAAAGGTATGCAAATGAACAAAAAACTTTTTTCTCGACTGAGCGCCGCTATTCTGTGCGCCCTGATTTTATATGCCGCTGCTGCCCTGTTCGCGCAAACGCCCGAGCCCGCTCATCCGAAAGCCGCCTATACATCGCTCCCGCCGCAGGAGCCGGAAACCGGCGCCATCGCCCGCATCATCTTTTTCTCCGATATCACGTGCGAGGAATGTCAGGAGATGAAGGCGAAAATCCTGCCCGATCTTATTAAAAAATATCCCGGGCAGATTGCCTGCCGCATATACGACATCGGCAACACAGCCAATTTTGCCTTGCTCGACCGCTTTGAAAAAAAATACGGCAGGGCGCAAAATGAAGTGCCCATCATTTTCATAGACGGCAAAACACGCAGCGGATTTTTACAAGAAGTCAAACCCAATCTGGAAAAAGACATCCAAGAAGCCATCGCCAAAGGCGGCTCCCCTTGGGCTGAACCTGCGCCGCTTGAGCCGGAGGTTTCCGATACGGATATTGTCAAAGAGCGGCTCAAATCACTGACCCTCATGGCTGTCATCGGCGCCGGATTTATTGACGGCTTCAACCCCTGCGCCTTCACAACCATTATATTTTTGATTTCCTACCTGACGCTTTTGGGCAAAAACCGCAAAGCCGTTTTGCGCACGGGCATCCTTTACACCATCGCTGTATTTCTCACCTACCTTGCGCTCGGATTCGGTTTGCTCACAATAGTCTCGCGTCTTGTCAATATCAGAATGGCGAGCAAAATAATTTACGGAATCACCGGACTGGTCACGCTCGGCGTGGCGTTTTTTGCCCTTAAAGATTTCTTCAAGGCAAAGCGGGGGGAGTTTCGCGACATGTCCCTTAAACTTTCGGAAGATATGCAAAAACGCATCCGACAGTCCATCCATGACAAATTAAAGAACATGGGCATGATTACCGGCGCACTGGCATTGGGGATACTTGTGGCGATGTTCGAATTGCCCTGCACCGGACAGGTTTATCTGCCGATAGTCACTGCGCTTTCCAACCCGCAGATACGCGCCCGCGCCATCCCGTATCTGATATTATACAACATAATATTTATAGCGCCGCTGGTTGTAGTTTTTCTGGTCGCGTATTTTGGCATATCCTCGCAAACCATCGGCGAGCGTTTCAAACGGCACGTAGCGACGATAAAATTTGCGATGGGCATCTTCTTCATCGCCCTCTCCGCAGTCCTCTTCTACATGGCGCTGCACTAATATTCATAATGCGCCCCGCCCCACCATCCTTCACCCCTCCATCCCCCCTCTGGGGTCAATCCCGGTATTTCGTTAATATCCGATTGTGGCGATATTCGAATCAATCGCTGTTGCCTAAAAAGTTATTTGAATTGTTGGGGAGACCGTGTCCAGAATTTTGATTGTCAACGAATGGTTCGTTTAAAATTTTTTCAAAGCGCGCAGCGCGGCTGCCCATGCGCGCGGGGGATCGTCGCAGGCTATCCAAGATTCGTGGGCGCAGCCTTCGTAACCCCACAAAGCGAGATTGCCCACGCCTTCCGCCGCCGCCAGTTCGATGGCGCGCCCAATCTCCGCCTCGCTACCGCGTTTGATTTTGCAAACCTGTATCCATATCTGCGCCTCGAGTCCATTGCGCGCGCATAAATCTTTTATCAGCGCTGAGTAGTCGGAAACAATTTCGACTGGTTTTTGTAACCATTGCCAATATGGGTCGGCGCCGAGTGTTTCCAGATAGGGCAGCTGCGCCCACGCAAGCCAGTCCTCGCGCGAGGCATCCGCGTCCCGGCGCGGTGCAAGGCAGAGGGCGTTGCGCAATCCCGCCGCGGCGCTCCGCTCCATAAGCAGATTCAAGAAATCCCGCAGGCATTCGGATTTGAAATCAACGACATCGGGCGTTTCCTTTGCGGGCATGGCGCGCCCCCGTGTTTTTCTGTAAAGTTTGCGGCAGAATTCGCAACGGCAGCCCCAGCGCCCGGCGCGTCCGCCGAGGAAGTTCGGGTTGTGGAAATGCGGCTCATCCCAGAGGATAACATCCGCTTTTGATTCCGCCGCCGCCGCAATCCATTCCATCATGAAATCGCGGAAGAGGGGATTATTGGGGCATGCCAGCGCCGCAGGTCGTCCGTCGTCGAGTATCTGACAGGCGTCAAAGATATGCTCCGAGGCGAACTGGGAGAATGCCTCGCCGCCGAAAACTTTGCCCACGCCCCAAGGGTCGAGATGAGCCTCCATGCCGGCGTCGTGCGTTGCCGCGACGATTTCCTTCATAGTTTTGCGGTGAAACGCCAAGTCAAATTCGCTGAATGTGTGAAGCGCGTAGGTAAAATGATGCCGAGCCAGACCGCGCATATCCGCCGCCACGTGCCGAACAATCCTGTTTCCGAAATAAGAACATCCCAGTTTCACAATGCCCGCCTCCCATGCCGCAATTTATAAATTCAAAAAGGGCTATACATTAAAAAAAATATCGGAGGCAACAGCATTTTTTTGAGTATAACGATGCGGCAGCCCAAAACGCCATTCAGTTTGTCAGGGGCAAATAATAAACTTATGCGCGCGATGAACGTCGGTTTGCGAATTATGGAGCCGTTTTTTTTGCTACCGTTAAAGACTAACGGCTGATGGCTAATATTTGAAACTGCTGCCGCCGATGAATTCGCGGAGGATGGAATCCTCAGGGACGTTTTCATCCGCCACGTCAAGGAAATAGGAGAGAAATTTCAACAGTCGGCAAGCCTCGGAATAGAGCGGCTCGTTTTTGTTTATTTCCTTCAAACGCGGCACGGCGTATTTCTTCAGCACGCCCACTTCATATACGAGCGCGGAGTTGAACATGACATCGGCGTTTTCTTGATAGGGAAAGATGTTTTTCTCCTCGCCGCGGCGGACGCTGGGCCAACGCCCTATGGTCTCTCTGGCGGGGTAGTTGCGGAATTGGCTGTCGCGCACGATGCGCCGCAAAAGCCGCGAATCGGATGTGAATACGCGGTTGTGATTATCAACATTGAGCGTAGTCAAGGCGCTCACATAAATTCGATATTTCAGCCCGTCCGGTATTTCTGAAAGAAGCCTGTGATTGAGCGAGTGGATCCCCTCGAGGATGATAATCTGATTTTTTTCAAGACGCAGCGTCGCGCCTTTTTTTCGCATTCCGGAGGGGAAATCAAAGCGCGGCATCTGCATCGTTTCGCCCGCCAGAAGCCCGCGGATCACACGGTTCAGATAATGGTAATCAATCGCCTCAAACGCTTCAAAGTCGTATTCGCCATCATCGCCGCGAGGCGTCAGCTCCCGGTTCACAAAAAAATCATCTGCAGCGATGACAACAGGACGGAAGCCGTTGACGCGCAGCTGAATGCAAAGCCGTTTGGAGAATGTGGTTTTGCCGGAGGAAGAAGGTCCGCCGATGAGAATGATGCGCGGCTGATTTTTGTGCCGAGTGATGGTGTCCGCAATGTAGGCTATCTTCTTTTCCTGTAACGCCTCCGCAACTTTGATGAATTCCTCAATTCCGCCCTTTGTAATTATATCGTTGAGAAGACTGACCGTCTCCAGTCCGAGAATCTTCGCCCACGACTCATATTCCTGAAAGACTTTGAACATCTTGGGCTGCGGGACAAAAGGGGGCAGATGAGGCAGGCTTTCCAACGTGGGAGAGCGCAGGATAAATCCCGGCGGATAATAAGCAAGGTCAAAGACCTTGAGATATCCGGTGCTGGGGACTAAAAATCCATAAAAGTGATTCCACTCTCCGCCGCAGTAGTAGATGCTGACCGTTTCGCCGTTGCCGTTGCAGCGGTATTTAAGGAGCTGCGCCTTGTCCTTTTGACCGTGTTTGTAAAATAATCTGATGCCCTTTTCAAGCGGCACCTCCTTGCGGATAAAAGGCTCGTCGGCGTCAATAATTTCCCGCATCTTTTTTTTGATGATAGCCACATCCGTTTTGGTGATTTTGAATGAATTGATATTCTTATAGGAATTCGTGAAGAGTTCGCAGTAAACGCCTTTGGAAAGTGGGTGGTTCACATAAACTTGAAGGTCTGGGTAAATCTCTTTGACGGCTCGGACGAGGACAAAAATCAGGCTGCGTTGATAAAGCCGCATCCCATCCATCGAGCCCAAATGAACGGCGCTCAGTTTGCCGCTGTATGATATTTTGCGGTCGAGCTCCACAATTTTATTATCCAAATACGCCGCCACAACCGGGTGGGGGTATTCGATGCCGGACTCCTCCAGCGCCTTGCGGACGGTGATGCCTTTGGGCAATGTCATAGCCGGATGTTCATTAACGGCAATCTCAATCTTTTTTCCTTTGTCTTTCACGGTTTTTAATTTTCCTGTCTTTATTGTTTGGCGGGAACGGGAGCGGGCGTCGGCGTCGGGTAAAACTTTTCCGGCTCCTTCAAGGCGCGCAACTGGTTTTCAAGGATTGCGCTGTCGCCGATTTTTTGCAGCGCTTGGCTGAATTGCTCAATCGCCTCTGATTTTTTGCCGGATATCCAAAGCGCCTGAGAAAGTTCCATCCTTTGCGAGGTTTCAATGCGGGAGGAAGTCGGCTCGATTGTTTTGACGGACGGTCCGGCGGTTGTGATGACCGTATCGGTTTTGCCCCCCAGCCAACCCGAAAGGGCAGCCGAGATTTCATCAAATTTTGGCTCCGGATTGACCGGTCCCCAAATGAGATTGCCCATTTCGTCCACCGCCAGCAGGGCGGGCAGCTCGGTCAAATTAAAAGCCAGCGTAAAGAGAAATCCGGAATCCATCAAACAGACCGGACGCGGTTTCAGCGGCGTTAGATAAGGCTCCAGCCGTTCCCGTCCCTCGATGGTTTGCGCCGCCAAAAAGAAAACCGCCCCCTTTTCAGCAAATTCGGATGCCGCGATACTCCAGCGGGCAAGCGACTCTCGGCTCTTGTCCCACGGAGCCCATACAAGAATGATGACCTTTTTCCCTTTGTATTGGGAGAGCGAAACCGTTTCCTTTGCCATGTTGGGAATAGCAAAATCCGGCATGGCAACCGGTTGGGGGACATTCTCCTTCGGCTCGGGCGTCTTAAAGAATGTCATCTCGTTTGCCGAACGGTCATAGGCAAAGCGCACGTATCCAAAAGCCTCACCCACTTTTGAGGCAAGCAGAAGAGGTTTCCCTTTGCGTTCCACAACCGTGTGATGAGGGTCGTCCTTGTAAAAAGGAAGGCACATGATGTCCTTGCAAAGGATAACCAGATTTTCGCCCTCCGATTTTAGATGCGCGCCAAAGATAACTCCCAGCGCCTTTTCGCTCAGATAGACCGAACCGTTTTCGAGAACCAGCGCCTCAACCGCAGGAAAGGTCGTCGCCTCATCCCGCGCCCTGACCATTGTCAAATCTTGTCCGAATAATGCAAGCGATAGTGCAAAAAATAATAATATAAAAAAAAGCGTTCTCACGATAAATCCCCCTTGTGCACGCAAATCAAGTCGGCTAACATAAACTTGAAGCGAACAGCGTGTCAACAGAAACAAGATTATTGAAATAAAAGAGAGTGGTGAATTCCATCTCTCACAAAGACCCGTTCCTGCGCCAGCGCAATCAACCCCCGCAAGATTGCCGCCTCATTCAAAACGGGAGAGAGGAAACAAGTTCCGGAATAAAACGCCGGCACGTGCTGTTTGAAGGACGCCTTTGCCTTTTCAATAAGGTCGTATCCATCTTGGCGCAGATTCACGTAAATCATAATGCTGCCCGGGTCAAAAAAAGCCGCCGTCTCCGCCATAAAACGCCCCAGCCCCTCGCCGATTTCATCCGCCGCCGCGACGGCATCGGGTTCATTTCGCGCGGCTGATTCTAAAAGATATTTAAGCGTCCGTTTTTGAATGCCCAGAAGCTGCGAAGTTTTATCGCGCCATGCCCGCACGCTTCCCCGCGAAAAAATCTCGTTGACCGTGTCCGCCACCTCACCGGCGAAATAATTCACGCCGTGCCACAGGCGTCCGTTGAATATAATGGCGCCGCCGACTCCCAGAATTTGCTCGCTTTCCGGCGGGGCATTCCGAATTAACAAATAAAGAAGACTGCGATGTTCGACCCCTTCGGAGTGATTCAGTTCCCCCACCGCCGCCGCGTTGGCGTCGTTTTCAACAAAGACTGATTTCCCCAGCTGCGCCTCCAAAGGCGCGACAATCTCAACGTCGCGCCATCGGTGGTATTTATTATAGCGGAGGATTCCATTGTGCGCGTCCACAATGCCGGGGCAGCTGATTCCAATAACAACGCACTTCATGAAATCCTTTTCCGCAGTTTTGCGCATGTCGTCCAATTGATGGGACAGAAGGTCTATGAGAGGCGCGCCGCGCTTAAAGGGAAACGACCAACGGCAAATCTCCTCCCCGCGGAGATTCGTCAGCTGCGTCTGGATAGTATCCATCCCCACCTCAATAACCGCAAGAGTTCGGGCGTTGTAATGCACGCTGAGGGGGATGGGGCAGCGTCCGCCGCGCGAGCTGGATTTGCCCTTTTCCGATTCCTTGACCAGTTTTTCTTTCAAAAGATAGTTGAGGATGTGCGTGATGGTTGAACGGTCGAGCCCTGAGCGGGCGGAAATCTGCGCTCGCGAAATATGCGGATTTTCGTGGATGAGCGATAGAACAAGCGAGCGGTTGATTCGCGATGCGATTGCGGTATTGAGTTTGTGCATGGCTTTTTTCTATCTTTTGTTATTGAGTATGAATAAAATCAAGTCGCAGATATTAACGGCGCCGTCGCCGTTTAAGTCGCATTCGACAATTATTTTTGGCGTCAGGGGAAGACGCCCTAAAATATGATTGAGAAAGGTTTGCCGTTCCTCCGGCATCCAGCCGCCGTTATCAGGTCCGCCGAAAGCGCCCATGTCGCAGCGGACGGTTCCCCTGCCGGGAGGCAAGCTTGCGTCATTGAAGCCTTCCCAATCGCTGCCCGCATCTATACATGGCGAATCGGAGCCAAGATGAAAGTCGCCCTCCGCCGGATTGAGTAATTTAGGCGCATCGGCGATGTTGCCGTCATCCGAGCTGCCGCCTTCGATGCAGCAATAGGAGGGCGCGGAGGCGTTTTCCAATTGTTGACTGCCGGTGTTGCCCCAGATGATGTTGTTGATGATTTCGCCATGGCAGTCAAAAAGACCCGCGCCTTGAGCCGCAGCGTTACCGTAGATAGTATTGTTGCGGATCTCGCTGTTGCAAGAATTCAGCCCGCCGCCCATTTCGGCTGAGTTGAAGGCGACGATATTGGAGCGGACGCATCCATTGCATTCGAACATCCCGCCTCCCGCCGCCGCGGAATTATGAACGATGATGTTGTTTTCTATGTCGCCGCCGCAACCCTCCACGCCGCCGCCGTTGAATTCTGTTGAGTTGAATCGGATAATGTTTTTGCGGATAGTCCCTTGGCAATTGCTGAGCCCGCCGCCGTAGTTGCCCGCTTTATTGAATTCGATGATGTTGTTTTCGATGAGCCCTCCGCAGTCAAAAAGTCCGCCGCCGATGCTGCTATCGGTTTCCGAGGCGGCTGTGTTAGAGGTGATGATGTTGTTTTTGATGACGGCGCCGCATCCGTTGCCGTTGATGCCGCCGCCCAAAAGCGCCTTGCCTCGCATGATTGTGAAGCCGGAGATTGAGCAGTCGGCGCTTTCCCCGCCGTCGAATCTGACGGCGGAGTCGAGATTCTGCCCGTCAATGATTGTCTTTTGCGTGATGGCGGAGTCCCACGGATTCAGAGAGCAGAGCCGAATGTTCTTGCCGTTGAAAGCGATGTTTTCTTTATAGGTGCCCGGTGAGACGATTATTTGAGTTCCATTATTTGCCGCAGCGTCAATCGCCGCTTGGATGGTTGAAAAATCAGCGGGCACGTGAATAGTTTCTAAAAAAAAAGGTGTGGCGGTTGGCGAAGGGGTTGCCGTGTTAGTGGGCGTCGGCGTCGGTGTTTCAATCGGCGTCTGCGTGGGTGTCGGCGTTTCAATCGGCGTCTGCGTGGGCGCGGGTGTCTGTGTGGACGTAGGCGTCGGCTTCGGCGTGGCTGTGGGCGATGCAGTCGGCGTGGCTGTGGGCGATGCAGTCGGCGTGGCTGTGGGCGATGCGGTCGGCGTGGGTGTCGGCGTTCCGTTTGTCGCGCCGTCCCATCCTGCCATGCGGGCGACCATCCACCAGAAGGCTCGCCCTTTCATGTTGCAGTTGAGGGGATGGGAATGGGCGCAGCAATCGTCGGAACCGCATGATTGCGAAAGGGGCGAAGTCGGGTTTGCGGCGACCCATTCCTCCGCCCAGTTGCGCCGGTTTTCGGGCGGACCGTAGCTGCAATCATCGTTGGGAAATTGATTTGTGAAATCTTTTCCATCAGGATCGAAACACTCAATATCGTTAAAATCGAAAAGGATTTTATTATTGGCGATGCAAAAGTTGCGAATCTGGTTATTGCGCGCCTTCAGGTTGGCGTCGTTCCACTGGTCGCAATGCCCTGTCATATAAATGAATTTGACGTTAGGGTAATCCTTTTCCAATTTATCCATGGCGTTCAGATAGGTGTTAATGCCTTTTTCAGTATTGTCTGAGACGCCGCCGCACCATGACCACATGACCACATTGCGGGTATTGCCCGGCGCGTTGAGGACGCTGCGCGTTGTCCTTTCCCAGTCGAGGTCTCCGTTATGCCCGAGGTCGGAGTCCCAATGATCATCAAAGGAGAGGGCGCCGCCTGCGCCGTCCTCATTATAGTTGTAAGGCTCCTGATTAATCAGACTCATGCCTGTGGAAATCTGGCTTCCGTGCGAGGTGTGGTTGTAATAAATGCGGAAATTGCTTTTTGCGGCGTTAATATATTGGACGGGGACTTTATCAAGTTTGATGCAGTTGTGGTTGATGATGATGGGCGCGGGGGTTGGCGTGGCGGTTGGCGCCGCATAACCGTTATATGTCCATCCTGCAAAAAAGATGAGAAGCAGCCATAATGCCGACGCCCTATTTATAAGATTGCGATTCATTTCGGTTCTCCTTTTATTTTCAATAAGGAATTAATAAAAATACCATGATAATTCTTTTGCTTAAAGGTCAACGGTTTTTTCTTGATTTTGAGCGGGGAACGCACCCATAAACACATCTGATTTTTTTGGGGAGGAAAAAAATAAAAATGAAAAAGTGTCTTGCCTTTGCCATGATTTTTTTATTTGTCGCCTTTCTGTGCGCCGCAATGGCGCAGGAGGCTAAAATCGAAAATAAGGAGAAGCCCATGATTGATAATCTCCCCGACCTTGCGCCGGGAACTTATGTCGTCTTTGACACCACAATGGGGCGCATCATCGCCCGTCTTTTCACCGAGCAGGCGCCGAAAACAACCGCCGTTTTCATCGGTCTTGTGGAGGGCACAAAACCATGGAAAGACCAAAACACCGGTCAGATGGTTCAGCGTCCTTTTTATGACGGTTTGATTTTTCATCGCGTCATCCCCGATTTCATGATTCAGGGCGGATGTCCGCTTGGCATGGGATACGGCGGACCCGGCTTCAAGTTCGATGACGAGTTTCATCCTAAATTGCGCCATAATAAACCCGGCATCCTTTCGATGGCGAACTCCGGACCTAACACAAATGGCAGCCAGTTTTTTATCACCGAACGCCCCACGCCTCATCTGGATAACAGACATTCCGTTTTTGGCGAGGTTGTCGATGGAATGGATGTAGTCTTAAAGATTGCGCGCGTTCAACGCGACCAGCGTGATAAACCCCTCACGCCGGTCGTCATGAAAAAGGTAAGCATTGTGCGCATAGGCGATAAAAAAGCCGCTGGAACGGCATCCTCCGACCAGCCCACAACGGGCGGAGGTCCGCGCCGCCCCGCCGCAACCCCCGAAACTGCCTATTAGTATTTAAAAGGACTTCAGGTGTCTGAAAATTATAGTAGCGACGCGCCTGCGCAGGAGTTGACCGCGCGGCAGCTCCTGCGTTGGTATGTTTCGATGTTCCGCAAAGATAAATTGCGCATCGCCGCCGGAGTTGTCCTGACCCTTTTTCAATCCGTCGTCCTTGTTCCGGTTCCTCTCATCCTGCGAAAAATAGTGGATGTCCATCTCCCCGCGAAAGATATGAGCGGGCTTTATATAGCCTGCCTTGCCGCGCTGGGGCTTTACTTTCTCCATTCCGCGCTCGCCTTTTCCGGACGCTCGCTCACGCTCCTTTCCACCAAACGCGTTACGGAAACGCTGCGCGCCCGGCTCTGCATGCAGCTCCAGCAAATGAGCCTGCATTTTTACGATAGGGAGCGCGCCAGCGAACTTCATGCCCGCGTGGTGATTGACACCGAGCGCATAGATGTGATGGGCAACGCCATCATCGTGCACGGCGTTTCCTCCCTCATCATGTTCTTCATTGCCGCGGGCGTTCTTTCGTGGGTGAATTTCCGCCTGTTTCTTTTGACGTTTGCCCTGCTGCCCATCTTCTTTTTTGCTCATAAAATACTCAAACCTCGAATGCGGGAGGTGAACCGCAACTTCCGCGACGGCATGGAAGGGATGAGCAGCTTGGTAAATGATTTGCTCCAAAGCATCCGTCTGGTCAAAAGTTTTGCCCGCGAGCCGCATGAGCAGGCGCGCGCCGAACGGCAATTCCGCGCCGTCACGCGCAATGCCCTTGCTATGACCATTCTCGATTCTTTTTATGGCAGCCTGATGGGATTTCTTTCCAACGGCGCGCTTGTGGCGATTTATGCCGCCTCCGGTCTTTTCATCGTCAACGGGAGCATGACGGTTGGCGACCTGATAGCCTTCACCGGCATGATAGGGTTTATGATTAATCCCATCAACACGCTCATGAATATGATGACGCAGGTTTATGCGGGGCTGGCTTCGCTCAAACCGGTGCATCGCCTGCTGACAATCAACGATCCGCTGGAAAAATACGAGGGCAAAAAAATCGTGACACGCCTCCGCGGCGCTGTGCGGTTCGACCATGTTTCCTTTTATTACGATGCGGGCAGGCGTCCGGCGCTGGATGATGTGTGTGTTGATGTTCAACCGGGCGAAACCATCGCCCTTGTCGGCGAGAGCGGCGCGGGCAAGACCACATTCTCCAATCTGATTCTTGGATTTTATCTGCCCACATCAGGGCGCGTCCTGATTGACGGCGAGGACATCCGCAACCTGAACCTGCGCGCCTTGCGCGAATGCATCGGCGTTGTCTCGCAGGAAAACGTCCTCCTCAACACATCCATCATAGACAACCTGCGCTATGGGCGCATGGGTTCGACAATGGACGAGGTTGTCAAAGCGGCGCGGGACGCCAACGCCCTTGATTTCATTCAGTCCGCGCCGGAAGGGTTCGATGCCATTGTGGGCGATCGCGGAATCCGCGTATCCGGCGGGCAGCGCCAGCGCCTAGCCATCGCGCGCGCCATCCTCAAAAATCCGCAAATTCTGATTCTGGACGAAGCGACCAGCGCGCTCGATAGCGAGTCCGAGGCAAAGATTCAGGAGGCTTTGGAGCGTCTGAAGAAAAACCGCACCTGCTTCATCATCGCCCACCGCCTCAGCACGGTCATCTCTGCTGACCGCATCCTTGTCTTCAAGGAGGGGCGGCTGATTGAGATGGGCAGCCACGCACAGTTGCAGTCGCTTGGCGGCGAATATGCCCGCCTCTGCCAGCGCCAGTTTCCCGCCGCCGCCCACGAAAAAGAGATAAACACGATTTAATACTTCGGATGGGCGCATCATGGAATTTATCGAAAAGCAAAAAAGTTTCGCCGCGCTGCGTCGCAGGCAAACTCAATCCCGCTACAGGTAAGAAAGACTTCAATAATGGTGTAACGAATTTTCATGATTAACTCTATACATTCCGATTGAAGTGCAAGCAAGTTACGATAAATATAAACCAATGACCGAATTATTCGAGTCCGAGATATTTTCTGATATGCTTAGCCAATAAATTATCAATTTCGGCATGACGGGGTACAGGTTGTTTTAGCCCTGTTTTGGGATTAAAATATATATCGTGTTTGGAGCCACATCGAAACAAAAGACATCCATCATTTAGAAGAGATTTGATGAATTCTTTACGTTTCATAAGGTGATTGACTTTTCGCGATAATTTTCCGGCACATCTTCCATAACCATCATCTGGAAGGCGTCTTTCAGATTTTCCTCAAGTTCTGCAAGGGTTTTTCCCTGAGTCATTATTTCGGGACATTCCTTTATTTTCCCCAGCCAGAATTTATCGCTTTTCCAATAAATCATGGTTAGATTTTTCTGCATGGCTTTCACCGATAATTATTCTGAATCAAATCATTATGGTTTATTAAGTTTCGGGTCATTGCTCATGTCAAGGGCATTTCGCCTTTTTGCCAGGATTGTAAAGACCGCAGACCAAAAATAGAACTGGGGAGCAAGTCTTGAATTTGCCCCCCAGTTGTTTGTTTAAGCTGGAAATCAGTCGGTGATCTTAATCGCCAACTCGTCCGAGTTGGCGCGCAAATCGGGCGCATACATACCGTATAAAATTGTGGGAAGGGCATGGAATATGCCCGGTATTTCCGCCCGCAGCCGATAGCGCAACAGATGGTCGCCGCGTCCGATAGAGTCCACAAAAAAGACCACCTTTTCATCGCGCAATTCCATATAGGAGAAAAAGCCCTCCTGACCCTTGCCGCCGCTGCGCGTCTCCGTCGCCTCGCATCCGGCTGGCTTCATGTCCTCAAAGCACATATACGTGTAATCGTTATCGCTTGTGATTTTCAGTTCCACCTGAATTTGGTCTCCGCTTTGCACCGTGTCGCCGTCTTTTAGCAGGATGCGTTCATAGCGCAGGCGTTTCTCTTTGATTTTTTGACCTTGAGAACCTTCCACCTCCGCCTCGTATGGAATTTGCTGCAGTTTGTGATATTGCCGGACGATTTTTAGTTCGTGACCTGCGGCGGCGATGTGTTCCTCTTTTGTGAAATATCTGAGGTAGGCGTTGAAATAGAGCGCGCCGGCGCCTTCTTTGGTAATCTTCAAAGAGTGTTTGCCTCCGCCGAGCGCGACCCCTTCCATTCTGAAAAGATTATCGAACGTGAGCAGGTTATCCTTATTAATCCTGACCGTTTTCACGACGGCGCCGTTATCATAATCGAGCGTGAGCGTGAAATCGGGCGAGGTCTCGCCGCTGGCTGCCGCAAATTCGCTCATCGCGGCGATGCAGAGCGTTGTATCCCGCGTGGAATCCCAGTAATAGCCGTTGCGGCGGTTATTGAGAAGCCATTTGACAAGGCGCGGGGCGACGGCGCTTTTGGGTTCCAGCCGAACAATCGCCCGCAAGATTGCGGCGTTGGTTTCGATATCGGAATTCCACCAGAACCACCAACCAGCGCGCGGCGTGCGGAACCAGACGACCTGCGTTTCGGCGTTTTCTTCTTTATATTGCATGATGTTTTGCAGGACAAGGCGGGCGCGTATTTTATCATTCGTGTTGGCAAGCGTCATAGAAAGGAGCGCCTTGCCATAAAGTTCCAGATTATCCCGCCCCTCAAAAAGCCGCTCGATGAGTTTGCCGGGGGGGGCGTCTTTTCTTTGGGGCGTATATTCCGCCTGAACGCCCTTGAGCGAAAGGACATAGGCGATGAAGGCATGGAGCGAAGTTGGTGACCAGCCCGGTTTTCGCATCTCGCTGATTTCCCAATTTTTGAGACGCTCGATTGCTCCGAGAATCATCTTTTCATCCACCATCACATCACATTTTTGCGCCTCGCAAAGGGCGTAAACCACATAACTGGTGAGATAGGGGCTGAAGCCGTCGTCGCTCCACCAGCCCCACCCGCTGTCTTCTTGCTGCATGGAGGCAATGCGGTTGAGACTTTTAGAGATTATTTTCTTTAACTCTGTTTCGTCAAAGATGGGACTGTCCGAATAATATCTTGCGTTCTCCCCTTTGTTGATGCGCCGCACCTCGTCCATGCGTCCGCGGATTTTTTTCACCTCTTCCAGCGTGATGCCCATGTTTTGCAAAGTCTTGAGCGTGAGAACGCAGGGGAGGAAGCGGCTCATAGTCTGCTCCGTGCAGCCATAAGGATACTCGATGCAATAAGGCAGGGCATCCATCATCGCAAGGGCAAGAGTCGGGGCGTAGCGCACCTCAAGAGTCGAGAGCTCGGGCTTGCGCATCTCGGGTATGTCGAGTTCGATGGCGACCGTTTTTTTGAGTTCGTCCGGATGGATGGAGCCTGTGGAGGCAATCTGCTTTGAGATGCCGTGCGTCAATACGGGGAAACTCATGCGCATGGCGTCCGATTCCTCATCGGTGAGCGCCTTGACGGCGATGTCTGCGCTGCCCTCTTTAAGGACTTTTACGCGCCAGTCCACGCGCGCCTCGCCGCCGGAAGGCACGGCAACATCCGTTTGCGCGGGTGTATCGCCGATTAACTTCAAAAGGTCTGCGGGGAGGTCAAGGCTGACGCGCGCCCGCTTTTCCTTTGAAAGGTAGTTGTGCACATTTGCGCTGATGACCGCTTCGTCATATTCAAGGAAGAATCGGGGAGCCTGCAGGCGGACAAGGAGGTTCTTTGCGGTGACGGCGGATGATGTCCCCTCGCCGACCTGCGTTTCGGGCGATACGCCCCATGTATTGATTTTCCACGTGGTCAGGTTTTCCGGCATCATAAAGGATATCGTTGCAGAACCGTAGTCATCTGTGACAAGCGTCGGCAGCCAGAAGGCGGTGTCCGCAAACGCCTCGCGAACGGCGGCTTCGGCAAATTCCGGCTCGTCTTGCTCCATCGCAGACCCGACGGACATCGAGGCGTCTTTGGTTTCTTTCGCATCTGAAACCGTCGTCTCCATCTGCGGGGCAGCCATTGCTAATGAATCAGATTTAACGCGCCACGCATCGCCGTTGAAACTGCGCGCCATTCTGAGGGATGAGGGGGAATCCTCTGTCGAGTAATTTGCCTCGATTATATCTGTATCTTTCAAGCCGCGCCAGTCGGTAATCTGCCGTCTCCACAAACCGTGCCAATCCGGCGGCAGCGGCGTAAGAATCTGCCAAGGGTGAATCATCTGAGAGAACGCCTGAAACTGCTCTGTCAGATTGGTCGTCATTTCTTGAAAATGCTGTCGGGTTTGTCCGTAGAAAAATTTTGCGATGGGCGCGGCGAATTCCGATTGAATATACGTGACGGATTTATCGAACACGCTCAAGGCAAATTGCGCGCGCGCGGGCTTGCCGTCCGTCGTTTTTGCCGAAACGTAAATGGTCGCCTTTTCGCCGGGGAGATACTCCTCCTTATCTGATTTTACAAGGACATCAAGGACGCTTTGTTCCGGCGGGACGCAGATGCCCGCCGCCTGCTGGCACACCAAAGCATCGGAGATGACAGTCGCCTCAACAAAGAAATTCGGGCGGTGCGTTTCCTTGATGGGGATATCAACGATGATATGATTTTGAGGCGCGTGGATGAGCCGCCATGAGAGCAGATGATTATTATCCACCTCATCTGAAAAAAGGATGTAGCTGTTTGCGCGTTTTGTATTAATCAAAAGATGCGCTGTTTCGCCGGGTTGATAGGTGCGTTTGTCTGTGATGATTTCGAGTTCGTTGAACCGAAATTTTTGTCCGTCAAAATCCTTGCCGCAGACCCAGACGAGCGCGTAGCCTTCCACGACGCCGCCCCATGAATCCGGGGTCTCGAATTTGAATTTAATCTGACCGCTTTTTTCCGGACGCAGCCGAATGGACGCCATGCCGTTTTCATCGGTTTCAATTTTGCGCCGCTCGATTTCCTTCTCCTCGATGCGGGCGTTGTCCGTTCCGCCGAAGATGACGGAGGAGATGGTGAGGAGTCCTTCGGCTTTGACGGGTTTATCATCCGGCGTCAGGCATCGCAGATTGATGACGACCTCTTCGTTAGGGCTATAATAACCTCTATCCGATTGGAGGAAGGCGTAAAAAGCCTGCCGTGTAACCTTGACGGCTCCCTCGCCGGAGATGGCGCGTCGGCTGGCGTCAACAACCTCCGCCTGAATAATGTATTTATGATCGCGGTCGGGATGGTCGCGCAGGGCGTCGGCGGTGTCAATTTCAAGCGAGAGCGAGCCGTCCGCCCCGATTGATTTTTCGCCCTCCTGCACGAGTTCGCGAACGGGGTTGGGCGCGGGAATGCCCCGCCAGCCCCACCACCAAAATGGCGGCGACCAGCAACAAAGAATTTTGCTCCACCACGGAAACCAGCGGTATTCATACCATGGGAGCCCATATCCCGGACCGTAGAGCCAATCCCAACGGCTGGGGAAATAATAGGAGTGGCTGTATTCTTCGCGGAAGATTTTATATTTGACTTTGGCTTCTGTGACCGGCGCGCCGAAGTAATACTTTGCTTTGATGACGGCAGTGATTTTTTCGCCGAGGCGGGCGTGGGATTTCCCCGGCTCCACAGTCACCTCGAACTCAGGCTTTTTATATTCTTCAACGCGGAAATTAACCCCGCCATAGATTCCGCTCACAACGATATTGTAAAGTCCCAGCGGCGGCTCCTCGCCCAGCGTGAATTCGCCGTCCATGCCGCCGAACTGGTCGGCGCTCTTGACCGAGTTGTAAATTTTATTGCCCTTTGGGTCGGTGATGATAATCTCCGCCTGCTGTCCGGGGAGATTCTGATATTTCCCCTCGCGCCGTTGGCGCAGCCAAAATTTAAACTTCACGGTTTGACTGGGGCGATACACAGGGCGGTCGGTTACGCCATAGGCGAAAATATAATCCTCCATCAGCGAAGGATAATAACGTGTTTGATAGGACATACCGCTCCACGCAAGCCGCCCGTCCGCCGCCTTAATGAGCAGATGGAGCGAGGGGTTGCGCCCATACTGCGTTTCAAAAATTGCCATGCCTTTTTCATCGGTTGGGAGGTTGTGGATTTTTTTTAGATACAAGGTTTTTTTTCCCGACTCATCCCACTGGTTCCACGTTTCGAGGATGGAGATGGCGGCGCCGGAAACGGGCGCGCCGGTGCGGGCATCGCAGACGTAATACAAATTGCCGTCTTTTGTTTTCTTTTTAATAAAGGCAAGGTCGCTGACCGATATGACGGCTCGGCTAGCTCCAAGATTTAAGACAGTGGCGCCGGTTATATTTGCGTCATGCGCCGGCGGCTCGTTCAGATAAGCATAGACCAGATAGACGCCGTTTTCCGCAAGCGGCGCTACAACAGTCGCCTCGGCATAGCGGTATGTGCCGTCGTCCTTCACCTCGGCAGACCAGCGCGCCGCTTCCTCCGCGACATATTTTGAGGCGATCTTAAAGACGGGATCGTTTTCGTTTTTGCTGACAAAATATTGGCTCCAGTTTCCGAGCGCCCAAAGGTGTTTCATTCCCTCTTCGGGATCAATTTCCTCGTTGCGGATTTCCTCAAGGAAACCCGTCAGATTGATGCGGCGCGCCACAAACCAGACCTTGGCAAGATTGCGGTAATCAATCTGAATATTGACAGGGTTCCCTTTGAGGTGGACGCCTGTTGGTCGGATGGCGGCTTGCGGTTCGCGGATTCGATTAATCTGGTTTTTGGCATGCGAAACCCACGGACTTTTGGGAAATTGTTTCTTCAACAATTCATATTCATCAAGCGCCTCCTTATACTGCTGGCGGCTTAGATAATAAACGCCGAGGGCGTATTGCGCCTCATCCGCATGGCTCGAATCGGGCATCTCCCCGGCAACCTTGCGCAGGAGCGCCATCACATCCCATTCTGACGGAAGTTCGACAACCATCAGCCGTCCGCCCGCAAGGATAAGCGCCTCGGCATCCTTCATCTCCCAAGGCTTAAAGTTTTCGACCTCATTTTCTATGGGGAAATCGTCGTCATAAAAATCGGATGAGGAAAACTGGTTAAGCCTGTCCATTCCGAATCGAGCGCGCGCCAACATCGCCTGCCGGTAGATGCTTTGCGCGGCAAATGAGCGCTCTATAGTTTGGTCGAGTTCGCGAATCTCCATCAAAAGATAAAGAATCTTTTCATCATCGTCAAGGGAGGGGGTATATTTTTCGGGAAGTTTGGGGAAGATGGGCTTGCCGTCGGCGTCAAGGCGCAAGCCGATGGGGCGCTTGCGCTGGAGTTCCCACTGGTTGTGGTATTCATCAAAATCTTCCTCGCCCGCCGTCTCGGCGGTTTGGTCGTCGCGCTCGCCCCATGAATAATGCCAGAACAAAGAGTTGTTTTCGTAAATGCCGAATCGGGCGTGGATATTGATGAGGTCAAAGATTTGTTCTATGCGTTCTTCGCGCCATTTTTTTGCCTCATTTTCGGGGAGGGTTGCCAGCGCCGCGGCGTCGTTTTCATATTTTTCATAAAGCTCGCGGGCGCGCTCCATATACTCGACGGCTTTCTTTTTATCATAGCGGTAGGTTTGCAGATGAATCCCCTGCTCCATGCGGGCTCGGATAAACTTGCCTCCCGCCCGAGTGCCCCAGTGGGGAAGGAGCATGTATAAGTTGCCCGCATAGCGATTGGCGCGCGCCTCGTGGGGCGTGCCGGCGCAGTCCTTCACATAGGTTTCGGCAAGGGTCAGGGCATCGTCAAAGAGTTCAAGCCGCAGATTGCAATGAATGGCGCGCTTATAAGCGTGATGCCAGAAATCGTTGCGGGAGGGCGATTGGATGATTTTTTGATAAACCTCCGCCGCCTCCTTATAATTTTTTTTATCAAAGAGTGTATCGGCGTTTTTTACCATTTCCTCCTCCTGCGATTGTGCCCAAGCCGCGGATAAAAAAATCAACGGAAAAAGCGCGCAGAAAAAAATCGTCAACGACCGTTTGAGCGATTGCATATCCCCCGCCTCCGATACTAAACATTTGCTGTCTTTGACAAGCGATTCAAAAAAATGTTCCATCAAAAGCGGAAAGATGCGCAATCATAAAAAAGCATTAATCCGTTCTGCCTTCCTCGACAAGGCGGCGGATTTGGCGGACGCTCATCCCCGCCAGCCCCAACCGCTCAACGGTGCGCCCGATGGCAAAGTAATTGACGCCGTGCAAAATGCCGGCAAGGTGAATGATGGTTTTTATAGTGGGAACTGGCACGCCCAGATGGTCGCCGAGCGAGGCGGTCGGCACAAGACAGGCAGGCACGTCCTCCGTGATATAGCGATGGTCGAGGTTGCTGGGAGCCTTGATGCCCCGGTATCCTTCGTTTGCCTGCATCGCTTCATAAAGATTTTTTCCTACCACGCCATAAGCCTGATAGAGCCATTCCCTTGCGGAAAGGACGCGCACGCCAAGGGCTTCCGCCACGCGCACCCGCTCCGCATCAAGGACTTCCAGAATGTTCGCCACGGAGGCGCTGGCGCCCTCCACGTAAAATTCAAAATTCCCCTTTTGCTCTTCAATCCATGCGGCGTTGAGGAGCATCAAGGCGGGGTGAAAGACGGCGCTGATGTTGCTCATGCTGGTTTTGAGGACGTTGTCGCCGGGGACAAAACAGGGCAGGATTTTGCGCAGGGTGCCGAGGACGTCCGTGATGTGGTAAGCGGGAAATGTCGCCACCGGAACCGCGTTTTTGATGCGGAATATCCGCACCTGCCCCGGATTTGTGATGCGGCAGGCATAAACAAGCGTTTCCGCCTCGGCGATGAAAAGATATTTTTTGACGCCCATCTGGCGCAGCACCTCCGCAAATTCAAGCGCGCCGCCTGTGCTGCCGGGATTGAGCAAGATAGCCTGCCCATCGGTTAGATGCGGGGCAAGAAGCCTCGCCATTTCCCTGTGACCCGTGGCGGGAATCACAACCATGATAATATCCGCGCCGGGAACCGCCTCGCCCGCGTCTGTGGTCGCCACAGAGATTTTGCCGAAGCCGTTGACTTCGCCGGCAACTTGAATGCCCCCAGCCATGCGGATGACGTTTAAGCGCTGTTCGCTTCGATTGAAAAGGCGCACATTGCAGCCGATGAGGGAGAAATGCCCCGCCATGGCAATGCCGCCGTTGCCCGCGCCGGCAATGCAGATATTGGGCGCATCGCGCGGCGGTTCCATATCGCCCAGCTCTTTTTCCGCCGAGCGGAGAAGCGATAAAATCTGCTCCGGCGCGCCGGCGGTTTGCAGCGAATCCAAAAAACCCGGTATGTGGAAGAGCCGCGCCAGACGCCCCACAATCTTCAGCTGAAGCGCCTCGCCGTTGGGTCTTCCCAATATCAGAAAAATAATATGCGCCGGTTTGCCGTCAATAGATTCAAAATCAACGCCGCCGCGGCTGATGCCGACGGTAATCATAGGCTGGTGGACTGCGGAGGTGCAGGCGTGGGGAATAGCGACGCCGCTGCCGATGCCGCTGCTGCCCATCTTTTCCTGCGCCATAATGTCCGAAAGCGCTTTTTCCGTTTGGGCAAGGCGCCCGGCTTCTTTCATGGCGGCGAGCAACTCCGCCACAACCTCCCGTTTGGTTTTGCCCTCCAGATTCGTCAGAATCGCATTGTCCACAATGTAATCGTAAACATTCATCCTCGCCCCCTTTTGCGGGATTTACCCCATCAAGAAAAAAGACCCCGCAAACGCTGATTAAGTTTAGCCTGATTGTATTTTTTAACTTTCTTGGCGAGTCAAGGAAGTTTTTACAAGCGTCCAGCCGTCGCCCTCCTTCAACGGTTTTGCTACAACATAATCGAGGGTTTGCTCATATCGCAAATCAAGACGCCCGTAGGGAATGGCGCGCATTCGCCATGTGCCGGTATTGGCGTAGATGCCGCCCCCTTTGAAGCGCTTCAAACAGGGGCGGTGCGTATGACCAAAGACCACAAGGCGCGGAGCGGGCGCGGGTTTGCCGATGGTTATCCCGACATCTCCGCCGCAGATTTTTTTCGCCGCTCCCGCCATGCGGTCGGTGAGCAGCTCTTGAAAGATGCGAAGCGGATTGCGCCCCAGCGAGCGGAATGTGTAGAGAATGCCGCTTTTCCTTTTGGCGGGTGAAACGCCGCGGCGGATGAGCCGCTCATTTTCCGCCAGAAGCTGCCAGAGCGCCGTAAGGAGCGAATCTTGATTGCCGGGCAGAAACTGATGCAAGATGAAATAGGCAAGATGTTTGAGGCGTTTGCCGCGCGATATCCCATCCACCTCATCCGCAAGCAGGAGCTCTTTTTGGCAAGCCGGCGAAACAAGCGCCGGAAGGCGGGTCAGCGCAAACCAGAGCGCCTCACGAGCGTCCAGATTATCAATCGCGGGGTAGTTTTTCTCCAACGGATTGATGAGCCGCAGCGTGAGCTCCGACCCGGTCGGCAAAACGTCCAGAGCCGCTGGGTCTTCAAAGGCATTCAGGACGTCGAACTGATTGCCATGCTCGGCGTAGAGCGCGGCTTGGGGGGCGTGATAAAAGAGCATCGGCGCGCCGCCGCTCCTTTCGTTGAGGAACGGCAGATATGATTTGAGGGTTTCAAACATCGCCGGATGCAGCATGTCGTGATCATGGTTTCCAAGGACGTATGAGACCGCGCCGCCTTTTTTATGAAACTCGGCAAGCGCCTCGAAAACGGGCGCATGGGCTTTGCGGATGAGATGAATTTTTTCCGGATTGAACCGTTCCGCCGGCAAAACCTGCAGCAGGTCAAAAATATCGCCGAGGAGGATAAGTTCAGGAGGCGCTCCGCCAGCGTACTCCGTTTGCCAGATTTTATTTATTATAAAATCTGCAAACGGAGTATGCATACGCGCCATGGCAGCGATGAGCGCCTCCTGGGTTTTTTGAGGCGGTTGCGCCTTTTCCCAAAGCGCAAAATCCTCCAAAGAGTCGCCGCACCCAAGGTGCAAATCGCTGATAAAAATTTTCATCTCAAACACCTCCCTGCAAACATGATGCGGGTTTTATCCGCGAGCTGGCATCGGCGCGTATCTTGAAGATGTCTGGATTTTGTTTTAATTTTTTCTGTGCGGCGATAAAAAAGCGCTCGGACGTTTTTGATTGAATGTATAAGGCGGTTGTGGAGGAATCACGCCGCTTTGTATGGAAAAGGAAAATGCCAAGAAAATATATTTACTATTTTTTGACCGCGCTTCTTGCGGTTATCAACCTCGGCGGAATCCTGAACGCCCAGTTTGTGATTGTCATGAAAGGGCAGCCGTGGTCGTCCGCGTTTGGCTGGGAACTGATTCTGGCGGGATTCGGGGCGCTAATCTATGCCGCGGGCAGTCTTTTTATTGCGCCGCTTTCGGATAAATTCGGACGCATCCCCTGCATTGCGGCGAGCTGTTTTATCATCTGCCTGATGCAGGCGATGATGGGATTTTATGTTCTGGGCGCATACCAACTCTGGCATTTCTTTTTTTATTGGGGAACCGTCTGTCTGGCTATATCCCTTTTCTTTACATCGGTGGAGGGTTTGCTTTCGGATTATCAAGACCGCAAAAAACCGTTGGAGAGACGGCTGGGGCTTTACTGCCTTTCATGGGCGGCGGGCGACATGGTCGGGGTGTATATGACAGGTTATATCAAAGAGGCGTTCGGCGCCGCTGCGATGTTCCGCATTTTTGGAGGGATTAGCCTGACGGCGTTTGTGATAGCGGTTGTAGATTGGCTGCGGCATGGAGATAAAAAAATGGGCGACGCGGAGATAGCGGAAGCGGACATTCACCCGGAAGCCTCGTTCCATGCCTCGCTGGGGAGGTTTGGGATTTTCTGGAGTTGCGTCGCCTTTTCAGCAATACTGGCGGCGTTTCCGCGCTTTGGGCGGGATTATCACAAACTCAGCGAAGGCGTCATCGGCGGCATATTGAGTCTGAACCTTTTCATCTGCGCCGTCACATTTATTGTGTTTCCTCTTTGGAAAAAATGGCAATACAACCTGCGGTGGCAGATAGGTTTGCAGGGGTTGATGGCGGCGGGTCTGGCGCTTTTTTTAGCGGCGCCATCGGGGAGTGTTTCAATGCTGAGATTAGGGTTAATCTTTTTCGGATTCGGGTGGAGCGTCGCCTATTTTTTCAGCATCTTTTATTCTCTGACCGTGCCCGCCGACCATGCAAAAAGCGGCGGGATGCACGAAGCCGTTTTAGGGTTGGGCAACCTTATAGGACCAATTGCATCAGTCGGCGCAATGGCATTAGCCGAGCGCGCCGGCGGCGTATCATCGGAGCGAATCGGCTTCATGGCATTTTACATTGCTCTGGCAGCCGTTTTGCTATCGTTCGGCATACAGTTTTTTAAATCCATACGCCACAACAAAAAGCGGCTATAGATTTATGGCGGTTTACAGCGCGACCCTCAAGGGGAAGTAAATATTTTTTTTCAGTGATATTTTGATTGATTTATAATAATCATGAGGCACTGTTCCAATATTAATTCTTGAGTGTTCAAGGAATTGATATGAATATTTTGACTTTTAATTGTGGCAGTTCATCGCTGACCTATAAGGTATTCGATTCGGAATCTGGTCGTGACGGCAAGGCGATCCTTTCCGGCAAGGCGCATCGAGTCGGCGTCAAGGGGACGCAACCTTCTTTTATCGAGCATCGTTATGGCAGCGAGACGAAAAAGGATGTTGTTCCCATCAATAATCATCGGGAAGCCGCCGCCCTTGTTTTGGATTATATTGAATCGCAACAGTTGGAAATCGGTGCTGTCGGGCATCGCTTTGTGCATGGCGGAAGTCGGTTCAAAAAATCGGTTCTGATTCAAGATAATGTTATGAAGGATTTGCAGTCGTGCATCCCGCTCGCCCCGATTCATAACCCAATCGCGATGGATGTAATAGATGAGACCATAAAAAAGATTCCTAAATCTGCGCAATATGCGACATTTGATACGGCGTTCCACTCCGCTATTCCAGACTATGCCTACACGTATCCACTGCCTGAGAAAATTCGCCGGATGTTTCAATTCCGCAAATACGGTTTTCACGGGCTTTCATATTCCTATGTGGTGAGTGCGGCATCGAAATATTTAAACCGCCCCGTCGGCGATTTGAAAATTGTTGCCTGCCATCTGGGAACGGGAGGCTCGAGTGTTGCCGCCATCGAAAAAGGGAAATCGCTCGATACTTCTATGGGTTATTCCCCGCTTTCCGGACTTGTCATGAGCACGCGCAGCGGCGATATGGATCCAATGCTGACGCTTTATCTTTTGGCGATATATGGATTCCGCTCGGAAGAGTTGGAGCAGGTTTTGAACAAGGTGAGCGGGCTTTTAGGCGTATCCGAAACTTCCAGCGATATACGAGACCTTATTGCGCTTTTTGACAAAGGCGATAAAGAGGGGGAGCAGGCAAATCTGGCTTTTAATATGTATGTTCATCGTCTAAAAAAATATATCGGAAGCTATATCCTTATCCTTAAAGGCGTGGATGTTCTTATTTTTACCGATGATATTGGCGTTCAAAATAAGCATGTCCGTGAAAAGGTATGCGAAGATATGGAATGGTGCGGGATCAATCTTGACAACGAGGCAAATCAAAACGCTCCGACAGATAGGATTGCTTCCCTGAATGCCGAAAAATCCAAAACGCGCATACTATCCATTCCAACGGATGAAGAGATTGTTATTTTTCGGGAAGGACTAACTCTTTTGGGAGGGCAGGGAGATGATTCTTCTATTTGATCCGGACCCGCCTATTGTGCGAATATATATAGGTTCGAATAATAGCATTCAACAATATGATTGCGAAATGACTTCCGACTGGGCGGCGCAGGCGCGTAACATCATTGGCAACGTTGAGCATGTTCGGGGCGCGGCTACCCTGCTTTACCACGGCGGCAACAGTTTTCAAAACAGCATTACTCCGGTAACATCGGAAACATTCGAAAAAATAAACGCCGCCCAAAAATGGCTTCCCGAATCCAATGAATGGTCAAAACGGATTGCGCGGGAGATGTATAGATGCTTGCCGGGCATTCCCCATTTTATTTTATGCGAGAGCGCTTTTTTTTCGCAGATGCCCGCCGAAGCCGCCACATATGCCATTCCTTTTTCGATAACTCAAGGCGGAATAAAAAGATACGGCAGCTCGGGCTTGTGCCATCAATGGGCATGGGAAAAATCTCAAACGTCGCTATCGCCGGCGCCCCGCAAAGTCATCAGCGCGCAGATGGGGAACAAGACATCGCTCGCCGCAATAAAGGATGGGCAAGCCGTGGAGACAACCATCGGCTTTACCCCCGTCGAGGGGATTCTTTCCAGCATGGCATGCGGCGACATTGACCCGACGATAATTTTTCATCTTACGGCTTCCGGCGCGGAAATGAGGGAGATTAATTATCTGCTTTCGCGAGAAAGCGGATTCGCCGCCCTTTTGGGGGAAAGTTGTTCTTATCGAGACCTTATGAATAACAAAGACGAGCCGCGTTATTCATTCATACGCAAAATTCTCGGATACCAGATGATTAAATATATCGGCGCCTTTACGTCAATACTTGGAGGCGTTGATGCAATCGCCTTTTCCGGCGATCCAATTTCCGAATCCTTTTTATTTATCCGAGACCTATGCAAGGAAATGGAGTTTTTGGGCATTCATCTGCTGGCGGAAAATTATGAGCAATCCGGTGTTTGGCGAATGACAGAGGATAATTCCCTTGCGCGGGCTATCGGGGTTGATTATGCAAGACCTCAAATTCTGATTGAACAAATAAAACAAAATATCACAGGAGACGAGAAAAAATGAAAGAGCAAAAAAGGTTTCTTGTTGATGTGGGTATGAACGACCTGCCCCTCCCCATCAAAGTCTTATCGAAGGTTGAGCCGGAAGGGCAACACACTGTGGCTCAATTATCAATTGTGGCGCGCATTATGCGCGAATTTGAGCCTAGCTGGATTGACACGTTCATTAATATCGCTCATCAGCACCGCGGAAACATTGGGACAAAAACCGTCCGAGAAAATATCAAGGTCTATCTGAAGAAACTTCATGCCACCAGCGTTCGTGTGGCTTTTGATTACCCTTACTTTATTGAAAAAACGACCCCCGTTTCCCAAAAAAAATGCCTTGTGCAATATCATTGCCGCTACGAAGCCAAAATTTCTTCTATCAAAGAAACCGCAAACGTTGTTTTCAAAATAATCGTTCCAGCCATCACAACCTATCCCATATCCTCCCGCGAACACCCGAAGAGTTTGTTTGGGCAGATTAGCAAAGTATCTATCGAAATCCAACCCAAAAAGGAAATATACGCGGAAGACCTTGTGGCTCTGGTAGATAAATGCGCGCTGGCTCCGATTTATTCCTACCTTTCCCAAGAAGACCAAATGTTCCTTATTGAGAAAATTCATACAGAGCAAAAATCCAGCGTTGTGATGACAAGCGAGATAAAGGACGCCTTGGTCCATAATAAAAATGTGGAATGGTATGATATTCAATGCGCCAATTATGGCATGTTGCATTCTTACAGCACAATGATTAGCACCGAGAAAAGCAGCTGGATTCCCTTCGGCGGACAAAGCGAAGAGCCATAAACCCTGCCAATTCCGCGGCTTCTGGCAGGCGCCCTCTAAAGGGGCGGACTATTAAATATCCTTAAACTATCACTCCGCTTTTATGGGACGATTTGCGGCACGGTGATGCTGCCGTCCATGAGGAAGAGGACGCGGGCGCCGGCGCCTTTGCGGCTCAGGGCGGCGTCTATGGCGGATTGCAGATTATCGAAGGGGCGGATGAAAATCTTATTCAGGGTTTCAGCGGGAAGGTCGGAGACCGCCCATATCTCCGCCCAAAGCCCGATCTCCGCCATTTTTGCCGCTTTGTGGTAGCCGAGTTTATACTCCCGTTCGATTTTTGCCAAGACATCTTCCAATCGTTCGCACGAGGAGAGCAATTTGTAGAAGGCGTCGTCGCCGATGCCCGTGCGGCATTTAGAGACGAGGATGAGGGTGCCGCCTTTTTTGAGCGCAAGTTTGCCGTTGTCGAGCGCTTTTTGCGACTGATATAAATCCACATCCATCGGATAGGGGGCAACGGAGACGACGATGTCCTCCTTTTGCGGGATGCCGACGACGAATACGCGGTTAGCCGCCTCGATGGATGCGTTCATGGAGGCGTTGATGTCGCCCGCCGCCGCAGCGTAAATGCGGCGCCGGCTATCGAGCACGATTTGAATCGAAAAAATCTTTTTGCCCCGAAGAGTCTTGAGCGCATCCACCATATCTTCGTGGACGGGGTTGCCATCAAGGACAAGGGAATTTGCTTCCGGCTTAAGGGCGTATTTATGATTCATGGCGATGGTTTTGAGGGAGGCGAGTCCGGGAAGAAATGATTTGCGTCCGCCGGTGTATCCGGCGAAATAATGCGGTTCGACCGAGCCGATGATGACAATGCGCTCCGCCTGCATTGCCCGTTTATTGACCCACATCTCCGTGCCGTTGGAGGATGTGCCGATGAACTGCATCTCGTCCTCTTTGCGGGCGTCGTGGACAAAGATGCGGTCGGCGCGTCTGAGCGTTTGGAGGTGTCTGCCGAAGATGAATTTGTATTCCTCCTCCGTGGGGGCGCGATGGGCGCCGGTGGCGATGATGAAATCGCAGTCAAAGCCGGTTATGTCCCGTTCAATAATATCCAGCGCTTTGGCGGTTGGCGTGGGGCGCGTGCCGTCGTTGACGATGAAGAGCGTTTTGCCGCCGCCGGAGAGAAACTCGGAAAATGTCGGAGATTCTAACGGATGCGCAAGGGCGTTTCGGAGCGTTTCCTCCTCGTCGCCGCATTCAACGGGGTTGGGGTGGATGACGCCGGCGATGCTGTTTTTTTCCAAATGGACAGATATTTCATTTTGACCGTATGGCACTTTGATTTCCATTTAATCTTCTCCTTTGCAATCGGATGAGGGCTGCGGTCGGGCGCAGACGGAGCGTCCAGCGAGCCAGCCGGTCGAGAAAGCGGCTTGCAGATTAAAGCCGCCGGTGTCGCCGTCAATATCAAGAATCTCGCCTGCGAAGTAAAGATTTTCCACGATACGGGAGGACATGGTATTGGGATTGACCTCTCGCGTATCAACGCCGCCGGCGGTGATGAGCGCCTCCTCGAAGGGTCTGTGGTTTATGATGTCGAGGGAAAAATCCATGAGCCAATCGCGAAGGCGTTTTTGCTCCGTTGGGGTAATCTGGTTTGATGTTTTTTTGAGGGGGATGCCGGTCTGGGCGGCGCAGACGGGAATCAACGCGCTCGGCAGGAGCCCCTTAAGCGCCGAAAGAAACGGCTGTTTTCCGAATTTTTCCATATCGCGCAGGAGGCGCGCTTTGAGTTTTTCCTCGTCGAGAGCGGGCTTTAAGTCAATGGAGATGCGCACTTTTTCGCCCATGCGAAGGGCGTCCACGATTCGACGGCTGAAGGCGAGGATGATGGGACCGGAAACGCCGGAGGGCGTGAATTCCAATTCGCCGAAAGCCTCGAGGCGTTTTTTTCCGTTGATAAAAACGCGGGCGGCAACATTGCGCAGGGCAAGTCCCGCAAGGCGCTCGGCAACGTTTCCCGCCGTTTCCAGCGGCACGAGCGCGGGTCTGATGGGAATGATGGAATGCCCAGCTTCCTGCGCCATGCGGTAGCCGTCGCCTGTGGAGCCTGTGGCGGGATAGGAAGCCCCGCCCGTTGCGAGAATGACGGCATCGGCGGGGATAAAGCGCTCTCCGCGGGAGGCGGACAAATCCAGTTCCGCGCCTTTGATGCGTCCGTTTTCTATCACAATTTTTTTGACCGGCGACTGCGTCTGAATTTTAACGCCGCATTTATGCGCCCAGCGGATTAAGGCATCCACGATATCCTGCGCCCTGTTTTCTGCGGGGAAGACCCGCCCGCCCCGCTCGATGACGGTCGGGATGTTTAACGTCTCAAAGAATGCGATGAGTTCGGAAGAAAAGAAGCGGGCAAATGCCGGACGGAGGAATTTTTTGCCCGCGCCAAAGCGGTCAAGGAATTCCGCCAACGGCAGTGTGTTGGTGAAGTTGCAGCGCCCTTTGCCGGTGATGCGCAGTTTTCTTGCGGGACGTTCCATTTTTTCAAGGAGCAAAGTCTTTGCGCCGCCGAGCGCGGCTTGCCCTGCCGCCATGAGCCCCGCCGCTCCCGCTCCGATAACGATGACTTGGAGAGAGGACATTTTTCTTGCGCCTGTTGCATTCTATCATGAAAGCAGATTCGCGTTTTTCATCAAGTGGCAACTCGCGGATAGAGCCAGCCGCCCAATATCACAAGAAGGGTTGTGGCGGCAATAAGGATGCCAAAGTCGGATATCAAACCATACTGGCTTGCGCCGCCGGCAAGCATCATTGCCCGCAGGGCATCCACTTGGTATGTTAATGGGTTAATGTGGGAGAGGACCTTTAGCCAATTTGGCATAATGGTGATGGGGTAGATGGCGTTGCTTGTGAAGAAAAGGGGCATGGTTATCATCTGCCCGATGCCCATAAACCGTTCCCGGCTT
The DNA here is from genome assembly GCA_002070185.1 of candidate division BRC1 bacterium ADurb.Bin183. Taxonomy (GTDB): domain Bacteria; phylum Sumerlaeota; class Sumerlaeia; order MWCT01; family MWCT01; genus MWCT01. The sequence continues at coordinate 198,809 of MWCT01000001.1, forward strand.
TTGACTATGCAGGCGATGATAAGGGAGAGGGTGGAAAAAAGGGCGGCGCTTATTAACAACACCAGCAGCACGCCTGCCAGCGCAAACGGATGCCACTTTAATTTCACATCCAATAAAGCGCAAAGGGCGTATATGAAAAAACCCAGAGTCAGGCATCGAACCCCAGCGGCAAGCGCCTTGCCCAGCACCAGCGCCGTTCGAGGCGTCGGGCTGGCAAGGAGTTTTTGCACAATGCCCAAGTCGCGCTCCCAGATGACCGCAATCCCGTAAAAGATGGCGACAAAAAGCACGCACTGCGCCAGAATGCCCGGCGCCATAAAGTCAATATAACGCATATCGCCTGTCGGGATTGCCCGCATTCGCGTGAAAACCTGACCAAACACCAAAAGCCAGAGCGTCGGCTGAACGGCGCGCGTGAACAACTCGGTGGGGTCGTGCAATAATTTGCGCGCTTCCAGTTCCGCAATGACAACGGTCTTTTTTACAAACCTGATAATGGCAGTAAATCCAAAACTGGCGCACGGGCGTTTCGTTTCAACCGAGCCGCTGAGCCGTGCGCCTTGTTCTTGAAGTATCACGAAAAGTTCCTCCGCTATCCAGACTGTTTCCGGCATAATGGACAAAAACATCATCCAGCGTGGCGTTTTCATCTCCGAGAGACGCCTTGAGGTCTGCGGGCGCGCCTACGTTAACCACATTGCCCAGATGCATAATTGCCACGCGGTTGCACATGCTGTCCGCTTCCTCCATGAAGTGCGTGGTTAAAAAGATGGTTGTGCCAAAATCTGTCCGCAATCGCTCGATGAGCTCCCAGACGGCTTTGCGCGCGACGGGGTCAAGTCCGACGGTCGGTTCGTCAAGGAATAAAATAGACGGATGATGCAGCGTGGATTGGGCAATCTCCAGCCGCCGAATCATTCCGCCGGAATAAGTCCTCACCAGTTTATCCGCAGCGTCGGCAAGCCCCATGAGATTCAAAGCGATGCGGATTCGTTCCGCGCGTTCAGAGCGGGGAATATCGTAAAGCTTGGCAAAGACCAGCAGGTTTTCATAACCTGTCAAAGAGCCGTCGGCGGAAAGCAGTTGCGGCACATAGCCGATAAAACGGCGCACATCGCAAGAGGCGCGGGCGATGTCAAATCCGCAAACGCGAGCCTTGCCCGATGTGGGCGGCAACAACGTAATCAACATTTTGATAAGCGTGGATTTGCCCGCTCCGTTTGGACCCAAAAGACCGAAAACCTCGCCCGCCTTGACCTGAATGGTTAAGGAGTTAACCGCCGTCAGGGCGCCAAAACAACGCGTGAGAGATGTTGTTTCTATGACAATATCTGACATCTAAAGAGACCCTTAAAAGATTGATTGCACAGTATTTTTAAAAGCGCCGCTCGCTTTTTAAAAAAAATATATCCAATTACAAAAAAACTTTTTTATCGCAGAAACAAAAACAAGTTTGTGTGTATTCAATGGATGTCAAGGCGTCAATTGCTTTTCTTTGACCGATGAAACTACCTAACCAGATTCGCCAGCATCAGCACCATGTAGGCGGGGATGAGCATCAAAAGAATCAGCGTGATAATGTATGCCGGGAGAAAATACATAGAGCCTTTATAGACCTGACCGATGCTGATATCTTTGGACATTCCGGACACAATAAAGCAGCAAATCGCCACCGGCGGCGTGATCGCCCCCATCGTTGTGATGAGCGTGATAACGACGCCGAACCAGACGGGGTCGTATCCCATCTGCTTTACCAGTTCAAAAAATATGGGGAGCGAGATTAATAAAAAAGCCAGCGCATCCATGATGCATCCCCCTATGGCGTAGCAGACGAGCATCAAAACCAGCACCACCCAACTGGGCAGCGCCAAGCCGCCAATCCACTGCGCCGATTCAGAGGGCAGCCGTGTGAGCGCCATGAATCGCCCAAAGATGGTTGCGCCAGCCACAATCATGAACACCATGCATGAAATCCTTAACGTGTCCTCGACCGCCGCCTTGAATTTTTTCCACGGCAGTTTGCGCCGGATAAGGCAGAGAATCAACCCGAGAAAACTGCTTGCCGCGGCGGCTTCCGTTGCCGTGACCACGCCCGAAAGGAGCGCAATCATGATAGCGGCAAAAAGGATTAAGATATCCAGAACCTCCGGCAACGCCCTGATTTTTTGCGACCACGTGGTCTGCTCCCCTTTAGGTCCCCATTCAGGGTGCCGCGTGCAGATGGCAAGGATAGTGAGCATCATTAAGACCGTCAAAACCAGACCGGGGATCAGCGTCCCGAAAAAGAGTTTGCTGATGGACTGTCCCGTATAAAGCCCATAGACCACAAGCACGATGCTGGGGGGGATCATAACGCCAAGAGTGGAGCCGGCAGCCACCGCGCCGCCCATCAGGCAGGGATGGTATTTGTATTTTTTCATAGAGGGAATAGCCACAGCGGTCATCGTTGCCGCCGTTGCCGTGTTCGAACCGCAGATGGCGGAAAAACCCGAGCAAGCCATAACTGTGGAAACGGCGACGCCGCCCCTCCAATGCCCGAACCAGATATGCGCGGCGCGATAAAGCCTGTCGCTCAAACCCGCATGGAAGATGAATTCGCCCAGAAGGATGAACATCGGAATGACCGTGAAGCCGTAACCGGAAAAGGTTGCCCAGAGGTCTGTTCCCAAAAGGGTCATGGCGGATTTCCATGATGAGGCAAACACAATCCCGATAAAGCCCACAATAGCCATGATAAAACTGGCGGGCACGCGCAGGGCAAACATCGCCAGCAGCAAGACGATGATGCCGAGTAAGCCGAGGGCGGGACCGGTCATGAAGAGTCTTCCCCCTCCCCCCAGAATATAGTTCCAAGGAAATCAATTAAAAGGGAAATCGCCATGACGGCAAATCCGAGCGCCACAGCGTAAACAAAAGGATAATAGATAATTTTGAGCGTTTCGGAGACCTCTTCTTTTCGTTTGAGCACTCTCCCGGATTCAAATATCGCATACGCCGCAAGAGATGAGAAAGCCATTACGAGGAGATAGCTGGCGGCATCCACAAATCTTTTCAGGAGCGGGGGATACTTTCGGCTGAAGAGGTCAACCATCACATGTTCTTTTTTGACTTGGGTATAGCCGAGGGCAAAGGCGGCGACGATTGCCCCGAGGAATCCCACCATTTCATACGTTCCGCTGTAGGGAAATCCAAAAAGCCTCATGATAACATTGCCGGCAGCCAAAAGCATGAGCGCAATCACGGACACACCGGCAAATATAGCAAGAACACCTGTTAAGATACGATTTAATTTTTCAAGCGCATTCATAAAAACAGACGGAAATTTCAATCGCAATCAAAGCGCCATAAAAAAGATTAAGGCTGGAGGGCGATTAATTATTCCTTTTTGAATTGCTCCTCATATTTGGTTTTCAAAGCCTGCACATCGGCGAGAATCTCCTCTGCGGGAAGCCCCTTTTCTTTAATCCGTTTGGCATATTCGTCAATCATTGGCTGCAATAATTTTTTAATCTCCGCCTTTTCCGCGGGGGTGAATTCGTAAATCTTCAAAGGCTCGCCATCCTGCGTTCCGCACCATTCCAGAGCGTCGAGAACATGGTTGTCCACATAATCCGCCGTCCATTCCATCTGCGCGCGGCTCATGTCGTCAATCACCGCTTTGACGTGGTTCGGCAGCTCATCCCATGTCTCTTTGTTCATCACGACGGCAAAGGAAATGACGTTTAAATCCTCTTTTGTGACATGGCGGCAATAGGCAAAAAAGTTGAAGTCTTTTAAAATCTCCAGCGATGAAATGATTCCCTTCACAACCCCTTTTTGAATGGCGTCCGGAGTTTCGGATTGAGGCATAGCAACGGGGACGCCTCCGAGTCGTTTGAGCACATCGGCGCCTGTGCCGGAGACGCGCAGTTCCATGCCTTTAAAATCGGCAAGTTTTTGCAACGGTTTTGAGCTCATGATATTGGCGGGCGGGCAGGTGAAAACGGTCAGGATTTTCACATCCTCGAATTCTTTCGGTTTGTATTTTTCAAACAGGTCAAAAAGGACGCTGGAGGCGACTTTAGAGCTGCTAAATCCAAGCGGGAGGTCAACCGATTCGGAAAGGGGGAAGCGACCGGGCTGGTAGCTCATAGCAAAGCATCCGATATCCGCCAAGCCGGAAACCACGCCGTCATACATGTTTTTAGGACCGAGAAGCGTTCCGCCGGGGAAGGTCTGCACCTCAACTTCCGACCCCAGCCGATTTTCGAGTTCGGTTTTCCAGTGCTCCATCTGAACGCAGGGAAAGGTGGAGGCGGGAGGGAAGTTGGCGTATTTAAGAACGATTTTCCCTGTTTTGACTTTTTTGGCGGCGGGCGTTGCGGGAGTCGCCGGAGCCGCGGGGGCGGCTGGGCTGGCATCTGGCTTTGAAGCGGGGGTGATTTTTGCTTCTGCCGCCGGAGCCGTATCGGCTGTTTTTGTTGCGGGCGTTTGCGCCATTGCCGCGCAAACCATTAAAATCAAAACCAAAATGATTCCCAATCGGTTCATTATTCAACCCTCCCATTAAAACAATTCATAAGCTTTCCATAGAAAATGCCTTTCGGGCTTGTCAAACGTTTATTCAAATAATGTGTCAGCCGGCGCGCCGGTGCGCCGGCGTCAACGTTTGGGGCGGATGTTCGCGCTTGCGCCCGCAATCGGCATAGCCGTCTTAATCGAAAATCGGTTAACCAAAAAAATACCCCGCGTCGTCCGCGATAGACGCGCGCGGGGCAAATATCGCTCTTTTAGCGTAAGGGTTTTATTTGACGAATTTGACCGCGTCTGCAATCACATAATATCCCGCCGTTGTCCAGCAGGAGAGTTTGACGCGCACGGCTGAGCCTTGATTGAAGCTCCATGTTCCAAGCAGGTTCCACTTTCCGCCGTTGATTTGCTGATTGACGTTCACTGTGGTTGTCCCGCCTGTGTGGGTGATCATGAAAGGAGCCGCTGTTGGGCGGTTTGCGCCCGCCGCCCAGTAGGCATATACGCTGTATGTGCCGCTTGAGGGCAGGTTTACCGTCCACTGCGCCGGGTCGCTGACAGCTGCTGTGCCGCGCGTGTGGTAATTGGCGCCATAATATCCCGGAGTGGCGGAGCCTGTCCACCAGTTGGCGGAGGCGCTAAAACCGGCAGATGTGTTGTCCACGATGACGGTGACGCTGCCGCCGCCGGTGATGCGGGAGTTGACGCCGAGGCGGCACTCGCCGCCGGAATAGTTCGTCCCTATATATTGATACATATTATCGCCCGGGCATGCGGTCGAGCCAACGTCGCGGTGACCGCAGATAAAGCCGACTGTTTTGCCGTTATAAGTTCCGGAGCCGAAGCCGGTGAAGGGGTTGGGCATCCTCCATGCAATCACATCATACAGGGCGTTGCGCTGGGCAACTGGGGGCTGCTGGCTGTAGGGGGGGTGGAAATAACCCATCACATTGAAGCCGAAGCTGTTGAAGTTGACGGCATCATGCGCGCCTTTGGATAAGCTTGTCATAGAACCGTAGCGACCCTCAAAGATGAAGCCCAGTTTGTCCACGAGGAAATTATAGCCGATATCAGCCCATCCGTTCACGTCCATGTGGTAGTTCTGAATGGCGCGGACATTCGCCGCAGACTGGCTTTGTGACGTCGTGTTGAAATCGGTAGATTGAGCCGTATGGTGGATGACCGCGCGATTCAAAGCGCTCATGTAGGCGACGGATCTGGGGGCACGGGCGCCCCAGCAGGAGCGGGTGCAGATTCCGGGCTGCGGGAAACTACCCGCGGCAAAGAGCAGGCTTGCCATCATTATAAAGACGGCGGTTAGAACCAGGCGATTTGCGTTTTTTTTCATTTTTACTTTCCTCCTTTTTTTTGAGAGAACTGAAATATACCAGTCTCTTCCACGAAACGCATTAGAGCAAAACCGTGAGCCATCACCTCCTTTTTTCATAATTATTTGAACTTTTCCAGTTTGTCTCGTTCTGAATCCCGAACCCAGAGCAGGGTGACATTTACTATCAGTTGACCGCCTGCGCCGAAGACCAGGCGCTCCGATTCGCTGGATTCCTCATGAAGTTTGACGGAGCCTTTGGGGAAGATAATCAAGCGGCGCCCGAGCGGTTTCATGCCCGCTATGGCTTTATCAAAAACCTCCGGCATCATCCCCTCGTCGTAAAAATAACGGATGGGCGTTCTATCGCGCAAAGTGCTCAGCAAGATGCGCCCGTCTTCCGAATAAACCGTCGCTTCCAATGAGACCAGTTTGCTTTTTTGGGGCGATTCGCCTTTATCTTTTGGGGCGTCCCAATAACGGACGCCGGAGGGTTTCAATATAATCGGCTCAGGAGTTTTGGCTATGGCTGAAAACTTTTGAATCTGATTCAGGGTAAAAGAGGAAAAGCCGTCATGAGATAAAGGCTCGGTGGTTTGTCGGTCGTCGTTTTGGCAGAAAACCGCCGGAAGGAGCGTCAACATCAGAAAGAAAGTCATGCGAAATTTCATATACTTCCCCTATTTCGAAAGCGGCGAGCCGGGCTCCGCCTGCTCCGTTTTCTCCGCCAGATGCCCTTCGCCCAGCGTGCTGTCCTGATAATAAAGGCGGAAAGAAGAAAGCAGCGGTGTATCCTCAACGCCGGCATCGGCGTAAAGCGTCACACGATAACGGACGTATGCCCATTGCGTCAGTCCCCATGCCAATTGGCTGCCGGGGATGTATCCGTAATTGGGATTGGGCGAGCCATCGGGAAAGAATTCGCTGATGGCTCCCGTTCCGTGCTCATCCGGTTCAATCCAATGCCACATGCCCCAGTCTGTTCCGTTTGCGCTGACGGAGACCTCAACGAAGATATCCGTTCCCTCGGGGAGTTTTTCCAGCCAGATGGGAGAAACGGCGTTGCTGGGGAATTCAAACATATCAACGGGGGATTCAATCGTTCCCATGCGCGGGCTGTTTTCCTCGCCGGGATTGGGCGGCGGAAGGCGCAAGCCCTCCTCTGAGAGCTCAAGGTTATTAACGGTAAAACCGGAGGGAATGCCGGAGAGGTTGCGGAAGTCTTGAGTTTTGAATGCGCGCGGCTGTTTTTCCGGATCAAAAAGGAGTCCGCCGCTATCTTCAAGCCCTTCGATGGATGATTGCGCATCGGGTGAAAGAGTTTTTGATTTGACTTTTGGCTGTTGCGCGTTTTCGGCAGTTGCGGGCGCTATTGAATTCTGGGCGGAAGGCGCGGCTGGGGCGCTTGCAATGGCTGAATTATTTTTGGCGGGCATAGAGCCGGGTCGGGAGCCGAGCCAGTAAACGGCGAGGGCACAGATGACGGCGATGATTGCAATGATAGGCAGAGTGGAGGGGGATTTTTTAGTTTTTTTCTGATTAGTTGTCATAAGCGCCGCCTTTTGTTGAAATGTTTCAAATCCGCCCCGCAAACCAATCATCTGAATCTCAGCTAAGCAACGTAAGGCTTTGCGGGATGATTGAGGCAATTGTCAAGAAAAAAACGCACGGAATTAAAAATTTTTGTCGAAACGTTTCGATAAGGGCGGATACAACTGATAATACTGACGATAGAGGCTCCACAAAAATGAAGCCAGTTATGCAAATTTAAAGATGTTTTATTATTTTTTTGTTCGCAATTTCAAACGAATTACATTTTTTCCATCGGAGAGATGCCGATGAGATTCAAGCCGTTTGCAAGAACCTGGCGCAGCGCGGCAACAAGAGTCATGCGCGCCTGCGTTAGGGCGGGCTCATCCGGGCGGAGGAAGCGTTTGGTTTCGTCCTTTGTTCCCGATGTGAAAAGGGTGTGGAACGCCCCCGCCAGTTCGCACAGATAAACAGTGATGTGGTGCGGCTCCATCGTTTCAGCAGCAAGGCGCACCATTTCTGGATAGCGTTCGAGGGTTTTGATAACCGTTTGCTCCTCTTCGAGCGCAAGGAGGGCGGGGTCGCCCTGCTCCACGCCGAGCCATGTGATGCCCATTTCTTCCGCTTTTTTGAAGAGGCTGCAGCAGCGGGCGTGGGCGTATTGGACATAAAAGACCGGGTTATTCATGGAATGGTCTTTGGCGAGCTGCCAGTCGAAGGTCATCTGGCTATCGGCACCGCGCATGAGGAAGAAAAAGCGCACAACGTCCGCGCCGAGTTCGTCAATGGCATTTTTCAATGTGATGAACTTGCCCGCTCTTGTGGAGAGTTTAATCTGTTCGCCGTCTTTGAGCAGTGTGACCATTTGAAAGACGATGCAGTGGAGCCGGGCGGCGTCGAAGCCGAGCGCCTGCACGCCGGCTTTGAGCCGGGGGACATAGCCGTGATGGTCTCCGCCAAGGACGTTGATGAGGATGTCATATCCGCGCTCGAACTTATCCTGATGATAGGCGATGTCGGGCATGATATAAGTTTTTTCGCCGTCAGATTTGATGACCACTCTATCTTTTTCATCGCCGAATTGCTCGGAGCGCAGCCATGTGGCGCCGTCCTTTTCGTAGAGCATGCCCTGCTGCGCGAGCCTATCCAGCGCGCGGTCAACTTTTCCGTTTTTATGAAGCGAGGCTTCGCTGAACCAGTTATCGAAATAGATGCCGAGGGCGCGCATGTCGGCGTCTATGAGTTTGATGATATGGTCTGCGGCGAATTGGGTGAATGCTTGCGTCTCTTGGGTTGATTTGAGCGAGTCGCCTTTTTCCGCGACGAGCATCTGGGCGATCTCTTTCATATAGTCGCCCTGATAGCCGTCTTCGGGAAAGGGGACGTCTTCGCCGAGCGCCTGACGGTAGCGCGCTTGAAGGGAGAGTCCTAAATTTTTCATCTGCACGCCGGCGTCGTTGTAATAGTATTCCCTTGTAACAGCATAGCCGGCGGCGTTTAGGATGCGGGCGATGGAGTCGCCGAGGATGGCGTTGCGGGCGTGTCCGATGTGGAGGGGACCGGTGGGGTTGGCGCTCATGAATTCGATGAGGACTTTTTTGCCATTGCCGACATTAACGCGCCCGAAATCGGCGCCCTGCGCAAGGATTGTTTTCAGCGCGATGCCGCTTGCCGCCGGATTGAGTCGGAAGTTTATGAAACCGGGTTTGGCGATGGAGATTTCGCCAATCAGGGGGCTCGGCGGGATGCGCTCTTTTATTCCTTCGGCAATTTCCATCGGGTTCTTTTTGAAAATCTTAACAGTTTGCATGGCGGCGTTTGAGGCAAAGTCGCCGAACTCTTTCACCTTAGGGCGCTCGATGAGTATGGTCATTTTCGGCAGAGTTACCCCTTGAGCCTCGGCGTAGGATTGCAGCGCCTGTTTCACGAATTCCTCAAGCGATTCCTTGATGTTCCCGCTATTTTCTGTCATTATATTCCCTTATCTATAATTGTGATATATAATCCGTAATTTTTAATTCACACTCAACCCACCATGACTTTTTCCTCCGGGTAGCGGAAGAGGGGGGCGGGTTTGGTTGCGGCGAGGGCGAGAACGGCGGTGAGCGGACCGACGCGTCCGATGAACATAGTCATAGTAAGGAGCAGCTTGCCCAGAACGCTCAAGCCGCGTGTGATGCCGGTGGAAAGCCCCACAGTGCCGAAGGCGGAGACGGTTTCGAAAAGGAGGCGGAAAATCGGCTCCTGCCCTTTTGTCCATTTTTGCATTCTTCCCGCCTCTGTCACCGTCAGAAGAACAGTCACCGTCATAATTAATATAACCGCCAGCACGGCAATGATAAAGGCGCGGTTGACGATTTCATCGGGGATGCGGCGCTTGAAAATCACAACATCCGTTTTGGCGGGGTTGCGCATCAGGCTTCGCACCGCGCCAAAGACGATGGCGATGGTGGTCGTTTTGATGCCGCCCGCGCATGAGCCCGGGCTGCCGCCGATGAACATTAAACCGACCAACAGGATAATTCCCAGATGGCTTATCTTAGCCATATTCACCGTGTTATATCCCGCCGTGCGCGCTGAAATGGATTGAAACAGGGCGTGGAATCCTTCGGTCAAAAACGGGTCATCGCCCAATGAATTATGCGCGTCAAGAATCCAGAAGAGAAGCGCCCCTAAGACGATGAGCATGCTTGATACGGCAAGCACGATTTTGGTCTGGAGGGGCCAAGCGCGCTGCCCCGCCTTGATGTATTCCCTGCGGTGGAAGATGGATTCCAAAACTGTAAAACCGAGTCCTCCCATGACGATTAATCCCATAATGACAGCGCATCCGCTTTTTATGTGGCGCACATGGACAAGGTTTTCGCTGAACGTGGAAAATCCGGCGTTGCAGAAGGCGCTGATGGCGTGAAAAACGCAATGCCACCAGATTTTATCGGCGGGAAGATGCCTTTTCCATGATAAAAAGAGGAGGAGGATTCCCCACAATTCAATAGCGGCGGCAACTTTGAACACGGCAAATAGCACCTTGCGGACGTCATATTGTCCGGTGGTCAGCGTTTCGCTTAAAACAAGAACGCCGCTCTGGGAGATAAAGCCCCGCCGGAATATCAACAGGAAGAATGTGGAATAGGTCATGATGCCCAGTCCGCCCAGCTGAATCAGAAAAAGAATGACCGCTTGCCCAAACGTGGAAAAATCTTTTTCAGTATCCGCCACAGCCAACCCCGTCACACAGACGGCGCTTGTAGCGGTGAAAAGGGCGTCCTCAACGGCAATCGGTTTGCCGCGGCTGCTCAGAGGCAGGCAGAGCATAATCGTTCCAAAAACGATGACGCCGGCAAAGCTGAACAGGACAACTCTTGCGGGGGAGATTTCGCCTTGTCTCTGTGCCGAGGCAGGTTTCTTTCGGAAGATGGAGATGAAGTCGGACGATCGCATATAATTATATTTGTCGGATGCCCCAAAAAGCAAAACGCAGAACTAACGCGCGTTATAGGCGGCGCATCCTCTGCGTCATATATGGCGGCTCTTCAACATCAGTCCGCCACAGCCCAGGGCACGGGATTGAACAGGGTGAATGCCTTAGGTCGCGGCACGCGCTTGGATTCTATCACCGCCCCGTCGCGGCAGACCACCACTAAATCGTATCCTTCATAAAGTCCGACGAGGATGATATATTTAACGTCCCGAACTTTATACACATACACCTTTTGGTCTTCGGCTGTAGTAGAGAATGCCGGCGCGCCCAGTTCTTTCAGAACGGCTATTTCCTCCGAACCTATCGCCGGCGGATTGAGGAAGTTATCGGAGTTGTTGTATGTTCCGACACAGCCCGCCAGAAAGATTGCCGCCAGAAGGAAGAACGCAAAAACAGTGAATGATTTTTTCACTTTCTGCCCTCCTCAAAAAAATTGAAAAGCAATCATTATGGGAAGTAACGGGGCCAGTCAACGAAAAACCATTCGCCCTGTTTTTTTAATAAATGGATTTTGGTTTCAAAGATGGGGACAAGCGTCTCTTCGCCTTGCGCGGCGGCAAGTTTGCGTTTTCCTTTGATGCCTGTGCGGAGGGAAATCTCCGCCCGTTCGCCGTCAATTTTTTCGGATGTGCGGATGTAGGAGATGGTAATATTTTGATGCGTTTCAATAAGTTTGTTGAGTCCGTTCAGGAAAGATTCGCGCGAGTCCGGCTCCACTTCTGAAAGGACTTCGGAAATTCGGCGCGTCTGCCCGCGGAATAGGGGCTTGCGGATACCCTCCACAAAAATGTCGTCAATTTTTTTCATCTCGATGATTTTATTGTTTCCAGAAAGCTCCGCGCCCCAGATGTCGGGGTCGTCCCATTGGATGTTGCGGCTCGGCGTCGGCGTCGGCTGCGGTTCGGGCGTGGGGCGGGGCGTCTGCGGCGGCGGAGTTGGGGATGGCATCGCCGCGGGTGTTTTTGCTGGCGTGGGCGATGGAGGGGCAGTCGGCGCGGGCGTTGGCGCGGGCGGCGGCGTCTGCCGAACAATTGCAATCAAGGGCGCGGGCGAAGGCTGCGGCGTCGGGCGCAAAATCGGTTGAACGTCCGTATGCTTTTTGTTTTTCAGGAAGTATCCGATGCCGGCGGCGGCGATGATAATCAAGGCGGCGGCGCCGGATAAAAACATCGGCGCAAGTCCGAATTTTTTAGCGGGGGCAATCGGCTGAACGGCTTTGTGCTGCATGGAGGCAAAGAATTGGGCGAACGGCTTTTCCGCCACGCTGGAAAGCGCCTCTTCAATCTCGTCCATCAGCCGGCAGGCGGTAAAAGGGCGGTCAGCCGGTTTTTTGGCGATGGCGTTGGCAAGGACGCTTTCGAGCGCGGGGGGCCAAGCGGGATTGCGTTTGCGCAACGGAATGGGTTTTTTATGGATGTGATCCACGAGAATGCCCGCAGTGCTGGTGGCGGTGAAAGGCAAGTCGCACGTGAAGAGTTTATAAAGCGCCATCCCAAAGGCGTAAATATCCGATGCGGGCGATGGCGGCGCGCCTTGAATAACCTCCGGCGCCATGAATGCCGGCGTTCCCAGAATCGGACCGCATTGGGTTTTGAAGATGTTTTCCATCTCGCCTTTGGCAATGCCAAAATCCATAATCTTGCCCACGCGTTGGGGCAGCGTGACAATCAGGTTGGAAGGCTTGATGTCGCGATGGACGACGCCCGCTTCATGCGCGGCGTCCAACCCCTTGGCAAATTGACGCAAGAGCGCGACCACATCCTTCACGTTGAGGTTTTCTTTGTTGACGAGCAGGTATTGATAGACCTCTAGACCCGAGACATACTCCATGGCGATGTAGTTGATTTCATCGGGACGCTTGGCGATATAGACGTCGTAAATGGCGACGATGTTTTCATGGACGCATTTTGCCATTGTGAGGGCTTCGCGCTCGAAGCGGGACATGTAATCGGAGTTGCGCGCGAGTTCCGGTTTGGGGATTTTGATGGCGACGGGGCGGCGCAGGCGGAGCTGTGTGGCTTTATAGACGTAGCCCATCGCGCCCTCGCCGATTATCTCCTCAATCTGAAAGCGATTTTCCAGAACCTTGCCTACAAGACCAAGGTGATCCAGCCTTTGGGGTTTTGACTCCATATCGCTCAAAAACGAATCCTGCCCATTGTGGCGTTATATTAAAAGAAGCATTCCCTCAACTCCGCCCTCATGTAAAGAAAAAAGGGAATGCAAAGGCGCAAGCCCAGACTAAATCTCAAAAATTAAAACTAATAAAAAAATGAAGGTCGGGCGCGAAAAGCGCGGAGCATATTAAATCACAGTTATTTACGGTGTCCGCCTTTAAAAGATATTTTAAGGAGTTTGAATAGAATGACCCCCAAAGGCTGACTCCAAAAGCGAGGCGCCGATGCCGGGCGCGGATGAGGGGACAAGGCAGCCGTCGGCAAAATGGGGCGAGTCTGCGGCGGGGTCGTTTGTGATGTCAAAATGTCCGTCCAAATCTATGAAACGCAGGCTTTTCATGGAGAGGGCAAGGTGGAGTCCGGCGCTGATGGCAAGGGCGGATTCGTCCATGCAGCCGACCATTGTCCCGATGCCCGCCTCAGCGCATAGGGCATCCATTGCAAGCGCTTCGCCGATGCCGCCGCATTTCATGAGTTTGATGTTGATAAGAGGCGCCGCCTGCGCGGCGATGACGCGTCGGATATCCGCCGAGTTCAGAACGCTCTCATCCGCCATAACCGGAACGGGCGATGCCGCGGCGATGCGCCGCATGGCGTTGATGTCGCCGCGCGGCGAGGGTTGTTCGATGAACTGAATTCCCGCGCAGTCAATGTGATTCAAAAGGTCGAGCGTTTCGGATGGGTTGTAAGCTTGATTGGCGTCAAGGCGAAAGAGGATGGCGCTGCCTGCAAGGCGTCGGATGGCGTCAATCCGTCCGGCGTCTTTTTCCACGCCTTCGCCGAGTTTGATTTTGAGGATTTTGAATCCGCGCAAAAGGGCGCGGCGCGCTTGGGCAAGGGCGCGTTCGATGGGTATGAGCGAGACGGTGTAGGATGTAGGCAGCGGGCGGAGGCTTCCGCCAAGCAGTTGATATAAGGGCTGCCGTCGGATTTTTCCCATCAAATCCCAAAGCGCCATAGAGACTGCGGCGCAGGCGGCGGGGTTTGCAATGTGGGTTTTTGTGAAGGCGTGTCTATCGAATGAGAGCGGGTCTGAATCAAGGAGCGCGGGTATGGCGATGTTATGCAAGAAATCCGCAACGGTTTGAGGCGTTTCGCCGGTGACGGCTTCATCGGGCGCGGCGCATCCCCAAGCGGTGAGACCTTCATCTGTTTGAAGACGCAGGAATATATTTTCCGGATGCTCCTCGGCGCCATAGGCAACGGCGGAGGTGTATGCAAGCGAGAAGGTTTTTTTGAAGATATCTGCGCGTGCTATTTTCATAAGCGATAGACTGCGATACCGGCGGATTTTTTTTTCAATCTTTTTTTTTGCTTGCGCGGAGGGCGGGTTTTAAGCGTATTTTGTTTGTCAGAATGCAAAGGTGATGAATGGGGCAATTCTTTGCAAATTCTGACAGGATGAAATAACATGTCGGAAAACAAGTGTCCGCGATGCAACGAGGTCGTGCCAAAGGGCGTTTTTATCTGCCCCGGATGCGCGATTGATATCCGCGAGTGGAATCCCGACAAGCTGAGGTGTCCGGTCTGCCGCGGGTTATATCCAAAGGGGACAAAGTTCTGTTTGAAGGATGGCTCGCCGTTGGAAGAAGCGGTTTTGAACTTTGACACTGAGGCGACGATGTTTTTGAGCAGCTCGCCGCAGCTCGCGGAGAAGAAGGATGATTTGATACCCGGTCTTCGATTTGCGGAAGACAGGGAGCGAATTATTCCCAAACTGGAGCGGGATGAGAAGGGGCATCTTGCGCCGCCCTTAAAGCCAGCTGAAGGGGAATCCGAGGTTGTCATGCCGGATATCTCCTTTGAGTTTCATGCGCCGAAGGAAGAGGCGCCTCCGCCGCCGTCCGCGCAGTCCCCGCCAAAGAAGATTTTTTGGGCGTATGACCCAGAGCGGCAACAGGAAACCGCGCCGCCTGCGCCGGAGCCCGCCGAGGAGAAGGAGATTCTCTCTCCGCCGCCCAAGATAAAACAACCCTATAAAATAAAACCGTTGGAAGAATATGAACAGCTCCTGAAAGAGGAGGAAGAGCGTGAGGCGATGGTAAAGCCCGCCCGCCCCGCTCCGATACCCAAGCCTGCTGCGGCAAAGCCCGAGCCGCGCGAGGCGCGGACCAGGCGCGGCTTCTTCCAGCGCCTGATGGACGCTTTAAAGATTTTGCTCAATAAATAATCATGGGAGTCCCCCATTCAAAAAACAGGAGGAATGAATATGACATCGAAAAGGGGCATCCGGTTCTTTGCGATTTTTTTTATCTTTATCATTTCAACAGGAGTTTTTGCTATGAGGGAGTTGAAACTCATCCCCAAGCCGCGCGAGTATAAAATGACCGGCGGCGAGGTCTCCCTTTCCAAAGATTGGAAAATTTATCTCCCCGCGAACACGGAGGAGGAGCGCATCGCCGCGAACTCTCTGGCGGAGGAGGCGTTGAATTGCTTCGGATGGGAGTTTGCCATCGCCGCATCGGAACCGGAGTCGGGTGTTATTATTATCAAAATGATTCCTCCTGATAATAACGAGCCGGAACTTTTCAATCAGCAGGGCTACACTCTCGCTATTGAAGAGCGCAAAATCACCATCGAGGGCGCATCGGCGGCGGGGCGTTTTTACGGCGCGCAGACGCTGCGGCAGATTTTCCGCAATGCGGACGGCGCGAGGATTCCGCTCATGCGCATCAAGGACTGGCCATCGCTCAAATGGCGCGGCATTTCCGACGACATCAGCCGCGGTCAGGTTTCCATGGCGGAAGATTTCAAAAACATCATCCGCGAGTTGGCTTTTTACAAAAAGAATCTTTATCAGCCTTATATCGAGGACATGTTTGCCTTTGATTCAAGCCCGCAGGTCGGGCGCGCCCGCGGCGCCATCACAAAGAGCGAGATGGCTGAAATGGTTGCCGAGGCGAAGAAATATCATGTGACGCTCGTGCCTGTTTTTGAATGTCTGGGGCATCAGGATCGTCTGCTCTCCCTGCCAGAAAATCGCCAGTATGCGGAACTTCAAACGCCGGGCAAAGACCCTTGGTCATTTTCGCCGGTGAATGAGGACGCCTTTTTATTTGTGACCAAATTGATTGATGAATTGGCGGCATCCGCGCCGTCGCCTTTTTTCCATATCGGCGGCGATGAATCATGGGACGTAGGCAAGGGAACGAGCGCCAAAGAGGTCAAAAAAAAGGGGCTGGGGCGCGTTCATGCTGAATATTTCTCCCGCCTAAACCGCCACATCCAAACGCGGCACAACCGGAAAACGATGCTTTATGCCGATATGATTTTGAAACATCCGGAGGCGCTGCCTCATCTGGATAATGATTGCATCATGGTGGATTGGCATTATGAAGCTAATAACATAGAATATTCCTCCATCAGCAAGTTGAAGGAGGCGGGATTCAAATATATCATAGCCAGTCCGGGCATCTGGAGCTGGGCGAATTATTATCCCAATTATTCGAACGGGTTTGCCAGCGTGGGAAATTTTTCCGCCAAAGCCAAAGCGGAAGACCTCATGGGGTGCATCACCTCCTCGTGGGGCGATGACGGCGCGGAAAATCTGCGCGAGAATAACTGGCTCGGTTACGCCTTTTCCGCCGCCGCCGAATGGGAAGCGGAGACGCCGGATGCCGACCGTTTTCTGCGGAAGTATGCGGCGGTGCATCTGGGCTGCGATTCGGAGTCGCTGGCTGCCGCCATCAAAAATCTGGGATGGTTTGATTATTTGAATGTCAACTATCTTGCCCGCATCTTCCACAAAATGCCGCGCATCAAACAGGTTGATGCCAAATGGCTGGAGGCGTTGGCGCAGTTGAAGGAGAAGATGGAGGAGACGCGCAAAGAGCTCCGTTTGCGGCGCCCGGGTCTGCGATTTCATAAAGATTACATTGACATTATGGACAATGCGGCGCGGCGGAACATCTATCTTGCCGAACGCGACAAGGCGATGGACACGCTTGCCCGTATGCTGGGCGAAAAAAAATCGGGCGAACTTTCCCCCGCCAACCAGCAGGAAATCATCGCCCTTTTGGAAAAACTGCGGGACGATCTTGCCGGTATCGCCGGAGAGTTTCAGGAACTCTGGCTCAAGCGGTATAAATATCCGAAACTGGATTCCAACATGCAGAGGCTCGGCGCTCAGCTGGGCGTCCTGCAGGATTTTATCGCGCTGGCAAAAACGGGAGACCTGACCATGCGTCAGCCGACCGAAGCGGTCTGGTTCTGGTATCCGGATGTCAATCCGCAGGAAAGCGCCACATCCGGCACGCGTTATTTCATGCGGGTTTTTGAACTTGCAAAAGAGCCGAAAGAGGGCGCTGTCCGCTGTTGGGCTGATGACAAGGCGGCGGTTTATGTAAACGGCGAGCGCGTTTTAGAGGTTTCCTATTACGACCAACCTAAATTAAGAAGGGTTTCCTCTCTTTTGAAGAAGGGGAAAAATTACATCGCTATCGAGGCGGAAAACACCATCGGAGCGGCGGGCATACTTTTTGAGGCGCGCATCCTTGTGGACGACGACACAACGCTGGTCATCACCGGCGACGACGAATGGCGCGTGAAGGAAAAGGTGCCCGCCTCTTGGGTGACGAAGGCATTCAAAGGCGGCAAGTCGCTCAAGGTCAAGCTGCTCGGCAAGGGGTTGATTCCGCCATGGGAAACGATTGATTGGTAGGGCGTTTTCTAACGGCGGGCGAGCCTTGCCCGCATTTGATTGCAAGGAGGCATCGGCGGATATAAAGGCATGAATCCTGAGGAAGAAAAAAACATACCCCAAAGCGCGCCAAAGGCGTCCGCCTCTGCGGAATCCGCTTCCAGCAAGGAGGAGGCGTCGCGGACGTTTCTGGATGAGTTTTTGAACTTGATTTCGCGCGGCAAGGTGAGGGTTTCTCTCTATCCTGAAAAGCATCCGCTTTCTCAAGAGATGCTTTCGGAGTTTCAAAATTTTCTCAAAGCCGCCCTTGCGTCGCGTTCGGAAATTATTTTGGATTGCCAGCCGGGACGCATTGTTTTGAACGAGGAATTTACTATCGGCGACAAACCGAATGTCCTCCAGTTTTCAAAGGAGATGTATCAGCGGCGCGTGGCGCGCATCCATTTTGACGGTACGGCAAGCGATGCGGGTATTTACAATTTTCTGCGTTTTTTGGGGGCGGAGGCGGAGGCGCTCCAGCGCCAATCGAAAGCCTCCGGTGAGCCGGCTGCGAGTTGGGATGGAATCAGGATTGACTTTGTGGATTATCAACGGCTGAGCCGCGTCCGCGGAGAGAGCCTTGCGGGGGGCGATGTCGGCGAGAAAAAAATTTCCCTTCTTGAATACCTCTTAGGCGCCGCGCCCGAGTCGGAACCGGCGTTGGAAAATCTGACCAAACACATCCCGCTTTCAGAAAAATTTATCAATTCCCTCAAAGCTGTTCCCGACATTTCCGATATCATCATAGATATCTCCGATGACGCCGCCCCAGAAAGGCATGTTGGGATTTTATTCCGCAATCTGGTGGGAATTGTGTCCGGCGTAACGGGCGAAAATGCGGAGGATATGAAGCGGGAACTCATCCGCCATTTTTTAGGGCTGCCGGCAAATATACGCGCGGATATTTTGCTGGATATTTATCCCGATGATGCGGAGCGGGGGCGCGTGCTGGATGTTTTGGAGCGTGTTACGCCGAGCCAGCAGGAGGAAATCATCGCCTCGTTGAAGACCGAAGCCAGCCGCGAGGACACCTCCGATTCGGCGGTTAACGTCCTTCCGATTATCCGCGCTATATATGGTGAAATCTTCAAGGAGCAAGAGCGCGATATCTGGACATGGCAACCCAAACCGCTGCCGCCGGATGAAAAATGCGCCGCCGCGCTTCGGAATGCGTTGTCGCCGGTCGCCGTGACGAGCCGATACAAGCGATATGCATCCCGGATTTTTATCCAATCAAACGACCCTTATTTTATCATGCGCCGCGTGGATGCGCTGTCGGATGACATCTCCCTCTTTTTGGACATGAACGACTGGAAGGGCGCGCGCAATTATATAGAAGCCCTCCAAAAAGCCTTCAAGGAAAAGAAATTTCCCGACGCCGATTCGGGCATAAAAATCTACAAGGCGCTGGAGCGCAAAGTGGTCGCTTTGTTCAAGCCGACGCTGCTCCAGTGCCTTTCGGAAAATCCCGTTGTTTCTTTGAGCGATGTGGAGCCGATTTTGGGGCTGTTTGATTTGAAGCTGCAACACATTTATATGGAGGCGCTGGCTGAGGTGCCCGACCGCAGTCTCCGCAAAAAGATAATAGATTTTGTGGCAAAAGGACATGAGCTCCCCGAAACGGCGCTTCAGCAAATGATGGGACACGAGCAGTGGTATGTTGTGCGCAATGCTGTTACTTTGATGCGGGAGGTTCCCGCGGAGGAATGGCTGCCACATCTGGAAAAAATGCTGGAGCATGAGGAATTGAGAATCCGCAAAGAATCCGTTTTGGCGCTCGGACGCATCAAAGCGCCCAAAGCGCTCGACCTTTTGCTCAAGACATATCAAAACAAGGCGCAGGATGAATCGCTGCGCGCTATGGCTTTGGAGGTTATGAGCGCGTTCGATGATGAAAGGGTTGACGAGATTTTGCGCGCCCATCTTAACGACACGCGGAATCCCTCCGTTGATTTTGCCATGCGCGCGGCGGGGATTGCGCAGATGAAAAAATTCAAGGATAATCAAACGGTTCAAGAACTTTTGGCTTTTATCAAAAAGCCCCATCTTTTGAATCGCAAAGGCTGGAACGAACTCAAGCTCGCCGCCGTCAAAGCATTGGAGGAAATCGGCACGCTGCAAGCAAAAGCGGCGCTTCTTCAGGCGGAAAAATATCTGCCAAGGGAGGAATGAGATGGCGCCGGAAGAACTTATCGCCGAAGCGGAAGCCTTTCTTACCGCTTTTTATTCTATGTTCAAAACGCGGCACCTTTATCCGCCCACTCATCGGCGGTTCACAAAATCGCTTGAGCCGGTTCAGGATTCGCTCTCCCGTCTATTGGGGAAAAATCCAGAGGCGGTGTTTATCATTGTGGAGCGCGAGTTCATCTTTGAAGGGGCGCCGCTCTTCCGCTCTATGACCGGCATGAGAGATTTTGCCGATGTCTTTGAACGGCACGGCATTGACCGTCTGACAATTCAACAAGGCATCGGCATGGAGGAGCTCATTAACCTTGTCAATATCTTGACGATGCGACAGAGCGAGATAGACGAGCAAGGCGGCATGGAGGAACTTTTGGGGAAAGAGCAGATGCCGCACGCCCGTTTAGAACGTTTGTCGCTGGGCAAAAAAGCGCAGGAGATTTTGACCGGTCAGGCTCAATACCAGCAGTCGGGGGCGGACGGGGCGGCGGGTTTTGCCCCCTATGCCCATCTTTATAAAAAAACGGAAAGCCTTTTTGACCTTATGTATCAAAGCCGCGAGGCGGACATCGTCCCGGCTTTGAACGAGGCGCTGGACGCGCTGGTCAACCTTTCCGCGCATGGTCAAGAGTTTATGGAGATTTATCATAATGAAGGGTTTCGAATGGGAGAGTGGGAGCATGCGGCGTGCGTCGGCGCTCTGACTTTTTTATTCGGCAAGTATCTGAATATGGAAGATGGCATGAATCGCCTTCTCGCCGGCGCCGCCTTGTTGCATGATGCGGGCAAACTCTCCATGCCGGCGGATATTCGCAATACGCCTTCCTTTCTTTTGGAGGAGGAGGCGCGTCAAGTTTATAACGAGCACCCGCAGCTCGGCG
This sequence comes from candidate division BRC1 bacterium ADurb.Bin183, assembly GCA_002070185.1. GTDB lineage: Bacteria > Sumerlaeota > Sumerlaeia > MWCT01 > MWCT01 > MWCT01. The sequence continues at coordinate 219,573 of MWCT01000001.1, forward strand.
CGGAGCGGATGCTTGCTCTGCGGAATGCGCCGCCGTTGGCTGCGATTGTGTGCTATGAGCATCATGCGGGATATGATAAACAGGGGTTTCCCGCCCTGCCGGCGGATTCGGCGCCGATGGAGGCGAGCCTGCTCATTGGGCTTGTAAGCGAGTATGACAATCGGGCGCGGGAGTTTGGCGGTGGCAAAAAGCCGTCGGAGATTTTGCCGGATCTTTTGCCGAAACGCGGGAAAAGCCTCCATCCCGCCTTCTTCGATTTATTTTCCCTTTTTCTGGGAGAGGCGGGTTAAAGGATGATGAATTATCTCCGCATGGGGGCGCTCAGCAAAAAAGTGGGCGTGGTGAGCTTTGCCCGCCTTTTTTTGTCCCTGAATAATTTTTTCATCGGGATTATCATTGCGCGCGCGCTCACGGAAGAGTTGGCGGGCACCTATAATCAGGTGATTTTTGTCATCAATCTCTTTTCTATGATTTTCATCTTCGGCGTTCCCACGAGCATATATTACTTTTTGCCGAGCCTTGAGGGGCGGGCGCGGAAAGGTTTTTTTTATCAGTCTGTTTTTATTCTTTGCGCCATTGGCGTTTTGATTTCGGCGGCGTTTATTTTTCTGGCGGGATGGATTGGGGGCAAGTTCAATAACCCCGAGCTTGCGCCGCTTCTACGCATGGCGTCGCTTTTTCTTTTCACGATTGTCGCATCCAGTTTTGGGGACGCCATACTAATTACGGTCAATCGGCACAAGGCGATGGCGGCGCTGACGTTTGTGTTCACGGGGCTGCATTTTTCGGCTGTCGCCGTGCCGGTGTTGCTCCGCCAGCCGCTCATAACGGTTTTTTTACTTTTGGGTTTTGTCAATTTGGCAAAGTTCATTGTGAGTTTTATTTTGTGCGACCGTTTTCTACCGTCTGAACCGCCGGTTTTTTCGAGGGCGCTTTTTATTCAGCAGGCGGCATATATCATTCCGCTGGGGCTGAATAGCGTGATAGATGTGGTTTCCAAAGACCTCGACCGCACGTTGATTTCGTATCTTTTCAACCCGAAGGAATTTGCGGTATATCATTATGGGGCGCTGGAAATTCCGCTCATCGGCATCCTCATCAGCTCTGTCACATCGGTCATAATCCCCGAGCTGGCGCGTTTCAAACACGAAGGCAGATGGGAGGAGTTCGGCGCGCTTTTCCGAAAGGCGTCCGTCAAGACGGCGGTTTTTCTCTTTCCGTTATTTTGTTTTCTGATGATGCTTGCGCCGCAGATTTATGTTTTCGTTTACAAAAAAGCGTCGTATCTTGATTCCGTTCCAATCTTCCGCGCGTATCTTTTCATGCTGCCGATTCGGATTGTGCCGTTTCAGGCTATTTTGTTTGCGCTGGGGCGGACGCGCGTTGTGATAATCGGCGCGCTTGTGGATTTATTCGGGAATCTGGCGTTGAGTTTGGCGCTGGTTGGACCGCTCGGTCCTGTGGGCGTGGCGCTGGGGCTTGTGCTTGCCACGATTTGTCAGGCTCTTTTTTATCTTTTTGTGATTAAAGGGGCGGCGCATATTGAGTGGCGGAAATTGCTTGATGCGGCGGCATTCGGCAGGATAATAGGTTCATGTATTTTGGCGTGCGCGCCCTGTTTTATTTTTTTGCATCTGCCGCTTCCGGGACTGGCGCAGTTAGCAGGTAGCGGGCTCGCCTTTGGCGCGTTTTATTTATTATCTCTGAGGTTTTTATTCAAATAATGAGCGTGAAAACCTTCATAAGAAAAATTTTGCGCGTTCCGGAAAAATGCCCCCTCAAATTTTACATCAGATACAGGATGCTGCAGATAGTCGGCGTGAACAGGGGGGTGCCTTGGCCCGTGCATTTCACCACGCAGGTGGTCTGCCCGCAGCGGGTGTCATTGGGGCGCGGCACTTGTCCGGGCGATTCTCCGCACTGCTACATTCAGGCGATGAACGGAATTGAGATTGGCGACTATGTGAATCTGGCGCCGGGTGTGGGGCTCATCAGCGCGAATCATGACCCGCTGGATAACGACAGCCATTTGCCCGCGCCGCCGATTCGCATCGGCGCGCATTCGTGGATTGGCATGAACGCCGTCATTCTGCCTGGCGTGGTATTAGGCGAATACACCATCGTGGGCGCGGGCGCCGTTGTCACAAAGAGTTTCCCGGAAGGGCATTGCGTTATAGCCGGCAACCCCGCCCGCCAGCTGAGGAAAATAGGATAGCGCTCATTAAAAGCCGGCAGCGCTATAAAGATATTTTAAGCAGTTTAAATAGACTGACCCCCAAAAATTTTGCTTCCAAAGATTAGGGCTTTTTTCTGCCGGCGGCGTAAAGCGGTTTGCCGGATAGGACGCCGGTTAATTTCCCGTTCTCATAGGCGGGTTTGCCGTTTACGAAGACGTAATGAATGCCCGCCGGCGGCGGCGTCTGATCGCGGAAGTCCGCCGCGGGATCCAGTTTTTCCGGATTAAGCAGAACAAGGTCTGCGTAAGCCCCTGCTTTGATGACGCCTCTATCGGCAAGGTTCAAACGCCATGCGGGGAGCCCCGTTGATTTATAGACTCCCAGTTCCCACGTGCAGACATTTTTATCGCGGACATATTTGGCAAAAAATTCGGGATATGTGCGGTATTTGCGCGGATGCTCCGTTGCCATCTCTTCTTTATCATTTAGGATTGTGGATTCGGAAACAACGCCGCCGTCGGTGCAGACCATGACGTTGTCGTCTTTCATGGCAAGTATCATATCATCTTCGGATATGCAAAGATAGGCGGCAAAAAGGTTTGATTTATCCGTAAGATTTAAATCTTCGATGAGTTCTTCGGGTGTCATATTTTCGCCCTCAAGGAGTTCAGAGAGGAGGTGTCCGGAATATTTTTGATATTTGCCGGGCATGTCTTTGAGGAAGACAACTTCCGGCGATGCCCTTTTTATGCCTTCGCGCACGAGGAGTGTATAGAGCCGGTAATGACCGGCGGGACCGGATGCGCGCCAAGGATACTGGTCGCCGGTGACGTCCAATCCGCGTTCGCGCGCCTGACGCATAATCTCCAGATAGCGGTTCATTTTCCCCCAGTTGACTTTGCTGAGCACTTTCATGTGGGATATTTGAACAGGCACTTGCGCTATTTCTCCGATATGAATCGCTTCGCGAATGGCGTCCAGCACTTCTTCCGATTCGCCGCGCACATGGGAGGCATAAAAACCGCCATAGGGTTTGAGTTGTTTGGATATTTCCGCCAATTCCCACATGTAGCATTGTTCGCTGATTCTATAAATTAGACCGGAGGAGTAACCGAAGGCGCCCTCCTCCATGGCAAGGTCGGTAAGGATTTTTTCCCAATAGACCTCTTCATAGAGCGGCTGTCCTTTGCGTTCGCCCATCACGCTGCGGCGCACGGGCGCGCCGCCGATGAGCATGGCGATGTTGATGGCGACTCTGGTTGTTTCGATTTCTTTCAAAAAGGCGCCGATTCCCGCCGGCGAAAAGGAACAGTTGCCGGCGAGGACGGTGGTGATGCCTTGGCGGATGTGGGAGGCGGCGTCCGGCGCGCGGAGAATGTTGCTATCGGCATGACTGTGGATGTCAATGAATCCGGGCATGAGGAAGAGTCCCTGCCCTGAAATTGTGTTCAGGCGTGGTTTGCCGCTCAGGGCGCCAACGGCGGAGATGCGCTCGCCCGCAATGCCCACATCGCCGATAAAGCGTTTGCCTTCTTTTGTTCCGTCAAAAATAGTCGCCCCTTCGATGACATAATCAAATGTTGCGGAATCGGGTGTTGTTTTTTGGATAATTATTTCGGTTGCCGCCGGTTGCTTTGCCTGCGGCGGAACGGTTGCTTGCTCTTTGATTGGTATGGTGCGGACGATGCCGCCAAGTGAAGCTGTGACGAATCCGCCCGTCAGGAGTTCGCGCCGAAGATTTTTTTCATCTTTGGATTCGTCCACCATTTTGAATGTGTAAGGGGAATGGATGTCCAATCCGCTCACAAAAAAAACACCGCTTGGAAAAGGTTTAACGACGGCGATGATTTTTTCCATCTCCTCCGCGCGCTTTTTTTCTTCATCTTTGGTTAGCTCTTTTGCGGGGAAGATATAGCGGTAAAATTCTATTGCGATATTTTCGATAGGGCATTTCACGAGTATTTTTTCAGGCACATATCCCATCATGCCGGAGGCGCTGTCATTATAGAAACTGCGGAAGGCTTCGTAAATTTTTCCGGCAAGCGGCAGGATTTCGCTTTCCGGCAGAGGTTCCGCCGAGCCAATGGCAAGGCGCACGCATCCGCTGCGGTCTTGCGTTGCGAGGACTCTTTCTATTTCGGCGCTGGGGCATAAAGCGGCAAGATGAATCGCCATCAGCGCGGAATCGCTTGCAAATTTATGCGAGTATTCGGGGCTTCTGATATGCTCCTCGGCGATAGCGCCAAAGGGATATGCGGCTGCGCCGATGGTTATTTTCATCGGCGCAGATTCCGATTTTTGAAAAAGAATTTCGAGGCGGAGTGCGGAGGCGGCGTCCGCATTCGGGTCATTGTCGCCCGCAAAGAATTTCAGCCCCTCCGAATCCGATGAAAAAAGCCGCTTTAATTCCGCAAGAAGGCTTTCGCCATTTTCGCTGAATTGCGGCGCGTTAGAGATGATGACGCTGGCGGCGAGGGTGTTGCCCTTGATATCTTTGGGCGCGGCGTCCGCGCGGCAAACGAGGTTTGCGAATGCGGGCAGCATCAAAACCGGCAGGAAGAGACCGAAATTTTTCATGAGCCGTCTCCTTTTTATTTGGTTGAAAAGGAAAAACGAACTTCGAACGGAAGCGAACGAAGCGCTTGTATGAATTCATTGGTGGGGGATGCCGTCAATAATTTTCCCGCGTCCATACGGAATTTTCCGACGCCTTTTTTTTGGATGGCAACGAGCACGGGTATTTTGCCTTTGTGCTGTTTGCAAACTTTGTTCAAGCGCATCATATTCGGCTCGTTGACATGTTCCGGCGCGATTTCGATTTCAATGCGCTGGACGAATTTTTTTCGCGCATCCGCCAGAGTCATGATTTCCTCCACAAATATTTCCGGTCTTTTTTGGGTTTCCACGGTTTGCAAATCTTCCTCCGTCTGCTCTTGGCGCCGGCGGGGCGGGGAAATTTTGCCGCGGACATAGATGATGCTATCCGCTTGGAGAAGGGATTTGTAGGCGTCGTAGGCGCGGTTGAAAAGCATAAGGCGTATAGGACCGACGAAATCTTCAAGGAGAACCTCGGCATACATGTTGCCGCTCTTCCCCAGTTTGGGTATAACTTTGGAAATAATGCCGACAAGGGAGATTTTCTTATCGGTTTTTTCCTCCATTGTGGAGGAGCTGGCGGTGGAAAGGGCGCGAACATCCGCCTCGAATTGATTGAGCGGGTGGCTGGATACGTAGAATCCGAGATAATGCTTTTCGAACTGGAGCATGTCTTTTTCATCCCATGCGGAGATGATGGGCAGAGGGATCGCCTCATAGGAGGAATTCTTCGCGGATTCAAAGAGTGAGAGCTGCGCGGAGTTTTTTTCTTTTTGGTAATGGCTTGCCAATTCCAGCGCCTGTTCCATAATATGCATGAGCTGGGCGCGGTGGGCTCCAAGGGAGTCGAAAGCCCCGGATTTGATGAGCGCTTCCACAAGCCGAGAGTTGGCGGCATTCGAAGGGACGCGCATCAGGAAATCCTGAAAGCTTTTGAATGCGCCGTTATTTTTGCGTTCGGCGATAATTTTTTCCACAGCGCCTTCGCCCACGTGTTTGATGCCGGCAAGCCCGAATCGGATTTTTTCCCCCGCGGCGGTGAAATTGGCGAACGATTCATTGACGTCCGGCGGGAGAATCTGGATGCCCATTTCCTTGCAGGCGCGGATGTAATGGGCGATTTTTTCATTGTTGCCGATTTCATTTGTGAGGACGGACGCCATATATTCCACAGGGTAATGGGCTTTGAGCCAAGCGGTGCGGTAGGTGAGGATGGCGTAGGCGGCGCTGTGGCTTTTATTGAAACCGTATCCGGCGAAGTAAACGATGAGGTCAAAGATTTTTTCCGCCACAGGATTGTCCACGCCGCGTTCGAGGGCGCGCCGCAAAAAGTCATCCTTGCTTTTGCTCAGGCTGTCTTTGTCCTTATTTCCGATGGCGCGCCGGAGGCAGTCCGCCTCTCCCAGCGAGTATCCCGCCAGCACTTGAGCTATCTGCATGACTTGTTCCTGATAGACGATGACTCCGAATGTTTCTTTGAGAATCGGCTCAAGCAGTGGGTGTTCGTAGATGATTTGTTTTTTGCCGTGTTTGCGCAGGATAAAGTCGTACACCATGCCGCTATTGAGGGGACCGGGGCGGTGCAGCGCGAGGGCGGCGGTAACTTCGGCGATGTTGCGCGGGGCAAGCCCGATTATTGTTTCGCGCATGCCGGTGGATTCCAATTGGAAGATGCCCATCGTATTGCCGGAACAGATGAGGTCGTAGGTTTTGGCGTCGGTCATGGGAATCTCCTCCCATCGTATATCCACGCCTTTTGTTTTTTTGATTCGGTCAATGGTGGTCTGGATGATGGTGAGGTTTTTAAGTCCGAGGAAATCCATTTTCAAAAGACCGATTTGCTCCACTTGAGATTTGGGAAATTGGGTGGCGATGTCATTTGTGTTGGCGGGTTTGTAAAGGGGCGCAATCTCCACAATATCCTTGTCCGCCATAACCACTCCCGCCGCGTGGGTGGAGGCGTGGCGCGCCATGTCCTCGATGGCGAGGGCGTAGCGGACGAGTTTTTTGATGCGCGCATCCTCTTCGGCTATTTTTCGGAATTCATCAACTGTGGCAAGAGCCTCGGAGATGGTTTTTTGAGGGGGGATCATCTGCGTGATTTGTTCCACTTGGGGGATGGGAATCTGCATCACGCGCCCGACGTCTTTGAGGGCGTTTTTTGCCTTGAGCGTTCCGAATGAGATAATCTGCACAACGCGGGTGGAGCCATATTTTTGCTTGACGTATTGGATGATTTTGTCGCGGTTGATATCGTCGAAATCCATGTCAATATCCGGCATGGAGACGCGTTCGGGGTTGAGAAATCTTTCAAAGAGGAGATTGTTTTCCAGCGGGTCAATATCGGTGATGCCGAGCGCGTAGGAGACGATGCTGCCGGCGGCGGAGCCGCGCCCCGGCCCAACCACAACGCCGTTTTCGCGGGCGAATCGCACCAGATCCCAGAAGATAAGGAAATAGGAATTGAACCCCATTTTGTTAATCATGGTCAGTTCATATTCCATGCGCGCTCGAATTTCTTCTGTTTGTTCCGGATAGCGCTTCTTCATCCCTTTTTCCACCAGCTGGCGCAGGTATTGCTCCAAAGTCAGCCCCTCGGGCGGAGTGAAGAGCGGGAGGTGTTTTTGGTTGAAGCGGATTTCGGAGTTGCAACGTTCCGCAATCGCCATAGTGTTCTGAAGCGCTTCGGGAATATCTCCAAAAACCGCCTTCATTTCCTCGGGGGTTTTGACGTAAAATTCCGTGGAGTAGAAGCGCATGCGCTGTTCTTCGGCGAGCGTTTTTGCTGTGCCGATGCAGAGAAGAACGTCGTGGATTTCGGCGTCTTCGCTATTTAAGTAATGGCAATCGTTGGTTGCCACGAGCCCTACATCCGCTTTTTTTGCGAGTTTGATAAGGGCGGGGTTCGCTTTTTTTTGCTCCGGCAGCCCTTGATCCATCAGCTCCACAAAGACGTTTTCCTTTCCGAAAATGCTGATATATTCATCAAGGGTTTCGGCGGCTTTTTTATGTTTGCCCTCAAGAAGCTGCTCGGGCACGGCGCCTTTGATGCAGGCGGTCAGGCAGATGAGGTCTTTGGAATATTTGGCGAGCGATTCGATGTCTATGCGCGGTTTGTAATAAAAGCCTTCCAGATAGCCGATGGAGCTGAGTTTTGCCAAGTTTAGGTAGCCCTCGTAGCTGGTGGAGAGCAGGAGGATATGGTTTGAGGCTCTGCGCTCTTGGGACTGCCGTTCAGTTCGCGAGCCGGGGGCGATGTAGAGTTCGCAGCCGAGAATGGGTTTGATGCCGGCTTGTTTGGCTTTTTTATAAAAATCAATGGCGCCGAAAAGATTGCCGTGGTCGGTCAGGGCAACTGCCTTTGCTTTTGAATTTTTCAATTTCGTGAAAAGGGGATCAAAACGGCAGGCGCCGTCAAGAAGGCTGTATTCGCTATGGACGTGGAGATGGGTGAATTCAGTGGACATGGGGAACCTCCTTTGGAATGGGATATTTGTTTTTTTTGTAACGTGCGGGGAGATGGGGCGAGCCCTTATTCTCCGTTTGTCAGGCGTCCCTCGTCTTTTTCCGTCCTATCGGGGAGCATGTAACGCACTTGAAAATCTTCCACGTGGAGGTCTTCGCTGGAAAGGATGGTGATGGGGACTTTGTATTTTTTTTGCATTTCTTGCAAAGCGCCCATGAATTTATCCTGAACGTAGTTTTTGGTGCGGGTGTGCATCGAGACGGTGATTTCGAGGGGCAGCGGTTTTTTATTCAATAGATTCAAGATGGAATATTTCATTTCCCGCCAGAGCTGGCGCGGAGTCAGGACGCGTCCCGACCCGCCGCAATAGGGGCATTTGTCGAAAACTTGATGTCCGAGGCTTTGTCGAACGCGTTTGCGGGTGAGTTGAAGAAGACCGAATTCCGAGATGGGCAGCATGGTCATTTTGGCGCGGTCGGATTTGGTTTGCCGGGCGAATTCCTCCTCCACCTGCTGGCGGCTGTCTTTATGCTCCATGTCAATAAAATCAACGACGATGATGCCGCCGATGTCTCTAAGGCGGAGTTGCTGGGCGATGATTTTGCATGCCTCCAGATTGGTTTTGAGCGCGATTTTTTCCTGCTCTTTTTTATTGATGAACCGCCCGCTGTTGACGTCAATCGCCGTGAGGGCTTCCGTTTCGTCAAATATCACATAGCCGCCGCTTTTGAGCCAGACTTTTCGGTGGCAGGCGCGCTGAATCTGCTTTTCCACGTCATATTGCTGAAAGAGGCTTACGGGTTGGTTGAAGAGGTGGACGCGGCGGGAAAGTTTTGGGATCATGTTTTTGACGATGCGCGAAAAATCCCGATGCGCCTTTTTTTCGTTGATGAGGACTTCTTGAATGTCGTCGCTGATTTTGTCGCGGGCAATGCGGTAAAGGATGTCGTGGTCGTTGAAGAGAAGACGCGCGCCGCCTTTTTCGCGGAATTTGCGCATGATGCTGTTCCATGTGCTTTTCAGATGCCCAATATCCCCTTTGATAGCTTCGTCATCCATGCCCATGCCCGCCGTGCGGACGATGAAACTCTGGTTGGTATCTTTAATCTCGCCGAGGATTTTGCGGAGGCGTTGGCGTTCTTTTTCGTCTTCGATTTTTCGAGAGACGCCGCCATGCTGCGAGGGATAGGGCAGATAGACAAGGTAGCGTCCCGGAAGCGAGATGTATGTCGTGATGCGCGGACCTTTGGCTCCGATTTCATCTTTGAGCACCTGCACAAGGAGGCTGACGCCTTTTTGGAGCATTTGGGCTTTATCTTTTTTGCCGCGCTGTTTTTGCTCTTCGCCTTCTGATTTTTTTGAGGGTTTCTTCTTCTTGGCAAGGTCAAGGGTTTCCGGGCAGAAGTCGTCAAAATGAAGGAAGGCTCGGCGCTCAAATCCGATATCCACAAAAGCCGCCTGCAGCCCGGGGACAACATTCTCCACCACGCCCTTGTAAAGATTTCCAACAAGGCTTAAGTTGTCCGTTCGTTCAATGAAGAGGTCCACCAGCTGATGATTTTCAAGACACGCTGCGCGGATCTCGTTTTCTTCCACGTTGATAAGCACCGTTTTTTTAACGGTTTCGTCCTGCATAAAAATTTTGCCTTTTCTTAACGCTGTTCAACAAAACAAACAAACACCATCCACAGGCTAAATTGAAAATCAATAAAAGAATTTTAAGCCATAAAAATGGTTTTCCGTCTTTTCGTGCGGGCGTTTTTTGCCGGAGTTTGGGCATTCAAATCAAAAAAGAGCGGGCGGATTGCGTTTCGTTTTTTTTGACTGAGGGGCTTACGCGCTGATGAAATAGATTTTTGTTGCATTCAACAAACGCCTCATGCAGTCAAGAATCATATGCTGTGCATGAAACGGCGGGAGCGTGTTTTATGAAAGAGCGGACGCAGCGTCAAATCTGGGGTTGGGCATTCCTTTCGCCCACGCTGCTCCTTTTTTTTGTGTTTGCCGTTATCCCGATGTTTCTCGCCCTTCTTTTGGCGTTTAAGGATTATATGCCCGCGCGCGGTTTTTGGGGAAGTCCGTGGGTGGGGCTGCAGAATTTTCATGATATTTTTGGCAATGTTCTGATGCGGGACAGGGTTCTGCGCGCATTCAAGAACACGCTTTTTTTCACGATAATTTTTGTGCCGGTTAATATAATCGCCTCAATGGTGATTGCGACTCTGATTTATTCTGTGGACGAGCGGGCGCGGAAGTTTTATCGAAGCGCCTTTTATCTGCCGACGGTTACCTCCGCCATCATCTTCGCTATGATTTGGCGCTGGCTATATGATTACAACTTTGGACTTTTGAACTGGGCGCTTTCATGGTTCGGGGTTGGGAAAATCAACTGGCTGGGCGATCCGCGCTGGTCTATGTTTGCCGTGATTCTTGCCGCCATCGGCGCGGGACCCGGCGGCAATATCCTCATTTATCTGGCGGGTCTGGCGCGCGTGCCTTCCGAGTGCATTGAGGCGGCGCGCGTGGACGGCGCAAACGCCGTTCAGCGTTGGTGGCATGTGACACTGCCGCTTTTGCGCCCCATCACGCTCTATCTGGTGGTGCTGAATACCATCGGCTCGTTTCAGGTGTTTGAACTGGTGTTCACTCTGACAAGCGGCGGACCTGCGAGCTCATCAACGGTGTTGGTTTATGAGATTTACAGCCTTGCGTTTGCCAACGGCTACTACGGTCAGGCAGGCGCTCTTTCTTTGCTTTTGCTTTTAATTGTCACAGGTTTTGCCGTTTTGCAGTTCAAGATATTCCGAACGGATTTGGAAGAGACGCGTCCGCCCACTATTTTTGACAAGGCGATTGACGGTGTGAGCAACTTGATTGAGTGGACGGCGGGGGGCGTTTGGAATCTGATTCAGATTCCGTCGGAGCTTTTGAAAAAGCGGCGTGCGACGGCGCGCGGGACGGGGCAACTCCGTCCGAAATTGCGCTTGCGCCTTCTGCCCTTTTTTACCAAAAATGCCGCGCATGTGATTTTGATGCCACTTTCGCTGCTTTTGCTTGTCCCGATGATTTGGATGTTCCTTTCGGCGTTTACGCCGGGCGTTTATCTGCAAAGCACTCCGCCGGATGTGCGCCCAAAAAATTTTGCATTGGATAATTACAAGTCCCTGCTTGAGGCGACAATGAGTCCGCGCACCAGCGCCAATACCGCGCAGACGCAGCCCCGTCCCGCCGGCGAGAAACCGCCCCTTGCCGATAACTGGCGGGATTTCTTCCGGCGGTGCAAGCTTTTCCGTTGGCTGGGAAACACGGTATATCTGGCGTTGCTCATTACATTTTTGCAATCCATGCTGTCAAATCTGGCGGCGTATCCGCTTGCGAAGATTCGCTTCAAAGGGCGCAATTTTATCTTTAGCCTTTTGATTGCCTCCATCATGGTTCCGTATCAGGCGCTTGTCATCCCGCTTTTCATCGTCATCACAAACGGCATACCGGGGCTGACGGGGATACAGCTGATTAACTCGCACTGGGCGCTCATCCTGCCGGGCATGTGTTCGCCTGTGGCAATATTTTTGATGCGGCAATATATCCAGACTTTGCCGGGGAGTCTTGAGGAGGCGGCGCGCATTGACGGCTGCGGGGAGCTGGGCATCTGGTGGCGCGTGATTCTGCCGCTTTCCAAGCCGATACTCGCCGCATGGGGCATCCTTTCCTTCACAGGCATCTGGAAAAGTTTTTTTTGGCCCTTTGTCATCATCGGATATGAGCCTTATTTCCCTCTTGAGGTGGGGCTGCAAACCATTCAGCAGCAGCACACGGTGGAATACGGGCTGGTGATGGCGGGCGCGACCATTAGCGCCGTTCCGATGATTCTCATCTTTCTCCTCTTTCAAAAACAGATTGTTCAGGGGCTTACCGCCGGCGCAGTCAAAGGTTAAAAAATCGCAGCTGATTTTTTGCGGGGTTTTTGATGTGTCGGCTTATTTTATTTTTGGAATTGTTTGAAGAATCAGTTTAACCACTTTGCCTACGTTTTCATTGAATATTTGCAGGATGGCATCCCACGTTACCGGCTCTTCGTCCGTTTTCCAGCAATCGTAATCTGTGGACATGGCAACTGCGGCATAGGGGATGCGCGCCTCGTTGGCAAGAGCGGCTTCCGGCGCTATGCTCATGTTGATGACGTCCGCCCCCCAGAGGCGGAACATTTTTGATTCAGCGCGCGTGGAAAAGCGAGGTCCTTCGATGGTGACAACTGTTCCGCTTGGATGATGTTTGATGCCCAGTTCTGCAGCGGAGGCGATGAGAATCCGGCGCAGGTTTTCATCGAAGGGGTCAGCCATGGCGGTGTGAACGGCGCTATGCGGTTCAAAAACATCGTGGAATGTGAGGTGCCTGCGGCGCGTAAAATCAATGAACTGGTCAAGGATGACTAAATCACCGCGTTCGATTTGCTCGCGCAGGCTGCCCACGGCGGTTGTTGCGATGATATGCGTGCAGCCGAATTCTTTGAGGGCTGTGATATTGGCGCGGTTGTTGACATGCGTCGGCGGGATGGTGTGCAGATTGCCGTGTCGGGCGAGAATGGCAACCGGAACGCCGGAGATGACGCCAGTCAAGAGCGACGAAGACGGCGCTCCGTAGATTGTGTTCACGCCGATGCTTTCAGGGTTTTTCAAGAAATGAGGGTCATCCAACCCCGACCCGCCGATAATGCCAACTTTGACCATATTAAACTCCGTTTGTGTTTAGGGCTGAAACAATTTCAGTCCATTTCGTAGCGATTTTTGCCTTTTCGTTTGGCGCGATAGAGGGCGTTATCCGCGCGCTCTATGAGCGATTCGAGGGTGGGGTTGTCGTCCGCCAGCAGCGCCACGCCTACGCTGATGGTCATCTTTAACGGATTTTTGCATTCCCGCGTGATAATCGGCGCGCTGGAGACCGATTCCAGCAGACGCTGGGCAAGGGCTTCAATCTCATCTGATTTGGCTTCATGGACCAAGATGGAAAATTCCTCGCCGCCGTAACGTCCGAGAATGTCGGTTGTGCGGAGACTTTGCCTCAGCCTTGACGCCACTATTTTCAAAACTTCATCTCCGCAAAGATGCCCATAAGTGTCGTTGCAATGCTTAAAATTATCAAGGTCCACCATCAGGATGCCCAACCCGCTGCCGTATCTTTTAGCGCGCTGGAATTCGCGCTGCGCCAGATCAAAAAAGTGGCGGCGGTTGAGAAGCCCCGTCAGCCCATCGGTCAAAGAAAGGCGCTTGACCTTGCCGAAGAGCCGCGCGTTTTCCATAGCGGTGGCAGCCTGCTCGGTGAAGGTATCGGCAATGAGGACATGGTAATCCTGATAAGAGCCGCGGGATTTGCTGCCGATAATCAACATACCATGCATCTCCTCTTTGGAGACAAGGGGGATAATAATCCAAGCCGCCATTTCCTCTTCGAGGGCTGCCTGAAGATCTTGAAAGCGTTCATTGCCTGATACATTATCATAGAGGCGGGTTTGAGGCGTGTTGACGATTTCAGCAAGGATGGAATCTTCGCGTGTCTTGATATGCCTTTTCATCGGCTCATCTCTGCGCCGCCCCAGCGCCGCCATGATGCGAAAATCTTCCCCATGTTTAAGGAGAACCAGCGCGCCGTCATAAGGGATAATCTGGCTCAAACCTGAAAGGATTTGTTCAAGGACGTCGGAGAGATCCAGCGATGAATTGAGCGCTTTTGCGATAGCTCGCAGCGATTCGGAAAGGTGGCGTTCCTTGCGCTCGGAAGCCAGAAGGTTTTCGCGGGTTTTGATGCGGACATAAAAAAGGACAATGGCAATGGCGGCGATGCCATAAAGTGTGTAAGCCCACCATGTATGCCATGGCTGGGGGGGGATGTTAATGGCAAGTGAGACGCCGGACTCATTCCAGATGCCGTCGTTATTTGCCGCTTTGATGCGCAGGGTGTAGGAGCCGGCGCCGAGGTTTGTGTAGCTGCCGAAGCGGCGATGTCCGGAATAAATCCAATCCGAGTCCAGCCCTTCAAGCATGTAGGCGTATTGATTTTTTTCCGGCGCGGTATAATCGAGGGCGGCGAATTCGAAAGAGATGTATCGGTCGCGCCAAGTCAGCGGGATTTTATCCGCCAGATAAATCGGTTTATCCAGCCGAGCGGGCTTGTCAAGAATCTTAAAAGATGTAAGAACCACTGTGGGCGCAATGGGATTATCTTTGATGTCCTTAGGAAAAAATGCGTTGAAACCGTTGATGCCGCCGAAGAAGATTTCACCCTTTCGGTTTTTGTGCGAGGCTCCGGTGTTGAACTCGTTGCTTTGCAAACCGTCGCTGGTATCATAGTTGCGGAAGAGCATGATGCCGGGATTGAATTTAGATACGCCTTTGTTGGTGCTGAGCCATAAAATGCCTTCGGCGTCCTCATGGACGCCATAAACAGTGTCGTTGGCGAGTCCATCTTTTTCTGTAAAGGTCAAAAAGGTTCCTGAATCGCGGTCATATTTGCTCAAGCCTCCGCCAATAGTTCCCACCCAGATGTTGCCTTGCGAATCTTCCGTGATGCCTCTGATGCGGTTGTTTCTGATGCTGGCATAATTATTGGGGTCGTGCGAAAACCGTGAGAGCGTGTTTTGGGATATGTCCAAAACGCACAGCCCCTCATTTGTGCCAATCCAGAGCAACTCTCTGGAATCAAGAAAGAGCGTGCGGATGACTTCGTTGGCGAGGTTTATCGGGGTGTTCCGGTCGTTGAAATATCGTGTGAAGACGCCGGTGCGCGGGTTGAGCCTGTTCAGGCCGTTGTTTGTTCCCACCCAAAAAGAACCGTCGCTGTCGCGGACGACGCACCGCACGGTGTTGTTGCTCAGCGATGAGGCGTTATTTGGAATGTTATAATAGCGCGTGAAGCGTTCGGTGTTTTTGTTGAAACAATCAAGACCGCCTCTTGTGCCAATCCAGATATTGCCCGCATCGTCGCCGTTGATAGCCCAGACAAAATTGTGGGAGAGGGTGTTGGCGTTTGAAGGGTCGTGAAAATATCGCGTCACCTTTTTTGTAGAGCGGTTGAATCGGTTGAGCCCGTTGGACGTCCCCACCCATAGCTCGGATTCATAATCCTCCCAAATCGCCCAGACGGTATTGTCGCTAAGGCTATCGGGGTTGTTTGTTTCATGATAGTAATGGGTGAATTTGCTTTTTTTGCGGTTGTATAGATTCAGCCCGCCAACGCTTGTGCCGAACCAGATGGTGCCGGAACGGTCTTCGCACATTCCCCAGATAGTGTCGTCGTTGAGGCTGTGGGGATTAAGACGGTCCGCTCGATAGGCGGTGAACTCGCCTTTAACCCGGTCAAATTTGTTCAAGCCGCCGGAGCTTGTGGAAACCCAAATATCGCCGCTAGAATCTTCAAGGATGTCGGTAACATAATTGTTGGAGATGCTTTTTGGATTGTTCGGGTCATTGCGGTAGCTGGTGAAGATGCCGGTTTTTTTATTTAAACAGTTCAGACCGCCTCTGACCGTGCCGATCCACATATTGCCTTGTCTATCTTCGTGGATGCAAGAGACGCCGTAATGGCTTAAGGCTTGGGGGTTGTTGGGGTCGTATTTATATATTTTCCATTTTTGAATCTGCGGGTCGTAGCAGTTGAGTCCGCCCAATTCCGTTCCCACCCAGATGATATTGTTGCGGTCAATATAAAGGCACCAGATGTTATTATCAACGAGGGCATTGGAATTGGAGGGCTCTGCTTTGAAATGGGTGAAGATGTTTTTTTGTTTGTCGAATTTATCCAGCCCGTCGTGTCGGGTTCCGATCCAGAGATTCCCGTGAGCGTCCTCGGCGATGGCTTCGACGTAGTTGCTTGCGATGCTTTGGGGATTAGCCGGGTCGTTTTTATAGCAGGAGAACGTTTCTGTGATGGGGTCGAATTTGTTGAGCCCGCCGCTGTTCGTCCCAATCCAGAGCGTGCCGTCTTTGTCTTCAAAGAGGCAGACGATCCAATTATCGGAAATTGAGGTTTTGTCGCCGTAAATAGTTCTGAAAACGGTAAAGGCGTAGCCATCGTATCGGTTAAGCCCGTCGTCTGTGGCGATCCACATAAAACCGTGCCGGTCTTGAAGAATGGCGTTGATGGTATTTTGGGAAAGCCCGTGCTCGATGGTGAGGTGGTCAAATTTGATTCTTTGCATGCTATCGGAAGCGCGCGGCGCGCGGGCGCACAGCAGCATTAGAAAAAAAACGGGCATCGCTTTTTTTCCCAAATGGCGCAAAGCGGGGAACATGTTTTTGGCTATGCGCAAATGCGATCCCTCGCGTCAGAATAATAGACTTAACCGGCGGTTTTCATTTCCCTGCAAAGATTAATCTGGGGCATGGTTTCGCGCCGAGTTCATCCTTGCAGGCGCCGGATTTGGCGTCAATCAGGAGCGATTTGACAACATGCGCCGTTTCTGCAATCAAGCAAGAGGAAAACTGCGTGAGAAACTTTTTCCGCGCCCTCTGTATCATCCTTCATAAATAAACATTTTTTTTATTATATGGGAGGCAAACCTGTCAAGACAGAATGGATGCCTCTGCGACGATTTTTCATCGGAAGCCGTTCCGCACAGCTGAGACGGCGAGATTGCGGCATCGGCGCGGATGGGTTCATTGGCGATTAGCGGCGAGATGCCGCGAGCGGCTTCGGAAGAATTTCATCGTCTCGAACCAGAGGGCGCTGACAGCGCCGGCGCATATGCAGATGGCTATATCCGTGGGGTGCAGATAGCTGAACCGGAAGAGAGAGCGTAGAAACGGCGTGTAAAGGACAAGCGCAAGAAACGCCGCCGCGCCGCCGATAACCCACCAGAGGGCGTTGTTGGTCGTCCGCAGCATATCCCAAATATTGCGCGTCCATGAGCGGTTCGTCATAATCAGCCCCAGATTGGCGATAATAAGCGTGGTGAATGTCAGGGCGCGGGCCTCGTTGGCGTCTTTTTGGATATGATGAGCGATTAAAAATACGGTGAGCACGATAATCAGGACGGCGACGCCTTGTGCGATGCCGAGGGCGAGCGTGCGCCGGTTGAAGAGTTTTTCCTTTGGGCTGCGCGGGGGGCGCTCCATGATGCCAGATTCTTCCGGCTCCGCTTCAAAAACCACCGAGCAGGCGGGGTCAATAATCAGTTCAAGAAAAACGATGTGAACGGGCAGGAGCGCCAGCGGCAATCGGCAGAGCGCCGGCAACAGGGACATGCCCGCAATGGGCACATGGATGGCAAAGATATAGGCGATTGCTTTTTTGATATTGTCGTAGATGCGGCGACCCATCCTGACCGCTTGCACGATTGAGGAAAAATCGTCGTCGAGAAGAACGAGCGATGCCGCTTCGCGGGCGACGTCCGTTCCGCGCGCTCCCATGGCAATGCCGATGTGCGCGGCTTTCAAGGCGGGCGCGTCATTAACGCCGTCGCCGGTCATGGCAACAATCTCGCCTTCCGCTTTAAGGGCGTTGACGATGCGGAGTTTCTGCTCCGGCACCACGCGGGCGAAGATGCCGATTTCGCGGATGCGCCGCCGGAGTTCTTCATCCGTCATCGCGCTCAATTCCGCGCCGGTGAGAAAGAGATGGGCATTGCTCAGTCCGATTTGACGCGCGATGTTCTGCGCTGTGCCGGGGTAATCGCCGGTAATCATGATGACGCGGATGCCGGCGGCGTTGCATTCCTTCACGGCGTCAGGGACGGAGGGGCGAACGGGGTCGGCAAGCCCGATGAGCCCGAGAAATTCGAATGGGAAGCCGTGTTGGATATCCGGCAGCGCGGTTCGATGGAAGGATGATTTTGCCGCGCCGATGACACGCAGACCCTCTTTGGCGAGCGCGGAGATATGATAGGAAAGTTCGTCCATTTCTTCGCTGTTAAAATGGCAGAGGTCGGCGATGGCTTCCGGCGCGCCTTTGGCGGCGATAACGAAATCCGCGCCGTCCGGCGATTCCCACACATGGGAGAGGGCGAGCAATTCGCGCGAGAGCGGATACTCATGCACAAGCGTCCAGTCGCGATGGAGATGTTCCGTCCGGGCGAGGTGTTGCTCGCCGAGCTGCTTGATTGCTTTTTCCATCGGGTCAAAGGGGTCGCGCTGGCTGGCAAGGATGCTGAATTCAACAAGTTCGTGAAATGTTTCAGGCAGCGGTTCGCTGAGGCATCCGTTGACGTCATAAGTTTCGCTGTTTGCGACCATCTTTTTGACGGACATCCGGTTCATTGTCAGCGTGCCGGTTTTGTCCACGCAAAGAACTGTGGCGGAGCCGAGCGTTTCGATGGTTGGAACGCGCCGGGTCAGGACATTTTTGCGCGCCATGCGCCATGCGCCGAGCGCGAAGAAAATGGTGAGGACGACGGGAAACTCCTCCGGCAGTGTTGCCATAGCGAGGGTGATGCCGGCGAGAAAGCCTTGTTTCCAGTCGCCCCGCGTCAAGCCATAACCAACCACCAGCAAAATGCAAAGCAAAAGTCCCATCGCCGCCAGCTGCCGCACAACGCGCCGTGTTTCCTTTTGAAGCCCGGTCGCCTCCGGCTCCAGCGCCAGCATGGATTTGCCGATAACGCCGATTTCAGTGTTGATACCTGTGGCGCGCACGCGGGCAACGCCGCGTCCCTGAACGACGAGCGTGCTGGAATAAACGAAGGGGGTGTCCTCGCCGCCGGGGCGCATGTATTCGGTTTTTCCCTTGGCGGGGGATTTGCGCACCGGCGCCGATTCGCCTGTCAGGAGGGATTCATCCACCAGAAGATTAGAGGAGGAAAGAATTTCCGCATCGGCTGGAACGCGGTCGCCTTCATTCAGGACGATGATGTCGTTCATCGCCACATCGCGACCGGCGATGCGTTTTTCTTTAGAGTCTCGTATAACAAGGGCGCGGGGGCTGGAAAGGTCGCGCAGCGCCTCGAGGGCGCGTTCGGTTTTGCGTTCCTGATACAGGGCGATGCCCATGACCGCGAACACAAAAAAAAGGAGCATGGCGGCTTCTTGAATATCGCCGGAGATAAGGTAGATGATGCCGCAAGCGACAAGGAGGAGGAACATGGGCTCGCGCACAACGTTCCAGGCAATGGCGAGAATTCCGCGTTTGCGGGAGGAGGGGAGTTCGTTGAAACCATCCAGCGCCAGTTGCGCCGCCGCCTCCTTTTCGGAAAGTCCCGCGATGCCTTCGATGGAAAAGCCGGGTTTCAATCAATCCTCAACGCGTGTATTATTTATTTTATGTCAGGGTCTGTTAATAATCTGAACGGGGATTTCTTGCCGTATTTTATTATAGAGGGTTTCGAAGGCGCGTTCGCGCTTTTCCCTCATCATCTTATTCATGATAGCCTCCTTGACGTCCGCAAAAGGGATGAGGGTTGCGGGGCTTTCGCCGGTTTTTTCGATGATGTGGTAGCCAAGGTCTGTTTTGACGATGCCGCTGCGCTCGCCGACTTTGAGAGGGAAGGCGACGTCCTCAAAATCTTTATTATATGTTCCGCGCTCAAAGGGGGCTATCTGACCGCCCTGATTTCGAGAGGCGTGAATGGACATCTCGCGCGCCACGCTGCCGAAATCCTCGCCCGCTTCCAGACGGAAAAGGGCGCGGCGGGCGTCCTCCACCGTGCCCAATAAAATGTGGCGCACCTGAATTCTTGCAGGTTGAGTGAATTCATCGGGGTTTGCGCGATAGTAACCGGCTGCTTCATCTTCCGTGACGGCGATTTTTTCAAGGAGGACGTTTTTCAAGATGTGGTCGAGCAGTATCTGCTGTTTTTCCTTTTCCAACTGCGCGATGAAAATGGGGTCGCGGTCAATTTTTTCATTTTCCGCAAAACGGCGCACCAGTTCATCCGTTATCATTTTGTTGAAGTAATCATTGCGGGAAAGGACTTTTTCCTTTTGCGGGTCAACAATTAAAAGATAGGTTTCATAGTTGCGGCGAAACTCCTCGCGTGTAATTTCTTTTCTGCCTATGCGCGCAAGGACGTCGCCCTGCACGCGGCTGGCGGGCGGAGTCGGCGCGGGGGTCGGCGCGGGGGCTGGCGTCTGGTCAGACGGCGCAGGGGCGTTGGGTGTTTCCTGAGGCGTTTCCGGTGGAATGACAGGCTGCGGCTTTCGGGCGCAGGAACAGCCGATGATAAAAAGAGCCAATAAAATGCTCAGATGTAACTTCCGTTTCATTGCGTCTGGATATCCTTGAATGCGGGCGGCTGCGTCAAGTCTCGCATGAGCGCTAACGCAAAAATAATATTACCCAGCGGTTTGATTGAGAAATATAGGAACGCCGCCGCCGGAGGCAAGTCATTATTCGTCCCCAAGTTGGAAAAAATATGGGGCGTGGGCATGGCGATGAAAATGAAGGACACCCAAAATGCCCATCCCGGTTTTTCTTTCATTATATAATAAGAAACGAAAAACGGCAACAAGAGAACGTAATGATGTTCCCATACATCCGGTGAGATGATGAAAAAAAGAGCCGTTCCCAGCGCAAAGAGCGGCATCGGTTTCCAAGAGCCTTTGAGACTGGCGGCAGTCAGGAAAATGAACAGGGCAAGTCCCGCCGCGGCGGGAAGCGCGGATACCGTCCGCTGCGGCAGGGCGGGAACAATCCGGCGATAATGTAAAAGCATGTGGCGCAGTCCCTGATTTCCGCCGTAAGGCTGCATTTCATTTTTTGCCGCCGCCGGCATATTCAAGGAAAAAAAGTCCCGCGCCGCATCTCTATGCCGCATAAAATAAGGAACGGTCAATAAAAAGAGCGCCGTTAAAGAGGCGATGGTTGCTTTGCGTCCAGCGCGTTTCCAGACCAGAGGCAGCATCCATATAGGAAACAACTTGAGCAAGATGGCTCCCATCCACGCAGCCAGCCCCGTTCGGCGGCAACCCTTTGAAAGGCAATACGCCGACCAGAAAAGCAGGCTTGCCATCAAAAACGAAAATTGTCCCATGTAAATTTCGACGGCAAAAGGAAAATAAAGCAGCCATAGACAGACGGCGGCTATCAAGCGTCGGTTATCGCCGCACATTTTGATTGTGATGAGGATGTTAATAAAAAGAAGGATTTCGTTGATGAGAACCCAAAGGCGCGAGGCGATAAAAACATTGGGAATCAGACTCATGGGAATGCCGATGAGGAAGGCGACGGGAGGGGTGTAGCGGAAACGTGTGTGCGGAATGCCTTCGTCGTAGGTTGGGATGCGATAAAGATTTTCGCCCGCGCGGGCATAGCGCCCCGCCATGTAAACCGCGTTGAAGTCCGCGCCGCGCACGTTTCGAAAGAGCGCCATATCATGAGAAAAAGGATTCAAAAAACGAAATTTGAGATTAAGCAAAAATAAAAGATGGCAAAAGAGCGCGGCGATGAGGAGAAGTTTTAGCGCGGGGGAAGATTTGCCAAAGGCTGATTTCATGCGATTCAGATTGTCCGCCATCTTTTTCCTCAATAAAGATATGCTTCATTCCACAAATTCAATCAGCCCGAAACGTTCAGGGCGATGAAACGCCGCCGGCTCGGTGTATGTGGGCGACCAACAGGAATATTCATCGAAGAGCGGCGAGTCGGGTTCATCGGGCGGGCGGCGGTCAATGCGGTATAAATTTCCGCGCCAGACATCGCCCGCTTTTGGCGGGGCGGTTCGTTCCAGAAGCTCAAAAGGGATGCCCAGCAGGGCGCGCCAGCCTTTTGGTCGTTTTGCGGAATCTGATAAAGCGACGTCCGTCTCCACGCCGGTTATGAGTTTTCCGCAATCAAGCCGTTTGATGATTTTTTCCGGAAGGGGTGCGGCAGGGCGTTGGATGATTGCGGCAAATCGAACATTAAGCGGGCTTATCTCAAACTCGTAATAAAAATCGCTTTCAGGGCGCGGGTCGAAAAAGACTTCAACCACCTCTTCGTCAAAAATAGGCTCGTTATCTTTTTTATACGTCCCCCAGATGCAGGGGTCAACGCAGTCGTAAAGGATAAAAACCCCGCGCTCATTCCAGAACATTCGAGCGGAAGTCTGGCGCAGCGCAGGCGCGGAGCCATCGGCAAGGATGAACCGCTCGATGGGAGTTGCCCGATTCCAAGGGAAGTCCGCCGATGATAAAGAGAGCCGACCCGCATCAAAAGGGATGCGCGCGCACTGATATCGAGGAATATTATTGTTCAATGAACCACGCTCCCCAAAATTATGCAATCAGCTCTTGCTTTGAGTGCGGCGGGTTGTCAATTGTCAAATATCAATTTGCGACAAGCAGGAGCGGGAAATGGCGATTAGAAATTTTGGCGATTGGACGCCGCAGATTGCGGAGGATGCCTTTGTGGCGCCGAGTGCGGATGTCATGGGTCAGGTGGTTTTGGAACGCGGAGCGAGCGTCTGGTATGGATGCGTCCTTCGCGGAGATATCGAAGCGATTGTTGTGGGCGAAAACTCGAACATTCAGGATTTATCCGTTCTGCATACCGACCATGGACATCCGGTATTTATCGGACGAGATGTAACAGTTGGGCATCAGGCTTGCATTCACGGGGCGAAAATCGGAGACGGATGTTTGATTGGCATGGGGGCGACTGTTTTAAGCGGGGCGGAGATAGGCGAAGGGAGCATGGTCGGGGCGGGGGCGCTGGTTCCGGAGGGGAAAAAGATTCCGCCGGGGATGCTGGCGGTTGGCGTTCCTTGCCAGATTAAGCGCGAGCTTTCCGCCGAAGAAAAGGAAAAACTCCGCGCCCACGCCGGTCATTATTGCGAATACGCTCAACAGCATATAAAACAGATACAAAATAAGTGAAAAATTTTGTTCATTTTCTGTTGACAGCCGAAAAGCCCGGTCAGTAACTTCCCCATTTGTGTTCTTGAATTGGACTTTTAAGGATTGAGGAAAAAATCATGCAAGCGATTGTCAGAACGGGTAACAAACAATATCGCGTGAGCGAAGGCGATATCATCAAGGTCGAGAAAATCGAGGGCGAAATCGGCAGCGAAATCATTCTCGATGATGTCCTGATGGTCAAAGGAGACGGCGAGGGAGCTGAGACAAAAATCGGTTCGCCGCGAGTCCCCGATGCCAAAGTCAAGGGCGTTATCGTGGATCAGAATCGCCGCGACAAGATAGTCGTCTTCACTTACAAACGGCGCAAGGGCTTTGCCAAAAAGATTGGGCACCGTCAGGATTACACGGCAATCAAGGTGAAGGAAATCGCCGCCCCGGCGCATTGATATTCAATCGCATGCCGGATAAGCATTTATTGGGAGGTTTGAACCATGGCACATAAAAAAGGCGTAGGCAGCAGCAGGAACGGTCGAGACAGTTGCGGCAAGAAGTTGGGATGCAAAGCCTTCGACGGACAAATGGTCACCGGCGGGAGCATACTGGTCCGCCAGCGCGGGAACAAATATTTCCCGGGCAAAAATGTCGGGCAGGGCAAAGACTTCACGTTGTTTGCCAAAATTCCCGGCGTGGTGCGCTATTCGCGTTTCGGGGAAGATAAGCGCATGGTGACAGTCATCGAGCAGCCAGCCGCTCAGGCATAGTCGTTACAATCAAAAATATCATTCATAACAGGCGGAGATAAAAAAACGTAAAATTTTTTCTCTGCCTGTTTTTTATTGCCGCGCCGGCGGCGGCTTTTGTATATTTGCTCATGATGGATTGCCATGAAACATGAAGTCTCATTTTTATCGCTGAAAGAGCGGCGCTGGTATTGCATGCTGTCTTTTTTTGTGGCGATGAGCCTTTTGGGGCTGATTGTTGCGCCGCTATTGGCTGGGTTCCGCATCACGCTGGATGATGTGCGGCATATACGGCTGCATTGGCTGGCGGCGTGTCTTGGCGTGTCGGCGCTGGTTGTCAGCATTGACGCCTGGCGGTTGAAGGTTTTGCTTGCGCAGCATTCGGAGCGGCTTGGGTTTTTTGCCGGCGTTAAGATAGTTCTTATCTACGCCTTTTTTTCCGCGCTGACGCCTACCTCTTTCGGAGGGGAACTCAGCATGATTTATCTGCTGAAACGCCAAGGGCTCTCAAGCGGCACGGCAACGTCCTCGACAGTCGCGCGCTCTTTGTTGCCGCTGATTATACTCCTGCCGACGTTCCTCATCGCCTCGATACTGATACCGGACGCCCTGCCTCATTACCTCTCCCATTCCTTTCGCGTGTTTGCCCTTGTGAGCGCCGCGCTCATCGGCGGATTTCTTTTTCTGCGGATGGAACGGCGGGCATTTGGCGATGCCATCCCGAAAGAGGAAACGATTGTCCGAGAGGAACAAGGGGCGAAGAAATATTTCTGGGCGTTGATTGGCGTTGTGTGGAAATTTTACCGCGAGACGGAGGACGCCTTTGCGGATATGGTTACTTATGGTTGGTTCAATAATCTAAAGATTGTCTTTCTGACGGTGGCGCATCTTTTTACGATGTATTCGCTGGGACCGCTGGCGGCAAAGATATTTGGATTGAATGTTCCATTTTTCAAAGGAATACTGACGCTTTGCATGGTGCATTTGATTGTTTATGTCTCGCCCTCGCCGGCGGGAAGCGGCGTGGCGGAGGCGGTCTTCGGCATAGCGTTCAAGCCATTCATCGAATCAAGCGGATTTTTGGTTGTGGCGTTCTGGCGATTTTTTGCCGAATACGGGCGCGTTCTCGTCGGCGGCGTGCTGACCTTTATCCATCTCCGCATGCCGGAAAAAATCGAAGACCATCCGCGCGACCACCTCCAAGAGCCCGACCCAGCCGTGAACGATATGAGCGGAATATTAACGAAATACCGGGATTGACCCCAGAGGTTGACCCCAAAAGGATATGCCCCCAAAAGATTGATTCCGAAAGGGTTATAAGTAGAATATTAACGAAATACCGGGATTGACCCCAGAGGGGGGCAGAGGGGTGAGGCGTTTAGCGCAAATGAGGCGGGGGTTGTTTGTGGTTTGATTATTTGGGGCGGTAGGCGCCGATGTTGGAGGGGACTTCGATGGAGGCGAGGATTTCCTCGATGACGGTTTTGGTCGTTTCTTTGCGCAGGCGGTATTCAGGCTTCAAAATCACTCGGTGCGAAAGGACAGGCTCCGCGAGTTTTTTCACATCGTCGGGGATGACATAATTCCTTCCTTCGAGCGCCGCCATCGCCTGCGCGGAGCGATAAAGCGCAATGGAAGCGCGCGGGCTGCCGCCCAGCCCCAGTTTGAAATTCTGGCGCGTGTTGTGCACAATCTTCAAAAGGTATGTCTTGACTTCTTCATGCACAAAAACTTTTTCGACATATTCTTGCATCTGGGCGACGGTGGCGGCGGCAAGGATGGGTTTGAGGCTGTTGATGGGATGTCCGCCACGCAATCTATCCAGCATCTCCGATTCCTGCCTGAAATCGGGATACCCGATGGAAATGCGCATCAGAAAGCGGTCGAGTTGCGCCTCTGGCAGCGGAAATGTCCCCTCTTGTTCAACGGGGTTCTGCGTCGCCAAAACAAAAAAGGGATGCGCGAGGATATGCGTTTTGCCGTCCACTGAAACTTGCCGTTCTTCCATAGCCTCCAAAAGCGCCGATTGCGTGCGCGGCGTAGCGCGGTTGATTTCATCTGCCAGAAGGACATTGGTAAAGACGGGTCCTTGCATGAATTCAAACTCCGCCTTTTTCTGGTTGAAGACGGAAACGCCGGTGATGTCCGTGGGGAGCAGGTCGGGCGTGCATTGGACGCGTTTGAACTCGCATCCGAAGGTGATGGCAATGGAGCGCGCCAGCATGGTTTTTGCCACGCCGGGCACATCTTCTAAAAGCACATGCCCCCGCGCCAACACGGCGGAGAGCACGGTTATGACTTGCGCGCGTTTGCCGATTATCACCTTTTCTATGTTTGCAATTACGGAGGCGCTGATTTCATTGAAAGAAGCCATTGCGAATTCTCCATTGACAGGAATGTTTTTCCAAAACGATAGAAAATACCTTAAAATACGGAATATGGTTGAGGCAAAAGAAATTTTTGTATTATAAATAGTATGATGAATCTTGCGGTAAAAGGTTTACAAAATAATGAAAAAAATTGTTGTGTTGGTTTTTGTGTTTGCGGCTCTGACTATATGTTCGGCGGTTGCCACAGATTGGACGTTCATGGTTTATTTGGATGGCGATAATAATCTGGAAGGCGCGGGCATTGACGATATTAATGAAATGGAGATGGTTGGCTCCAACGATGATATAAAGATTGTGGTTCTTTTTGACCGCATCCCCGGCTATGACTCTTCCAACGGCGACTGGACAGACACGCGCCGGGGTCTTATTATCCGCGATTCCAATCCTTATTTGATTTCCTCACCGCTTGATAGTGTGGGGGAAAAGAATATGGGCGCTCCGGCAACTCTTTCGGAGTTTGTGAATTGGGCGATTGCCACATATCCGGCAAATCATTATGCGCTCGTCCTCTGGAATCATGGAGGCGGCTGGAGAGATTCCGCCGCCGCTCTCGCCAAAAAGATTGCTTATTGGGAGGATGCCGCCCGCACATCTTCCGCGCCGGCGCAGCGCAGCCAAGCCCTCTTGCGTCTTGAGAAATTGAGGGAGGAGCAAAAAAAGACGCCGGTTTTAAAAGAGGTCTGCGTTGATAACACAAGCGGAGATGTGCTTTATACCCGCGAGGTTCGCCAAGCGTTAGAAGGCGTTCCGACCAAGCTGGACATTGTTGGTTTTGACGCCTGTCTTATGCAAATGATGGAAGTGGCTTATGAGGTCAGAAACGAGGCTGATTATATGGTCGGCTCCGAGCATACAGAGCCAAGCGACGGCTGGCCCTATCATTTAATTTTGGCGGACTTGCGTTCCAATCCGGGCATGACTCCCGCCCAGTTTGCCTCCGTCATTGTATCCAGATACGGCGAATCATACGGCGGAGCTGGGACGCAATCCGCCGTGGATTTGTCCAAAATGTCCGGGCTGGCATCGTCGCTCAGTTCCTTTGCCTCGGCGATGATTTCCGCCGACACGGAGTGGCAGAATTATTTTCATTCGCGTATTAACAGCGTTTATTATTCGGATATCAGTTTTCGCGATTTGGGCACGTTTTTGGCGCAGATGATTTCGCGGGCGCAATCTCCAGCTGTTCTTGCCGCCGCCGAACAATCGCAATCCGATTTTCTTTCCGCCGTTGTCGCTAACCATAGCGGCTCACGCGAAGGTGCGAGCGGTCTTTCCATTTACCTGACTAACCTCAGCAGTTATCCCTCCGGCAATTACAACAGTTCGCAGATTCTTTTTGCGGCGGATACGCAATGGGACGAGATGCTTTTGGCGGCAGGTGCGAAGAGTATTCCCGACGATGACCATGAACCAAATGACGATTTCGAACACGCAAGCCAACTGCAGGTGGGCAGTTCTACGGTTGGTTTGTGCTGCGTCAATGACGACTGGTTCAAGGTTTCGCTTTCCTTGGGCGCAAAGGTTTGCATTGCCATGTATCACGAATTTGATGCCGGGGATCTTGAACTGGAGCTGCGCGATGCGTCCAACACCCTCCTTGCCACATCCGCCACCGGTTATGATTTGGAAAGCATTTATTATGAGGTGCCCGCAAACGGGATTTATTACATCCGGGTCTATGGTTACATGGGCGCGAAGAATTATTTTTATGACCTGCATATTTATGACTCCAACGTGTCGCAAAAATTTCAGCTCTACAAACCGTCATACAAGTTTGAGGATTATTCCGCCGCCGCGCGTCTTATTATGGGCGACGATGATTTCACCGCTGTTTCAATTAATTTTGATTTTTCTTTTTATGGCACGAAACACTCGACGATTATGATTTGCGCCAATGGGTATTTGACCTTTGGCAACTCGGGAAATATATATGCCAACCAAGCGATTCCCATTCCTATAGAGCCGGGAACGTTGATTGCACCTTTTTGGGACGACCTTGTCCCGCCCGATACCGGCGGAGGAGTGTTTTATGAGACGCGGGGCGAGGCGGGACACCGCAAATTGATTGTCACGTGGGCGGACTGTTCTCACTGG
This sequence comes from candidate division BRC1 bacterium ADurb.Bin183, assembly GCA_002070185.1. Lineage (GTDB taxonomy): Bacteria > Sumerlaeota > Sumerlaeia > MWCT01 > MWCT01 > MWCT01. The sequence continues at coordinate 247,794 of MWCT01000001.1, forward strand.
GTTTTTGCCAATCACACGGCGGGCATCACATTTCAGGCGGTTCTTTCCGAGAGCGACAACTCCATCCGTTTCAATTATCAGGATGTGAACTTCTCCGATTCTCGTTATAATTTTGGAGAATCCGCCACTGTGGGATTGCAGGACGAAACCGGCACGTTGGGATATGTTTACAGCTATAACCGCGCCTCGCTTGCGGATCAAACCAGCCTGCTCTTTATGCCGATAGGCGACGGGGGAAAAACCCCCGCCGGCACCGCTTGGGTTGTATATGAGTGAAAGAGGCGATAAGCGGCGGGTACCGCGGTGGCAAGTTGCCCGGGTTATAGGGTTGTTGGCTTTGTTGTGCCGCTGTTTATTTGGATGAAAAAAACAGGCTTTGAAAAAAGTTGAAAAAACGTTTTTCACAACAAACTGATCGAGCCACGTCTTATAGATTAAAAAACCAAATTCCACGCCAGGCAAATCGCCCAACCGCGCAACCGCCTAACGATGCAAAGCCTCAGAGCCCCGGCGGTAAAATCTCCCGCATAACTGAAAATAAAATTACGATTTTTTTGCTTTTCCCTGTTTTGATTATTCTCGGGCTTTTGTTTCTTACAATACGGTCTGTGCCGGATCCGGATGTGTGGTTTCACATGGCGCTGGGGCGTGTGTGGCTTGATACGGGGTCGCTGCCGCGCGGAGACCTTTTTTCATTCACATCGCAAGGCAACGAATGGATATCATCGGGATGGCTGCCCTCCGTCTGGATGGAGATGGCGTTCCGCAAAGCGTCGGCGAAGGGTTTGGTCTGGCTGGTCTTCGGCGTGGTTGCCGCCGCATATCTTTTGATTTATTTTGTTGGCGCGGTTCGATACAAAGCAGGCGGCGCACTGGCGCTTATCTTGCTGGCGGGGATGCTGGCGGGATATTTGCGGTTTACGCCGAGACCGGAGGCGTGGAGTCAGTTTTTTCTTGCGGCTCTAATTTTATTGCTGTTAACCGCCGCGGAAAGTCCGCGGTGGCGGGACGGGCGCGTTCCCAAAAGGCTTTTTTTGCTGCCGTTGATTTTCGTTTTTTGGGCAAATTGCCATGCAGGCTTTGCCATCGGATATGTTCCGCTTGGGATATTTATGGCTTGGCTCTGGATGGCGCGCCGCCGTCTGGGCGAGCGGACAATCGGGCTGGCGTTGCTGCCCTGTTCGCTTGCTTTTGGGGCATGGCTGATAAATCCATACGGCGCAAGGCTTGCGGCGCTGGGCGGAAAAATCAGCGCCATGCCTCATGTGCGCGAATATATTATGGAATGGACGCCGCTTTTGGCGCGGACAAATCCGATGTTGCCGCTGCCCGCATATATCGGCGCGGCGGCGTTCTTTTTGCTCGCATGGGGGGCGATGTATCTCGCCTCTATAAAACGGCGGCTCGATTGGTGGCATGTTGCCATCTTGTTGTTTCTTACGGGGATTGTTTTTTATCAGCGCCGCCATGCGGGGATAGCGGCGGCGGGCATGGCGGCGGCGTTGACGCCTTATATGAAAAAAGCGGAGGAATCGCTGGGACGGCTGCGCCGCGCGTTGCCATTTTTCGCGGCGGCAATCGCCGCCCTTTTCGGATTTGGGCAGCATTATGGCGTGTTTCAAACAGGGCGCGGACTTTTTGTGACGGGCATTCAGGGCGGACTCCTGCCCGCCTATGCGACACAGTATCTGCAATCAAACCGTCCGCCCGCTAACGTTTTCAATTCCTACGGCATCGGCGGATATCTGCTTTATTTTCTCGGACCGGAAACGCGCGTCTTTATTGACGGCAGGCTTGACGTTTATGACGCGCAGGTCTGGCTGGATTATATTGCCATCAAAAACGGGACGATGCCGATTGAGGAAGCCGTGCGCCGATATCAGTTAAACACGTTCATCCTTTACACCGGCGACGTCATGAGCGATCCGAATCATCTGGCGTATCGGCTTTCCGCTCTGCCGGAGTGGGAACGCGTCTATGCCGACAAAGTCAGCTCGGTTTTCATTCGTTCCGGCGCAAGCGGGAGCGCCTCACAATAGGTTTTTGTGAATCTGGACAAAATGTTTGAAGGAGCGGTCACAAGTTTTTTCCGCGTCTGGCGGGAAGCAGCATCCGGGCAATTGTTTCATGGAAAGGTGGTAGCGCAGACACTCGCAGCAGATAGCGTGTTTATCGCAGCCGTCATAGGAGCAGTTGCACCATTTCATATTTCTTGATTGATTGGGGCAGGACGCCATATCTACACTCCTCATGTTATTAAACATTAAAGAAAAATAAAGTTGGGAAAAACAAAGCGCCGATGTCAAAAGAAAATTCGCAGCGCGATTACTGGTCTTCCAATCTGGATGTGAAAAATCTCGGCGGCGGGGATTCGCTCCGGCGGTTTAATCTGGAGGAAGAGCTGGATTTTTATTTCAGCCCCGAGCAATTGTTTGCCTTGAAAAAACTCTGGGGAGAAGAAGGGCTGCGCGGCAAGCGCATACTGGAGATAGGCGGCGGCATGGGCGTGTTCGCCCTTTTTTTGGCAACGCAGGAAGCGGATGTTTATGTGGCGGATATTGCGCCGGCGCGGATTTATTTTTTGAATCGGCAGGCGCAAGCGCGGGGGCTTGCCTCCCGAATCCACGCCGTTTGCGCCGCGGCGGAAGCCCTCCCCTTTGCCGATGATTTTTTCGATGCCGTTTATACGAAATCCGTCCTCATCCATACAGAGCTGGAAAAGGCGGCGCAAGAGGCGGCGCGCGTTCTTAAAAAAGGCGGCAGGGGAATTTTCGTGGAGCCGATGGCGCAAAGCCCGCTGGTCAATATTTATCGGCGGACGCTTGCGCCGAAGGAGTGGCGGGCGTTTGCAAATTATTTTGACCGGCAAAGGCTCGGCGTTTTGATGCGCGCCTTTGGCGGCGGGCGCATCCGTTATTTCTACCTTTTTGCTTTTATGGCTTTTTTCTGGCAATTCGGCTGGCGCAACCGCGCGCTCTTCAAATTTTTTGCGAACGCTCTGAATGATGTTGATGAGTTTTTGTTCAGACTTTTGCCGCCGCTGAAACGCCTTGCTTGGTTTGCTGTGGTGAGCGTGAAAAAATGAGCCCTCCCTCTTTATCATCGGCGCGGTTCGATACAGGCTGGGATGTGATAGTGTGCGGCGCGGGGGCGTCCGGGCTGATGGCGGCGGGGCGCGCCGCCGAACGAGGGTTGCGCGTTTTGCTCCTTGAGAAAACATCCCGCGCGGCGTCGAAGATTCTGGTCAGCGGAAATGGGCGCTGCAATATCACCAACGCGGCGGCGATGGATGATTTCATCGGCGCGTTCGGGAAAAACGGGAGATTTCTTCACAGCGCGTTTCACCGTTTTTTTCGGGACGACCTGCTTGCGTTATTGCGGCGATTTGGCGTGCGGACAAAGGTTGAGGAGGACGGACGTATTTTTCCCGTATCCGACAAGGCACAAGAAATCGCGCGCGCCTTGCAGTCATACGCCTCAAAGTCCAATGTGCATACGCAATATCTAAATCCGATTTGCGGCATTATTCTGGAAGATGGGCGCGTTGCCGGAGTCAAAACGTTCGGCGGAATTTATCGCGCCCGCAATGTGGTCATGGCGTGCGGCGGGAAGTCATACCCCGCGTTGGGGACAACGGGCGATGGCTATGAAATATTGCGCCGTTTGGGACATGATGTCGTCCCTCTTTATCCGGCTCTCGCATCGCTTTTGAGCGACGGCACCCGATGCCGCACCCTTGAAGGTCTGGCGCTGCGCGATATTGTGATTCGCGCGCATAAGGCGTCCGAGCGCGGCGATGCGGTGTTCACGGCGGGGGGCGTCAGCGGACCCGCTGCTCTCAATTTGAGCCGAGCAGTCTTTGACAAAACGGGCGCGGTTTGCGTCGCTGAAATCTGCATTGACCTTTTTCCCGATGAGACCGTTGAGGGCATTGAAAGATTTTTAAATGGGTTGATGGCAAAGTCGCCTCGGCGGAAAATCGCAAACCTGCTCAAGGAGATGGCGCCGGGTCGAATGGTTCTGGATGTCCTTTCCGCAATCGGCATATCTCCCGATGCTCATGCGGCAAATCTGAACAAGCAAACATTTTCCGCCCTTGCGCGGCGTTTGAAGAATCATCGTTTTCCTTTGCAAGGGACGGGCTGCTTCCGCGAGGCGATGACAACCGGCGGAGGCGCGGCTCTTAAAGAAGTTGATTCGCGCACGATGCAGTCGAAACTTATTAGCGGACTTTATATCACAGGCGAGCTTCTGGACATTGCCGGGGCAACCGGCGGCTTTAATCTGCAAGCGGCTTGTTCCACCGGCTGGGTCGCCGGCGATAGCGTGAAAATTTAAGAAAAGATAATAGGAGGGCTTATGGCGAGGACAAAAATTGTGGTGACGCTGGGTCCGGCAACGGATAATTTGGGAATTATCCGACGGCTGATAGAAAAAGGCGCGGATGTGTTCCGTCTGAATTTTTCGCACGGGACGCCGGAGGAACACGCAAGGCGAATCGCCGCGATTCGCAAAGCCGCCGCCGGCAGCCCCATAGCCATCATCGGCGACCTTTGCGGTCCTAAAATCCGATGCGGCAGGTTTGCCAACGAGCCAGCAACGCTTAAAGAGGGCAATCCGTTTATACTCACGGCGCGCGCCATCGAAGGGACAGACGGCGCCGTGTCTGTTTCTTACAAACGGCTTCCGCGCGAGGTCAAACGCGGAGATGCCATCTTTTTAGACGACGGCAATATCGAGTTGCGCGCGGAAGAAGTTTCAGGACCGGATATTCGCTGCCGCGTTATCCGCGGAGGGGATTTGCGTTCAAACAAGGGAATCAATCTGCCGGGAACAACGCTCTCCATCCCCGCGCTTACGCCGCAAGACCGCCGCATGATTAAATTTGGCGTTGAGCAAAATCTCGACTATTTTGCCCTTTCATTTGTCAAATCGCCCCGAGATATTTACGACGCCCGCCGGCTGATTCGCGCCCTCGGCGCGGACACGCCCATTATCGCCAAGATAGAAAAACACGAAGCCGTCCGCGATTTGGAGGCAATTATCGAGGCGGCGGATGGCGCGCTTGTGGCGCGCGGAGACCTCGGCGTCGAGGTGCCGTTGGAGCAGGTGCCCTTAATTCAGAAACGCATCATCGCCTTGTGCAATCGCCGAGCCAAACCGGTTATTACCGCAACGCAGATGCTGGAGTCCATGATAGAAAAGGCGCGCCCGACGCGCGCCGAGGCGGCTGATATTGCCAACGCCATTCTGGACGGCACAGACGCTGTCATGCTCAGCGGCGAGACGGCTGTGGGGAAGTTTCCCTGCGAGGCGGTGGAGATTATGGATAAAATTGCGCAAACGGCGGAGGAGAATCTTGATGAGCGGCGATTGCTTATGGAGCAGCTGCTGCCGGAGGAGGGCAACATCCCCGACGCCATCAGTCAGGCGACGGCGCAAATGGCGCGCAGCCTGAACGCCTCCGCTATTTTATGCTGCAGCATCACAGGATATACAGCGCGATTTGTTGCGCGGTATCGCCCCCCTTGTCCCATCGCCGTCTTCACACTCAACCCCAAAATCCAAAGGCGGCTCCAAGTTGTATGGGGCGTTGTTCCCATTTTGATGAAGGAGATGAAAGGGTCTCGGAAGCGCGATGGTTTTGACGCCATCATCCGCGAAGCTGTGAAAGAAACGCTCCGCAAGCAAATCGCAAAACGCGGAGATCGCGTGATTGTCACCGCCGGTTTGCCTCTGGGCGTGGGCGGCGCAACGAACATGTTGCGCGTGCTGGAGATTTAAGGAGAAAGGCTACTGCGGGATATCCATCTCGCTTTCGATTCGGGTTTCCATCAATTCATTTACCAGCGCGGGGGGAACAATCTCCAACGAATCCTCGCCGCGGCTGATTTCGTTTTGCTCCTCCAAAAGCGGACCCAAAAAGGGGCGCAGCGTGAGCAACATCCCGCTTCCGCCGATTCCAAAGAGCCAGTTATAGCATCGGCAGGATTCCACAACGATGAAGATGGTTTCGCGCAAGGCGGCGAGCCGCGCGGATTTTTCCGTGCGCCACTGGCTGAGATATTCATCTTTGAACCGGACGTAATCCCCGATATAAATCTGGCGTTTCCGATTCATATTTTCCCTTACGCTATTTAATGTAATATTTCAGCGCATTCGCCTTAGCGGGGCATTCTGTGGCGATATGTTGGACGGAGACTCGCCCGGCTTCCCGCAGTTTGTAAAGTTGCGGAACCATGATGTCCCGCATTTCAGTAGGCGAAAGCGTGTTTGTGTAAATCTTAGTCCCGCCTTCGAATCCCGCAGGCGTGTTCGTGCGCCATTTAATCAGGATATGCCATGGGATGCGCTCCACGGCGTCCTGCGGGAGGTAATACCATTCTTCGTTGCAGGGGATGCTGGAGCCCATCGCGGCATGGCAGGCATGGACAAGGTCGGAAAATCCGCGCACCTCTTCCTCGCTGTGCTCTTCGGGACGGCAATTGCGGCTCTTGGAATAAATGGCAAGGGTCGGGCTGCGGTGTCCAATGGAGACAAAGGCGATGGCGTGGTCGTTTTCCGCAAAGACAAGGTTGTGATAACTGGCAAAATTGACGGCGTATTCATTATACACATTGGGATTTTGGCGCGCCAGTTCAACCTCCCGCTGGACGGAAACGCCCCACTCATCAATGGCGACGAGCTGTTTGTGGAGGTGATTGAAGGTGGCGCCGGCGGGCGCGAGCCAGTTCTGGAATATGCTGATGTAGCGCACGTAGCGGTTATTGTCGGCGATATCTTTTGCGGCGCGGATGGTGAAAATGAAAAATTGATAATGCTCCTTCGGCGTCATTTCACCGGAGGACCACAAATCGGTGTCAAACTTCGCGCCCTCCTTGTAGTGGCGTCCGCCGATAACGAGCTCATGCGAGCCGCCGAAGAAGGCGTCCGCCATTGTGGCAATGGTTTCTGGGGAAACGTCCTGAATCTGCTGCTCTGACATTTTAGAGAGTCTCATTTTAAATTGGACGACGTTCTTTGTATGGTTCCACCCTTCCGGGTCGTTCAGATATCGGTTTTTCCATGCGAGGTTTTTATCTGAAAGAAAATATTCGTAATTCTTTTTCCAGTAATCGGTGGAAACCATTTCAAAGAGGTTGGAGATACGCCGGAAGAGGATGCTGGAATTGCCGAGTTCTCCCGCCGGGGTTTGGTCAATATGCTCGATGCGCCCATCCGGATGGCGCACAAGGCGGGATTTTTCCGGCGGGGTGTTGAGGAAGAATTTTTTGCAGAAATTGCAATAATCCTCCGGGTCGTGAAACTCAATGGCTTGCGCGGTTTTGGGGCGGGCGTTCGGGTCGGGTTTGTTGCCCCGCTCAGGAAGGAACCAGACCTCTGTCCCCGTGAAGGGGTTGACCTGTTTGATAGTTCCGTCTTTCATGACAACATAAGGATTTTGTATAATCATAGCCGAGTCCTTTGTGTTAAAATCAAAAAGGCATAAAAAAACGGGATTTATTCAGCATAGGAATCCTCCCTATCGGCGGTTTTTGAATCAAGGGCAAATTCGCCGAGTCGCAAAAAGATTTAATTTTTTTATATTTTGGACTTGCAAAGGAAAAAGGGGGGAAATAGGGGAAATATCACTTTTTGACGAAGAAAGTTTTTTTCTAAATAAAATGCCAGCTGGTATTGCAACTTATTGGGATTTTTTTCGAGAGTTTGTCCGGCACCCCGCAAGCGTCGGGGCGATTGCTCCCAGTTCCGCATCGCTGGCTCGGATTGTGGCTTCCATCATTAATCCAGCCAGAGCTTCTGTTATAGTGGAATATGGACCCGGCGTTGGGACGTTCACCTCAAAAATTATGGAACGCATCCATCCCGATGCCCGCCTGATTGCCATCGAGAAAAACCACAAAATGGCGTCTCTTTTTCGCGGGCGCTATCCTCAGGTCGCCCTTTTTGAGGATTCTGTGGAAAACCTATCCGCCATCCTGAAAAAAGCGGGCGTATCAAAAGCGGATTATATTGTGAGCGGGCTGCCTTGGGCAACCTTCAACGATAAACTTCAAGACCGGCTTATGCAGGTTACAGTCAGGGCGCTTCAAAAAAAGGGGGAATTTGCAACCTTTGCCTATATCCACAGTCTGACTCTTCCGGCGGGCAGACGTTTTCGAGCCGCCCTGCAATATCATTTCTCTGAGGTGCGCCAATCCCCCATTGTCTGGCGCAACCTGCCTCCTGCCTTTGTCTATCACTGCATTAAGAAATAACCTTTGCCTTGTTAAAAAAATATGAACAATGTGTAAAAAACACTTGACGCGGGCAGAATCAAAAAAATATGTAAACCCAATTTGCGTTGATTGATGCTATTATTTGTTCTTTAAAATATTTGAAAGGCAAAGATGAGGAGTAGTAGGGCTGCGGGCGCCGCAAAGAGAGCCGCCGGTTGGTGCAAGGCGGCGGGCGCCGGGTCTGAACTCGCCTCGGAGCTGCGCGCGGGAAACGCCGCAAGGGAAGGCAATAGGAGCCCCTTGGGGTTGATTACTTCGCGCCGGAGGATCGCCCGTAAGCGGTCAGAATGAAGGGTCGCGCCGGTGGCGCGGCTGAAACAGGGTGGTACCGCGAATGATTCGCCCCTGATCCGTGAAAACGGTTTCAGGGGCGTTTTCATTATATAAAAAATTCAAGAAAGGGGTGAGTTCGATGGGTTCGAAAATTCGTAAAATCGTAGTCCTCGACACGACTCTGCGCGACGGCGAGCAATCTCCCGGCGCCAGCATGAACATCAAAGAAAAAATGGAGGTGGCCCGTCAGCTCGCCCGGTTGGGCGTGGACGTCATGGAAGCGGGCTTCCCCGTTTCTTCTCCGGGCGATTTTGAGGCTGTCAAAGCCGTTGCCGATATGAATCTGGGTCCGGTGGTTGCCGGTCTTGCCCGCGCTAAGGATATTGACATCGAGACGGCGGGAAAGGCGGTCGGCAAAAAGGGACGCATACACACCTTTATCGCCACCAGTCCCATTCATATGGAAAAAAAACTCCGCATGGCGCCACCGGATGTTATCAAGGCAGCTGTGCACGCCGTCAAATATGCGCGGACATTCACAAAGGATGTGGAGTTTTCCTGCGAGGATGCCGGACGCACGGACTGGGGATTCATGGTGGAAATCGTGGCGGCAGTGATTGAGGCGGGCGCGACAACCATCAACATTCCCGATACGGTCGGCTATTGCACGCCGTGGGAATTCGCGGAGCAGATTCGCTACTTGAAGGAAAATTGTCCTAATATTGACAAGGCGATTATCTCCGTTCATTGCCACAACGATTTGGGGATGAGCGTTGCCAATTCGTTGGCGGCAATCCGCGCCGGCGCGGGGCAGGTCGAATGCACCATCAACGGTCTCGGCGAGCGCGCGGGCAACGCATCGCTGGAGGAGATTGTGATGAACCTGAAGGTTCGCCGCGATTTTTATCAGGCGGACACCAATATCAAGACGAAAGAAATCTTTAAGACCAGCCGCCTTGTCAGTCAGGTTACCGGCATTCGCGTTCAGCCCAATAAAGCCATCGTCGGCATGAACGCGTTTGCCCATGAGGCGGGCATTCATCAAGACGGCGTTATCAAAGAGCGGGCAACATACGAAATTATGACTTCCGAAAGCGTCGGATGGAAGGGCGAAAGCATGGTCATGGGCAAACATTCGGGACGCAACGCCTTCAACAAGCGCATGGAGGCGCTGGGCTACAAGTTGGATAAGCAGGAACTGGAGCGCGCCTTTGACCGCTTCAAACGTTTGTGCGACAAGAAAAAGGTGGTTTACGACGAAGACCTCGCCGCCATTGTGGATGATGAAATCTTTTCCGGCAATATGCTTTGGGAACTTGATTATCAGAACACCAACAGCGGAACGGAAACAATTCCGACCGCGACCGTTCGCCTTAAAAAGGGCAAGGAGATGTTTTTGGATTCCGGCACGGGCGATGGTCCTGTGGACGCCGCCTTCAAAGCCATTGAGCGCATTGTCGGACAGCCGTTCAACCTGAATGAATATGCCCTCGAAGCCGTAACAGGCGGCAAGGACGCCCTCGGCAGCGTGCGCGTCAGAGTAACCTCCGGCGGCAAAACTGCTGTCGGACGCGGCGCCAGCACGGACGTCATCACCGCCAGCATCAAGGCGTATCTTTCGGCGATTAACAACATTCTCCTGCAAAAAGAGATTAAGGCAAAGAAAAACGGGGTGTGAGCGCGACGAAAGAATGTCTTGAAAATCTGACGCGGGAAAATGCGCCGTCCTTTATTGTGCGGCGCATTCAAAAAAGCAGAAGTATTGCTCAGGCAAATATAGAGCTTTTGGAAATATGCCAAAACCGTTTTATCCTTAAGGATTTTCACGGGCATCATCCGTTTATCAAAAGAATCTGGGGCAGCCGCATCATCGCCCGCGAAGCGCGCGTTTACAAGCGTTTAGAGGGAATCGGCGGCATCCCGCGCGTTCTCAAAATCCTCGACCAGTTTGCCTTTGTTATGGAGTATGTGGAGGGGGAGATGCTTTCCAAAGTTGAAAAAGGCTCTCTCCCTCCGGATTTTTTTGCCCGGCTTAAAACGTTGATAAACGACATGCACGGGCGGGGCATCACGCACGGCGATATCAGGGAAAAAAATATCATCGTCGCGCCGGGTTATAAACCCTTTTTGATAGATTTTGCCGGGGCGTTCTGCCTCAAAGGCGGCGGAAACTTTTTGAATCGGGCGCTATTGCGGCGGCTCATCCGCGTGGATAATCTGACCATACTAAAGATTCAGAACAATCTTTTGCCGGAATCGCTCGCGCCGGAAGAGCTGCGCCAGCTGCAATCAATCCCTTGGTATCTTAAAACGGGGCGTTTTTTGAAAAAAAAGATTTATCGTCCTTTCAAACACTTCGTTCGCAAAGAACGCAGGTGGAAAGGCTTTAAAGGAGAATAATTATGGGAATGACGATTACGGAAAAGATTTTGGCGGAGCATTGCGGGCAGAAGGAGGTTCGTCCGGGGCAGTTGATTAACGCCCGTTTAGACCTGTGTCTTGCCAATGATATCACGGCTCCTATTGCGATTGATGAATTTGAGAAGGCGGGGGCGGCAAAGGTTTTTGACCGCGAAAAAATCGCCCTTGTTCCCGACCATTTCACGCCGAACAAAGATATTAAAAGCGCCGAGCAGGCGGCGCAACTTCGCCGTTTTGCCCGCAAGCACCAGATTAAGTATTATTTTGAGGTGGGCGAAATGGGCGTGGAGCATGCGCTTTTGCCCGAACAAGGCATTGTCCTGCCGGGGGATTGCATCATCGGCGCGGACAGCCACACCTGCACCTACGGCGCGCTGGGCGCTTTTTCCACCGGCGTCGGCTCTACGGATGTTGCCGCGGGGATGATTACCGGCGAGGCGTGGTTCAAAGTTCCCGAACAGATGAAGTTCAACTACAAAGGCAAACTGTCAAAATGGGTGGGCGGCAAGGATTTGATTCTTTTCACCATCGGCAAAATCGGCGTGGATGGCGCGCTTTATCGCACGATGAACTTTACAGGTCCGGTTATTCAATCGCTGCCGATGGAGGACCGCCTTGCTTTGTGCAATATGGCAATCGAGGCGGGGGGAAAGAACGGCATCATCGAGCCGGACGAGATAACGGAAGAGTATGTGCATCTGCGCGCGCGCCACGCTTACAAATTTTTCAAATCGGATACGGACGCAAAGTATGTCGAGTCTTACGATTGGAATGTGACGAACATGGAGCCGCAGGTTGCCTTTCCGCATCTGCCCTCCAACGTGCATCCTGTTTCGAAGGCGTCGGATATTACCATAGATCAGGTGTTTATCGGCTCCTGCACCAACGGTCGCTTGAGCGATTTGCGCCTGGCGGCATCCATTCTGAAAGGCAATTCTGTGGCGAAATTCGTCCGCTGCATTGTCATCCCCGCCACGCAACTGGTTTATCGTCAGGCGATGGAGGAGGGGCTGATTGCGATATTCCTCGACGCCGGGTGCGCCGTCTGCACGCCCACATGCGGTCCCTGCCTCGGCGGGCACATGGGCATTTTGGCGGCGGGAGAGAGATGCGTCGCCACATCAAACCGCAATTTTGTCGGACGCATGGGACATGTGAAAAGCGAGATTTATCTTGCCAATGCCGCTGTTGCCGCGGCGAGCGCGATTACCGGTCGCATTACCCATCCTGAGGAGGTGGCAAAATGAAGTTCAAAGGAAAAGCCTTCAAATACGGCGATAACGTCAACACGGATGAAATCATTCCGGCGCGTTATCTGAATTCGAGCGACCCCGAGTGGCTTGCCGCTCATTGCATGGAGGATATTGATGCGGATTTTGTGAAGGCGAAAAAAAAGGGAGATATTATCGCGGCGCGAAAAAATTTCGGCTGCGGCTCCTCCCGCGAGCACGCCCCCATCGCCATTAAGGCGGCGGGGATTTCGTGCGTGATTGCTGACACCTTTGCGCGTATATTTTACCGCAACGCCATCAATATCGGGCTGCCGATTATCGAGTGCCCAAAAGCCGCCGCCGATATTGAAGCGGGCGACGCCGTGGAAGTGGATCTGGCGAAGGGTTCCATCAAAAATCAGCGCAGCGGGCATACGTTCAAATTCGAGCCGATGCCGCCTTTTGCGCAGGAAATCATCGCCGCCGGCGGGCTGATGAAATACGTTATGAATAAAATGAAAAAGGAAGCAAAAAAATGAAACATTGCGAGGGCAAGGTCGGACGGGTTTTTATCATCCGGCTTGAGGATGGCGATAAACTGCCGGATTGTCTTGAGCAGTTTGCCGCAGAGCATAACGTGGCGCATGGTCAGGTTGTTCTGGTGGGCGGCATTGGCGAGGGTCAGATTGTTGTAGGTCCGCGCAAATCGGACGAACGCCCCTCCGAGCCGATGCTCCTCCCACTTGATGGAGCGCACGAAACGGCGGGGGTGGGCGTGATAGCCCCCGGTCCGGACGGCAAGCCCATGCTGCACATCCACGCCGCTTTAGGGCGTTCGGGCAAAACGATGACCGGCTGTCTGCGACCGGGCGTCAAAACGTGGGTGGTAGGCGAGGCGATTCTTTATGAAATACTGGGCGTTCGCGCCGCCCGTCTTAAAGACCCAGAAACCGGCTTTGCCCTTTTGCAGCCGAACCCTTGAAGATATTCCGGAGCCGTAAAATGAAAAACCTGCCGATTGAAGACCTTATCGAGCGCGCCCGAATTTTGACCGAGGCGATGCCGTATATCAACGCCTTTCGCGGCGCCGTTGTGGTTATCAAATATGGCGGTCATGCCATGATTGATGAAGACTTAAAGCGCACGGTCATCCAAGATATCGTTCTCATGGAACTTGTGGGGATGAAACCTGTGGTGGTGCACGGCGGCGGACCGGAAATCACCGCCCTCATGAAAAAGTTGAACCTTCAGCCAAAATTTGTGCAGGGGCAGCGCGTGACCGATGCTGAAACGCTCGAAGTCGCCGAGATGGTTCTTGCCGGTAAACTCAACGGCGAGATAGTCAATTCCATCAATCAAACCGGCGGGCGCGCTGTGGGGCTTTCCGGCAAGGATGGCGGGCTGATTCTTGCAAGCAAGCTCGGCGCCGGCGAAGACGGAACGGCGGACATCGGTTTTGTCGGCGAGGTGGAATCCGTCCATCCCCGCATCATCTCCATCCTTACGGAGAACCAGTTCATTCCCGTAATCGCTCCCATCGGCGTGGACAGAAATGGGCAGACGTATAATATCAATGCGGACTCTGTGGCTGGCGCCATCGCCATCGCCCTCAAATCCGCCAAGTTGATTCTGCTCACCGATGTGAAAGGCATTTATCGCGACCCGAAAGATGAATCGAGCATTATGCCCACAATTTACACAGGCGAAGTGGAGGGTTTGATCGAAAAAGGCGTCATCACGGGCGGCATGATTCCCAAAACGCGCGGATGTGTGGAGGCGATTCGAAAAGGCGTGGGCAAGACGCATATCTTGGACGGCAGAGTGCCGCATTCTCTGCTGCTAGAACTTTTCACGGATCGCGGCATCGGCACTCAAATTATACCGTAAAACTTCGCGCTTACGGTCGCGCGCCCGCCGGCGCTCCGCAGACGCGCCAAGAAAAAAACTCATTCGCAATTGACAATCCCGCCTCATAACAGGTTATCATTTCTCATTAAATAAATTAATATGCAGGGCGGTTTTGGAATTATGCAAAATAATGCGATAGATTTCCATGTTCATGTGTTTCCCGAGCATCTGGCGGAACGCGCGGTGGCGTCGCTGGCGGCGGCGGCGGGCGTTTCGGCTTGCGGCGCGGGCACAATATCAGACCTTTTGGAAACGATGGACAGGGCGGGTGTGAAGCAGAGCATTCTCGCCACAATTGCCACGCGTCCCGCGCAGTCAAAGACCATCAACGACTGGCTCTTAAAGCATCAAAGCGAGCGTCTAATCCCCTTTGCCGCCATCCATCCGGATGACCCCGAGCGGTTTAATGAATTGAAACGCGTAAAATCGCAAGGGTTCAGAGGCGTAAAAATGCACCCGAATTATCAGGATTTTTATCCCGATGAAAAGCGGGTTATTGAACTGGCGCGCGCTATTTGCGATGCGGGGATGATTCTTCTTTTGCATGGCGGCGCGGACGACGCCTTTGAGGAGGTGATGTCCTCGCCGGAACGGATTGCGGCGCTGAAGGAATCTATTCCGGATTTAAACCTTGTCGTGGCGCATTTCGGCGGTTACAAATGCTGGCAGGACGTGGAGAAATATTTGACGGGGTCTGATATATACTTTGATGTCTCATACACGCTCCCATATTTAAGCGATGAGGATTTTTTGCGGATAGCCCGCAAGCACGGCATGGATAAAGTTGTGTTTGGAACCGATTATCCATGGAAGGATGCCGCAGAAGAAATAGGGCGTCTTAAAAAATCGGGCTTGACCGACTCCGAGCTTTCGGCGATACTTCATGAAAATGCTGAAAGATTGCTGAAGAGTTGAATTATTATGGCGTTTAATTTTTCAAAACTCGCCATGCAAGATATCATGCGGTTTTCGCCGGACGGTTATGTGATTTTTGATACGCAAAATATCATCCATTATTTTAACAAAGGCGCGGAAGAAATTTTCGGCTATAAGGCGGAGGAGGTCGCCGGCAAACCTATTTATATTTTAATCCCCGAGGACCTTTTGCGGGCGGGCGAACTGGAACGGCTTCAATTTATGACGGATAAGTATGGGCGGCTGGAGCGGTGCTGCGTTACGCGGCTTCACAAAAACGGCGCGCGGCTCAAACTGGAACTCACGCGCTCGCCCATCATGGATGAAAAGGGTTATATCGTCGGGTATGAAGCCATCTTCCGCGATATCACAAAGAACATCGAGTTTGAAAAGGAACTCCGTCTGACGGAGAAAATCGGCGCCGTCAACAAACTGGTCAACGGTCTTGCGCATGAATTGGGAACTCCGCTCAACATCATCCATGGGCATGCCGAGCTGGTGCTGGGGGATATTAATAAAGAGCATCCCCATCATGAATCCATCCAGACCATCCTTTCCGCCTGCCAGCGCATGACCGCCCTTATCAAATCGCTGCGCCAGTTTGCCTCGCAAAAAACCTCCGAGCAGAAGCCGGTATTCATCAACAAGGTCATCGAGGAACTTCTCAATTTTCTCCGCATCCAGCTGCGCAAGCAAAAGATTGAGGTTCAAACAGAACTGTCCAAAGATATATCTCCCATCTCCGGCGACAAGACCCAGATTGAGGAGATTTTTCTGAACGTTTTGATGAACAGCATTCAAGCGATGGAAAACGGCGGAATGATTTCCATCAAGACGCTGCCCTTCAAAGAAGAGGGGATGGAATATGTTGCGACTGAAATAGCCGATAATGGACCGGGCATTTCGCCCGATACCCTGCCGCGGATATTTGAGCCTTTTTTCACCACAAAGGAGGTGGGCAAAGGCTCGGGTCTCGGTCTTTATATCACGCACAATCTTGTCCAGCGCCACAGAGGACGCATCAGCATCGAGGACAATGCCGGCAGCGGAACCGTTGTCCGTATTCACCTTCTCTGCAGCCATTCCAAAACGCTCCCGCAGGAGCGCGCTTTTGGAATCAGCGAAGAAAGGAGATAAGCCCATGAATAAGGACGCAAAGGCGACAATTTTGGTGGTCGAGGACGACCCTCACATGCGTCATCTGCTGAAGATAATTTTAGAAAAGAACCTTTACAAAGTTATCGAGGCAAACGATGGCGATGAGGCGCTTGCCTGTCTTAAAAAATCATCCGATATCGCCCTTATTGTGACAGATATAAAAATGCCCCAGCGCGATGGCATGGAGCTCTTGAAGACAACGGTTGAAAAATATCCGGACGTAAAAGTTATTTTAATCACCGCCTTTGGCGAGATGGAGCAATATCTTGACGCTATGAACATGGGCGCTTTTGAATATCTTAATAAACCGTTCAAAAATCAGCAGCTGCTGGATATGGTAAAGCTGGCGCTGAAATCATAAATAAGCCGCTCATTTGGCGGAAAGGAGGGAGCATGCCCATTTATGAATATGAGCATATCAACGGCGAATGTTCATCCGGCAAAAAAGTTTTTGAAGTGGAGCAATCTTTTAAGGACGAAAAATTGACTCGCTGCCCCTCCTGCGGCGCGCCGGTGCGAAGGTTGATTTCCCTGATACACATCTCCACGCCGACCACAAACTCAGAATATAAAAACATGGGATTCACCAAATTGGTTCGGCGGGATAGCGGTGTTTATGAAAATGTGACCCGACAAGAGGGGCAACCGCGTTATATGGAAGCGGACAAGCCGGACACGGTGAAAGGCGTTTTAAGCAACATCGCGGATTAAAAGAAAACGCGCGGCAGGCGGTTTTTTGACCGCTGCCGCACGTGAAAGACCTTGCGTTTTGCCGGCGATTACTCAGGATGGATCGCCTCTACGGGGCACTGCTCCACGCAGGCGCCGCAGTCCGTGCAGAGATCTGGGTTAATCAGATAAATGGGATCGCCCTCGCTGATGGCTTCCACCGGGCAAACGTCCACACAAGAACCGCAGGCGATACATGCGTCGGTTATTTTGTGAGCCATAGAAATCCTCCTTAGGCAATTTTGGGGAATTTTAATATGTTCGAAACAAAACAATTCTTTATATAATAAGAGGCAGGCTCAGGTCAAGCGGGAACAGAAGGCAAATGAAAAATCTCATTCTTTTTTATCGGCGGCGGGGTATCATTCTTCTTTTTATGGGGTTGGCGTTTTTCTTTTTTTTGAATCGCGAATCTGTTGCTCAAACGGGCGCGGCGCGGGAGCGCTGGGCGGTTGATGCGGCGGGCGGCGCGGCGCAGACTGCCGGCGGCGCTTATACGCTGCGCTCGGCTCTGGGCTCGGGCATCGGCATTGTCAGCGCCGGTGGGGCGCATCAGATAGAGGGCGGCTTTCTTGCCCAGTCTAGCCTGACGGATTATGATTTTGAGACGGGAGCGGAAATGTGGGAATTTGTCCCGAGCGGCATTCCCGACTTCCCTTTTACGGCGGCGCAGCGGGCGTCATCCGGCGGCTTTTTGACGCTGGGCGCGGCGGATGACAATACATTTGGCTATTGGGAAAGCGGTTTCCGGACGCCCCTTTTACAGAATCGTATTTACAAAATCGCGTTTCCTTTGAGCGCAAGCATTGATGAGCAGCGGAAGATTCCGCGCCTGCGGTTGCGCGCCGCCATGAGCGATTTTCAACAAAGCGCCGTATTCGATATCATCAGCATAAACGCCGGCGAGGCTTCGCCTTCGAAAACGCCCCGCATATATCCGCTCTTTTTTCAGCCCTCGCCGATAGCCGCGGCGGATGGCGCGCGCCGCCCGCTTTGTGCTTTTTTCGACCTTGTCCATATCGGCGACCCGGAGGATTCGCTCGCGGCAGATGTCATGCTCCATTATGCGCTTGTGGACGTTTTTGAGGCGGCGGATTTCCGCAATATCGAGACCATGAAGGATTACACGTTCGATGCAAACGCGGAAGGCTGGACGGGCAAGAATGCCGGCGGGACTATCGGCGGGTTTATTGTCCCGAGTTATTCATACGAGGGCGGGCGCAGCCGTCTTGTGATGACCGTCAACGACACGACAAACACTTATGGTTTTTGGGAATCGCCTTATTTTATTGATGAGATTCCCTCATCTGCCGCCAAACTCTATCGCGCCACATTCACAGTGGGAACCAATAACTCAAAGCCGCGAACCATGCCGACTGTGCGTTTGCGCCTTTATTGCAATAACTTTCAAACGGCATCCGAAATTTCCTTGGAGCCGAGAGGCGATGCGGATGCGATTCCGCAGGCGGGCGTCTCCCGCGATTATCAGGTCTTTCTCATCGCGTCCCCCGCGGCGACAAGCGTCAAATGCGCCATTGATGTGATAGCGCTTGATAAACCGGATAACCCCCAAATCCAGAACGGAACGTCTATTTATCTGGAACGATGTCTTGTGGAGAGGATGGAAATCCCGGACATTTAACGGGCGATGGATAATTATTAAACGCCGAGCCGAGTTATCCTTTGCTTATTCTTCTCGCGCGTCCTTTTCGCCTACTTCGCCGCCGACTGCTTTGCAGATGCCGCGCTTTGATTGCTGGATAAATTCAACAAAATGCCGCACTTCATCGCAGGGATTGGACGCCATGATTTTTTCCAAAGCGTCCCGAATTTTGAGATTGCTGCGGTAGAGCGTTTTATAGGCTTTGCGGATTTGCATCCGGCGGTCTTCGGGAATGCCCGCCCGCCGCAAACCGATAACGTTGATGCCGCAGACTTGCGAGAGCCCTACGGCGATGCAAAATGGCGGGATGTCCTTTCCGATGCCCGTCATGCCCGATACCATAACAAGCCGACCGACGCGGACAAATTGATGGAATACGGTGTTGCCGGAGAGAAAGGCGTTGTCCTCGATGACCACATGCCCCCCCAAAAGCGTTCCGTTTGCCAGAACCACATGATTTCCAAGATGGCAATCGTGCGCCACGTGGCTCATCGCCATTAAAAAGCAATCGTCGCCGATTATCGTGGCGTTATCCGGCATCCATGAACGGTGGATGGTCACATATTCTCTGATGACGTTGCGGTCTCCAATTTTGGTATATGAAACGCAGTCCTTGAAGCCCAGATGCTGCGGGATGTGCCCGATGACAGCGCCGATGTGGATGGTGTTATCGCGTCCGATTTCCGTGTGCCCGCTGATGTGGGCGTGCGCCATAATCTCCGTGCCGGCGCCGATTTTGACCGGACCTTCAATGACGGCAAAAGGTCCGACCGTCACATCGGAATCAATCTGTGCCTCAGGTGAAATGAGCGCCGTTTGATGTTGTTTCATAAATCGCTCCAAAAACAAAACAAATCGAATCTCGCGGTTGTGCATTCAAAAAGATGAGAAATCATAAACAAGCCCTTTCATGGCGTAAAGATTTTTTTCAAAAAATCGCTTCATTTGCAGCTATGAGATTTCCAGCTGGTCAAAAGGGCAAGCCGTAAAAAAAAGTTGACGAATGGCGGAAGCGGATAAATCTTTTCCTAATTTAATTTTTGCAAAGGTTTTATGAAATGGAAATAAAAATTACCTTTCCGGATGGAAAGGAACAATCATACCCTGCCGGCGTTACACCCCGCCAGATTGCCGAAGGCATCGGTCCAGGTCTTGCGAAAGCCGCGCTGGCTGCGCAGGTGGACGGACTGAATGTGGATTTGGATGTCCCCATTAACAAGGACGCCGCTTTAAGACTGCTCACCTTCAAAGACCCCGAAGGGCGCGATATTTACCGACACTCCAGCTCGCACATCATGGCGCAGGCGGTGCTGCGGCTCTATCCGAAGGCGCTTCTTGCCATCGGTCCCGCCATTGAGGACGGTTTTTATTATGACATCGAATTCCCCGAACCTATCACGCCGGAGGCGCTGCCCGCTATCGAAAAGGAGATGGAAAAGATAATCAAGGAGGATATCGTATTTAAGCGGCGCGAGCTGCCCCGCGATGAGGCAATACGATTTTTTGCAGATGCGGGCAATAAGTTCAAAGTTGAACTTATCCGCGAACTTCCCGACGACGCCGTTGTCTCCATCTATCATCAGGGCGAATTTGCCGACCTCTGCCGCGGTCCCCACATCCCCAGCACAAAACATCTCAAGGCGTTCAAACTGACCGGGCTGGCGGGCGCATATTGGCGAGGCGATGAAAAACGCGAGATGCTCACGCGCATCTACGGCACATCCTTTGCCGACCCAAAGGAGCTCAAGGAGCATCTTGCCCTTATTGAAGAAGCCAAAAAACGCGATCATCGCGCGCTGGGCAAAGAACTGGACCTCTTCAGCTTTCACGGCGAAGGTCCGGGTTTTCCTTTTTTCCATCACAATGGTCTTGTGCTTTACAACCAGCTCATCTCCTTTTGCCGCGCCGAGCTTTATAAACGCGGTTACATGGAAATCAAAACGCCCATCATCCTGAACGAGGAACTCTGGCATCGCAGCGGGCACTGGGACCACTATCGCGATAACATGTATTTCACCGATATTGATGAAAAGGCTTATGCCGTCAAACCGATGAACTGTCCGGGCGGGTTGCTGATTTATCGAAGCCGTCTCCATAGCTACCGCGAGTTTCCCATCAAAGTTGCCGAATTCGGGCAAGTGCATCGCCACGAAAAAAGCGGCGTCCTGCACGGACTTTTCCGCGTCCGCACCTTCACTCAGGATGATGCCCACGTCTTTTGCCTGCCCGAGCAGCTGGAAGATGAAATCGGCAAACTTGTGGAATTAATCCTTTATTTTTACAAAGTGTTTGGATTTGAAGATGTGCGGATTGAACTCAGCACCCGCCCCGAATCCTCCATCGGCTCCGATGAGATGTGGGACAGGGCGACCAGAGCGCTCCAGAACACGCTCGAAAAAATGAAAATTGCGCATAAAATAAATCCGGGCGATGGGGCGTTTTACGGTCCGAAGATAGACTTCCATATCCGAGACTGTCTGAAACGCACATGGCAATGCGCCACAATACAGGTGGACTTTTCCATGCCTGAACGTTTTGACCTCACCTATGTGGGCGAGGATGGAAAAGAGCATCGCCCTGTGATGATTCACCGCGCTATCTTCGGCTCATTGGAGCGATTTCTCGGCATCCTGATTGAGCATTACGCCGGAAATTTCCCGCTGTGGCTTGCGCCGGTTCAGGCGGCGGTTCTGCCCATTTCAGAAAAACATTTCGGTTGGGCGGAGGAGGTTCGGAAAAAATTGGAAGAGGCGGGCATCCGCGCCGCAACGAATCTCTCCGATGAAAAAATCACACGCAAGGTGCGCACGGCGGAGATGCAGAAAATCCCCGCGATGCTGATTGTGGGCGATAAAGAGATGGAAAGCCGAAGCGCCGCCGTTCGCCGACACGGCGCCGGCGACTTGGGCGCAAAACCGCTTGAGCAGATTATCTCCGATATGTTGAAGGAAATCGCCGAAAAGCGCATCAAGCCCTGAAAGGAGGGCGCGCCCATGAAGGAGATGAAATGCGCTCAGACTATCATCGGCGCCGCCTCCCCGAAATCGTTGAGCAAGTTTTTCGCGCCCTCCGAATTTGGAGGCAGGCGCAATCAGGATATTTCGCTCAATACCTTTTGACGGAGAAAAACAAGGATGATAAAAGGCATTTCCTACTGGGCGTTTGCGCCGGAGACGGACGGCTCTCCCTGCGATATAACAAAAGCCATGCGCAGGGCAAAGACTCTCGGCTTTGACGCCATTGAATTGACGATTGACAACGGGGGGCGTCTTTCCCTTTCGACCACGCAAAAGGAGGCGGAAGCCATCCGCCAAGCCGCCGATGAAATCGGCATCGCCCTCAAGACCGTATGCTCGGGCATCGCGTGGGAATGCTCGCCCACACATCCGGATGCCGCCGTTCGAGCGCAGGCTGTGAAGAATGCAAAAAAGATGATTCAGATTGCATCATGGCTCGGCGCTGAGACGCTGCTCTACATTCCGGGCATGGTGTCTGCGCCGTTTGTGGCGGATTTTATTCCGCAACCTTATGATGCGGTGGACGCCCGCGCCCGCAAGGCGCTCAGGCAAATCCTTCCCCTTGCCGAAAAATGCGGCGTCCGCCTCGGCGTGGAAAATGTCTGGAACCGCTACCTGCTTACCCCGCTCGAAATGCGCGATTTTATTGACTCTTTCGATTCGCCCTTTGTGGGCTCCTATTTCGATGTTGCCAACATTATGCTTTATGGACATCCCGAGCACTGGATTAAAATTCTCGGCAGGCGCATCTTTGCCGTTCATATCAAAGACTTCAAGGTTGAGGTCGGCAATCTAAACGGATTTGTTGATATTTTAACCGGCGACGTGTATTATCCGGCGGTTATGCAAATGTTCAAAAAGACTGGATATAAGGGAGCTTTCACAGCGGAAGTTTTCGCCTCCCCAAAGCGCGACATGCCCGCCATAGCCATTCAAGCGCTTAAAAAAATCGAAGAAATGTAATTAGATTATTATAGCACCTTCAGGACAAGAAGCGTTAAATCATCGGGCTGGGGGCTGTCGCCGATGAAGAGGCGGACTTCCGATTGAATTTTTTCGAGAAGCGCCTGCGCGCTGAGGGCGTGATTCTCGCGGATAACTTTTACCAGCCGCTCCATCCCGAACATCTCCAGCGCCTTTCCATGGCGCGCGCCGCCGTCCGGCGCTTCCGGCGCCGCTTCCGTCACGCCGTCCGTATAGAGCACAAGAACATCGCCCGGCTCAAGTTCCGTCTCGTCCTCTTTCAAGCGAAATCCGAAATCCCCATTTTCCAAAACTCCCAGAACCGGTCCAAGCGGGTTAAGGTATTTGATGGCGGATTGGGAATGTTGGTAAAGTATGGGGGGATTATGCCCTGCGTTGGTATAGCGCAGCCATCTTTTTTTCGGGTCAAGCACGCCATAAAAAAGTGTGACAAACATACCCGATGAATTATCCGCCAGCATCTTTTGATTCACATCCTCCATCACCTCGGCAATGTGCCATGGGCGGGCGCATGCCTTGACGAGGGTGCGGGACATCGCCATGAATATAGCCGCGGGAATCCCTTTGCCGGAGACGTCCGCTATAACGATTCCCAACCGCGGGTCAACGATAGGGTTATCAGGAGCGGGAGGGGAATCGCCGGCAATAGCATGCTCCCGATAGCCGTCCGGCGGTGGCGGATTTTCACTCAACGGGATGAAATCATAAAAATCGCCGCCGATTTCCTTTGCGGGCCACATGTCCGCCGCCATGTCGTAACCCGGCAAGGCGGGAGGCGAGGCGGGGAGGATGCTCCGCTGAATTTCGCGGGCGATGAGCAGTTCATGGGATTTGACCTCCAATTCAATTCGCAACGCATCTTTTTCAGATTCTATCTCCTTTTCTCTGATAAGGTTGCGAATAATGAAGGCGAAGACGCACATGCCCATTGTGTTGACCACTATCATGGGCGGACCCACATTGCTGGCGATTTCAAGGGCGTGGTCAAAGGGTTTGAGGATAATGAGCGCCAGTCCGACATGTCCGATTTCCATAACGGCGGCAAAGACAACAGCCCAAAAAAAACCGATGAATTTTCCCTTATTCAGTTTATAGACCAGACCGGAGATTAACCCGATAAGGATTGTGGCAAGGGCGCAGTTTAGGCGGGTTTCGCCGCCCAGAAAATAGCGATGGATTCCGCCCACAAGCCCTGCGCCAAAACCAACAATGGGACCCGCGATAAGTCCGGCGATCATAGGTCCCAAATCCCGAAAGTTCACAATCGCTTTGTTGGGCATGACGATGCCGGTGTATGTGCCGAAGATGGAAAAGAGTCCGAAAATGATGACGGGGATGATATAGGTTTTCCATGTTGGACGGCGTTCCCAGATTTCCGGGATGTGGCGGGTGTGCATGGCAAGGTAGCCCACCAAAGAGATGACAAATATTTTCTGGATTAGGTCAGCCAGAAGTTTGAAAAGAGCCATGCCTGCATTTTGATCACGGAAAATCTCATCCATGATGGCGCCTCTTCAATCTTGGCTTCCTCGTTTTAGAACGAGGTTTTGAGGTTGGAAAGGTGCTTCTGGGCGCGGTCAATGTGTTTCTGGTCGCCCACCGACTGGCTGAGCTCAAGAACCTTTTCCCATGTTTCAATCGCTTTTGAGCGCCAAGAGGGGCGTTTTTCATAAACAATTGCCAGATTGTTATAGGCTGGGAGAAATTCGGGGTCAATCTTGATGGCGTCCAGATAATGCTCCACCGCCTTTTCGTAATCGCCCTGCCGCATTAACTCCACCGCTTTGCGGCATAATTCATCCACCAAGTCTTTGGTGGAGCGTCCGGGAACGGCTGAGGGCGCGCCTGAAGCGGGCGGGGGAGATGGCTCCGCTTTTGGCGGATAGGACGGAGCGACGGCGGTGGGGGACATAGAGTCGGGAGTTAAGACGATTGGCGGCGTGGCGGAGGCGGGTTTTTTGGGGAGCACCTCCTCTGTAGGTCCCGCTATTTTTACCGGTGTTTTGCGAGTGACGGCGGGTTCATCTTCGCCGAGGTGCTTGATTAAATACTCTTTCACCACCAGCGTTCGCCGGAGCAATTCCGCCTCAGAGCCGGTTAGGATGTCAAAAATGCTTTGCAGTTTGGATACAAAAAGGATATCGCTGACGCTGTTGGATGGGGAAATGAGAACCACGCGCGCCTTGTTTTTGTTGGCGGTCATCTTGAGCCCGACGAGCACGCCCAGTCCGGCGCTGTCAATGAAGTCCACGTTTGAAAGGTCAACATAAACCTGATTAATCCCTTTATCAATAAGGGAAACAGCGGCGTTTTTGAGCTGCTCACAATAATCAAGAACCACACGCCCTTGAATATCAATATACAGGTTATTGTTGGTTCTATAGATATTGATGTCCATGCGCACCTGCCCTTTCCTTCCCCGAGGGGATGCGTCAATCTTTTGCTATGGGCTTTGCCCGCTCAATAAGAAGTTCTGGAATTCCGTCAGTTATCGGGTATTCCAGCCGGCATGAACCGCACGCAAGGGCATCGTTTTCTTTTTTCCATTCGAGCCGTCCCTTGCATTTGGGACATGCCAATATTTCCAATAATTCTTTAGAAATCATTCAACCCTCCGTTTCAAGACCTTTGCCCGCTCTGACTAAATCCCTTCCTCCCTTTGCATGTGCATAACGCCCGGGGGAATGGCTCCAGGGGGCGGCGGCGCCGCCTCGCCAAGTCCGGGCGGCGGAGGAACGGGCGCTGCCGCCACGCCGCTTTCGCTTGGTTTTTCTTCCCAGATGGTATCCAGATCCACGACCACACCCTCAACCATGCGGAGGACGTTGAGAAAGGCGTAGGCGTCCAGAACGCCTTCCCGTTCTTTTATGGTGTTGATAATCAGCGAATCGAGCTCGTAAGAACGGGAGACGTGGGAGACGTTGTAAAGGAAGTGGGTGATGTTGAAGTTTGAGCCGGTGAATCTCATTAGGATTGGAATTCCTGTGGCGATGATGTTTTGCGGAGGGGGCGCCTGCGCTCCGAGAGAAGCGGGGCGCGGTCGTCCAATCATGCCGACTCTGCCGCCTTCGCCCATTTCGCCGTGCATCATCATCAAGTATTCGGGGTCTTCCGCCATCGCGAAAGGCATCGCTTCCGGCATAGGCGCGTTTTGTTCGCCCGGTTCAGGTGTTTCGCCGGGTTTGGGCGGTTCTTTGATAATATTCATTTCCTTCAGTTGCACTTCTGTTATGTCCTCAATCTTGTTAGTTTCCGCCATTTGGATAATATCGTTGAGGGCGAAGAGTTGTTTATTGAGAGCCAGAAGGTCGTCATTGGGATAGGAAAGACGGAGAAATTCCTGAATCTGTTCGTCGGTGAATTTAATATCTTTAGGTTTGGCGCTGATGATGAGTTTGTAATGGCATTCGCGATTAATCAAAGGAACAAATTTGCCGTATTTATTGAGCCCCTCAATGGCGGGTTCATCAATGCCGATTTCCTCAAGGAGTTTGCTATACTGGCGCAAATTCTGGTCGCGGACGTTGGGGTTGTCCACGACCTTCAAAATGGCGCTGATACCGCTGAGCGAACTCATAACGTCCCAAAGACGTTCGGGGCGTTTTCGGATATTTTCCGGCAGCTCGCGCGGGAGGTTCCATCCTTTTTCGCCGATAAAGCTGAGTTTTGTATTTTTTAAAGAATCCTGAAACCCGAGAAGAGTATCAATGCATTTTGTAAATTCCTCTTGGCGTTTTTTGATGGCTTCCGGGCTGGGGTCAATATAAGTTTTGGGAAGGTCTATTCTTAATTGTTCAATGACATCCTCGAATTCTTTTTTGTTCGTATCAACGCGGGCTTCGACCTTTTTTAATTCCTCAGGATTTTTTACCTTCGGGATAACCTGCTCATAGTTATCGCGGGAAGATTTCCAGTCATTCATGACAAGGGTGTATTCTGTGGCTTTGCGGGAAAAGACCATGAAATGAAGACCGGCAAGAAAAAGAATTGTGGCAATTAAGCCAAACACCTTTTTCTCTCGATTGCGTAATACCATCTTCATGGGATGACATCTCCTTATCAAAAACCGTCTTTTCTGCGGCGGTTTTCAAAAGTGCAAATATTTTGGCAAACTTCATTCACATATACCAGACGATTGTAAACGCGTTGCCTGCTCCGTTGTCAATAAAATATTGTTGGGTTCTTGGGTCACCTTGATTTTTCAAAAAAATAGATGTGTCCGTTGGAAGATGAAAAATGGGAGAAGGCGGAGGAATCTGGGCATGGCATGCCGCACGCGCCGACAGCGTGAATAAAAGCCCCGCCGATGTTTTGTTTGGCTCATCATCGGAGACTCTTTCTTTAAATGGTTTGTTGATTTACTCCATGTATTTTATTAATTATTTTGAGACGGTTTTGCGGAGGAAATAAGGAACAGTCTGCCGGTGCCGGCGGGTATAAATAACTGCACGCCCGGAAGTTTGGGGCTGCTGTCCCGAACGGTGATTTCCTCGCCAGATATCTTATCAATCTCACAAACTTGAGACATGTCGGATCTAAATTCCACTGTGGGCCAGGCGTTGTAAGCAATATGATAATTGTTTATCAAAACGGCTTGCCTACCGTCGGCATGTTTAAAAACGCCAACAAGATAATCCATATCAGGGTCTTCCTTGGACTTTGATATTCGTTTTAAAGGCGTGCTGGTTAGGATGTCTTCAGAATTGCAGCCGGGAGGGATTCGATAGACGTCTGTGCTTGTGAGCTGCATGATGACGGCGCCGAGGTTTTTCAACTCTCCATTAATTCGCAATGCCTCATCATAGTGGTGAGTCTGGGTTCCATCAATAGCGATAATGGCGCCGCCTTTTGGAAATTCATCCCCCGTGGGAGTGAAGTAACAAAAATAAAGAACGCCCTTTGCGCCATAAGCTAAAGAGGTGTATATCTGCCATCTAATTTGCGCTTCTGTGGGGTCGGTATGAGATCCGTAGGGCATAACGTTGAAAAAATTCCAAAAAGGGATGTTAAACTTAAGAGAGTATTTTCGCATTGTTTCAAGGTTGCTACAATAAAGATCCCTGCCATCGCCATCAGGTCTGAAAATGGGGTAATGATCCATGCAAAGGACATCGGGATTCACAATTTTCATAAAATCAGATATATATTTCTCATAGGTATTTTTTCCGAGCATACCAGAATTGGCGTAATTCGGATAGAGATTGATGAAGGATAGCTTGCCCGGATAACGTTCCCTATTTTTCTCAACCTTGCGAGCCAGATTTTTAAAATCAGCAGCAGAAGGCTCGTCTTTCAACAAATACCCCCAACAAGCAGAAGAAGAAGTTGGATAGTCTTCGGCATTTAAACCCCGCGTTCTAACAAGGGTTTTTAAATTATATTTTTCACAAAGTTCAAGTTGTTTATAGATTTCCTTAGGTGTTCTTGCTTTGACGCCAACCACCAGTGTAAAATTGGCATCGGCAATTTCCTTATAACGCACGTCCGCTTTTTCGTCTAAGGGCGGATCTACCCAGAAACCGATTGCAAACCGATCCTGATGAAATCGGGCAATTTCCTCAGCAAGGGCGGGGTTTAAGAAATTGCAAATATACAGGAAGCATAGTGCAAATGCGATGGCTAATAAAAATAAATTTTTAGTCAATGGACTTCTCTTTCATTTTAGAATTCGACTCATATATTGATCATTTCGTTTGGAAGAGTGAAAGTATGGGGAGCAGATTTAAATTTTCCTAGATTCTGCAAAATAGCGATAAAAATAAAAACTTCCAATCGCTCTGAGAATCGCCGGGCTATTTCTGTTTCATAATATGAATGATATCCGCAACGTCTATGATATTGTCCTTGTTATCATCGGCGGCATTTTTTTCTTCAGGTGTGAACGGTTTTTTGCCCAGAATATGCGAAATAATTGCGGGGATTGACGGAATATATTCGTATGCTCCCATATCATAACCAGAGCCCTGAGGACGCTTTACGCCGAGAATATCATAATCCGGCGCGCCTTCGGATGTCCCCTTGTCAATACAGGGGGAATTCGGCTGAAGCCGCAAATCCCATTTTGTTGGGTCATCGCCGGATACATTGACAAACATAGGATTATCAGAAATATTGCCCCCGCCTGATATCCCACCGCTGAAACAACTGTACTTCACCACACCGCCGGAAAATTTAAAGTCTTCAGTATAATTATCCCATACTATACAGTTGGTCACTGTGCCTTTGTTATAAATCCCGCCGCCGTCTATTGCTCTGTTATTATAGACTGTGCAATTGGTCACTGCGCCTTTGTTATAAATCCCGCCGCCGCGAGTTTTTGCGTTGTTTCCATAGACTGTGCAGTTGATCACCGTGCCGGAGTCGTAGTTATAAATCCCGCCGCCGCTATATTTTGCGCTGTTTCCATATATTGTGCAGTTGGTCACCGTGCCGTAGTTAGAAATCCCTCCGCCGTCATCTGCGTTGTTATTATAGACTATGCAATTGGTCACTGTGCCTTTGTTATAAATCCCGCCGCCGCAGAAGTCTTTGGCTATGACGTGTGTGCTTGATCTATTTCCATAGATTGTGCAGTTGGTCACCGTGCCTTTTTCGTAGTTATAAATCCCGCCGCCGTAATCTGCTTTGTTTTCATAGACGGTGCAGTTGGTCACCGTGCCGGAGTCGTAGTTATAAATTCCGCCGCCGCTATATTTTGCGCTGTTTCCATAGACTGTGCAGTCGGTCACCGTGCCTTTTTCGTCGTTATAAATCCCGCCGCCGATGTCTGTTGAGGTGTTATTATAGACTGTGCAGTTGGTCATCGTGCCGGAGTTATCTATCCCGCCGCCGTTTTTGGTTGCACTGTTTTCATAGACTGTGCAGTTGGTTACCGTGCCGTAGTTATAAATCCCACCGCCATCAGATACTGCGCTGTTTCCATAGACTGTACAGTTGGTCACCGTGCCTTGCCAGCTATCAATCCCGCCGCCAACGTCTGCGTTATTTCCATAGACTGTGCAGTTGGTTACCGTGCCGTATTTGTTACTAATCCCGCCGCCGCTGCCAAATTGGCTTAATACTTTGTTTCCATAGATTGTGCAGTTGGTCACTGTGCCAGTATTGTAAATCCCGCCGCCGTAATTTTCAGTTTTGCCTCTTGTAATATGAAAGCCGTCCAAAAATCCTGAGTTTTGGACGCAACGGCAAGCATCCTCTCCATCTATGATTGTGGGATGCGAGGAAATGTTCCGTTGTGAAAGTTGTGATTCCGTTCCCGCAAAGCCGCCATAAAGTGTAACGCGAATAGGAATTATTAATGTCTGCCCCTCAGCGTATGTTCCTTCCGCAACCCAGATTTGATAAATATCATCAGAATCCGCAATCTTATTCAAGGCGGCATTGATGGTTTTCAAAGCCGTCTTCCACGAGAGCCCATTATTGGCGTCGTTTCCGGATTTAGAAACATAAAGAGGACCCAAAGCTCGAGGCGGTTGAGGCTCATATTCATTGGGAGATTCATAGGCTCCCATGCAGACTTTGCCATCGGCGCCCGGTCGAGGATTGCCCATAATGTCTGTCTCCGGTGCGTCCTTCGTGCTCCCCGTATCCACACAAGGAGAGCCATTTTGCAATCGAAAATCCCATGTTGATAAATCGCCTGATGTGTTGACGAAAAGGGGATTCCCCCGTATATTTCCGTCATTTCCATCAGCCTCTTCGAAACAGCTATATTTCACAGATACTCTATTCCAAATATCTCCAAGCGAGTTTTTCCATGAGATACAGTTGGTCACCGTGCCTTTGTTATAAATCCCGCCGACGATGTCCGTTGCGCTGTTATTATAGACTGTGCAGTTGGTCACCGTGCCTTTGTTATAAATCCCGCCGCCGCCATATTTTGCGTTGTTGCTATAGACTGTGCAGTTAGTCACTGTGCCTTTTTCGTCGTTATGAATCCCGCCACCGTAATTTGCTTTGTTTTCATAGACTGTGCAATTGGTCAGCGCGCCGGAGTCGTAGTTATAAATCCCGCCGCCGTAACTTGTTGCGCTGTTATTATAGACGGTGCAGTTGGTCACCGTGCCGGAAGAATCGTTATAAATCCCGCCGCCGTAACTTGTTGCGCTGTTATTATAGACTGTGCAGTTGGTCACCGTGCCGGAAGAGTTATAAATCCCGCCGCCGTAACTTGTTGCGCTGTTATTATAGACTGTGCAATTGGTCACCCTGCCGTAATTGTTATAAATCCCGCCGCCTAAGCCATATATCCCTCTTGTAATATGAAAGCCGTCCAAAACTCCTGAGTTATGGACGCATTGACGGGCATCCTCTCCATCTATGATTGTAGGATGTGCGGAAATGTTCCGTTCTGAAAGTTGTGATTCCGTTCCCGCAAAGCCGCCATAGAGCGCAACATCTTCACGATTACTAACGGTTTTAGATTCTGCATAGGTCCCTTTTGCGACCCAAACCTCATCGCCTTCTTGTGCCTTTTCTGTTGCCTTTACAATTGTTTTTAAGGCGGCATCCCATGAAACTCCCGAATTAGTATCCTTGCCGGTGGTTTTCACATAATACCGCGCCGCAAAGGTGGAAGTTGACATAATCACCCAAAATGCAATTACCGGGAAGATGCCTCGAGTAGATTTCATTTTTATCCCCTCTCCAAATGTTCGATACATTCAAATTCTCGACAAATAGAGAAACCAATTGCAATAAATATTTAGGGAAATCCGGGCATGGCTTGCCGCATGCGCCGGCAGCGCCGATTATTCTCTTTTATAAATCTCAACAATTTTGAGGAATCAGGGTAGGGCGAGAGGGCTTGGGGTTTTAAGACGCTCTGGACACGATGACTTATCTGCCGTTGGCAAAGGCAAAAGTTTACTCCATTGTTTTCATTTCTATTTGTTCAACCCATATGGAAAGTTCGCGGGTATCCGCATCAAGAGGGTCGAGGCGCTGGGGCGATTGGGTGCGGCTGGAAAGGATGCGCGCCTCATTGACTCCGCTGAAAAGGGCTTCCGGCTCGATTTCCCATGCGATGTCCTGCCAACCTTGATGAAGCGTTCGGGATGTGAGCAGGGTATCATTCACCATCAGATTCAGTTGGAGGGCGGGGTTCATTGCCTGATTGTAAGGGAAAACGCGGACGGACACCGCGAGCGGCTGCGCGTTTTCCAGAGTAAAAAAGAAAAAGCCTTCTTTGCCGTCCATGGCTCGGAGGGCTTTCCCCTCCCAGATTTCGCGCCCGCTCCAGCCCATGCCAAGATAGGGGCATTTTTCCTTTCCGGGAAAGATGATAAGATGGGGATTCGAATTGCCCAGAGGCGCGGTTTCAATGCGGGCGGAGTGTTTCTGCCAGATGGAGAGTCCCCAGAATTGAGGCGCTTCTTTATGCATGCCATTTTCTAAAATCTGCCGGTATCGAAGATTCGGGATATGCGCCGTTTCGATATAGGAGGGCAGAACAATTAAATGATTTCCGCGGCTGCGCAAAATATTCTCGAGCGTTTTTGTATCATCAAAATCAGTTTTTATGACCGTGTTTGTGCCGCAAAAAATGTTTTGATAGTAAGGAGCGACAAGAAAGTCTGCCTCCGTTCCCACAACCACAATTTTGTTTTTATGCTCCTCGCGGGCAAGTCTTTGGAAAAACCCGCGCCAGTCTGCGCGGTTGACGGGATACGCAAGGATATAGTAAAGCCCCGCCCCGAGACATAATGCGCCCAAAAATAAAGCCGCCGATGTCGCGGCGGCGGGCGCTGGCTTTTTGAAAAAGCGCCGAACAATGACTCCTGTAATCCACCCAAGCGTTTCGATTCCCATAGCGGCAAGCGCAAGAGCCGCCGGCAACGCCGCAAGGACATATCGCACCTCCATCCAGTGATTGATGGCGTAATAAAACCCGAACATCCCTGCGAAAAAAACCGTGAATAAAAAAAAGCAAAAAAGGGCGGCGGGTCTTTTGTCGCGTCTGATAATCCAGCCTGCCAGACCAATCGCCATCAATGCCAAAAGCGCCCAGCCGCTCCCCGCAACGTATTGCCACCAATCATAGCCCAGCGCAAAAATATCCAGATAAAGGCGCGCCCGTTCCCATGAGGCGGCGTCAAAGGGGGCGTAGTATTGAGTCTGAATGGCGCCGGCGCCCCGCTGCATGAGCGGAATCATGCTTAAAAGCGTCAAGAGAAGGAGGGCGGCGGGAAAAAGCCATTGCCGTTTTTGGGCGAACATCTCCCGCGGTTTATAAGGATGTTCTTTTTTCATAAGAAACCAGCCCGCGCCAAAAAGAAGAGCCGCAAAGCAGACCAGCCCTGTCCAGTAAAGCGACCAGAGGCAAATCGCCATCGTGAAAATCAAAAAAGACATCTGGCGCGGACGGGGCGGCGCTGGCGATTTTGCCACACTCCAGAATGCGCCAAGGAACAGGCTTTCGGAAAAAAGCATCAAGGCATAGGGGCGCCCCTCTTGAGAATATCGCGCCATCAAAGGGTTGCCAAGCGCCAGAATCAAGACGATAAGCCCGAGGGCGCTTCCGCCCATTTTCCATGCCCACCACCCCAGCGCCGCAACCGCCGCCGAACCGATGATGCAGGCATGCAAACGCGCGCGCGCCTCCGATGTTGGGGCATCCTTTTTCATAAAAAACCACTGAATGTAATAATCCAGCGGAGGTTTGTCGCTTGGGGATTGAGACCATATTTTGCCAAACCGCCCGCTTGTTGTCCGCATTTGAAGAATCTCATCCTGCCAAAAGGAGGCGCGGTCAATATGGGGCAAACGCGTAAAAAACGCTGCGATAAAACCGAGCAGAAGATAAACTATGAAAACCGGTTTTTTAACGGGAAACATATTTTTTAATTCCTGTTAACACTTATGGTTCAAACGAAAAATATAGTTGCAGCGGCGTCCGGCAATATACAAGAATTTTTGCAATTCGTGACGCCGATATTTTATCGGCATATTTTTTGCCTTGATATATCGCAGTTATATTTCACGGGCGGAGAAAGGCGTTTGGCGATGTCTCTTTGGACAAAGAGGAACAAAGGCTGGCTGATAATTGTTCCATTTGGGACACTTTTTATCTTTGCCCTGATGCTTTCCCGTCCGATTTTATCCGACGAATCTACAACAGGCGTGAAAACCGTCCAAATACAGGATAAATCCGCGCCCTCGTCTCCGCAGCCCGAGAAAATCCGCGCCACTATCCGCCGTCTTGGAGATGTGGGAATGCGGCGCTCCATGCTTCATAAACGCCGCAATTCCCTGATGAAGGAAATGGGAAAAGCCAGAAGAGGCGCTAACTTTGACAAGCCCGGTCTTCGGCAATTCTTTTTCAAAAGAGGGTTCGAAAAAAAGGCGTCAGATTTGCATCTTGTCCTCGAAGAAGAGCGGGAACTATCCATCGAACAACGCCTCCTCCTTCGAAAACTTCTCGAAAATAAAACCCTGACAAATGATTTAATTAATGAAGAAATAGCATCTATTGAAAAGGCGGGAAAACCATCGGCGGGCGATAAAAAAACCGCTGCGCAGGATAATAAATTCCGAGCCGCCAGACGCATCGAATCCCTCAGACAGATTCGCGAAGCCCTTGATTATCTGGAAAAAAATCCGCGCCAGCCCGCGCCGGCGGAAAAAATCTCAAAGACCGAAGAAACGGCGCAGACTGCCGGCGCCCCTCAGCCGCGTTCGCCGCGTCCCCGCAGCCGTATGAGGGCGCGCCCTGAAACCGGCGATGAAAAGGAATGGGCGCAAAATTTTGTCGGACAAAAAATGCGGCGTCTCCAAAATCAGATGCAGGAGCTCCGCATCAATTTGGAACGCTCCCAACGGGAAATGGAAGACCTGAAACGAATCATCAAAACGCTTCGCGAGCGCCGTCCGGAAATCTTTGAGGAGATTGAAAAAGAGGGACGGGAGCAAAAAATAAATCCCGAAAGCGAAAAGAAGAATTAACGTCCGCGAATTTTTTTCCCATAGGGCGTGACTGTCATGCCCAAATTCTCAATCTTTTCGATGCGCGCGACCACATCTTTAAAACCGGCGTCCACACGGAAAATCTGCTTGTATAGTTTGAGCGCTTTTTGGTGCTCCAGTTCCTTTTCGAATTGAATGGCGGTGTCCAGAAAATAGGACTTAATCTCTTCCTGATGGGGGTTATCCGATAAAGAGAGTTTGATTTCGCCCAGCGTCTCCTCGGCAAGGTCGAGCATCCCGCGCCGGGCAAGACAGTAAGCGAGTTTCGCCTTGCAGATATCGGGCTGAGGGGCGAGCTGCGCGGCTCGCTGGTAATGTTTGACCGCTTCCGTAAAATCCTCAAAAAAGCAAAGCAAGTCGCCCGCCTCCTCGCGGAGTTCGGAATTGTCCGGTTCGGCTTCGAGCCTTTGAATCGCTTCGTCCAACTTGCGCTTTTTTTCGCTGCTGAGGGCTTTTTCGAGGAGTTTGGTATTATCTTTGTCGGCGGGCGCCAGCGCCTTTGCCTTGTCGAAAAGCTCCATAGCATCGGGGAAGCGTTTGCAATCCAGATAAAGTTTGCCGAGCTTAGTCAGGAGTTTTGGATTTTCCGGAGAACGTGCAATCATGCGCTGTCCGGCGATAAGCGCCTCCGCCTGATTGCCGACGGCGCAAAGGGCGTCAAAGAAGATGTCCAATCGGTCGGCAATCAATTCCTCGTTGCGCTCAAAACATATGCGCCAGTGGCGGACGAGCGTCTCCCAGTCTTTTTCTTCCAACGCAAGTTCGCCGAATTTTTTATGGGCGGGGAGGTAGTCGGGGTCAATGCGGAAGATTTTTTCGCAGCAGGATTTCATAACCGACCGCGGTTCGAGGACGCGGGAAGAGGCGCGTTCATAGATGGCAAGCGCCTTGTCCAATTCTTTATCCTTCAAGCACATATCGGCAAGGTAATCAAGGAGCAAAAAGTTTTGCTCATACTTTGATGCCAGATTTTCGATGAATGCTCGGATCTCCTCCTTCATCTCCGGATGGAAATAAAGGAAGGTGTCAATCTCGCTTGTCACGCGTTCAAAATAGGAATTGACCATGAGACGCTCAATCAGGTCGTAACGGAGTTTTGTGTTTTTAGGGTCGGCGTCAATTTTATCGCGCAGGTCTTTTATCTGGGCGTTCACGATAGCGCCCTCAATCTTGCGTGCAAGAATCTGCAGCTCGTCCTTTTTTTCCTGCGGGGCGATTTTAATAGCCTCGGCGAGTTCCTCCCGCGCGCGGTCATATTCCTTGTGGTCATAGTAGAGCTGGGCGAGCAGCTGCGGGAACTGGTATTCTTCCGGATAGCGTTCCCGCGCCTTGTTGAGATGCTCGATGGCGCCCTCGTAATTTTCTTTCTGGATGAGCAGCTGTGCGTATTCCTTGAGGATGAGGGGGGACATTTCGCCCTGCCGCAGCAGGTGTTCGATGTGTTTTTCGACCATGGCAACGTTCAACGTTTCAAGGTGATACTGGAGGAGCATACGGCGCAGGTCTTTGTTATCGGATTCAAGGGAAAGCAGCCGTTCGTAATATTCCGCGCCTTCGCCTTTTTTGCCGAGTTCCCAGCAAAGGTCGCCGATATCGCGGAGGAGTTGGGTATCGTCGGGCGATGCTTGCAGGATGCGGCGATACTCAAAGAGCGTTTTGGCGCAGGGCGCTTCCTCCACGCGGGCGGCTTGGGCGAGGAGTTCGCGCACGCGGCTGGTGTTTCCCACTTTCAGATAAAGGCGCTCGAGCCGGAGAATCTCATCCAGCGAGTTGAAGTCTGTGCGCGCCTCAATCAGCGGGATGGCAAGATCCACCTGCTCTGTTTTAAGGTAAAGGTCAGAAAGGCGCAAGGAAAGCGACAGGTCATCCGGATGGCGCGTCTGCAGGTCTTGATAAAATGAAATAGCCTCCTCGGGTCTGCCGCTTTTTTCAAACCCTTCGGCAAGAAGATAAAGCGAATCATCGGAAAGGGGGATCGCCTTCATCAACGGAATCAAAACGGCGCGGGCGGAGGAGAGGCGTCCGCTTCTGTGGAGGCATTGCCCTTGCGCCTCAATGAGTTGCGGGTCAGCCGGTTTTAAGAGCAGCGCCTTGTGAATAAAAAAAGAGGCGGCGCGATACCATTTCATACGCATGCCAAAAAAGCCCAGCCCGCCGAAAATTTTGAACAGCAGCGCCTCAAAAGAAAAGATTAAAAAAGGAGACGCAAAGGCGATAATCAGCGCGACCGGGATGGAGATAACCGCCGTGACCGCGTTTTCCAGCAGGGCGCCCGCCAGCGCCGCCGCTTGAATCGAAAGGTTCAAAAAACACAGATACAAAAGCGTTGAGGGGCGTTTGGCGCGTTTGGAATCCATCGTGAGCAGATAGGCAATAATAGAAAAAAATGCCGTGGCTCCAAAGCCGATAAAAGTATACAGACCGATGACATCCGTCTCCAAATCTCCGATATATTCCCTGATGATGGACAGATGGTCGTATGAGTTCCAATAGGCGAAATAAAAAAGCGCGAGCGCAACTCCGAGAACAAGAAGCAGCGCCGCAAGCATAATGCTGAAAAAATTCCGCGTTCGATTCATATTCTCATTCAGTTATTCACATAATATAAAATAATGAATCAGAAGCGCGGATTAAAAATCAACATGAATTCAAAAGTTTATTTGATGTGCGGGGCGATCATCTCGTCAACGCGGATGAAACTATAGCCGCGTTTTTCGAGTTCCTTGAGCAGCGCATCAAGCCGCACAAAGAATTTATCCTTGCGCCCCGGTCCCGCCCCGATGTGAATCAGCAGGAAAAATCCGTTCAGTCCGTTCGGGTCTTTTTCCTCCTTTTCCAGAATCTTTCCGTAAATGAAATCGGAAGAGCGGAAGTTGCTGTCCTCCTCCCCCGTGTAGTCTGCATTTGAATAGGAGCCGGGGGAATAGTTGAAAAGCACCAGCCCCATCTCATTGCTCCAGCGGGAGATGTCTTCGTTATACCATTCATAGGGCGGAATCCAATATTTATTGACCTTTGGGTTTACGCCGTATTTTTCCAGATATTTAAAGCTGGATTTGACGTCTTCGGTGAATTCCTCTTTGGTGACGAGCGTTTTATTGACGTCCTCCCATGGGCAATATAGCGGGTGCTTATCCGAGTGCGTGCCGAGGTAATGCCCCTCGTTCACGATGCGGCGGATGATGGGGTCAAATTCACGCATGCGGAAAAAGTCTCCCGTAAAAAAGAAAGAGCCTTTGATGCCGTGTTTTTTGAGCACATTGAGGATGTGCTCGCCGCCTTCGCCGAATGAGCCGCCTGTGAAAACAAGGGAGATTTTCTTTTCATCTGTTGGACCGCGCTCAATGCCGCCGCGCACCCATGTCAGTTTGCCGCCGCCCAAAAGGGAGGCGCATCCTGTTTCGGAGAATAAAAGCCCCAGCGCCATCAGTTTAATCATAATCCCGTCGCCTTCCAAAATGGAATAAAGCATGTTAGTGTCTCTCCAGTATATTGAATGTTTAAATAAACCCAGCTCGCAGCGGATTCAAGAAAAATTTTTATTCCGCAACGCCCTGCCAGTCATCCGTTCGGAAAGGCGATGCGGGCAGTCCGGCTCCGTTATAAAGATTGCATGATGGATTGCCAGCCCAGCCGAATCGGACGGCGGCTGGATGGGCGACTTTTTCGCTGCGGACAAAAACGCTTTCGCCCTCTATGCGCGCATCAGCCCAGTAGAATTTTTTATCCGCGCCCGCGATGGCAAAGCCGGTGAGAGGTTCGCCGTTTTTTGAGACCAAGCCGCCATCGGCATAGTCAAAAAAAACACGCGCGCCGCCGTTTTCAATTTTTAGAGAGTCTTTTTTGTAAATCGGACCCGAATGCGTTATCTTTTCGCCGTAGGCGATTTTTCGCGCGGCAAGGGCAAGGCGGCGCCCCACCTCTTGCTTGTTGCGGGGATGGATGTCCGCCGCATCGCCGATATCAATCGCCACCGCCATGCCTGTGTTCGGTTCCGCAAGCGCCATCGTCTGCGCCTCGCGCAGCTCAGCCCAAGCGTCCTCCGCCGGTTCGGGCAGCGCCGCGCCGAAATTGGCAAGCTGCACGAAAAGGAAAGGGAAATCGCCCGCGCCCCACTTTCCCCGCCAGTCGCGGATGAGGAGCGGAAAGAGCGTGCGATATTGGCGCGCGCGCCCCGCATTGCTTTCGCCCTGATACCAGATGACGCCCCTTATCCCATAGGGAAGAATCGGAGAAATCATGCCGTTGAAAAGAACGGCTGGATGCCCGCTATAATTTGGCGGGAGCGGGCGGGGCGGAAGAACTTTCAAATCCAGCGAAGGTTTGTAATGCCACTCGCCCGCAAGCGATATGCGCGCATTTCCGCCCGCTGTTGGACAATGGATATGCAAATCTTCCGGCTTGGCGGTAAAACCGCCCGGTCCGCCTGTATCAAGGACGCGGATGGCGATGGTGTTTTCGCCCTCGCGCGCAAGAGCGGCTGGGATTTCATATCTTCTATTTTCAAAAAAGATTTCTTTTGCGCCGACCAATTCGCCGTTGAAATATGTTTTATCCTCATCGTCAATCGCGCCGAGGTTGATGACGAGGTGTTTGCCCGCCCATTCGCGCGGGAGGCTGACCTTTTTATAGAACCAGACCACGCCGTCAAAATTCGGCAGACCGGCGGGTTCCCATTGCGAAGGCAGTTGCATAGTCTGCCAATCGGAAACATCCAGTGTTGGTTTTGCCCATACAGGGACGCCGCTGCTCATGCCCGCATCGCACTTTTCAATCTCATCCTTCCATGCCGCCATATTTGTTTCGTAAACCCTTTTTGCCGTTTCCATGTCCGGCGGCAACCCGCCGATTTTTTCCAAATCAGATGCAAATTCGGGAATAACGCGGAGGGAATCGGCGCTAATCCATGATTCAATCGGCGTTCCGCCAAAGGAGCTGTGGATGAGCCCCACCGGCACGCCGTATCGTTTGTGAATCTCGCGCCCAAAAAAATATGCGGCGGCGGAAAATGACGGCGATGTTTTGGGGCTGCATTCGACCCACCCGTCGGTGTTTGCATCCGGCTGCGGCGTGAAACTTATTTGATGAGGGATGGTAATCAATCGAATTTGCGGATAGTCGGACTCGGCGATTTCGCGCTCATAATCGAGAACCTTCCCCCACTCGTCTCCGATATGCATCTCCATATTGGATTGACCCGAGCAAGCCCAGACCTCGCCCGCGAGCACGTTTTTGAATGCGATGATTTTGATGCTGTCCGAGATATTCAAAGTCCACGGACCGCCTGCGCTTAACGGACCGATGGCGACGCTCCATCTGCCGTCGCTTCCCGCCTTGCCCGACCAAGTTTTCCCATCCAGAATAATTACAACCTTTTCCCCCGGCGCGTCCCATCCCCAGATTTGGATTATTTTATCCCGCTGAAGAACCATGTTGTCGCTGAAGATGGCGGGCAGGCGTAGTTCGCCGGCTGCGGGCGTCTCGCGAACGGTTTTGATTCTGCCGCATTGGAAAAAAAGAAAACAGCAAACCGGAATCATTAACATTCGCGCAAGGCAGGTCAGCGTGTTGAAAAGTGTGCGATTCATAAAAGTTCCTTTCGATTATTCAATAAGCCCTTCCGATTTATGCCTGAGCAGCCGAAGCCGCCGACAGGCAAGGATATCGGCGGGCTCAATTGCGAGAATCTTCCGCAATGTTTGGTAACACTCGTCGTAGCGTCCCATGAATGCGTAAGCGGAGGCGGCGCCGTTCATGGCGATAAGCAGCTGCCTGCCTTTCAGCCGATTGGCGGATTTGTGGAAAAAATCGAGGGCGGTTTCCAATCGCGGCGGCACGCGTTTCAGATTAATTAGTCCGATATAGTAATACATGACATAACGGACTTCGCCTAATGTTCCGCTATATCGCAGCCCCTCCATAAGAAATTCTTCCGCGCGGTCAAGGTCGGGCTCCAACATCTCCACGCAAAGCCCGCTGTAGTTGTAATAATTCTGAAGAGTTTGCGGGTCCTCTTTCATGGCAAGTTCAAGGGTTTTAATCGCCTGCGCCTCATAATAGCGCGCCAGTTCAAGATAATGAGCCGCCTTTTTGAAATCGCCCCGTTCGCGCCAGATGTTTCCATTCACAATATTCTCCCGCCGCGCTAAGCTATATTCGGCGCCCAAGGCGGAATAGCGCCCCGCGCTGCGCGGGTTCAGCCGCAACTCCGCCTCCCAGAGGGCAACGCCGGAACGCCAATTCAAATTTCTCATATAAGTTCTAATGGAATAAAATATCATGAGAAAACAAAAAACGCCGAACGCCCATTTCCGCCATTTCATTTTTTGATGGGCGCGGGCATAGAAAATACCCGCTGCCAAAGAAACCGAAACCGATGGAAGGTAAAGGAATCGCTCGGCGATGAAGTCCCCAAATGGCATAATATTGGAAAATGGAAACATGACAATGGGGAAAAATATCAAGGGATAGGCGAGCGCGCTTTTGTTTTTAACGGCGCGGTATGCCAGCGCCGCGTAGAGGAAGCCCACGGCGACGCCGGCAAGCGCCCAGCCGTTCAAAAAACCGCCCGGCTGCTGCGCCCAGAACGGACCCCAAATGCGAACCGGAAAATTGTAATCTGGGCTCATAGCCACAGGCAGCGTTAAAAGACGCCAGTATGCCAGCGACCCCGCGCTCATCGCCGCCAGACGCTGCGCCGTTGTCTCTTTCCAGAAATACCACCC
This sequence comes from candidate division BRC1 bacterium ADurb.Bin183, assembly GCA_002070185.1. Lineage (GTDB taxonomy): Bacteria > Sumerlaeota > Sumerlaeia > MWCT01 > MWCT01 > MWCT01. The sequence goes on from MWCT01000001.1 coordinate 289,041, forward strand.
ATCCGGATTAATGCCGATGACGCCCAAAACTTTGAGGCGTATGATGAGATACAGGATAAATACTGCGGTAAAGGGGAGAAGGCGGATGATGGCGTTTTTTGCGAACAAAAGGAAATTTTCCCTCTCCCCGCCATCATCTTTTTGGCGCAACCAAAAAAACCAATCCGTTAAAAGAATCGCCGGCGGGAGCGTGACTGCGGTTTCTTTGGACATTAAGGAAGCCGCAAAAAAAAACCAAGATAGAATGCGCAAAGGCGCAAACAGCCGTTTTTCCTTTCGCGCCCCGATATGCGCAACCAGCGAGAGTAAAAAGAAAAAGGCGCAAAGCGATTCGGCGCGTCCCACCAGCGAGGCAACCGCCTCCACATGAACAGGATGCGCCGAAAAAATCAACGCCGCGGCAAAGGCGGCTCGCTCGCTTCCTAAAAGCCGCCGCGCCAGAAACAAAAGCGCCAGAACAGTCCCGATATGGATTAAGATGTTGGTGAGGTGAAAGAAGGGCGTTTCCGCGCGGTCGTTGAAATTCATATCCGCAAATTCACTCGGGCGCAGGCTGCGGCACCAATCAAGAAGATAGGTCAGGGACACAATCGGACGATATAGCGAAAGATTCGGGCGATGCGGCGGATAAGGCTCGGCAAAAAGTTTTAAAATCTTTGCCGGATTCTGAATGGAGGCGTTGCCGACAATATATTCCATATCGTCATATGTGAAACGATTGGGCAATGTATTGATGAAGAGAAGGAGGTTGAAAATGATGAGGGCGTAAATCTGCCGGCGCGTTGTTTTGAAAAAATAAAGCGGCGCCTCGCCTTCTTGCGGAGTTTGAGACGGCTTGGAAGGCGCGTTCGGCTGGATTATTACTTTGCCGGAAGGCTTCATATTAAAAAATTCCCATTGCGCGGGATTCGGGCGTTTATTAAGAAAATTTTTCCAATATCATTTTGACGCATTACAAAGAGAATTAAATTGAATTTTGGCAAAAGAAATCAAGAAGAAACAAAAAGGCGGGCAATCCTCCCGGCAATCATCTTGGCTGCGCTGTGCGGTTTTTTGCTCTGGAGAGGCAATAACTATTTTATCATCCCTTTATTTTTGTGCCTTTATTTTTTGGCGGGAATCGCCATTCATCCCGCGCTTCTGAAGCCGGCTGATGCCCTTGCGCGCAGAGTATCAAACGCGCTTCTTTGGCTTGCCACGCGGTTGGTTCTTATTTTAATTTATTATCTTATTATCACGCCGATTGCCCTCTGGTTCCGCCTCCGCGGACGAGACCGATTGCGGCTGAAATTTCCATCGGGCGAAGCCTCCTTCTGGCGAAGGCGTCCGCCGGAGGAACAGGAGCCGAAGCTGGAAAAGCAGTATTGAAATCGGGGGAAAAAAGAAAAATGTATAAGGATAAAAGACGGGAAGAGCGGGTGAAAATGGATGTTTGTTGATTATGTGAAAATCCGCGTAAAAGGCGGCGATGGGGGGAAGGGATGCGTTTCCTTTCGGCGGGAAAAATTCGTGCCGCGCGGCGGACCTGACGGCGGCGACGGCGGCAACGGCGGCTCCGTTTTTCTTGAGGCAGACCCCAAACTTGCCACGCTGCTGGACTTGCGCATTCGTCCGTTAATTCGCGCGGAGCATGGCAAAAACGGACGCGGGAAAAACATGACCGGTCGCAACGGCGAGGATGTTATCGTCAAGGTTCCGCTGGGGACGATTGTGAGCGCCGAGGATTGCGGGGAACCGCTGGCGGATTTGACAGAGCCAAACCAGCGTTTCTGCGCGGCGGCGGGGGGACAGGGCGGGCGCGGCAATCAGCACTTTGCAACGCCAACTGTTCGCGCCCCTCGTTTTGCCCAAGATGGAACACCCGGCGAAGAGCGCTCTTTGATTTTGGAACTCAAAGTTATCGCCGATGTGGGGCTGGTGGGGCTGCCAAATGCCGGCAAATCCACCCTTTTATCTCAACTCACCCATGCGACGCCAAAAATCGCCCCTTATCCTTTCACAACGCTTCATCCCAATCTGGGTATTTTTGAAAAGCCTGTATCCGGCAAACACATCGCCATCGCCGATATCCCCGGATTGATAGAAGGCGCAAGCCGCGGCGCGGGTCTGGGCGACCGATTCCTGCGCCATATCGAGCGCACGCGGCTCCTTGTCCATCTGGTCGCCTTTGACCTTGATAATCAAGAGTTCGACCACCTTTGGGAAAAATATCAAATGGTGATGGCTGAACTGGGGACGTATAGCGATGCGCTTCTTAAAAAGCCGCAGATTGTCGTCCTGAACAAAATGGACATTGCCTCCGAAATCGCCGTTCGGAACGCAAAACGCCGATTCAAAAAAGAGGGCATTGACGCCCTGCCCATTTCCGCCGAGAAGTCCGAAGGACTCAATCCGCTCATGCGGCGCATCATCAAGATTCTTGAAGAGATGGATAGCAAAGAAAAATAGAATAAATTTTTCCCGCCCGCAAAGAGTCCATCGTTTTTGCCTTTAATATTCCGGTGCAGACGGGGGGCACAGGCGGCAGATGAACGGCGATTCGGAGCGCGATGCAACGTCCGCATCAAATCGGCGGGTCATCCCTTCCTGATGTTCTTTATATGATAACGCAATGAATCAAACGATAGCGCGCCTTCGCGCAGGATGGTATAGGGTTCTTTGATGACGGAAAGGACTGTGGAGACTAGCTCGCAACGCATCTCTCCAGCATCAAGGATGATGTCCACTTTTCCGCCAAAGTATTCCTTCACCTGTTCGGCGGTGCGGGCGGGCGGTTGACCTGATGGATTGGCGCTGGTGACTGCGAGCGGGCGCGCCGCCATGTTAATGACGCCCAGCGCAACTGTGCAATCGGGGATGCGGATGCCGATAGTATCGCCGTTGGAAACGGCGGAAAGCATAGTCTCAGGTTTGGAGAAGATGACCGTCAGCGCTCCAGGCCAGAGTTCATCCAGCATTTCTTCCACATCTTTTGGAATTTTGCGGACAAGGCGGCTGAGCGTTTTCATGCTGTCAATCAGCAAGGGGATGGGCTTGCTCTCTTTGCGCCCCTTGATGTCGTAAAGTTTATGAACGGCTTTTTCGTTGGTTGAATCGCAGGCAAGACCATAGACGGTGTCTGTGGGGATGGCGACAATCTTTCCTTCCAAAATGGCATCCGCCACGCGTTCGATTGCCTCAAAGGAGGGGTTATCGGGATCAACGCGGAGGATTTGTCTGCTTTTAGGCGCGGGCGATGCGGCGGGGATATTGGGTCTTTTTGAGATAATAGACGCAGGCGCGGGCTTTGGCTGCGGCGCAACTGGAGCGGCTTTGGGTTTCTCTTGCACTTTTGCGGGCGCGGGATTCAGCGCCAGATGAGGGAAACGGCTCATCAACTCCTGCTGATCCGTCTCGATTTTATCCATGCGGTTTTTGCGGAACGCCACCAGACGCTTGCGGAGTTCGCAATCATGGAGGGCAATAATCTCCGCCGCCAAAAGCAACGCATTTTGGACGCTATTGATTCCCACGGCGGCGACCGGGATGCCGGGCGGCATCTGCACGATGGAATAAAGGGCGTCCTGTCCGCGCAATGCGTCCGCCTCGACGGGAACGCCAATGACGGGCAGAAGCGTCTGCGCCGACACAACGCCGGGCAAGGCGGCAGCCATTCCGGCGACGGCGACAAATACCTGAACGCCCGCCTCTTCCGCTTCCTTTATCCAGCGCATGACGGCTTCCGGCGTTCGATGCGCCGATGCGATGCGCGCGGCACAGCGCAGATTCAATTCCGCAACAGCCTCCAGCGCTTTTTCCACCAGATGCCAGTCCGATTTGCTCCCAATGATAATACCGATAGCAGGCTCGCCCATTGTTTCCCCTCATTAAATAAAGATGGCAGTTAATCAATACTCAAATAACTGCGGACGTGTTTATGAAATTTTTTAAAAGAGCATCGTTGAAAACGCGGAAGAAATCTACCATGGAATCGTGCAAAATTTTATATGTATCCGCGCATGTCAAAATATACCCTTATTCTTCAAAGTTATATTTTTTCTTATATTGGCTTCAACGGCGGATGCAAGGATATTCTAAATTCATCCCACCCCAAAATTTTTTGAAGATGTTAAAGCAACTGATTCTGAATTAAGAATCTGTTTGACGATGATTGCCCCGCCAAAGTAAGTGGAATCCTCTTATGTTTTTTGATTAAAAAGGAGTCCCGACGTGCAAAATAAAAACCTTGTTCTGGGTCCGACTTTTGAGGAGATGCTCAATCCTTCGAAGATAGAACCGGATATACGCAAACGGGCGCTCAAGGCGCTGACGGAAGACCCGCTCGACCCGATAAATCTTTTCAATATCACATGGAAAAATGCGGAGAATCAGATTAATTATCAGGTTCTGCCAAAGGAACTCACCGGCGTGGAGGCGCCCATCGTGGTTCTTTATGCGAAGGATTTTCCTACCGGCAGCCATAAGGTCGGCGCGGCGTATTCCGTTTTGGTGGACCTGGAGCTCCTGGGCGAGGTTGACCCGGCGCGCCACACGCTTGTTTGGCCCAGCACGGGCAATTATGGCATCGGCGGGGCATGGGTTGGCTGCCGCATGAAGTTCGACTCCATCGTCATCCTGCCTTTGGGCATGAGCGCCGAGCGTTTTGAGAAGATAAAATGTTACGGCGCAAGGTTGATTCAGACGCCCGGCTGCGAGTCCAACGTCAAAGAGATTTACGATAAATGCCACGAGTTGCGGCGCAGCAGCCCCAATATCCGCATTCTGAATCAGTTTGAGGTTTGGGGAAATTACCGCTTTCACTATTATGTTACAGGCAATACAATTGTTGAGCTTGCCGATGAGCTGAAAAAGCGGGGCATCGGAAACGGGCGTATCGCCGCCTTTTGCTCCGCTATGGGCTCCGCCGGCACCATCGCCGCGGGCGACCGTCTGAAACAGGTCTGGCAAGACCACAAGATTGTGGGGTTGGAACCGATTCAATGCCCAACGCTATTTAATAACGGTTACGGCGCGCATGATATTCAGGGAATCGGCGACAAACATGTCACGTGGATTCACAACGTCAAGAACATGGACGCCATCATGTGCCTTGATGATGTCGAGTGCAAAAAGGGTTTGCAGCTTCTCACAGAAGAGGCGGGCTTGAACGCTTTAACGCGCCGCTTTGGCGTCGGCAGCGAGGACGCCTGCATGATGTCCCAAATCTTCGGCATCAGCGGCGTTTGCAATGTGCTGGGCGCCATCAAGACGGCAAAATTCTACGGGCTCGGAAAGAACGACCCCATCGTCACCATCTGCACGGATTCGTTGGATCGCTACCATTCCGTCATGGAGCAGATGACCGAGCAATACGGCAAAATGGATGAGGCGGAAGCCGCCACGCGCGTTGTCTCGATTTTTCATGGACAAAAAACCGACTGGATTTCCGAAGGCACCCGCGACGCGCGCGAACGCTGGCATAATCTCAAATATTACACATGGGTGGAGCAGCAGGGGAAAACGGTTGAGGAACTCAACGCCCAGCGCACGGCTGAATACTGGATAGAAAAACAGCGGCATATTGCAAAAGACGATAAGATGATTTTAGAAGCAAGAAAAAATAGTAGGGAGTAAAATATGAGCGCATTGAAAGTTGCCATCATTGGAGCAAAAGGATACGCCGCCCGCGAATTGATTGCCATTCTTTTGCGGCATCCCAAAGTCGAACTTGTGGCGTTGGCGGATAAATTGGATCAACCGGAGCCGCTTCTGGATTGTTTCCCCGAATTTCGAGGGCGCACCAATCTGAATTTCACGCCGGCGGACATCCCGAGTCTTATCAGCGGCGCGGAGACGTTTTTCCTCGCCTTGCCGCACAAGGCGGCGCAGGATTATGCCGTTCCATTATGCGCCGCGGGCAAGACGGTCATTGACCTGAGCGCCGATTTCCGTTTTGAGGATTTGAGCGTTTATGAAAAAACCTACGCCATCAAACACATCGCCGCCGAGCTCAATAAACAGGCGGTTTATGGGATGCCGGAGCTCAACCGAGAAAAAATCAAAAAAGGGCGCATCATCGGCAACCCCGGCTGCTATCCCACCAGCGTCATCCTTGCATGCGCGCCGCTCATGCAAACTGACTGGATTGACCGCGCCTCCATCATCGCAGATTCCAAATCGGGCGTTTCCGGAGCGGGCAGAGCCGCAACGCCGGTCACGCATTACGTCTCCTGCAACGAAAGCATCCGCGCCTATTCCATCGCCGCCCACCGCCACACGCCGGAAATCGAAGAGAAACTCTCGCTTTTAGCGGGCGAGCCGATTGCCGTCCAATTCACTCCTCATCTGACTCCGATGGACAGAGGCATCCTCAGCACGATTTACATCAATATGAAAAAGGATGTCGGCGAGCCGGAGATTCGCTCCCTTTATGAAAAATTTTACCGCGGCGAACCGTTCACGCGCGTCCTGCCTGAAGGGCAGACTCCCGCCACTAAAACAGTCGCCTGCACCAATTATTGCGACATCGGTATGAAACTGGATAAGCGCACGGGACGCCTCATCCTTGTAAGCGCCATTGACAATCTTTTAAAAGGCGCATCCGGTCAAGCCGTCCAATGTTTGAACATCCTTTATGATTTTGAAGAAACCGCGGGTCTTTTGGTGTAGAAAGGAAAAGATTCGATGGAAGAGATAAAAGTTCCAAAGGGGTTTTCCGCCGCGGGCGCTATCTGCGGCATCAAAAAAAGCGGCAAAAAAGATTTTGCCCTTATCGTTTCAGATTCGCCCTGTCAGGCGGCGGGGTTTTTCACGCAGAATGCCTTTGCCGCCGCGCCGGTTGAACTCTGCCGACAGCATCTGAAAAAATCCTCCGGCATCCGCGCCATCGCAATCAATAGCGGATGCGCCAATGCCTGCACGGGAAAAAAGGGGCTTGCCGACGCCCGCGAAATGGCGCGCCTTGTTTCAAAAGCTGTGGGGTGCAAAACAGAAAATGTTCTCGTTGCCTCCACCGGCGTCATCGGTCCCTATCTGCCTATGGAAAAAATCTCCGCAGGCGTCAACATGACAGCGCAAGGGCTTAGCCCAAATGGATTTCGAGACGCCGCCGAGTCTATCATGACCACCGACACAAAGATGAAAATCGCCTCGCTTGACCTTGAAATCGGCGGGCGCACCATCGCTTTTTTAGGCATAGCAAAAGGCTCGGGCATGATTCATCCGCAAATGGCGACCATGCTCGCTTTTATCACAACGGACGCCGCCATCTCCGGCGCGGCTCTCCGCAAGGCGGGCAAGCGCGCTGTCGCCCTCTCTTTCAATTGCGTGACTGTGGATGGCGACACCAGCACGAACGACACTCTTCTTATTCTTGCCAACGGACGGGCGGGCAACAAAACCATCGCCTCATCGGGCAGGGATTATGAAATTTTCCAATCTGCTTTGACGGATATTTGTCAGGCGCTCGCCCGCATGATTGCCGAAGATGGCGAAGGCGCCACTCGAGTTATCCGCATCAACGTAGCCGGCGCCCGCAACGAAAAAGATGCCCAACGCGCCGCTAAAGCTGTGGCAACTTCCAATCTGGTCAAGACCGCCATCTTTGGGCGTGACGCAAACTGGGGGCGAATCATCTGCGCCGTCGGCAACTCTGGCGCGGCTTTTATTCCCGATAAAATAACCGTTCACATGGGCGACGTGCTTCTTTTTGCCAAAGGCGCGCCGCAGGTCAAATCGGAAGAAGATTTGCGCCGCGTTATGGAAAATAGGGAAGTGCCAATTGCCATTGACCTCAAAAACGGCGCGGCTTCCGCCATGTGCTGGACGTGCGACCTCACCTATGATTATATTAAAATCAACGCCGATTATCGGACGTGATGAACGTTTATTAGGTCTTATTCATGCGGCGACAATTTGGCTTTAATGCAGCTGTCCTGATTTTGGGATGCGCGTTTTGCGCCTCCTGATAACTGGGCATCTGCTGATGCGAAAATAAAGCGGCTTGCCGAATACGGCAACTTATATTTTTGAATCATTCCTTTGTTGTCTTGACTCCCATCGGGCGTTGTTTTATCACCTTTTCATCATGGTGGATAACGTTCAAAGAGACCGCGCCGAGCGCAAGAATTCGTGGCTTTATGGACTCATGGTGTTGATTTTGGTGTTTGGTCTTGCCGTGCTTATATATCTTGAACGGCAGATAGTTTCCGACCGCCGCATCGCCTTTGAAAATGCCGCCACTCTTTTAAGTCGGGAACTCGTGCTGAAAAATCCGGATAATGTCCGCATCTCTTCCGACGGGCTTAAAACGCTTGCGGCAACAATCCGCAAAAATCCTTTCATCAAAGATATCTATGTTTCAAAAATAATTGCCGGACGCGGCGAGCATATCGTTTTCCCCTTTCATTACGAAACGCTTCTGCCGCCTCGGAAAAAAAACTTAAAACGCCTCATTCGGGCGCCGCTTGAGGAAAATGGAAATGTTTGGGGCTATCTTTATATTGAACCGAATAATAACATCATTGTAAGCGTGCGGGCGGCAGCGGCGGCTTTTTCCCTGCTGCTAATACTCTCGCTTGTCTCCTTTTACAGGCGCGTCCACACGCAGGAGCGGGTCATCACGGAAACCTCATTCGCCCTTGATGAACGCCGGCGCGAATTAATCCGTCTGGAACGCCTTGCCCTTGCAGGAATGCTCACTGCCAACATCCTCCACGATATTAAAAAACCTGTTTTGAACATCAAGCAGGAGGCGCAGGACATGGAGCGCCAGCCCGATGAAAAAACGGCGCGGGCGGCGGCGCGAAGCATTCAGGAACAGGTGGAACTTTTTTTCAACATCCTGCGGGATTTGGGGTTGGAACGGTTTGTGAAGGCGCGCGAGGGCGGCGAGGAGTTTGTGGATGTGAATGAAATTTTGGAACGCGCCTGCCGCCTTGTGCGCTATGAATGCGGAAGCTCGGAAGTGGTTTTTGATTTGGCGGAAAAACTACCCGCCCTGTTAGCCCGCCCGACCAGACTGATTCAACTATTTTCCAATTTGATTCTGAATGCATTTCAGGCGATGAAAGGAAGCGGGAAACTCGCCATACGCACAGCATTTCAAGACGGCGCGATTCATGTTGAAATAACCGACACGGGTCCCGGCATTCCGCCCGAGTTGATAAAAAAGATTTTCAATCCGTTTTTCAGCACGCGGGGCGGAGAAACCGGCGGAGAGGAAGGCTCCGGACTCGGGCTCTTTATCTCCAAAAATATTGTGGATGACATGAAGGGCGAATTGCGCGTTGAAAGCGCTCCCGGCAAAGGCGCAAAGTTTGCGGTTGTTCTGCCCGTTCATTCTCAAAACGAAAAGGAAGCGCAAAAAATATAAATATGAAAGACAAACCCGCCATATTGCTTGTTGAGGATGATGAAGCGTATGCTCGCCGGCTTGGGCGGAATCTTGAAATGGACGGCTTTGAGGTGGAGATTGCCTTTGGCGGTAAAGCCGCGCTCGAAACCCTTGCCCGCGCCTCTTTTGACCTTATCATCACCGACGTCAAAATGCCCGACCTCAACGGTATGGATTTGATCGAGATTATCCGCCGCGAAGGTCATCCCGGCGTGGAGCCGGACGTCCCCATCGTGGCGTTATCCTCAGTCAATTCTGTGGATACCGCAGTCGCCTGCATGAAACTCGGCGCCGCCGATTACATCACAAAGGAATCGGAACGTCCGGAAATAGTCCTTCGTCTGAAAAAGGCGCTCGAACAGGAACGTCTGCGGACGGAAAACCGATACCTGCGCGACCAGCTGGCGCAGTCCAATGAGTTCAACGAATTTATCGGCGAGAGCGAAGCCATCCAGCGCATCAAACAGGAGATTGCCGACCTATCGCGTCAGGCGGTCTCGGTGATTCTTATGGGCGAAACGGGCGTGGGCAAGGAGCTCGTGGCGCGGGCGCTGCACCATTTGCGTGGCGCACACGCCGGTCCGTTTGTGGATGTGAACTGCGCCGCTCTGCCGGATGACAGCTTGATTCAATCTGAATTATTCGGGCACGAAAAAGGGGCGTTCACGGGAGCGGACGCCATGCGCAAAGGCAAATTTGAATTGGCGGAAAACGGCAGTCTTTTTCTGGATGAAATCTCCGAACTGTCGCGCAACTCTCAAGGCAAACTCTTAAAGGTTTTAGAAAATCGGACATTCACCCGCCTTGGCGGCACAAGGGAAATCAAAGTCAATTGCCGGTTCCTCTTTGCCACAAACAAGGATTTATTTCAGGAAACGCGCTCGGGTCGTTTTCGAGAAGACCTTTATTATCGTGTGAATATTTATCCTATTGTCATCCCTCCGCTTCGGGAACGCCGCGAAGATATCGCCCCGCTGGCGCGGTTTTTCCTCTCGTTTTTTTGCCGCCGTTATAATAAGCCCGTCAAAAAATTGGAGCCGCGCGCCTTCGACCGGCTCATGTCCCATCCTTGGCTCGGCAACGTGCGCGAATTGCGAAATATCATAGAGCGGCTTGTGATTCGCGCGCCGGGGGAGGAAATCACGGCGGCGGATCTGGTTTCTTGCGGATTGGCGCTCGAGCCCGGGCGCAGCGGAACGGTCATCTTGCCGCCGCAGGGCGTGCACTTAGACCAGCTGGAGGAGGACTTGACTCGTCAGGCGCTGGAGCGCGCCGGATGGAATCAGAAAAAAGCCGCCGACCTGCTCGGCATCTCCGTTGACCGCATGAACAGCCGCGTCCGCAAATACGGACTCACTCATCCCTCATGGCTGAAACACAAACCGTCTTTGAATGATTGATATATCCTTTATCCGCCCAGCAGCGGAGAGTATTTGGCGGAGAGGCACAAGCCCGCAACAGCGGCTGTTTGGAAACAGGCAAGGTTCGCCGCCAAAAGCGCGCGCGGTCCCAACGCCACCAAATCCTTCCGCCGCTCCGGCGCCAGCGCCGCCGTCCCGCCCACGAATATCGCCATCGCCGCCACGTGCGCAAATCCGCATAATCCATAAGCGGCAATCACCGCAGCGCGCCGGCTTAAGCCCGCCTTTATAGCATCGCCCAGTTGAATATAGGCGGGCACCTCTGTTGCGACGGCGCGCAAACCCCAGAGGCGCGCCACAGTTTCCGATTCCGCCGCGTTCAACCCGCACATCCGCACAATCGGATAACATAACCAGCTCAACATCCGTTCAATCGAAAGCCCCTGCACGCCCAGACGCGTCCCGCCATAACCGATAACGGCGTTGACAAGCGAGAGAATGCCGAGGAACGCAATCAAAAGCCCGCAGATGCCGATGATTAATTTCACGCCTTCCATAGCCCCTTGAAGCGCGGCGTCCATGATGCTTGCCGGCGGCGCGCCCTCCGATGTGAAAATATCGCGCCCGACGCGGACGCTTTTGCCCAGCGTCAGCGGTTGTTCCTCCTCTGGATATAGCACCTTTGCCATCACAGCCGCCGCCGGCGCGGAGAGCAGCGAGGCGGAAATAAGATGCGCCGCAATGTTGGGCATCTGTTCCTTGAGTATCAGCGTATAAAATCCCAGCACAGACGAAGCCAGCGTCGCCATTCCCGCCGTCAAAAGCAGATGCAGCTCGGACATGGTCATCTTTTGCAAATAGGGGCGAACGCCAAAAACTGATTCAATCCCCGTAAAAATATTATTTGCCGTGACCAGCGATTCCGCGCCGGATGTTTTTAACAAACGGCTGAAAACCCATGCGAAGAATCCCACCACCCGAGGCATAATGCCCACATAATATAGAATGGACATCACCGAAGCCACAAAGATGATAATCGGAAATCCCTGAAAAAAAAGGAAAAAGCCGAGCGATTGCTCGCCGCTGCTGCCGGTCTGTCCGGGCGGCACGGCAAGAGCGCCGAAAATCAGCTCCGCCCCTTTTCGCCCATGCGAAAGCGTCTTATCCACAAGGATGTTGATTTTTTGAAAAGCAAAACTTCCCGCGCTCGACTGCAGAAAAAAGGAGGCGATGACAATCTGCAACGCAATGCCCATCAGCGCCGTTCTCCATGGAAACTTCCGACGATTGCGCGAAAATACCCACGCCAGCCCAACCAAGAAAATGACGCCCCACAAACTTGCCAGACGCTCCATGCGGATACCTCCACGAAAAGGTTTTTATGAAACAGTTTTTTTCCAGATTCAGTTAATAACGCAATCAGATATGTCCGTAGAAAATCAAGAACGTTATGAGCGGCAGACTCAAAAAGAAATCGCGGCGTGCCGGGTGGAAGAGCGTCGCCGCGATTCGGGAAAAGAAAGGGTTGAGCCTTGCTTTTTTTGGCGAAAGAAAGAGTGCGGCATCGCTGATATTTCCCGCGCCCCCTCTTATAATCTCAGATTAACTCCTGATATGTTTGTCGAGAAAAATCAAAAAAGGTTTACTTAATCGAAAAAATTATTCGGCTTCTTTGGGGAAACATGTTGAATTGTAATTTTTCGCAGTTGTAGAAGAATAATAAATTCTGGATATTCCGTTTTAAGCATGCAAACCCACCGCCAAACCGAGTGCATGCGGAAAGGATCAAACAATGAAGGAAAAATTGAACATCAGACTCATTATCATTGCCGCTTATTTCATCGCCGCGGCTCTTATGCTGCCGGCGCAGCCGCCCGTCGGGGAGTTTTCGTTTCTCCATGTGAGCGACTCGCATATTTCTTATAGCTTTGAAATGCCGCAACAATGGGACAACCTGCGCAGCTATGCCTGCATCAGCACCATCAAAAACCTTGGCAACGTTGAAATGCCCGCTTATAAAACGACCGCCCCCGCGCCTTCTTTCATCATCCATACCGGAGATGTGTCCGAGTTCGGTTTTGCGGGCGTAACGCAGCAAATTGTGAAAGAATATTTCAAGGGGTTCAAAGGCGAGTTTTATTACGTTCCGGGCAATCATGACAACACGTGGGTCAGCGATATGGCGTATATGCGCAAAAAATACGGCGGAATGAATTATTCCTTTGATTACGGCGGTTGCCATTTTATCGGACTTTCCAGCGCCACATTGCAAGACCCGGTTCCCTCCTTCGGCAGAGAGGTTATCCTTTTTGTGCAAAACGATTTAAAAAAAGTGAATCCTCAAACGCCTGTGTTTGTCTATTTTCATCATCCGTTGGATAGCAACGAATTTTGTTCTCCTTACGATCCCGCCCGCCTTGTAGATTGCCTGCGCGGACACAATATCGCATTGATTCTGGACGGGCACGGACATCAGGCTGTGAAGCATAATTTCTGGGGACTGGACGGCATAGAGGGCGGCTCCCCCTTTGCCGCCGGCAAGGCGCGGACGGAAGGCTTTAATATTGTGTATGTGAAAAACAACGAACTTTATGCGGCTTATAAATTATGCTCGGAAACAAGCGCTACAAAGGCGCTTGTTCAGAAAAAAATCTTTCCCTCTGAGCCATATCCGGAGATAATTGTCCGCTCCCCTTCCGAAGATTTGATAGTCGGCGATGGATATCTGCCCCTTGATATCGAATATCATGCCCATGCCGCGCCCGCCGTTAAAGCCTCCTTCATTTTGGATGACGATACAACCGGAGAGCTGAACATAAAAAATTCCCGCATCCACGGCAATGTCGCCGTCGGTTCTTTATGCAACGGCGTTCACAATATGCGGGTTAATATTACGGATGCCGCCGAAAAAAAGTTTGAGAAGAGTCTGCAGTTTATTGTTGATAAACCGCTCGCGCCAAAAATGGGGCAGGGGAAATGGCGTTTTCGGATGAACGGGGCGTCAAAAGCCGCGCCGCTTCTTCTTGGCGGCGTGGTTTATGCCGGCTCGAATGACGGCTTTTTTTACGCGGTGAACGCCGAAACGGGTGAATTGAAATGGTCGTTTGATGCCGGCGCGGAAATCCTTGCCTCCGCCGCCGCATGGCAGAATCTGATTCTCTTCGGCGCGGGCGATGGAAAGTTCTATGCCCTTACCCCCGCAAAAGAAGTGAAATGGACTTATGATGTCGGTGTCGCCATTTATTCATCCCCGGTTGTGGATGAAAACGGTACGGTTTATTTTGGAACAAACGACGCCCGTCTTATCGCCCTTGATGCCGCATCGGGAAAACCTGTCTGGACTAACAGCGACGCTCGGCTATGCGTGGAATCCCAACCCTTTGTTCGGGGCGACCGCGTATATTTCGGCGCGTGGGATGGTTACCTTTATTGCCTGAACCGCAAGGACGGCAAGATGATTTGGAAAAAGCCGGGACCCAAAAACCAAAGCCGCGTCAACACCTACTACGCCCCTGCCGATAACGGTCCCGCCGCGACCGATGCCGCAATATATCTGACAGACCGCGGTTATATTGCCGGACAATACGCGCTTGACGGTTCATACGTCAAAACTCTGGACGAAAAATGCTCCGCGCTTGCGCTTTCGGCTGATGGAAAAGCCCTTTATCTGCGCAGACTGAGCGAGCCAGTCAAAAAAATCAATGCCGACACAGGCGCCGATATCTGGGAATCTAAAGTTACCGCCGGGCGCATCCCCGTCTCGCCGATGGAAAAGGACGGCGTCCTTTATGTGTGCACCAATTCCGGACGCCTTTATGCCCTTGACGCACAATCCGGCGCGGTGCGATGGGAATATCAGGTAACGCCCAAGTTGTATGTTATGTCCGGAGTTGCCGTTGCCGGCGATAAAATCGTCTATACCACAGACATGGATGGCGTGATAACCGCCATCGAGCCTTGGCGCGAGAAATAAGGAGAAAAACCATGAGCCAGCCACAAACGCCCGGCTTGCTTGCGCAACCCAAAAAGCGCATCGAGTCCATAGACGCCTTTCGCGGTTTTACTATCCTTGCCATGTTATTCGTCATTCAGGTAGCGGGATACCGCAACCTCCCTCTCACCTTTCCGCATTTCAATAGCGCACCTGTCTCCACATTCAAACATGCGGGGGAAGATGGCGACGCGCGGGAGTGGGCATTCTGGGAGGGCAAAAAACACTCCGCCATTTATCGCAATGCAAAAATCGAATCTAAGATTTCCAATACCGTTTATAACGTTGCCCTTTTGGATGAAAAAGGCAATATTGAAAAAACATACGAAAAAGCAAAAGTTGTCCACGCCAAACCCCTTGCCAAAGGCGACGCCATCATCGCGATAAATCGCCCCGGCGCGGCGCAGCCGGAGTTCCGCGGCATAGGCAACGGCTGCACATTCACAGACCTTGTCGCCCCGTTTTTTGTTTTTATTGTGGGGCTGTGCATCCCTTTGAGCAAACAGCGGCGCGGGATGGCTTGGTGGAAACATGTGGGGACGCGCACGCTGCTTTTGATTCTTGCGGGCGTTATCTATATCTCGCTCATCTTAAAAACCTCCTACTGGTGGGGCATTCTGCAAGCCATCGGTGTCTCCTATTTCATGGGCGCGGCATTTATGCGTTTGCCTGCAAAGGGGCGTTGGGTTGCCATCGCCGCCATCGCCGCCTTCCATGCCTTTATGTCATGGAAATTTAATTGGTGGCTGGAACTGGGCGACAAGAGCCGTCCTTTTTTAACCATCGGCAACCTTTCGGGCGATCCGCTCCGTCCGCTGACCGTCCACTGCACGCCGTGGGCTTCCATCTCTTACGGACTTTGCACTATAGCAGGCACGCTTCTGGGCGATGCCATCGTCACACGCGACCGGAGAAAAATCATTCGGCAGAGCCTGATTGTGGGAATTGTTTTTTCCGCGGCGGGCTATCTGCTTCATCTTTATCAAGCGCCGATGAACAAGGATTATGTCTCGCCTTCCTATTCCATTTTCACCTCCGGCATCGGCGCGCTCACGTTTTTGCTTTTTTACGCAATCATAGACATTGGCGGGTTCAAGGCGTGGGCGTTTCCGCTGAATGTGTTCGGCGCGAACGCCCTCCTTGCATACTTCATGCAGCCGGTGGTGCGGATATTTATCCGCGCGCTGGGCTTCCTTGAATTCTTCGGCAATCAAGCCGGATGGAGCGGCGTCTATGCCGGACTCCTCTGGACGGCTCTCCTTTGGTGTGTTGTCCTTTGGTGCAACAAAAAAGAAATTTATTGGAAATTATGAACAAGCCGCTTATCCATTTTTTGTTGGCAACCAATTTTCTTTTATTGCTTTTTTTTGAATCGAATGCGGCGGTGCTGGTTAAACTGGAGCCGGCGGGAGAAGGCAAAGGCGCGGAGGCGCGCACCCTGCTCATGCGCAAGGGGGCGGCGCATGTTCGCTCTTTTTCGCATATTGGCTGGGAATCGTGGTCGCCGCCAAAGGGGATGTCCGATGAAACCTTCGCGGATGCCATCGCCCATCTTCCCGGTGTAAAAAAAGTTCAAAAGCCCGTTCGCATTCAATTATTTGATGTGTTCCCCAACGACCCGGCATTTTTCAAATGGCAGTGGGCGCTCTATAACGAGAACAAGCCGGAATACGATTTAGATGCTCCCGCCGCATGGGACATCGCAACCGGCTCGCCGGATATTGTTGTCGCCGTTATTGACACCGGCATTGACCCCACCCACCCCGACCTCATCCCCAACATCTGGACGAACCCGCTTGAAATTCCGAATAACGATACGGATGACGACGGCAACGGTTTTATAGATGACGACATGGGTTGGGATTTTGCCAACAACAACAATCTCCCTTATGACAATCTGGGGCATGGGACGCACGTCTCCGGCATCATCGGCGCGGCGGGAAATAATGGCATCGGAATTTGCGGCGTCAACTGGAACGTCTCGCTCCTCACAATCAAGACGTTCGAAGGGCGCGAGGCGACCGATGAACAGATTTTGCCCGCTTTTGATTACATCCTTGGTCTGGGTCAAAAGGTTCATGTGATTAACGCCAGCTGGGGCGGTTCAACTCCTTCGCTGGCGATGCGCGACGCCATCGCCGAATGCGGCAGACGCGGCATCCTTTTAATTGCGGCGGCGGGCAACGAAAAGGTCAATACGACGGAAAATCCAATGTATCCCGGTGCCTTTGACCTCCCCAACATAATCACAGTCGGAGGCTCCACAAAGGATGGATTCAAATATACAAACACAAATTTTGGACCTTTTGTGCATATATGCGCGCCCGGTGATATGATTTACAGCGCCTATCCCCAGCCCACGCTTTATGGGACTCTCAGCGGCACGTCAATGGCGGCGCCCCATGCGGCAGGCGCTGCGGCGCTTCTCCTTTCCGAACGCGGCAGCCTTTCCCCTGAATATATACGAAATCTTTTCATCGGCAGCGCAAAGCCGGTTGCGTATCTTTCGGATATTTCCCTCTCGCAGGGTTTGCTCAATCTCCCCGCCCTGTTTGCGGAAGATGGCTCTCCGCCGCAGCCGGCGGCAAACGCCCGCATAGACGGAGTCGGGCTGACAACGGCAACGTTCTCTTTTGAGCTGCCCCTTGATGACGCTCCGGAGGAACTGGCGCGCATTGTGGAGTGGCGATACTCGACCGCGCCCATCAGCGAAGAAAATTGGTGGAACGCCGTCCGCATCCCCGCCATTCTCCCGCAGGGGGCGCCGCAGGGAAGATGGCAAACGATTAACGCGGACAGACTCGAGCCGGATACCCTTTATTATTTTGCCGCGCGCAGTCTTGATGAAGGCGGGAATGTTTCGCCTGTTTCCATCCCTTTGACCGCGCGCACCGCGCCCGCTGAGCTTATTTGGCTGGAGGATTTTGAAAACGGCGCGCCCGATTGGCAATTGATGCCGGGATTTTGGGATGTTGCCACATCGCCCAGCCTTGCCGCCAACGGCAGCAGATTTTTGTTTCATCCTGAACGAATGGGCGAATATCCGCTGATTGATGACGCTGTTTCGCCGCTGATTGATCTGACCGTTTGCGCGGCTCCCTATCTTTTTTTCCGGCATCAAAATGAATTTTTTGGTTTTCAACGTTTGACCAATGAAGGCTTGGTTGAAGTTCGAGCGGAGGGGGCTGCCAACTGGGAGAGTATTGCATCGTATAAAATGTTTTATTATCCGTGGCGGACGGACTGCCTTTCTCTGGGCAAATGGCGCGGACGGCGCATTCATGTGCGGTTTCGTTTCAGACATGTTTTTTCCTCCGGCGATTTGAATGATGAAATTGGATGGTGGATTGACGACGTCCGCATCCTTGACGCCCGCCCCTCAATTTTTGCGGATTGGAAAAGCGCGGGAGAGATACCGCCTTTTGAGCCGCCCGATTATTGCGCCGCGGGCGGATGTCTTGAAATGCAGGTCAACTCATCGAACACATACGGGTTTTGGTATAAGGAAGGCGCAATTGAGTATGCCGAGCCCAACACCCTTTACCGCGCGCGGTTCGGCATTCGCAGCGACCAGCCCGACCCCGCGCGCACGCCCACATTCCGCATCCGCCACAACGCTTCCAACTTTATGCAGGGCGACTCCCTTACCATTAACAGCAACGATGCAGGCGAATCTTCCTGCGGCGCCGCCTTCAAGGATTACGACCTTTATTTTCAACCGCAGGGCGATGCCCTTGCGCCCGGCGTTAACGGCGCGCTCTCCTTTGATGTGATGAACGTTGCCAATCTGACGGACGCCGAATCGGCAAAACTTGTTTTAGGTTATGTTGAAGTCGAGCGATTCCCCATAGAATCTTTGGGTGAGCCGCTGAGCCGCCATCTTTACACATTTGATAGCGGGCATGAAATGTGGACGCCTTCGCCGGCGCTCGGCGCTTTTGACGCCCCTGATTTCAGCTGGGAAGAGAGCGGCGGATTTTTAATAATGCGCAGCGCGGGCAATACCAATTGCTACGGTTTTTGGCAAAATAGCCAAACCGAATTGAGCCTGCGGCGGGATGCGCTATATCAATTGCGCGCGCGAGCCGGCGGAGCGGGCGATCCCGCAAAAGCCGTAGCGGCGCCGACCATGCGGATTCGCGCGTATGACCATCCGAATAATCACGCCGTCGCCGTGTTTCAATCGCCCGTCTGGCGAAAATATGAGCAGCCGAGTTCGGAGGGAACCGCCGTTTATGTCTTGAATGATTATTACGCTTTTTTCCACAACCGGCAGGGCGCAGGCGAGCATCTGGGGATAGCCGTTGAACTCATCAACCTTGACGCGCTTGCGCCATCGGATGCCGCTATCGGCGTTGATGAAGTTGAAATAATCGCCTTTCCGCTTCCCTAATAAACCGCGTTATTTGGCGCCAATCTATTAAAAATTCTTTAAAATGTTTTTTTATTTTTTTGCGCCGGCAAGGGAAAGAGCCATCGCTTTTATGGCGCGCAGGTCGAGTTTGCCCGTTCCTAAAATCGGCAGGGCTTCCACGCGGAAAAAGTCGCTCCATTTGGGAATCCAGAGCGGCGGCAGCCCCATATTCTGAATCTCCTCCGCTGCCCGCCGCGCTTTCTCCTCCCGTGCGGCATATAAAACAACGAGCCGTTCGCCTTTTTTTTCATCGGGAACACCGGTTACCGCAAAAATCATGTCGGTTGCGCCGATGGCGTTGTGGAGCGTCTCTTCGATCCGAATGTGCGGCGCCATCTCGCCGCCAATCTTGGAAAATCGCGAAAGCCTGTCTGTGATGGTGATGAACCCTTCTTCGTCAATCTGCGCAATATCCCCTGTAACATACCACCCATCTTTCATAACCTCTGCGGTTTTTTCCGGCAGATGGTAATATCCGTGCATGATATTATGCCCGCGAACATGCAGCATTCCGGGTTCATTGACGCCGAGCGGCGCGCCGGTTTCCGGGTCAACAACGCGCACCGTCACGCCGGGTGCGGGATGCCCGACCGTTCCATATTTCACGCCTTTTTGATAAAAGGACGGTTGGCGGAAATCGGGTGTGTTGAGGCAGACGATGGGGGAGCATTCCGTTGCGCCGTAGCCTTCTATCGGGCGGATGCCGAATCGTTTTTCAAACGCCTCTGAGACGTTGGCGCGCAGCTTTTCCGCGCCGGTCAGCGCCATGCGGAGCGAACCGAATTGCTCCGGCTGGACGCGCCGCGTGTATATGTTCAAAATGGTGGGCGTTGCGAAAAGATGCGTGATTTTATGTTTCTGCACAAGCTCTCCTATCTCGCGCCCATGAAGCGGGTTCGGGTGGTATATCACCCGAAACCCTGTCAGCATCGGCAGCCAGAGCGCCACTGTGTTTCCGAACGAGTGGAAAAATGGAAGAATGCCCAGCAGGCATCCATCAGGCGGAAAATCCACCATGTGATAAGCCGATGCGACATTTGCCCAGATGTTCCAATGCGTGAGTTCCACGCCTTTGGGCGCGCCGGTGCTGCCGCTGGAAAAAATAATCGTGGCAACATCGTCCATTGATGCGGATTTTTTTCTGCCAAGCAGTTTATCAAACGAGTTGGTTTTTTGCCGGATAAAAATATGAAAAAAGGCTTTGGATGTATCCCAGAATGAGATTTCGTTTCGAATATCTTCAAGGTAAACAATATCGCATTTTGCGGGGAGGGCGATTTTGATTTTTTTCATGAACAAACGCGATGTGATAATAAGGCGGATGCCCGCATTGGCGCAGATTTCCTCGATAACGGCAGCGGCGGCGGTGTAGTTCAGATTGATGGGGATGCGCCCCGACCATGTTGCGGCAAGATTCGTTGCTGCCGCGCCTGCGGACGGCGGAAGCAAGATGCCGATATTTTCATCGTCCTGCCATTTGCGGCGGAGTTTCCTCCCCAGTGCAATCGTCCCCGCCAGCATCTTATACTGGGCAAACGAACCATTGCGCAGAGTGTTGACCGCTTCCAGATGCAAAGGCAGCGCGCGCTCTTTACGTATGGCAAAGGCGTCCACCATCAAATCCATAATCGCGACGCGCAATTGCGGATGTTTTGTATCGGCGGGCATCGGCTTTCCGAAGACAACGCACAAAACCGGCTTTTTTGCCCGAGGATTAAAAAAGATGGGTTTTCGGCGACCGCCCGGCAGCGCAAAGATTGTTTCATAAGCGCCGTCAATCGCCGCAGGGATAATCGGCTCTTGGATTCCCCGCATGATATGCTCAAAACCGCGGCGGAATGGCAGCATCATTCCCAACCGCGTCATCTGACCTTCTGGGAAGATGCAGACCAGCCCGCCTTGGCGGATCTCCTCGCGAGCCTCCCGCAGCGCCTTTATCAAATCCCTAACGGAGCCCAGCCCTTTTATGGGAATTGTGTTCGTTATTCGGGCAAAGGGATAGATAAACCATTTGCGGTATAGGTCTTCCGTCATAATAAAACGTACAGGGCGCTCGATGACGACGCTTAATAAGAGGGCGTCTATATAGGACTGATGATTCGATGTTATGAGCGCGCCGCCTTTGGCGGGGATATTCTCCGCGCCCTTCACGTTCACACGGTAAATCATTTTGAAAAGAACAACCGCAAGGAAACGCAAAGGGATGCGCGGGAATTTGACGCAAATGACAATCCCTGTCAAAAGCATGAGAACCCCGCCCGCAAAAAACACATCCCCCGGAGAAGCGGTCGCCTGAACTATTAACCCCCTTGCGCCCGCCCCCGCCATCATCCCAATGGAGGTGAACACATTAGAAACCGACCAGACGCCGCCGCGTTTATCGGGGCGAGTTTCCTGAATCACAAACGCCTGCAGAGGCACAATGAAAAAACCGCAGACCAGACCGACAAGCCCCATCATCGCAGGGACAATGTATCGAATATGCTGCAACTGTTCCGAGCTCATGCGGCTCAATTCCGCAAAATTTGGCGTCAGCCGCCACACCAGCATCGAGGCGGAAAACATCGCCAGCGCGCCGAACGGCACAAGTCCCAACTCGATCCGATTCTTTGAAACCATCCCGGCAAGAACGCACCCCGCCCCCATGCCCACCACAATCGGAAGCAACGCCAGCCCTGTCTGAGACGGAGATAAACCCAACACCTGCACCGCAATCAGCAACGCCGCTCCCTGCATCATCACGCCCGCCATCCACCAGACGCTCATGCCCACCACGCCCCACAAAATTCCCGTGTTGGAAAGAATTTCACGTCCATATAGGGAGACCATCGGAACGGGATTGATTTCGAATCGCTGCGCGGGATTGCCGACCGGCGTGGGCGCCATTTGAAGGGCAAGCAAAGCTCCCCCTCCCGCAAGCCCAACAAGAATCAATCCATTAATCCAAAGCGATTGATTAAAACATTGAAAAAGCGACGGTCCAAGAATCGTACCCAAAATGATGGCAAGAAACGTCCCGCCCTGAAGGATGCCATTCCCCCATGCCGTTTGCTCCTCCGGCAGAATCTCCGGCAGGATGCCGTATTTGGACGGGCTGAAAAGAGCGGATTGGAATCCCATGAAAAAGAGAACAATAATAGCTCCGGAAATATAACCCAGCGCAAACATCGCCATCCCCGCCGCCATCACAATAATTTCCAGAATCTTTGTCCATAGGGTTACGCGGCTTTTGGCAAAACGATCGGAAAGCCAACCGGCAATGGTTGCGCTTACAATAAAAGGCAGAATAAACGCACCCTCCGCGATGGATGTCCATGTATTTCCCAGCGCGGTGGCATCTGATGGCGATTGCGGAAACCGCTCGTTGGCGTGTTTCAGAATCAGCATCATCACAATAAATTTGAAAATGTTGTCGCTCAGCGCGCCTTGAAACATCACGCCAATGAGCGCCCAGAAGGAGCGCAGGCTTCTTGGTTGAGGGAAGGGTTGTTTCGCGTCATTCATTGGCGAAAAATCATGCTGAAACAAACCTCGCGGTTCAAGGAAATATTTCAATCGCCGCAGTTCCCAGAATGTCGTCGCCGTTGAAGCGGAAGAAAATTTCCGATAGCCCCGTTTTTTCTGGCATGGCGAGCTCGAAATCAAAAAGGGCGCAGTCGCCCGCCCCCACGGTTCGCTCCAGCGGGATATTATGAAGAATGTTCGTCTGATTGTTCCGGCGAATTTCCAAAATCAATTTCCGCCCGCTGTCCCATGCATCCCAGCCGTCGTTGCGCACGGCAATCTGAACGCGCCTTATCTCTCCTACCTTTGCCCGCGGCGGCAAGGTATCAAAGAGGCAGGAGGCAAACCCCTGATTTTTTCCGCCGAGGCGCAGCCGCGTCAAATAAGAGAACATCGCCGCATCGCAAATAACGTAATTAAGGTCCGGACGTTCTTCAATCAATCGGCGGTTGAGCGCCTGATAATAGGGGATGTCTTTGAGCACGCTGCGGAAAATAAGAAAGCGTGTTTCTCCCGCCTTTGCCCGCGCGTGAATTTTTACGGCATCCTTCGCCGTATTGCCGGAAAGGTCTTCGCACATCACATAGACCGGCATATTCTCAACAAGATGAAGCGGGGCATATTCAAATTCCATCTGCTGCACAACGCCCCCGCGTGAAAAGGGGAGGAACATCCGAACCGAATTTGGCGTGATAGTTCCCGCCCTTCCATTAATCAGAAATCCCGTAAAGTTGTAACCGAATTTTTGATAATAATATCGGCAATGCGATTGCCAAAGAGCGTCCGCGGCGGGCGCGCCGGAGGGCTCCCTTGGCGGCAGCAGCTGCGTGACATTCACATACCCCGCGCCGGAGTCGCCGGAAATAAAAACGTCCTGCGCTGTGCGTGTGCGATAGGCATATTCAAAAAACTGCCGCGCACGCTCGGAAAGATTGGGATTGACCGCCCAAGACATTTTCAGACTGCCGCGTTCGGGGGCGTCCCATCGGCTAAAGAGCGAGTTGACCGTCCACGCCGCCGCATCGTAATCGCCCACATAATGCAATAGATATGTTTTTGCCGCAGGGGCGCCCTTTTCATCAAGGAGACCTTGCCTCCGCAGCTCCTCCTCCATAGGCGGCAGCGGCTGCGCGTATCGGCTCGGCAGCGGCAGATGCTGGAAGACGGAGGCATTTGCCAGCGCCGAAAGATGCAGCGCATCGGCGTCAATATAGGCATTATAGGCGGAAAGAATCCGCACCGTTTCCCACTCCGTCTCCACGCCGCCGCGGCGTCCGCCCGCGCCTTTGGAGTCCGTGTATTTGAATGCCCAAGGCGTGAACCCGCCCACATGAATAAACGCGCGGTGATTGCTCAGACGGAGCGATTCGGCGAGGATTTCTTGCAGGATTTTGAAATCCGACCCAAGAGGTTGGCAGGGATCATCAATCGGCGTTTCATCCGCCCAGACGGATAAATCCCAGAAGAAGCCTTTATGCGAAATAAAATAATCATGATTCGTCAGCGTGTGATTTTGAAAATCGTGCCCCGGCGCCGGATTTTTTATCCAGAAAGAGTCAATATAATAGCCCTGATAAAGCGGATTGCACAAACCCGTTTTGAGATATTTTTCCATCGCCCAAATGTAGGCGTCGCACTTTTTCGACCCGGTGGAAGTGCGGTTTGTGTCCGGAATCATGCTCCTGCCTGTAAATTTGTTGCAAAGGTCGAGCCGCACGGGCAGGTTTATTTTGCCGGAAATTAACCGCTGATAGAGCGAATCGGGCGAAGGGTTTTTGGGAATGGGCAAGAGATTTTCCGCGCCCGCCGCTGTGGAGGCAACGTTGGACGTGGCGGGAACATCCGGATCCCAAAGAACAACGCCGTTTATTTCATCGGCAAAAATTTTCACAAGCGACTCAATATCGCCAACCGGTTTCAATGTTATTTTTTCCAGCCAGCAGCCGGGCTCCCGCATGCGGCGCAGCCAGTATTCATCCACATTTTCTTTTGCAAGCTCGCTCTGAACAAAATAAACATAAAGGCGCGGATGGCGCCGGTTCGCGATTCCTTGCAACGCCGCCGCGAGATGCGCGTGTTCAAAAGCCCGCCACGCAGGCAGGGCGCGCGTGTAGCGCAAATCGTATGTGTATAAAACACCGGCGGCTTGTTCGATGGGATGAATCCGAAACGGCGCGCGCCGCGCGCTCCACCCGCTCCAGCCCGCTGCAGAGCGCGCCCTTGCCCACGTAAAAAGAGTTGTATGCTCGGGAAATTTTTGAGAGGATGTGAAAAAGAATTTTTCGCTTTGCATCTCGCCGGAGTCCCAGATAATTTCCGATTCCGGACTCTCGCCGGATGTGATGCGGAGATGAAAAGCCTCGTGCGACTCGCCGCGCCATTCGATGCGCGGGGGATTGGCTGTCGAGATTCCCGCTGGCAACGCCACAATGGGAGGCAGCGGTGGCTGAGCAGCGCAAATGGAATTTTCTGCCATAAAAAATCCTTTTCCAAAAAGTATGAGTAGAATTAGTATATACATATCCGCGCCTGTCAATTTTTTTATGCGAACTTTTTAATTTGACACATAACCCAAAATTAAAACATTATATATATTTGTGTATAAAAAGAAGTTTTTTGAAGGGTGAATTTTTTATGCGCAATCCATTTTGTATAAAAATCGTATTTGTTCTCGCTTTATTGATGTTATTCTCTTTTGGTTTTGCACAGACGGAGTCCGATAAACCAACGCCTAAAATCTTCAGCACATGGAACGGTTTCATGGAGCCCGACCGCTGCGCCTCCGCATGGGCAATCAAAAAATTTGCCGAAAAGGATGCCGTGTTCAAAATCTACCCTGTGCAAACGACCGCCATGGATGGTGTCTCTTTTGATGTCCCACTGCCCGGCATCTATGCAAGGCAGCGCAATAAAACCATCATGGAGGCTATCCTTTCCCATCACAAGGTTGAGGACGCCGCCGCATGGCGCGTCGCCTCCATCATCAGGGACATCGAGCTCAATCGTTGGGATAGCCGCGCCACGCCGGAAGCCGCGGGAGTTGAAGCCGTTATCAATGGGCTGAATAAAATTTCCCGCGATGAAATGGATTGTCTTGAAAAAAGCATGTTAATATTTGATGCCTTATACGCCTCATTCCAAAAGGAGGAAAAACCCGTTTCAGCGGAAAAATCCAAACGATGAAAATAATTTACCGGTTCATACTCCTTTGCCTTTTTGTTATCATAGGCAGCCGCATCCAAGCCGATGAGGTCATCCTTTATTCCTCCTTTGAATCGGGCAATTGGGATATTTGGATGATTCACCCCGATAAAAGCAACGCACGAATTTTAATCAATTCGCCGCTGGATGAAAAGGCTCCCGCGCTTTCGCCCGACGGCGCATATATCGCCTATCATGATAACAGAGGGAGCGTTCGTATTGCCGGTCTTGACGGCTCATCGAGCGATGTCCTTGCGCAGTCGCCGGGGCTGAACAGCTATCCCTGTTGGACGCCCGACGGCGCGGGGATTGTGTATTGTTCCCGCCCATCGCCGACAAAGGAAGCGGCAGGCATTTTTTATAACAAGATTCAGCCGGTCGCCGCCGCAACTCCTATAACGCTGGTTGAGCCGATGGAATCGAATAATTTCCCCGCGCTTTCGCCGGACGGCAAGCGCCTTGTTTTTTCGCGTTTTCTGGCGCAGGAAAAACCGCTGAAGCTCCCGCGCGAGCCTCTTATTGAGGAACTCTACATCCTTGATATAACCAGCGGCAAAATATCGCAGATAACCAACCTGAAAAAAAATAGCGCGCACCCTCGATGGGCGCCCGACGGCGCAAAAATAGTTTTCTCATCAAACGCCGCAGGCAGCTATGACCTGTGGCTTGTTGATATTGGAGAAAAAATATCGGAGCCGCGGCGGCTTACTGAGGATCCGGGATTTGAAGGCTTTCCCGCATGGTCACCCGACGGGGAGAAAATCGTCTTTATCTCGTCGCGCACTGGAAATATGGAACTGTGGATTCTGGATGTTTCAAGCGGAGGCTGGACGCAGCTCACTAATTCGGAAAAGAAAAGAGATTCGATGGAGCCCTGCTGGGGCAGGCTCCCTTAAATATAGCGGTTTGGAGGGTTTATCATGAGGCGGCAAATTATTATTTTTACTCTCATTTTCGCCGCTGCGCTTTTGCAGACGGCGGGCGCTTTGGCGCAAATCGAAGCGGAGCCATCGGGATTTTTATCGAATGTTCAAGTTAGCTCCGATGAACTAAACATCGCCGCAAATGAAAAAACTCGCATCGAATTCAGATTAACACAATCCGCCAAAGTCACGCTCGTGATTTACAACGCCGGACATGTTCCTGTTCGGACGCTGGCAACAGACCTGCCATGCGCGGCGGGAGTGAATGCGCTCGAATGGAACGGACGCGATGACGCCGGCGCGCCGGTTCCCGATGAGGCGTATTATTTTACCATCTCTGCGGTGGGCTCTCGGCAGCAGGTCGCCTCATTTGATCCCGCGCTCACATCCGGCGGCGAACGCATCAAGTTCGGCGACGACAACCTGAAGTTTGACGCCGAGGCAGGCGGGATTGTTTATGAGCTCCCGTATGCCGCGCGAGTTCAAATCCGCATCGGCGTTACAAACGGTCCTCTTTTGAAAACCCTTGTGCAATGGGCGCCAAGAAAAAAGGGGCGCCATTGCGAGCCGTGGGATCGCAAAGACGCCAGCGGTAGTATCACGTTGACTGAGTTGAAAAATTTACGCATTCTGGGACGCGCCATGGCGCTGCCCGAAAAAAGCATCATCGTCAAAGGCGGCGGCGCGGCAAGCGCATCAACCGAACCCGTTACGCAGGACACGGCATTGCGCAGAACCGCCGTGGATGCCTCTCTGGCAAAAAGGGCGCGCCCCATCGAACCCGCCGCATGGACGCCTTTCGGCAAAAACACAGACCCTGTTTTTTCGCTCTCGCTGAAATCGGATAAGAACGCCGTTGATACTAAATCCGCGCCCCCATCATCCGAAAAAGGCGTCGCCGTTCGCGGAGAAACGGCATTCGAAATCGCCCTTGATGACGCCGCGCGCATGGCTCTTATGGAGCAGCGCTTTGAGATAGTATTTTTCGTTGATTATTCCCTTATAGGAGAAGTGGAGCAGGGCTACTCGCCCTATACTTGGGTTTGGGACTCGACATCTGTTGCGGATGGACAGCATGTGATAACATTCAACGTTTCCGGTATGAACGATCAGATAGGCGCCCAGTCTCTGATTGTTGATGTGCAAAACGGCATCGCTGAAAAGTGAGGTTTGGTTATGAAACAAAAACGCATCTTCATTTTATGCGCCATGAGTTTGGGAATTCTTGCGCCGCTTTTTGCGGGCGATATCGGACTGCGGGGCGAGCTCAACGGCATCGGCGCAGAGTTTTCGCTGCATGTTTACCTCCAAAACGTTTATGATATTCATGGGCTTGCCTTTGATTTGGTCTATACCACGACGAGCCTTCAATTGAAAGACAGAGACGGCAATCTCGGCAATGGGGCGCAGCCTGTTATTCAGGAGTGGGGCGTCTTGAGCGAGGGCAATAAAGCGACCGTTCTTATGGAAGGCGCGCTGGAGATGGAACGCGCCGGACGCCTTGTTATGGGGGCAACGCGAACAGGCTCTCTTGCCGGCGTGGACATTGCCGGACAGAATTCCATCTTAAGCGTGGCAATGATTCTCTTGAAAAATCCGCCGACTGCGCCTGTTCTTCAAAATATATATGCGGAGGATCACTGGGGCAATCCCATAGAGTTGAACATTCTGCCGACAGAACTTTATAATCTGCCGCCTATGAGCCTTTGGCTTTTGCGATAAATCATAAAAGGGTGGTTCGCCATGAAATTGAAAAGTTTTTTATTGTTTCTTGTGTTTTTGCCGCTTGTGGGATGCAAGGACGGAGCAAAGGGAAATTATGTTACCGCCTATACCGCCCACGACCAGATTTATTCCGAGCCGGTTTTTCAACTTTTCACGGAAAAGACCGGCATCGAGGTGCGGGCGGTTTATGACACGGAGGCGGTCAAGACCGCCGGTCTGGTGGCGCGTCTGATGGCGGAGGAAAAATCCCCGCAGTGCGACGTCTTTTGGAATAATGAAATCATTCGCACCATCGCCCTTAAAAAGAAAGGGATGCTGCAGCGTTACCAATCGCCGGAGGCGGCGATGTATCCGTCCGAATATCGCGACTCGGATGGTTTTTGGACCGGGTTTGGCGGCAGGGCGCGCGTGTTTATCTACAACAAGAATTTGATTAAGGATACTTCGGAGCTGCCCAATTCTATCTTTGCGCTCAAAGACCCCGCTTGGAAAGGGAAAACTGCCATCGGCAAGCCGCTCTTCGGCACAACGGCAACACATGCCGCTTTCCTTTTTGCCAAAATGGGTTCCTCCAATGCGAAACAATTTTTATTGGATATGAAAAAAAATGAAGTCATCGTAACAGCGGGCAACGCTATGGTCAGGGACATGGTCGCGCACGGGCGCGTGCCGTTGGGGCTGACGGACACCGATGATGTAAACGGCGCCATCGAGGACGGTTTTCCTGTGGATATGATTTACCCCGATTCTGACGCCGATAAAACGCTGGTTATTCCAAACACCGTTTCGCTTATCAAAGGCGCGCCGCATCCCGAAAACGGCAAACGGCTGATAGATTTTCTCCTCTCCCGAGAGACGGAGGAATTTCTAAATAGAAATCGCGCGGCGCAGATTCCGCTTCGCACAGACGCAACATCCAATGCCCGCATTCCGGCGCTTAAAGACATCCCCTATGAGCATGTGGACTGGGAAAAGGTTGCGGACGCTCTGGATGAAAGCACGGAGTTTATTCAAAAAGAGTTTTAATGAAAGAACAGATTACAATGCCCATGATTAGATGCGGCACAAAATGCGGCAAAGCCGAAAAAGGTTTTACCCGCTGGCAGCTGCGTGAGGCGGTTTTTCTTATTTTTGCCGTTCCTTTTTTACTGCCGCTTTTTGACCTTTTTATGGCATGGGGAGATATGGGGGCGCTGTGGAAAAGCCCCGCGGGCGGCGTTCGCCTTTTCAAAATTATGGGAAATAGCGCGCTTTTGAGTCTTTGCTGCGGGTTGGTTGCGGTGTGTCTGGGATGTCCAGCAGGAATTCTGGCGGCTGTATCGGGAGAAAGAATCCGCCTTGCCATCGGCGCGTCCAGTCTCATGCTCTTTGTCATTCCGTCCAACGTGCTTGTTGTGGGTCTTCTCACGCTTGCTTATTATATTCCGGCGCTGGATGTGTTTTTATATTCATTTATCGGCGCGGCGTTGATTCAGGGCTGGGCGCTGAGTCCGCTTGTCTTTTTCCCCGTTTACATGGCAACGCGCTCTTTCCCTCGCGAGTGGAACGATATGGGGCTGCTCGATTCCGGGCGCAGCGGCTTGATGCTGCGATTATGGTTTCCGCTGGCAGCCGTCCCCGCCTTGATGGGGGGCGGTCTGGCGATTCTTTTGAGTTATGGGGATTTTGTGATACCGGATATTTTATTTTCGCGCAATCCACGATTCGGGATGGTTTTTTCAACGGAGATTCAGGCGGCGTTTGCGGGATTTTTTGATCTGGAGCGGGCGCGCAGGTTGGGCGCGCTTTTTATTCCTTTTCCGATTGCAATTGCCGCAGGGCTCCTTTTTTTGTTGCCCAGATTTCATGAGACGAGGGGGTTGGATGCTCATACGGTCGCGGAAGCCGCCGCCCCAAAGCCGCATCGGGAACGTTTTGATTTTGTAAAATTTGCCGTTTCGATTTTTCCTTTTATGTCATCTTTGCTGTTGATGATTTCGCTCGCGGCTCTGGCTTGGATGCTTCTGCGGGATGCCTCCGCATGGAAGGCGGTGTGGCGCTCCGCAAGCGATGAATTGTTTGGGTCGCTGATTGTCTGCGGGCTTTGCGCCGCGTTCATACTCTTTGCTGGAATTTTGATGAGTTCGCTTTTATTGATGAGACGCAACGGGAGGCGGGGCGCGCCATCGCCCGGTCTTGCCGTCTTCGGTTTTTCCGCCTTGCTTTCTTATTTTCTACCCGGCTCAATTGCAGGGGTTTTTCTGCTTAGAATCTTCAGCGTCCCGCATTTTGCCGATTTGAGAAGCACGGTCATTCCGCTTATTGCGCTTTATTTTTTGAGGGGGGCGGGGCTTGCGCTGCCGATTATTTTGATTTCCGCCGCGGCGGTTCCAGAGGAAAGGATTGCGCTTGCGCAAACGGACGGCTGCAGGTTTTGGGGACGGATTCGCCATGTGCTGGCTCCTTCGTGTTGGCGTTTTTGGCTTGCCGCGTTCATGTTGGTGTTCCCCGTTCTGATGGGCGAAACCGCAGGCGCCATGATTGTAAGCCCGCCGGGTTACACGCCGCTTTCTGTCCGCATCCAGACGGTGATGCATTACGGACCGGGCGCTTATGTTTCAGTTTTGTGTTTGATGAGCGCCGCCTCCGCGCTGTCGGTTGTGGCGGCGGCGGGATATGTTTTTCGTAAAGGATTATTTATCACCGAATAAACGAATTCGAGGGGAGCTTATGAAAACCAAGTTGTTCCTTTCTGTGTATATGCTTTTTTTCTGCGCTTTGTTCCTGTCGGTTTATGCGCTGCCGCCGGATATAGACCAAACCGACCGCGTGGACGGCAAGGATTTAATCCGCTTTTCCCGCGCATGGCAGAAAAAAACGGGCGAGGAGGGATGGAACGAGCGCGCCGACCTTGATTATTCGGGGCTTATTGACGAGGAGGATTATAAAATTCTCCAGCTTTATTTCGGATTGCAGGGGCGCGTCCGCCGTGTCTGGATTTCGCAGGGAACGCCCAACACCATCATGCGTTTTGCCGATGATGGCGAACTCATCGGCAGTTTTAGCGGCGCGGGCAATCCCCGTTTGTTCGCCCTGTTCCCGGGCGACGGTTCCCTCTGGTCTCTCAATACATCGCAGGGCAAATTGTTTCATTATGATAGCAACGGACGGCTTCTTTCCACCGTGAGCGGCTTCAATACTCCAGCGGCGCTTTCCGTGAATGAAAAAACCGGACAGTGCTGGGTTGCCAACACTGTCAGAAAAAATGTCGTCCTTATTTCGCCGGATGTCCCCGCTGACTATAATATCGCTTCGCAAACAGGATTTCATAAAACCATCGGCGGCTTCAATGAGCCCGTCTCCGTTTCTGTGGATTCGACGGACGGTTCCTGCTGGGTTGCCGACGCCAAAGTAAGCCAAATCATCAAACTGGACGCAAACGGAGATAAAGAGCTTTTGCGGATTGGCGGCTTTCCCAACGCCAGCCTTGTCATCGTAAATCCCGTTGACGGCGCCGTCTGGGTTGAAACAAATGATTACTTCATTAGACAAACCGTCAAATGTCTTACCAGCGGCGTCAGAATAAAAGCATTCGATTCAGGGGCGCTTCTTTGCGTCAGCCGCAATGATGGCTCCGTTCTTGTTCAAGGAACAACGTATAGCGAGGTCTGCCGCATCAGCGCAAATGGCGAAGAGATTTTCCGCGTTGGAGGCTTCGGCTGGATTATAGCTGCCTTTGCCGATCCGGTCAGCGGCTGCTTCTGGCTGCTGGATCAAGAAAAAAATGAAGTGGTGAAACTCTCCGCAGGCGGGGCGACGCTCCTGCGTATAGGCGGCGTTTTTGGGCAGCTTTCATCTGGCGCGATAGATGACGGCGAACCGACTTTTTCATCCTATCCCCGCGCCGCTGTTCAGGCGTCGCCGCTAAAAGGCGGCGTCCCTCTCAAAGTCTTTTTTGCCGCTCAAATAGAAAATGCGGGCGGCGCGATTTTAAATTATCAGTGGGATTTTGACGGCGACGGTCTCTTTGACTGGATGTCTCAGACAACCGGCGATGTTAGCCACACATATGAAACACCGGGCATCTATAATCCCATTTTCCGCGCGGTGAATGAAAAGGGGCTCGCGGCGGTCAACACGTCCCTCCTCATAACAGCGGGGGAGCCGGAGATTCGCCTGGACGCAAGCCCCGCAAGCGGCGCGGCGCCTCTAAAGATCGCATTGAATACAATTCTGCTGAACATTCCCAGAACTGCTGTTCATGCCATTTTGTATGATTTGGATGGCGACGGCAATTTTGATGCGCTTTACGAAGGCAAAGATATATTGAAAGGCTTAAGTGTTTCTCACACATACCGCAAAATTGGCGACTTCTATCCGATGGCTAAAGTTGTCTTGCAGGAGGGCGGCGAGGTTTGCGCGTCCGCAACCGTGGAGGTTCATTCTCCCGCCCCAACCGTCAAGGCATCCGCCAAACCCGCGCAGGGCTACATGCCGCTTTCTGTGGAGCTTTCCGCGCAGGCAAAAGATGATGACGGCAGCGTTGTTTTATATGAATGGGATTTTGATAATGACGGCATATTCGACTGGCGCAGCACAACGCAATCCAACGTCTTGAATGTGTATCGCCAAAAAGGCAATTTCACGGCATTGGTGCGCGTGACTGATAATGACGGCTTACAGGCGTCCGACGTTGTCCCGATTCGGGTCTTAAACAAACCGCCGGATGTGACGGCGGATGCCGAACCGCGCAAGGGAAACGTCCCGCTGTTGGTCAATCTCAAGGGACAGGCGACCGATGCCGATGGGAGCGTTGTCCTGTATGAATGGTCGCCGAAGGGCGACGGCAATTTCATCTGGCAATCCCCCTCCGCCGGTCTGACCTCATATACCTATACTGAGCCGGGGATTTATCATGCAACCTTTCGCGCCACAGATGACGAAGGCTCCAGCGCCACAAAAACCGTTGCCATTGAAGTGCGGAATGCGGGCAAGCCTTTTGCTTTGCCGGATGCCGCGCCCCGCAGCGGCGCCGCCCCGCTCAATGTCAATTTCACCGCCGCCGGTTCCGATGACGATGGCTCGATTGTCCTTTATGAATGGTTTTTTGAACTGCCCTACGAGCGCCTTGACCAGTTGTGGAAACGCCCCCTTGCCGATGATTATTCCTCGCCGGATTCTTATTGCGGCATCGCCTACAACAAAGCGACCGGACATCTCATCTTTGCCTCTAACGGGGGCAAAAATTTTCCCGCTGGATTTTACATCATTGACCCGGCAACCGGTCGGACCATCGGCAAACTTTCGGAAAACGGTGTCTCATTTATGTCATTATCCTCTGCGCCGAGACGCAAGGCAATAGGCATTGCGCCCAGCGGGAAGATTTTCCATCAGGACGGCAACGGCGATATTGTGATGTGGGCGAACGAGGGCGCCAAGCCTGTCGTTGTTTATGACGACACGGAAAATGATGAATTCTCGCACACCATTGATGTTATCGAACCGGCGGGCGTCGTGTATGTTTATACCTGCCGGTATGCGACGAAAGAGATAAAGATTTTTCGGCTCGATGGCGCGCTTCTTACGCATGTGAATACCGTTTCATGCAGCCCCGCCGGAAACACCGTCGGCACCGGCATCGCAGTTTCCGCCGATGGAAAGACTTTATACACCTCGTATAAATCTCTTGTTCTTTCGAAATGGGTCAGCCCGACCGGACCTTTGGGAACTTACACCCGCGACGCAACTTTTGCCCCGACTCAAACCGCGCCGGAATCCATCGCGCTGGGTTATGCGGAGTCTTTTCCGGAAAAGCCGACCGCGCTTCTTGGAACTCTGCATGATTCCCCGGCTGATAAGATATTCTTCTTTGATGCCGCCGGCGTAGAGTCGAGAAGTCCCGCCTTGATTGAAGGCGCGGGTTACCGTTCTTACGCATCGGATATTGATGTGGATTGGGAGAATCGCCGT
Organism: candidate division BRC1 bacterium ADurb.Bin183; assembly: GCA_002070185.1. Classification (GTDB taxonomy): domain Bacteria; phylum Sumerlaeota; class Sumerlaeia; order MWCT01; family MWCT01; genus MWCT01. Next base: position 323,482 of record MWCT01000001.1, read on the forward strand.
ATTTTTTACGGTTTTGGTGTGAACGGAATCGGCTGCATTCATTTTTCGCCCGGCGCTTACTGGTCGTCTCCAACCCCCGGCACAATCGCGCACCAATATAACGTCTGGGGCGTTTATCATCCCATGCTCCGCGTGAGGGATAATTCCGGCTTCACGGACGAAACCGCTCTGGAGATTAACGTTCTTTCCCCTCCGTCTGCGAAAATTATTTTCCCTGAAAATAATGTGATATCTTATCGCAACAACCTCATATTCCGCGGTTCGGGCGAGGACAAGGACGGACAGATTGTCAAATATGAATGGGACTTTGACGGCGACGGGACTTGGGACTGGGCATCGGATAAAGAGGAGAATGCGACGTGGGCGGATGCCGATTTTGCCGAACACAACGCCTTTTTTCGCGTGACCGATTCGGACGGGCTGCAGGATACTGTCTCGACTCATTACAAGATTGTTTCCAGCGCGCCAAAAGTTGCCGCTCAGGCGGAGCCCGCCCGAGGCAACGTCCCTGTAACCGTCACGTTCAATGGAACCGCAACAGACGCCGATGGATGGATTCTTGATTATATGTGGGACTTTGATGGCGACGGGATTTTTGACTGGTTCAATGGAGAGCCGCGCGGCGCGGTGATTGCATGCACAAGCGAATCGCCCAATTCAAAGGCGGATAAGCTCATTGACGGCAGCCTTGCCACCAACAACTATTGGTTGAGCGCCGCTAACCCCGCCTTTCCCATTGATATCACCTTCAAACTCAAAGGCGACACCAGCCAGCAGATAGACCGAATCATACTCAGCACGAAAAACCCCATATCCGCCAACTATCGAGTAAAGGACTTTGAAGCGCATATAACCGATGAGGAAACCGCTGAAAATTTCGTCCCTTGGATTCGCGGAACAATGAACAGCGTTGCAGAAGAACAGACCTTTACATCTATCACATTAAGCGCAAAATATGTCAAACTGCGCATCCTTTCCGTCGAGAAAGGAACATCTTATGCGTCGCTGGGCGAATTTGAGGTTTATGCAGGCAAGAGAAATGTTCTCACCAATCCGGGCGCAAAAGCGACTTACATTTTCAATACACCCGGAATATACAATGCCGAACTTCGCGTCATTGATAACGACGGTTTCGCCGGCAGCGATGTGATTCCTATCCAAGTCAATGCCAGCAATTCCCCAGCGGCGTCCATTATCGCCATGGAGCCTTCGCCGGGATGGCGAACCGAACCCATCCTTTTCATGGGTATCGGCGAGGACGCCAACGGTCAGGTGGTTAAATATGAATGGGATTTGGAGGGCGACGGGACTTACGATTTGGAGCAGACCAAATCCGGCAGCGTTGTTTCATGGACAAGCCAATATAACACCACCACCTACGCCGCGAAAAATATTATTGACGGTCTGGCGGAGAATAGCAAGGGCTGGCGTTCCAACAGCGTCAACTTCCCGCAGGAACTTGTCATGCAGCTTGCCGATGCCGAAGGGGGCTCGCCGGTCAATCTGGCGTGTGTCGCCATCAATGTTGCGATAGGAAATCCCAATAACAATTGCGCAAAGGATTTCACTGTTTCCGTTTCCTCAACCGCCGCCGACTCCGGCTTTTCAGATGTCGGTTCATTTCAGGCGATGCGGAGCAAGGGATATCAGATTTTCACTTTTGCGCCCGCGCCGGCTCGCTGGCTGAAAATCTCCGTCACATCAAATTACGGCGGCGGATTCGTGGAGATTGCTGAAATCTGCGCAGCGGGCAAGCCGCCTGCGCGCAACCAGCTCGCGCCCGGCGGCGCCTTTGCCCAGTATAATTTCAGCGGAAATTACAAGCCGACCTTTCGCGTTACAGATAATGATGGTTTGATGGATTGGGCATCGCAAAAACTCGTCATCAATTCCGAGTCGCAAAAACTCGGCAGCGTCTGGGTGGCGGTTACAGGGGCGCATACGGTGAAACGGCTATCGCCTATGGGCGATGAACTCTGGTCGTTTGAATCGCTCCGTTTTCCATGGTCTGTCGCCGCCAATGTCAACACAAAGGATTGCTGGATTGCCAATACGCAGGGGCATAATGTTGTTAAACTCGATCCGCAGGGGGCGGAGAAGCTCCGCATTGCCGGATACAACAACCTTAAAAAAGTCGAGGTGAATCCGGTGAACGGCGTCTGCTGGGTCAGCGACACTTCCAATCATCAAGTGGTGCGATTGAGCGCGGATGGGACTCAGGAGGCGCGCATCAGCGGGTTTAGCGGTCCCACCGGGCTATCGGTATATCAGGCGGATGGCTCCTGTTGGGTGGCGGATGTGTATAATAATGGGCGCGTTGTCAAACTTGCGGCGAACACCCCTGATGGGTATGATATCAGCACGCAGACGGGTTTTCATATTTTCCGCACGGGATTCAGGGAGCCGCAAGCCCTCGCGGTCAATCAGATGGATGGAACGTGTGTTGTGGCGGATAATAAGAACAATCAGGTCGTCCTTTTAAATGAGGAGGCAAGTGAGGAAATATGGCGCATCAGCGGCATCGGCAGCCCCATCGGCATCAGCGTCAATCCCCGAGATGGCAATATCTGGGTTGCCGACCAGTCAAGCCACCGCGTTGTGCGGCTTGCTCCCGACGGAAATGAAGTGTTTCGCGTCAGCGGTTTTAATCATCCAGGCGCTATCAGCGTTAATAACCTTGATGGAACATGCTGGGTGGCGGACACGGATAACAATCGGGTGGTAAAACTTGCGCCTAATGGAAATATCATTTTGACCCAAACCGGAAACACCCAGCCGCGCGGCATTTATGTGGATTCAGGCGAGGGGGCGTTCAACCCCGCGCCGACATTCAAGGCAATTGCCGGAGCCTCCGCGCTGGAAGGAGCCGTGCCTCTTGTCGTCTCGTTCACCGCCGCATCGCAGGGCGGCGGAAATATCATACGTTACGAGTGGGATTTTGAAGGCGACGGCGTTTTCGATTACAGCTCCCCAGCCACCGGCGATGTGGAACATGTGTATGAAGATTTCGGCATCTTCAATGCTGTGTTGAGAATAACCGATGAAAATCATCAGGTGGCTTATGATTATCACTTGATTCTCAAAGCACAGGGCATAAGGGCGACCGCAATCGCCATCCCCACTGAGGGTTTTGCTCCCCTGAGCGTGGTTTTTTCCCATGCGGGATTTTCGCAAAACCCAATAACAAAATATGAATGGGATTTCAACGGCGATGGAAAAATTGACAGACAGACATCCGATGCCGCCGCCAAACTTACATATACCTATAATCGGGCGGGGACATGGACGGCGTTTCTGACTGTGACAGACTCAGCTGGCAAAACCGCCCAAACTGCCGTTGTGTTGAACATCGCTCCAAACCCGCCTGACGTGCACAATGCGTTGGTGTCAACGCGAATCGTTTTGGGACGGACGCTTGTCAGTTTTGACGCCACAAGGGCGTTTGACTATGATGGCAGCATTGTCCTTTATGAATGGGACTATGACGGCGACGGCATTTATGATTGGCATTCAAAAACGCCTCTTATTGCGGAATATGTTTATCCCGCGCCCGGAATATACCGCCCCATATTCCGCGCCACAGATAATGACGGGTTGTCTTCAACTAAACAATTTGAATTAACCATTCCTAATTCCGCGCCAGTTGCTAAAGCCAATGCAGAGCCAGCCATCGGACGCGCCCCGCTCACCGTTCAATTCTCCGGCGATTGCGCCGATTATGATGGCAGCATCGCCCTTTATGAATGGGATTTCAACGGCGACGAGATTTACGATTGGTCGTCCAATCTGACGGCGACAGTCAGCCATTCCTACAACACGCCGGCGGAATACACGGCAACGCTTCGCGTCACGGATAATCTGGGCGCGACCGCAACCAGCAGCGTTCCCATTTCTGTCAAGAATACAAACGACCCCATTGTGGCGCTCAACGGCGCGCCGCTGGAAGGCGTCTTTCCGCTGCTTGTGAATTTTAACGCCGTTCCCCAAAACCCCGCAAATCCCATCGTGCGCTATGAATGGGATTTCGGCGAGGCAAAATGGACAGAGGCGGACGGCTATTTGCGACAGATGCTCTGGCTCGGCGCGTTCAAGGCAACAGGCGGCAATGATGTGACAAGCCACATGCCTGATATTGAAAAAGGCAACCCCTCTGATAAAGACACCTTTGCCGGTCGTGTCTGGTCGAAAACAAATTCATCCTCAAGCGGCATTTTCAATCTTGTGCCAAAATTCGGCGGCAAAAAGAATTTCGCTTATAGTCTTGTTTATCTTTACTCGAAAGAGGCGCAGCGCGTCCGATTTAGTTACGGCGCCAAAGACTCTGCTCGATTCTGGATTAATGAAAGCCTTGTGGAAACAAGGGTTTTTTCCGGCTCATTTGCCTTTGACCAATTTCAGTTTGAGGCGGACCTAAAGGCGGGATGGAACAAGGTTCTTGTTGCTGTTTCCCATGAAACGAGTTCATGGGCATTCGCCTGTCGAATCACCGACCTTGCCAACGCGCCGATTCGTTTTTTGCATTCCGTTGTGGAGCCTTATTCGGCTTCGCCCTTTGTGCAAAACGGCGCCGCCACCGCCTCGTTTGGTTATCGGCATCCGGGGGTGTATAATGTCAAAGTAACAGCTTATGATTCTGCGGCAAAGCAGGCTTCCGCTGAACTGTCTGTCAGGGTTTTGAATAACCCCATACCGGTTGCCCTGCCAAGGGTGCATCCCCTGAGCGGACCTGCCCCTCTTTCGTGCCGATTCGAAACAAATGCAAAGGTTTCGACGGGTGTGATTTACTATTATACATGGGATCTTGGGGACGGTCGAACTTTTGACGACTGCGGCAATATTCCGCGAAATTTCAGCCATACGTATTATTTCCCCGGAGTTTATCGCGCGACGCTTTTTGTTAAGGATGACGCCGGTATAATCGGGCAGGGCAGCGTTGATATCACCGTTTTTGATGCCGAAAAAATCACTGCAGAAATAGAGGCGTCGCCTATTTCCGGCAAAGCGCCGCTCGACGTTCAATTCATCGGGCGAGTCAAAAGCATTTCTGGCATGGTTCGGCTCTTTGAATGGGATTTCAATGGCGATGGTATTTATGACCTTAACGGACCTGACGCCGCTGAACCGCTATTCAAATTCACAACACCCGGACAATACACCGTGAAACTGCGCGTTACGGACGACCGCGGCAATAAAGCAACCGCGGAAAAGACGATTTATGCGGGCGTGTCCGCCGGACCTCAAATTCAAATCACGGCGAATCCCGAAAGCGGCGCCGCCTCGTGTATAATCGCATTTGAGGCGGATGTGAAACCGGGCGATAATTCAGATATTAACATCGAATGGGATTTTGACGGAAATGGAACTTATGATGAAATTACCTCGCTTGGAGCGGACGGAAAATCCGCAACTTCCCATATCTACACGCTGCCCGGGTTGTATAATGTCCGGGCTCGCGCCAAAGACGGACTGGGGCGCATCGGCGAAACCGCCCTTTCGCTGCCCATCGCCTTTTCTATCAACGCATGGCGCAGCGCCGAGGTTTTGTCCCCGCTTCTCAATCAGACTATGAGCGTGCAGTCTGTCATCGGCTCGCCTGCGCGGATAACGGTCTGGATTGAAAATGCAAAAGGCGAGGTTGTGAAATATCTGGCGCAGGATGCAGATCGCGCCGCCGGATACTACTCCGATGTCTGGGACGGATGCGACAGCGGCGGGAATTATGCGCCTCATGGGACGTATTATTTTTATCTGCGTTATTCCGCGGGCGATATAACGGGGCTCATTGACCACGAAAAACCCATGACTCCGATAAAAGGTTATGAGTATGGCGACAACCCCACATTCACCTATCCCTCGCGCTTCCATGCTCTTGAAGACCGCCCCTTCTATCTTTCATACACCATGAATGAGTTTTCCGATGTGTTCTCCTTTATCAGCGATGTAGGCGCACGCAATCCCATTGACCCGTGGGTTGCGCCGCTTTCCATAAAGGAGGCGCGCCCTGCCGGTAATTATATTGATATCTGGGACGGCACAAACGGACGAAAAAGATTCATTCCGACCCTATCTGAAGCAGCCGTTATCGGCGTCTGGTCATGGAAGCTTCCGGATAATGCCGTCCTTCTTTCGATGCGCCCGCAAATCTCCGGCGTCACCAAAGACCCCGATTATCTTTACCCTCTGCCCAGCCCCTATAAAGATACGGATGGATTGACCATACAATATACAATCTCGTGCCCTGCGTATGTCCAGATTGATATCGAGTCGGATGACGGCGCGCTTGTGAAACGCATAGAGCAGACGCACGATACCGCCGGAGCAAAAAGCGCATTTTGGGACGGGTTTAATACAGATGGGACGCCGCCATTGCCCGGTGTCTATAAAATTCATTTATCAGCGCTCGATAGCTACGGCAATGAGTCGCTGCATGTTTATGATCTCTTCAGGATTCAGTATTAGGAGAAACCGCCTAAAAGGAGGCATTCGATGATTCGTTGGAGTTTTTATCAAGCGCTATGTGCGGCGATGGCGGTCTTGTTGTTGCTTGCCATCGCGCCGCGCGCATTTTCCGTGGACCATCCGTGGGACACTTGGCATGTCTATTTCCCGAGCGTACCGGATATTCCCGAGCCGGATAACGACAGGGATGATGACAAGCAAGAGGATGCCGACCCTATTCTTTCGGCGGAGGGCAATTATGTTTATCCCCACACAGATTTGTGGATAAAAGGACGCAATCCCGCGCTCAAAATTCGCCGTGTCTATGACTCTATGTATGCCTGGTATTTGGGACCCTTTGGCTATGGATGGAGTTTTATCTACGACATCACATTCACCAAAGTTTACCGACCTATGATGGCGGGCGGCGGCAGAGCGGCAGAGGAGTCGGATAAACAGCCGGATACAAAAACAGCCTCTTTCTGGGGCGGGCTGGGCGGTGTCATCATACGTATGCCGGAGGGCAAATCTATCTTTTTCAAATGGAATGGCGGCGTCTTCGAACCTCCTGCGGGCTCCAAATACACCCTCGACAACGAACTGGTTCTTAAACACAAGGATGGAATTTATTACAAATTTCAGGGCAGCGATGATGTTCGCAAGGTCAGCTTCATCGGCAACGCCTATGGCGAGGCTTTGACGCTCACCTATGACAACAGCGGAAAACTGATAAAAGTTGCCGACCGTTTCAACCGCTTTATCAACATCTCCTATAATCTGAATAATAAAATTTCCTCCGTCACGGATTTCACCGGACGCTCCTGCTCTTATGACTATGATGATGAGGGCAACCTTATCGCCTACACCAATCCCTGCGGCTATAAAACGTTCTATGCCTATAACGCCGAGCATAGAATAATCAGCGTCTCCAACCAATCCGGACAGGTCTGGCTCTCCAATACATACAATCAGTGGGGCAAGGTCATCCAGCAAATCCACCTCGGCGGTGTTTACACCTTTGAATATGATACCATGAACAAACGGACAACCGTCACGTATCCCAACGGCGGACAGTGGATAAAAAAATGGGATGATTCCCGGCGCAATGTGGAAAGCACAGACCCGTATGGTTTCAAGACAATTCGGGAGTGGGATGATTTTTCCAATGCCGCAATTATCACAAATAAAAGAGGCTTTGTCACAAACTATGAATATGAAGGCGCGAACCTCGTGCGCATTATCAACGCCGCTGGCGCTATCTGGACTGCCACCCACACACCGGAGGGAAAGATTTCCACGTTCACATCCCAAGAAGGCGCCGAGATGGCGTGGGATTATGACGACAAGGGGAATATTGTCAAAATCAAAGACACCCTCAACAATGAAACACAGTTCGTATGGAACGACATTGGACGCATCCAATCCATCATCCGCGATAATGGCGACACCACAAACATCACATATAACGAGTTGGGGTATATCGAAAAGATGGAGGATTCCTCCGGACGCGCCTACCACCTCGAGCATGATGGCGTAGGCAACCTTCTCAAAACGACCAATCCCCTTGGGCACACAAGAAAATTTGAATACGACCCCATGGGACGCATCACCGCCTTCATCAATCCTATGAATCAGCGCAAAACCTTTTCGTATAACCAAAACGGCGGCATAACATCCATCACAGACCCGCTCAATAAAAAATGGATTTATGAATATGACAACTATAACCGGCTCATCCGCATCCTCGACCCGCTGGGCGATGCCACGACGTTTGGCTACGACGCCTCCGGAAACATGACCTTGATTCGCGATGCGGAAGGCGGCGTCTTTTCCTATGAATACGACCTTATGAACCGCGTCAAATCCATCACAGACCAGCGCGGCGGAAAAGTCGAATATCAGTATAACGCCATGGGCAGCCTTGAAAAAATCACAGACGCCCGCGGCAACAACACATCCGTAATATACGATTCCATCGAACGAGTCATCTCCACCGTTTATGCCGATGCCACAAAAGAGGAATTCACCTATGGGTCGGGACGGGTTCCCATTACGCAAAAACTCCGCAATAATACAACCATTTCCTATCAGCATGACCCATTGGGGCGGCTCATCAAGCGCATTATGCCCGATGGCGAGGTATGGGACTTGGCGTATGACTGCTGCACGCTTTCGCCATCCCGCGTGGAAAAGCCCGGCAGCGTCGTCACGCTTTTGCGGGATCCGGATTTCAGGGTGATTGAAGCGGATATGAATGGGGTCAAGGTTAAATACGAATATGATGTTTTGGGCAGGAGAACGAAACTTATCTATCCGGATAATACTTTTATCACCTATGAATACGACGCCGCGGGTAAGGTGACAAAAATTCGTCCGCAGGGCGGCGCGCCGGTCGTTTCGTATGAATACGATGGAGCAGGCAGACGCACACGCGCCATCATGGCAAATGATACACAGATAGATTATGTCTATGACGCCATCGGACGCATCGTCTCCGTTGTTAACCGCCGCACAACCTCGGGCGCTCTCCTTTGGACGTTTGCCTATACATACGACAGGGCCGGCAATAGAAAAATTGTGACAACCTCCGAGGGCATTCATCGTTTTACATACGATGCCCTGAATCAAATCATCAGCGCCGAGCGTCCCGAGGGCTTCCCCTTTGCGGATGAATCCTTCACATACGACCCGATGGGCAACCGCCTGACCAGTCAATCCGGCGTTGACGCCGTGAACTGGACAGCCAATAACATGAATCGCTACACGCAGGCTGGCGCGCTCAATTTCAATTATGACGTTGCCGGCAACATGACATCCGACGGCTCGACGACCTTTGCCTTCAACCCTGATAACCTTATGATTTCCGCCGTTGCCGCGGACGCCAAAACCTATACGTCAAACTACGATGTTCTCATGAGACGATATGAAACCAATTTTGACGGCGTGAAAACGCGATACATATACGATTTTGAAAACGTCATCGCCGAATATGACGAGGGCGGCGCTCTCAAAGCGCGGTATATTCATGGCACGCTTTTCGATGAGGTTGTCCGCATGACGCGCGGCGGCGTGGATTATTATTATCATTACGACGCGCTGGGCAGTGTAGTCGGGCTGACCAATTCCCTCGGCGAGGTTGTGGAGGCATACAAATACGATACCTTTGGCAAACCGCAAGCGCCTTCGAGCGTGCAAAATCCTCACCTTTTTGCGGGCGCGCGCTATGATGCGCCGCTGGGACTATACTACAATCGGGCGCGCCATTACAGCCCCGCGCTGGGACGATTCATGCAGGAGGAGCCCATTCCGCAGATGCTGCGCCTTATCCCCGGAAACGAGGCAACCTTCAATATTTATCACTATGTCCAGAATAATCCGCAATTATTCCGCGACCCGAGCGGTTATTCTTATCACATCAAAATGGTCGGCGATGATTTTTATCACTACGAGGTAGTGGACGATAAAGAAGATGCTCCGGGAGAATCCGGCGATAATGAGGGTGCGTCGGAAAAACCGGAAGATAAACAGAAGGATTGCCGCGGCAATTGTATGAACGGGTGCATGGGCAAGCGCACCGCTGAATCGCAAAAATTGTTTGATAAAATGAGTCCCATGTTTTCAGCTGTTGAGTGTATTGAAGGCGCGGCTGACTTTGCGGCGGGCGGTGTGGTTGGCGTGATCGGCGGCTGCGCGGCAGGGGCGGCAATACCGGGACTGAGCGATGCCGGCGTGCAGGCGGGCGAATTTGGAGCGGGAATCATCAACCATCGTTCTTGCGAAGTTGAGTGCGAGATGAGCTGCCTTTTCGGCGGAGAGTTTTAGGCATTGGGCGATTCCCATGAATCGGCTTTCCAACCCGACCAATCGGCGATTTGCACAGCATCGGATATCGCATGATTTGTTAATCCATTGCAGGATACAAAACCATCTTCCGGCAAAATTCCTCCGTCTTTAACGCCGGCATCGAACGCGATATCAAAAAACCCTGCGCATAATCCACGCCAAACGCCTGCAAATAACGCAATTGCGGCGCAGTCTCAACACCCTCCGCCGTCACAGGATATCCCAGACTGTGCGAAAGGTTCACAATAGCAGGTATCAGTTCCTTTTGCCCGCTGCCCGAATGTATCTGCTCCACAAAGGATTTGTCTATCTTCACCATGTCAACCGGAAGGCAATCGAGATAACTCAAAGACGAATACCCTGTGCCAAAGTCGTCAATGAATATCCGAACACCCATCTCATGCAGACGGTTCAGCTGGGTTAGCGTATCCGCCGGTCGCGCCAACAGAATAGTCTCTGTTAGTTCCAAACACAGTTGCGACGGGGTGAGTTTTGTTTCGCTCAATATACGGGAAATGGTATCAGGGAACGAGGGCTGCGCAATCTGTCTGCCGGAGACATTGACCGACACATATAACGGGGGGTTATTGGGGAGGATGGATTTCCATTGAACCGCCTGACGGCAGGCTGATATCAGGATATATTCGCCCAGCTCAAGGATGCGGTCGGTTGCCTCTGCAACCGAGACGAATTCCATCGGATTGATGAACCCGTGCCCGTGATGCCGCCAACGCGCCAGCGCCTCAAACCCCTTCAATTCCTTGTCTGCGATCGCCATAATAGGCTGGAATTCAAGATAGATGTCCCCCTGCTCCATCGCCTTTTTCAATTCGGATTCAATGTCAAAGAGGCGTTGGACATTTTTGCGCATCTCCGATGCGAATGTGCAGTGTTTTCCCGCGCCGAGCGATTTGGCGTGATACATCGCCAGCTCCGCGTCGCGAAGCATATCTTCTGCACATTTGTAAGAAGGGTCATAATAAACGATGCCGAAACTGACTGTTGTGCTAACTTCCCGTTCATTGATGATGAAAGGACGGGCGAGAATCTGGTGCACCTTATCCACCACCACGCGGGCGTCGGTTCTCTGGTTGATATCTTCGAGAAGAATGGCAAACTCGTCCCCGCCGAGACGCGCCAGGATATCGCCCGGTCTCAACAACTGCTGAAGGGCGCCTGCAACGGCTATGAGCAGCTTGTCGCCGGTGTCGTGTCCGAGACTCTCGTTCACAATTTTGAACCGGTCAAGGTCAAGCAACAAAATGCTGAAGTTCAAACCGCCTCGGATCGACTGGGCGATGGCGTGGTCCAGATGCTCCGCAAAAAGATAGCGATTGGGAATCCCCGTCAGACCGTCGTGGAAGGCGTGATGCATCAAACGCCGCTCTGCCTGTTCGCGTTGTTCTACTTCCTTTTTGAGTTCAATGTTCTTCTCGCGAACTTCGTTGAAAAGCCGATTGTTTTCAATCGCCACAGCCACGTAGTTGGCGATAATCTGCAAATGGTCAAGGTCAAGTTCCGTGAAATGGCGCGGCTCCAATTTCATATAAACGCCTAAAACGCCGATAACCTTGTCGCTAATCATCATAGGCGCTCCGGCAAAGGAGCGGAACACGAATTTGGCGGGATCCTGACTTGCGGATTTGGCAAAGGGAGCGGTGACGGAAGACTGGGCGACGTCATAAATTGATATAGGTTTGCGGTTTTTTATCATCTCGTCGGAAAGCCCTTGGCGCGCATAGAGGCGGGGCGCGGCATGAGAAAGAGAAATACCCGCCTGTCCCAGCAAAATAAGGTCATCGCCATGCAAACGGCGCAGGATGCAGGCGTCCACCTCCATGGCGGCGCAGATTTGCTCAGCCAGCTCGCAGCAGATTTCGTTAAGCGGCTTGTCGCATACGACAATTTGGCTTGCCTGCATAATCATCTTTATCTGCTTGGATTGAATATCCTCGCTTGCCATGCCCCAGACCTCTGCCGCAATATTTCAGGCTCGCTTCGTCTTAAAAAATTGCGAGCGTGTTAAAATGCCTTTGCTGTTTGTGCCGCCCAAAACCCTGTTAGAAAAACCATTCAATTCCTTCTACACAAGCTGCTCCTCTCTTACAATACAAAGGTGTTCATTTGCAAGAATAATCTGAACGGCATGAACAAATGCGGCAATTCAAAAGATGGGCGCAAACGATATAGATAGGATGCAGGCATGCACGCGCGCGGGCTCATCCGCCGCGGAGAGATATTGATTCGCACATTTATTTCATTGAAGAGAAATCAGAACGTTCGACCCTGACGATGCGCTCGCCCGGACGCGCCATGGGGAATTTGTTGCGCACGGCGATTTCATTTTCTTCGCAGGCGCTTTCCAAAAGATGCTTTTCCTCCGTCAGGTCGTTGATGCGTTTGCGGAGCGCTTTGACCTTTGCCGTCTCTTGATTGCGCCGTTTGTAATTTTCAAAATAGACATGAAGATTGCGGCGGTTGATTCCGAGCCAGAGGACGATAACGATTCCAAGAACGAGAAGGCTTAAATAGCAGATCCATCGGCTGCCCTGTAAAAAAGAGCTCAAAGGTTTCATCATTTGACCACCCCCACAGGAACGATACCAACATCAACGGGAGCCTCAACAAGTTAACGATGAATTATTAATAGAGCCGTCAGCCGCCTGTCAACAGCCATTTGTGATTTTTTGTTGACCGAAACCGACGGGATGACGCCTCTTTGATTTCATGCTGAAACAATATCGCAACGAAGCAATCCTTTCGCTTTTGTTTATTGCCCACACGATTATTTTTACTCTCGCGGGAGTCATCGCCTTTGAGAATATGCGCATTGTCGGCGTTGACCCTGTCTGCTATTATAGTTATTTGCGCTCGGTTGTCTTTGACGGAGACCTTGATTTTGAAAATGAATACCGCGCGCTGGATACCGGAGGGACGCTATTTTCCTATGCTTTGACCCCGCGAGGCAGACGCCCCAACGGGTTTTCGGCGGGACCTGCCATCGTTTGCGCCCCGTTGTTTCTGGGCGCCCATGTTTACGTTCGGCTGACGGATGCGGCTGCAGCCGATGGGTTTTCGCCGCCGTATCAGGTTTCTTGCTTTATGACGATGGCATTGTTTGCGCTGGGCGGGCTTGTGCTTCTTTACCGATGGCTGAGGTTGTTCTTCGACCCGAAGGCGGCGTTCTGGGCGGCGGCTCTTTGCTGGTTTGCCTCGCCCGCTGTTTATTATGCATGGCCCGCCGCATTCATGCCCCATTCCATCTCGGCATTTTTTGTCCTGCTCTTTCTTTATTATGTTCAGCGGACGCGCGGCATTTTGGACGCGCGGCGATGGGCGATGGTTGGAGCCCTTGCGGGAGCAATGAGTCTGATGCGCTGGCAGAATAGTCTGTTTGCCCTCTATTTCCTTCCGGATTTTCTGAAATGGCAAAAACGTCCATCGCCGCGACCTTTATTGGCGGCTTTGGCATGCGCCCTTGGAATCTTTTCACCGCAGATAATAGTTTGGTGGAAATTATATGGACGCCTTTTCACCGTGCCGCAAGGCGGCGGATTCCTCCTTTGGGCGCGTCCTATGATAGGCTCCATTCTATTCTCCACATTCAACGGATTGTTTTCGTGGACTCCGATTACGCTAATTGGGGTGTTGGGCGTTATTTGTTGGATGCGCAACAGGGAGGCAGCCCCAACGCCGCAACTGCTCTTTGCCATGTTTTTTTTGCAATTGTATGTGAATAGCGCTGTGCGGGATTGGCATGGGAGCTGGGGCTTCGGGATGCGGCGCTTTGTGGAGTGCGTCCCCATTTTTGCGGCGGGGATTGCGGCAGCGCTTCAGACGCCGCGTCTGCGCCGTCGCCAAACTCTGGCGGTTGCATTTCTGGCGCTTTTTGCAGTTTGGAATTATCTTTTCCTGATTCAATATTATGTGCATCTTGTGGCGTGGAATCGCCCGCTGACCTTCCATGAAATGGTCGGCGACAAACTACACCTTCCTGTCTCCATTGAGAGGCGGCGTCTGGTGCGAACGGCGCGCCTTTCCGCGCAACAGGGATATTTTGACGATGTGGAAAAAGCGCTCTCTCTTGCCATACGGATAGACCCGCTTCATACGGATATTTATTTTGCGGGCGGGGACATCGCCGCATCGCAGGGCGCCGATGACACCGCGTGGCAATTTTATCGGCGCGTCCGCGAGATTGCGCCGGAGGACAAAGATTTTTACCGCGCGGTTAAAAGACTTCGAGCGCGCCAGCAGCAAAAAAAGGTTGCGCCCTGATTTTCCATAAGCCAAAGATTCATCTCTATTATGCGATGTTAATTGTTGAGGGGAGGAAAAATTATGCCGAAGCTTTGCAAATCTTTTCAGGAAAGACTTTTTGCCGAAATCGAAAATCTGAAAGACGACCTCGTCCGCGAGACCTCGCGCATCATCTCTTTTGAGACAATCTCCGGCGGAAAATCGGACGCCGAAAAGGAAAAATTCAATCGAGAAATAGCGCGCAATCTTGACTACCTGAAGGATTTTGCCGAAAGGCACGGCTTTGTTTATAAAGACCTTGACGGCATTGTCAGCGTGATAGAGCAACCCGCCGAAACAAAGGAAAAAGGGCTGGGCGTTCCGCTGCATATTGATGTGGTCCCCGTCAGCGGCGAATGGAAATATCCCCCCTTTTCCGGAACGGTTGCGGATGGATGTATCTGGGGACGCGGAACGCAGGATGACAAAGGTCCTCTGATGGCGTGCCTTTTCGGTCTCATCGCCTTAAAAAAACTCGGCGTCCGTTTTATCCGCCCCATTCATATCGTGTTTGGACGCGGCGAAGAGGTCGGCGAATGGTCGGACGTTCAGTATTTTCTCAAAAAGGAAGGAGCGCCCGCATTCAGTTTCACGCCTGACGCCGCCTTCCCGATTATCAACGGCGAAAAGGGAATCATGAACCTCAAAATCAACGCCGAGTGGGAAAGCGCGGATGCCGGCAAATCGCTGCATTTCCACAGCCTTTCCGGCGGCAATCGCGCCAACGTTGTCCCCGATGAAGCCATTGTTCGATTCACAACAGACGGCGATGAGGCGGAGGCGATGAAGCGCTTGAAAAAGGAGCTGGATGATTTTTCCGCGCAGAATAAAGAGGCAAAAATTCGCGGTCCGGAAATTTGCGAGGCAAGCGAGACCTCTCCCCGCTCCATCAAAATAACCTTTCTCGGGAAAAGCGCGCATGGCAGTCTGCCGCAGGATGGACACAATGCAATTCTCGACGCCCTGCAATTCCTCAAAGAACATGACTCTCTTTCGCCCGATTGCCGCGCCTATGCCGCATTCTTGCACGGCGCCTGCTCGCAGTTCTTCGGCAGCGGACTCAATATCGCCGTCGAGCATCATTTCGTGGGAAAGACCACCGTCAATCTTGGCATCTGTAATATGAATGAAAAAGAGGGGCGATCTGTCATCAACATCCGCCCCACGTTGGGGCTGCTCTGCCGCGAAGTCGGCGCGCGCGCCAGCGCTCTGGCAAAGGCGGAGAGCGAAAAGACCGGTTGCCGCATTTATGTGGAGGACACAAAAGAATGGGGGCGCGATGCGCTTTATGTGGATCCTAAAGAAAACGCCTTTTTCATTTCATCGCTTCAGGAGGCATACCGCACGGTAACCGGCGGCGAGCCCGAACTTAAAGCCATCGGCGGCACAACCTTTGCCAAAGCCTATCCCAATTGCGTCTGCTTTGGTCCGGTCGGCGCGGATGAAAAAGACCTTGCCCATATCACGGATGAATATGTGAAGATATCGCGCCATGTGGAAAACACGAAAATATATGCGGCGGCATTTGCCCTCCTGACAACGGACGCGGCATGCGTTTAAAAAAACTCCTCCGCCTTTACGAACGGATTCGCCCGCAGATTGAGGAGCGGCTGGCGGAGTTCCGCGCCATAGGGGAGCAAAAAAAACCTGATGAGCTTTTTGCCGAACTGGCGTTTTGCCTTCTGACGCCGCAGTCCAATGCGCATCAATGCTGGACGGCGCTGGAGTGTCTGCGGGAGCGTCATCTCCTTTTTAACGGAGAAGCGTCCGAAATAGCGCCGCATCTGGCGGGGCGCGCGCGCTTTCATCGCACCAAATCCCGCAACATCTGCGCCGCGAGAGCCAACCTCTCGGCTCTGATTGAGCGCTTGTCGGCGCCGCCAAACGAACTGCGCCGGTGGCTTGTGGAAAATATACGCGGCATCGGTTGGAAAGAGGCGAGCCATTTTCTGCGCAATATCGGACTGGGAGGCGACCTTGCCATTCTTGACCGCCACATCCTCCGACAGCTGGCGGCGTTCGGCGTCATCCCCGCGGTTCCCCGAAGCATGTCCGCCTCGCAATATCTTCAAATCGAAGAAAGGATGCGCGAATGGGCGGCATGCGTCAACATCCCGATCGCCCATCTCGACCTCCTTTTTTGGTATCAGACAAAGGGCGAACTTTTTAAATAATGCGACCGCTATCCTGATCAAATTTACTTTGACATCCCGCCGGCGCAAGCAAAGAGTATGGTCTCGTTTTTTGTGAATAAATCGCCCAATCATCGAAAGGATTTTTTTATATGCTTAAAGACGCAGGCGCAAAACTCTCCGAGCTAAAGGAGCGCATCCTCCAGAACAGGGGGTATCTTTGACATCGCCGGATTGGACAGAGAACTTGCCGAGCTTGAGGCAAAAACCGCCGGCGCCGGTTTTTGGTCTAATCAAGAAGCCGCCCAGAAAACGCTTCAACGCATCAAGCAAATAAACGCCATTAAAAAACCGTGGGATGAAATCCTGAAAGAGGCAGCCGATAACCTCGACCTTGCCGAACTCCTTGCGGAGGAAGACGCAGGCGAAAACTCGCCCGAAGCCGGCGAACTTTTCCGCTTTGCGGAAGACCTTGAACTGCGCCTCGAAAAACTTGAAATTCAGGCGATGCTCACCGATGAAAACGACATCCGCAACTGTTATCTGGAAATCCATTCAGGCGCGGGCGGAACGGAATCCTGCGATTGGGCTCAGATGCTTATGCGCATGTATCTGCGTTGGGCGGAACTCAGAGGGTTTCGTGTGAGCGAAGAAGACATGCAACTCGGCGACGAGGCGGGCATCAAAAGCGCAACGCTCAACATTCAGGGCGAATATGCCTATGGATACCTCAAAGCCGAGTCCGGCGTTCATCGCCTCGTGCGCATCTCCCCCTTTGACGCCAATAAACGCCGCCATACCTCGTTTGCTTCCGTTTTCGTCTCTCCTGAAATCGAAGATGATGTGGAGATTGAAATCAAAGACAGCGACCTCCGCATTGACCGCTTCCGCTCAACGGGCGCCGGCGGGCAGGGCGTCAACACCACCGACTCCGCCATTCGCGTGACCCACATCCCCACGCACATCGTGGTGACATGCCAGAATGAGCGGAGCCAACTAAAAAATCTTGCCTCGGCGATGAAGGTGCTGCGTTCCCGCCTGTATCAAATGAAACTTGAGGAAAAGGAAAAAGAATTCGCCGCCATCGAAGCGGGCAAAAGGGAAATTGCATGGGGCAGCCAAATTCGCTCTTACGTGTTCCAACCTTATACTATGGTTAAAGATCATCGGACAGATTATGAAACCGGCAATATTCAAGCCATGATGAACGGCGAACTTTTGGATAATTTTATCGAAACGTATCTGAAAAGTCAGATGACAAAATCGAAAAAATGAAACGCTTTCATCGGCTTATCTTCCGTATAAGACCCATGAATCAACGCCCGTTTGCGGCGAAATCCATTTTATGCGGATAGCATCCGCCACAACCAAATCCGCGGTGTTGGCGATAGCGTTGGTCAACACAACTTTTCCCGCTGTATTGCGATCGAAAAAGAAATCGCCAATCTTGTTCCACATCCCGCCGTTCAGGCGTTGGTTGATGGGAACGGTTGTCACCCCGCGGGCGTGATGCACCGTGAAAGGGGCATCCTCGGCGCGATTGAAGGCGGAGGGATACCAAGTAGCAATTTCATACAAGCCGCTCTTCGTGATTAAAAATTCCCACGTCGCTTTGCTGGCTGCGTTTGTTCCCCAGCTCAAAGAGTATGAGTTGCCATATTTGCCCGGCTGCGCCTGTGTGCGAGTGTCCCATGACCCCTCAAGATGGCAGGCGGGATCGTCATTATCAATAATCAAAATCTCCTCAACGGCTGTTATCGTTCCCAGAATATCCAACACCTTCCCGTCCGCATCGCAACACATCGCCATGAAATTGACGGAGCCGCTCGGCGCGTTTGTCATATCCAGAACAAACCGCCCGTTGGCTTTGTAATTCGTCCGCCCGATGAATTGACCGTTCAGATACACATCCACATAAGCCGCATTCAGGTGGTATATCTCAACCTGAAAGGGCGTTCCGGCGACAATTGTTTTGAAGTCGTTGACGATTAATTCCCCGTTATCGGAAGGGATGGGAGAGCCGTCATAAGCCGCCCAAGAAATGGGCGAATTTGCATTCACCTTTTGCTGTAATTCCCGAAGGGCGGGGATTTCCAAAAGGGCGTAATTCGTCTTGCCGTCCCGCGCCATGAGACCCGCCGCAACGCCCGCCGCGCTTCCGCTCGCCCATTCGATGGGATGAAGGCGATAGGCGGAATTGGCAACAAAGGATTGCGCCATCTGTTTGCCGCAGGCAAGGAGGTTTCTGACATTGACGGAGCCTAGCGAGCGATAAGGAATATAGAACGGGGCGGGAGTTGGCACAGAGGGGGTGATGCCCGAACTGATTTTGCTTGGATGGATGTCGGCGGCGTAGTTGCCGATGCCCACCGAATCGTAAAAACGGAATGATGTCGGCGGCATAACGGCGGCTGGCACGAAATATCTATCAGTGATGCGGAAATTAAAAAGTCCCACGATGCGCCGCCCGCATCGGATATAGGGCAGCCGCGAAAGCCCCTTTCCCGTCCCCATCATGTTCATGGCATGGTTCCCATACGGATAGACCGTATTCCATGAAACAGATTTATTTGCCTTCATATAAAAATACCAGCAGATGGCGTGGAGTTCCGCCTCCGCAAGGCTATCCGTGAAAATGCCGCCGTGCCAGTCGCTTTTTTCCGCCGCCGCTGCCGCTATGTCTTTATACATCGTTTTGTAGGGATAGTCATTGCCTGGATACCAATTCTGCATGGATACGTCGCCGATATAAACAGAGGAGGAATTGATAGGCGAGCCCGCGCATTTTAACCGGCGGTAAGTCCAGATGGAAATCCAGTTATGGCTGCCAAAGGAAAAATAGGAATTGGACTGTTGCTGAAAATAGACATCATAATTATCGAACCAATTCATAATCTCGTTTTCGGGCAAAAATTCATTTGTCGCCAGCATGCAAAAGGGGAATACATACGCCTGAGAACCATCTTCATCAAGGGCGGGCAGCGTTCCGTCATCGGCTATTTTTTCGGTGGTCAGCTCACGACCAACTGTATAAACGGCGTCCGAAAGAACCATCACATCCCCAAACTCGGAGGCGTCAATCACCACGAGCCCTTTGGCGGGGTTGAGCGGCTCCACCTTGTGAATGATTTTCTGATATTCCGCCGAATCCGCAGGTTCATACCAGTCCAGAACTTCCTTCGATAAAAAATTATCAAAGGGCTTATAACCGTTGATGGGGAGACGCTGGATGAGCGTGAGTTCGGTAATGATTTTTCCCGCGCCGAACTGGTCAACAACATCGGATGTTTTCACATCTTTGACCACAGTGAGTTTCATCAGCGTGATGTTGGGATATTCGGAGACCATCTGGTCGAGGAGCCATGCGCCTGTGCGGGGATCGAAAGCCTCGCGGCTGACCCAAGCGGCGCCGTTGGGAGCCATGCCTTCGCCGGGCGCCTCGACGGGTTTGTTTTTCAGGCGATTAAGAAAATCAAGATAATCTGCGGGGTAATATTTTTCCGGCTCTGTGCGCATAAGCGTTGCGCCGGGATTGTGCCAAGCGTTGTCAATGGCGGAAACGCCCTGCGCCGTTGCCTGACCTCCCTGCCAATCGGTCGGTTCGATAAGGAGAATCCGGCTATCGGGATTGGTTCGCGCGGCGGCGAGCGCTGCGGCTGGGGCGCTAAATGAGCCCCCATGAATCACAATATCAAATTTCATATAATCCGTCCTTGCGAGCGATGCAATCATCCCAAAAACCGCGAAGGCAAAATATAAAAACATTCGATTAACCTTCACAATGGCGTCATCCCCTTTGCCGTAATGTTGAAACGTTTCTAACGCAGGGCAAGGTTGCGTTTCAAGGGTTTTGTTGCAGATTATCAACGCGCCCTGCCATCGAAAAAAAAGTTTAGGAAAAAACGCGCCCCCTTGTATCTCCTCCTGAAACTCTACCTCGCCGCCCAGCGCAATCATTGATACAAAAATCAACACATCAAAGGTGAATACAAAATAAAAATAATATGAATTTTAAATATCAAAAAGGTTTTTTTTATTGTGTCTTGACAGATTAATTTTTCCTATCATTTTTTGATTGATAAAATAAAGTTGTTGCATTGGAAACGCGATTTTCTGTAAAAATTCATCGTTTATTCATAAGGAATGGCTTAACTGTTTCACTTTTCTTCGCTAAAATATGGGATAAAGATTATGCGGTCAAAAAAACAAAAACTGTTATTGAATAAGATGTTTTTACGCAGGGGTTTGTTCTGGTTGTTGCTGTGTCTTTTGCTCGGAGCGCGGGGAAGCCTTATGGCGCAAGATGCGCCCGCGCAAGAAACCGAAGCCGCGCCGCTGCCCTCAAGCGCGAACCCGGTGGATGCCACTCTCGAAAAAATCCGCTTATATTACGGGCTGGAACAATATGATAAGGTCATGCATGAATGCCTGAAGATGGATAAACTTGACCCGGGCAATAAGATGGTTATTTATTACCGCACGCGCGCCGAGGAAAAATTAAAGGAGATGGGACTTCTTGATAAATTACAATTCACACCCGAACCCACGCCCACGCCGCTGCCCGCAAGAAAAAAAGTCCTGCCTCCGGAATTGCCCGCGCTTTCTCCGACGCCTGCCGCAGGGACTGTCATCATCGGAACACCGGGCGCCCCCGCGCTCGGCGATGGTTTGCCGCCCCAAGCCGCCACTGCCGCAGCAACGCCGCCATCAGATAATCTTTATGAGACGGGAGCCGCGCCCGCCGCAACGCCGACCGCCGCGCCTTTGGCAGTTATCCCAGAAACCCAATCAATTGATGACGCTCCTGCTACCGCCGCCCCTGTTGCAACAACGGAGGAAGCCGCTCCGACAATTGCCGCGCCTGCCACAACAACAGCCGCCCCGTCCCCCGCATCCCCGTCCGAACCCGTTGCCCCCGCCGCATTGGAACCGGTTTCATCCGGAGGGGGGAGCGCCCTCAACAAGATTGTAAAAACCCTCGTCGGTTTAGTTGCCGTGATTGCGGTGGTGTTAGCGGTAACGACGATTATGAAAAAAATCCGCGCCCAATCAAAAGCAAAAGGAGCCGAACAAGAAACGCCGCAGGCGAAGGCTCAACCAATGGCGCAGACGCCGCGTCAGGAGACTCCCGTATCCGCCGCCCCCAAGCCAGCCACCCCTATACAACAAGAAATTCCAGATTTCCCAGATATGGAGCCAGCGCCTCAAAAGCCGGAGGTTGCCAGCATACCATCGCCCAGCGCCCCGGCGGATGAACTGCCGCCTCGCTCCAGTCGGCGCATGCCGCCGCCTGATTTTGCCCCGCCGCCATCCGAACTGCCGGAAATCCCTGAGGTTCCGGAAATCCCGGATTTTCCTTCGCCTATTGCCGGCGTTCCCGATACGCAAGGTTTGCCGCCTATACCGGATTTGACTGATATCCCCAGCCCGACGCAGGTTCCGGACTTTGAGCCTGCGCCGGCAAAACCCGCTCAACCGGCGCCGCAGCAGCAGACTCCGCCCGACCTGATATCGCTTGATTCTCCCGCTACTCAGCCGGAGGCGGATATTTTCTCTTTTGCCCTTACCTCCGAAACCGACGATTTGAAAATCCCTGTGGATGAAGCGCCCGAACCGGAGCATCCGCTCGAATCCCCATTTGATGCGCCCGTTGTTTCCGCAGACCCCTTTGCCCATCTGGATGTGGATTTGGCTCCGCCGCCCACCGTCGTGCCCGTGCCGGAAGGCGTTCCCAAAGAGCCGCCCACGCTTTCCATCGAGGAAGCGCTGGGACTTGCGCCGCCGTCCGCGCCAGCCCCCGAACAGGAAAGCATACCCCTTTCCTTTGATATCGCGTCGAGCAAACCATCCCCATCCAGCACATCCATGGATTTGGATTCGTTCCTTTTTTCAACACCGAACGAAGAACAAGCGGAGACCATAATTGCCCCGTCCGCAGGCGAGCCAGCCCTTGAGCTCTTCTCCGATGCCGCGGACGAAAAGAGCACTGCAACCGGCAGCTTTGACAGCATGATGTTCGGCGATGAAACGGAACAGGCGACCCAGATTGCCGAACCGCCGGCGCCTCCCGAACCCGCGCCCAAGCCTGCCCCCGCCCCTGCGGCGGAACATGAGGAAAAGCCGCATGACGAAGAGCGAGGTCTGGGACAGTTTAGCGTTGAATCGCTCAAGGCGGTTTCTCCCGAGAGCGAGAAAAAAACGCCGATACCCCCGCGGAAAAAAATTGAAGAACGCAATGAGGCGCTCTTTGCCAACCAGCTAAAAAAAGGAACTGAGGCGTTCGAAAAAGGCGATTGGAAAAAAGCCGTTCATTATCTCTCCGTCGCCGCCGCCATTCGCCCCGATGCGGAAGATTTGAAAAACATGCTCGCAACAGCGCGCCAAAATAAACGCGCCTCCGAACAATCGTAAAACTTTTGATAATTGAAAAATGTTCCGCCTGCGGCAAATTGAAAATTAAGGATGCTGGATGTTTATCTGTTCCCTATTGATGACCGACTAATGCCGGCTGATGACCAATGAATAATATTTACGCCGATCTGGCTCTGAATCTCCCCGTCAATCAAACATATCAATACATCGTGCCGCCTCACCTGCGCGAAACAGCGCGTGTGGGCAGTCTGGCGATGGCGCCTGTGATAAAACGTCAGGTCGCCGGCTGCATTGTTGAACTCAGCAATGAAAAAAAACACGAACGCCTGAAAGAGATTAAAGGACTCCTTACGCCCGATTTTCAGATAGACGCCGAACTTATCCAACTCGCAAAATGGATTTCCGATTATTATTTTTGCTCGCTCGGCGAGGCGCTTGCCTGTGTCTCTTTTATCGGGTTCAATGATTGCCGCGAACGTTACGAATCGTGGGTATTGGTCAAAGATTATGAAGCGCTGCAAAAAGCGGACGCCTTTGAAGATTTGACGACGCGGCAGGCGGACGTCATGCGTTATTTTCTCCATGAATGCAAAGACGCTGAAAAAATAGCTATCCTCCGAAAAAAACTCGGAATCTCCCGCTCCGTCATAACCAGCCTTGTCAAAAAAAACCTCGTTGAGATTGCCGATAAAATTGAGGAGAGAGCGGACGGCTATGAACGCGATGTCCCGCCATCCGAGCCGCATGAACTAAACGGAACACAGGCTGAAGCCTTTGGCGCCATTCGAGCGGCAATTCAAGAATCGCGCTATCAGACCTTCCTCCTCAACGGCGTGACCGGCAGCGGAAAGACGGAGGTTTATCTGCAAGCGCTGGAAGAGAATTTCCGTTTGGGGCGGCAGGGGATTGTCCTTGTGCCGGAAATTGCCCTGACCCCGCAAACGCTTGGGCGCTTTCGCAGCCGTTTCGGCGACCGCGTTGGCGTATATCACAGCCAGCTCAGCCTTGGGCAGAAATATGATCTTTGGCGGGGGATTAAAAACGAAAGCATCCAATGCCTTGTTGGCGCGCGCTCGGCAATATTTGCCCCTTTTCCCCGACTTGGGCTGATAGTGGTGGATGAAGAACATGAGACCACATACAAGCAGAGCGATATGCCCCGCTATCATGCACGCGACGTCGCCGTCATGCGCGGGAAACGCGCCGCCGCCGCCGTCATCCTCGGCAGCGCCACGCCGTCACTTGAATCGTATCAGAATGCCCTTTCGGGCAAATACACCCAGCTCCTTCTGCCGGAGCGGGCGCGCCGCGCTGCAATGCCGACCGTTTCTGTTGTGGATATGGGAGCGGAGCTTATTGAAAACAAAAACCCGGGCATCTTTTCCTTCAGGCTCGAATCTGCCATCAGACAGCGGCTCGAAGCCAAAGAGCAGGTCATTCTCCTGCTCAATCGGCGGGGGTTTGCCAATTTTATACTATGTCCCGTCTGCCATAAATCTATCAACTGCGACCATTGCGACATCTCCATGACCTACCACAAAGTTGGGGAGCGGCTGGTCTGCCATTATTGCGGCGAGACGAAACCCGTCCCGGATGTCTGCCCCTCCTGCGGCAGCGATGCCATCATGCGCATGGGTATAGGCACGCAACGCATCGAGGTGGAGTTGGAACAAAAATTCCCATGCGCGCGCATCTTGCGCATGGATTCCGATTCGCTCGGCACCCGCAGAGTCTTTCTCGAAAAATGGAAGGCAATCACAAGCGGAGAGGTGGACATCCTTTTCGGAACGCAGATACTGGCAAAAGGTTTCGATCTTGCGCCAGTCACGCTGGTCGGCGTCATCTCCGCGGATAACTCGCTCTTCCTGCCCGATTTCCGCAGCGCTGAAAGAACCTTCTCCCTCCTGACGCAAGTTGCCGGACGCGCGGGTCGCGGCGAAAAACCCGGCGAGGTTATCATCCAGACCTTTCTGCCGCGTCATTACAGCATTGTGGACGCCCTCAGTCAAAACTATGCCGTTTTTGCCAAACGGGAACTCATCAACCGTCGCGCCATTCGATTCCCGCCTTTTTACCGCCTTATCTCCATATTGTTCCAAGGCGCAAATGCAAAAATTGTGGCGGAGCGCGCCAAACGTTTTGGCAACATCATCCGCATTGCAAAGAACCAGATGCGGTTGAATCAGATTGCCATCCTCGGACCAGCGCCGTCCCCTATCGAAAAACTCGGCGGCAACTACCGCCGCCGTCTCCTGATCCGCGGGGATAAAACGCCCCCTATGCAACGCCTTCTCCGCGCCGCCCTTGATCAATATCATGAACTAAAACTGCAATCCGGCTTCCGCATTGTCATTGACGTTGACCCGCAGGATTTATTGTGAAGCAAGAGCCTCACACAATCCAAAGAAGCATCGCCAACGTCAGGAACATTCCGATATAAAGAAATAGAGGGGATGTAAAAAAGGCAAGCGCCGTGATAATTATCAACGCAGGATAAAACCCTTGGACATATCCCGGCAGAATATTGTATATTTCTGCCTGGTAATATTCCGCCATTTTATTAAATAACTCAGGCGCTGCGCCGCTTATCTCGCCGGTGTTAATCATGCCCAGCGCCTGAACATCAAAAACCTTTGTCCGCTCAAAGGCAAACGACAGCCTTTCGCCCGCTTCAATGTATTTTGCCGCAACCGCCATCCGCTTTACCAGATAATAATTATTCATCCCTTTGAGCGCCTCGCTGTAACTCTCTCCGAGATGCCGCCCCGCCTCCATAAATGCGGCAAATAAACGGAAAAAAATCGCTTTGGCATACCTATCATAAAATTTTCTAATTAAGGGAATTTTTCCCAACGCCCAATCTGTATAGGGACGCACGCGGGGATCTCGTAAAATCCGCGATAATAGGAAAGCAAAAAATACTACCATTGCCGGATAAACGAGATATTGCCTGATTATCGGAAACGCCGCAGACCAGATGAAAGAGCGACCCGCCGAACTGACTATCAAATCCCGAAACATCAGGATGAGCGCTCCCAAAATCAGATTGGCAATTGGATACCAGATAAGGCGCATAATCCGCGTTCGCATCTCTAACATCCAATTGTAATGTTTCACAAGAATATCAAGACCGTAAACGAAATTTCCAGTTCGCGCGCCGCTCAGAAAAATTTCGATAAAGCAATGGGTAAAATCATGTTGAGAACGAACCGCATCTTGAAGATTTATGCCGGCGGCGATAGCTTGGCTGATATTTCGGGACGCCTTGCGCAGCCGCAGATTCTGCGTGCTTGCGCCCATCAATTCAAAGGCTTTGATGATGGGAACGCCGGCGGAGAGGATTGTGCGCAGCCCCAGCGAATAAAAAAAGAAATCCTTCAGCCCCGGCGGATTCAGCGGACTGATGACGAACGTCTCCACGCGGGAGAAAAATCCCGTCCGCCGCATCATCGCCGTGGGCTCATTGCTCATCTGCCGTTAATCAAAAATCGCCTCAGGATTTTTTCGCCTTTTCGGCAACAAGGTTGTTCGCCTGCAACAGCGAATCAAATGTGCCGGCATCCGTCCACCAGCCTTCAAGAATATCGTAGCGAAGGACGGAATTATTGATATAGGCGTTGTTCACATCCGTGATTTCGAGTTCGTTGCGCGCCGAGGGTTTGAGCGTTTTAATCACATCCCAGACCATCTCGTCATACATGTAAATCCCCGTCACGGCGTAGTTGCTTTTGGGATTGGAGGGCTTCTCCTCGATGGCAACGATGCGCTCGCCTTGAATCTCCGGCACTCCAAAACGTTTGGGGTCTTTGACCTCTTTGAGCAAAATCCGCGCACCTTTTTCCTGTTGGCGATATTTTTCCGCATAAGGGCGGATGCCCTTTTCAAGGATGTTGTCGCCGAGGATGACAATCACGCGGTCGCGGTCAACAAAATGCTCAGTGAGTGAAAGCGCCGCGGCGATGCCCCCTTCGCCGACCTGATAGGTGTAATGGATGTCATGGAGCCCGAATTCGCTTCCATTGCCGAGGAGTTGCAGAAAATCCCCCGCAAAATTGCCGCCGGTCACAATCATGATTTCATCCACATCCGCCTCAACAAGCGTTTCGATGGGATAATAAATCATCGGTTTATTGTAAATCGGCAGCAGGTGTTTATTTGTGATTTTTGTCAGCGGAAAGAGCCGCGACCCCAACCCTCCAGCAAGAATAACGCCTTTCATTTTATTCTCCTTGAATTATTTTTTCATTTCCAAGTTGCTAATTATCAACTCTTTATCCATTCTTCCGTTCCCAATTGTAGGGAATCTCCGGGCTGTTATAAGGC
Source organism: candidate division BRC1 bacterium ADurb.Bin183 (assembly GCA_002070185.1). GTDB lineage: Bacteria > Sumerlaeota > Sumerlaeia > MWCT01 > MWCT01 > MWCT01. The sequence goes on from MWCT01000001.1 coordinate 350,889, forward strand.
AGGCGGATTTCATCGGGGGCGTCATAGACGTAAACCTCCGTGGGCAGATTGAGAATAATCGCCTCGTTCTCGCTGATGCATTTGAATCCGTGCATCACCATCGGCGGAATCTGCACCAAAATCGGATTGTGCACCCCCGCGAAAAATTCATTGATGAGCCCCTTGGTCGGCGAACCGTCGCGCCCGTCATAAAGCACAATCTTCATCATCCCTTGCACACAGGCAAAAGTGTCCGTCTGTTTTTTGTGAAAATGCCACGCCTTGACCACGCCTGGATAAGCGGTTGTCACATAAGCCTGACCGAATTTAATAAACATCTCCTCATCGTCGCTGCGCATGACTTCCATCAGCCGCCCGCGCTCGTCCGGGATAACCCGAAGTTTTTTGACTTTGACTCCCGTGATAAGTTTCATTGCGCCTCTCCAGAAAGAAATTTATACGGGGCTATGGTCGGCTGCGGCGCGCCTTCTAAAAGCGCATCCGCCAACTCCACGCCCTGCATAACGCTGTGATCCATATTTCCGATTTCATAAATCCAAAGCCCGAACCGCCCCCGCGTGTAAATCCCCAATTTTTCCAGAGCGGGAACGATTTTCCCCAGCGCCGCATTGCGCCCCAGCGTCGGCACGGGATAAGAATAGGGGACATCAATCGCATAGGTGGAAACGATGTTCTTTTTCCATTGCTCCTCAATAACACCCGTTCGAACGAATCCCTCGATGACTTCGTTGATGACGTTTGATTTGTCAATCTCTTTGTATGGCGAATAAGAGACCTCGCCCATCAGCGAAAAATGCTCTTCGTCGGGGGCGTTGCGCCGCGAGTAGTTTGAAAAATAAGTCAGACGATAAATCGGCGTCTTGTCGTCCGGGAAATAGACCCAGTTTTTATCGCTCGGATGTTCGCCTTTGAACCCAAGCCCCACCATCATGCCGCCGGAGTATGCCAGTTGCCCCGCCGCTTTTTGAATCTCTAAATCCGCCGGCTCCAAAATGGCGGCTAATTCATTGAGCGGACCTGTATTGAGCAGAATGTCGTAAGACTCTTGTGAGCCGTCCTCAAAAAAGACAACCCGCCGTTTGCTGTCTATACGAACGCATTTTTTATTCAGCGTCACATGTCCTTTTAGATGCGGCAGAAACGCCCGGAAAAAAGCGCCCGTGCCGCCTTCTTCGGGGAATTTAAACGTGCTGTTCGGTCCCCACGAAACATCATCTTTTTGAAGAACAACATTCCGCAGCACTCGCTCAAAGTCCACAACGCTCACCCGTTCGGCAATCCAATCTTTGCTCATCTCCTCAAGACGCCACGCCCAGTTCTTATGGTTATAGGGGAGCATGAAATGCCGCGCCACCCCCTCGCCGAAGATTTCCAGAATCCACTCGCGAAAATTGCCGCTTTTCCCGCCGGGGGAAAGCGATATCCGATAAAGACCCATTAGACATTCCAGCAAAATCTCCGGCGGCAGATAGCGCAGGTTATTCTGAAAAGGATAGGGAATGAATCGGTCTCCCATACGAATCCAACTGGCGCGGATATGCGAGAGGTAGCGCTTTTCAAGCAACGTGTCGAAAAGGTCGTCAAAATATTTATAATGTGAAAAAAGGACATGCCCGCCCACATCCCATGTAAAACCTTTGTCATCCTTAAAACTGGCGGAAAGCCCGCCCACATAAGACTGAGATTCAAAAACATGGAAGTCGCGGCAGCCCAATTCCTTCAGACGCCAAGCGCAACCCAATCCTGTCGGTCCGGCGCCGATAATTACGATTTTTCGTTCTTTTGTCATTACACGCTCCTCATCTTTCAAATTGATTGGTTAAGGCAACAAAAAAGCAATCTTATGAATAATTCTCGCAAATCTCCGCAACCATGCGCACGCGGCGCAAATCGGCGCCCGGCGGAACCTGGTCCCCAACGCCCAAAATCATCCGCCCATCCGCGCGGGCTATCTCTGCATATCGCCGCGCATATTTCAAAAACTCCTCATCGCTATGCGCAGGGCTGAACAGCGCCCCCGGTATCCCGCCCCATAGAATCATGCCCTCGCCGGCAACGGAGCGCAGTTCCTCCGGCGAAACATCGCCCACCGGCGCAGGCGTCACACCCTCGGCGGCGTCCAGACCGCTCTCATTCAAAATCGGCAAAAGCCCCCGCAGCGCGCCGTCAATATGCGCCAGAACATATTTCCCCGATTCATGCAGCTGCCTGATGCGCGCGCTGTAATATTCCAGCGAATGCTTCCGAAAAAGAGACGGGCTGACAATCTCCGAAGAAAGGTTGTCGGCAATCATCACAAGGTCGCATTTTGTGGCGGCGGCATATTTATATGGCTCATCATCCATTGAGCGCATCAAGTCAAAGAGAGCGTTCATTTCTTCAGGATTTTCATACAGGGCAAAAACAGTTGTTTCTACGCCGGCGATTTCCACAAACATCCTCGAAAGCGGCGAACGCGGAACCCAGACCACCGGCAGCCCCGCTTCGCCATAGGCGTCATTCCATCGGTCGGGGTCTTCGCGCGCATCTTCGAACTGATGAGCCTCGATGAAATAGCGTAAAGCGGGGATGTCCGCCGCCGATTTGAGCAGCCGCTCGCCATAAGCCCATGTCGCCGCCTCCGGCATCAAAAGATGAGTTTCTGTGAGCGTCCCGAGCGGCGTTTCATAGATGTAAAATTCGCAATTGCCTTTGCGCTCTGTCTTTTGCGGACAATCAATCTTGACGCGGTAGGGCCAGACAAGGGGGAGATATAATCCGGCGCAAAGGGTTCGGTGAAGGTTGACATACCCTTCCGGCTCTCCATCAAAATTGGGCGCGAGTGTTCCGGCGGATTTTTCGCCCAGCCGCCACCATGAAAGATCTGCAAACCAGGGCAGCCTGTCCGGCTTTTGCCCTTTTAACACATCCAGCGCCCGCTTTCGAAAATTTGCCATTTTTTGTCATGTAAGCATTCTTAATAAGAATATCCCTTAACAATATAAAACAAAATTGCAACATCTGATTGATTGTCAATTTTCCTTGCATCTCCATTTAAAGAGTTTTACCAAATTAAACTTGTTGAATCGTTTGAATTCCATAAAAAGGATATAAAATTATGTTTATCGGATTAAGCATGTGGAGCTTTGAAAAAGACGCCTTCGCAGGCAAACTCACACCGGCGGATTTTATCCGCTACGCCGCAAAAGAAGGATACGATGCCGTTGAACTCCTCGATTGTTTCTGGAAAGAAACCGATGAGGAGATTGCCGCCGCAAAAAAATTAGCTGAGGAATGCGGCATAAAAATCGGCTGCTACTCCATCGGCAATGACTTCGCCCAGAAAGACCCCGCCGCGCGCCGGCAGCAGGTCGAATATGTTAAAAAAGGCATCCAGACCGCCGCCAAACTCGGAGCGCCCGTCCTCCGCGTTTTCGGCGGCTCGCCTAAAGAGGGCATCGCTTATGCCGACGCCCTGCCATGGATTGTGGAAGGCTTCCAAGCCTGTGTGCCGTTGGCGCAAGAAAAAGGCGTAGTCATGGCAATGGAAAATCATGGAACGCTGAGCGGTTCCGGCAAACAAGTTCGGGAAATCATCGAAAAAATCGGCTCGCCCAACTTCGGCGCCACAACAGATTTCGGCAATTTCCTCCTTGTGGATGAAGATTCCAGCGAGTCCGTCATGACCGTTCTCAAATACGTCAAACATGTCCACTGTAAAGATTTTGCCCCCGCACCAGCCGGAGAGGATCGCGTCTATACCTCGCTTGCGGGCAAAAAGTTTTGCGGCTGCGTCCTCGGCGACGGCTCGGCAAATGTTGCCGCCAGCCTCATACTCCTGAAAAACACCGGCTACAAAGGCATGATTTCCATCGAATACGAAGGACTGGAGCCCGCCGCAACAGGCGTCCCCAAATGCCTTGAGTTCGTCAAGAAGCAAACGGCATAAATATTATCCCGTAACGGGCAAACAAATAAGGGGAACGTTTTGTGGCGCTCCCCCTTTTTTTGTGCTTAAATAGGAATTTGAAAAATTCAAAAAAACCTCAATGCGCGTCGGAGGCGCCCATCCGTTCAATATCTGGCTCAAACCCTGCGTGCGTAAAAAAACCGCCTTGTTCCCGCTTGCGGAATCGGTGAAATCGCTCTGGATTACAATGGCGGAATCCTTAAGTTTGCAAAAAATTTTCATCAGGTAACAAAAAAAATTGTTGACACATATAGACGTCCAATTATACGTAGGATGATAGTTGGCGTCGTTGAGGTGGTTTTATTTTCAAACAAAGGAGGTGGTTTGGCGTCTTTGCTTTTTTGATTGAAAGAGTTTTCAATTTGAAAAAACGAATGAAAGGAGATTGAGTTATGAAAAAGATGTTTTTGTTTATTACGTTGATAGCTCTGCTTTGCTCAATGGGTTTTGCCCAAGACCTTGATACTACCGAAATATCTGACCAATTCACAATCGGCAAAAGAGGCAATGAATCCGGTACTAGGACTTCAGGCGGAGCAGAAATTGATGGCTCAGAATATCTCGACCAGCCCCCCATTGCTGGCGAAGTTGTGGGAACAATTCGTTATATCAACTCTTGGGCTGGCGCAAGCGGCGGTGGGGATGCTACGTATGGCGAGTCCGGAATTTTTGACTGCACGGTTGCCCACCCAATTCCCGACAGAGATATTGCCTCTGGAAACCCCGCCATTCCCGCCAATACCAGACCCGGCGCAACCAGCCCTGACAAATGTATTTTGATTGGCGATGACGGCGGATTCAATTGCCTTTTCTTTGGCGAATCCGATGATGCCGATTATTATATCGAGGTGGACGGCTACTGTTATGACAGGTCAGGCGGCGGCGCTGCAAATTATGAGAACATCGCTGTTTTTGCGCGCGCTGGACGCGATAATGACCCAAATATTACCGAATACACATATAATTATGACCGCGCCGGCAGCTATTGCCTGATGTATGATTCCTATGAGAAAAAAGCCAAAGCCGTCAAATGGACGACAGGCAACAGCTCAGGAAATATAGCGGGAAGAGTCGCTTCGACCTTCACGCTTTTTGGTGAAGTTGACGCAACAGAAGGTTGGCATACCTTCCGCGTAGAATGCAAGGGCTCCAATATCAAATTCTCCTTTGACGGAGTCATCGTTGCAGATGTTACGGACACCGAATTCATCAATGGACGTCCCGGTTTTGGATATCGGGAAGCCAATTGGCCAAGCGCCGAGGAGCGTCAGGGGCACTTCGATAATCTAAAGGCTGGACCTGCTGTTTCGTCGGTTTGTGATTGGAATTTATTTTAATCCTTATCTTTGATTCTATCAAAAAATAATGCGGGGGGCGAGGTAATCGCTTCCCGCGTTTTTTTATTGGAGCAATCGAAAAAAGCGCGCGGCATTTTGATAGGTCGCGCGGCAGGCTTCCTCAAAACTTGTGCCGCGGCATGAGGCAAGCGTCTCCGCCACATAACGCACATAGGCAGGTTCATTCGGGCGCACGCCTCGATGCGGATGCGGCGTCAGCCACGGACAATCTGTCTCGATGAGAATTCTCTCCAGTGGCAGCGCCGCCGCTGTTTCCCGCAAATCAGGCGCATTTTTGAATGTCAAACTGCCGGTAAATCCGATGTGATATCCCAATTCAACCAGCTTCAAAGCGTCTGATTTTGTGCCTGAAAAACAATGGACAACACCCTCGATTCGGTGTTGCGATAACAATTCAATCAAATCGCTATAGGCGTTTCGGCAATGGATGACGGCGGGCAGCCCCAGCCTTTTGGCGAGTTCCATTTGCCGCGCAAAAACCCTCCGTTGGATATCGTGCGGCGAGGGATCGCTGCCGTCGGCGCGAATATCAAGCCCAATTTCGCCAATTGCCGCAACAACCGCATCGGCAGCCAGCGCCTCTAACTCTTGCTCAACCTCGTCAGAATAATGGCGCGCTTCATAAGGATGAAGCCCGACAGCGGCGCGGAGAAAATCGGGATGCCGCTTTGCTATCTGAACCGCCATGCGGCTGGAATCAAGGCTATCGCCGGGAATCATTATCCCCGCAACGCCCGCCGCGCGCGCCCGCTCAATAACATCGTTTAGCATCCCCTCGAAGATTTTATCCGCCAGATGGGCATGGGAATCATATAATAGGGCTGGAGTCTTGAAAAATTCGCCGCTCATTTATCGGGTTCTCTTGCCGCCTGATAAAGGAGCAGGGCGGCGGCAACCGCCGCATTGAGCGAGTCCACCCCGTTGCGCATGGGAATGGAAACCTCCGCGCCCTGTTTTTGAATCTGCGGCGGAATGCCGTGCGTTTCCGAACCGATTACGATGCATGCCGGACGATTGAACATCGCGCTGCGAAATGGAGCGCCGCCTTTTGCCACGGCGGAAAAAAGGTTGATTTTTTCCTTTCGCGCAAAGGCAAGAAAATCGTTTTCTTCAAACGAGAGCAACGGGATATTAAGAATGGAAGCCGCCGAGGCGCGCACTGTTTTGGGATTGTAAAAAGAAGCCGAAGGAGGAAGGGCGATAACAGCATCCGCCCCTGCCGCATCCGCCGTTCGAATCATCGTCCCCATATTTCCCGGATCCTGAATCCCATGACAACAAAGAAACAAGCCGTTTCTATTTCCCAAAACCGCTTCCGGAGAAGGCTCGTCAATGGCAAAAAGGGTGGCGATACCCTGCGGCGTTCGCACGTCGCTGATTTTCGCAAAAGATTTCAGAGAGAGTTCCGTTATAGTTATACGGAGCGCCCTTGCCATATTCAAAATGGCAATATCCTGAAATAATTCAGGGCACCAGAAAATCTCCAAAGGGCGGCGGTTGTTTTCGAGGATGGAACGGATAGCCGCCGGACCTTCGATTAAAAACCGACGCTCTCTCCTCCGCAAGGTGGCGTCCGCCTGCAAGCGTCTCAAATACTTGATGCGTTCATTTTCAGCGCTGGATATTTTCATAAATGCCCGATAGCAAACTAAGAATTAGTATCCGAATTCTCGGCTTCATCATCCGGCTCATCTTGAATGGCTTCATGATCCCATGCGGATGGCGGCGCGCCTTGAATGAGGCGTTTTTCCCCGCTCAATCCCATCAAAGCCTCATAAACATTATCGCTGAAATAAAGCGCGCCGGAAATTCCAATCATCAGCCATTGTATTAAAACGAAGGTAAACACCCAGAAAAACTGCGACATTTTTTGATATTCCATCATAAAAAAGAAAAACAGGATAAACACTGTGGCAATCAAACCCGCAATCATGGCGCTGGCGGATTGATTCCGGATGCGGCTGCCCAGCGGGAGTTTGGTAATCAACGCAACCGCCGCTGCGGAGACGATGCACGCCAGAATGACAAAGAAAAAGAAGAAAAACTTTGGGAAACGGTATTTATCTGACATCTCCTTTAGAATCTGATCCCGTTCCTTCACCAATTCCGGAAACCCGGCGCCCGGATTGGCATCGTTAATTTTATCCATTAGGGCGTCCAACCGTTGGGCATAACCCACTCCCGCCCGATTATCCGAAAAAGATTTTACACTGAAAAGCCAAGCGATAAAGAGCAAAACCACAAAATACAGGGCGAATCGCTTTTTGATGTCCATCTCATCCATAAAAAAGCCCTCCGGCAATCTTCGCCGCCTTTATTTCATGAAAGATAGAGATTTTGATAAAACAACCCCGCCATCGGGTCAAGCAAAAGAAATTTCTTTTCAATAGCACTTTTTTCTTGAAATACGTTTTTAAATAGAACTATTCACACATCTCTATATGTTTATTGAATACTATAGCAGGACAATTAAAAAAATATCACAGGAGGAAGCGAAGAATGTCCGATATCAGAGAGAGAGTAAAAAAGGTTATTGTGGACCAGCTCAGCGTCAACGCCGAAGAAATCACCGATGATGCGTCCTTTATCGAGGACTTGGGCGCGGATTCTTTGGATATCGTAGAACTCGTAATGGAATTTGAGGAGCAGTTCGGGATTGATATCCCCGATGAAGAGGCGGAGAAAATAACCACCGTTGGCGCCGCCATCAAATATATTGAGGAAAAATCCGAGTCGAAGGCGTAAGGCTAATTTATACCTTCGCCGTTCTCGCGAATGCGCAACTTTGTTTAAAGTTTAAACGGATCGCCCGCTCTGGCGGGCGATTTCCATAAAAAAAACAATTCCAATCCCTTGTTGAGAGTCATAAGTTATGGAAAAAAAACGCGTCGTAATTACAGGTTTGGGCGCTATCACGCCCATCGGAAACAACGTCAAAGCTTATTGGGATGGGCTTTTAGCCGGCAAAAGCGGCGGCGGTCTCATAACATTTTTTGACACATCCGCTTATAGCAGCCGCATCGCCGCGGAGGTCAAAAATTATAATCCCGAAGACTACTTTGATAAAAAAGAGGTTAAACGGATTGAGCGTTTCTGCCAGTTCGCCCTCATTGCAGCCCGGGAAGCCATCGCCGATTCAGGAATCAACCTCGAGCAGGAAGACCTTAATAATATCGGCGTTCAAATTGGCGTGGGCATCGGCTCTATAGGTCTCACGGAAGAGCAGAATCAGGTTTTAGTCACCAAAGGTCCCAGCCGCGTTTCGCCCCTGCTTATCCCCAAGATGATCCCCAACATGGCTTCCGGAATGGTTGCAATTGACAAAGGACTCAAAGGTCCCAATTCCTGTACCGTCACCGCCTGCGCCTCAGGCACGAACGCCATCGGCGATGCCTTCAAAATTATCCAACGCGGCGATGCCCTTTGCATGGTGACCGGCGGCGCCGAAGCCACCATCACCCCGCTTTCTCTTGCAGGTTTTGACAACATGCGCGCCATCACCCGGCGCAACGACGCCCCCGATAAAGCCAGCCGCCCATTCGATAAAGACCGCGATGGCTTTCTTATGGGCGAAGGCTCAGGCATGTTGTTCCTTGAGGAACTGGAGCATGCCAAAGCAAGAGGGGCGCGCATCTATTGCGAAATCATCGGCTATGGCATGAGCTGCGACGCTTATCACATCACCGCCCCCGACCCTGACGGCTCCGGCGGCGCGCGCTCCATGCAAAACGCCATCAAGGACTCCGGTCTTCCCCCGACCGCCTTTGACTATGTCAACGCGCATGGGACGTCCACGCCTCTCAATGATAAAACGGAGACGGACGCCATTAAAAAGGTATTCGGCGAACATGCCCGCAAACTTGCCATCAGCTCTAATAAATCTATGATAGGACATCTTCTGGGCGGCGCAGGCGGCGCGGAAGCGGTTGCTACGGCTTTGACAATTATGAACGACATCATCCCGCCGACCATCAATCACGAAAACCCCGACCCAGAGTGCGACCTTGATTATGTGCCCAACGCGGCGCGACGCGCTGTTGTCAACGCCGCCATTTCCAACTCGCTGGGTTTTGGCGGACATAACGCTGTGATAGCCCTGAAAAAATATGCATAGCATTTGATATAATTCCCATGCCCCCTTCAAAAGAAAATTCTTGCAAAGGGGGCGGCTTGTTTAATATTGTCTCATCAATAGATTCGGTCTATGGATGGATGTTTTATATTATGAAAAGAATCGAGGCAGTTGAAGAATACACCAAGCGTCTGCCCAGTATTAAAAATGACCTTGTTGTTCGCCGAACTTTGAGATAAAGCAACCGGTTTTACAAAAAAGAATAGATTGCCATAAAGATATTTTTAAAGGCATTGCTAATAGCGGTAAATTTTATGCCTGTTAACGAGCAAACAAAAAGACGCTCCATTCTTAAAACATTCCTCAAGCATCTCGGAATGCAAGGCGCCGATTTAACCCTTGTGAACACCTCCCTTACCCATAGCTCCTATTCCTTTGAAAATGGCGAGGTGGAGGATAACGAGCGGCTGGAATTTCTCGGCGATGCTGTGCTGGGCTTTCAGGTTTCCCATTATTATTATGAAAAATACCCCAAAGAAAACGAGGGGGCGCTCTCCAAACGCAAGGCACAGGTGGTCAGCCGCTCGGTGCTGGGTTTGCGCGCAGAAGCCCTCGGCATTGCCCCGCTGCTCCTTTTGGGAAAGGGGGAGGAACAAAGCGGCAATCGGTATAGTTCCCGTCTATTGGGCAGCGCTCTTGAAGCGTTGATTGGCGCGTTTTATCTTTCCCTTCCATTTGACAAGGTCTCGGAATTTATCATGAAGCGAGTTATCATTCCCGCTCAGGCTCTGCTTCAAGAGGAAGAGTTTGCGGATTTCAAATCCTGCCTTCAGGAATACGCCCAAAAAAAATTTCAATGCGTCCCTGAATACCGTCTGATGAAAGAGCATGGACCCGACCACAACAAAAGTTTCACTGTGGAGGTGTTCATTCAGGGGAAATCATTTGGCGTCGGAGCCGGTTCGCGAAAAAAAGTTGCCGAAAACGAAGCCGCCCGAAAAGCCATTGAAAGGCTCAATAAACAGGGCGCCTTACCCATTAAAAAATAATAACGTAAAACGTTTTTACAAATATGCAATTTTTAATTTGGGGTTACGTTGCGTAAAGTGCTGATATTGGTAGGGTTGCGGCAAGATAATTGATTGTATCAATATTGGCATTAAATTTGCGTATACTAATTGTAACCCTGTGCAAACATTTTCCCCAGAAAGTCCCCCCAATCCCGGAACGCTCAGTTCCTTGGGGGGCTTTCCATTTTAAGAGGGCAAACTGATTTGTCCGTTAACCAGCCATGCATGCCTGCGCTCATTTTCGCATTTGTGCTCGCAATCAATTATTGTTTCAAAATTTCTTGCATTCCTCCCATGTTTGTTGTCCGTTAAACTATTAATTGTTATTTGGAGGAAACATCATGAAAAAAACATGTCTTGCAGCTATTCTTTTATGTGTTTTGAGCCTTGTATCTTTTGCGTCAACAATTACCCCCGATAACATTCAGGCAGACTTGAATGCCTTTATCAAGAAGAACACTAAAACAAGCTTCGAGGAGCTCTTTCCGCCCAGAACCTCCATTCAACAAGTTGAAATACTTCCCGACGGGGTAAAATTATTTTTCAATAAGGAGATTACTTTTTACCCTTTCCGCGCCGAAACGCCCCAGACGATTATTGAAATGCTCAAACCTGAGGTTCATAAATTTATCCCGAATGCAAATATTGAACTCTATTATGGACAGCATGCCTTATCCGATTACGTCCCGCCAATATTTCGCGGAGCCAAACAACTGGAATCAAAAGCCCCAGCGCCGGCAGTTCCCCCATGGGTGCGCCGCATTTCCCGCTCTTATCCAGAGCCGCAAGCGGGGTTGTATGGACGCCACATCTGCCTTTGGGGAAGCCATGGCTGGTATTATGACGCGCAGGACGACCTGCGATGGGAGTGGCAGCGTCCGCGTATGTTCACCAATGTGGAAGACCTCCTGCCCACCGCTTTTATGCTGCCGTTCATTCTGCCAATGCTGGAAAATGCCGGCGCGGTCACTTGCTACTTGCGCGAACGGGATACCCAGACGGAAGAAATCCTCCTTGATGATGGCGACGCCCTATCTTCCGAAAAAGGGAGGGTTGAACTGTCTCCCGCCGCTTTGTGGAACGAAGATGAAGGCAATGGTTTTAAAAACGGTCTTGCGCCATATCCCGATGACTTGAATCCCCACAAGGCGGGGCATCATCATATCGCGCGGGCAGAAAAGAATGCGACCGCAAAAATTCGTTGGACGCCCCGCATCCCCAAAGCGGGCAGATACGCCGTTTATGTCTCATACAACATGTCGGATAATCGCGCCCCAGATGCCCGTTACACTGTGTACCATCTCGGAGGCAAATCCGATTTCCTTGTCAATCAACGCATGGGCGGAAACACGTGGCTCTTCCTTGATTATTTCCAGTTTGATGAAGGCATGAACCCAGAAAAAGGATGCGTGGAGCTCGTCAATCAATCGGAGGTTGAAGGGGCGACTGTATCCGCTGATTGCGTCAAATTCGGCGGCGGCATGGGGGATATTGTCCGCGGCGGAAGCGTCAGCGGTTACCCTCGCTATTGCGAAGCCTCCCGTTATTGGCTGCAATACGCCGGCGTGGAGCAGACGCTTGTTTATAAAATGGGCTTTAAAGGCGAAGGCGAAGGTCCTGATTATACAGAGGACTATGTTTCCCGAGCTGAATTTGCCAATTATCTAAAAGGCGCGCCCTACGGTCCTACGCCTAATAACAACCACCCCGGTTTGCGCGTCCCGATAGATCTTGCCTTTGCATTCCATACAGATGCCGGTATCAAGGACGGCATTGTGGGAACGCTTTCCATATATAAAGAGCTGGATAAAAGAGAACAAATCGTCTTTCCCGACGGCGAATCGCGTCTTGATAATAACCGCATGCTTGCCGATTTAATTCAGACGCAAATTGTTGATGATGTCCGAGCCAAATATTGCAGCACATGGACGCGCCGTGCGCTCAACGATCAGGATTACAGCGAAACGCGCCGCGGCAATATGCCATCGGCGCTCCTTGAATTTCTTTCCCATCAAAATTTTCAAGACATGAAATACGGCATTGACCCGCGCTTCCGTTTTGATGTTTCCCGCGCCATTTACAAAGCCATGCTGCGTTTTATCGCCTTTAAAAATGGATATGAGCCGGTGGTGCAGCCCCTTCCGCCCACACATCTGGTTGTGCAGGCGCAATCGCAATACTCCGCCCTTATTTCATGGAAGCCCCAGCCGGACCCGCTCGAGCCGACCGCCTTGCCGGAAGGTTATATTGTCTTTATGAGGGAGGGCGCGGATGAACACAAAAGCGGATTTGATAACGGGACGCGCGTCAAGGACGCTCAATTCGTTGCCCGAAATCTTGATCCGGATAAAATCTATTCGTTCCGTGTGACCGCCTTCAATGCCGGCGGAGAAAGCTTCCCCTCCGAAACCCTTTGCGTGCGGACAGGCGGCGATAAAAGCGGACGCGTGCTCATCGTTAACGCCTTTGACCGCATTGCCCCTCCTTCCACCATCATCAAAGAAAACTGGACAGGTTTTGACCGCGTGGATAAAGGCGTGGGGTATATGGCAAATTACGGACTCGCCGGCGACCAGTGGGATTTTGACCCAAAGTCAGAATTCCGAACAAACGACGCCCCCGGACACGGCGCTTCGGACGGCAATCTTGAAGCCCTGCTTGAACTCGGCAACACTTTTGATTTTGCCATTCGCCACGGCGCCGCCATCGCCGCCTGCGGCAAGGGGTTTGATTCCATCAGCGAGGAAGCGTTGCGTGAAGGTTCTCTCAACCTCGGCGCTTATCCGCTTGTGGATTGGGTTCTTGGCGAGGAGCGGACAACCCTGCCTCCCGCTGGTCAGGCGCAGTCGGGCAATCCCGATAAAATGACTTCGGAGTTTAAAACGCTCACAGCAAAAGATCAGGAAATGATCACCCGCTATCTTGATTCCGGCGGCGCACTTTTTATCACGGGCGCGTATCTGGCAACCGATTTGGCGGAAGGACCTGAATCCACCGAACAGGATAAAAAATTTCTGACCGAAACGCTCAAGGTTTATTGGACAACCAATCACGGCAGCCGAACAAATGATGTCTTTGCCGCGCACGACGCCTTCAAGAGTCTCCTCAATTTTCACATCAGTTCCGGCGTCGGCGAGGACGGCATCTATGGCGTGGAGCTGCCGGATGCCATCAAACCCGCTATCAAACCTAAAGGCGCAAAGGATTTTCAAACGTCTGAAACAATTTTCCGATACAAAGATAACGGCTGGAGCGCCGCTGTGGCGATGCAAAAACCCCGCCGCATTGCGGTGTTTGGCTTCCCCTTTGAATGCATCTGCGGGGCGGAGAATCGTCAGGCGGTTATGAAATCCGTTCTAACGTATCTTCTTCCATAAAAAGTAAACCGCCGGCGAATCTGCGCGAGAATGCCGGCGGTTCATCATTTGTTAAATTTTGAACTATTTAATCCCCAGACCCTTGAGGGATTCTTGCATTTTTAAAATGGTGTCTAATGAAATTTTGATTTTGCCGGAGGCTTTGCCATCAGCAATCATTGCAGTGAAAGTGACCGGCGGGGCAATCACTTTATCCAACGCGGTAAGAGGATTTTGCTCAGGGCTCATAAGCGCGCTCATTGCGGCGAACATTGGAGTCATCAGAGTCTTGACCGTTTTGGCAACATCCAAATCGCCGTAAACCTGCGCGCCGGCGGGGAAATCTTTGAACGCCGCAATCTGATTTGATCCCCCATCCTCCTTGACGGTTTTGATAAAGGGGTCAATCGTTGTTCCGATGCTGTAAATCATAACATCCTTCACAATTGCCATTTCCATGTTCAGTTTGCCGCCGGGTATGAACATCGCCATTTGCTGCGTTGCCATCGGATTGGTCGAAGAAATGGAGATGTCCATAGTGTGGACGTCCACGCCTTCTGCTTGGCGCGCCTTTTCCGCATAATCAACGGTCGTGGTCACATCAGCGGACGCATTGCGCAACATCAATTGCTCCTTTGCCATGCGGATCAATTCGAGCGCTTTGGCGGCGTCCTTGACCTTGTAAAATATCGCGCCGTTCAAGCCGCCTTGTCCGCTGGGGATAAAGAGGCAGATAGCAGCTTCGCCGGCAATGGCTTCTTTTTTCAGCGCGGTGATTTTTTTCATTGTTTCAATCTGCTGTTTGTCCATGGCGCCGCTTTTGCTCATCAGGCGCTCGCCAATCTGGTTCCCAATCTCGCTGAGGGAATCGTAATCGCCGCATACGGAGATCTTGATTCCGCCATCGGGCAGGAATTTGACCATGCTTTGAGGAGGAACGTTGGTCACTTGCATCAGGCGCTCCAAGTCTGTTCCTTTTTTCGCTTCGCACATTGCGGAGATTTCAAGGGAATCCGATTTGGCGTCCGCCTTGAAGGCAATGGTTTTGATTTCCTCCACAAATTTAATAGCTTCGTCAATCTGAGCCTCCACCATCTTCATCTGTTCGGCGCTTTGTTCCTGCATTTGCATGACGTTCATCTGTGTTTTGAGGTCTTTGATTTTCTGCTTCATGTCATCGCCAAAAATCTTCATCAAATTTTCGACATCCAACGAAACAACTATATCGGCGTCCGGCGTTTTAGACATGAGAGGCTGGACTTTGGGCAGGAGTGCCACGCCTTTCATGATGGTTTCATTTTCATCAGCCACAACAAGGATGTTGTCCCTGAGCACCGTGAGTCCGCCGCGTTGCTCAATGCCATCCTTCATCTTTGAGGCATCGGTGACGGGAACGTATAAAACGGCGACGGTTGAATATTTTTTAGGATTGAGAAAGAGTATCGCCATCTGGCGCGACGAATCCAGCCCCGCCATTGTCGGGTCTCCAAAATACTGCCCCGCGCTCATTTTTGCCGTTCCGGCGGGCATCTCCGGGTTCACTTTTGCAGTCCAAGAATCCACCGTATCGAGCAAGCCGGAAAGATTTTTCGCGCAGGCGTAACCGAAAACATCCTCATCCGAAAAAGTTTCAGGAACAGCAATGGACAATCCGGACAGTTTAGGGCGCGCTGCCTCTTGCTTTTGGGCGGCTCCGGATTTGGCGGCGGATGCCGCCGTTTTAGATTCATCTTTTTTGGAGCAGGCAAAAAGCAGCAGCCCCAAGATGCAAAGCACAATCGCAACACTTTTTTTCTTCATCATCGTTTCTCCTTATTTTTTGGCAGACAAATTATCTCTTCCATAACCCCTTTGTTTGCGGGATGCAAGATTTTTCTCTTTTTTGCCGGATATGACGCCTCCAGCGGAAAGCTTGGTCAAAAGGGTGTGATATCTCTCGGCGATGACACCCCAGTCGAAATTCTCCTCAACATAGCGGCGCCCTTCGGTTCCCATCTTCATCATCTTAAAATTGTCCCTTAAAAGCGCCTCGATGGATTCCGCAAACTGCTGCGTTTCGCATCGAATCATAACGTCGCCGCCCCTGCTATCCATCCCCCGCGCCCCAAGAGGCGTGGAGATAATCGGCAGTCCCGCCGCCATAAAATCGAACATCTTGAGGCTTGTCCCCGCGCCGGTTATCATCGGGTTCACCGCCAGATCTGAGATTTTCAAAAGGATATTCCGCACAGGCTCCTCCACTTCAAAGAAGAGCTTCACATTAGGCGGACGCGTGGGCAAGTTTTTCAAAATCCAGCAGACGCTTCCCACAATAAAAAAAAGCACATACGGGACGCGCGGGGCTATTTCTTCGACAATGACCCGCCCTGCCTCCACGTTCGGGGGGTGAGCGCTGCCCACAAAGATACCAATGGAGTTATCCGGAAGTCCCAGCTGGCGGCGTATTTCCGATTTTTCAGACATCGGCGGCGGCGCAATTCTGACAGTATCCGTGCCATTGGGGATTGTGGCGCATTTCTCCGGTATCCCGAAATCCTTGATGAACGCCTCTCCCTCTTCATCGGAAACAGTCACAATGGCGTCGCTCTCCAACACGGCGCGTTTTTCAATGCGCCGGACAAGCCCCAGCAAAATCCGACCAATCAACCCATGAAGCATCTTTTCCTTTAATTTCGTTTCGTAATTCTGGGACTCATAAAGGCGAAGACAGTTTTTATGCCCGCTAATCACTTTCCAGTGGAAGGGATGCTCGCAGACAAGGATGTCGCCAAAAAGCGCAGATTGCGCCGCCTCCCGCCGCATCAAAGGATTATGATGTGTGAACAAAACGCCCAGAATGTCGTCCACCGAAAAACCCATCCATCGCCCCAGCAGGCTTTCCATGACGCGCTGCCAGAACCCTTTCGGAATGGCGTATTGAATGAAATTTTTATCAATTTGCGTCTCGATTATTTCGTCGGTTTCTTTTTGATGACAAAGATGGCAAACCGGCATGCGGCGGGACAATTCCTTATAAATGTTGTGCATACGATACTGTCCGCCATGGCGCGGCGACGAGATGTCATAATCCCCAATGACCGTCACTTTTGGTTTGTTCAGCTGCTTGATAGATTCATGAATACGCGCCACAAGCCCCTTCCAATTGAAATGCTCTTCCACAAACCTCCTGCCGCTCTGCGCCAGATGATTCATAAGATCTGGGCGCCCCTCAATCTCTTTAATTGCCTCCGCAAAACCATCCGCTTCTGTTATGACGGCATCTCTATAATTAGCAAGGGCAATCCCCCGCGCCCCGATTGGCATTGAAACAACCGGCAGTCCGGAGGAAAGGTAATCAAACATCTTCAAATTGGTGCCTGAGCCGGAGAACATCGGATTGACCGCCAAGTCGCAGCCATGGAGCAGCGCCATCTTTTCCTCGTCGCTCACACGTCCGAGAAATCGGACGTTGGCTGTCCCGCGTCCCTCAAAATGTTTGCCCACATCGCCTGCGATTAAAAATCGGGAGTCCGGCAAATCGGGTGAAAGTTTTTGCAAAATAAATTCAACGGCGGCAATATTTGGCGGATGTGCGCTCCCGAAGAAAAGAATAGCCGGATTATCGTCAAGGTTCAACATTTGACGCGATGAAGAGCGCTCTTCAGGAGTTGCCGGTTTGATGAGTTCTGTATCCACGCCGTTGGGGATGACTATTATCTTTTGGAGGCTGACGTCATACAGTTGAGAAATACGCTGGCGGTCTTCCTCCGATGTGGCAAAAACGAGATCCGCCAGATGGCAAATCTTCCTCTCAGCCTTTTTAACCCGCCCGCAGATAATGCCGCCCAGCAGTCCGGGAAGCATATCTTTATGAAGGTCATACTCCACATTATAGGAATCATAAATAAGAATCTGCCCTTCTTTCTTTTTTGCCAGAGGCGCAAGAAACGGGCATTCATGGATGACAATATCCGCTTGAGGCAGAAATTCATTTACCTTTTGGATAAACGGCTGGTAATATGGCGCCGCAAGCATGACCACTGCTGCGGAGCATTCCTTGAATTTGCCGAGCGCGCCGAGGATGCGGTGGAGTTTGTAATGGATATCTCCCTTTGGAATTCGGTGCTCAATCATATTGGGCAGGTGCCGGACGACTTCCGGCTCCACAAAGAGGTGGGTCGGATTGACCATATTGATGTTGTAGTAAGCGCTTAAAAAGCGGTAAATATTATAGTAACGGAGTTCTCCGCCGCTTTTGGGCGGCGTGAAAGAAGGGAAAAAATTAATGGCAAGAATATTTTTTTTCCTGCTCAAAACCAATCCTCTAACAATTCATCCGCTCGGCGAATCACTTGATTCCTCGAATCATGTAATCCTGATAACCGAATAAAATGTTGTTCAATTTATTGAAGTTATCATCGGCGGTCTGGTTGGTTTCCGTCATAGCCATCTGCCGCCAACCCTCGATGGGCGAGCGCAAAATCGTCTCAACATTTCGGAATCCCGAATAATGATAGAAAAATTCCACAAGCGGCGCGGGCAGCGGACGATTATGCGTCCAGTCCATATAAAACCAGCGCATGGAATATAAAGACTCCGGGTTGATAGTTTCCACGATAAAAATCCCGCCCGGTTTTAGTTTTTGATTAACCACATAGAACATCTCAAAAAGTTCTCGGATGGACATATGCTCAATCACCTGCAAAGCTATCGCACCGCGCAGGTGATTATCTGGGAGCGATTTAAGGAATTCGAGCGCATCGCCGTCAGCGACGTCAAGGTTTATATCTTTGCAGTGATTTACCATGGTTGGGTTATTATCCACGCCGCGGCACGGAATTCCGGTATCTTTTAAGAGCGAGAGCAACTCCCCGCGCCCGCAACCGATGTCAAGGTATATCCCTTCACCATCGGGCAGCGAGGTGTGATTTTCTGAAAGAACTTTTAAATAATATTCTTGACGCTCACGGATGGCTTCCGGCGATCCGCGAAAATTTTTTTCGAAATCAAAATAGATGTCATCTGTGAGGCTGTTTTCCTGCTGAACCATGCGGAAGATGTTCTGCGTTGTCAAAAGTGCGGAAAGTTTTTTCACCTCGCCATCCAGCAGCTCCGCCAGATGGGCGGCGTGGTCTTTTGATTCCTGAATTTTGGCGTCAATTGACTCATGGCTGGGCAGCGCCTTAATAAGCCCTTCTTTTTCATCATCAATCCGCTTATGGAGCATTTGGTTTGTTTGATTGAACCTGTCGTTTATCAACTCTGCGTTTTTGTCCACCTTATCTGACAAGGCAGCCTTCAAAGATTCAAAAACCTCATAAATCGCCTTCTTTTCATCATCCAGCCGCTTATGGAGCATTTGGTTTGTTTGATTGAACCGGTCGTTTATCAACTCTGCATTTTTATCCACCTTATCTGACATGGCAGCCTTCAAAGATTCAAAAACCTCATAAATTGCCTTCTTTTCGTCATCCAGCCGTATATGCAAGACTTTTTCTGTTTTTCTCAAATCATTAATTATGGAGCCGGTTATGGCGTCTCCTTTTTTTTGCATCGCTTCAAGATCGGCATAAATGGCGGATTTCTCATCATCCAGCCGTTTATGGAACAAAGCCTCCGCTTCCCGCAGGTTTTGGGTTAGCGACTTCTGGTTAACATCAATAAGGTTATAGATAGATTTCGTGTCGTTATCCATCCGCTCGGCGAGCGCCTTTTCTTTCTGAACGATTGCATCGGATAATCGAGCAGATTGCTGTTGATATAAATCGCCGATTTTCTGTTGAGCGTCCAGCATCTGGGACATGAGCGATTTGAGCTCGGCTATTTGGGCGGTCAAGGCTTTGTTGCTTTCTGCAAGCGACTGATTTTGGCGAATGAGGTCTTTTGTTTTATAAGAGAGGGCGTTTAGGATGTATGCGGCGGCATGATTGAAATCCATCTGAACGGCTGAAAAAATGCGGATAAAGCGCTGGATGATTCTTTTAAACAGCCGCATCCGCGTTTCTTGCGGAACAAGTGTGGGGTTTTTAACCTGATGAAGATGGGCGAGAGTTAAAAACACCTGCTCATCAAGCTCGGATACGCCGTCGTTGGAATCAATCGGCGGTTGATGCGGCGGCGTTGCCTCAATCAACGCGCGAATCCGCCGTAGAATCTCCTGCTCATTCAAATTCTCAAAAGCCATGCTCCCATATCCTATTCTGTCCAAATTTTGCGAACAACGATTCCAATTCGGCGAAAATCCGTTGTATCCGAATAATCCGCCGGCGTCCAGACTTCGCTGAGCGCAACATGAAAAAGGGTTAGCATTTCTTTGCCATGTTCAGGCAGAGGAATCCGCAATACCTGCGGGTCGGGGCGGTCAATTACAAGGTTATGAAATTTTACGCCTTTAGCAAAGAAATCGGCTGAAATCGGTTTTTTGGCGATATCAGGTTTCGGACATGCCATGTCAATGGCAAGGCAACTGCCGTCCATGCGCAGAAAGAAATAAAAATCTTTGTCCGTCCAGCGGAGATGTCCCTGTTCAGCCGCCTCAGGTTCATACCACCCTTTGCAAAGGAAACGCTGGCTTTGCGGACCAACCGTCAGACTTGTCCCCGCGTCATGAAATAAGTCCTCAAGGAGATTCCATGCTTCGCTTTCAGAAACCGCTTTTATCTTATGCGAAAATTCAGGATGTAATTTTGCGATACCGGCAAAGCGATAATCCGTTGAGGGGACAACCGTAAAGATAAATATCTTGTCCGCCCAGTCATAGCATTCATGTATGTGGAAGTCGAGCGTATGCGCCGCCGCTGTGAGCGAGTATTCTCCCGCGCCGATATCCGCCTGCAATTTGAAAAAGGCTTCCAGCGTTTCTCCAGCTTTAAAATCGCCCGTTTTTTCCCCAAGCATGAAGGTGTTTGTGCCGAAAACCTCCATCCCAAGCCTGTCCTTAATCATGAATCCAATCGTCGGGTCTTTGGTTTCGCCCAGAAAAAAAACGCGGATATAAACACAGATTTCCTGTCCGCTGACGATGGCGGAGACTTTTTCGCCTTTTTCATCAAGGAGCCCCGCCTCAACTATCATTGCCATAAAATTGCCGGAGTGGCGGACGCCCGCATTCCTTTGCGGGGAAGCGGCGCGGGTCATGTGAAAGCCAGAGCCCTTGACGCTTTTTTTTGCAATTAGGGCATTGTAGTGGTCAAGGATATCATCCGGTTCCCCGCGGGATACCGCCTCTCCCTCATCAAGGAGGATTGCTTCCTCGCAAAGGAGTTTGACTGCGCCCGGGTCATGGGAGACAAAAAGAAGGGTTGTGCCCTGTTCGTGGAATTCGCGTATGCGCCTTATGCACTTTTGCTGGAAATGCAAGTCGCCCACGCTCAATGCTTCATCCACAATCAGGATGTCCGGATCCACGCTTGCCACAACGGAAAAGCCGAGGCGGACATACATGCCGGAGGAGTATGTGCGCAGGGGTTGGTCAATAAAATCCCCCAGTTCGCTGAAAGCGATGATTTTCGGGATGCGCTCATCCAGTTCATCATCCGTCAGCCCCAACAGTTTTCCATTCATTCGGATATTTTGCCTGCCGGTGAATTCCGCATGAAAGCCCATGCCGAGTTCAAGTAGGGCGGCTATTTTTCCTTGAACGCGCACCTCGCCGCTTGTGGGTTTGGCGGTGCCGGAGATGAGTTTGAGAAGTGTGGATTTGCCGGCGCCGTTTGCGCCTATGATGCCAACAGAGCGTCCTTTGGGAATAGAAAATGAGACCTGCCGCAACGCCCAAAAATCACGATACCGCTTGCCGGCGCCGGGGACTACCCAATCAAGGATGCGATCCACGGGTCTGCGGTATATCTTGTAACGCTTGGATAAATTAATGGCATCAATAACCAGATTGATTCACCTCAAACGGAATTGAAGCGCCAACCGGCATTATTGGGTGTCTTTTTTGACCTTTGGCACAATCTCGCATCGCCGATCTCCATCCGCATTGAGGGCGTGGACAGGGATGACTAATGTTCCATCGGGAAGCGTGAAGCGAACGCTGAATGTGCCGTCGCTGCGCAGAGGCACCGCTTTGCCCTGAATGGTCACACGGGCATCGGGCTCGGTGGCTCCATAGACAATCAGGTCTGTATTGACAACCAGCCAAAAGTCTTTTTCGATAGCCGGGCGCTGCGACATCTGACCTGAGGCGAGCCCAAAGCTGGCGCCCCCCGCTTGCTCAATTTGCATCCGTATCTTTTCGGAAATAGTGCGAATCACATCCTCTGAAGCGCGCGCGTCAAAGAGATTCAACCCGCCGGAAAGGCGCAGGATTTCTTCCAGATTCTCCTGAGAAATCTGCATCCATTCCTCATCGGCGCGCGGGGAGATGCGACCCGCCGGCGTCATGACCGCGTTGGAGCGAACCAGCGCGACAAATTTCCCGTTTTGATTATAATATCCCAGCTCCGCGCACCAGCTTCGGTTGACCTCCGGAATGCGGAGATACCAGCTGGAGGCGTAGTCATTGACGATAACGTCATAAGAGCGGTGTGCGTTTTCGCCGGTGAATTCGATATCCGTCACATCATAAACCCTAAGGACAAGGGTCTTGTCATGTTTTGCCTTTGGCATATTGTGCCGGTTGCGGACCTCGTCATTGATTTCCCAGTAGCAAAACACCCATTCAGGGTCTCTTACCAAAAGAACGATTTTTGTTTGTCCATAGGACTCGGGGAGTTCGCGCGAGGGTTTGAAAACAGGAGCCGCCTGAGCTATAACTTTTTCCGGAGGCGCCATCTCAAACTTTGCGGATTCCACTTCTATCACAGAGGGAATGCCCTCAATTAACGCTTCCGCCTTTTTGACCGCCGCAGCCTTTTTGGGTTTGGTAATGCGGGGTTTGACTGGGGGTTTTCTTTTTGCCGCAGAGGGTTTTTCCGTAGGTTCAGGTTTGGCGGCGGGTTTCACAACGACAGGGGTCGGCTTAATCTCTTTTTTGCTAATGGAAACTTTTGGAGGCGCAATAGTCGGCGTTTTTTCTTTGGCGGTTTTCGGCGTTTCTTTTCCGCTCGCTCTGCCATGTCCGTGTCCTTCTATATCATCCCTCTTGGCGGTTGTTTTGGGTTCCTCTTTGATTGATTTAGTTTTTGCAGCTGCGGTGGGCGCGGTTGTCTTTGATGACGCCGCTGTTGCGGTCTTTTTAATCGGCGCGGCTGCTTTCAAGGGGGATTTCTTTTTTGCCGCGCTATTTTTTTCGGTTTTATCAGGGGTGGTTTTTTTGGTAGTTGCCATCACAAATTCACCTCATATTAAGGATGCGTTCAGATCCAGTCCGGTTTTTGCCGGATTGCCGCGAAGGCGCGAGGATTCGAAGCCAAAACCCTATAACGGTTTTCTTCGGGTCTTCGCAACTACGCGCGTATTCCGCTCCAATAAATCAATAATTCGCAATTCAGCCAATCCGATGCTTTTCCGAAAAAAGCAGGGAGATTCTTTCACTTTTATAAAAACGCTGGCAAGAGAAAAAATCACATTATCTGCCGGTAATTAGACAACATATATACATTGCATGGGAACTAAAGTTGTTTTGAATTATGAAAAAAAGGCTCGGCGGGCAAGTTAATTGTATGATTTATTCCGCGAGCGCTTCTGAGACGGATGTGTCATCCGGCAGATCCGGCGGCTGCGAAGCGGCGCCGAGCGCTGTCTGCGTCCCGAATCCCGTTATTTGAGCCTGCTGCAACGGCGTCAGCTCGGATATCAATTTGCCCAGACATTTGTTCAATGCGATAAACATGGTATGCCAGTCCACCTGCAGCTTGGAAAATTGCGCCTCAGATAATTCTTTGAGATGCTGCAGGCTGGCAGATTCGCAAAGGACTTCCAAAATTCCATCGGGATTGGACAATTTATCGCCCATCATTTCAGAAAGTTTATAATGCTTATAGGCGAGAAGAGAAACTATCTGGTTAAATATTTTTTCTTCGTTATTGAGAATCTTTTTTTGTTCCAGTCCTTCGGAAAAAAGTTTGAAAAAATCAGACCATAAAAGCGTGTATTCCTGACAAAGCTTAATCTTTTCTGCTGTGGTCATGAAGGGTTTGCCCGTTGCCATAGTTAAAAAAATCTCCTTTGATTATTATTGTTTTTTAAAAAGATTCAGGGAGTAAAAAATATACAGGACAAAAAGGACGATGGTGATGATGACCAGAATTTCAACGCGTTGGACATGATTGAGCGCCAAATTTTTCAAAAAAGGTATTTTAATCATTCGGAATATGTTCATGATTTTGCCCCCTTTTAATGTCCTTTTTTTCGTGTTGACTGCCCTCGTATCTTAAACGAGGCTTAAATTCTGCCATCCGCAAGCCGCATCTTTTTTTCACGAACAAGCAACGTCTTCTGCAATTCTGCGCGTTTTTGTTTGGCACTGTTAATGTAATCAAACGCCTTGTAAATAATTTCATGACGCGAGGCTGCGTCAAATTCGCTCAAGATAATCATTTTGTCAAAATAGATGGAAGCCAGACGAATGTCGTTAATCATATCCACAAAGTTGGCGTGAACAAGTTCGGCGTCGGGCGGGAACTCGATGAGGCGCGCCTTTTCATATAGCTCGGATACCGTATTTCGAAATTGATCCGGCGCCATGCCTCCCAGAACAGTTATGCTGTATATTTGCTTATTTGGTCCGCGGGAGAAACTTTCGACGGCCTTTGGTCCAAGGCTCAAAACGGACTGGAATCCATCCAAGGCTTCATCGAGCGATTCGAGGATTTCGTTTGCTTGTTCGGCATAATCTTCCATTGCGATTCTGGATTCTATCTCATCAAGCGCGGCGACAGCGTTTTTCAGCTCGCGATATGAAAGGG
The DNA here is from genome assembly GCA_002070185.1 of candidate division BRC1 bacterium ADurb.Bin183. Classification (GTDB taxonomy): domain Bacteria; phylum Sumerlaeota; class Sumerlaeia; order MWCT01; family MWCT01; genus MWCT01. The sequence continues at coordinate 375,526 of MWCT01000001.1, forward strand.
TGAACTTCTTGTTGTCGAAGTCTATCTTCGAGTAATGAAGTTGATCCTTGGCGCGGTTAATGAGGTCGGCGGCAATTTCAACAGAAACCTTCGCCTCAATCGCGTTGGCAAGACGCTGCTGCTGTTTGGCGATCATATTTTCCAAAACTAATGGCGTTGTGGCAAGGGTGCGCTCCATATCCGCCTCAATCTTATCCAATTCGGAAGAAATCTCATCATAATTATTCAGACTGTATTTTTCCTTGAGCGCGGCAACTTGACGGAAAATCTTCTTGGCTTCCTCCGCTTGGAAATAATTGACGCCCGAATGCATCGCGACATCAAGGCTGTTCATGATTTCTCGAATGCGTTTTTGGAACACAACATTTTTCGTGTCCTTGACCACCTTGTGGGCTTCAATGGCGGCTTTTTCGGCATAAGCGGAAGACCGAAAATAATCTCCGGCGTCAATGTTCTGGCGCGCCAGTTTGGCATCCACAATAGCCTGAGAAAGAAGGCTCGAGCGATGTTCCCAGCCGTTATAGCTCTTGGCTTCGTTGATGGCGGTTTCGGCGGCGAGGATGTTTTTATAGAAGGCGTCGCGGGCTTTTTGAACGGCGCGCTGCGCCACGTCCTTGCCTTCAAGATAGTTGCCGCTTTGGTAAAGGTTTTGCGAGGAATTCAGAAAACGCTTGGATTCATCCAGTTGCTCCCCGGCATAGATGAGGGCGCCGGCTTCTTCCGCATTTTTGATAGCCGACTCCGCCTCGGCAATTACCTGCTCGCACCAGATTTTGGCGGAGCGGATGGATGCCTCCTGTGCGACGTTGGCTGCCTGAAGGGCGGTCTCGACGGCGGGTTTCAGTTTCTGGTCTTGAAGGGCTTTATCCGCATCGGCAAGCAAAGCCTGAGCGCGTTCGAGTTCGCTTTTTTGGAATTCGTCAGTTCTGTTCTTGCGGGAATCTTCAATCTGGCGTTTGGCAAGAGCCATATTCTCCACGGCTTTTTGGGCAAGCTCCTGAGTTGTGATTTCCAGTTGGGCACGCGCCTCGCCCGCTCTGCGGACGGCTTCTTTATATTCGCCGCCGGCGAGCAGTTTTTTGGCTTGCTCTAAAATCACCTGAGTGCGGTCAAGTTCTGCGGGAACATACTGGCGGGCGCCGTCAGTCTCGCGCCGGGTTACCTGTTCAGAAAGTTCCATGATGGCGTTATGAGCCACTACATGATAGGTTTCATTGAGGACGTATTCTCCGCTTTGTTTGACTTCGCCGGAGATTTCAATGGCTTTGCGGTATTTTTGTTCCTCTTGGCGGAGTTTGGCGATGCCAAGCGTCAGGCGGGCGTTTTTCAAGATGGTATCCAGTTCCATTTGTATCGCCTGTTTTTTGTTTTCAAACTGGAGATTCAGCCCTGAAAGTTTCATATCGGAGCGGATGATGAATATATCTCCCATTTTATCAAAAACGTTGCGGGCAATTTCAAGCGACTCGGCGGCGTTGCGCATAGCGTCAAGGGCAAGGTCATTAAATGCGGCATGGATTTTTTCGCCTTCGCGCAGAGCGGTGACGCAGACTTCTTCGCATTCTTCGAATTTTTCCTCTTGGAATTTGGCGCGCGCGTCATTCAGGCTTTCCTCCATGGTTTCCACTCTGCCGGGCAGATATTGGGTGGCGCCGCCCTCTTTAAGTTTGTCAATCTCTGCTACAACAATATTAATTTTCGCCTCGGCTGATTTCAGACGAGTGGTGTAGATGAGTTTTTGAACTTTGGGTCCCAAGATTTTTGCGCTCTCGATGACCATGTCATATTTTTTTTCGGAATATTGTTTTAGGATTGTGTCGAAAGAATCCTCGCAGGATTTAAGGAGGTCTTTGGCGTGAATCAAAGCGCCTTTACCTTGAGCCTCAGCCAGACCGTCTTCGAGTATGGAAAGTTGCTCATAAGCCATTTTCCCTTTGGTGGCGATGATGCCGTCTTCGCTTTTGCGGATGGCGTCGTCCGCCTGATTGCGGGCGCCGAGATAATCTCGTTCCACTGTGATTTTATTTTCGATGTTGCGGAGCATATCTTGGACGCTGAGGACATATTCATTGGCGTATTGTTCCGCGCCCACGTGTTTCAATTCATCGAATTTGGACTGCGCCGCCATTTGCTTTTGTTTGGCTTCGTTTAGCAGACGCGCCAAAAGCGTGTCCACCTCGCTCATCTCTTTTTCGCTGAGATCTATGGCGTCCGCCCATTTGTTTTTGCGCTGTTTTTCCTGAGCCTTATCAAAAAGGGTTTTGATATTATTATAGCGCTCTTGATTTTCAGACGCGCCGTGATTCAGGTTTGCCACGTCCAAGGCGGTTTTTGCCTCATTGATTCTCTGCGCGGCGAGTTTTGAAAGGGTGTTTTCAAGCGTTTTCTTTGCGTTTGCAACGGCGGAAGATGCGCGAGCCCGAGCTTGTTTGGCTCTATTCTCGGCGATAAGCCGCTCGGCTTCCTCAACTTCCCTTTTGGCGGCATCAAGGTTTTCCTTCTCCAGACGCCCGGCTTCCCTTCTTTCAGCTTCCATAATTAGTTTTTTGGCTTTGTTGAGCGACAGGTTTGCCAGCTGTTTGGAGCAACCCGCCCCAAAAAGAAGGATTGCGGCAAACAGGGCGCAAAGCGTCCACACACTTTGGCGCTTGGAGGAATGTTCGCTTTTTTGATGGAATGAATCCGCTCGTTTCATTTTTGCCCACCTTTCCCAAGTTTAATGTTCGGCATTATTGCCCGGGCTATTATTAAAGTATCGTTAATATATCCTTACCGTTTGAAAATAATAAAAAATGCTACCACTATAATCAAAATCAGCGCGACGACAGCGATCTTGCCCGCCGGCGATTCTTTTTTCTTTCTCCCGCTTGCGCCTTTTTTCAGCGATGCGACGGACGTTGATTTCTTCTCCTTTTTTGTTGGGTGATAGCCCTGTGAAATTAATTGAAACGCCCCCAGAACCTGTGTCAGGCGGACGTGCACCTCATGCCATGTGTCAAACAGGTTTTTGCGGTCTGCCATAGGCAGGCTTCGCAAATGGGTGACGGATATTGCTTGCCGCAGCAAATGAGTTATCTTTTCCGGATCATAGCGGAATTGATGCGAATCAATCTTTTCAGATACCACGCGCAGAAACTTGCTCGTGTTGCTTTTTGATTCAAGAAAATGCTGCTCTATCTCCGCCGTTAAAGGCTCTGTTGTGAATGCCATCAGCAGGTATTGCTTAACCATATCCCACAGTTCATTCAGCCTGTGTAAATCCGAAAGGATATCTTCGGCGTCCTTCTTTTTAACCGGCGTGCTCAAATTCCCGCCTCCGGTCCGCGCCCGCCGCCGCCCATAGCCGGTCCGCGACGATAATAACCTCTGCCCGCTTGGAACTCATCCATCATAATCCCTTCGTCCATAATCGTAGCTGCAGCGGGTGTAGGCGTGGCAGCCACAACAGGTTTGAATCCCTCCGGTAGGGTAACCGCGGGAATAGAGGGCATCGGCGGGATATACAAGGGGTAGAAAGCGCTGTTAGAATCTGATTCATCTATGCGGAAGATTCTCAGGAAATTATTGTTCCACTCAGCCAGTTTCAAATCCTTATTTTTCTCCTCTTCCACCATATTGGTAAGCGAAGAAAGGGGATCCGTTGTGGCGACATTCAATCTGTAAAAATCTATGGATTCCATCTGCTCGATATTTTCCATCAATGTCAGAGTTTTTTTCAGGATTTCATGCGATTCCGGGCTCATGACATCTTTGCGGACTGTGATGTTGGTATAGGTGCCGTCATTGGCTTCCTGATCCCCGTGTGTGCCGTCGTCATAGTAATTATTTTTCTCGGATTCTGGAACGTCCTTGTAAACGATATCCTCAAGCAAAATGCCGCTGACAGCGCATTCTACGCGCGATCCGGTGAGGACGCGTATCATCTTGGGCGTGGGCGATGGGGTGGGCGCTTCTTGCTGCATAGGTCCTTCCATAAACATATCAGGAGATCTTCTCATCGCCGGTCTCATCATGCCGGCTTTGCCGCCTTCAGCTTCTGGCGGGGGTATCTCTCCCATGATTTCGGGATCATACCCCGGCGGCTGGCGTTGCGGTTGAGGCGCCGGCGCTGGGGCGATACCCACCTCCCGCGCGCGGTCAATGTAACTTGTGGACATTCCGCCAGTTGGCGACGCTTCATTGAGCGTGTCTCTGGCGCCGCCGGTGTCAAAAGGGTTCAACTGCGCAAAAGATGGGAAAAGGCAGTAAACCAGCAATGGGCATAATAATAAAAAGACTTTAATGGGAAAGTTATTCATTAGCGCATATCCTTTCCACGCGATTTTAATTTCATTCGCAACCTAATCTATGTTGTCTATAGGAAAAACATATATCCGATGTCAAATAAAATAATGGGGGCAAACATACTTAAAAACGGTATTTTTGGACTGGCATCAAAAAGCGTTTTTATCTTAATTTTTGGCTATTGCCGAAGGGCAGTCAATGATTCATCCAGAACTTTGACCAGAAAATCGGCATTTTCTTTTGTGAAGCACATCGGCGGCTTGATGCGAAGCACGTTGCCGAAAAGTCCGCCTTTGCCGATAAGAAGCCCGCGCTCTTTGGTCTGTTCCATGATTTCCGCCGTTTCGGCTATTGCCGGCTCGCGGCTTTCCTGCGATTTGACAAGCTCCGCGCCAAGCATCAAACCCATCCCGCGCACCTCGCCGATGAGCGGATGCTTCCCTTGCAGACGTTTCAATTCCTCCAATAGGTATTCGCCCGTGATGCGGCAATTTTCCTGCAGATTCTCTTGCTCAATCACCTCCAAAGTTGCCATTCCCTGCGCCATAGAAACAGGATTTCCGCCAAATGTGTTGAAATAGGTTTTGTCTTTTAGCGGCGCGGCAATCTCCGGACGCGAAGTGACCGCGCCCAGCGGGATGCCGTTTCCAATTCCTTTTGCCATCGTCACAACATCGGGAATAACTCCCCAATTCTGGATGCCCCAGTAATGCGCCCCAGTGCGACCAAAACCCGTTTGCACCTCATCGGAAATATAAATCCCCTTTGCTTTTTTGACTATCTCATAGAGTATGCCGAAGTATTCCTTCGGCGGCACAACCGCCCCGCCCACGCCCTGAATCGGTTCGACAATAATTGCCGCCGCTTGCCCTGATGTGCAATGCTCGATGATGGATTGCGCATCGCGGGCGCATTGGATATTGCAGGAGGGATAGGTTCGTTTGAGCGGGCAGCGGTAGCAATAGCCGGGCAGGATGTGGTGGACATTGGGCAGACCGGAAACGCCATAGCGCCATGTGGAATGTCCGCAAAGGCTCATTGTGGCGAGCGTGTCGCCGTGATAGGCGTTGCGCAGCGCCAAAATATCCGGCACGCCCGAATATAGGCGCGCCATGAGAATTGCAAGTTCGTTGGACTCGCTGCCGGAGTTTGTGAAAAAGGTTTGTTTCAAATCGGGCGATGGCATTTTTGAGGCAAGGAGTTTGGCGAATTTGACAATATTCGGATGGAGATAAAGGCAGGTTGTGTGCTGGATTTTGTCAATTTGATCCTTTGTTTTCTCGATGACATAAGGGTGGCAGTGCCCCACGCTGACCGTGACGATGCCGCCGATGGCGTCAAGGTATTCTTTGCCTGTGCTGTCGTAGAGGAATTGCATTTTCCCTTCCACGATAGCGATAGGCTTTTTGTAATACATGGCATGATTCGGCATGAGGTATTCCTTGCGCAGGGCAAGGATTTCCTCGGCAGAAAGGTCGGCGTATTGAGATGCGGACATGGCATACTCCTTTTAATAACAAAATAACAAATAGCCGATAACGATTTATGAATGGAGGAATGATGCTTCAATGGATAGCATAAGGCAAAACCCGCGCGGCTATGTCCGCCCTGCGCCTCCTCAACAAAAGCTCCTTCATAATTCGTTATTTATATCTCCGTCAATTGGTCGTATGTTTCCGGGCGGCGGTCGCGGAAGAATTGCCAAGTCTGGCGAACCTCCTTGATAATATCAAGGTCAAGGTCGGCAACGAGCAGCTCATCCTTGTCGCGGCTTGCCTGCGAGATGATTTGACCGCGCGGGTCGCAAAAATAGCTTGAGCCGTAAAACTCGCCAATCTTCCACGGCTCCTCCCAACCCACTCGATTGACCGCTCCCACAAAATAGCCATTCGCCGCGGCATGGGCGGGCTGTTCCAGCTTCCAGAGATACTCGGAAAGCCCCGCCACGGTGGCTGACGGGTTGAAAACAATCTCCGCGCCATTCAATCCCAGCGCCCGCGCACCTTCTGGGAAATGGCGATCATAACAAATATAAACGCCCACCTGCGCATATCTGGTTTCAAAAGCGGGGTATCCCATATTCCCCGGCTTGAAATAAAACTTTTCCCAAAAGCCGGGTTTGCAATGGGGGATGTGGCTTTTGCGATAAATGCCCAGAACCACCCCATCGGCGTCAATCACAGGCGCCGTGTTGAAATAGACGCCGGGCATCTCCTCTTCAGCAATCGGCGGGATGATGACCATCTGATATTTTGCCGCCAGTCCGCACATCAGATGCGTGGTAGGTCCATCGGGGATATATTCCGCCGTGTCATACCATCGTATTTCCTGCTCGGCGCAGAAATAGGGACCGAAGAATAATTCCTGCAGGCAAAGAATCTGCACACCTTTAGCCGCCGCCTGTTCTATCATGGCGACATGCTTATCCACCATGCGCTTTTTGATTTTTTCAATAGGCGAACTCGCCGGTTCATCGTTGGTTGCCTGAATCAACCCGCATCTGACAATTCTTGCCATGTTCCTTCTTTTTTATTCTCCTAATTCATTATATTTTTTTAGCCCCATGTCCCGATTTTATCCGCGCCGCCCTCCTCGGGCTTGAACCAACGGGCGGAAATGGATTTCTTTTTTGTGTAGAAGATGATGCCGTCTTTGCCATGGCTGTGCAAATCGCCGAAGAAGGATTCCTTCCAGCCGGTGAAGGTATAATATCCCAGCGGCACGGGAATTCCGACGTTGACGCCGACCATTCCCGCTTGAATGCGATGGACAAACTCGCGGGCGTGGTATCCGCTCTGCGTGAAAATCGCCGCGCCGTTGCCGTAAGGGCTGGCGTTGATGAGGGCAACTCCATCTTCAAAACACCCGACTCGTTTGATGCTCAAAACAGGTCCGAAGATTTCCTCCTTTCCGACTGCCATCTCTTTAGTTACATGGTCAAAAATCGTAGGACCCAGATAAAAACCATTTGGATAACCCTCCACTTTGCAGCTGCGCCCGTCGAGAACCAGCCGCGCGCCCTCCGCAACTCCTTTTTCAATATACCCGCGCACTCGGGCGAGATGTTCCGGTGTAACCAGCGGACCCATCCCCGTCTTGGAGTCTTCGGCGGGACCGATTTTTAGATTGCGGGCGCGGGAGATGATTTCATCAACAAGGCAATCGGCGATTTTTTCATGCGCCCCCACCGCCGGAAGCGCCATGCAACGCTCGCCCGCGCATCCAAAGGCGGCGTTGACAATGGCTTGCGCCGTCCGTTCGAGCGAGCAATCCGGCAGAACAAGGGCGTGATTCTTCGCCTGACAAAGCGTCTGGACGCGTTTGCCGTGCGCCGCCGCCGTTTCATAAACAATCCGCCCCACCTGCGTGGAGCCGACAAATGAAATCGCCTTGATATCAGGATGCCTGAGCAGGATATCCACAACGCCCTTCCGCCCCAGAACCATGTTCACAACGCCGGCGGGCAGTCCCGCCTCAACAAGGAGGTTCATCATATACCCGCAGGAAAGCGGGCAGCGCTCGTTTGCCTTCAAAACAACTGTATTGCCGCAGGCAATGGCAACGGGAAACATCCAGAGCGGAACCATAGCGGGGAAATTAAATGGGAATATCCCCGCGCAAACGCCGAGCGGCTGACGCAGCGTGAAAAAGTCCATCTCGGTGGCGATGTTGTCAATCGAATCGCCCAAAAGATGCGTTGGCGCGCCGCAGGCAAATTCAACAATCTCAACGCCTCTATCAATAGAGCCTAGCGCCTCGGCAATTGTTTTGCCGTTTTCCCTGCTGAGGATGGAGGCAAGGGCGTTTTTATTTTTCAGCAGCAGTTCCCTAAATCGGAAAAGAATCGCGGCGCGGGCAGGCGGGGGCGTTTCCGCCCAAGAAGGAAAGGCATTTGCGGCAGCCGCTATAGCTTCATTGACCTCTTCCGGCAGCGCGTCGGGGGATTCAGCCTGAACCTCTCCCGTACTTGGATTATAGACCGGCGTCCAGACGGAGGTCTTTGAAATTCGCCACTCGTTGGCTATAAAAAGTTTCAGATTTTCCGCGCCCATATATTTCTCCCAAATCAATAAGGAAAACACTGCCCTTAGATTTGTTCTTATACCGTTTCTTCAAATGAATGCGTCAAGCGAAAATGAGAATCAAAGTTGACAGAATCTCAAAACATGCCAAAGGCTCAGTTTTGATATTGGCACAAATCAGGCAAAAATGCGCATAAAAGAAAAAAATCGTATGCTCTGGACAACCAATGCTCGGAATTGACGTCAAATCTATTATGATGCAGGACTCGGCGCCGGATGTTTCCGAAAATAAGGTTCGAGCCCTTGTGGAGGCAGTCCTGCATGGAGACCGGAAGAAATATGGCGAATTGTTCGAGTTATTCCAGCCTCTGGTTTTCCGCCTTTCATGGAATTTGACGGGGAATTTCGATGACGCAATGGATATCGTTCAGGAATGTTTCCTCCGCGCATATCGAGCGCTTTCCTCATGGAAGGGCAAAGCGAAATTTTCCACATGGCTTCATCGCATCGCAGTCAACACAGCGATTGATTTTATCCGCCGCGAGGCAAGACACCATGAAAAACGGATGGAGGGTTCCCCAAATGAGGAAGAGGACGAGGAGGTTCAGAGCCTTTGCGAGGGCGTGGAACGGCGCACGCCTTTGACAGAGCTGCAGCAGAAGGAATTGCGCACGAAGATTTTCACGGCGGTCTCCTTCCTCCCGAAGATGCAGCGCCGATGTTTTGTCCTCCGCTACTTGGGCGATATGTCCATAAGGGAGGTTTCGGAGATTCTCGGCTGCAGCGAGGGGACAGTAAAAAGCCAACTGCATCGGGCAAGGGTGTTTTTGAAATCTGCGTTGGTATAATTGGGACGGCGCGCTGTCAAAAGCGATAAAAAAATTATATCAAAAACAGCGCAAGAGGGTTGGAAAAAATGGATGAGAAAATAAAACATGAGCTAAAAGTTAAAATTCAAACCGCCCGCGAGGATTCATCGGTTGTCATTCAGGGCGATAAATCCGCATGCGATGCCGAATTGGGCACGCTTGCCCCTTGTATAGCCGCCATCAAAACCCCGCCACCGCAACCCTCCTCCGCTCAATTGGAGGAGGCGCGTCTTAATCTTTTGAGGCAGATTGACGGCAGCCGACCGGACGCCATCGCCAACCTTAGGGATAAAATGACAGCGACGGATTCGCTTTTTTTGAAGGCGTTTTATTATGGAGCCATTGCTCTGGCGGCGATTATAGTAGCAGCGGCTATTGCCGCCGGAATTATTTACCTGCTCGAAACCCTATTCTCCCAGCCCGCCAACGCCGCGCAAGCGTTCGATTCGCTGGCTCGCGGCTGCTTCATGGTTTGATGGTTCGACCGGCTCGCTAATTTTGTTGATTGATTACATCCGCTCGATGCCTTGGATATACCGGTCGGCAACAATATAGACAGGTTCAGGGTATCGAACGATGTGCAAAACGCCTGCTTTGACTTGATCGAATCTCCCAGCGGGGTCGAGATAAGCCTCGTCGCAACGCCCGCAGAGGAAGTCCGCCGCCACAAGGTCGTGGCTTCCTTCGTTTTTCGTCCATTTCAACCGGCATTCAACGCTGGCGGGATAGTCGCGAATCGTCGGCGGGGCAACAATCAGGCTCGGCTCCTCCCTCAAACCCGCCGCCGCAAACTCATCCTTTCCGGCGGGGTATGCTCGGCTTGCCCGCATAATGGACTCCATATCTTTGAGTCCGGGAATATTGATGACAAATTCCTTTGAGCGGATGATGTTTTTATATGTGTGGCTATCGGGAGCAATTGCCAGAATGATGGTGGAACCGATGCGCAGGTAGGAGCCGAATGCCGCCACGTTTTTGACGCCGTTTTCGTCCATTGTGGAGATAACAATAACCGGATCTCCCGATAACGGTTTTGCCCTGCGCAAATCCACTTCCTTTTTGTAACACATATAGCCTTATCCTTTCGGTTGATTATCTTCTTTGGATTGTTGGTTATCCTGATTGACGAGCGTCGCCCAAGCGGCGCGCAAACGGAGGTTGAACCTTTCCATCTTCAATAAAGGCGGCAGCGCCCAGACGACATCTACGACTTTTTCCGACCAGCCATACGTTTGCCTGATGCCCGTTTCATAACAAACGGCGGCTATTAAAAGAGAAATAGGCAGCGAGCCCAAAAAGATGTCACTGGGCCAGTGCGCGCCAGTCATGATACGTGTGGTTGGGACGGTGAGGGCAATCAATAAAAGAGTCCAGCCCGCCCGCGAATATCTCCTCAGCGCCAAAAACGCCGTAAAATAATACGCCATCGCGTGTCCCGATGGGTAGCAATGCGAATTAGACACCTTTGCCTTGATGCCATAAAGCTCTTTGATGTTTATCCAATCGTCAAAAACCTTGCTGGGGCTGTCCCGATTGAACACGCCCTCGACGATGCGCTGCCCCTGATAGAGGATTAAAAAAAGCACGCCCGCCCATCCCCAGAAGGCAAGACGGTTTTTAATCTCCGTTTTATTTTTCCCCATAAAACCGTGGACAAGAAAAAACAGGATAAACATGATGGCGACAAATACATCGCCCTTTTGGGAGTTGAGCCTTCCCACCATCAAATCAAAAGGTTTGCTCTTGCCCATGAGATTATTAAAATATCGGGCGTAATAGGCGTCGAGATCGAGCAATACCTTTTGCGAGGAAGGCAAAAGGGCAACGACAAGAAGCGCCAATAAAAACGCCAGAATCCAATACCAAGTGGTTATGAATTTTTTTTCAGAAAGCATAAAAATTTTTAGCCTTATTTCCCCAATTAATTATCGTCATCTGATAAATGGTTTGGTTTGAGGGGTCAATAAAATAACTGTCATTTTGCCTCTGATTTTATTTGATAAGCGTCCATTTTGTAAATTGCGCCGGATTGAAGCCCGTGCCGATGCCGGGCGTCCATTCAAGCCAACCGCGCCGTCCGCCGCCGTCATCGTCATTCAAAAGGATGTTAAATCCAAACTGAGCGCCTTCCTTTAGCACAAGCGGCGCAAGCAGCTTTTTAGGGATGGCGGCTTCATACACATATATATCCTTTTCCGGAGCGGCAAAGGCAAAGCGGATGTCGGGGACGCCCCGTTCCTCGCGCCTGCCCGCCACAGCCCATGACCAGACGAGCGCCCCTTTTTTTGTTTGCGCCAGCCCAAAAAGATATTGCCCAGCGGCGTTCTCTTCCATTTTGTTTTCCGGTCGCGCATCAAAGGCAATCTGGAAACTATCCCCCTCCCAAATGGTTGAGCCTTCATGCGGCTGCGAAAAGACGTTGTCCTTCACAATGCCGAGGAAATAGAAAAAATCCTCATCCCATTGTGCGGCGACCTTAGCGCTCAGATTCCAGTCCATGTAGGGAACCAGCCCCACGGCTTTATCGGGCGTATCCAAATAAATAAACCTTGCCGATTTCCAGTCGGAGGCGTCGCCATCAATTTCCGGCGTTCCATAAATGGCTGCCAACTCCGATATTTCCGCCGATTGAACCGCTTGGCTGCCGCTTTTTTCGCTGAGTGTTGCGCTGATTTTGTAGCGATTATCCGGCGATAGTTTCATCTGCGAAAATGTGAATGAAAATTGAGCGCTTGCGCCGCCTGCGAGATTGCTGACAGGAATCTCGGTCTCGTTGGCAACCCACCCATCCGGCGCGGAAATCTTCAAAACCCCCTCAATCGGCTGATGCCGGATATTTTGAATTTCTACACGGACAGGAGGCTGGTATTTTAGCGCGCCGATGATAGGGAGTATGGATAACTCCGCTGATGAAATTCCAGCGATTTCGCCTTTGTCAAGGCACGCCGCCAGACGTTCTGCGCTCATCTCCGGCGCAACTAGATATATCGGTTCGGCATCCAGCGGGATGGTCTCGGTTGGCAGGAAGTTGCCCATGATGTCATAGATTTTGACTCGAGTATCAAATGATGACTTGAGCCTGCCCGATGCGCCGGCGCTCCAAATTGCCGCAAGGCTCCCCTCTTTTTTTTCAAAAACAAAAATGCGCGCCGGTCGCGCCAATTCCACGCGGCTGTGGAATTTTGCGTCCTCCAAAAAATACACCATCGCCGCATACGCGCCGAGCGCAAAACGCGGCGTCCAGTCCTCGCGGTTCACCAGACCATAATGTTGTGCGTTCTTGTTGCGGTTGTCGTTGACAAAATTATACCAGAAAAATTTATCCAGACCCGCGGCAAGTCCGTAGATATGCGTCCGCGCCAGACATATAGCCTGATGGCGCATCTGCCCCGGTTCCATCGTGGAATGCCAGCCAAATTCGCTGACCCAAAAGGGCTTGTCTTTTATCCCGAGTTTGTCAAATTCCTTTTTCATTTTGCCCATGCTCTCGTCAATTCCGCCTTCTTCGGGCGTGCGCGGCGGGCAATAAAAATGAGGCGTCACTCCATCGAGCGACTGTGCGCCCGCTTCTTTGATGGCGGCGGCGTTGAAAGATTCGCCCGCTTCGGAAAAAAAGACGCGGCAATTGGGATCGGCGGCTTTTGCTGCCTGATATGCCGCTTTGAGGAGGCGTCCAAATTGCTCGCCGCTTCCATCCCAGAACGTTGCCGGTTCGTTCCAGATTTCCCAGTCGCTCACTCCGTAGCCGTCCGTCCAGCCGTGCTCTTTCGCGAAGGCGCCGTTTGGTTTGTAGCGCTCCACCACATGGCGGACATAATTGGCATAAGCGGCGATGCCCTCATCGGTGTGATGCGCCGCCCATTTGCCCCAGTAGTCGAGCAATCCCAGAATCAAGATATTTTTATCGCGGGCGGTTATGACCGTGCAGTCGGATTTTTCCCAATGCCATTTATCTTTTTGTGGTTCAAGGATGTCCCACAAAAATTCTTCGCGATTCCAGACCGCGCCGATCATGTTTTGAATCGTTGAGGCGATGGCGAGTTCTTCCGGCGAAAAGCGGACGATGTAATAAGCGCCCACGCCGAAAGGGGATTCGGGTTTCAATTTCATAAGGCGGACATCGGGGATTCGGGCAAATGTGGTTTCATCTGTTTTGATAATTTTCCCCTTTTTATTTGCGAGAGATAAGGCTGCTATAAAGACACCCAATTTTTTATCCGGCGTTATTTTTTGAGGGGTTTTTATTTCCGCGCGGTTCCAGTCTTTCCGTAGAACCGGGTCCCCGTAGAAATCATAAATTGTTAAGGTTGCCGATGTGAAATCCGTTTTTGAAAGATCGAACGAAATTTCTATTTCCTCATCCTCCGAGAAAATTGCCGGAGACGCCCCAGCCTTCAGGCGCAGATACTCAGCCGGCGCGGCAAAGATAGAAAAACAAAATATTAGTAAACAAAAAGATGAAAATAGAATTTTCATGATTTATCTCCTTCTATATCATCCGCCCAACTTCATATATGTGTATTATATCCTCGCGTTCAACTTTTTTTTGGGGGGGGATGAAGCGCAATGATTTGCCTACACAAAGGGCTGGAGGCGTCCCGTTTCAATGGAGGCAAAATGTCAAATTCTTCAAAAAAGCAATCTTATGAAAGCGCAGCAGGCTCATCAAAACGGTTTGCCGCTTGCGCGGGTATGCCATTTTTTCAAATACTCCGGCAATAAAAAAGCCGAGGACTTTTGTTTGAAAAGCCCTCGGCGGCAATAAAGCGAAAAGTTTTTTATGAGACGCGCCGTTGTTGGCGGTTTACGGCAAATAACCGCAGCCTGATTTTAATCTGCGCGCTTATAGATACTTGGCGATTTCCTTTGCCATATCAAGCGTGGTGTTTGCGCCTCCCATGTCGTAAGTGCGGACGTTGCCCTCTTTGATGACTTGCGCCGCGGCGGCTTCAAGGCGATTTCCTTTTTCCGTCTCACCGAGCCAATCGAGCATCATCTTTACGGCAAGAATTGTTGCAATGGGGTTGACTTTGTATTGTCCGGCGTATTTGGGGGCGCTGCCGTGCGTGGGTTCAAAAACGGCAAGTTTTTCGCCGATGTTGCCGGAGCATCCGAATCCAAGCCCGCCGACCATCTGGGCGCAGAGGTCGGAGATGATATCGCCATAAAGATTCGGCGCCACAAGCACATCATAATTGAAAGGATTTTTCAGAAGCCACATGGTCATGGCGTCAATATTGGCGTCGTCCATGGCGATTTCCGGGAATTGCTTTGCCACCTCTTTGGCGGTTTCAAGGAAGAGACCGTCCGTCGCCCGAACAACATTCGCCTTGTGAACGATGGTTACTTTTTTGCGATTGAATTTCCGCGCGAATTCAAAAGCGGCGCGCACAATCCGTTCGGAGCCTTTTTTTGTGTTAATCTTGCAGGAGATTGCAAGTTGATCCCTTGGGACATCTTTGAAAGCGGCAAAAGGTTTGGAAAGTTTCATAAGAACCTCAGAAAGTTCATCGGGGACGGTGTTAAACTCCACCCCCGCATAAAGGTCTTCCGTATTTTCGCGGAAAACAACGAGATTGATATTCTCTTTGAAATTCAGCGGATTGCCCGCATAGCCCTTGCAGGGGCGGAGGCAGATATAAAGGTCAAAGAGCTGGCGCATGCGCACAATGGGCGAGCGGTAAACAAGCCCTTTGCCTTTGAGCTCGGGAACCAATTCCGCCTCGGCAGCCTTGACAGGTTTAGAAGTGATCGCCCCAAAAATCGCAGCGTCCACATTTTTCAGCAGCTCAATTGTTCGGGCGGGGAAGGCATCGCCTTCCTTTCGCCAGAATTCCCAGCCGATGTCGCCGTGGATATATTCCGCATCCAGCGCAATTTTATCGAGAACAATTTTTGCGGCGTCGAGAACGTCCACGCCGATGCCGTCGCCGGGCAGCCACGCAATCTTGTATTTTGCCATAATTGCCGTCCCCCTTTTTTCAAATTCATACAAAGAATATTTTTATCCAAGACAAGTGGGATTGTCCATGAAAGAGTTTTTGAGGAAAATCAAGTTTTTTGAAACATGAAAAATTCGCCGCGGTTGAGGGGGCAATTTTCACAACGCGGTTTTGGACGGCAGAATTCCTTTCCCAACCGAACTATAAGAGCGTGGTATTCATTGTAAAGCGAAATGTCCTTATGCAGCGCCCGCTCAAAAAAGGCGCGAGCGCTTTCGTAATCATCATCCTCGTTTAAGAAACCGTGCCGCCGTCCAATCCGCATGGTATAAGCGTCAATCACAAACACCGCGCGCCCCAGCGCATAAAGAAGGATAGAATCCGCCGTCTCCTTTCCCACGCCGTGAACGGAGAGCAATTCCCTTCGCAGCTCTTCCGTCGGGATGAGCGCCAATTGCTCAAAATCTGCGCCGCATCGTTCCATGAAATATTGAACGACTGAGCGCAGCCTTTTTTCCTTGATGTTGAAATATCCGGAAGGGCGAATGAGATTTGATAATTTTTGAGGGGACAGCCGAAGAATTCGTTCAAAGGAAAGCGCATCCGCCGTTTTCAGATTCTGAATAGCGCGCACGACATTGCCCCAATTGGTGTTTTGAGTTAGCACCGCGCCGATGATAATCTCCTCGGTTGTTTCGCCGGGCCACCAATGCTGCTTGCCGAATTCCTTGAAAAGCTTTCGATAAATATTTTGCGCGATATTCATGATGGGGATAGTTTTTTATGAAAAATAAACTGTCAAGGGCAAGCAAGGCAAAAACCAAATATGCAAAAGGGGTTGCAAAAAGGGCTTTTTTTTCTGGACAGCGTCAAGAAGAAAATATTATGGGTTTGAAAATTTAGGTTGAAGCGGGAGTATGCGGTTTTTTTTGTTTATCGCAAAAACGTGATACAATGAGCCAGATTCTCAACAGAAACGTCCTCGTCCTTAACAAGCACTGGATGGCGATTCATGTGTGCTCGGTGCGCCGCGCCTTGTCGCTTGTATATCAGGATTTGGCTTCCGTTGTAACGGAGGATTATGAAGTTTTTGATTTTGACACATGGAAAGACTTATCCCGTTTCGCCGATACCGGCGTGGTTTACACGCCTCAATATCCCCTCCTTGCGCCGGAGGTGATTTTGCTTCGGCGGTGCAACAAGTTGCCGAAGCATTACGTCAAATTCAACCGGCGCAACATTTATCAGCGCGATAATTTCACCTGCCAATATTGCGGCAAGGTCCTTCCGCGCAATGAGCTGACGATTGACCACGTTATTCCCCGCAGCCGCGGCGGAAAGTCCAACTGGCAGAATGTGGTGCTTGCCTGCATTCAATGCAACGCGGACAAAGGCGATCGCCTTCCGAAAGAATGCGCCATGAATCCCATGCGCGAGCCGCGCGAACCCCATTGGAGCATGCTGATGTATCGTCCTCTTATCGAGGAGGACCATACGCTCTGGCGCAAGTTCGTGGACGTGGCTTATTGGAACGTAACCTTGGAAGAGTAGAATTCCCGCCGATTAAAAACCTGGCAATCGCTTAATCAATTCATCGCCTGAAAGCGGCACCGCTTGGATGTGGGGCTTTTTTAATGTGCCGGTTATGTGATATTTAAAGATATACTTTCCCAGCGTTTCAAGAACGTCTCGAATCTGGCGGAGGATAGGAAAGGACATGAAGGTGTTTCGGCTGAATATCAAATAGCAGATGATATCCGTCTGCTCATTGAAATCCACAGAGCCGGATGCATTAAGATTCATAAGCGGGCTTGTGAAATGGACATCTTTAAAATGCGCGCCGCCATCTCGAATTTTCATTTCGCCTTGAATGCGCGTGAACGATATATCATTGAACATAGTTGAATTCAATGCTTTGCCCAGCCCTTCCATTATCATGTTGCCAATGAGGCGGCTTTCGCGGACATCAAACTCGGCTTCGCCGCGAATTGTGTCCGGATTGCGAGCCACGCCCGCCAACGAGGCAGTTCCCGTGAGAATACCGGTGAACTTTTCATCCTCGTTGCGCAAGGCGGTAATCGCCGGTTGCAGCGATAAATCCTTTACCTCGCCTTTGACTCCATAAGTGAAAGGTCCGGTGGGAAAAAGCAGACTGCCCGTTCCCGAAAGAGAACCGCCATAAGCATTCACGCTGGCTTTTTCAAAAATAAATTTATTCGGCGCATGAGGGAAAAAATTGTATAAGAATTTCCCATGGAAATCCGTCCCCTCCAGACGCTGATAAACCAATTCATCCGACATGATGTCGCCGCGAACCTCAATGGTGGGCGAGGTAAAATCAATATCCTGCATGGTGATAAAGCGGCGGTTGGGTTTGGTTGAAACCCATCCCAGCGTCCACTCTTCCAGAAAAAATTTCGGGAGCCGCACATTGAAATCCACGACAGGAGGGACGGAGTTAAAATCAATCTTGCCCGAGCCGATGCCATTGAGGCTCTGACCGCAGTCGAGTTTTATATTATCGAAAGACAATCCATGTTTTGTGAAAAGGAATGTCCCATTAATATTTTTCAAAGCGGCGGGCATATCAACATAGGCGAATCCGGCGCCGCGAGCCTGTATTTCGCCGCGGAAACCATATCGCGTTTCATCGGGTTGCATCATTTGATAAAAGGCTTTGCGCAAGTTGGCGGAGGCAAAGGTTGCCTCCAACCCCAGCTCAATAGTTCCGGATGCGCTGAAATCCTCCTTGAGGGCGGGGAAAACATCCAGCAATTTTCCAAGGTCAAAAAATCCATCAAGCCGGGCGGTATATTTTCCGCCAGCCATTTTCCCGTTCAATTGAAAAGGCATATCCGCGTATTTTGCCTTTAAGGTTTCAAGATTGAGATAACCGGGCGCAAATTGAAATACGGCGGCGCCTTCCTCCAAGCGAATCGGCTTTGGCGAAAGCCCCGGGTTAAATGAAAAATCATCGAGCGCAATCTCCCCCGATGGAATCATTTCGAACGGATTCAAAAGCGGTCCTTTGAGATTGATGCTGCCCCGAGCGCGACCTTTGAGAGCGCCTTCAAGGGCAGCCAACCGGAGGCGGTCCGGCAAAAAGGGGATAACCGTTTCAATATCTCCTTTGCCTTCGACGGCAAGGCTCGCATTCGGCTGCGCCCAGAAACGCGGCTCGCCGGTCAACAAACCGTCAATTTTGAATGATGCGTTTGCCAGACGTCCCTGCACTTCTCGCAACTCCATCAATTGTGGGCGCATATCCATCTTTCCGGTGGAGATAAATAACGGCTCCGGCAAAATCGGATGAATGAACGAGCAATCCCGAATCTCCGCCAGAGCATGAAAGGTTTTGCAAGAAGCGGGGACGCCGTTTTGGGGGAGCGCCATTTCAAGCGTCCCGGTTGTGTTTATCCAACCGGATATTTCTAATTCCTCCGGCAGTCCGGCATGACCCAACATCAGGTCAATATCGCCGACAGACAAATCCGCGCCCCACAACAGTTCAGCGGATTTGGGCTGCGAAATATCGGGAGCTCCGGAGATTTTTCCGGAGACTTGGAAATTTCCATCTCCGAATTTTCCTCTCACATCCGTGAACGACGCGTTCGTGTTATTGATTTGAAACACGCCGGAAAGTTCCGTCAACGGCAGCGGAAAATCCTGATGCCGTATGGCGATATTTTTAAAAGGGACCCTCCCTTCGATTTTAATTTCTTGAAGATTTTTTAACGAGCCTTCCGCATTGAGGACAAGGCTCAACGACTCGCGCTGAATCGCCATGTCCATGCGGGGCGGTAGAAAGAGCCCTTTTATCCGCTCCAGAATCAATCGGGAGATGGGCGTCTGTTCCAGAGTAAGGTTGAAGGGCATATCTTGATGCAGCGCCGTTTCTGAGCGAATGTTCAGAAAAGAATCGCCGATAACAATTGATGCGGGATCCAGTTTGAGCCGCCCCAAGACAAAATCCAAAATCCCATGCGTTTCCACGCGCAGGCTTGGTTCGCGAAAAGCGCCGGCAATGCCGGGCAAACGCAGAGAAACGGCGTCTGTGTCCAGAATGGAATCAAAAATCAGGTAACGGTTGGAAATAGCCGTGTCGCTTTCAATCCGCAAGTTTTTCACATCCATCTGGATACCCTTCATAGGAAAGGTATAGTTTCCCATGAGGATATGCGAGAATAGGGCGACAAATCGTTGGGGCTTTTTATCCGGCGAAAAAACCATAAACCCTTCCATCTCTCCTACCACTTCCGTGCGGATGGTTCCTTTCATCGTCATGCGCGTATTCATTCCCGGCTCATCATAAAACCAAAGTTGGATAGGGCGCAGCGACAAAATGGGACGTCCGGAGATTTTGCCTTTTTTGGATGCGGTGTAAAGGGGGATGGCGTCCAGAGTGACGCCGATGCGGGGAATGGAAGCCGGTCGTTTATCGCCTTTGATTGCAGACAGTTTGCTCAAAATTCCGAGCAGATGGTCGAATCGTTTATCAATATCCAGCCTGCCATTCGACCAGATAAGCGGGATATGCATGGGGCAATTCAGGCGGATTTCTCTGATGGCGCCGGCATCGAGCGAACGAATTTTTTTTGGCGGAAAGGTGATTTTGATATTGCGAAGGAGTATCTCCTGATGCTCTTCATCGGGCGGGGCAATCGCGATTTTGTTGATAGTCGCCAGCCCTCGCGAGAGGTAAAGCCGAACGCCCTTTGCCTCCACTTTGGCGTCCATGCTGTCGGAGAGCATGGAGCTGAAATAATCATTCAACCGCTTCCCAGAAAGGGGAAACAAATAAAATAAAACGCCGAGAATCGCCATGCCAAAGATGACGTAGAAAACAAAACGCAATAACCATTTTTTATATCGCCGCAAAATTATCAACCATCATCCGCATTCTATCAAAGTACGCCGTTGGCAAATTTTAAAATCGTTTTTGATTAATCCTTTTTCGGAGCCCAGCGGCGCCCGGGACCAAGCATAACGCCAACAGGGGGCTTGATAACCGGCGCATCCGGTCCGTCAATCTTACGCAGGTTTGCGATAGGGTCGGGTTTGAGCCGCAAGAATTTGAAGCCTCGGAACGGCGCCTTTTTTTCTTTGATGCGCTCCGCATTTTCCGCTGCAAGATTTTCGCAATATTCAAGTATAGGCTGTTCTTTGACGCGGGGCGGGACGGAGTGCAAAAAATTTACCGTGCCGTCGGGACTGCGGGTAATCAACCCCACGTGGGAGGCGTAGCATTCCTTGCCGTTGCCATACATGACATTGACGAAATCGCCATCCTGAAGCTCCTTGAGCATATCCGGCACAAATTTAATCGGGGTGAACCATGTGTTCAGCGCAAGGTCGGGGATATCCACATCAATCCCGTAGCGGTTCTTGAAAAATTTATTGTAGTTGGTGCGCGCAATCATCGGCGCGGCATTCACAGTCATATATTTCCTGTTGATATCCTCCACAAGCCACTCATTGTTCACATCCCATTCTGCTTCTGTGTAATGGTTGCGGGTCAGGACGCCAATCTCGCCGTTTTTATATCGTATGCGCTGGAGGAATTGAATGAACTCTTCCCAGCTGCGTGAAAGCGCCATGGCGTAGATGTGCTCGGCAAAAACCACGCAGTCGCTTTTGTGCAGCGTATAAATCGGTTCGTTATCATAAGTTTCAAACGGCGCCTCGCCCAAAAGGTAAAGTTGATAAGGCTGCCCGATATTCTTGCGAGCCAGATGGGCAATTCGCTTGCGGAGATTGGGCTCAGTCTCCTGAAGATATCCAAGATATTTGCCGAGCTGCTTTTCATTAAACTCATAAAGAGGGCGCGCCTTCAGGAGGGCAAGTTCGTCAAGTTGAATATCAAGTTTTTTCGCCGCCGCTTTATCCGTCTCCGTCAGTTCGGCGCGGGGCTCCGCCCATTCGGGATAGCGGAAGCGGGTTTGCAAAAGCCCGCGCGGTCCGCTCACATGCGGCGCATCCGGTCCGTCCAGCGCCCACAATCGGGCAAGCGGGTCGGAGCTGGGGCGATAAAAACGAAAACCGAATACTTGCTCGCCTTCTTGATTGCCGGACTCTTTTTGTCCGCTGGATTTGCGATTGATATATTCGAGAAAAGGCTCCTCCCGCACAGCCCCCCGTTCGGCATGAATTATATCAAACGTTCCATCCCGCGCGGGAACAATCAAGCCCAGCGCAGATATTTTCTCCGGCTTTTCGATTCCAGCCACTATAGCGACAATGTCCGCCGCCTTTAAATCAAGGAGCAGCGTGCGCGCTAGTTCAAGAGGGATATAATCCGATTTAATCACATCTTCGCTGCAATCCTGCGCGATGCCCCATTGTTTGAAAAATTCTCTGCGGCGGGTTGAGACTTCAAAAGAGACAACCTTTTTCCCCGCCAGAGCATCATTCAACCCGGAAAGAAACCAGCGGTTGTTGGCGGGCAGCCAGTCGGCAAGGAGGTCATGATTGCGGGCGGCAATTGAAATCTCTCCCCCTTTGTATCTCAAACGTTGCATAAGAACCAAAAAGGAACGCCAGTCATAGGCAACCGATGCGGCAAGGGTTTGCTCAATAAAGCTGATGCCATCCGTTTTTTCAAGGCAGTAAAGAGGGCGGGGGTCATAGAGTTCAAACGGCGCCTCGCCCAGAAGGGATGTAGCGGCGGGCTGCCCGACATGCTTGCGGGCAACGTGAACGATTCGTTTAGGCAGATTCGGTTCTTTTTCTTTCAGATGGCGCACATAAATATCCATTTCAGATTCGGAAAATTTGTAAATGGGTGTTTTTTCCAGAGCTTCCAGCGAACGGGTTTTTGTTTTTTTAAAGTTCCCCGCCTGATTTTTACAAAAGCAGGAACATCCTGCGGCAAAAAAAGCAACGCATGCTATGAGAAGAGCCGCCGCTGCGTAAAACCAAAAATTTTTCATGGTCTCCTCCCTGCAAAAAATTGAAAGGATTCTACTTTTGCGCCATTGATTTGCAAGAGTATTGTTAATCGCCCCTTTCAATTTTCTTGACGCCGTGCGATTGTTTGGCAAATCCTGATATTTATATTATGAAAAAGTGTGGAGGTCGCAATTGCCGCAGATGAATGAAACGGAACTCCGCGGGATTGTGGAGTCAGTGGTCAGGAAAATGTTGGGCGGCGCGCCGCCGGCTTCCGCGCCCGAGCGCCCAAAAGCTTCATCCTATTCTCCGCGTCCTCGCGGCGTATATGAAACGGTGGACGCCGCAGTGCAAGCCGCGCGCGAGGCGTTTCGCGTCCTGAACAGCATGACGCTGGAGCAGCGCGCCAAAATCATCTCCGCCATTCGCGCCTGCGGCATAAAAAACGCCCGCGAATTTGCCGAGCGCACCATCAAAGAAACAGGCATGGGCAGATTGCAGGATAAACTCAACAAGATGTTCTCATCGGCGGAGCGCACTCCCGGCATCGAGGACATCGCCACTGCCGCTTGGAGCGGCGACAGCGGACTCACCACAGAAGAGATGGCGCCTTGGGGCGTCATCGCCGCCGTTACGCCCTCAACGCATCCGGTCCCTACGCTCATAAACAACGCCATTTCTATGGTGGCGGCGGGAAACGCTGTTGTGTTTGCGCCGCATCCGGCATCAAAAAATGTTTTTCTTTATGCCATCGGTTTGATAAACGACGCAATAACAGAGGCGGGCGGACCGGAAAATATCCTTGTTACTACAGCCGAGCCAACAATAGAATCGGCGGCGGAGTTGTTCAAACATCCGGGAGCTCCTCTGCTCACGGTTACGGGAGGACCCGGTGTTGTTAAAGCGGCGATGCAATCAACAAAAAAGGTCATCGCCGCAGGTCCGGGAAATCCGCCTGTTGTTGTGGATGAAACGGCGGATATTCAACAAGCCGTTGCGGACATCATCGAGGGCGCCGGTTTTGATAATAACATTTTGTGTGTGGCGGAAAAGGAAATTTTCGTTGTGGACTCCGTGTTCGATATCTTCATGCGGGAAATGGCTTTGCAGGGGCAGGTCAAACTGGAAAGACCGCAGATTGAAATACTCGCCAAAGAATCGTTTGTCCCGAGCAAGGGCGGGCATTTTGTCCTCAATCGCGAATTGGTCGGGCGCTGCGCTTGCGTGTTGGCGGAACGAATCGGAATGAAACTCACAGAAGAAACGCGGCTGCTCTTTGGCGAGGTGGAGCATGACCACATCTTTGTGATGGAAGAGCAGATGATGCCTTTTTTGCCGATAGTGCGCGTGCCGGATGTCCGGCGCGGCATCGAACTGGCGATTATGGCGGAGGGCGCGCGTTTCCACACCGCGCTGATGCACTCGCGCAATATAGCCTCCATGCACGAGATGGCGCGGCGTGTGAACACAACCATCTTTATCAAAAACGGCTCATGCCTTGCGGGGCTGGGAGTCGGCGGCGAGGGGACGCTCTCCTTCACCATCGCCACTCCCACCGGCGAAGGCGTGACCACGGCGCGCACCTTCACGCGGCGCCGGCGTTGCGCTTTGAAACGCTATTTCCATATTGTGTGAGGCGGCGGCTGTGGATGAAAAATTAATTCGAAGAATAGTCGAAAAGATTGTGGCGGAGATGATAGAGGGCAGAGTTTCATCGGCATCCCCGCCCGCCGTTGATCCCGAAGTGGCAAAAGGGGTTGTGCCGCTGGGGGTTTCGGTGAGGCATGCCCACCTTTCAAAGGAGCATATAGAGCGTCTTTTCGGCAGCGGGCATCAACTCACGCCGCATCGGGACCTTTTGCAAAAAGGGGAATATGCGGCTTCGGAGACTGTTTCGCTTGTGGGACCAAAAATGCGCGCGTTGGAAAACGTCCGCGTCCTTGGACCCGCGCGCGGAAACTCGCAGGTGGAGATTTCTCTCACCGATGCAGTTTATCTGGGGATTCGCCCGCCCGTGCGCCCATCGGGCAATCATGAAGGAACGCCGGGCATTTTGATTGTGGGTCCGGCGGGCTTTGTGAATCTGGAATCGGGCGTGATTCGCGTGAGGGTGCGCGGGGATCGTCCGCTAATCTATTATGACGTTCAGGTGCGCGTTCACGAAACATTCGTGGCGCAGATGCATTTGGACACAGACGATGCCAATGCGGCTGGGCTTCGGGACGGGGACAAGGTTCAAATTATCCTTTGCGAAAACGACTGCCGCATCTGCGACACAATCAGGAAATAAACGCTGTTATTCAGTCTGCGCCTGCGCGTCGGCTGGGGGAACAAGAGCCGGTGGCGGTGGCGGCGGCGGCTGCAGCGTGCCTGTGGTTGCCATAGCGTCGGATTTCGCCTGCGGCGTTTTGCTTGTCAATTTAATCGGCAGGCTGATTTCCAATTTCAACAAACCCATGATATCGCCGGCGGGATCGCTCATCTGCGTTTCGTTCATTTTGGACGTAGGCACTTTGGCGCTGAATTTGCGCATGGCATTGGGAGGAACGGTCGCCTTATTCGGTTCGGCGGAGTCGGGAATCGTCACATTGATGGGGGTATTTTGTTTATTATGGAAATGCAGATCCACTGTGGTGGTTTCAGGTCCGGGATGGGAGCCGATAACGGAAACAGCCAAACCTGAAGCCTCAAAATCTATGCGCCCGTAAATCAGGAATGAGTAAGTTTTGCGCTTGGGATCATTGGTCTCGATACTAATCTGATCCCTTATAATGCTGGTTTGGGGATCGGGAGAAAAGTGGATTTCCATATTGACGCGCCCGCCGGGGGCAATGGTGCTCGGACCGAGGAGTTTTGCCTGAATGCCCGGGCGGGTGGGTTTGATGGCTATGACCTCAAGCGGCTGATCGCCCAGATTCATGACGGAGGCTGTAGTGCTGCGCGTCTCGCCGATTTTAAGATTTTGCAAATTCCAAGAGTATGGACGAACGGCGACTTCGGGGGCGGGCATTTTTTGCACATCCCCACTGATGGTCAGTTTGAGAACGTTTGAGGTGGGGTCGTTGGTCTGAACATAAATGTATTTAGACTGCTTCCCCACGCGCCCGGCTGTGTTGAAAATGACCTCCACGGAGGTTTGTCCGCCGGGCTGAATGATTTTTTCAGCCGGGGTGACCGCCGTACATCCGCATGAAGAACGCACGTTGGTTATTTGCAAAGCCTCATCGCCTTTGTTTTGTATAATGTAATTGTGTTTGATGGAATCTCCTTCCATAGCCGTCTTGAAATCATATTCAGGTTCAGGGCTGAAAACCTGCGGCGCGGCGCTTGCGCCAACGGCAATCCACAATAAAGCCGCCAGAAGAAACAATATCGCAAATAAGCGAAAACCGTTGCGTTCCATTGTCCAAAACTCCTTCAAAAAAAGATGAAGATGGCAGTTGTCACCATGGTAAAAAAAACAAGGTGAGATTCTTTTATTGGAGGATATGCGTGTCAAGAGTTAATAAGATTTTTTTATGAAGCGATGGCACAATTCTTTTTCGTTGACGCAAAAAGGCGCAAAGAACGATTTTCACAAAAGAAAGCAGGGAGATAGAATGCACGAAAAAGGATATCCTCGGGACCCGAAAGATTTGGAAGCCGAGGTCGGCGCGGTTGTCCGCATCAAAGATATAGAAGAGCTCTATAAATTGAAAGAAGAGGTCGCTATCAAGTGGTGGGAGACCGGACTGATTATCCTGCTTTTTGCCTCCGGGTTCGGGTTTTTGTTGACGGCAACTCAGCTGATTCCTGTTAAGGAACCGCTTCTTTACTGGTTCAGCCTTTTTTGGGTGGCGGCGATTTTGCTGACGATGATTGGTTGCATCGAGTTTTTGATTGGCAAGATTCGCGCCCTGAGACGGCTTTATGAGATTCAGACGCGTCTCCTCATGACCATTCAAAAAGACCTCGACGAAATCAAAAAACGGCATGCTTCGTAATTAATCGGATTTTATTGCACGGCAGACTGTCATTGCGGTGATTTCCCACGCCCCCGCCTCTTTTAAAACCTTTGAACAGGCATTGAGGGTATTGCCGGTTGTGTAAACGTCATCCAGCAACAAAATGTGCGCTCTGCTGTAGGGCTCTGTAAATCTGGCGGCAAAGGCATCGCGGACATTGGCGTGGCGTTTGGCGTGCGAGAGGCGCGTCTGCGGTTTGGTGGCGCGGCGGCGGCTCAAGACTTCTGTCCAAAGAGGAATCCCCAGCATTTTCGCAAGGATGCGCCCTATCTCCTCCGCCTGATTGTAACCTCGATGAAAGAAGCGAAGAAAATGAAGCGGCACAGGTATAAGGACATCGAACCTTACGCCCTTCATCTCCGTCTCAATGAACATGAAAAGGGTTCGGGCGAAAAATTCCGCCATCTCCAGTCTGCGGTTGAATTTGAAAGCGATGATTCCATCAGCAACAGCTCCCTGATAAAGGAGCGCCGCGCGGGCGCGGGTGAAATGAACGGGCAAGGCGGGACAATTTCGGCAGCGTTTTTCCTCATTCGGCGCGCCATGAATCGGCGCCCCGCACAAATCGCAAAAACGTTTTGAGATATATTCGAATCCGCTGCGGCACGATCCGCAAAAGATATCCTCGTCCGGCGCGAGCCGCTCTTTGCAGCTCGCGCACATCGGCGGGAAAAAGAACGCAAGCGCGTCCTCATAAATGCGTCGAATGGGGTTTTCGTAGGCGGATTTTTGAGCGCGGAGCATTCGGCTCTTTATACCCCTATCTCAGCATCTTGGTGGGCGGATTCGATTTCCAGCAGACCCAATCGAATGCTTTGGGCGGCAGATTCGGCGGTCACGATATTTTCAAAATTCCCTGTTTCCAGATGCTCAGTGAAATCCTTGAGCTCGTAAAAGTATCCGTCGTGCGGGGGCAGCGCGGGCGAAAACTTTTCCCCCTCTTTCGGAAAAACGGTCAATGCGGGCGATTTGGAAAAATCAAGTTCGATGGTCGCGCCCTCTAAAATAAAAAAGGCGCGCATGACAAATCCAAAAGAAGGCGAGCAATTCCATCCGCCTGTGCTCATCACATCAAACTGCGGATATTTATAAAGCGTGGTAATATGCGAAAATCCGCCGTCCTTTTCGCGAACCCCCCGCGAACGCACCGCCTGCGGCATTCCGAACAGATGGAACACCTGATCCACGTCGTGGATGTGCAAATCCAACGCGGCGCTTCCGGAGCGTTTGGAATCCATCAGCCAGCCGTCCCATCCCCAAATGGGCGGGAGCGAAAAGCGCGCAAATTCGGCATAAAAGACGCGCCCGTATTTGCCGCCGTCTATGATTTTTTTGACTTCGCGATACGCAGGCCAGTAGCGCAGACAATGCCCCACGCCAATGTGCCTGCCGCATTTGTGTTTTGTTTCGATAATCCAACGCGTTTCGGCGTTGGTCATAGCGAGCGGCTTTTCGCAGAAAACATGGTAGCCCGCCTCGAGCGCTTTGACGGCATGCTCGGCGTGGAGATACGTCGGCAGGCAGATATCCACCATGTCAAATCCGCCTGCGTCCAGCATTTTTTCAAAATCTGTGAAATGCCGCGCGGAGGCGAAATCAAACTGGACGCCGCCTGCGGCTATATTGCCCGCCGTTTCAGGGCAATTGGGATCCATCGCCTCCGCCCTCACATCGCATAGAGCGGTCACTTGCGCATGGGGAAACATCGAATAATTCCGCAGGTGCGCCCTGCCCATAAAACCGATTCCGACGACTGCGATTTGAACCATTTTTATTCTCCCGATTTATTTCAAGGAACCCATAATTTAGAATCAATAGGGTCGCTGGGAACTTTGATATTCACCGGCGTTGCGGGATTGAAACGGAAAAGATTGTGCGGTTTGGTCAGGCGTACGGTCTTTACCGCCTTGATTTTTTTGAGCGAGTCTGAATAAACGTCGCACATGCCGTTAGTGCCGCCTTGGCTTGACCAAAAGGCGATGCCGATATTGCCCTCTTTATCAAGCAGCCATCCTAAAAAGACAACCGAATGCCCGCCGCCGTTCGTCCATGTGATATTCATGAAATCGCCCGGACGCGCCTCGCGGGGCGAAATCTCGCGCCCCATGCCGGAATATTGAACGAGCGCAAACTGAGAGCCGTTGCCGTCCGCATTCCAGTGACCCCAGAACTTGACGCCGTCCTCGCGCCGTCCGCTATCCGGCTCCTGCATCCGCATTGCCTCAAATCGCTCGAGCGAAAGCTTCTGCGCGCCGTCGGGGAAAATCTGGTTCAACGCCTCGATGAACGCAGTGTAGGAAGCGCCGCTGCAATAGCTTGTCGTGCGCGGGGGATTAAGGAGCGGCAAACCGAAGAGCTTGAGCGGGTAGCCTATGGGCGATTCAGCCGGGATGGCTTTGACGCCGATGAAATACCCGCCGCCATCCGGCGCATGTTCCTGCACGGTGTCAATCGCCTTCAGGATAATGTGGTTGTATCCGCTGACATATTTGCCGAAAATCTCCGCATGGCGGGTGTGCGTCCGCGTGGTGGGCAGATCCTCCTGCGCAATGAAAAGCCAGTTGCCGTCGTCTTGTGTGGGGCGCATGTAAGGGTTGCGCGAGCCCCAAATAGCGCATCCGCCGGCGGCAATTATTATCGCAAGGAAGAAAATGACAATAATATGTTTTTTCATGAGCAGCCCCCGATATGAAATCATAAATAATTTTCCCATGCAAGATTTTGATTCTCGCAAACCTCTTTTGTTGCTTGCAACGAAAAACAAACCTGCCATAGATATTTCATGGTTTGAGCAAATGAAAAAAAGAGTGTTTTCATTCCAAAAATACATGAGCCTTTGCGCGCTCGGCGTTTTCATCCTGCTGGCTGCCTGCAACAAAATCGGCGAAAAGCGCAAACGGGCGGAAGGCGAACCGCTGCGCGTCCTGTGCACCACAAGCATAGCCGCCGATCTTGCGGGCAATATTGCTGGCGGGCGCGCGCAGGTTGCCGGACTCATGGGCGCGGGCACAGACCCCCACCTATACAAGGCAAGCGAAGGCGACGTTATTCGTATGGCGCAAGCGGATATTATTTTTTACAACGGGTTGCATTTGGAAGGGCGCATGACGGACATCTTTGAAAAAATGTCGGCGCGCGGAATTCCCGCGGTGGCTCTGTCGGGCGGCGTTCCCAAAGAGCGGCTCCTTGCCTTAGAAGGCGCGCGCGGTGTTCCCGACCCGCATATCTGGTTCGATGTCTCGCTTTGGATGTTGGCGGCTCAAACCGTTCGGGACGCCCTTGTCGAACATGACCCGCCCAACGCCCTTTTTTATCGGGAAAACGCGGACAAATATTTGAAGGAATTGGAAGCCTTGCATACATATATCAAGACGGAGGCGGAAAAAATTCCCGCCGAAAGACGCGCCCTTATCACCGCGCATGACGCCTTTGGATATTTTGGAAGGGCTTATGGCTTTGAGGTTATGGGGCTTCAGGGAATCAGCACATCAGCCGAAGTCGGCGCGCGGGATGTGCGCAACCTTGCCGCTCTCATCGTCCGCCGGCGCATACCGGCTGTGTTCGTGGAAACCTCCGTCCCGCCCCGCAATATCGAGGCGCTTCAAGCCGCCGTTCGGGCGCGCGGCTTCCAAGTTAAAATCGGCGCGCATCTATATTCGGACGCGCTCGGCTTGCCGAACACTCCCCAAGGTTCGTATATAGGCATGGCGCGCCACAATATTGATTCAATTGTCAAGGCGTTTCTGGATGAATAAAAAGGGAGGCATGCCAATGGTTGAGTGGGCAATTGAGGTGAATGACCTGACGGTGGCATACCGCCAAAAGCCTGTGCTATGGGATATTGACCTTTTTGCGCCGCCCGGAATCTTGATGGCGGTGGTCGGTCCTAACGGCGCGGGAAAATCCACGCTCATCAAAAGCATTCTTGGTTTGATAAAACCCGTTGCGGGGCAGGTGACGATTTTCAACAAACCTTATGAGGAGCAACGGCGGCTTGTGGGATATGTGCCTCAACGCGGCAGTGTGGACTGGGATTTCCCCACCACCGCCCTTGATGTCGTGATGATGGGGCTTTACGGCTCGCTCGGCTGGTTCAAACGCCCGGGCAAAAAGGAACGCCTTGCGGCGATGGAATCTCTCGAAAAGGTTGCCATGCAGGATTTTGCGCAAAGGCAGATTAACCACCTTTCCGGCGGGCAGCAGCAACGCATCTTTTTAGCGCGCGCCCTTGCCCAGAATGCCAGCATTTATTTTATGGACGAACCGTTTCAGGGCGTGGACGCTAAAACCGAGCGCGCCATAATCGCCATCTTGAAAGAACTTCGCGCGCAGGGCAAAACTGTTCTCGCCGTCCACCACGATTTGCAAACCGTGCCAGAATACTTCGATTGGGTGATGCTCCTGAATATCCGCCGCATTGCCAGCGGTCCAGTTTCGGAAGTGTTCACGGAGGAGAACCTGCGCCGCGCCTACGGCGGTTATGTTCCGTTTATCAAAAACGCGGGCTGTGAGGCAAAGGAATAAAGCGATGGGGATTTTTCATGACCTGATATTCGATTATACCCTTCGGACGATTGCGCTCGGCTCGGCTATTTTAGGGCTTGTGAGCGGCGCACTGGGAACTTTTGCCGTGTTGCGCAAACAAAGCCTTGTCGGGGACGCCATCTCCCATGCCGCGCTGCCGGGCATCTGCCTTGCGTATCTTTTCACAGGCAGCAAGTCCCCTCTTGCGCTTTTTATCGGCGCGGCGCTTGCCGGGTGGCTGGGGGCGGTTTTGGTCATGAAGATAACAGGCAGCGTTCGCGTGAAATATGACGCGGCGTTGGGGATGGAACTCTCCGTTTTTTTCGGCTTGGGTTTGATGCTCCTGACTTGGATGCGGCGCCATCCGGATGCAAGCCAGGCGGGGCTTGACCGTTATCTTTTTGGACAGGCTGCGGGACTTTTGGCGGGCGATGTGCTTATGATGTCCCTCATTGGCGCGGCGTCGCTCTTTGTCGTTTTTCTTTTTTGGAAGGAATTCAAAATGATGAGTTTCGACCCAGCCTTTGCAGCAAGCGCAGGTTTTCCGGTGAAACACCTTGACGTGCTTCTTGCCACATTGATTATTATCGCAGTTGTCATCGGGCTTCAAACGGTGGGCGTGGTCTTGATGAGCGCAATGATTATCGCCCCAGCCGCAGCGGCGCGGCAATGGACGAATCGCATGTGCGTCATGGTGTTTTTGGCGGGGGGTTTTGGCGCGGCATCGGGATTTTTGGGCGCGCTAATCAGCAACAGCGCCGCCCGCGTCCCGACAGGTCCGGCTATCATCCTCTGCGCCAGCGCTTTCGTTTTCTTCTCCCTTATGATAGCGCCGGGGCGGGGCATCCTCTGGGTGCGTTTGGCGGATTGGCGCCGGCGGCGCATCCTCCAAATGGAGTCTGTTCTCCTTAATCTTTTTTCTTTGGCGCAGCAGCATGGCGATCAGCA
Organism: candidate division BRC1 bacterium ADurb.Bin183; assembly: GCA_002070185.1. Lineage (GTDB taxonomy): Bacteria > Sumerlaeota > Sumerlaeia > MWCT01 > MWCT01 > MWCT01. The sequence goes on from MWCT01000001.1 coordinate 407,007, forward strand.
GCACAGCCATAAAATATCGGTTCTGCTTGCGATGGGCGAGCGTCTGCCTGCTTTGAAATTTACTTTGCGGGAACTTGAAAAACGCGGTTTGGCACAAAAGGATGTGAGCGGCGAATGGTCGCTGACCGCGGCTGGAATTGCGGAGGCGCAGCAATTATACGACTCGGAATTTGGGTTGAATCATGAACACAGCACAGATTGAAATTCAGATGATAGCGGCGCTTACGGCGGCAGCTTGCGCCCTGCCCGGTGTCTTTCTTGTTCTGCGGCGCATGTCGCTTGTGAGCGACGCCATAAGCCACGCTATTCTGCCCGGCATAGTAGCCGCCTTTTTCATCACCGGCTCGCTTGCCTCGCCGCTATTGGTTGTTGCGGCGGCGCTGACGGGCGTTCTGACTGTTTTCCTTTCGGAACTCTTGAATCGCACGCGGCTTGTGCAGGAGGATGCCGCCATCGGGCTTGTTTTCCCTTTTTTATTCAGCATCGGCGTGATATTGATTTCTCGCGGCACGGGCAATGTCCATCTGGATACGGACGCCGTTCTTCTGGGCGAAATCGCCTTTGCCCCATTCGAGCGCGTCATTTTAGGCGGATGGGATATCGGTCCGCAATCGGCTTATGTGATGGGGGCTATCTTAATATTGAATGCCTCCTTTATCATCTTTTTTTTCAAAGAGCTTAAAGTTTCCACATTTGACGCGGGTCTGGCGGCTTCGCTTGGATTTGCCCCCGCCTTCATTCACTACGCCCTTATGGCTCTTGTATCCATTACAGCAGTCGGAGCGTTCGATGCGGTGGGCTCGGTGCTGGTTGTTGCGCTGATGATTGCCCCTCCGTCGGCGGCATATCTTCTGACCGATGACTTGAGCCGGATGCTCGGGCTGAGCGCCGCTATCGGCATTGCGGCAGCCGTCGGCGGATTCTGGCTTGCTAATCTGCTGGATGCCTCCATTGCCGGCTCGATGGCGACAATGTGCGGCGCGTTTTTTGGGCTGGCGTTTCTGTTTGCGCCCCAGCGGGGGCTGTTGGCGCAGATGTTGCGCCGCGCCGAGCAGCGTTGGGAGTTTGCGCAGATGACGCTTGCCATTCATCTGTTCAACCATGAGGGCATGCCCGAAGCGGGAGCGGAATCCATGGAGAGCCATCTGGGCGAGCATCTCCGTTGGAATCCAGATTTCGCCGCTCATGTGGTCAGACGCTCGGAACGCGGGCGCTATATTTATCGAAAAGAGGGGCGCCTTTTTTTAACCGATAACGGACGGGATTTGGCGCGCCGAGGTCTTTCCATCATCGGAGTTCCGCAAAAAAAATGAGGGGATGACTCCATCGTATTGATATATCTTGAAAGCCTCATATATTCAAGGTTTGCAATACCTGTTAAGACGAAACCAAAGCCAAAAAAAGCATGAAAAGGGTTTCGGCTCAAACGGGTCAAAATCGCCGAAATATTTTACCAAAACAAAAAAATGATATTGACATTGAAACGGCATACATGGGAAATGGCTATACAATAAATTAATTAGAAAGGAAGGAGGTGTTTTTGTTTTTTGGGGTATTTGGGTTAACCCACTATACTTAAAATTAAAGGAGAAAGATTATGAAAAAAGTATTATTTGTTTTGTTGGTTTTCTTGGTAACGTTGTCTTCTTTTGCCGCGGAACCCGCGCCTATTACATCATGGACGCGGCAGGATAGTGTTTATCCAACAACTCCCGGCGTTCTTGCTCCTCAAATGGCTGGTGCGACAATTTACGGCGATTACATTTATGTGTTAGGCGGAAATCAGGGTCAAGATGGCGATACTCATAGGGTTTTTAAGATTAAGGTGGATCAATTTACAGGCGCGCTTGACCCGGCTGTGGAAGTGACTTCATTCGAATCAACGCTTCAGAATTATTGTTACCTTGGCAATGTATGCGCTGCTTATAATGACCATATCTATGTCGGCGGCGGCGGATATAACGTTGGCGGTCCCAACAGAAACGATGTAACGTTTGGGAAAATTATTGGCGATGGCGATATTGATGCCGCTTGGGTACACAGCGATATTTTTCCCGAAACGCCTGCGGTTTACGACCCCGAATTGGGCGCTCTGGTTATAGTGAACGGTTATCTTTATATGATGGGCGGCGATGGCGAATTCGGCGGTATCTTTGATAGATGCTATTATGCAAAAATCAAAACCGATGGATCTCTGGATACATGGCAAACTGGAATACCGCTCCCGGAAGCTATTTACTTCGTTTCTGCATGCGCTATTGGCAATGATATTATCATGACACCGGGGCTCAACGCAAAAACCAACACCGCTGCTCAGGATACGATTTATGTATCCCAAACAAACCCAGCTGATGGGTCGTTGGGCGCATGGACGCTTCAAACAGAAAAATTTCCCATGCCCATATATGGAACGCGCCTTATAGCTGTTGGGAACACGGTATTTGCATTTGGCGGCAGAACAGTGGGCGGAGCAGCCCAAAGCTCAGTCTGGCGCGCCCTTTATGACCCCGCCACTCATACCGTCGGCGCTTGGACCGCCGCTACAGATACCCAACTTCCTGATGCTGTAAAATATCATGACGCCGTTTATTCACCAAAAAGCAAGAGCCTCTATATTGTCAGCATTCGTGATAATGGCACAACAATCTATAATGAGGTTTGGATTTCTTCTCCGCTGTATGATCGCCCTGTTCCCACCCCCACGCCGACCCCCATTCCTGTTTTAAGGGCAAACACATGGGAGATTTATGATTAATCCCCAATAATCCAAGTTTTTCTTCTAAGCCGGGATATGAAAATATTCCGGCTTTTTTTATGCCCAATCATTCAATACTTTATGCCTTTATCCGTTGAAAAAGGTTTCATAAAAACTAGAGGATATTTTTTAACCCATTGACAGCAATTTTGGGACAAAGGCATAAAACAGCCTCTTCTTATGTTTGAAAAGGAAGACTTTAAATTTTTAGCGAGTTTTGAAAATGAACGGCAAGGAATTGAGAAAACTCTTTCTGGAATATTTTATGGAACGCGAGCATCGCCTGATTCCCAGCGCGCCGCTCATTCCCCCCGACGACCCCTCTTTGTTATTTACAACGGCTGGCATGGTGCAGTTCAAGCGTCTTTATGCCGGAGAAGTCGAGCCGCTGCCCTATACCCGCGCCTGCTCCGTGCAAAAATGCCTGCGCGCTGGTGGGAAAAACTCCGACTTGGAAAACGTCGGGAGGACGCTCCGACATCATACATTTTTTGAGATGCTCGGCAATTTTTCCTTCGGCGATTATTTCAAACGCGAAGCCATTGCATGGGGCTGGGATTTCGTAATTAATATCATGAAACTCCCCAAAGAGCGCCTCTTTGTCTCCACATTCGAAGAAGACCCCGAAGCCCCTAAAATCTGGGAGTACGAACAGGGCGTTCCGCGCTCGCGGATTATCCCGCTCAATGCGAAGGAAAATTTCTGGGGACCCGCCGGAGACAGCGGCGCTTGCGGTCCCTGTTCCGAGATTCTCTTTTTCATGGGCTCGGAGGAGGAACTGGCGCAGGCGGAAAATCAAGACGTTCAAACAATCGCCAGCCGCGTATCCAAAGAGGGCGACCTCTTTTTCGAAATCTGGAATATGGTCTTTCCGCAATTCGATCAGCAGCGCGACGGCTCGCGTTTGCCGCTCAAATATCGCGGCATTGACACCGGTGCGGGGTTGGAGCGCATGACCACCGCGCAGAATTTCATCGAAACCGGCGGGCGCATCGGCAGCCCTTATGAAACCGACCTCCTTTGGGATATTGTCAAACATGCCGCGGAAATCACCGGGTTGAAATATATTAGACGGTTTGAATCTTTTGGGGAGGCTGACCCGCAGGAAATCGCAAAGACGCGGCTGGCGCTCAACGCAATCGCCGACCACACTCGCGCCCTTGTTTTTGCGTTGGCGGAGGGCATCATCCCCTCAAATGAAGGACGCGGTTACGTCTTGCGGCGCATCCAACGTCGGGCGCTACGCTTTGCGCATCTACTCGGCGTGGAAAAGCCATTTATGTATCAGCTCGTGGATGTTGTCATTGACCTGATGGGCGAGGCATATCCCCTGCTCAAAAAACACCCCGACCATATTCGCAGGGTCATCCATCTGGAAGAGGAGCATTTCCTGCAAACCCTCTCACAAGGCGAATCTATTTTATCCGAGTTGATTGAGGCTGCGCGGGCGCGGGGCTCCGATGCGCTCGCCGGCGAGGATGTGTTTAAACTTCATGCCACTTATGGTTATCCTGCGGATTTGACGGCGGAAGTTGCCGCCGATGCCGGTTTGAATATTGACCGAGAGGGTTTTAATGCCGCCATGAAACGGCACCGCGAGGAGGCAAAAAAATCATGGAAAGGCGCCGACCTCGAGCGCGAGACAGAGCTCCTTTCCGATATATTTGACCGATATGGCGCCACAGAATTTCTTCGGGATGACCTCACATGCGATTCCCCCATCCTTGCCATAATCAAAAACGGCAAACGCGTTCAATCCGTCTGCGAAGGCGAAGAAGCCATCCTTGTTTTAAGTGAATCATGTTTTTACGGGGAGTCCGGCGGGCAGACGGGCGACACAGGCGTCCTTACCTCCAATAACGGCGGCGGTCAGAATGAAATGGAGATTTTGGACACGCTCAAAACTCCCGGCGGAATTCATCTCCACAAAGGCAAGATGACGGCGGGGGAGTTTTTTGTCGGCGATGTTGTCTCCTGCGCGATTGATGCCGAGCGCCGTTTTGCCATCATGCGCAACCACACAGCCACCCACCTTTTGCAAGGCGCGCTCCGGAGCGTGGTCGGCAGCCACATCGCCCAGCAGGGCTCGTATGTGACGCCGGAGTGTTTCCGCTTTGATTTTGCCAATCCCGAACCGCTCACCGCGGAGCAGATTGCCCGCGTGGAGGAAATTGTCCAGCGGGAAATTTTAAAAGATACAGAGGTTGTCATTCGCGAGATGCCGCTGGAAGAAGCGCGTCAGCTCGGAGCCATCGCGCCATTTGGCGAAAAATACGGGGTTGTGGTGCGCGTTGTGAGCATCGGCGATTTCAGCCTTGAATTTTGCGGCGGCACGCATTGCTCGCGCACCGGACAGATTGGGACTTTCCTGATAGAAAGCGAAAGCTCCATCGCCTCCGGCATTCGGCGCATCGAGGCTAAAACCGGCATGGCGGCTTTTGCCGCCAACCAGACGGCGCGGGGAGCGCTCAAAGATATTTGCGCCCTCCTTTCCGCCGCACCGGAAAGCCTTGCCGTGCGCATTGAAAAAATTCTCGGCGAGGCAAAAGACCTTAAAAAAGAAATACAAAAACTGCGGCAGGAAAAGGCTGCGGGCGGCGCGGACAATGTGATTGCCTCTGCGCGGGAGGCGGGCGGCGTGCGTTTCATCGCCCATCGCGCCGACGGTTTGAATCCCAATGAGATGCGCAATCTGGCGGACACCCTCCGCGCAAAAATCAAAGAGGGCGTGGTTGTTATCGGCGGCGTGGACGGCGACAAAGTCAGCCTGATTTGCGCCTCTACGGAAGGCGTTCGGAAAAAAGTCCCCGCCGGAAAGGTCATCAAAGAGGTTGCCAAAATCGTGGGCGGCGGCGGCGGCGGACGCGACGACATGGCTCAAGCCGGCGGCAAACTCCCCGAAAAACTCCCCGAAGCCTTGAACGCTGTCGAAGAGATTATAAAATCCCTTGCCGGATAATTTTCAATTAGTTCGACATGCCCATACGCGTTCTGCTGTAGGTCAATAACCTGTTGACACGGCGTCTGGCGGAGTGGGAATATTTCCATCTATTTTGAATATGGATAATCTGGCGGGCTGTAAAATGTTTTCCGGAATCATTGAGCAGATCGGGCGGATCGCCTCGATAGAAGGCGGGGGCGCCTCAATCCGTCTGACTGTTGAAGCGGAAGCATTTGCGGCATCGCTGGCATCGGGGGACAGCGTTGCCGTGGACGGCGTCTGCCTCACGGTGGAAAAAAGCAATACGTCAACATTCTCGGCTTATGTCTCGCCGGAGACGCTCGCCCGAACGGCGCTTGGGGAGAAAAATCGCGGCGCGGCTGTCAATCTGGAGCGCGCCCTGCCCGCAAGCGGACGCCTCAACGGGCATATTGTCCAAGGGCACGTGGACGGCGTGGGGGAGACGGCGGAAATCCGACGGGATGCCGATTCTTGGCGCATGGGGGTTCGTCTGCCGGAGGAATTGATGCGATTCTGCGTAGAGAAAGGCTCCATCGCCATTGACGGCGTCAGCCTGACCATTGCCGATTTATCCGATGAGGAGCGGATTATCCGCGTCGCTGTGATCCCCTTCACCTTTGAACACACAACACTGAGCGGGAAAAAAATCAGCGACAAGGTGAATATCGAGACAGACATTCTGGCTAAATATGCCATGAGATATTTGATGCCATATAAAAAATCGCCGGGCTTGACGGAGGATGCGCTCCGCCGCGCCGGTTTTATTGTTTGACGAGGTTTATACTATGCCGATTTTGACTGTTGATGAAGCCATTATGCAATTCAAAGAAGGGCGGATGCTCATCATGGTGGATGATGAAGACCGCGAAAACGAAGGGGATTTTGTGCTCCCCGCTTCCGCCGTCACGCCCGAATCCATTAATTTTATGGCAAAGCACGGGCGGGGGCTGGTTTGCGTTTCCTGTTCCGAAGAACGCTTAAAGGCGCTCGACCTTGATTTGATGGTGCGCGATAACACGTCCAAACTCGGAACCAATTTCACCATATCTGTGGATGCCCGAGAGGGAACAACCACCGGCATCTCCGCCTCCGACCGCGCCAAAACGGTTCGGATTTTCACCGACCCTAATGCAAAGCCGTCCGACCTTTCGCGTCCGGGGCACATCTTTCCCATCCGCGCGCTGCCGGGCGGCGTCCTTGAACGGGCGGGACATACTGAGGGCACTGTGGATTTATGCGTCCTTGCCGGGTTGCCCCCCGCCGCCGTCCTTTGCGAAATCATGAAAGATAACGGCGAGATGGCGCGGATGCCGGACTTGGAAAAACTCGCCGATGAAATCCAAATGGGCATCGTGACCATCCGCGATATTATCGCTTATCGGATGCGCACAGAGAAGCTCATTACGCGCGTGATATCCACGCATATCCCCAATGAATTCGGGCAATGGAAGATACATCTTTACGAAGGAGTTATTGACAAGGAACTGCATGTGGCGATGGTTATGGGAGAGCCGGAAAAGCAAGAAAGCGCGCTCGTGCGCGTTCATTCTCAATGCTTCACCGGAGACACTCTCGGCTCGTTGCGATGCGATTGCGGTTCGCAGCTCAAAGAGGCGCAAAGAATAATCAGCAAAGAGGGGCATGGCGTTATTCTTTATCTCCATCAAGAAGGGCGCGGCATCGGGTTGAAACACAAACTCATTGCTTACGCCTTGCAGGATAAGGGACGGGATACCGTCGAGGCAAATGAAGACCTTGGCTTTCATGCCGACCTTCGGGAGTATGGCATCGGGGCGCAGCTCCTGTGCGATTTGGGACTCAAAAAAATCCGACTCATGACCAACAACCCGCGCAAGATTATCGGCATCACCGGCTACGCTCTGGAAATTGTGGATAGAGTCCCGCTGGTTACCGGCGCCAACGAATATAACAAACGTTATCTGGATACAAAGGAAAAAAAATTGGGGCATATACTGAGTTAGTCGGCGACATTTTTCATAAGGAATATCCTGAGTTTAACGAAGGAGGAATCCATGGTCAAAAAGATTGAGGGAAACTTTGAGGCGAAGGGGCTTAAAATCGCCATCGTCATCAGCCGCTTCAACGAATTCATCAGTTCCAAATTGCTGGAAGGGGCGCTGGACGGCTTGCGCCGTCACGGCATCAAAGAAGACGATGTGCGCGTCATCTGGGTTCCCGGCTCCTTTGAAATTCCATTTGCGGCAAAAAAAATCGCCATGAAAAAACAAGACGATGCCATCATCGCCCTTGGGGCGGTCATTCGAGGCGCAACAGGACATTATGAATATGTTGCGTCCGAAATGGCAAAAGGCATAGCCTCCGCCTCGATGGAAAGCGGCGTTCCGGTCATCTTCGGCGTGTTAACTACCGACACCATCGAGCAGGCGGTGGAACGGGCGGGGACAAAGCAAGGCAACAAAGGTTTCGATGCCGCCCTTGCCGCCATAGAAATGGCGAATCTATACAAGGCGATGGATAAATAACAAAGAATAGACGCTCTGAACGCATTGTTCCATCTCATGTGGATGTTCTCCTTTTTTATTGTGATTTTACCTTGACATGGCTTGGGTTGCTCATTAGGGAAAGGCGTTTATTCGTTGGTTGTTGCCGCACCGATTGAGCATCTGAATTTTTCAAAAGTGAATGGGATTGAAAAAAAAGGGGCGGACGCGATTTTATTGAGGACGCGCGTAGTTCCTCGTTCATCGCGTACCGTCTTTGTAGCTATAACCGCCGAAGGTTTGCGCCTTCAAGTGAAGGCGCCGCCGGTTGAAAATGCCGCCAACGAGGAATGCATTCGCTTTCTGGCAAAAACATTCGGCGTTTCCAAAGGCGCGGTCAGGCTGTCATCCGGCGGCAAGTCCCGCGCCAAAGTTTTTGAGATTGACGGTTGCGCTGAATCGGATGCCGTCAGAATCATCGAATCGTTGAATCTGAAAGTGGTGTGATATGGGCGAACTTAAAAATAAAATCGAAGAATCCCTCAAAGCCATCAGGCTCAAAACCGCGCTTCAGCCTCTTGTCGGCATCATCTTTGGCACCGGCATGGGAGCCATGGCGGACACCATTGATGAAAGGGTTGTCATCCCTTACGGCGCAATCCCGCACTTTCCTCTTTCAACGGTAGAGTCCCACGAGGGGAATTTGGTCTTTGGCAAATTGGCGGAAAAGCCGGTTGTGGCGATGCAGGGGCGCTTCCATCGCTATGAAGGCTATTCGCTTCAGCAGGCGACCTATCCCGTGCGGGTCATGAAGGCACTCGGATGCCAGTATATTATCATCCAGAACGCCGTGGGATGCATGAACCCCTTAATCCCCGTCGGCGCGCTTGTCCTCATCAGCGACCACATCAACCTTATGGGCGATAACCCTTTGATTGGACCGAACGAAGATTCTCTCGGTCCCCGCTTCCCCGATATGTCCGAGCCATACAGTCGAGAGCTCATGGCTCTGGCGGAGGAAGTTGCTCTTGAAAATAAGATACGGCTTTACAAAGGTGTAGCCGTGGCGGTCACCGGACCCTGTCTGGAGACCGCTGCGGAATACCGCTTTTTCCGCCGCATAGGGGCGGATATTGTGACTATGTCCACAGTGCCGGAGGTTATAGTCGCGGTTCACGCAGGATTGAAGGCGCTGGGTCTGTCCACTGTGACGGACGCCTGCCTTCCCGATGCGTTGAAACCGCTTTCGATAGAAGAAATCATCAGCATCTCAAACGCTCAGGAGCAAAATCGCCAAACCTTGATAAAAGGAATCATAGCGGCTTTGTAATCCGCGGGCAGGATCGAAGACAATTTAGGCTGATGACAGGAGAAAGGTTTTTAGGTGTTATATGTCTGACGAACCGAAAAATGATTATAAAGACACTCTGAATCTCCCGAATACGGATTTTCCAATGAAGGCGAATCTGAATCAGCGGGAGCCGGATATCCATCAAAAATGGGTTGAGATGCAGCTCGACAAGGTTATTCTTGCGCAGCGCTCTCCCGAGCGGCGCTATGTCCTCCATGATGGACCGCCTTATGCCAACGGCGACATCCACATGGGGCACGCCCTTAACAAAATTTTAAAAGATTTCATCGTTCGATACAAAGCCATGAAAGGTTTTTATGCCCGCTATGTTCCCGGGTGGGACTGCCACGGCTTGCCTATCGAGCAGAAAGTGCGGGAGAAACTCGGCTCCGCCGCAAGGGAAAAAACCCCGCTTGAAATCCGCCAACTCTGCAAGGAATACGCCCTCAAATGGGTCAACACTCAAATCGAGCAGTTCCAGCGGTTGGGCATCGGCGGCGATTTTGACAACCCCTACCGCACGCTTAATTGCGAATATGAAGTGGGCGAACTGAAAGCCTTCCGCGCCCTTGTTGAAAACGGGTTGATTTATCGCGGACGCAAGCCGGTCTTTTGGTGCGCATCCTGCGGCACGGCTCTCGCGGATGCTGAGGTTGAATATGAAAATCACACATCTCATTCCATCTTTGTCCGCTTTCCCATTCTAAACAAAGAAAAATGCGACGCGCTCAAAGACGTCAATGCACCCTCTATCGTCATCTGGACGACCACGCCATGGACGCTGCCCGCCAATGTGGCGGTTGCGGTGCATCCGGATTTCGATTATGTGGCGGCGCGGTTGAAAAGCACCGGCGAAGTGTTTGTGGTGGCGCACTATTTGATGGGCGATTTCCTTGCCAAATGCAACCTCGGCGTGGCGGATATCCTTGCCCAATTCAAAGGCGGCGAACTCAATGGACTTGAATGCCGCCATCCGTTGCTTGATAAAAAATCGGTTGTTGTTCTCGGTAATCATGTCACCCTCGAAGCGGGAACGGGCTGCGTCCACACAGCCCCCGGACATGGTTATGATGACTATTTAATGCTCTTGAAATATAATCTCCCTATGGTTATGCCGGTTGATGATATGGGACGATTTACGGAAGAGTTCCCCTTGATGAAGGGGATGTCCGTCTGGGACGCCAATAAACCGATAGTGGATAAGTTGGCGCAGGATGGAATCCTTGTTGGCTCAGGCAAGGTGGAACACTCCTATCCTCATTGCTGGCGCTGCCACAAACCCATCATCTTCCGCGCCACAGAACAGTGGTTCATGTCGGTGGAAAAAAACGACCTGCGGCAGAACACACTCCGAACGATTGACAATGTGCGGTGGATTCCCTCATGGGGACGCGACCGCATTTACAACATGGTCGCCATGCGCCCCGATTGGTGTCTCTCGCGCCAGCGCAAGTGGGGCGTGCCCATCCCCGCCTTGCAATGCGAGGATTGCAAAAACGACATCCTTGATATCGGCGTTATTGACCTCTTTACGCGGCAAGTTGCGGAAAAAGGCTCCGATGCTTGGTTCTCTGAATCAGCTCAAAGCGTCATCCCCGAAGGGTTCAAATGTCCATATTGCGGCGGAACATCTTTCAAAAAAAAGACGGACACCCTTGATGTCTGGTTCGATTCCGGCGCAAGCCATATTGCCGTTTGCGAACAAAGGGAAGACCTCGGCTCGCCCGTTGACCTTTACCTTGAAGGCAGCGACCAGCATCGCGGCTGGTTCCAATCATCGCTCCTTGTGGCAATGGGGGCAAGGAACCGAGCGCCGTATAAAGCCGTCCTGACTCATGGCTTCATCCTCGACTCCAAAGGCGAGGCGATGAGCAAATCCAAGGGCAACGTCATCCCGCCGCAGAAAATCATCGAGAAAATGGGAGCGGATGTCCTGAGACTCTGGGTTGCATCTGAGGATTATCGCGAAGATGTTAAAATCTCTCATGAAATCCTCGACCGCATCTCGGATGCCTATCGGCGCATTAGGAACACCTTCCGCTTTTTGCTCGGCAATCTCGGCGATTTCCGACCGGAACAAGATGCCGTTTATTACGAAAAACTGCCGGAGATTGACCGCTGGGCGTTGCATAAACTCTATAGCCTTATGAAACGCGTGACTAAGGCTTACGAGGATTTCGAGTTTCACAAGGTGTATCACTTCGTTCACTCATTTTGCGTTGTGGAAATGAGCGCGCTCTATCTGGATATAATCAAAGATAGGTTGTATGTGGAAGGGCGGGATTCGCTGACGCGGCGGGCGGCTCAGACAGTTATTCATTTCGTTGCCGACTGCCTCGTGCGTCTTATTGCGCCGGTCTTGCCTTTCACTATGGAGGAGGTTTTCCAGTCGCTGGAAACCACGATGGAACGCCAGGCGAATAACCCCTTCAAGTCAAACCAAGGAGCGGACGGCAAGCCAGCCGGCTTTGGAAAAATCGCTAAAAGCGTACATGCCGAGCTCCTGCCCGAACCGCGCGAAGTCTGGAATCAGCCGGCGCTGGAGGAAACGTGGGAAAAACTGCTGCGCATCCGCGAGGCTGTGGTCAAAGTTCTCGAAGACGCCCGCCGGCGCAAGGAGATTGGACATTCGCTGGATGCCAAAGTTACGTTTGCCACAACTTCTGATGAGATTTATTCTCTCCTTGAAGACAGAAAGTTGTTCCTTGCCGATCTTTGCATCGTTTCCTCTTTTGAGATAAAAAAGGTAAAAACCTTTGCGCCCGGCGATGAGCCTGTGGAAGAATTCCCAGAAGTCTCCATCAAAGCGGAAAAAGCACCGTGGGAAAAATGCGCCCGTTGCTGGAAACTCCATCCGGAAACGGGAAAAAATGCGCGCCATCCGGGAACATGCCCCCGGTGCGCGGGTGTATTGAGCCAACAAAAAACGGAATCATAGAATAATGTCAGGAGGTGGTGTGGATTATGACAACAAAGAAAAAAGTCGTTAAAGCCCCGGCAAAGGCTTCCCCAAAAAAGACGGTGAAAACCAAAACGGCTGCAACGCCAAAAGTTGCCGCAAAACCCGCAAAAACCACAAAACCCACAGTTGCAAAAAAGGCGGCGAAGGAAACAAAAAAAACAGCCGTAGCCAAAACAAAAAAAATCGTTGTCAAAAGCGCGCTCAAACCGGAAAAACCCAAAACCAAACTCCCTTTGAAGAAAACGACAAAACCCGTAAAAAAACCGGCTGTAGTAAAACCCGCTCCCGCTGCTCAGGCAATAGCCCAGCAACCAGAACCCAAAAAACTCCGCAAATCAGAAGCAACCAAACTCAGAGAAGAGCTCATCGCCGAGCAGAGCCGCTTAGTCAAAGAAATCAACAATCTGGATAACATCGCGCGCACCAATTACGATGATGAAATGGCAACGGAAAATCGCGCTTACTCCATCCACATGGCGGAAAATGCCAGCGAAAACGAAGCCATCAACATGGCGCTTGGATTGCGCGGAATACTTCTCACCCGTTTGCAGGGAATCTCGGAAGCCCTTGAGCGGCTTGACAAAGGCAAATACGGCATTTGCGTCCGCTGCAATTGCGCAATTGATGTGGAGCGCCTTCTGGCAAAACCTCAGGCTGTTTTTTGCGTCGCCTGCCGCCGAGAGTATGAGAAGGAAAGACGAGGCGTAATGTGAATTTATTTTGGTGGATAGCTGGAGTTGCTCTTGCCGACCAAGCCGCAAAAATTCTGGCTATCCATTTTCTTCAAACGGGCAAGCCTGTTTATCTTGTTCCATCTTTTTTTTGGCTCCATCTCGTTTACAATCCCGGCGCCTTTGCCTCCATCATGCACAACCACCCCGGCATCCTTGCCGTCATAAACTCAATTGCCTTGCTCTTGATTATCTGGTGGGGGGCGCAGATTCCCAAAAAGGAAAAACGTTTACGCGCCGCCATGGGACTGGTTGCCGGCGGGGCGCTGGGAAATCTGGCGGATAGATTTTTTCGCGGCGGGCATGTGGTGGACTTTTTGGATGTCCATTGGATGAATAAAGTCCACTGGCCTGTCTTTAATATTGCCGATGTCGCCATATCGGTTGGCGTCGGTCTGATATTTTTGGATCTCCTTCTTCAGAAAAAAAAGCAGCAGGCAAAACCAGCCGGCAATAAATAAAATCAGCAAATTAGCTACGCGCGCCGAATATGCTCGTTCCAATGCGGATGATGTTTGCGCCCTCTTCAATAGCAACGCGCCATGAACTGCTCATCCCCATTGAAAGAAAACGCATATCAATATTGGCGTGTCCTGCCCGCGAAAGAGCGTCGAAGACTTCTTTTGTTGTCTTGAAATAAGGACGCGAATCTTCCGGATTATCTGAAAAAGGACCAAGCGTCATAAATCCCATTAAACGGACATGGCTTAAAGACGTTATTAGAACGGCGAGGTTTTCCGCCTCTTCGGGCAAAACGCCCGACTTAGCCGCTTCCCTCCCGCTGTTGATTTCAATCAGAATCGGCATGACCTTTCCCATATCCGCGCATTCCCTATCCAGTTTGGCGGCAAGAAGAAATGAGTCCACCGTTTCAATCATGTCAAAAATTTCCGCCGCTTTTTTTGCCTTGTTCTTTTGAAGGTGTCCAATCAGATGCCAGCGGGCGACGCCGCCCAGAGCCGCCTTCATCAACTCCGCTTCCTGAACGTAGTTATGCCCCACAACCTGAATGCCCGCTTCAATGGCAGCGCGGACTTCTTCGTTTGTGCGCGTCTTTGCCGCCGCCACAAGCGTTACGCCCTGAGGCAATTGGCGTAGAATCTCTTCAACATTTCGCCGGATGGCATTTACGTTTGTAATTCCGCTCATAATATTTGCATCAGCCTTTTCCGCATGTGCTGCAGTTGTGCGAGCTGCAGCTGGAACATCCGCCGGCGTTGCCGTGGCTTACGATGGATTTGCCGTCCATAGTGGCGCTGAAAACGGACATGACGCGGGACATCTTTTCGCTCCCGCATTTTTCGCAGACGTGTTTAGATGCGGAGTTGAAGCCTTCCAAAAATTCGCTGACGGTCTGGCACTCGCCGCACTGATATTCATAAATCGGCATAAGTTTTTTCCTTTGCCCTATTTAAAATATTTATCCCGCCACCAAAGAAAATATCCCCAGTTATTTGCTGTGTTATACTCTTCGGAGACCGAATCGGAAAAGGGCTGTTCCCCGTTATCGAACAAGGCAGCCCCGTTGTCATTTTTCATTAAAAAATCATAAGCCGCGCGAATGTTGTTAAATTGGCGCAAAGCCTCCTTATCGCCCGGTTTTTTATCCGGGTGGTGCTTCATCGCAAGGAGCCAGTATGCCTTTTTAATCTCTGTAGGACTGGCGCCTTCATCCACGCCGAGAATTTTGCGCGCCAGTTTCTCCATGCGCAACTGCTCTTGTGCTTGTTTTTGAAAATCAAATTCGTCCTGCGCCATAGCCAACGCCTTAAAAAAAGAAAAAATTAATAATTAACAAATCAAAATCAAAAACGTATATGATTCTTTAACGCGCAATTGTTGCATTTCAAATGCAAATTTGCATGTTTCGTCATTTTTTGTTTTTCATTAGAACCGCCGAACCCAGCGGGCAGCCCACTGCGCGGGCAATCACCGGACATTTGGCGCGCAGGAGGAAAAAGATGTTCCCCGCCTCGCCGTCAAGCGTTTCATAATTGCCCTGCCCTTTGGAAATTATTACATCCGCGCTTTCGAACCGACGCCTAAATTCATCCGAGCATTGAGGCAGCCATGTCCCCGGCGCGTCGTCGCCGTTGTCAATCACGACCACAATCTCCGTAATGCCCGTTTCAATGGCATCCTCCAAAGTGGCGTCGTTCAAAATCGGTCCGCCCCGCACGGCAAAGGTCACCTTTTCGCGGGGGAGTTCCTCAACGAGAAGACGATCCAGCACAATCTCTCCGCAGTTATCGGCAAGATAAAGAATGCTCGACGCGGATTGCACCGCGTCATGAAAGGACTGGAGCGTCTCGGCGAGAATCGGCGCATCGAGCGCTTCGCGGATTGAGCGCTCCGCATGAGCATGGTCAATGCCCGGATAAATACCCATGTCAATGATATTTCCCGCAATTGCCAAACGCGCCGCTGTTTCGAACGGATTTCGGGATGTGCGGACAATCTCCTTCATCTCAGGATAAAGTTCCATGGCAAAACGGTTTTGGCGGCGTTTGGATTTGGCATAAGGGTCGGCAATGCCGGTCATGCGCCGTATCAAAGAGGAGACTTTTTGCGCTAAAAGGGGAGGCGGCGTTTCAAAATCCGCCTCGATGATAATTTTAAGCGACTCCCGTGCAATCTCTTTCTGGAGTGATTCGACCTCGGTTCCCATCCGCGCCATCTCCAGCGCCTGACGCGCAAAACAGGGGATACATTCTAAATGAGTTTTCACGCCGCTCCTCAAAATTTTTATTTGGCAAAGCATGTCACCCAAATGAAAAGAAAACCAATCGAACCAACGCCCGCCCCGCCGGTCAAGCAAGAAAGACCCTTGACCCGCCGGCGGCTCATGTTATATCCCACGACCATGTTTTGGATGCTTTATTTTGCAACAGTTCCCGTTTTATTATTTTAGGAATTGTCGGAAAATATCTCTATTATTCCCAAATGGGCGGTTATGCCGGATGGGCGGCATCCATGAGAGATTTTTATAGGGGTTGGCTTATTGTTTTACTTGTGTTTTTGGGAGTGGAATGGGTATATTTCAAAATGAGAAAGAAGTTCATTGAAAAGAAAATAGACAATGAAACAAAGATATAAAGGCGCGTTTTTAGGTATGGCAATCGGCGATGCCCTCGGCGCGCCGGCGCAAAGCCTCAAGCCCGGACGCATTGTTCAAGCCTTTGGCAAAATCATGGATTACATCGAACCCGACAAGGCGTTTGAACCAACGTCGTCGCACTGGCGGTTGAAGGGGCTTTATTCCCTGCCAACGCAACAGGCGCTCGTTGTTGCCGAGTCGCTTATCACATCCTCAAAATATGATTTGCAGGACATATTCACAACATTTCAGGCAATGGCGCGCGGGGAGGAGCCTCTGGGGTATTTTCGCGGCGCGGACGTTCATTTCCGCAAGGTGTTGGATTTAATGGGAACATCCGCCGCGCCCTTTGAATGCGGCGTTTCCCACCCCGGCATCGGCGCCGCAAGCCGCGTCCTGCCGCTTGCCCTGATTTTTCGCAATGACGAAACCGCGCTTATGCGCGCCGCCGTCGAATGCGCCCTCCTCACGCATAACGACCCACGGGCAATAGCAGGAGCGGCGGCTATCGTTTATGCCGCTTTTCGATTTTCCCAAGAGCGGCAAATAACGCCAAAAGACCGCATTGATTTTTGCAGAGACCTTCAGCGGTTTACGCGCAAGAGCGAGGAATTTTTGCAGGATGAATTTAAGCGTTGCATCCCGAAGGAAATTCCCCAACCCGCCTTTTACGCCGTAAGCGACGCGTTGAGTATTCTTCTGCCCTGTCTGCGGGAAAACGATTGCGCCCTCGCCCGCAAAACTATTATCGCGGAGGCAAACCGCCGCGACCCGCAATTCCCCATATCCTCGCCCAATCAGGATTTCGCCCCTTCCGCCATAGTCCATGCCCTTTATATCAGCCTCTCCGCCTTGACATTTGGACAAGGCGTCATAGAAATAATCAACGAGGGAAAGGAAGCCTGCGCGATGGGAGCCATCGCGGGAGGGCTATTGGGGCTGCGTTTTGGCGATGACGGCATTCCTGATGAATGGCGCGCGGGGCTTCTCAATGCCCATGAAATTGCGCGGCGCGGCGATGAGATGGCAAACGGATTTCCCGATTGGTCGGAACGCACAGACCTCATCGCGATGGAGAGCCGTTTGACGCGCGACGACGCCGCAGAACGCCGCAAAAGGCGCGAGGCGGTTATTCATGAAGAGGAAAAGCGCGCCCAAAAAAGCGCCGCCCGCGGGAAGACCGCCGCCTCATCCGAGACAAAAGCAAAACTCCCGCCGCAGGAAGAGGCTCCATTTGCCCCGCCGCCGTGGATTGTATTCGGCGAGCCGCTTGCCGATCCTATCACAAAACAGCGCGACAAGGCGCTTCGCGGGCGCAAACGCATCGAGTGGAAGGAAACGCGACGGCGAAAAAGCAAGGAGTGAATTGACTCAACTCAGACGCGCAATGACATAATCGCGCAATAAAGGAATGATAACGTTCTGGACTCCGCCCTCGCTGATTAAATCGCAAACATCCGGCTCATTCGCATCCGGCGCGAATATTTCCGCCTTTGTAAAAAATCCGGCGGATTTAGCGCGCCACGATATTTTAATATTTTGCGTTTCGGGAAATCCAATCGTGTAATTGTTTTTGTGAATGATTGCCGTCGTTGGCGGCGCCGCGCCGCGGTAGTTGAGAATGTGTATAATCAGATTGTTTTTTTCGCCGCGAAAGCCGCTCGCCAAAATTCCCGCCGGCGCAGTAATTTCAAGAGACGGCGCATCATTGAGCGCATCTCGGACAGCGGCAAGAATCAACCGACCCGCATCAGGTTCGCGCGTATCGCAAAACTCTTCATCCATACGGGCGCACGGCAGGTGGCGGCGCAGACCGATTTTTTCAGGAAAATATTTTCCCGCTTTTTGAAGGGCGTATGCAAGCGACAAATCAATCCGCGGCTCGCCGGTTTCGTCCCGCCAGCCCGTTTCGCCTGTCGTGATAATGCGCCCCCCCGAAGAGGCGTAATCAAGGAGCGCTAAAATCTGCGCGTCGCTTAAACAAACGGCGTGCGGCGCGATGACCAGACGATAGCGCGATAAATGTTCTTTGGTCAGATCCCGTTCCAGCGCCGTCTCAAAGGGAATGTTCGCCTCAATCAGCGTTTGCGCCCAGCCCGTCCATTCGCGGACATAAAAATCAAGGTCGCGCCCTTTATAACCGTCGCGGGTTTGTTTGGAAAAAAGTAAAGCCGCATCCGCCATCGGCGCGCTTGCAATAAAAAGATTTTCATGCGACGCCTGCCATTTGAAAAAATCGAAAGGATAACTTGCGCTGGCGTTGTTGCATGCCCAAAAACGAAAGCCCGCCGCGCTGGAAAGCGCCCACGAAAAACGCGATTCCAATTCCGAGCGCGGATAGAAAAGCGCCAGCGGGGCAACGCCGGTCGGACGGGCAATGGCGGCGTATAATTTCAGCTCCGCAAAATACCAGAGCCATCCATAAAAGGGGATGCCGTTTCGGACATAAGCCTCGTAAAAAATATAATCGAGCACGCGGGAATATTCGATGGCGTCCGTCCCCCAAAATTGCGCCGACCATGTGTCGCTGGCGCCGGCATGGCAAGTCGTCAGGATTTTTCCGGGCGTTTCCGCATCAAGCCGCTTTTTCAAATCCGCAAAAAAATCGGCGGCGGATTTCATGCGGAAGCGCAGCCATGCGCGCCAGAGAGGATTTTCAAAATTTTCCCATACCGGCGAATTGGCTTCAAAGGGAAGCGCCATGCCGGTTTCTTCCTTAAATTTTTCCCGGCACCACAGACAGCCGCAAGAAAACCATGTCGGCAGCCATTCCACCTCGTCAATCATCCACCCATCCACGCCTGTTTCTTTTGTGAACTCGATGACCATCTGATAGAACGCCTCGCGAAATTCGGGATGATTGAGACAGAAGAGCCATACGCCCCCATATTCCTCAAAGAAGAGCGGCTCATCGGGGCGGCGGGCGTCGCGCTGCGTCCAGCCGCGATGCTCCCGCATGAATTCTTCATGGCAATAGGCGGCGGATGCATGGTGCAGGATTTTGATGCCGCGTCTGCGGCATGTTTCCGCCATGAGTTTCGTTGCCGCAATGCTCTTTGCTCTGGGTTGCGGCTTGAATAAAAATTGCGGCGGCGCGCCTTCCGGCATATCGAACATGATGTAGCGATGGTCTTCAGTCAGAATCATGTTGATGCCGCGCTCGGCAAGGCGGCTGATATCCGACTCCGCCTTTTCGGGCGTTAAATCGGCGGGATATGGCAATTGGATAGCGCGAACAGAATTCAGCCATTGTTTGTTCATAAAACGGCACCTTTTTAAAAGATTAATTCAATTTTTGTCCCGATGGCGGACTTGAGAATATCCGCGGCGCTATTTAGGTTCGCGGCGATTTCAAGGCGCCCAGTCGAGCCCCAATATGCCGCGAGCGCGCCGCAGGGCACATCGGCATAGCCCGCCGCAAGCCCCTTTATTTTATTGCGTCGGATGGAAATAACCGCGGAGCGCGCATCGAACTTTTTCGGCAAATCTTCCGCGCTGATGTTGGTTATCAAATTTCCAAAGCGGTCAATGTAGAGCACCTCGCCGCGTAAAACACCTTTGGAGGTTTTTGACGGCGGCGGGATATTCAATCGAACCATGTCCTCGCAGAGCGCGCCGAAATCTTCGAGCGGTTTTCCCTCGGCAAGATGCGCCGCCGCTGGAGCAAAAACATCGCGCCCCTCAAAAGTTGTCCCTTTGCCTTCAAGCATGAGTTTTTTATTTTCGATAGAATATACGAGAAATGTTTCCGCCTGAGATTCAACGCCCGTGAGGAGCCCGTTATCAGGCGAGATAAAAAAATAAGACCCGTCTGTTGCGGCGAGCCGGCGCCGCGCCGTCCCAACGCCCGGATCAACCACGCAGCAAAAAATCGTCCCTTCCGAAAAATCGCGATAGCAACTTTCAAGAATGAATGACGCCGCGAGGATATTATGCGGTTCGACTTCGTGCGTGATGTCCACAATCTCCGCGTCGCAAGCGATACGCCGTATGACGCCCTTCATGGAAGAGACAAACCAGTCCCGCGTCCCGAAATCCGTCAGCAACGCAATTATGCGCCGCGGTTTCTTATTTGTTTTGCTCGCCAACGTTTCCCCCCAGAGCCGTTTTATGCCAAGCCGCTTCAAAATCCGCGCCGGTTTTGAATAGCATAACCATCGGCACGCCTAGATGCTCAAAGACCTTCAGCCGCCGCCAAGTAAGAAAGAGGCACCATTCGGGGCGCGCAAAAAAACCTTTGCGCACCAGCAACAGGTGGTAATCATAAGGCGGAGCGCCGCGATTGATTTGCAGGTCGGCGCGCAAATTTCCCCATGTCTGATGATATTCAAAAACCTTTTCGTGCAGCGCCAGCGTTTTAATCCGCGCCCCTTTTGGGAGTTCATTCAAGGCTTTCAGAACGCCGTCATTCACCGCTTCGCCCCACCATGTGGTTTCCATCCCCTTGTTCCATGCGCCGCGAATCCCTCCCGCAAAAATATTAAAGTAGGTTAAATTATAGGGGAAGCTGGTTATCACAGAGAATAATCCGCTGGCGCCGATTAAAACGATGCTAAGGACAGCTGCTTTTTGTTTTTTTAGTTCATCAAAGGGCAGCCGCTCGCAAAGAGCCGCCAATCCAACGCCTGCCAGCGGCAACATAAAAACAAACGCCGGCAGAAAAAGCCGAACACCGTCATACTTAGGCGAATTGGGCATGGCGGCAATTCCCAGCGTGAAAATCCCGCCCCACAAAAGCAGCGCTTCCACAGGCGAGCGGCGGATGTTTTTCAGCGCGGAGGCGATTCCCGCAAACATAAAAAATAAAATCAAAGGCGGCGTGTTGTAAAACATCATTACAAACGGATAATGCCACGGCGCAAGCGCGGAACCGTAATTATATTTTTGACCGAAATAATAAACCGCCGTGAACTGGTGGGAGACAAAAAAATAAAAATATTCTAGCAACCGTTTTGCCGTGTCGTGCCAGAGCCAGGGCCAGGTTATGACCATCGCAACCGGCGAAAGAAAAACCAACGCGAAAAAATTGTTCGCGTATTTCCGTCTATGATACACATGCGCCCAAGGGAGCAGAACCAGCGGCAGAAAGGCGCAGTTGATTTTTGTGTTCAGCGCAAGACCAAAAACAATTCCAAGCAAAACACTCCAAAGCGGTTTTTCCAATCCTTTCAAAAAACAAAAAACAGTTAATATCGTCATGAACGCGGTGAAAGATTCCGATGCGCCGATGTGGGCATGTCCAAAAAGAGGCGGAGTTAGGGCATATGCCAACGTTCCCGCAACCGCCGCCCGCCTGCCAAAATGTTCAATCATCAACCGGTAAATCAAAAGCAAGGTCAAGGCAAAGGCAATTGCGGCAGGGAGCCGCAGCGCCGTCAACTGTCCCAACACATTTTCAAAAAGCAGACTGCTCGTTCCCAGCGCAAGTTTAACAAACGAGGGAAGTTCTCTGATTTCCTCCCATGCGGCGTCAATCTCGTCGGATGAAAGGGGGCGCGCGCCGGAAAACAACGCCCGACCCAGCCATCGCGCCGCGCTCCTTGATGGCTCATAATAATAAGCCTCATCCCACGAAAGCCCGTATCGCTTTTGCCCTGTCAGGATGACAAAGAAAACGGCGAAGACGAAAATGAGAATCAGGCAGATTTTTTCTTTGCGCTCCATGCGGAGCGGTTGAGGGGAAGGTATTGACAGGGAGGAATCGCCCGGCTGCTCCACAGCCCACACCGCATTTGAAGACGATTCCTCCATCATTGTTTATATCCGAATAAAAAGAGGCTATTTGGACGGTTTGGATTCTTTGCCTGAAGGCGCGGCAATCGGGAGGATTTCCTCCAGCTGCTCGTGCGGGCTCGGAATCACATGCACGGCAACCAGCTCGCCAACCTTGCGCGCGGAAGCGGCGCCGGCGTCTGTGGCTGCCTTCACCGCCGCCACATCGCCGCGAACAAGCACCGTCACCAAACCGCCTCCGACCTTTTCATAAGCTGCCAGAACAACATTTGCCGCTTTCACCATAGCATCCGCCGCTTCCACCGCGGCAACCAGTCCCTTTGTTTCTATCATGCCTAAAGCATCATGCATAGCGAACCTCCTTCGGGAAACGTATCAGCAAGTTAATGTGAATACTTTTCCATAATCTCCCCGCGCGTCAACCAATTTCAAACAATAAAATTTTAGGATAAATATAGCGCGCATCGCCGGTTACTTTGACTTTGATTTTTTTTCCATCCGCAGCAGAAGAGGCTCCGCGTTGGGCGTTGCCTGATACAATACATAAACGCCGTTTTCATCCCGATTTGTTTTCAGATATTGAACCGAATCACCCTGTTTTGCTGAGGCGATATCCCAGTTATCGGGAACATAGGTTTTCAGCGTGAGCGGGAAATTATACAATGCAGGCTCAAGGGTGTGGGTCAGTTCCACGCGGATTTTATTTTTATCCAAATAAACAGGCGCGTAGCTGTTCTTGCGTTCGCGCATGTATTTCACAACATCTTGGAACGTCGCAATCCAAATGCTGCTTTTCTTTGATTTTAAGTAATCAAAAAAATCACGCAAGCCAGCGCCCTCTTGCGGCTCAGAGCCGATGCCGCCTGCGTCGCGAAAAACCGGAACCAGCCAGATGTTGTCCCTTGTCAAGCAGACATCAATCCATTGTTTCATTTCTTCCGCAGTAGTATTATCTTTGGGTTCCCGCTGCCACTGGACATATTCCTTTTGGGATGCGGTCGGGTCTTTTATGTTCCGGCGGTTGATTTCCTCAAGGAACGGTTCGGGCATGCGGTTGAGCAGGGCGGGATAAATAGGCAGCGCGCGCTCCACCGCCCTTTTATTTTCCGAGCCATACGGGCATTCGTGCGAAAAGGTGTGCTTAATTCCCAGATGATTCAGAATCTCCTCGCGGCTTTTTAAGATTTCGTAATCCATGTTGATATCGTCAATAATCGCAAA
Organism: candidate division BRC1 bacterium ADurb.Bin183; assembly: GCA_002070185.1. Lineage (GTDB taxonomy): Bacteria > Sumerlaeota > Sumerlaeia > MWCT01 > MWCT01 > MWCT01. Next base: position 430,281 of record MWCT01000001.1, read on the forward strand.
GTGCGGGTGCGAAACAGAAAGGCTTGCGAATTCATGACCGCGCTCGGCAATCTTTTTTATTTCCTTCCACGAGATGACGGCTGTTTCATTATCATGCGTCGCCGGAGTCGGCGCCTCCTTCAACCCGCCCTGACGCGCCTTGGCGTATGCCTCATCTATTTGTTTATAGGCTTCGTCAATTTTGCCCTGTTCAAAAAGGTCGCCCGCCCGCGTGTGATAATCCTCCATGCCCTCATAGCCAAGATATCGAACAGCCCCCGCTCGCTCGAAAAAGTTTTGTTCATTGACCGGCTCGGTCTCGCTCTCTTTCAAGATTTCCGAAACAGGTCTGCCGATGAACATGCCTTTATATTGCGAGTCTGCGATATCGCCTGTCACAATAAAAAACGTGGCGGGAATCTTCAGGCTGTCCATGATGGGCAAGGCATCCTTGAACTGATTGGCGGTTCCGCCGTCATAAACGATGGAAACGGCGCATTGTTTGCCTTCGTGCCATTTTGCAACATTCGTCTGCCCGATGATATTATTGCGGACGGTCTGATTTATTAATTGCTCGCGGGCGCAGCATGTCAGGGCAAATCCAATCGCCGCCGCAAAAATCTTTTTGTAAAACATGAACATTCCCTCCGGCTTTGTAGATGTCTTAATTTTCTGTTCGATGCAAAATACACGCACACGCAAATAGCCGTTCCACGTCGTCTGCGTCAATATAAGTTATTATTATCTTGACCTGACGTCCTTTTTTATCAAATCCAAAGGATATTTACGACAATGGAAAAAGTTATGCCTGATTTTAAAAATCAGATTGAGCGTTTGACAGAGATAGGCATCGCCCTTTCGGCGGAACTTCATCTGGAGGCACTGCTGGAAAAAATTGTCCGTTATGCGCGCGAACTTTCGCAGGCGGATGCGGGAACGCTCTATCTCCTTCTTGATGGAAAACTTCATTTCAAGATTTTGCAAAATGATACGCTGCAAATTTTTCAAGGCGGCGCCGGCGCCCAGCCTATAACCTTTGAGCCAGTGCTTCTGGAAAAAAACAACGTCTCCGCCTTTGCCGCCATCGAAGGCAAAACAATTGTCATTGGCGATGTTTATGAATGCGCGGAATTTGATTTCTCCGGACCGCGCCGATACGACGCCATCACCGGTTACCGCACCCGTTCTATGTTGGTTGTCCCCATGAAAAATCATGAAGGCGCAGTTATTGGCGTCCTGCAACTCATCAATGCCCTTGAACCTGAAACAAAAAACATCATACCCTTTGACGCGGATGCCGTCCGCCTGACGGAGGCGCTTGCCTCGCAGGCGGCTATCGCCGTTTCAAACGCAAGCCTCATCAAAGAAACAAAAGACCTCTTCAACGGTTTGGTGAAGGTGCTTGCTATGACGATTGACGCGCGTTCCCATGCCACCCGCAAACATATCCAGCGCGTGGCAACGCTGAACATCCTGCTGGCGCGCGCCATCAATGAAAAAAAGGACGGTCCCTTTGCCGGCGTCAACTTTTCCGAAAAAGAAATGGAAGCCATCAGCATTGCCGGATGGCTGCACGACGTGGGGAAAATCACCACACCCAATTGGTTGGTTGAAAAAAAGAGCAAACTCGAACGCCCCTTCGACCTGATTGAATTAATCCGAGAGCGTTTTGCCTTTATTCGCGAACAGCTTTCCGCCGCTGGCTGTTGCAAACAGGAAAATCCGCAAACCAACGCCCAAACCGACGCCGCCATAAAAAACCTTGAAGATGATTTGCAATTTTTGTGCGAGTGCAATAAACCCTGCGAGCAGATGGATGAGGCTGCGCTTGAGCGACTGCGCGGCATCGCCCGAAAGACTTATATTGAAAACGGCAAGCCCAGACCTTATTTGAATGAGGAAGAACTGCGCGCGTTATCTGTGCGCCGCGGCAATCTTACACCGGAGGAAATCGGCGTCATGCGCCAGCATGCGCTCTGGACAAAAAAGATTCTGGCGGAGATGCCTTTCAAGGGACATCTGAAAAACGTCCCGATGTATGCGGGGCAGCATCATGAACGCCTCAACGGGACAGGCTATCCCGATGGGCTTGCGGCGGCGGATATCCCCTTGCCATCGCGTATCCTCGCCGTGGCGGATGTGTTCGAGGCGCTCACGGCAAAAGACCGCTCCTATAAAAAGGAAACGAACCTTATGGAAGTATTCGCGCTGCTCCGCCGCGCCGCGCAAAACGGCGAACTCGACAGCGACGTTGTGGAGCTGCTGATTGAGGATAAGGTGTTTGAGCGGTTGGATGACGTTTGATAATTATTTACCGGAGGGCTGTTCCGCAACATCCGGACTTTGCTGCAGACTGTCCGTCGTAGCGCCTTCCCGCGCTTTTTCGCGCATAAGAGCCATCACGCGATTGCGGAGCATGTTCACAAAATCCATATCCTGCGGATTTTCTTTTAAAAGCCCTTGCAGATATTCGAGCGTTTTTTCCTTTTGACCTTGCGTATAATAAAGATCCGCAAGAGCGAGCTGCGCCACCTGCTTTAACGGCGTATCGCCGTATTGCTCGATGATGTCCTGATAAGTTTTTTGCGCTGAATCGTAATCCTTCTGGATTTCATATGTTCTGCCCATGCGAAAAGTCCAATCGGCTTTTTCCGTTTTATCGAGCGTGTTTTCAATCAGTGTCTTATAGCCCTCCACAGATTTGGCGAATAATTCCTTTGCTTTTTCTGAATCGCCTTTTTCTTGGTAGAAAAACGCCTGACCCGCTAACAGATTGTCGCGAATTTTATCATCGCCGAATTTCTCATTATAATCCTCGTATGCTTTGATAGCGGCGTCGTAATTCTTTTCTGTGGCGTGGATGGCAATAAGCCGCTCCAGCGCTATCAACCGCATCTCGTGGTTTTTGCCTATCGGGATGAGGTTTTCCAAATGGGCGACAGCTTCGGAGGTTTTCTTGTCGTCTATCAAAAGGTCGGAGATCATGCAGTTGATTTCATACCCGAAAACGTCATCAGGCGGGAGGCTCTTCACAAGGTTTTCCGCCTCTTTGATGCCGTCTTGATAATTCTTTTCCGCGCGGTATGTGCTTAGGATAATCTTGAAAGAGTCGCGCCCCATAGGGTTGGCGAGCCCCAGATTTTTATAAACCTCGGCGAGCTGTTCGCGCACTTGCGGAAAGTCGTTTTCATAATAATAGCATTGGGATAGGAAAAAGCGCGCCTGTGGAATGGCGGGATCATCAGGGTGTTTTTTGATGAGTTCCTTTAAATCAATCCGCGCCCCGATGAAATCGCCGCGCCGGATTTTCATTTGCGCCTCGATGATGATATCTTCCGGTTTCTTTTTCTGGCAGCCGGCGCTTATCAAAACCAGCGCTGCCAGCGCGAGGATAAAAAGCGTCTTTTTCATTTTGTAAATCCCCTTCTTAAAAAAATTCCCGCAAAAAGATAAAAAGCATAATCAGACTTGCGCCCAAAACGCTGTGCAAGAGGTCAACTCTGCGAAAGCACCGCCCGCCGCTGCGCTTCTGATGCAGTTCATCCAGATACGCCAGCCCGCAGGTCGCGCCCCAGACCGCCGCCCCCTTGCCATAATGCCACGCAAAGCCGCCGGAGACCGCCGCATAAAGGGCGGCATAACAGGCGCCGAATTCGATGTAATGAAAGGCGGCGCGAAATTTCCCATGATGCTTATCTAAAAATCCCCAAAGCCTGCGATAATGTTTCAGCAGGTCAATCAGCCTCTGAGTGTTGGCGCGCCCGAATCCCGCCCTTCCAAAAAACCAAATGACGCCCAGCCAGAATATAACCGCAAGCCAAGCAATGACTGGAGACATCAACACTTATCGGCGCATTCCCTTAAAAATCATTCCGTTTCCGGTTCAATCAACTCGTCCATGAACTCGGACGATTTCCCCGAACCATTGCTGGATGAAGCGCTCTCGTGAAGGGGGCGTCGGCGCTTCGCAGGCGTCGAGGAGATATCGTTGAGGAACTCGGGCAAGATTTCCTCATCGCCTACATAGGTCGTTCGGGGAGCGTTTTCGGGCGCAACGATGACGCAGCGTTGCCCTTCGCGTCCAAGAGAATAGGTGGTGATGCCCTCAATTTCTGAAAGGAGTTTGTGGATGAATTTACGTTCGCCGGCAGCCATCGGCTCCAGTTCCACCGGCTGTCCGGATTTTTGAACCTTGTCCGCCGCGCTCAGGGCGATTTTTTTCAATCGGCGATTCACCCGCTCGCGGTAGTTTTCCACATCCACAAGGATGAGCGGCATCTCCCGCTCGCTGCGGCTGATCATGCGATTAATCAGATGCTGAATGGCTTCCAGCGTTTCGCCTTTTTTGCCTATCAGGATGGAGCCGCTTTCAGAAAAAACATCCACCATCAGGAATTCCTTTTCAGAGCGCACCCGCACATCCGCCTGAATGCCCATGAAATCGAGCAGCCTTTTCACCTTATCCAACACCAGATTATTGAAGTAATCCATGTTCACCTGAAAACGGTAATGCGTTTCGGAAGGCGCGCCCTCTTCGGCGCTTTTAAGCTCGCTTCCGATATACACAAATGCCTCGTTTGGAAGGCGGAACTGTTTCATAGCAAATTCAAGAGCGTCCTTATCGCTTGGAGCGATTATTTCTATTTCTTTCATCTTATCGGCTCCCTGTTTGTATTAATCCATTCGTCAAATAAAAAAATAAAGGCGCTAAGCCTTTTTAATATGTTTGTTGATGAATAACTGCTGCCCCGCCTGAATGATGTTCGAAACCAGCCAGTATAAAACCAGACCCGATGACCAGTTATACAAAATCATCATAAAAAAAAGCGGGAAGAAATACATCATCATTTTCTGGTTCGGGTCGCCGGTCGGCGTGCTGGAAAGCACCGAGACCAAAATCTGGCTGCCGCCCATCAAAAAAGGCAGAAGGTTGAGATGCGTCCCCAAAAGCGGCAGCGTCGTCCCAAAGGCGAAAAGCCTATCCGGCGCCGCCAAATCCTTAATCCATAAAAATCCCGCGCCCCGCAACTCCGGCGATTCAGAAAGCAAAAATATCAGCGCGATGAATATCGGCATCTGAAGCATGAAAGGCAGACATCCCCGCACAAAGCCGAAGGGATTAATTCCATGCTCTTTATAAAGCTCCATAATCTTTTTATTTTTTAATTGGGGATTATCTTTATATTTGGCGTTGATTTCTTCAAGGAAAGGACGGATTTTCGCCTGCTCCGCCATCGCCTTTGCCTGAATTTTCATCCCTTTGTGAGTCGGGAAAAAAGTGATGATGCGCACAAGAACCGTCATCCCGATGATAGCCAGTCCATAATTTTTGAGGATGCCAAACAGCCATTGCAAAATGTAAAGCATTAAGATACAGATGGCGCGCACCCAGCCCCAGTGCGTATAAAACATAGCGGTGGAAAGATGATAGCCCGACTTTGACAGCTGATTATATGACCTGGGGCCCACATATAATTTGAATTGATGGGATTTTGTCCCGTTCGCCGGAAGCACCGATTTCTTCATCCACAAAGTCGCCGTGGCGGGATCAATCGTAGGGGCGTCTTCTTTTTTCACCTGAGAGCGGATATTATTTTTCGGACGCACAACGCTGGAGAACCCCGCGCCTTTTTCGTCAACAGGGATAATTGCCGCCAAAAGAAAACGCGTGTTCTGCCCGCCCCAAAGGATATCGCCCGAAACGGATTGCTCCCTTTCGGATGGCTTCAAGCCGTCCGTCTTTCCGCCGGCGATGGAATAAATACTCCGCGTATATCGTTTGTCATACGAATCAAGGACGTTGAAAATCTGTCCGAAACCCGGTCCCCATGAAATCCCCAGCCCCCGCCCGTCGTCGTTGATGGTGATGTCGCTTTTTGTAGTATTGTGCAAAGTGATGTTCAAGTCTGAAAGGTGGGAACTCTTGCGGAAAACGTAGGTTTTAGTATAAAAAAGCCCCTCCATCGGCGGGGAGGTGAATATAACCTCAATATCCCCATTTGGGAGGTTTTTGACCTTATGCTCGAACTTCATACGATTGAGGAGGCTATACGTCTGGCGGGAATTGTATTCCCTGAAATCAATTTCCAAAGGCAGTTCGCGGTCGTCATCCTCGCGGACATTCTCAATCAAGTTGATAACGCTGGTGGTCTTGCCGTCTTTTCCCGCAGTTGATGTGTGAATCAATTTCCAAAAAGCGGGACGCCCTCCTCGATTGGTGAGCGTAATCGAATAAAAATCCGTTTGAATAGGAATAAGAGTATCTTTAAACGCATCCTTTTCCGTATGAGCGGAATCAGGCGAAGACGGTCTTGGGGCGGGCGCCGACACAGACGCCGGCTTTTCGGCGGATTTGGCTGCCAGCGTATCGGATGTTGCCCCATCGTCCGCCGTTTCCAGTTGGGCAAGTTCCTGCCGCCTTTTCAACTCCCGTTGCTGCCGGGTGATTTGATTCATAAAGAAAAGGTATATCAGAATTGTGATAATAAGGAAAAGTGTCCAGCGTTTTTCCATCAGTTATTCCAGTTAAAGAGCGCTAAAATAGCTTCAGGGAACCGGGTCATACCCGCCGGGATGGAACGGGTTGCACCGCAGGATCCGCTTGAAAATCAACCACAATCCGGAAATGAGGGGCTTTCTTTGCAGGACTTCAAGGGCGTAATTGGAGCATGACGGCACAAAACGGCACACAGGCGGCATGATGGGCGCCGCCAGTTTCTGATACAATCGCACAAAACCCGATAAAAAACGTCTTGCCCATCTATCAAACATCGCCAACACGATTGACATCTGCCTTTTTAATAAGCATGGAAAATTGGTCAAACACCTCCCGAAAGCCGAGTTTATCGGCTCCCGAGCGGACATTGATAACCATATCCAACCCCATTGCCATTGACGGGCGCAGCAGCCGAAACGCCTCCCGTATAAGCCGCTTGATACGATTCCGCCGCACAGCCCTGCCGAAACTCCTTGTGACTGTTATTCCCAGCCTGCTCGGCTTTTCCTCCTCTCCCTTGATATAAAAAAGCACAAAAGCCTGAGAGCGAACGACTTGCCCCTCTTCGTAAACCTTGCGAAATTCGGTTTTTTTTAATAATCTGAACTCTTTGGGAAAAGGGTGGGTTTTCATTATCCATAGACCGGCAAACGCGATCCGACGTCCTGTTATTTGCTCAGGACAGCCCTCCCCTTGGCGCGGCGGCGTTTCAATACAAGGCGACCCGCGCGGGTTTTCATCCTCTCGCGAAAGCCATGCTTGTTTTTCATTTTGCGATTACTAGGTTGAAAAGTTTGTTTCATCAGAAACCTCCACACAATTAAATAGAACTGGATGTATAGAAATCCCCGCGAATCCCTGTCAAGTGCCATTTTGGGCGAACATGTCACCCTCCTGATTCTTCAAAATAGAAAAAATAAATGTGTCCGTTGGAAGTTGAAAAATAAAAGATGGCGGGGGAAACCTGGGCATGGCTTGCGGCACACGTCGGTAGCACAAACAGACCCCTCACAATTGAATAGATTCGACCGCAAACCAAGACGCCCTGCCAGACGTTCCGCCAGCGTCAGTCCGCCGAAAGCCGTCGCTTTTGCATCCTCAAAATTTATCTGATTGCCCGCCCCTGTTTTGATTGCTTCTTATTCACCATAGGAGACTCTTTCTTTAAGTGGTTTGTTGATTTAACTCCCTAATAGAACAGGGGTTCGGGTAGGCATTGCTATTATTTTTATCAAATTGCAATTATTTTGAAGAATCAAGGGCATTTTTCATTTTTACAAATAACCTTTGACTCCCAGCTAATATTTGTTTATGTATAAAACGTATATTAAGGATGGGAATGAACTTTTATATGTCGCTTAGAAGAAAGTTTTTTTTCAGCCACTTTTTTGCGATATTGCTCATATCTGGCAGCGTGGGCGTATATTTTTACACGAGCGCCATGAACAACCTTATGTCGCAGCTGCGCGCCAGTCTTATGAAGAGCGCGGCTATGGTCAGCGTGATGGTGGACGCCCGCTCGCTTGATGAAATCACAACAAGAAAAGATGTCGAGCTGCCCGCTTATCAGGATTGCCTCCGCAAATTAAGAGCCTTGCGTAAAACCAACAGGGACATTGCGTATCTTTATATTATGCGCCGAGAAGGAGAGCGGGTATTTTTTGTCGTGGATTCTGATGATTCAACCAATCAGGCGCTGCCGGGCAGGGAATATGAAAAAAAACCAAAGGAACTCCTTGAGGGGTTCGTCAGACCTTCGGCGGATAAAAAAATCACGACGGATGAATGGGGCTCCTTTCTTTCCGGCTACGCACCATTGAAAAACGGCGGCGGAAAATATCTTGTAGGATTGGATATGCGCTCCGATGAAGTTCGGTTCAAGATGCGGCAGATTCGTCTTGCGGCTGTCATTCCGTTTGTCGGTTCCTTGTTCCTTGCCCTTGTTTTCAGCCGCATCCTTTCAGACCGTCAGACTACGCCCATTCAGATGTTAATCTCCCGCTGCCGCTCCATCGCCGCAGGCAGGCTCGATGAAAAAGTGGACATCCGCACAAATGATGAATTCGATGGACTCATTCAGGCTTTTAATATCATGTCCGAACGGCTTGCGGAAAGCCGGGAACATAACCGCAATTATCAGCGATCTCTTGAACAGATTAAAAACGAACTCGAGATTCGGGTTCAGGAACGAACCAGCGAATTAAACGAATTAAACAATCAGTTGGTGCAGGAAATTGACGTGCGCAAGAAGGCGGAAAATTCCCTTGCCGAGGCGGCGCGCACGGATTCCCTCACGGGCATTTTCAACCGCCGCGCCATTTGGGAGCAGCTCGAATATCACATCGTCCTGTTCAGACGTTACCAGACGCCCTTCACTCTTTTAATGTGCGACCTTGACCATTTCAAACCGGTCAATGACACGTATGGGCATGATATCGGCGATATAGTTCTTGTCAAAACCGCAGAAAAGCTGCGAGAGAGCTGCCGCAATCAGGATTTTGTCTCCCGATGGGGCGGCGAAGAGTTTCTGATTCTTCTGCCCAATACTGATATCCAAGGCGGCGCTATCGCAGCTGAAAAAATTCGGCAGAAGATTTCTGAGCAGCCTTTTGAAATCAATGACCAGAAACTCGTCATTACGGTCAGCATCGGCATAGCCGCCTATGTTGAGGGGCTTTCCATTGACGATTGCATCAAACAGGCGGACAGCGCCATGTATCAGGCAAAACGCGAGGGGCGGAACCGCGTGGCGGTTTCATCAGATTGATATATTTATCCAGAGTCCTTTCCGATTCTTTGCAACCTTCGTCAAAAAATCCAATCCGAAAATGGCTTGAAAACACGACATGGCTTGAATCAGAATGGGGCGCGGGCAAAGGCATCTATCTTCACATAATCAATTCTGATGAAATCTTTTTTGCTCGTAAAAAATAGATACAATTAATGAACACATGCCCAGCCATTCTCGATAATCCGACACCGTTCCAAATGTTGGGGTGGAGCGAGTTCGAGAGCGGCATTCTGAAAGATGCAGCGCCGCCATTGATGCAACGACGCCTTGCTTCCGAGCGAACCCCTCGCCTTTGCGGCAGGTTTCATAAATAAGGGCGCGCCGAGTAATTTCTCCCGTATAGCCCGGCATGGGCGGAGCCGAAGGAGCGGGGATAATAATACGAAAAAGTTTTATGCTTTAAATAGGTTTTGCGCCCCTCGCTTAGAAAAAGACATTTGACAAGGCAGCCCTTGAACGCACAAATATAATATAGATTAGTTTGTAATAACAAAAGTGTCGCGAGGCAATTGAAATATATACCGCTGGGAAAAAACAAAATTCAGCGACCCGTTCGCCGCATCCCCTATATCGTCCAGCAGGCGCATGGCAGGCGAGTAGATAGTTTTGGGAAGTTAAGGCATTAAAGGCGGGGCAAAGATTTTTAGCAGACAAGATATGAAATCGCAAAATGTAAAATATTGTGGAATCGCTGCCGCATGCTCCATCGCGGTCATGGCATTATTTTTATATTATATTCTGCCCGCTCTCATGTCTGCTTTTGCATGGGGCATTGCGGAAAATTATGAGTTTATCAGCGACGAACTGGCGGAGCATGGGAAGTTTGCTAAGGCGGAAAAAATCCTGCGCGCCGCCGCTAAAAAACGCCCATGGGATTTTCGCCCCCATCAAAAACTGGGCATGCTTTATCTTGCGCAGGAGGGCAAAAAAAAGCAGGCGATTGAATCATTGGAAGCCGCCGCCGCGCTTGCATGGAAATCAACCGGCTATCCGGAAATGCTCATCCCGCTTCATCGCGAACGCCTTGCATCGCTTTATACCGCGCTGGCGCGCGAATTGGACGCCGTCCGCCAAAAAAAACCGGAGGCGTTTTATTTCGCCTATGCCGATATGCTTTCCCCTTCTCATGACTCTAAAACACGGGCAACGTGGAACCAGCCTGCAAAAGAGGCGCCTCTCCTAAAAGATGATTTCACGCTCAACGATATAAAGGATTACGAGTGCGTTGCCGGCGCGCCGCAAGTTAAAGATTCGAGCGGTCTGAAAAACCTCAATGCCGCGGGAATCTTTTTTCAAACCGGTTTTATTGAATATGAATTGACCCGCGCCGAGGCAAAGGATAAGACGCTCTATATTTTGGCGCGCGGGACGCCTGCTTTTGGAATTTATCCGATTATTGATTTGAAGATTGATAATGAGCGCGTCGCCTTCATTTATGTGGACAGCCCCGAATGGCGTTTTTATCCCGTCGCCGCGCCGAGAACATCCGCCCGCCAGAGATGGACGCTTTCCTATTTCAATGACGGCGCGCTGCCCATCCTTGACAATGCGGGCAAGCGCATCGGATTATCAGAAGATCGCAATTTGATGGTGGGCGGAATCTTTAAACTTATCGAAAATTAAGGAGACGGATGGTGGAAGAGAACAACTTTACATTCACTGATATGACGCGGATATTATTGAAAAATATCAGGGGCATCCTTGCCGCCACAATTATTGTGATGCTCCTCACAGCCGTTGGGAGCCTGTTAATGCAAAAAAAATATAAAGCGTCCGCCACGCTGCTCATCAACGAATCCAAAATGGGCATAGACGGTGTCATATCAAACTACTTCAACCCGCGATTTTATTACACGTTTGAAGGACTCGTCAAAAATAAAGAACTCGTCCGCCGTGCCATAAAAAAATTCAATCTGGATAAAAAACCATACGAATTAAGCGTCGAAGCCGTTTTAGAAAATGTGCACGTCGCCCTTGTGCGCAACACGCGCCTCATCAATCTGACCGTTGATTTCCCCGACCCGATACTTGCGGCGGAGATTGCGAACTTTATTGCGCAGGAAGCGGTTGCGCTCAATATGGTTATAAACAACACAGACGCCGTCCGCGCCCGCGAGTTCATGTCCGCGCAGGTGAACGCCGTTGCCGAGAGTATGAAGGCAAACGAAATAAATCTCCGCGAATATAAACAGCAGGCAAAAATTAAAGAACTCGAAACAGATGTGGAAACATTGCTCTATAACAAAGCCGACCTTTCGCTTCGCCGCTCGGACGCCCTCATCAAAAAGGCGGAATTGGAAGCGGCGGGCAAAACAGCCGGAACCGTTTCCTCTTCCGGCGGCGCCGCAACATCCATTCAGGAACTCGACGCCCTTATCGCCTCGCTTGATAAAATGATTTCCGAAGTGGAAAAAACGTTGGACGAAAAGCAAAAACTCCTTGCCGAACGCGAACTCCGCATCGAGGCGCTTCTTGCCCTATTTGATGCCGACCAGACCTCTTATGCTAAAATCAACACACGCATGGGCGAGAACAGCACCCGCGTCTCCGAAAAATTCCAAGAAATCCGCATCATTGACTCCGCCATCCCTCCCCATTATCCCGAATGGCCGCGCAAAAAACTCATGGTCATCATCGCCGGCGTCCTTGCCTTTCTATTCTCCTGCGCCTTTGCTTTGATGAAAGAACAGATGCGCACCCAATCCCTGTCATGATTATAATATGAAAAATTTTGAAAAGCGATACCCTTCTTTATTGAGTCAAACCCTCCGCGGGCTTAAAATCACAACATCCATGACCGCGCTCAAGACCCTCGTGGATGCCGGTTGCCAACTTGTCCTTGCTCGGCTTCTCTTCCCTGATGCCTTTGGCATACTTGCGTTTCTTATTTCCGCCGCCGGCTTTTTTTGCTACATTGCCGACCTTGGCGGAGGCAAATACATCATCCAGAAAAAAGACCTCACGCAGGAAGACGCGGACACCGTTTTCACCTTTGAACTCCTTGTTGGCGTCGGGCTGGCGCTGGCATGGCTTCTCGGCGCGGGATGGATTCTCCATATCCTTAAAAAAAACACCCTGCTGCCCTATGCCGCCCCCTTTTCGCTCTGGATTGCGCTTGAGCGATTCCAACTCCCGCGCTTCATCCTTGAGAAACGCATGGAGTTCGGCAAATCCAATATCGCAACTTTTCTGGGCATTCTGGCGGGCTCGGTGATTTCCGTTTTCCTCGCCTTGCGCGGATGCGGCGTTTACAGCCTCATCATCGGCTTAATATTCCGCAGCCTTGTCACGGCGCTTTTCGTCTGGCATTACAGCGACATGAAGCCGCGCCTGAAATTCCGAGCCGACCTCGCCGCGCCTTACATGCGCTTCGGACTTCCCCTTGCCGTCACAAGCCTGTTTGTGTTTTACTACTGGAACGTAGATTACATTATTGTCGGCAAATTTCTGAACGACACGCAACTGGGATATTATTACATCGCCTTCAAGTTCCCGCATTACATACTTCAATTGCAGTCGCTTGTTTCAACTGTGGTGTATCCCGCGTTTGCAAGGACAAAAGATGACGAACAATTGATGCGGGGGTTCAAACTGGCGACGAAATATTCCAGCGCGCTGGCGTTGCTGCCTTGCGTTGGCGTGCTGGCGCTGGGGGAGGGGATTGTGCGTTATGGACTGGGCGAGAAATGGATGCCCGCGTTGCGCCCGTTTCAGATATTCACATGCCTTGCCGCCGTCCGAATGATTACCATCCATTGGTATGATGTTTATTTGAGCAAAGGAAAGACGCGCGTCATGCCTTGGCTGAGCGTTTCCAATGCGCTCGGCGTGACGTTTGCCGCATGGGCGGGCGCGCGCTGCGGAACCCTGACGTCGGTGGCGCTGGGCGTGGCGGCGGTTAATTTTGTTGTTATCTTATTTGCCGTCAATGTCCTGCTAAAAAAAGTCCTGCCAGTGAGTTATGTCCAACTATTATGGAAACCCGTCCTCGCCGCCGCCGCAACGTTCCTCTGTGCAATTCTGCTCAACAGGGCGTTAAAAGATTCGGGAGGAATGATTTGCTTTTCCATTAAAATGATATTTGTTATTCTCATATACGGCGGAATATATTATTACCTTGACCGCCGCTCGCTTCACCATCTTAAAACCAGAATATGAGCATTTCCATTTCATTTTAACTCATAAATGCGCAATGATGAAAGAAAAACGCTTCTTGACAGAGACATCATTTTTAAGATAGGGATTAGTCAATCTCGGTGAGGAAAGTCCGGGAACTCCATTCACACAGATAATTGATGTAAATCTTGATGTGGCGAGGTGTTGCGAATGAAAATACAACATTATAATATCGTTTATATTTTCCTGTTTTTGTTTGTAATGCTTTCTTTCCATGCGCTTCCAAGCGGGAAAATCGTCGCCAAAATGGGCGATGCAGTTTTAACTTATGACGAGGCAACATCTATTGTTAAATATAAAAAATCCTTTTCGTCTTTTTTCGATAATAACATTGATGAAAATATTCTGCTGAGCATGGTTATTAAAAATTGGGCGCGTGAAACGGCTTTAAACAATCTTATAGAAAAATACAATATTGCCATTTCTGAAGAAGAAGTAAAATATGAATGGACGGAGATCAAGGGAAAATTGGCGGCTCAAAATGGCGGAAACCTGCCCCGTGAAATTTTCGAACTGAAGGGAAATAACAGGTTGAGCGAAATTCTGAAAAAAGCCCTTCTCGAAATTAATCCCAAGGGAGAAGTGTTGATAAACCAAGATACCGAACATAAAATTTTCGAACTTTTCACAAAAAATCGTAATGAGCTGAAAGAGGCGTTGCCAAACAAAATGGATCGTGAGTTATATATAACATTCAAGACTTTTATTGTTTCGTTTAGAAAACCGGAAGATATTGACTATTATTTTAACGCCCTCCCCGATAATTGGGAGGATATGTTCGATTCATCGCGAGAAAGCATCTCCCGAGATATTAAAATTCAAAAGTTGAAAGAGATTTTGGCGTTGCAACGTCTTCCGGAAATTGATATGGAAGACTTCAATCAGTATATGGGAAACGCCGCAAAAGGCAAAGGCATCGAGGCGCGAAAAGAGGCATTCAAAGAATATTTTTTACTCTTCGCCAATTACAATCTTGAAGATATTATTTATGAAGAGATCAGGAATCAATTGCAGATTCCGGATAAATCTATCTTTGAACAATTTAATCAGCAATACCCAAAGCCTGCCAGAGACGCAATAAAGCCGTCGTCTTCCGCCGTTTCCAGAGATAAATAGTCACCGCGACATCAATGACTGATAATAGAATTAGGACGATGTCCCCTGCGTTGGCGTGCTGGCGCTGGGCGTGGCGGCGGTTAATTTTGTCGTTATCTTATTTGCCGTCAATGTCCTGCTAAAAAAAGTCTTGCCAGTGAGTTATGTCCAACTATTATGGAAACCCGTCCTCGCCGCCGCCGCAACGTTCCTCTGTGCAATTCTGCTCAACAGGGCGTTAAAAGATTCTGGAGGAATGATTTGCTTTTCCATTAAAATGATAATGGCGATTCTCATATATGGCGGAATATATTATTACCTTGACCGCCGTTCGCTTCACCATCTTAAAACCAGAATATGAGCATTTCCATTTCATTTTAACTCATAAATGTGCAATGATGAAAGGATGGCAAATATGTATCATAAATTTTAATTTTTGATAAAACGCTTCTTGACAGAGACCTCATTTCTAAGATATGGATTAGTCAATCTCGGTGAGGAAAGTCCGGGAACTCCATCCACACAAATTATTGATGTAAATCTTGATGTGGCGAGGTGTTGTGAAGATTGATTAAAGAGGATCGCGATGAAAAATAAAGTCATGCTCATTCTGGGAGTTTCGATATTATTAGTTTGTAATATCAGCTTATCGGAAGAACTGTATATCGAGACACGTTATAAACGAATCACGCAGGAAATGGAAATTCAGAATCAGGAATCCATTAAACATGAAACAGAAGGAAAATTTGCCATTTCGGATTCATCTAAAAATTTATATGTTTATCAAAACCTTGCCAATGCCTTTATCGGGGAAATTAATAAGAATAATCCGTTAACGGAAAAAGAGTTGGAACAATTTTTTAATGAAAAATATGCTCCTTTTCTTGACTTACATAAATTAAGGGAAGAGGGAACATCAATCACTCTCGCATTAGAATCTTTTTATAATCAAAAAGAGTTGGATGAAGAGTCTTTTTACAATAAAAAGATCAAACAAACATCGCTCATACGAGTTTTCCCCTCTTTTCAACAATGGAGAAAAATGTTATCCGCTTATCAGTCTCCCAATGGCAAAAAACAAATGAATGTTGTTAAAGAATTGCAATCTCCGGAACAATACTATAAAGAATATGGTCAATATTACGCGGAGGGGGCATCAATTGAAAAACTACAAAAAAGGATGCTTGAGCAGAATAACATCAATCTCGACGATTTGAGGAAGAATTTCCAGAGTAAAAATCTTTCACTTAGGGAATTTAGGATTATTGATGATGTCGGTGCTTTGATTACAGATGTTGCCTTAATTAGGCGAATAAGGGCAGATTTACAAGGGAACAACCCTGATCGTTTGGAAAATTTCCAAAAATGGCTTTATGAACGCGAGAAAAACAATTCTAATCGCTTGAGCAAAGTTGGAATTGATGTTAAAAACTTGGATTTAAGCCCGATATATCCTTAAGCGTATAAGATATGAACAAATTGTTCATCCGCATTTTAAGGGCAATAATAACATCGCAGTCTATGAAAAGGGATGCAAAGGTATTGAATGAAAAATATAAGGGAGTACTCCCATGTTAAAAAGAATGGTTGTTCTTATATCGGTTTTTCTTGTCATAAATATCGCCCTTTATTCACAGGAAAATATTTTAAAAGCGGGCGATATCAACCAGAAGATAGCAACTTATGTTAAAAATATTCGCTCCGTTCCCATGAGTTTAACGCTCGATTTTTATCATGAGAAATATTTGGATTATCCGATTATTGAAAATCTTCCGGATAATATGGTGATTGTTGAAGACCCGCATTCTATCACCCGATTGGGAAAAGATGGACCGGATAAAAAAGGAACACTGAAGTGTCATTTTTCACAAGAATATAACCTTCCGTTTATAAAAACGACAAAGAAGGTAAAACTAATTATTGGAAACAATATAAATTGCTATCGCACGGAAGAGTTCCATCCTAATGAAACGGAACCTTGCCTCGTTGAAGCCTTCGACGGGACAAATACTAAGATATTGAATATCGCAGCAAATCAGTCAAACGATAAAACCAAAACAAAACTGGGCAATATATATGATGGTCCAAAATATTTGTATCATAGATTTCATCCCATTCTGGCGTGGCTGAGAAAAGATTCTTTGGATGATTCAACCACTATGGAAAAAATGCCCGATGGCAGGCTGAAACTATCCAAAACAAATGAAGATAATTCTTCCCAGAGCGCCATCTTATCCCCTGCCGATAACTTTATGATAATGGAAATGAAATCGGAAAGCAAAGATTCTATTAGCGAAATTACGATAACTCAAACAACAAAAGCGGGAGATTTGACGCTTCCCGCAAATTATGAGGAAAAAAATTATAGAATCGTTGACCAAAAAAAGATTCCTGCAGACATTGCCATTTATTCAAATATTACATATAAAATACTATCTAATGATGAATGTATGAAGGCATGTAAGTTCGAATTTCCTGAGGGCACAATTATGGATAAAATGAAATTTCCCTCAACAACGCCGCAATCAAACAGGCAGATACGCCATCAGTGATAAAACAGGGCTTTTCGCCTTTTCCAATCGTTCCTTTCCATATCGGCAGTTTGCGTGTTAATCTTTTGTTTTTTGCATGGCGGATTCGAGAGCCGCTAAACGAGCTTCTAAAGAGTCAATCTGTTTTTGCTGATTGGCATTTTGCTCTTTCAGAAAAAGAATTTCCGCTTTTTTGTTTATGAGTTTTTGGTTCAATTCCTGAATTGCCGCGGCTGCGTAAATGGTTAGCGGATAAGCATCCACTTGAAGAATCTCCCCGCCGTCGGCAAGCGTCTCGCCGCTGCCTTTGACATAATCCGGGAAAACTTCGGCGAACTCCTGCGCGATGACGTTCATGTAACGTCGAGGCTCAATCTCAGGATGCTCTGCGAGATATTCCTTCGTATATTCAAAATCCACGAGCCGCACCTTTTCAAGCGTCTCAAGCGCGTTTTCAATATTTTTTACATCGGTTTTGATGCGGGCATCGGAGTTGGCGAGCCAATTGCCGGCGGTGGATTTTGATGCGGCGCCTTCAACCTCGAGCATGTTGGTGGTTGCTGTGCGTCCAATGCCAACCTTGCGCTGGAAGTAGTTGTCGCTGCCAGGGACTCCAGTGAAATAGGAAGCGAATCCGATTGGGCTATTTGTGTGGCCTGCGACGCCGGCGTTGACGCCTGAGCTGGCGTCTGCCAGTCCAAAAATAGCGCAGCCATCCGTGCTATAGTTTTCGAATCGTCCGCCGTATGTGATTCCCGAACCGGACGATGCCTTGCCATAGATTCCACGTCCTGCATTGCTCGCCGCCTCAAAATAGCCGCCGTATGTGATTCCCAAACTGGACGATGCCTTGCCATAGATTCCACGTCCTGTATCGCTCTCCGCCACAAAATAGCCGCCATAGCTGGGAGCCGTGCCTTGTACGGCGCTTCCGCCACTGGAGTTCCTTGAAACATTCAACCCCGTATTCTCACCTGTGATGTTCAACATTCCGGTCATCGTGTCGCCGGTGGTGTTGACCCAATTGTCCGTTGCGGCGGGCATAAAGGCAGAGGCGTGCTGTCCGCCCAGCTGGGCTGAGTCGTGGCTGTAAAGGGCATAAGGACCTGCCGTGATTTTTTGCCGCGGCGCAAGCTTTGTATAGCCCGAGCGGTCGGCGTTTGAGACGCTGCCCGGACGCACGCTGATTTCGAGCCAGCGATCCGAACCCTTGAACCAGGAACTACCGAAATCCAATTCAGCGGAAAACAAACCGTTTGCCACCGCAAGATCGTCCACATAAATCGGATTGGACGCCTCCCCTCCCGAGGCGGCGGTAAAAAGTAAAAAACACAGGTCGTATGTGCCATTGGCGGGATTGGCGCCATCCTTCAGTTGACCCTGATAAGTGAAAGAGGTGGATTGAGCGGCAAGATGAGCGCAGAAAAGCATCATGCAAACACAACCAATACAAACCATAATAATTTTTGTCATAATAACGTCTCCTTTTATTCTTTATAATGGATTGAGTAAATCGAAAAAAAATGAGGTGTCAACATGAATCGGAAACTTATATGCGCGCATTTGGGAAACAATGGGGATTCATGATAAGGAGAGGTTAAGGAGAAAAAAGTTCTCCTGACGATTTTTACTTTTTTGGCGAAATCGTTATGATTTACGCCTTTGGTTCTCCATGGTTTTCAAAACCCTGACTTTGATGAATGCGTATTCGGTTGGTTTCGACAATCCATAATCTTTTTTGTAATGGGAAAATCCCGATGTTGTTAATGATGTTTTGGATAAGACTCTGAAGCGCTTTGATTCTGGGGTTTTGAAACAATTAGAGCCAATCCCCTCGATTGGCTCTAATTGCTGACTCTGATTTTTTTCCCTTATTAACTAAATTATCTTTTTCATAATCGCCATGCGGCGGGTGATGGTGAAACCCAGACGTCCATAAACGCCTTTCGCTGCGCGCTCGCCCGTCCACAAAACCCATGCGCAATGATACCCTTTGATGCGCATTTGATAAAGCGTTTTGGCGAGCAGCACCGAGCCGATGCCTATGCCCTGATAAGCGTCCGAAACGCCGAAAGGTCCAAAGTGGTCCCCCTCATATTGGCAGAAGCCGATGATTTTCCCTTTGTCAATTGCGATGATGATGCAATCCTCTCCATAGAGTCCCCGCGTGAGGTCAATCAGATTCCGCCGCGCATCCTCCAGCCACGGACCCGGCATCAGCGTTCCTTGAAATTCGAGGTAGTTGAGCAAATCTTCGCGGCGATAGAGCCGCACTTCGATGCCTTCCGCAAGGAGCGCCTTTTCTTTTTCTAAAACCTCTTTTGCAATCGTGAACTTGGAGATGGGGGCATCCATAGCGATTGCCTCGCTGTATTCGACAAATCCGTATTTCTGGAAAAGCCGGACGCCGTCCGCATAAGCCTCTTTGTCAATACCGGGGACGAAATAGTTTGGCGTATAGGGTGCAATCAGGATTTGTTTGCGTCCTTTTTGCTTGAACCACTCGATTGAATTTTCGAGCAGCGCAGAGCCGATGCCGCGTTTGCGGAAATCCGGATGGACGCCGAACGCCGTGATGAATCCGTCATCAGGGCGCATTCCCACGTTTTCGATGGGACGCCGCAGCGCCAGTCTTAAAGCAAATCCCGACAGACGTCCGCCTTTTTCCGCAACGACAAGACTGTCCTGTTCGCGGTTGACGTCCAGCAAAACCTTGCGTTCGAACAAATTCAACGTGATGGCGTCCAGAGGCAGCGCCGCCGCCCAGAGCGCGAGCATTTCTTGCGTGTCATTTCCTGTGAACGGACGAATATTAGCCATGTTCAAAACTCCTTTAATCGCATAGATTAAACGACTCCCTACGGCGGTTGGTTGAATCATTCAATAAAAATGTTCGCGTCTTAAAATTTTATTGCTATTTCCCTTGCGCGGTTTTGAGCCGCGTCCAATTGCTCTTTCATTATCTCTCTGCCGCGGGCGTCCATCGGTTGGGCGTTAATGAAGGTTATATCGGTCACGCCCACAAACCCGAATATTGTGCGGAGATATGGTTCCTGATAGTCAAGCGCGCAGATGGGGCTTTCGGGAGTATAATCGCCGCCGCGGCTTGTTATCACAACCATCTTTCTGCCTTTGGCAAGTCCATCAACGCCCTGTGCTGTGTATCGGAAAAGATATTGCGGTTGAGCAATCACATCAATATAATGCTTGAGGCGATAGGGAATGCTAAAATTCCACATAGGCGTGGATATGAGATAGGCATCGGCGGAAAGAAAGCGGTTGATATGCTGTTTGATTTCAAGCCAAGAGGGTTTTAATATATCCGAAATCTCGCCGTCCGCCATCAGCAGATATTTCCCGTCTGTGACATCGCGGGTAATTTCCGGCAACGGCTCCGCGAAAACATCAAGAGTTTCCACAGTCCAATCGGGATGCGTCTCGTTGAATTTTTCTAAAAAGGCGGAGGCGACAATAAGAGTGCGGGATTTTTCGCCCCGCATGGCAGCGCAAATATGAAGCAGTTTTTTCATTTTTCAACCTCCATGCTTATAAATATTAAGGTATTACGCATGATGTTTGAACCGCAAGAGTTTTTTATAATGTATAAAAAGGGCGAGATTGCTTAATATCCTGCATCAATTTCTAATTGTTTCAGGTCTATGTTCATGCACATCGGCGCGGCTGGATTGGCGAAGGTAAAAAACTTAACTTCGCAAGCTTCTTTTGCAAACGCTTCAAATGCCGCAAACCGACAAAAAATTTTTGATGATTGGGCAAAACTGCGCCCGCTTCATTCGTAAATATTAATATTGATATTGCCCGCGCTTTTGCTACTTTGAAATACATATTTGGTAATATGACGCCAACATGAAAAAAATGTTATTCGAAAAACCATCAGCGCAAATAATTATCATCGTTCTTTTGGGCGGAATGCTCTTGGCTGCCCCTTTTGGGAAATTCATCCTGCCCTTTGTCGTTCTGGGCGCGGCGCTTGCCGCCATTTTATATGGACATCCCGAACAGCGGAAATTTCTCGTTCGCTGGATGCTTGCCGCCCTTGCCGCGCGCCTCCTTTTTTTGGCAATCGTTCAATTTGCCCCTGTAACCCGCGAGCCCTTTCCATTCTTTTTCCTTGATGACCAATCGTATCACAGATGGTCGAAAGAAATCGCCCAAAGGTGGCATCAGGGGGAGATGCCGCGCGTCTGGACTGATGCCGAAGTCGGCACGCTCCAGACCGGTTATTATTATTTTATTTCCGGAATTTATTATGTTATGGGCGCGAATCCCATTTTCCCGCTTTTGCTCAATTCCCTCTTCGGCTCTCTTTTGTGCCTGTTGGTTTTCCGTTTGGCGGAGCTGCTGCTCGATGACAGGGCAGCCCGCTGGTCTATGATTTTGTGCGCCGTAAATCCCGTGTTCTGGTTCTGGTCATCCTTCCTTTTAAAAGATACCCTGCTGGTGGTATTTTTCGTCCTTGCCTATGTGCTTTACCTCGAATGGCGGCGCAAAAAAAATCCCATCATTTTTGCGGCGCTTTTGCCGACGGCATATTTTCTTTTTTTAATCCGCGTCCCGTCTTTGATGGTTGTTCTGGCTGCCATCTTCATCTATGAGCTGCTTGAGAGTCCGCGAAAAGGTTTGCTTTTAGTGCTGGCGGGGACAGGGGCGGCTCTTGCCGTTGCGGGGCGCGCTATTAATCTGGCGCGCGATGTGGAGGATCAAATCATCTACTCATTTTTGAACGCCCTGCCGGATGCGGGGCTGACGTATCGCGGTGCGTTGAAATATCTGGCGCGCGGAGTGCCGAGATTGTTTCTTGCGCCCTACGGCTGGGTGTTTGCTCATTATTTCACGCCGTTTTATTTCCTCTATATCGGACAGTGGTTTTTTTATCTGTATCTCTTTCCCCACGCCTTGGCGGGTTACATCCGCCTCATTGGCGAAAACAGGCGCACGGCTTTGTGGCTGATTATTCCCGTTGTCATCAAATGCTATTTGTATTTGCTGACGGAATTGTCGGCGCGGCACATGCTGGAGCTGATGCCGCTTTTCACTGTCGCCGCCGCTTATGCACTGCGCCGTCCGCTCACGCAAAGGTTCATGCTTCTATACTACATCAGCCTTGTGGCTTTCATGCTTCTCCATTTGTTGACTTTGGTGTTATAATTTTTTGCTTTGAATTGTTTCGCGATAAAGGTCTTCCATTTTTCGCGAGCAGACCTCCCAGTTATCATTATGGCGGATGATGTCCCAGTTTTGGGCGGATGCCATCTTGCGCCATGCCGGATTTTTCAAGGCAAAAACCGTCTTATCCGCAATTGAACGGGAATCGCCGATGCGAATATACAAACCGTTGCCGCCGTCTGTGATTCGCTCGCGATAGGCGTCCAGAGCGGAAACAACAGGCGCGGCGCCGCATGCCATCCCTTCCAAAATAGAGATGGAGAGCATATCCGAGCGGGTCGCCGAGATAAACACATCCGCCAGATTCAAAAGCAGCGCCATCCGCTCCGCCGTCACTTTTTCCTCGATGAAATGCGTTCTATCGTTTAAGCCGCACCGCCCGACAATCTGCCTCATTTCGTTCAGATAATCCTGCGTTCCCGACCCGCGGAGGATGATGAAATGCGCCTTGGGAACTTCACCCGCGATAAGCGGCAGGGCGTTGATAATGTCCCGTCCTCCCCAATATTCCGCCAGCGTCCGGTTGCTGATGACAATCGGCGCATCCTGCGGTATAGCGAGTTCGTTCCGTATCATTTGCGCCTCGTTTTTTTTATACGGATGGAAAATATTCAAATCAATGCCCCATGAAAATCCCTTCGATTTTTCTTCCGGAATGCCGAATACGGTTTTCAAATAATGTCCCAGCCCCGGATAATTTGTGGTGATGCGCGTAGCTGCTCGCAAACCCGATGTCACAAGAAACCGCGCAATCCGCGATTGAAACGGGTCAAAGAAAATATCGTTTCCCCACGGCGTCAGAATCTTGGGGTAATTGCCGCATCGCGCCAGCGCGAAGCCATACGCCCGCGCCTCCATTGCATGGACGATGTCCGGCTTGAAACGGGCGACTTCTTTCCGATATGGAATCCATTTGAACGAATCATTGCCATAGGGTTTTGGGTATATCTTAAATGCGACGATTGTCGTTAGAAGGTTCATTTGCGGGTTAATCACCCGTACGCCAGCAATCTCCTCCTGCGCCGCGGAATCCGATAGCACAAGCACCTCGTGCCCCAGCCCCGCAAAGTGGCGAACCCATCGCTGGGAGTGTGGATTATTCACCTCAAGGAGATAGCAGATTTTCATAATCCGCCCCACCATTTATTAACAACTGGCAACGAATAACCGCCTACGGTTGAATAATAAATTCTTTTGCAACATCTTTGTGCGCCATGATATTCATCATCTTCAATTTCACAAAATCCTCGCGATAAAAGAAATACCCCGGCGCGCGACCATCCCGCGCCCGATTGCCCGAGTCTTTGATAAGATACCAATCGTTGCCGTTTTTTTCCAGATAACCCACCAGATGAATCGCATGGTCGTCTGTCGTGCTTTCACTATTGAAACGCATCTGCCGCGCCGCATCGTCAATATAATCGGCGGGGATGTCGAACGACGGCACAACCGCCGCATTCAAAGGCGGAAAAAATCCCGGCTCCGAATTATCGCCCGCCATGCAGACGCTGTATCCCTCCCGCGCCGCCTTTTTGATGATTTTCATGAAAACATCCAACGGCAGGTTGATATAATCCCTGCAATGCCACCAGTTGTCGGATACCGGATATTCAACCTTTTCATAAAAAGGAAATTCCATCAGCGAAATGAAATTCCAGTAATCCTCAAGTTTCAGCCCAAGAACATTTTTGAAATATTCCTGCGGCGTCATCTCCGCTCCATTTGCCAAGACCTTTTCCGGCGGCGCGCCCATGTGGCTGTTCATGATGGCGCGAACGGTTGCAATAACGGCTTCCTCGTTCCATGCGCCGGCGGCTTTGACAGATTCAAGATATGCCTTCATCTCCGAGAACATTTTTATATCATTAAAGATATCGCTGCCGCTCTTCATGCCGTTATACGCCTCATAGGGGAGGGCGCCATATTCGGCAAAAATATGGAGGATGGCGTTCGGCTGGGAGCCGCGCACAAAATCGGAGTCGCCCCGCTCGCGCACAAAACGCCGCGCCTTTTCCACAAATTCCCAATAGACTGTGTGCATCGCGGAAAGCCTGATTTGCCGCCCGCTTAGCCGATAGATTTCCGATTCAAAAAAGGATGTGGCGGAAAAACTCCAACAAGCGCCGGTCAAATCCTGCGAGAAGGAAGGTTGATGCCAGACTTGCACAAACAGGTCGGCTGTGGTGGGAATATCCAGATTGGAGAAATCCATTTTGAAATCTTTTTTTATGACCTGCGGCTTTTCTTCCTGCGCCGCCGCCCGCGCCTTGAGCATGTCTTGGAAGCCGGGTTTTTTCTCGATGTACACCGCCGAGTCTTTTTCTGCGGCGCCTAAAGGGAATAAAAATATTCCCCAAAAGAAAAAAAGCAAAAAACGGCAGAAGTAAAATTTTTTCATATTAACCTCCAATATTGTTCTAAACGTTATTGACAGCATATCTTCCCCAAGCAATACAAGTGATTTTGTTTAATCCGATGGCATCAATGACAAGATTTTTTTCTTTGGGAGAATGAAAAATGACTCTGGGCGCAATCCTTCTGCCGATGCTCGTCATGGGGCTATTGGGCGCCGCCATGGCTGTTATGCTTATTGTTGCAGATAAAAAATTCGCCGTGAAGGAAAATCCGCTAATTGATGAAGTGGCGGAGGTTTTGCCCGGCGCGAATTGCGGCGGTTGCGGCTACGCCGGTTGCCGCGCCTTTGCTGAGGAAAAAGTCAAAAACCCCGAAAGCCCCGCCTTCTGTCCTCCCGGCGGCGAAAGGGTAGCGCGCGCCATTGCCGAGCTCATGGGGGTTAAAGCTATATCTTTGAAACCCATGGTTGCCCGTCTTAAATGCTCCGGCACCAATGACGTTTCCGCTCATGTAGGAGATTATGAGGGCATCAAAGACTGCCGCGCCGCCATGCTGGTTTTTCCGGGTCACAAAATCTGCCCCTATGGCTGCGTCGGTCTTGGCTCTTGCATGCACGCCTGTAAATTTGACGCCATCTCTTTACATAATGGCATTGTCAAAATTGACGAGGAAAAGTGCACGGCGTGCCGCGCCTGCGTCAGCGCTTGCCCCAAGCATCTTATCGAAATGATGCCGAAAGATAGCACAATATATGTCGCCTGCTCCAGCAACGACGGCGGCGGACGCGTACGCACCGCCTGCACTGCCGGCTGCATCGGCTGTAAAAAATGCGAAAAAGTTTGCCCGGTCGAGGCAATCAAGGTTACCGAGTTCCTCTCCAAAGTGGATCAGGATAAATGCATTCAGTGCGGCAAATGCGTCGAGGTCTGCCCCGTGCAGGTCATTCATGACCTTCGTTCTGCCGCTGTTAAAAGCGGGGTGGAAACTCCGGTTGCCGTATAATCCCATTCAAGACACCGACATGCCCCCGACTCTTCAACAGCGCCGCCGTTGGATTATATCCCTTTTCCTTGCTGTGTGGGCGCTCTATGGTATGACGACCAACCTCTGGGATCAGTATGGCTACAATCTCATGCATGCGGGCGTTGAGGCGATTGCCGAGCGCCGCACCTTTTGTCTGCTTGGAAGCGACACCCCCAAATTCGCCAAAATTGGCGAGGAAAAGCCAATGCCCGGACGCGACGCCTCGACGGATGTCTTTTTTTATCATGGGCGTCTTTATCCCGTGAAACAGCCGGGGATGTTTTTCCTCGGCGCAATTATTTATAAGCCGCTTTCCCTGATGGGGCTCCGATATAATCGCGAATATAATCTCGCCGCCGCCCTCGTTTCATGGCTGACCTCCGGACTTTTGGGCGCGCTCGCCGTGGCGCTCCTTTTTGCGCAAGCCCTGCGGGAGGGATTGCCGCTCCGCCCTGCCTTGATAGCCGCGCTCTCGCTGGGCATCGGCACAATCTTCTTTGCCTATGGCGGCGTTCTTCATCATGATTTTATCGCCGGGTGTCTCTTCTTTTTTGCATATTACCTGCTTTATGGGCGCGGATTTCAAACCCCCATTAACGCCGGTCATTTTTTATTTGCGGGATTATTAGGCGGATTTGCTGTAACAACTTCCGTTCTCGCGGTCATGTTTGTTGCGCCCTTTGCCGCCGCGGTCATCTGGTCAAGAGGATTGCGCCCATTTTTTATCCTCACTTTGGGATTTATTATCGGGCTCATTCCCCTTTTATTTTATGACTGGGCTTGTTTCGGCAATCCCTTTATGCTCCCCAATGCCGCGGCAAAAGATGTTTACACGCTCCCTCAAATCATCCCATGGAAATCTCTCAAAGAACAATTCTTTTGGTATTTTATTTCTTGGCGGTCGCTATGGGCTTTTTCGCCCATTTTGATTTTCGCCTTTTGGGGGTTGTGCGCCCGCATCAAAGAGGGCAATCTGAATAAAGATGCGTGGATGCTTGTGAGCGCCGTGAGCAACCTTTTTCTAACAGTTCCATTTATTCCAAGCAGGGGCGGCTCCGCTTTTGGACCGCGCTACCTCCTGCCCGCCGTGCCGCTGTTGGCTGTGGGCGTATTGCCGATTTTGCAGAAATTTGAATCATGGCGCAAGGAATTGCCAAGACCTCTTCGGCAGTTGGTTTGGGCGCTTTTTGGTTTGGCATTCAGCATGAGCGTTGCGATTTGTTTTTCAGGAGCATTGCGCGGCAGCATGCACGGCATGGACGTCCATCCTTATTATTACCGTTTGACTGTCGCCTTAGGGCTTTCCTCTATTCTGGAAACCCCCGGCGCGTTTCCCCTGCTTTATCCGCTTATCTTTCTTACCGCCGCCGTTTTTTTCTTTTTCCCGCGGCAAAAACAGGAAAGTTAACCCATTTTTCCTTGCCATATATTTGTATTCATTTCACCAACCAATTTGACGCCAATCCATATTTAGGCGGCGTTAAAAAAAATGTTCGCATGTTTCGCACGGGCATAATGCCCTATTCTGCAGAAGAAATGCTCGAGCCTATCTTCATACTGCATGCCCTGAATCGTTCCTATCAAATTTGTCGGAAGAAAAAAATACGCCGATTGACAAAATGAATGCCCTGAATCGAAGGCAATATTAACCTACGTATAAGGAAATATTTCCTGAAAAATGCCGTGATATGGCTTTTATACGGCAATCGTTCCTTTACTCGCTTTTTTTGTTTGCACCTAAAATCGTATCCGCTGATAAGAAACCGCTTTTTTATGACATAAGTTGTTTGGGAGAAAAATTGAAAAATGGCAAAAGAATATATTAATCGAGTTATGGAAATTATCGTTCAACGCAACCCCCGCGAATATGAATTCCATCAGGCAGTCAAGGAGGTGCTGGATTCTTTGGAGCCCGCGCTCGACCGCCATCCTTGTTATGAAAAATATAAAATCCTTGAACGCCTGACCGAGCCAGAACGCGTGATTGTGTTTCGCGTCCCATGGGTTGACGACAATGGCGAGTATCGGGTGAACCGCGGCTTCCGCGTAGAATTCAACTGCGCCATCGGTCCCTATAAAGGCGGTTTGCGATTCCACCCCAGCGTTAATCTTGGCATCATGAAATTTCTCGGCTTTGAGCAAATTTTGAAAAACGCCCTGACCACACTTTACATGGGCGGCGCAAAGGGCGGCGCGGATTTTGACCCCAAAGGCAAATCCGAGCGCGAGATGATGATTTTCTGCCAGTCCTTTATGACGGAACTCTATCGCCATATCGGTCCCGCCACGGACGTTCCCGCCGGCGATATCGGCGTGGGCAGGCGCGAACTGGGTTACATGTTCGGACAATATAAACGCATTACAAACCAATTCAATGGCGCCCTAACCGGCAAAAGTCTCAACTGGGGCGGCTCCCAACTCCGCCCGGAAGCCACCGGCTACGGCTGCGTTTATTTCGCGCGCGAAATGTTGAAAACGCGCGGCGAGGAATTCAAAGGCAAAACATGCGTTATTTCCGGCGCTGGAAACGTTTCTCAGTTCACAGCGGAAAAATTAATCCAACTCGGCGCTAAAGTGGTCAGCCTTTCCGACTCCAATGGTGTCATCCACGACCCTGCGGGCATTGACGCCGAAAAACTTGCATGGGTGATGGACTTGAAAAATAAACGGCGCGGACGTATCAGAGAATACACCGAAAAATATCCTAATGCCGCCTATCGGGAAAAAGCCAACCCTTGGGATATCCCATGCGATTGCGCCTTTCCTTGCGCAACACAGAATGAAATTGAGGAAATTGACGCCAAAAATCTCATAAAAAACGGGTGCTATCTTGTAGCGGAAGGGGCAAACATGCCCTCCACTCCAGCCGCTATCAGAGTCTTTCAAAAAGCCAAAATTCTATACGGACCCGGCAAGGCGGCAAATGCCGGCGGCGTTGCGGTCTCCGGTCTGGAAATGGCGCAAAACGCCCAGTTCATACATTGGAGCCGCGAGTATGTGGATTCCAAACTTCAAGACCTCATGAAAGAAATTCACGATAACTCTTGGCGACGCGCTGAAGAATATGGTTCTGTCGGCGATTATGTTGTCGGAGCAAATATCTCAGGCTTTCTCAAAGTCGCCGACGCCATGATCGAGCAGGGGCTTGTGTAAGCATTAAAAAGGCGGGTTTCTTTAATATGGCAGGTCGCCGCCGCAAAGAAGGCAGCGATTCGATATTCACGATTTATCATCTGCCCAAGGGGTGATGAGCGCGCAGCATGTTTCATCGAATCGAATGGCATAACGACGCTTCTGCGCCATTTTAACAATTTCGTCTCCCGGAAATGCGATACCGTCAAAACCGTGTTTGAGCGCGAGCATTTCCAGTTTTTTCTGATAATTCCCCGCCGGTTTGGCGCAACCCAAATAGAGCGGGATTTCAGGAAAGGCGCTCCTTGCCGCATCAAAAAAACGATTCACCTCCGTCAGCGGCATAGGGGAGGCGCCCGCCATTGCCGTGTGCGGCAGCGGCATCAGAAACACAATCACCAGCGATTTGAGCCGGCGTCCTTTGAGTATATCAAGCAATTCTGCCGAATCCTTGCCGTCTTCATTCAAACCTAAAAGGATGTGCGGAGAAATCGGCAGAGAATGCTCTTCAAGCAGAAGAAGCGAAGATTTGATATCCTCAATCGTTTTATTTTTCAGATGATAAATCTTTTGAAGGACATCTGTATTGACGATGTCCACCATCACGGCATCAACGCCTGTCGGGGCGAGCGCGCTTGCAAATGCGGGGTTTGCCAGTTTGGTATGCACGGTGAGCAAAAGCCCCAGCTCCCTTTTGATTCTGGCAAGAATTTCGGAAAATTCTTCAATGGGCAGAATGCCGTCCGCGCTGCATCCGCCGGAGATTAGCATCCCCTTTCCGCCGCGCGCCGCCAGATTCCGCGCCATTTCCCAGAGCGCCTCCGGCGTTGTTGCCTTTGGCATTTGCGCAAGCAGTTTTGCCTCGCAATGAGAGCATAAAAGATGGCACCTCGTCCCGGTTACGGATACACCGATAAAAGAGCTCCCGTTCCGATTTGAATAGCTATCAGAATGAAATTGTTTGGTATTCGGCACGCTGAAAACGATGGAACGCTTGCGGCGCGGTTTTGGATTTAATTGCTGCCGTATCAAAGCAATATCTTCTTTGGTCGGCTCAAAGGGGTAATTCCGCACTTCGGGTCCCGGACGCGAATTTCCATACGGGCGATTGCAATCCACCTTGCCCCCGCAATTGCGGCAGCCTCGCGTCATAAAAGGCTTGCCCGAGTCAATCACCCAGTCGAGGACGTTCTTCGACACGCCGAAATCAATAATCTGTTCCGTTTCCGGATCAAAATCGAAGTTCTGATAATAAGAATAACCATCGTCAATCAGATGACAGGCAATCTGAACGCGGCGATAAAAATCCAAAGGCGGCGGCTCATCCTTGCCCATCCCCGTTCCCTGCTCTGGGTAAAATGAAAAAAGATGATTGCACGCCCCCATATCCTTCACGCGCTGGAATATACGAACCAGATCCTGCTCAGTCTCGCCCAGTCCGCAGATGATATGCATTCCCACGTTCATCTTGCCGAATATCTCAATCGCCTCTTCAAACCTCTGCCAGTAAACATCCCACTTGTGGGGACCTGTCACCCCCGCCCCGCGCCGCTCCTCAAAAATTTCCGGCGATGCGGCGTCAATGGCGATGCCGATTTTATCCACGCCCGCTTTTTGCAATTCTTTCAAATATTTCTCATCCGTAATAGTCGGCGAGAGCAGGACTGAAACCGGCTGCGGTGTTTCATTCACGAGGCGCTCGGTAAGAAAAAGGGTGTCTTCTATGGCGCGGAAATGCACAACCATCGAAATACATGTCCGGCGCGCAACTGAGGAAGTTTGCAGACCGGCGATGATGTCGTCCATTGCATGAACAGGCCATGGGACGCGGATGAATGTCCGCTCATCGGCAATGCGCGAGCGCGAAAGTCCGCAATAAGCGCAATTCGCTTTGCAGCCGTCTGAATAATGAAGCAGCAAATTCACGCAGGTCATTTTCGCATCGCGCCAGAATCGCCCCCGCGCCAGCCCAAGCGTCATGGCTGCTGCCAGCGAGATTTTCACATATTCCGGACTTTCCCGCTCCATAAGATTACACCGCTCTGTTCGCAAATATTACATGAAACATACCGCGCTCATTTTAGCGCTTGCAAGAAAATATAAAACCCCGCAGCGCCCTTTTGAACAGAACTTCTGCGGGGCTTATATATGGTGGGTAATACAGGACTCGAACCTGTGACCTTCGGCATGTGAGGCCGACGCTCTAACCAACTGAGCTAATCACCCGCGAATTCTATCAGCGCAACAAGTGAAAAGAATATATCTCCGCCGCTCCATCCAACGCAAGAAAAATCTTTAACCTTTCTTCCTTGCGCTGCGCATCCGCCCCTCATTATTGATTATCGTAATGAGGTTATTTATATGACATATCTCCGTTTCGGAATTCATCTGCTCTTAATTTTGGCGCTGAATTATTGGATTCTTTCCTTTTTCTTTTACAGAAAATTGAAGCGCGCCGTCCCGCATCTTGAAAAACTCGAACTACCGCTACCGCCAAAGCCGCCGCTTGTCTCCGTCATCATGCCCGCCTGCAACGAAGCCGACCACCTTGAACTCGCCGTCCTTTCCAGGCTCAAAAGCGATTATCCCAATGCGGAATTTATCCTCGTGGACGATCGCTCTACAGATGCCACGCTGCAAATTGTCAACCGCCTTGCCGCCCAATTTCCCAACCTTCGCATCATCCGCATCTCGGAACTGCCCGATGGCTGGCTCGGCAAAGTGCACGCCCTCCAAAAAGGCTTGGAAGCCGCTAACGGGGAATGGATTCTCTTCACCGACGCGGATGTTTATTTCTCGCCGGATCTCCTCTCCCGCAGCATGGCTTATTGCCTCTCCCGCGATAAAGACCACCTTGCCCTCCTGCCCCAATTTCTGACATCAAGCCTGCTGTTGGACACAGTCATTTCGCATTTTATGCGTCTATTGTGTCTTATGGGGCGTTTATCAAAGGTCGAGGAACCCCGCTCAGGCGCGGCGGTTGGCGCGGGCGCATTCAGCCTCTTTCGGCGCAGCGCCCTCGAGCGCACATCTGGATTGGAATGGCTGCGTCTTGAAGTCATAGACGATATTGCTCTGGGGCAGATGCTCAAATATAACGGCGCTCGGCAGGCGGTTGCCAGCGGTATCGGATTGTTAAAGGTGCAATTCTACCCATCGCTCAAAGCCATGGCGCGCGGCATGGAAAAAAACGCCTTCGCCGCCGCCGGCGAATTTAAACCCTTTCGATTAATCGCAAACGTTGCCGCGCTTTTCATACTTGAGATGTCGCCTTTCATCGCTTTTTTGCCCTGTTGGCATCCTCTGATGAGACTGGCGGGCGCGGCGACGCTCCTCATCTCGATAATCGTCTCTATACTGGTAAATAAATGGATGCGCCAGACCGTTTATTCAGCCTTCCTCTGGCCCCTCGGCACTATCTTCATGACGCTATTCACGCTGCGTTCGGGATTTCTTGCCTTGCGGCGCGGCGGCATAATCTGGCGCGGAACGCTTTATCCCCTTGCATTGCTGCGCGCCCATCGCCGCTTTTCCCCCCGCTGGCGCGCTGAGCCGAATAATAGGCATTCATAAAAAAAACGCCGAATGTCCATTGTTTGAAAATGGATGGCGTCAAAATAGTAAAAGTATTTTTTCAGATGAGACTTGTTGAAAAGTATCGCTCTACGCGGTCGGGGAGGATGGTCACAATATTTTTCCCCTGTCCCATTTTTTTTGAAAGGGCGATGGCAGACCAGACGTTTGCGCCGGAGGATGTTCCCACCAAAACGCCTTCCTTCTGCGCAAGCTCCCGCGCCATATAGACGGCGTCTTCGTCCGTCACAGTGATAACGTCGTCAATCAGCGAGGTGTCTAAAACAGGGGGGATGAAGCCGTCGCCGATGCCCTGAATCTGATGCAGCTCGGGTTCGTGACCTAAAAGCGCCGCCGAGTTGCTCGGTTCCACCGCCACAATTTTAATATCGGGATTTTTTTCTTTCAGGTATTTGCCGACGCCGCCGAGCGTTCCGCCGCTGCCCACGCCCGCCACAAAAGCATCCACCTCGCCTTCCATCTGATTCCAGATTTCAGGCGCGGTGTTCAGATAATGGGCTTCGGGATTCCATGGATTTTCGAACTGCTGCGGGAGGTAAACATCCGGGCGGGAGGCTTTAATTTCCAACGCTTTTTCCACCGCGCCCGAGATACTTTTTTCCTTAGGCGTGAGAACCAATTCTGCCCCAAGCGCGCGAATGATTTTCTTGCGCTCTTCGCTCATATCCTCCGGCATGACGATGATGACTTTATAACCGCGCCGCACGCCGGCGAGGGCAAAGCCGATGCCTGTGTTGCCGGATGTCGGCTCTACGATAACGGCGCCTTTTTTCAAAAAACCCGATTCTTCCGCGCGCTCGATGATGTGTTTGGCAATGCGGTCTTTAATGCTGCCGCCGGGATTTAAAAACTCCGCTTTGGCATAAACATTGCCCGCACCCAAATCCGAAAGCCTTATCATCGGCGTTTTGCCTATTGTGTTTAGGATGTGGGTTATGAATTCCATTGGATGCAGCGGGGCTTTTCTAATTGAATTGGCAGTTCACGATTGGCTGAAAAATAAAAGGTTATACTTCTTCGTAAAAAATAATACGACCGCAATGCTCGCAAATGTCATTGCCGTCGCCTGTCTCAATGTCCTGACGCTTGGCGGTCGAAAGCGCCATCCAGCAGCCGGTGCAGACGCCCGCGCGCAGTTCCACAATCGGGTTTTGATAGCGTCGGCTGATTGTCTGACAATAGCGAATCATTTCTGGGCTGAGATTTAATTGATGCATCTCCGCTTCCAGAGTGGAACGCCCGCCGCCGTATTTGGTCTCCGTTAACATTGGATTCCCAGACATTTTTTTACTCCTTTATATTAAAAGCAATTATTTCTGACAACCTTCGGCGATTTTTTCACGCTCGACGTTGATAAGTTCCTGAATAATTAATTCGGGGTTTTGCATGCGGCGCAATTTGGAAATTAGTTTCTTCTGCTGATAGAAGATGCGAGCCAGACGCGCCAGCATACGCACGTGGGCGGAATCATCAGGGGCGCAAAAAAGAACGAATACATAAGTCTTGCCGCCGCATGGAGCGCCAAATATCACACCCTGCTCCACGATTAAAATCGCAAGCAACGGTTCCTGCAATCCTTCCAGAGGACGGCGCGGATGCGGAAAGGCGATCCCTTCATCCATTGCCGTCGAGAACATGGACTCGCGCTCTTCGATGGAGCGCAGAAGCGCGGTGTAATCCGTGAGCCTGCCCGAGCGGATGGCAAGGGTGGTCAGGTCTTCAAGGACATGGCGTTTGTCCACCACAGATTTTTGGACGCGCACGCAATCGGGCGTAATGAGTTCCATAATGGAAGGCGGCAGCCCGTTGAGGATGTTGCTTTTTTGCTGAGGGCGCGATTCCGATTTGACCTTGAGCCAAGAAAGAATCTCGCTTTCATCAAACCGCCAGAGATGCCCGATGCGGGAGGCGGGGATTTCGCCACGGTTCGCCATGTTCAAAACTGTGCGCGGGCAGACTTTAAGCATTTCGGCGACATCTTGAACTGTGAGGACATTATTCATAACAGAGGCGACAGAAGGATTTCTCATCCGTTTTCTTTCATTTACATTAAATTACGTTAATCACTCGCAAATGCGTCAAAGCGGCGTCAAGACTTTTTTACAAAAAAATGATTATATCTTTTGTAAAACCGATTGAATTCGGAAGGGTTAATTAATAATATTAAATAATTCCTGCGTTTAATGCAAAATCATCCCCGTCTTTTCCGGATCTGATATGATTCCCTTGCGCAAATTCGGCAAAATTTTTTCCGAAAGGGTAGTGTTATAGACAAATATAATAAAGCCGTTTGTTCGATATTTGCGCGTCACCAAAATCAGTTCAATTATCTTATCCGCCGAAAGAGATTTTTCTTCGGAACTGATGCTTATGCCCGGATATAAAGGCGCTTTCCCCGCCGTGTAATTTAATTGTGATTCTAAAAGGTTTTCAAGCCGCGCGCCGGAGTCGGTATAATCCATGGGGCAGACAAAATCAAGATAGCCATTTTCAATCCACGAAACCCAATCCTGCGCCACAGATGATTTACAGGAGGGATAACCTGAAAAAACAGCGGCGGATATTTGAACTTTTTTATCGCGCTGAGCCACAGCCTGCCTCATCCCGCGCACAACTCGCGTAATCTGCTCGCGCCGCCATTCCCGATAAGCCTCTTTGAGCGGTCCGCTATAGCAATCAAGGGGCCAGTTGACAACTGTGTTGCCGGTGTCTTTTTGAAATCTTTCCAGGCAGCCCTCACAATAACAGCAGGTCTCATCGGGATACCTGATATAATCATAATGGATTCCATCCACATCATAATTATCAATAATTTCGAGCATGACGTTTATTTCGAGCTCATAATTGAGCGGATGCGACGGGCAAAGCCAGTCCACAGGGTTACCGTTCACATCAACCTGCGTTCTTTTCTGGTTGCGCATGTCGTCAATAAAACTTTGCGGAGCAAAATATAAAAACCAGCTCAGTTTGCGAACGTGCGTCTCAATCCCGCGCGGCTTGCATGCCTTAACGCAAGCGGCGATATGGTCTCCCCTTTGATTATAGATATCTGAGTGGGGAAGAAACTGGCTATTATAATGGGCAACTCCCCCTGTTGCCATATAAGGCATGACGGCATTGAATCGGTTTTGCGCCAAATCAATTGCCATTTTGTCCCAACCATCCACATACGGACCCGACGAGTGGTTGTAGCTCGCCCAGACGGCGCGGAACTCAGGCGTCAGGGATTTTTGCGCCAGATAATAAGCCTCAAGCAGATGCAGCCGGGAACTTGTTATCAGATCCAGGTTCTGACAATACGTCCCCGATGTCAGCGAATCTAAAACCTCGTTCCGATAAAAGATTGAAGCGGTAATGTTTTTTTCAACAAGAAAAGCCCGCGGGGTCGTCGAGCCCGATTTGCGAATGCCCAAAACCGCTTCATCGTAATTTGAGTATTCGCCTATTCTGCCGATACCTTCGAAAGCCCTTGTTACAATATCCCATTTCGTTTCCGGAACAAAATAAGAAACGAGCGCCGACATTAATTTCTTTTTATTCTCCAGATCATCGCTGAGCAGAATGTGCGACATATACGCCCCGTTGTTGCCGATAGTCCATGCCGCGCCCAGAGTTTGCGTCCCTTCCGCATCTTCCCAATTGGCAAGAACCTGAACATCGGAGGCGACGGGTTGCACGTTGAAAAAATTCCAAGAGGCTTGTTGAATATACGGCGGAATACATTCAACGATGTCCGTTCGGAAACGCATGGCTTTGGCGGCGATGCCAGAGATGCCTTTATTCTGCAATCCCAAAAGTGTGAAGACCGCCTGTGGGGCGGTGTAGAAGACTATAATCTTACCGCCGGAGGCAACGTAATTTTGGATTTGCGCAATCTCTTCGGCTGACATGTTGTTGCTATACGGAAATATGGCAAGTTTGGAATTCTTTAACCCGCCTGATTCAACATCCTCTTCCGTAATCTGAGTGTGTTCGATTCCAACGGCGTCAAGGCAGGAGGCTATCAGGGCGTTTGTGGATTCGGCGGTGCCCGCGCTTGTGCTCTTTGTCCCCTTAACCAAAAATGTTTTGGCGTTCATAAGGAGGAGAGAGTTAGCGATGATTTCCGTATCAACGTTCAAACCCTTCCATGGGGAGATGCGGATGCCATTGATGGCGTGCCAGCCTGTCGGCGTGCCGGAAAAATTAAAATCCGCCCGCGAACGGCTCAAGACCTGCCAGCCCTTTTGAAGCCCGGAAAATGTGGCGCTATACCAGCCGCTTCCGCTTCGGAAATAAAGCGTGAATGATGTTATCGGGTTTGGATTGGAGACATGAATTCTCAATTTAATAAGCGTGTAGCTGGTAAGATCCTCGGAGGTATTCATATCCCAATAACAACGAGAATCCACGCTGGAAAAGTTGCATGGAAATCTGACGCCTTGTTTTTCCAACGGCGGGAATCCATCAAAAAGCCCCACCCGCGCGACGCCTTTTGCAGGGGTCCACGCCGCCCTTGCCGCCTCTGTTGTGGCAAAATCAAAGACAGGCAATTCCTTTTCTGCAAAAGACAAAGAAGCAAAAAGAATGATTATTAAGAAGGCACATGGAATGATAGTTGAGATTTTCATTAGCGGCGCTCCAAAAATATTTTTGTTGCCTTAGGATAAAGAACGCTTCCGCAAAAGGCGCATTTTGAGAAAACCGCCAAGCATCGGGCGGGCGGCAACGCTATGAAACGCCGTCGGACTGTCCGGCGTCAAAGTCCTCGCGCTTGGCATGTTGGCAATAAAAAAATCGGGGAATTTTTTTTCTCAGCTTGCAGCGTAATTTTCTCCTAAATCGTAAAAAAAATTATATTATCATCTGAGAGATTTTTTTATTTTCAGAAAGTGGGAGTTCAATGACAAAACGGGTGCCTTCATCCGTTTTGGTTTCGAACCATATTTTGCCGCCATGCTCTTCGATGACCTTTTTTGTGACCGTCAAACCGATGCCTGTTCCGCGGCGACCTTTGGTGCTGAAGAAAAGAAGAAAAATCCGCTCTCTGCTTTCTTCGGGGATGCCGGTGCCGTTATCAATAATTTCAACGATCACGCGTTTCTTTTCTTTATCGTATGATGATTTAAGAATAATCAGCCCCGCGCGTTCTTCTGGGATGGCGTCCATCGCGTTGGAAATCATGTTCAGCAAAGAGTCATACATGCGATCCCAATCAAAAAAGATGTCGGGAAGATTTTGGGCAAAGTCGGGCTTAATCTCGACGTGCCGCTCCGCCGCCGTATCTACAACAGAGTTGAGGATTTCCACAAGGAGGGCGTTGATGTTGCCCCGTTCAAGGTCGAAATGAATAGGGCGGGAATAGTTGAGCATGTTTTCCACAAGGTAGCTGATTTTTTTTATAGATTTCTGAAGGAGTTTCCACCCGTTTTGCGCCTTTTCTATGTCGCCGCTTTTGAGTCCGCGATCCACAAACCAAGCGCCGCCTTCCATGCTTTGGAGGATGTTTTTGATGTAATGGGCAATTTCTGAAAGGCTGACGCTGACCATAGCCATTTTTTCGGCGGTTATTTTCTGATGATAAAGCCGCGCTTTTTCAATAACGATAGCAACCTGTTTGCTGATGGTTTCAAAAAGGGTGATCTCGACGTCGGTGTATTCATAGACCTCGAATTTGCGGGCGGTCATCACGCCGATGACCTCATCCTGTATGCGGAGCGGGGCGCCGAGATAGGCATGGAGTTTCTCCTCTCGGCTGGCGCCGGGAATTGCCATGAAACGCGGGTCTTTGGGAGCGTCCTCAAAGGCAGCCAGCTGGTTATGCTTAACCACCCATCCGGGGATGCCTTCGCCCATTTTGAATCGCGCCCGGCCGACAATTTCCGGATCCAGTCCATTTGTGGAGCGCAGCACAATATCGTGAGGCTCTTCCAACTCAATCAAATAAATGGAGCACACAGGGACGTTCATCGCCTCCGCCGTCTGCTCGGCGATTGTTTTAAGAATATCGTCAATCTCCATCACCGAGCCGACAAAGTTGCTGATATTGAGCAGGACATCCAGGATTTTTTGTTCCGTGATTGGCATTATTACACCTCCAAATCGTTTGATACCCTTCCGCGCAGGTCTGCAAGCGAGTCAAGGATTTTTATCTGAAAGGCATGAGCTAAAAGCATATACCCGCCAAGGGTGAGGGTGCCGGCGGAGAGAATCTCGCACAGGATAATCCCGCGTGTTCGTGGCGCAACCCCCTGCCCCAGCGTATAAACCTGCCAGACACTTGCAAAAAGCAGGGCGACGCAAAAAAGAAATGCGGTGTGTTTGCCGAGGAGTTCGAGCCGCTCGTCCGTTTTTAAATAACGCCGCAAAAGGATATAGAGCAGGGTGACATTAATCACAAATATCAGACTTGTGGCAAGGGCGATCCCGGCATGCGCAAAGATGCGATTCCCCGCAAAAATAATCATCATCGTCCTATCCAGCAGCCAGTTGAGCGGCACCAGCGGAAGACTGACAAAAACCGGAATCCAAGGTTTTTTTATGGCAAGAAACGCCGCCACGCACAAAGGTTGCAGGAGTTGAAACGGCAACCCCGGCGTGTAGAAAAAGAGCGCCATCGAAGTCAGGATAATTCCCTTTTCTCCAAATCTGCCCCAAGCATATAAAATGGAGATAATATCCCTGCAAGTCATCAAAATAAAAAAAGTTATGGGAATAGAAAAAAAGACCAGCATGGCAACCGTCTGAGAAAAAAGGCGCCCCGCCGCCGCGCGATTCTGCCTTGCCTCCTCGCGGCTTAAAAAGGAAAGAAGCGGCGTTGAAAAGGCGACGCCTAAAAGCGTTGCCGGCAAAAGAATCAAACGCCATGCATAGTTCAAC
This sequence comes from candidate division BRC1 bacterium ADurb.Bin183, assembly GCA_002070185.1. Classification (GTDB taxonomy): domain Bacteria; phylum Sumerlaeota; class Sumerlaeia; order MWCT01; family MWCT01; genus MWCT01. The sequence goes on from MWCT01000001.1 coordinate 469,498, forward strand.
GATGAGACACACCCCTCGCCAAGCGGCAACGCCAATTTTTGATCCACAAGATAATTCGCCTGCGCCGCGCCCGCCAGCAGAACAGCAGGAATAAAGGCGTTCAAGACAAGCAACGAATGAGGGCGGATTTCCTCCGTAGGCGATTGGAAGATAAATCCCCGCGCCGCCACCGGAGGAAGCACAACCAGAAGCTGCGAAAACTCAGCAGCCAGAATTCCAACACCAAGGCTAAACACCCCAAGCCGGCTGTAAAAAAGCAACACGGCAAGGATAATCATGCTGTTATAGGCGATGGAACGCAACGTGGTGTGCCTGTAACAATGGAAAACATTCGCCGCGCCAACAAAAAGTCCGGAGAGCATCCCGCCGATGAGCGCCGGTGTCATGAGGCGGTATCCCCGAACACCCATACGGAGCGCCGCCTTGTTCATTTCCGGCGGAAAAAGCAGAGGGATAACGAAGGGCGCCGCCAAATAATTGACAAACGCAATCAGACAGGATAGGCAAAATGTCCAGATGGCAAGGCGCGTTAAGAGCTCCCATTTTTTATTATCATCGGATTCAACTGCAAGGGAAAGCCCCGGCACAACCGATTGTGCAAGCCCGCCGCCCAGTATGGTGCACAGAAAGATGGGGATGGAGGTTGCCAAAAGAAAGATATCCAACTCCGCGCGCGTTCCAAAATATGCCGCATTCACCGCCTCCCGAATTATTCCAAACGGACGCGAAAGAATGGTCAGCGCCATAATCAATCCAGCCGAGGCGGTCAGCGCCCGCGAAGAAGAATGCCGCGCGGCGGAATATGAAAGATTTTTGCTCATTGGCTTTGGGGACGAACCCGCAGGTCGTTCATCGTTTGAAAAGTCAACGCCGCCTTGAAAAGCGTTGCGGGGACATCGCTCTCAAATCGGCATCGAATTGTTTTAGGCTGCTTCGGAATCAGGTCAAAGAAATTATCATCCAATGAATACTCGGGAATCGGAGGCGAAATGGCGTTCGATTGTTTTTCCAAAGCCGCATCCTCCCATGCCTGCGCGTTCAGGAATATCTTGACGCATTTTATAAAAATGTCGCTTTTGAGCGTGATTTCATACTCCCTTTCTGAACGCGGCGTAATCCGAAGATGGCGCCAGTCGGGTTTAGACAGCTGGAGATATTTTACAGGTTGCAAAAGCAGAGTGTCCTCGGATACGGAGCGACCGTTCTGCATGAAACGCAAGGTGATAAACTCAAACCCGGGTTGCGTAATCCATAATCCGCCGAGTGAAAAAGTGCCGATGGAAAGGCTGCCATTGGGCGGAATGCAAAGGCTTGAGATGCGCTCAAAGATTTTCACCCCTTTCAGGGTGTAAACATTAAGGACCGCATCGCCAACTTGCGGCTCTGGAAGGTCGTTGACAAGCGTGCAGCGAACCTGTCCGCGAACGGTTTCCGGTCGGGAAACGTTGCAATCGGCGGCTGGCTCAAATGTCAACGCCGCCAGAATCGGGGCAAACGCCCGGCGTGTGTAATAATAAGACGCCTTGGGCCGGCGGAAATAATCCACAAGAGACCAAGAGATGGCAGGCCAGCAATCATTGAACTGCCAGATAAGCGCGCCCGCCGTTTTAAATTTTCGGCTGCGCCAGTGCTGGATGCCCATCTTGAGCGCCTCGCCCTGCAGCATCTGAGAATAATACCCGAGCTCGTCGAGATTGCGCGGCAGATGGACGTATGACCAAAGGTATCGGATCATTCTCCCCAGCCCTTCGGTCATTTTTTCGTGATGCTGCAAAGAAGGGGAATTGAGCTGATGGTCTCGCTCTTGTGTAAAAGCAAAAATGGTGCGATTGCGCGGGACGGATTGAAATCCGAATTCGCTGATAAAACGTCCATTGTCTTTGGCATATTCCTCATATCGCCGCCAGTTGCCCCAGACCTCCCAGTTATGGCGGTCGCCATCGGCGGGGCTATTCGGGTCGCCGCCGCCATGCGGGCTGGAAGCCCAATAAGGGCGCGTCCCATCCAGTTCCGCGCAGACAGCCGGCAAAAGTTCTGTGAAAATTTTGTGCCCTTTGTAATTTTCACGGCTGCGCGGCTCCGGAGCAAAAAGCCATTCGTTTTCGTTATTGCCGCACCAAAGCGCCACGCAGGGATGATTGCGCAGACGCCGAATTTGTTCCTCCGCCTCCCGCCGCACAAGATTCAAAAACCATTCCTCTTCGGGATATTCCCCGCAAGAAAACATAAAATCTTGCCAGACAAAAATCCCATTTTCGTCGCAGGCTCGGTAGAAGGCGTCATCCTCATACACGCCGCCGCCCCAGACGCGCAAGCAGTTGGCATTTGCGCGCGCCGCAAGCGCCGCCCATTCGCGGTAGTCTTCCTCCTTGATTCGCGGCAGAAAGGAATCCGCCGGAACCCAGTTCATACCTTTCATGAAAACCGGTTCGCCGTTCACCTCAAAAAGGAACTTCCTGCCGTCGGCGTCCAGATCCTGATTCAGACGGATGGTTCGGATGCCGAAAGGGATGCGCTTTTCGTCAAGGATATCATCATTGCGGCGGATTTGTACGAGGAGTTCATGGAGCCGCGGTTCGCCCAAATCGCGGGGTTTCCAAAGAACGGGTTCATCAATGGAAATTTCTTTTATCAGCGTTTGCGGTTCCTGCGAAAGTCGCATCGGTTCATCAAAGGAAACGATGCGTTTTCCATCGAGCAAAATTTCGGCGTGGATGGACGCCTCCATTTCGTCTATTGCCTCGCAGAGAATATCCACTCTCATATCCGCGCGCGAAAGACCTGCGGATAGTTGAAGCGTCAGCGCCGCAGCATCCAAAATGCGGGCAGACTCCCACTGAACAACCCGCGCCGGACGCCACAACCCGGCGCCGGAGAGTCTGGGAGCCCAGTCCCAGCCGGTTAGATACTGCGCCCGGCGGCTGTAAAGGCGCGTCTGGTCAAAAAAGCCCCGCAGCGCGCCGTATTGATTTTCCAATTCCTTTGCGCATTTATAAGAAGAGTAAAAAAGAATAAGAAGGCTGTTCGTCCCTTTTTTCACCATCTCCGTCACATCAAACCTAAAGGGGATGAACATGCTGGAAGTTTCGGCTATTTTCTTATTGTTGAGAAAAATCGCGGCATAGGTGTCAATGCCGTTAAATTGAAGCTCATACCGCCGCGCAGGATTTTTTTGAGGCTCCGTAATTTTGAAAGATGTTTTATAAAGCCATTCGCACCCCTCCACCCACTGCACAGCCAGTTCATTGGTTTCAAGGAATGGGTCGGGGATTTTGCCATGCGCCATAAGATCAAGATGGACGCAGCCCGGCGCCTGCGCCGTCAGCCATTCTCCCGATGCTGAGGCTTTTTCAACGCTGTTGCAGGCAGCCTCGGCAAGGTCTTCTTTTTCCGCCATGCGAAACTGCCAGCGCTCTTTTAGTTCAATGATTTTCATTTTAAAAAACGCTTAATGCGCCATCCGCTGTTTATCATTCAAAAAGTTTCTTCATCAGCTCGTCGCCCTTCAATAAACCAAGCGCGCCTTTCGGGCATGCCGCCTCGTCATAAGTCTGAACCTCGTCCCGATTGATGCCGGGTCCGCAAAGGGAAACAGGAACAGGTGTGCGGGTATGTTTGCGCTTTTTAACGGGGACGGGGTGGTCGGGCAGAATTGCGGCGCGAAAACTGCCTTTGAAATTATTCATGAAATGCCCGACGCATCGGCGGTCAAAATCCTCGATGGTTTTGATTTTGAGCGGCAGGTCGCCCATGTGCCCGACCTCGTCAATGGCTTCCACGTGCAGATACACAAAATCATTTTTCTCCAACGCCTTGATGGCGGCTTCCGCCTTGCCCTCATAATTTGTGTCAACAAAACCGGTGGCGCCGGCAACTTTGATACGCTCCATGCCCGCAAAATGGGCGATGCCGAAAATCACATCCACCGCGCTGATGACCGCTCCCTTTTTGCCGTATTTTTCCTCAAATGGGATGAGCGCAGGTTTCCCGCCCGGACTCCATGGCCAAATCAGATTGGCGGGCAGCTCGCCCTTCGCCTTGCGCCGGAGGTTGACGGGATGGCTTTCCAGAATATCCTTCGAGCGCATGGTCAGGTTGTTAACAAAATCCGCCGTATAGGTTGCCGCCGGATTTTTCGGCGAGATTAAAATTTCGGCATATTTCAACCCGTGCGAACTGTCCGGCTTGGCGTAGTCAAGGTCTGCGGAAAATTCATCGCCGGTGAGAATAAGGAGGTTGCGATAGCTGACGCCGGGATAAAAGCGGACTTTATCCGAGCCGAATTTTTCCTGCATCGCATTCATGAGTTCCGCGGCATCCTCATTGGAAATATGCCCGCCGGAATAATCCTCGATGACGCCATCCAGAACAGTTATCAGGTTGCAGCGAAGGGCTATCTGGTTTGGGGCAAGGTCAATGCCCTGCGCGCCCGCTTCCAAAGGTCCCCGCCCTGTGTAGCATGTGGCAAGGTCATAGCCGAGAACGGAAAGATTTGCCACATCGGAACTGGTGGGGAAACCGTCGGGCAGCGTCAGAAAGGAGCCGGATAGACCCTCGCGGGCAATCTTATCCATATTGGGTTTGAGCGCCGCCTGAAGCGGGGTTTTACCGCCAAGGCTTTCAATTGGCTCGTCAGCCATCCCATCGCCAAGAAAAATAATATATTTCATATTTTAATATGCTCCCATCATAACATTTTAATAACAATTAAGCAGATACCCTTTTTAATGCAAGAAAATTTCCCTTAAAAAATCCCCGCCCTTGGTTCTTCAAGATAAAAAAATGTGTTTGTTGGAAGTTGAAAAATGGGAGGAGGCGGTGAAAATCTGAGCATGGTTTGACCGCGCTGTTTTTGTGATTAATTTATTCAACTTTTAACAAATTGTAACTATTTTGAAGAATCTGGGTGATGTAATCTGCTGAATGCCGCCCTGCTGCGATTTTTCAATGCAATAGGTTATTCAAGATTACTCGTTTGCGCCATTTCCGTAATTTGCCAAAATCTGGCATATTTCGTCAATGAGGTCGTCCACGCTGCCCACATCTGCAGTGAAGTTGTTGCACATAAAGCAAAAAACCCAGCGCGCGCCGCTGCGGTCATCCGCGTAGCCGGAAAGGGAGCGTGTATGAGAGATAAATCCCGTTTTGGCGCGGATGTTATTTTTTGCTGGCGGCTGTTTCATTCGGCTGCCGATAGTGCCGTCCACGCCTGCAATTGGCAGCGAGTCATAAAACGCCTCAAAATCAGGGTGCGAAGCCATGTATTCAAGAAGGCGGATGGTTTGGCGCGGTTGAACAAAGTTGCGCCGAGAAAGCCCGGAACCGTCCCGCATCAAGAAATTATCGGCGTCCGGCGCGCCGGCTTCCTTAATAAATTCGCGCACGACTCGAGCGCCCGCTCGGAACGTCCCCTCGCCTTTGAATTTTTTCCCAAAAGTTTTGAGGAGCATATCTGCGTAAAAATTCTGGCTATACTTATTCACATAGCGGATAATGTCAGTGATGGGCGGCGAAAGATGCGTGTGGAGCGGTTTGCCTCTGCCGCGGATTTCCTCTTTTTCCTCCGCTGTAAAATCGTCCATGTCTATCGGCTTGCCGCTGATGCTGATGCCCTCGCTGGTGAGCGACTCATGGACAAGCGTGGCGGCATAAAGCGTGGGATTGTAAACGCAACCCTTGTCGCGGTATCGTCTGCCGCCGAGCGGTATCTGTCCGAATATTTGGACATTATTATCCTCCCAACCTCGCAAAAAATCAATATCCGTTCTCCCTTTTGCGTCGGTTGTGATAACGTCGCATTTGAAGGTTACATAATTTGTTTTAGGTTTGTATTCGAGCAGAGCCTTTTCGCCTGCATTTTTTGCGGGCGTGATAAAAATATCATAAAGGTTGTCGTTGATGGCAAGCGCTGTGGAGGGCGCCGCATACCAATAAAAAAGGTCGTCGTTTTCCCAAGTCCCTTCAAGGTCGTAATCGGCAAAGTAATCATCGTCGCCGATGATATTGCCCTCGATGGATTTAATGCCCTTTGACCGCAGCGCCGCAACCCACCCTTTCAAGATGATGTCTGTTGTGAGCGTGCCGGGGACGTAGCGTCCCGATATGGCGGGATCGCCGCTGCCTTGGATTATAACATCTCCGCGCAGGACGCCGTCTGCGCCGATTTCGCCGGTTGTGTAGATGAGCGTTTCGTAACGGAAGTCTTTGCCAAGAAGGGCGAGCGCCGCCGCGGTGGTGTACAGTTTCATATTGGAGGCGGGTAAAAGATTCTTGCCGCCGTTCCAATAGAGAATCGGTTTTTCATCGCCGAGTTTTTTGACGATAACGCCCCAGAAACCGTTGCGTGTTTCTGGCGTGAACAACTTTTCAATAAGCGCATTGCGGAGTTCTTCTTCGGGTGTAATCGGAGCAGTCTCGGGCGTTTTTTTGAACCATGCGCACTGGCATAAAAGAACCAGACAAAAAAAGGCGGCAATGTGTTTCGTTAGTTTCATGTTTCCTATCCTTTTTCGTGAAATAAGATAAAACCCCGTTGACTTTCGATGTTAGTTTTTCGTATCAACATTAACCTAATGAAAATCATAAAAGGGGGATTGCAAGATGAAAAACCTGAGGGTTGCATTTTATCTAACGTTTATCCTTTGCCTGTTTTTGGGCGGAGGAAGCAGGGCAAAAGCCGAAACACCGGAGTTCCGAGCCCTCTGGATTACGCGTTTTGAATGGCCTTCTGAGGATGCGGAAAAGTGCAAGGAAAACATCCTCCAGATTTTCACCGATATGGAAAAAGCAAATTTCAACACAGCGGTCTTTCAGGTGCGCGGGCAATGCGACACACTCTATCCCAGCACCCTTGAACCTTGGTCGCCCCTTTTCGGCAGCAAGGATCCGGGTTTTGATCCGCTGGCTTTTGCCATCGAAGAAGCGCATAAACGCGGCATTCAATTTCATGCTTATTTGAATCCTGTTCCTCTTTTTTCATGGAGGCGCGAATTCACACCGCCGCCCCATACCACACCGGAGCATCCCTATTATCTGCATGGACCCGACTCCGCCGAGCCGTGGGTTTGCTATGACGATAAGGGCAATATGATGGATCCCTCCAAAGCCGAATACTGGTATCTCTCTCCCGGCATACCCGATGCTATGGCGCATGTACGCGCCGTTATCAAAGACCTTGTCACGCGCTATGATATTGACGGGATTCACTTCGACCGCATCCGCTATCCCGGCGCTGTTTATAGCCGCGACCCTATCAGCGTAAAACGCTTTTACGGGCGCGGAAACCCCAACCGGCTCGAATGGTTCGATTGGCAGCGCGAGCAACTTGATAAATTCACCAATGATGTGTATGCGGAAGTCATGGCGCTCAAACCCCACATCATAGTCTCCTGCGCCGCGTGGGGTATTTACAACCGCCACAACGTTCCCGGATACGACAAATTTAGCAGCGGTTTTCACGATTATTATCAGGACACATGGAACTGGGTGCGTCTCGGTTCGATGGACTTGCTTATGCCGATGATTTACTGGGACATGAACGACCCAAAGCCGAACTATCAGGAACTGGTGGATGACTTTGTCAAAGGCATCGGCAAAGAGCATCTGGTCGGCGGGCAACGGCTTTTTGGCTCGGCGGGAAAAGCCGATGAAAACAAAAATCAGATTTTATACAGCCGCAAAGCGGGCATTCAGGGAACAGTTCTTTTTGCTTATGGCTCCGCCAAAAAAAGCGGCGTGATGGAGCGCCTGGGCGAAACCATTTACGAAAACAAAGCGGATTTCCCCGCCCTCATCTGGAAAGTCAAACCGGAATACGGCATCATACTCGGAACTGTCACCGATGAAACCGGCGAGCCGCTGGAGGACGCTTGGGTTTCCATTGAACCGGAAACAAAAGATGCGAAAATTCAAAAAGAGGCGGTCTTTAGACAAAGATGGACAACCGGCGCCGACGGACGGTTTGCTTTTCTCAAAGTGCCGCCTGTTCCGGTGAATATTCGTGTCGCTTTTATCGGAAGCCCTGAATTGAACCAGAGCTATAGCTCTGTCCAAGCCGGCGAGGTTGTGAATGTTACAATTCCCGTTCAGGCAAAACAGGCGAGAGCGGATGTTTTCTTCCACATCTTTGAGCCAAAGGAAAATTCGAAAACCAATGCTGCGATGGTTCATCTTCTGGGACGCACGCTGCCGGGAAATCAAATCTATATTCAGGGAAAAAAGGTCGAGGTCTTTTCAACCGGCGCCTTTGCCATGGACAACATCCCTCTCAAAATGGGCGAAAATAAAATCAGCGCGACAGCCGTCGCCTCCGATGGCAGTTCCACGACAACGCGCGTCTTGACAATCATCCGCAAGGAGGACGAGCGGGATAACGAAAAAAAGAAGGCGGATTTTACTTTCGTCTCCCCAAAAAAGGACGGGGCGTTTTTGCCCGGCGACACAATCGAAATCAAAGTCCAAGGTCTCCCCGGCAGAAATCTGACCGCGTATCTTTTCAAAGATAAGGCGCGCATCCCTTTGACAGAAGCCTCCGCCGAAGAGGGCGAAACCACCGCCACCTATCGCAGCGTCTATAAAATCCCCGCCAATTTTGTCGCCAACCCCTCCCATGTTATTGTAAAAATCAAATCGCCAAAAGGCATGTCCAAAACAAAATCAAAAATTATTTCAGAAAACAAAATCGAGGTGTGGGATAGCGCTAAAGTTCGCGTGGGCGAAATAACAGCGGATAAAACTGGAATCCTTTTCGGAACCCATACGGTGCGGCTCGGCGGTCCATATCTCTCCGAGGTTCCAAAAGGCACGCGCATGGAAGTCATCGGATTTCTCGGAGAGGATTATCGGATTAGGCTCTCCGAATCTTTAACAGGGTGGGTTAGCCAGAAAAGGCTTCAAATTCTCCCCGATGGAACGCCCCTGCCGCAGGCTTTTTTTACCTATTGCAATATCATCGGCGATGACAAATATGACAAGATTGTGATTGGCATGAAAGAAAATATTGTTATCGCAATCACGCCGGAAACGCAGCCTGCTAATTTTTTGTATGTGGATATGTTCAACACCTTTTTCGCCACCACATGGTTCAGCCATAACAGCAAGGCAAAGATAATCGGTCCGGTCACCGGCGAGCAGATGGAAGACGGACGCTTTCGGCTGAAGGTGCCTGTCCATACAAAAATGATTTGGGGATACTGGATGGAGAAAAAGGGCAACACATTGACGATATACGTTCGGCGCGCGCCGCAGTTCGCCTCCGAGCCGGACTCGCCGCTGAAAGGATTAAAAATCGCCCTTGAGGCGGGGCATGGCGGGACAAACTCCGGCGCTGTCGGCAATATGGGCACAAAGGAAAAGACCATCAATTATAACGCCGTCAAGGCGGTGCGAAAAGTCCTTGAAGAAAAAGGCGCATCCATCATCGAAACCCGCCCCGGCGATTCGAATCCTTCTCTCGAAGAACGCGTCCAAATGGCGATTGAGGCAGATGCTGTTTTCCTTTTAAGCATACATGCCAACGCCGCCGGTTCCCGCCGCGGGTTCTTCCGTGTTTCGGGAACGAGCACTTATTTTAAGGAAAAGCATTGCGAACCCGTCGCTAAAATGGTATATGACGAGCTCCTTAAACTGGAATGGGGCGAGTTCGGCGTGGTGGGGAATTTCAATTATTACCCATTGCGCGAAACCCGCATTCCGGGAATGCTTGTCGAGCAGGCGTTCATGGATAATCCTTATGATGAGGCGCGTCTGCTTAATCCCGATTATCAAAATCACCAGGCGGAAGCGATTGTGCGCGGTCTGGAGCAATTCTTCGCCGGCGTTCGCGAATAAAAAAAGGAATGATTGTGAACGCTTTTCCGCGCCCTGTGGTGGTTGTGAGCAAATGCCTTGGCTTTGCCGCTTGCCGATATAATGGCGAATGCCTGCCGGATGTTTTTGTGGAGCGGATGAAACCCTATGTGGAGTTCCGCCCCGTCTGCCCTGAAATGGAAATCGGGTTGGGCGTCCCGCGAGACCCGATTCGCGTCGTCCTTTTGAATAATGAATTGCGTTTAATTCAACCCTCCACAGGAAAAGATGTGACAGATAAAATGCGGCAATTTGCCGATTCGTTTATATCGGGCGTATCAGAGGCGGATGGCTTTTTGCTAAAATCTCGCTCGCCTTCGTGCGGCATCAACTCGGTCAAGGTGTATCCGGGGTTGGGCAAGGCTGGCGCAATCTTACAAAAGGGAAAAGGTTTTTTTGCCGGCGTTGTGCGGGAGCGTCTGCCGCTGACGCCGCTGGAAGAAGAGGGGCGGCTTTATGATTTCGGCATCCGCGGACATTATCTCGCGCGGCTCTTTGCCTTTGCGCGATTCAGGGAAATCATACGCAAGCCTGCCATGAAAAAACTGGTCGAGTTTCACAATAACAATGAACTGCTCCTTATGGCAAATCATCAAAAGGAGATGCGGGCTCTGGAAAAAATCGCGGCGAATCATGAAAATAATCCGTTAGAAAATGTGGTTGCAGAATACGGCGCTCATTTGCGCTTGGCGCTTGCCGCCCCGTCCCGCCGCGCCGCCAACATCAACACCCTCATGCACGCCTTCGGTTATTTCTCAAAGCAGATCCCCGCGCGGGAAAAGACTCGCTTCATGCAAATCCTCGAGGATTATCGCGCTGCAAAAATACCCTTGAGCGCGCCCATCAAACGGGTCAGGTCGTGGATTGCCCGATTTGAAAACAATTATCTTGCCTCGCAGACTTTCTTTGAACCCTATCCCGCCGAGCTCATGGAATTCGCAGATTCCGGCAAGGGGCGCGATTGAAAAAATAACGGCGGTATGATTCAAAAAAGGGCGCTTCCGCGCTCTTTGTATCCGTACATAATGAACAATCTGCCCCGCTCAACATTTTTTTTATTGCTTGCCCTCTCAAAAAACAAGTCAAATATTTTTTAGAACATTGTTGTGAAAAAATTAAAAAGTCAGGAGAAAAATATGCTCAATCGAAAATGGTTCTGGTGCGCTTTGGCGTGCGCTTTGATGACAGCCTTTGTCTCGGCGCAGATTATCCTTCCGCCTGTGGTCACTTTGCGCGACATCGCCGACATGCCGCGTCAGGCAAAAGGAAAAACGATTCAGTTCCATGACAATACAACGCTCTTTATTCCAGACGGTTTTCAGGTTCCCAAATCAAAAGAGATTACGCTGACCATACATTTTCACGGCGCGGACTGGTTTGTGATAGAGGAACATGCCCGCCGTGGCGCAAAAAATCCGCTCCTTGTCTTTTCAGGGTTCGAAGGTTCCAGCAAATACAAAGCGCCGTTTGAAGACGGCACGCTCTTTGCCAAACTTATTAAAATGGCGGAGGATTATTTTGGCGCTCATGTGAATGAAATCGAGATTTCCAGTTTCAGCGCAGGCTATGGCGCAGTGCGGGAAATTCTCAAGTCGCCTGCTTATGTGCGTCTGATAAAAACGGTCGTGCTGGCGGATTCCTGCTACGCCTCGTTCGCCGTCAAAGGCGGAGGCGCAGACCGCAAGCCGCTGCCGGAACACATGGAGCCGTTTATTGACTTTGCCAACCTTGCCCTCAAAGGCGATAAAAAAATGGTCATGACATTCAGCCATGTGCCCACACAGGATTACGCCTCCACATCGGACACGGCTCGCGCCCTTGTCGAAGGCGTGGGCGGAAATCTATTACCTGTGCGCAAAAACACTATTCTCGCCTCTCATTTCTCGCTCAGATTTCCCTTGCTTTTGAGATATGACAACGGAGGTCTGCATGTGTGGGGATATGGCGGACGCGACGTCAAAGCGCACATGGCGCAAGCGCGCTCCATCGCCGATTTCTTTGCCGCGCTGGATAAGCCAGTTCCCAATGAAGCCGTCCCGCCGCTTTTCACAAGCGATATCGAAGAGCCGACAACCGGTCCTCAACCTTTAAACGTTCTGCCCAAGCGGGTTGTTCCGGGAAAACGTTTTGTGCTCACGTCCAAACAGCAATTATTCATTCCGGATTTCTTTAAACCGGAGGTTACCACCCAGACGCATGTGGTTGTTTTTTTCCACGGCGCGGCATGGTGCTCCGAGCAAAATTTTTACGAAGCGCATAAAAACGCCGTTCTTGTTTCTATCTCCGAGGATAGAATGGTGGATTATGCCAAATGGGGCGAGCATTTCATTCCCATGCTTCAGCACGTTCAGGAAACCCTCGCGGAAAACGGCATAACAACAAAGCCGATTTCCGTTTGCGTTGCCTCATTCAGCGGCGGTTATCGCGCTGTGCTGGAAATCTTGAAACAGCCGGAGCATGTCTCGCTTATCTCAGATATTGTGCTTGCCGATTCGCTTTATCCTCCAAGGCTGGAAGAGGGTAAAGGCGGGCTGGATCCTGAACCTATGGCGTTCTTTCTCCAATATGCCCAGCGCGCGGCGGATGGAAAAATCAAATTTTTATTTAGCCATCTCTATCCACCCGAGCCGGAATATCGCGACAACAAAACCAATCTTGCCGCGGAGTTCTTGATGGAAAAATTGGGGCTGGCAAAAATTAGCGCGGCAGGCTACACCTCGCGCGGGTCGCAAATCATGTATCGCGCCAGCCGCGGCGGCTTGCTAATTTTAGGCTATGCGGGCATGACATCGCAGGATCACTTTGAACATTTTTACGCCCTGAGCGATTTATTGAGCCTGACCAGCCTGCCGTCCGCTCTTTAAGAGCCGTTCTGCCAGCGCTTCATCATCTGTGAGAATTATGATTCCCGTCAGATTGATGTCGGCGACGGCGAACGCCGCTTCGCCGTCTTTCAATTCCAGCGGAACGCTTTCAAAAGATGCTTCCTTCATGCGGAAGCCTTTGATATTTTTCATCCATGGTGGGATTTGAAAAGCCATGGGCGCTTGAGGAATCGGGGCGAAATTTGTTCCCTCCTTATCTGAGGCGTGGTTGCGGTTGATGAGGATGATAATCGCGGTGTGTGTCCCGCAAAAAAGCGTCCGCGCCATTAGCCACGGCGGTCTGGCGGAGGCAAAGGGGTCGCGTTTTGCGCCGCCCCACTCAGCCGGATGCGAAAGCGCAAGGAGCGGTTCCAACGCGCGCGCCTCGGCGTTTAGAATTTTGAGTTCCTTCATCATTGCCTTTGCACCCGGCTCATCCGAGCCGCAACCCTTGCATTCGCCGTAAGGGGTGAACCACCAGTAAGAAATCCCTTTTGCGCCGGCGGCAAGCGCGAAATAAAATTCCAGCCGTTTTTCTTCCGGCGTGCCATAGCGGAAACGGCGGTTTCCCTCTATGCGGCAGACGGAATTCAAAATTAAGTGGAGCGGATTAGGCTCGCAGGCGTGGCGGGCGACATCGCTTGACGCATACAGGCAATAAGGCGAAAAAAAACGGCTCATCGCGCCGGGTCTTTTCCAATATGCATGAACCAGATGCTCCTGATAATATGGGTCTATGGAAAGAATATCCGGCAGCGCGCCATACATGAACCAATTCTGCGGTTTGTATGTTTCATCCAGATTAAGCAACGTAAGCGTGCGCTTATCAGCCGCTGTCCATTTGCGTTGCACATTCACGAGCCCTTGCGCGTAACTGCCCAGACGCCGATTGTCCGGCAGATTATCAACAGAGTATTCATGGGCATCCGGTTCATCGAGCAAAAACCGCGCATACAAAATCGGACTGCGCATATCATCACGGTTCGGGTCTCGCGCAAGAAATCGCAGGCTCATCTCGCGCAGAACATCCATTCCTTCCGCCCGCTCCAAAAGGCTTGAATGCGGACCCGCCATTCCCATGTGTGTATTGAATAAATGCTCGCGGAATGCGGCGCATGTTTCGCGCAGCTGCTCCGCGGGGTTGAGCTCGCCATGCGTCCGATACCCCCACATCCCCAGCGCAAAAAAATCATCCCGCGCGCGGATGACCGCCGCCGCCCGCCGTCCAAGCGCGTCCCCGACCTCAATATGATGGAACGAGCCGTGCTCCCATGAATTTTCAAGAGGGATTTCAATAGGCAGGAACCCCGCGCAACTGGCGAGCGTCCCAGTGCAGGCGGCTTCAGCTCTATTGCCGTCTATGCGGATTTGGCTCAAATTAAAATCCGCGCCTGAGCGCTCCCGCACATAAAGATAAATGCGGTTTATATCATGATTAAAAGAGATGGAGGCGATGGATAGCGATGTTGATTTTGCGGGGACAAGCAATTCCTGCGAAGTCTTTTTGCCGCTTTCGAGCCGCACGGAAAGAGTTTGGGCAAATGGCATTGCGCGAAAACGAATAACCGCTTCTCCAAACGCCCCCGCCGGAACCGGATTCGGGCGCGCGCGAAACCAGACTGGCTCGCCGAGTTTATCCAACTGCGCGGCAACTTCCGGCGCCGTGATGGCGGGCTCGTTCAGGTGATAATTGGCGGCGTTTGACCACGAATGCGGCTTGTGTATCGGCAGGATATGCTCCGCAAGATTAATGCCGTCCAGAAGGATACCGTCAATTTGAACGGGTTGGCTGCCCTCATTGCGAAAAAAAAGCCGCAGCGTCGCCCCAAGGGAAACAATATCTTTATAAGTTTTATCCAGACTCCCGAACCTCAAATCATACCCATCAATAATCCAAGGGAGCAATTCGGGGAATTCCCCATCCGGCGCAAACTCCGCCGACTCCCAGCGAACACCCATCGCCTCCGCCCATGCCCCCATCGAAAAAAATGCAAAAACAGCTATCAGGAGATAAAAAAAATATTTCATTGTGGTATTCTCCTTTCAAAAGCCTTTTCACAATTGCCAAAGACGAATGGTGCTGGTGTGTAAATCATGATTGAGCCATGGATGGATTAATCCGAAATTATCGGATGAAGGCGCGGTCAAAGTCTTTGAAGACAGGTTCGAATCCCTTTGATGCAATAGCGCGGGCAACCTCGGCAGGCGTGCGCGAATCTTCAACTTCGAACTGTCCGCCGCTTTCGGGCGAGGCGCCATAGCCGCCCGGATTGGTGCGGCTGCCTGCGCTCATCCTTGTGATGCCCAGTCCGATTAAATTATCGCGGAGCGCGGCGCTCTCTCGCGTGGACATGACCAGCTCCGCATCGGGTAAAATCAACCTCATGGCGCATATCATCTGGACAAAATCGGCGTCGCTGATTGGATAATCCGGCGTGTAATGTCCAGCCGCCTCGCGGATTCTGGGAAAGCTCGCGGCAATACGGCTCTGCCAAAACCGCCTCATCAGATAGCGGGAATGGAGCGCAAGTATAAACGCATCCAGACGCCAATTCGTAAGCCCTAAAAGCGCTCCCACGCCCAGTGAGCGGAAACCCGCCTCGCCGCCTTTTTCAATCGCCGCCAGCCTCCGCCGAAAATCCCGTTTGGGTCCGGGAGGATGAACCTCAAGGTAGCGGACTTGATTATAGGTTTCTTGATAAAGCGCAATCCCATCCACGCCCGCTTCCGCAAGCCGTTGATATTCCTCTTTTTCCATCGGATAAAGTTCGATGGATATAGAGGCGAATTTTCCCGAAAGCCCGCGCACAACTTCCAGCAGATAATCCATGGAGACATGGCGGGGCGATTCGCCGCTCACTAAAAGGATGTGGCGGAATCCCTGACGATGAAGAATGTCCCCTTCCGAGATTGCCCGCTTGGGGGTGAGCGTCATTCGCGGGATATCAAGGTCGCCCGCAAATCCGCAATAGCGGCAGCGGTTGGTGCATTCATTGGAAAGATAAAGCGGCGCGTAGAGTTGAATCACCCGCCCAAATCGGCGCAGAGTCAGCGCGGCGCTGCGGCGCGCCATCTCCTCCAGCATCAGCCCCGCCGCCGGAGAAAAAAGAATCGGCAACTCATCATCGTCAACGAATCCTTTAAGCAATACCCGCTCCACATCGCAAACCCGGCACTCCTCGATTTGTCTCCGAATTTGTTCAGTGTTCAGCGATGTAAGGATGGAAAAAAAATCGCTCATGCTCTGATTATCTCAAAAATCCGGTCAATGGGCTTGATGGGCGAGCGAAGACGGTTGCCCCCGCCGGGTCTGCAAGCCGCGCCTTTTCCGCCGCCTCTATCGCCAGCTTAAACGCCTCCGCCATGGCTACCGGATTGCCCGCAATGGCGATTGCTGTATTGACCAAAACGGCGTCCGCGCCCATTTCAATCGCCTCCGCCGCATGCGAGGGCATCCCCAATCCTGCGTCCACCACAACAGGAACGCGGCTCTGTTCGATGATAATGGCAATCTGGTCCCGCGTCATGAGCCCGCGGTTGGAACCGATGGGCGAAGCCAGCGGCATGACAGTGGCGCAGCCCGCCTCTTCCAGCCTTTTTGCCAGAATCGGATCGGCGTTGATGTATGGGAGCACGATGAAACCCAGCCCCAAAAGCGTTTCCGCCGCCTTAAGAGTTTCCACACCATCGGGCAGAAGATAATTCGGGTCGGGCGTTACTTCGAGTTTTATCCAATTTGTGTTGCATGCCGCTCGCGAGAGCTTGGCAAGCCGCACCGCCTCATCGGCGTTCCGCGCGCCCGAGGTGTTGGGGAGCAGGCGGTATTTGGAAAAATCCAGCGCAGAAAGCGTGGAGTCTTCCGGATTGTTCACATCAACCCGCCGGAGCGCCACGGTGACCATCTCCGAGCCGGAAGCCTCGATTGCCTCCGCCATTACCTGCGGCGAGGGAAATTTTCCAGTTCCCACAAAAAGGCGCGAATGGAATTCCGCACCCGCAATAATAAGCTTCTCAAGTTTTTTCATGTTGACCGCGCCTTTTCATCCGCCGCCGACGATTCTGATGATTTCAATCACGTCCCCCGCCCGAGCCATTCGCTCATCCAGCTGGTTTGCGGGGACGATTTCAAAATTCTGTTCAATCAAAAGATTCTCTGTTTTTAAGTTCAGCGATTGAATGAGTTCCCGAAGGGTTTTTTCCCCTTCCCAATTCCGCCGCTCTCCGTTGATTGTTATCGTTGCCATAAAAAAACAGCCTCAAAAAAATTAATCATCAAGATATTCAAACTCTTTTTTCATGCAGCATGGACAATCGGGACGCAAGACTTTTCCTGTAAGTAAAATCCGCTGAATCCCGCCCATCCAAAAGTTAATTTTTATCAAATAATTTTCCGCCGGCGCCGAGCCGGAAAGTATTTTGAGCGCTTCCATTGTCTGCAACGAGGCGATCGCGGAGACAACCGGTCCAAATATACCCGCGCTGCGGCAGCTGTTCTCTCCGCACGCGGCGGACGGCGCATCCATGATGCAGCGAAGGCATGGGTTGCCTCCAGCGCGGAACACCGCCGTCTGCCCCTCTGCGCCGATTGCTCCGCCAAATATCCACGGCTTTTTGTTTTTTACCGCATAATCATTGATTAAAAACCGAGACGGGAAATTATCCGTTCCATCCATTATCAAATCAACATCATGCGCCAGATTGTGGATGTTGAATTTGTCCACCCGTTGACGCGCCGTCTCGATTGCGACCTCATGGTTGATTTCGCCCAGATGTATTTTTAACTGCTCAACTTTAGGGAGATTTTGCATCGCATCCGATTCATTATAAAGCGCCTGACGCTGAATATTGGTCAGGTCAATATTATCATCATCCGCAATGCGCATAAATCCCAGCCCCGCGCGGGCAAGGAGTTCAGCCTGCCGCGAGCCGAGCCCTCCCGCGCCTACGATTAAAACCCTGCTGTTTTGAAGACGGGTTTGCCCCTTTGCGCCCCATTCAGGAAAAACAATCTGCCGCGCATATCGGCTCATATCATACATCAGATTTTCCAATCCTTCCGAGGCGGATTTTCAATCCAGCCCCCGCCGATGAGTGTATCGCCATCATAGACGACCGCCGCCTGCCCCGGCGCGACCGCTTCCACCGGCTCAAAAAAATCCGCCTCAAACCGCTGCCGCCCTAAAAGCCGCACAATGCTTTTCGCGCCCCGATGGTTTGAGCGAATCTGCACAGTTGCCTCAAATTTTTCGGGGATATTCGGACGATGCCAATTCGCTTTATCCGCCCGCAGATAGCGGCAAATCAAATCCTTTTTTTCTCCCAAGACGACGGTGGAAGTCGCCGCGTCAATGTGGATGACATATAAAGGCTTGCCCGCCGAAACGCCCAGCCGACGCCTTTGCCCTATCGTAAAATTAACAATGCCTTCATGTTTGCCCAGCACAGCGCCATCCTGCGCAATCATCATCCCCGGTCGAAAGGCTTCCGGGACCCTTGCCCGTATGATAGAGGCATAATCCCCCTCCGGCGCAAAACAAATCTCCTGACTATCCGGCTTGTCGTGAACCTTCAGACCCATACGCCGCGCTGTCTCCCGAACCGCCTCTTTATCCTCCATATCTCCGAGGGGAAGCATAATATGCCGCAGACGCTCCATCCCGATTCCGAAAAGGTTGTATGACTGGTCTTTTTTGCGGTTGCGGGCGCGGGCAATGGCGGCAATGCCGTCCTTTTCGATAATCCGCGCATAATGCCCTGTGGCAATATAATCAATCTTCATACTATCCGCCAGATGAAACATCTGCCCGAATTTGATATAGGCGTTGCAATGCACGCAGGGGTTGGGCGTTCGCCCACGGGCGTATTCCGCCGCAAAATAATCTATAATTTTATTAAAAAATGCGGAGGTGGGAAATATTATCAGTTCAATCCCCAGTGCCTGCGCCACGCGGCGGGCATCCTCGGCGTCCGCAGGAGAGCAACAAGAACGCGCCCCGGCGCTCTCCGGGGCCTGTTTTTGCTGGCACATAAAAATGCCTGTGACCTCGAAACCTTGTTCCAAAAGTAGCGCCGCCGCCACAGACGAATCCACTCCTCCGCTCATAGCGGCAAGGACTTTAATTTTTTTCGCGCCGGTCATTCTGCCCTCAAAACACTTTTATCATGCGAGGCGAAAATAGTTTTGCCGGGCTGCACAATCAAAAAATTCTCCTCGTCCCAGTTGCTTTCCAAAAAGTCTGCCATCAAACGGGGATTTCCCGCAAGGCAATCCATATCCCACCCCAGCCACTCGGCGCATTGGCGGGTATATTCCTGACATGCGGGCGAATCGCCCATGCCCCAATCCACATAAACCGCGCGCCGGTATTGTTTGACCCAGCTCTGCTCCGATTCCATCAGATATTCAGCCGCCTCTTCGCCGTATTTTTCGCGGTAAGAATTGTATATTTTTTCGTAGCGTTCTTTGCCGGGCATGAGGGTGGTTTCTATCCACCCGGGACTAAACCAGTAAGTTCCCGGATAGGCGTCAAAATATTCCTGATACCGCTCTTTTGAGCCGAGAAGAAATGTTATGCAATCGTGCCCGCGCATTAGAACCAGCGGTTTTGAACGCGCCCGAACGCCTTCAATGCCTTTGCCGCAGAGACCGTAGCCGATGAGGATGGCGTCATATTCCCCCTTGTCGGCGGCATCAATAGCCGTTTGAACCTCCTGCCGCAGAATATCCGGTGTATTGTGCAGCCCCTGTTTCAAAAAATGGGGAAGAAATGTGTGCCTTGACCGTGCGGCAAGAAAGGATATTTCCCTCCACAAAACATGGCAGCTAATGATATAAAATTTTGACATGCGCTCAAATTTCTCCAAATTTTATGAAAATAATTCCTGCTCATTTTCTGCAATGTTGTCCACTTTTTAATATAAATTTCCCTTGAATCATCCAAAACGCCCTGAATTATACTCAATTGATAAATATACAAAATAAGCCGACAAAAGGAGATTTCATGATTTCGGGAAGGGGGCATAATTATCTGATTATTACCCTGCTTCTTTTGGCGGTTTTTCCGGCAATCTCTTTTTGCGCCTTGACATGGAAGACTGATATTCGGATGGCGCTTGATGAGGCAAGCCAGAAATCTCGCCCGGTGCTTGTGTACTTTTGCAACACCAAAATTGAGTTATGCCAGCAGATGGAAAAAGAAATCTTTTCCGATTCCCTTATTCAAAAAAATATGGAGCAGTATATTTGCCTACGCGTTGATGTGCAAGAAGATGATGCGGATAAATGGACGAAGAAATACTCCATCTTTCAGGCGCCCACGTTGCTCATTATTCATTCAGATGGGCAACGCGTCGGTCAGGTCGGCGGGCGAAAAAACAAAGAACAGATTATGATTTTCTTTAAAACAAACGCCTCCATCCTGAGGCTGCCCTATTTTGACAGCCTGCCCGTTTCGGCTTCAACGCCGATGCCGCCGCTCCCGCCCTTGGTCATTCGCAGCGATTCCGCCCCCGCCCCCACCCCCGCTGTAATCAACATTTATGATTTCGAAACAAACCGCTTGCGCAATCTGAATGCCGGCGGCGATAAGGGTTCTTTTTGCCGCGTGATTATTGCTGCCGGCGCTGCCAAAGTGGGGAAAAAGTGCCTGCAGATGGATTATATATGCAAAGGCTGGGGCGTTGTAATGACCTTCACGCCCTCTTTTCGGGATAAAGATTTTTGCGACATTTCCGGCGCCGCTTCGCTTCGAGTTTGGACAAAAGCCCCCAAAGGGCAAATGTTCAGTTTCAAGATTGACGAGGGCGGAACGGCGCAATCTCCTCAAAACGGTTCAGATGGCGAATGCTGGTACACCAGAAATTTTACCGGCTCCGGCGAATGGGTTGAAATCGTTTTGCGCCTTCCGCAGGATTTTAAACAGCACGCCGCCCTATGCGAAACAAAGGGCAATAAAAAACTCGACCTCGGCGCAATCTTTGGTTTCGGCGTCGGCATATCCGAGGGGCGCGGCACACTCTATCTGGACGATATTAGTATTGTTAAATGAATCTGTTATGTACGCGCCAATCGCCATATTTAATTTTTGAGCGCGCCTGTTTGCCGCCTTGTGTATTCGGCATTGTTCGCAAAACGCAAACAGTTGCCCTTGACACAAATGTTCAAATTATATGACCATCCAATTCTAATATTATGCATGTTGGTTTTTTTGGGCAATTCTCTGAGTGAAACAAAAGGCAAAACTGAGCCAAAAAATTTTAAGAGGGAGTGTCATGTTAAAAAAATCGAATGCGGTTTATATCGTAATATTGTGCCTTTGTTTGGTTTTGATTATTCAAATAGCACTGGCTCAACAATATGCGGACACCACATCCCGATACAACGTTTTTTATTGGGAGAATTTTGAAAAGGGCGTCTTTCCGCCCAATATGCAATACGAACACGGCTCCACCAAAGATAATACAGGCGTTTATTCTCTCACATCTCCAGATGCGCCGTCAGGTATCTTGGATGGCGCCGCCATAACAGAATGCGGCAGGCATTGTCTGAGATTGCAAACCAATCCTAAACAATTGTTTTTAAGCGTGACAAACAATCAAAGCGTGCTGGAGCGACCCCTTCTTGGCGAAAAAGGCAAGGCGCTCTTTCAGGCGGATATCTATTATTCCCTCGAGGAGTCTATCCCTTCCAATGTTGCCGTCCTTGCAATTTCCGATGATAGCGGTAAAGATCATGCGGGCTGGCGCCTGTATCGTTTTGGCTTTTCCCCAAGAATAGGCAAATTATTTTTCTCTTCATTTAACAGGTCGGAAACGCCGGATGTTTATGTGGTTGATGATATTAAAAATTTTAATCTCAAAATCCCAGGATGGCACAGATTTCAAATCATCTTTGAAGGACAGGAGAATATCATCTGCGCTGTTGATGGTCGCCCCACAAAATTTTCTCCCATCAAACATTCGGCATTCACCAAACTTCATGCGGGAGTTATCGTCTGCTCGCTTGAGAACAAAAGCGAAACCGGTTATGTGGACAACCTTTCCATCCAATGGACAAACGAAGAATCGCCCATCCCGCGATCGCCATGGTCAGAGCAAGCCGCCGTGGAAACAAATGAAGTGCTTCAGCTTCCCGGCGCCCCGCCCGCCTCAGCATCCGGTCTTAACTGGATAGCCGATCCTCAGGACGCCTGGGCGCAGACCAGCAACAACAAGCGTCCGCTCCTTTTCCTTCTGACCACAACCCAGCTGCCCATCTGCGAAAAACTTGACTCTATTTTTGATGCCAATCCCTCGGCGCAAGTCCTCCTCAGACAATTCAATCTCCTGCGCGTGGATGTGAATCAGCTGAGCGGAGGGAAACTGGCGGAAAAATTCAAAGTCTTCAAAATACCTTGCATGATTGTTCTTAATGAAAACGCGGCGGAACTTGTGAGGGTCAGCTGGACAAAAACCAGCACATGGGACGCGGTTGCCCCTCAACTTCAAACGGTTCTTGCCTCCTCCGGCATCGGCGCAAAATAAAAACATTATATTAAGATAGAATACCTACTTCAGGAGGAAAGTCTCTACACTCAATGAGCATCACATTCTCCGTCACAATTTTTGCAGTCATAAAACTCTTTCTCATCAGCCTGGGCGGCTTCATCCTCGTCAAAGCAAAAGTGTTCAAGCAGGAATCCATCAGCGACCTTTCCCGGCTTATTCTTTACCTTCCGCTTCCCGCGCTGGTCTTTTTGACCATGTTGGATCGCTTTTCGTTGAAGCTCTTGTGCGACTGTATTTCGATGCCTTTGGCGGCGATGATAATGACGGCGCTGGCGGCGGCTCTGGCTCTGGCGGGCGCGCGGCTCATGTCCGTGCCAAAAGAAAACCGCACGCTTTTTTACGCCATGATTATGTTTGGCAACTCCTGGTATCTCCCCATCCCGTTGGTTATGAGCATCTTGCCCGAACCGATGGCAAAGGACGCCATTATGCTTATTTCTTTGGTGATTCTGGTTATATCGCCCGTCATGTGGACGCTGGGCGTTTTTCTCATCGCCCACAAACCCGGTTTGCGGATTCCCTTCAAAAGCCTAATCACGCCGCCTGTCATTGGAATTGTTCTGGGCGGGATTTTTTCCCTAATCCCGCCAATCAAACAGTTTTTTTTCACAGACGGCAGGTTCATCTACGATTCCATCAAACTGCTTGCTGATTCGACCGCGCCGCTGGTCATGATTCTTCTCGGCGCGGTGATGGGCGCGCTGGAAATCAAAAAAAGCATGAAGTGGTCGTTCATCATTCCCCTTGCCATCATCAAACTTTTCATCCTCCCCGCGATTGTCATCCCCATCACATATTTCCTCCCTATCCCCAACATGGTCAAATTTATGATCGCCCTGCAAGCCATGGTTCCGCCAGCCACCAACTTGATAGTTATCATAAAAATATACAACCGCCCCGCCGACCTTATTTCAATCTCTATGCTGGTGACTTATCTGATTGCCTTGATTACCATTCCGCTTTTTCTTTATATTACCACCAGTTTTATTCCGATTATCTAAATCAGGATTTGCCATGTCCCCCGCCCCTCATCTTTACATCATCGCCGGACCGACCGGTGTGGGAAAAACAGGACTGGCGGTGCGTCTTGCCCGCGAGTGGAACACCGAAATCATCTCCGCCGATTCCATGCAAATCTATCGGCAGCTCTCCATCGGCACGGCGCGCCCCGCCCCGGAAGAATGCGGCGGTATTCCTTACCGTCTTGTCAACTGCGTTAATATTGATGAAAAATACGACCTCTTTCGTTATATATCAGAGGCGGACGCCCTGATAGCAAACCTCAAAGAAAAAGGACGCAAACCTATTATCGTGGGCGGCACGGGGCTTTACATCAAAGGGCTTATAGAGGGCGTCTTTGAGCAAGAGTCAAAAAATGAACAAATCCGCGCCGAACTTGTCCGCCGAATGAACGAGCAAGGGCTGCCTTCGCTTTATGAAGAACTGGGACGCGTTGACCCTGCGGCGCATGCCCGCATCAAGCCGCGCGATCATCAGCGCATCCTCCGCGCCCTCGAAGTTTATTACACAACAGGCGCGCCTATCACCCAGTGGCAAGAAAGCAGCCGCCGCACAGAGCCGCGTTATCCGCACACCCTGCTTGTCCTTGTCAGAGACCGCGGGGAACTTTATGACCGCATTGACGCCCGCGTGGACGCCATGTTTGCCGCTGGGCTGCTGGATGAGGTGCGCGGCATTTTGTCGGCGGGGTATTCGCCCGACCTGCACCCTTTGAAAGCCCTCGGCTATCGCGAGATGATTCGCGCCATCAAAGAGGAGTGGTCATTTGCAAAGGCTTTGGAAGAAATGAAAAAAGCAACGCGGCGTTACGCCAAGCGCCAGCTGACTTGGTTTCGCGGAATGCCGCAATCGCGCTGGTTGAATATTAGCGGATATTCTGAGGAGGACGCCCTATCTGAAATCCGGCGTTGTTTTGCTTAAATGATTATTTTCCTGCGCGGTTTTTATCTTTTTCTCTTGCGTAGGCAAAAAGGTAATATTAAAGACTTTTTCAATTATAATAAATACACCTTTGTTTGTGTGTGGGAGGTTTTTTATGGTCAAGCCGTCCGTGAATCTTCAGGATAGCTTCTTGAATCAGGTGCGCAAAGAAAACAGCGAAGTCAGCATTGTCCTACTTAGCGGGAATGAGATGACCGGGCTCGTCCGAGGTTTTGACAATTTCACCGTCATCCTGAATGTGAAAGGGCAGCCACATCTCATCTATAAACACGCCATCGCCGAAATTGTCTCCTCCAAAAAAATGGGGAGAGAGGATTTTCACGAGGAAGAGCTTCCTGTTCAGGATAAAAAACCGGATACTTTTAACCCTATAAATCTGACAGGCATCAAAATTAAATAGCATCAGCCGTGGACGTTTTTCTTTAAACGAAAATGTTTTTTCTCTGTGGTTATTCCATCAAAGCCGCTCCGTTTATTACAGGAGCGGTTTTGGCGTTTTTGGGATGGACGCTCTACTGGACGGGACTGAATCTCACGGGGGCGTCGCTGGGAGCGACGCTGGGAACGGCTTTGGGCTGGGGCGCCGCCATGCTCTTCCAGCGCCACGACCTTTTACTTCCATCCATAATCGCCTGCGCCTTGCTGGGCGCTTTGGTTGGCGTTTTTCTCGCAAGAACCATCCATAAAATCTTTTTCTTTTTGACCGGCTGCGTGTTCGGAGTGGCGGTCGGCGTTGCGGCGGCGCAATATCTTAGAAAGATGGGATATGTTCAAGCAGGGCATCTTGCGGCGGACGTGGGCATTAAAGCCGCATGCGGGCTTGCAGGAGGATTCCTGATGCTTTTTTTACATGGATATATCGTCATGATTGCCACATCCGCCGTGGGAACGCTTTTGATGGTTTACAGCATCGGCAGTCAAAATTACACGTTGTTGATTCCGTTTATATTTTTATCCGCCCTGATTTTTCAGATAGCCCTCGTCCGTTTGCGCGGGAAGCGTTTCCTGTCGCGCGGCAAAGACGATGATTGATGTTCACGTTTTGGGGTTGGGCGTTTCGGGAGCGATGTTGAAGGCGCGCATCTTGCGCCAGAGCATTGAAGGGTTAATGCCGAGAATCTTGGCGGCGCGTCTTTGATTGCCGCCGGTGCGCGCCAGAATTCGCCGAATATATTCGCGCTCCACCTCGGCAAGCGTCATTTCATACCCGCCGTCGGGAGTTTCCGTGCCGGCAAAATGGATTGCCGCCATCGGATTTTCTATGCGCGCCTTTTGCGAGAGGCGTTTGATTTTTGCCAATTCTTCGATGTAGAGACTGCTGTTGGTTCCCATGACCACCGCGCGCTCGATCATATTTTCCAACTCGCGGATATTTCCAGGCCAGTAATATTCTTTGAGAATCGCCATATCCTCTTCTGATAGACGGCGGATTTTTTGCAGGCTGCGGCGGTTGTATTTGTTCAGAAAAAAGTTTACAAGCAGAGGGATGTCCTCCGGACGTTCCCGCAGAGGCGGAATGATAATCGGCAGAACGTTCAGCCGGTAGTATAGGTCTTGGCGGAAGGTTGATTCGGACAGCATTTTTTTTAGGTCGCGGTTTGTGGCGGCGATGATGCGCACATCCACTTTGATGGTTTCCGTGCCGCCCACGCGGGTGAACTCTTTTTCTTGAAGAACGCGCAGGAGTTTGACCTGCAGCTGCGGGGAGAGATCTCCGATTTCGTCAAGGAAGATAGTCCCGCCGGTCGCCAATTCAAACCTCCCCAATTTTTGCATGTGCGCCCCCGTGAAAGCCCCTTTTTCGTGCCCGAAGAGGTCGCTTTCGAGCAGCGTTTCAGGGATAGCCGCGCAGTTCACAATGATAAAAGGTTTGTCGCGCCGGGGCGAATTGAAATATATCGCCTTCGCAAGGAGCTCCTTGCCGGTTCCGTTTTCTCCCATGATTAAAACGGTGGAATCGGCGGACGCCGCCAGACGAGCATAGCGCATCACGCGAAGCATCCCTTGGCTCTTTCCAATAATGCGGATGCTTGTGTCTTCGAGTTCTGAAGGCATTGATTCAACGCTGTCCCCGTTTGTTAATCCAAAAATGGGCGACGCCCCTTCTGTGATATTCACAATTTTTACGCGGCTTTTCTGGCGTTGGTCTCCGTCAAGAATGCCCTCTTTTTCGTAAATGTCGTGAAGGCTGTGGATGGCGCGCGGGTTGGCGGGTTCGCGCTGCAAGACCCAGTAATATTCGCCGATGGCTTCATCTGTCTGATCGTTGCCGTAATAGGCGCGTCCAAGATTTAGATGAATGTCCACAAGCTCGTCGCCGGCGGGCAGTCGGTTTAAAAGCTCCTGATAGGAGTCAATCGCCATCGAATAACGTTTGAGTTGCAGATAAAGATCCGCCATGTTGTGAAGGGCGGTAACTTTTTCATCGTTGAATGTGAACGATTGCTTGAAATGATGCAGGGCTTCATCATACTCGCCCCGCTCTTTGTTGATGAGTCCAAGATAAAGGTGGCATTCAGCGAGAAAATAATCCGCATCGGGGAAAATCAGCCCCAGATAATATTGCCCCGGTTTGAAAGCGGGCTGGCTATCCACAATATCGCGCAGGAGCAGCCGCGCCTCATCCAGACGTCTCTCATTGAGCAAGAGTATGGCGCGGTTGTATTTGATGTCTATGAAATTGCCGCCGAGCAATTCGGCTTTGTCGTAGCATTCCACCGCATTGGCAAGGTCGCCGCTGTGCAGATAGGCGTGCCCGCAATCTTTCAAAAGTTCCGGATTGGTTGGGTCTGTCAGGCAGGCGACTTTCAATTTACGCAGCGCCTGATCATAGCGTTCTTCGCTGAAATAGCGGATGCCGTCCACACGGCTCTGGTGGATTTCAATAATGCTGGCTCCGCAATAAGGGCAGAAATTGACAGCGCCTGTAATTTCTTTTTTGCATTCAGGGCAAAGCATAATTCTGCATTGACCTTTCATGTTGACCTTTCATAACTCATGAAGATAGTGATTGGCTTGAGTGCAACGCAATGTTTTTTTGAGTAAAGATTATGCAAATCTGCCGAATGATTGTAAAGGGCGCCGTTCTTGGCGAAGGGGCGCTCTTGATTCTGACGCCGGAAGCCTCCCATCATGTGGCGCATGTCCTGCGGCTGAAGGCAGGCGCGCGGCTTATTATCTGCAACGGAATGGGTCGCGAGGCGGCGGGCAGAATCGAGTCTATAAAGGAGGGGCGTGTGGCGGTTCGTCTTGAAAAAGCCGCTGCGGAATCATTGATACGCGAGACCCGGCTTCCCCTATTGTTGGCGTGCCCGCTTCTAAAAGCAGATAAATTAGAAATCGTTTTTCGCATGGCAACAGAAATCGGCGTCAACGGTTTTTACATTTATCGCTCCGTCCGATGCGTTTCACATCCATCGGAGAGTTCGATGAGAAATAGACTCGAAAGATGGCAGCGCATCATAGAGGATGCCGTTCGCCTTTCGCGCCGAACTTTGATGCCGGCTCTTCAAGGCGTGTTTACCTTTGAACAACTCCTTTCTGAAATACCCGCAGATGCCGAAATTTACATGCCGTATGAAGGCGAAGATCTCCCCCTTTTGTCAAAAATAATGAGACCATCGAAAAGCGGGATAATATTTCTAATAACCGGTCCGGAGGGAGGATTTGAACCGGGCGAGGTTGAAATGGCAAAGAAACGGCGCGCGCAAGTTTGCTCTCTTGGCAAAAGGATTTTACGAGCCGAGACCGCGCCCATTGCCGCCATAAGCGCCATTCTAACCCTGCTCGGCGAAATGTGAAATTAAAAAAGGCGGCGTAAACAGATATTATATCTGCACCTTTGGCGCAATTCGCTCAAAGGGGCTTTCAATCTCAAAATATTCCTGCTTTTGAAAATTGAACATGCTTGCCACTAAATTGGAGGGGATGACCTCGATGCGCGTATTCAGGTCGCGCACATTTGCGTTGTAAAACCGGCGCGCCGCCTGAATGCGGTCTTCTGTGTTCGCCAGCTCTTGCTGCAATTTCAAAAAATTCTGGCTCGCCTTCAAATCGGGATAATTTTCCACAACCGCAAAAAGCGATTTTAACGTGCCCACAAAGGCGTTTTCATCCCGCGCCTGCTCTGCGGGCGTGCCGTTCGAGGCAATGGCGCGGTTGCGCGCCTCAACAACATGCTGCAAAGTTTCGCGCTCATGAGCGGCATAGCCCTTCACCGTTTCCACAAGATTCGGGATCAAATCATACCGCCGCTTGAGCTCCGTATCAATCCCCGACCATGATTCTTTGCAGAAGTTGCGGAGCCTGACGAGGATGTTGTATGTGGCGATGAACCAGATAACCGGCAGCAGGATAATAATCGCGGCAATAATCAGCGGCATATAATTCGTTTCTTCCATATTGATGCGCCTCCTTCAAATTTCGACCAATAATCAAACCCTTTCCTTTAATTGTTTGATAACATACTCAGGCAGACGTTCAAGAATGCCGCGAACCGTTTCCGCCGCCGCTTCATAATCGGCAACTTTAAAAAGGGATGTGCGCCACGCGGCAACGGTCAGCGGATTGAACTGGATTGTGTATCGCGGCTGGGCGAGCAGGAATTCCATCGTACGGGTGTGAATCACGTCATACGCCCATTTTCTATCGTCCGCCTTGACAAAAAATTTGCGGCTGAATTCCGCCGACTCAAAATCAATATCATCCATGCCGAAAAACTCGGCAATCTTGTCCAAGAATCCCTCCGGTCTGATGAATAAAGGCTTCAGCGGCACGCTCGATTCAAGAACGACCATTGATAAATGATGATGATGCGTCTGGCGGCGACCTTTTGAATCGCGCGAATATGTCTCGTAATGATAATCAAAGGCAACCATCTCCCGCTCCGCATAGCGACCTTGTATGACGTTATAGGCGTATCGGTTTTCCCCCTGCCTCAAGACTTTGAGCTCAGGAAAGCGCCCGTCCATGCTGTAACTGTGCCCGGGAAAATAGTTCAACCCTTTGGATTGCGCCCAAGCAAAGAGTTCCTTTTGCCGTTTTTGCTGCTGATACCAGCTATAAATAGAGATTCCGATGATAGCTGCAATTATTAAAAATGTAATTAAATGCGACATTTTGTTATATCCTAAATCCTCATCTTATTTTCCTATAAGGGTGTCAAGCGCAAGGATGAGCGCGGGCGACCACTCCCTTACCGCCTCCTTTGTTTTAATCTCAAGGTGATATTGCTTAGGCAGGGGAGGATTCGGGTCAACAGGGAAATTATCGCTCAGCGCGGCTTCCACTGCAGCGGACGTTTCAAAGCGACCGCTCAGCTGGTATTGATTTCCCCGAATGATTATCGCCCCGCTTGCCGCATCGTAATTAATCGGGAAATCGCTGTGGAGAAGCCAAGAGATGCGGGATGGCTTCGTTGCTATAATCTCGTCGCGGATTATAAAATCGCGCTCATTATCATATTTGATGGCGCGCAAAAATTTTTGAACGCGTCCGTCGTATATGGCGGGATTTGAGGCATCGCCCTGCACTGTCAGCGATTTCCCATGAAGCGTGAATTCTTTGATTTCTCCATCCGTTCCCGTCTTGAAAATCTGCTGACCTTCGCCGTCAATTAAAATGGCATTATGCGCAAGGGTTTGAATTGTGAACGCCTTGTGATGCGGGCTGCCGTGCCAGTCGTAATAACCGGCGTCCCAGATGAGGCGGTCATTTCCCGCGGTAATAATAAAATGATTCTGGTCGCCGTGGGAATGCGCGCCAGTGCCGAAGACCTTTCCGCAACGCATTGCGAAAAGAACCCGCTTATCCGCCTCAAAGATGTTGTTGTTGCTCACAACCCATCCGATATCTTTGTAATGAAAAGCAAAGGGGGCGTTTGTCTCGCGAATCATAACCGCCGGCTCGGGTGAATCCCAGAGGAGCGCATCGGCAAGGAAACCTTTTTTAATCTCGTTTGGAATCGCGTTCACATAACGCCATGCGAGTGTGTCGTGATAAACGGACGCCATGCGCATCATGACCAGTTTATCAAACGCGTCGGGTGCATGATTTTTGCTGTCGCCAAAGGGGACATACCCTCCCTGCGGCGGATGCGTGTAAATCTTAAAAAACGCTGTGGATTTCATCCATGGGTGGCGATATAAATCCACACCGGTCGCCGCTTTAAGCGCGTCATTAAATTGAAAAACAAAATAAAGCGTGTAAGACCAATAATCAATTCCCTCGTGCCATTCGCCATAAGAGCCGCCCCGCGGAAAATAAACGCCATAAAAAAGTTGAGCGGCAAAAGAGAGCAACTCTTCCGCCTTTGGGTCTTCGCCCATGAGCGCCATGGCGCCGATGCCCATGCCCGCGGTGCAGAACCAGGGATGGTTGTTATCAGGATCATTCATCAAACCGGCGGCGACCGTCTTTTTAAGAAAGGGATTTTGGAATTTATAAAAATCCTCTGCGCGAAGTTTGATGCACCGAAGAATTTTTGCCTTCTCCGCGGGCGTCCATTCGTTTTGCAAAAGATTATAGGCGATTGAAAGCGAGAAAATCAGCGCTTGCGCCGAGTGGTCGTTGTCCCACAAACCGGAGCCGCCGACAGGATCCCACTCAGCCGTCTCAAGGCAGATTTTTTTCACATTCGCAAGCAGTGCGCGGTCGCCGGTCATCCGCCAAGAAAGGCTCGCCGGAACAACATAACCGCGCACGGCGAATGCGGCGTCGTTTTTCTGCTTCCATTGCTCAAGGTTCCACGTGTTGTCTTTGTAACGCGGCGGTTCCTTTAACGTTAAAAGAGCGGTGGTTAGCGGCTCGCTGGCATAAGATATCAACCGCTCCTTATAGGGCGACGCCCATCCGTCTATAGCCTCGAGTTTTTTCAACTCCGCTTCGGATGGATAAAAAAGCGCGCCTTTAGTAAATTTCAGCGTGTTCAAATCCAGATTAAGCCCCAAACCTGTTTTGCCCATGAAGAATTTCTTTTGGGATAAACCGAGAGTTTTATTGTCTTTATCCAATGCGATTATTTCAAGAGTCCATGTCGCGCCGGAATCAAGGTCGTTCACCGGTGTATAAAAATTGCGGGTTGTGTTCCACGTAAAACTTTTCCCGCCGCCGCTAAGGCGGACGTCATAACGCGCGGCATCGGGTTGCGCCTGCCAATGCAAAAAGGGCGGATTGCTCAGCGCGGGATTATCGGGATAAATTATCGTCAACGGCGCTTTATCAAACGAAGCCCATGGATTATCCGATGGCGCGGCATAGACAAATCCGCGCAACATCAACAGAAAAAATATAATGAGATAAAATGTTTTTGTCATCTTTGTCATCTATGGCTCCAATCCAGAATATAACCCATTTCGGGTTTGCCTTTTAAAATATCATCATAAGCCGTTTGGAATTTTCCAATGGGGTAGATGTGGGAAAGCAGCGGCTCCACTTGCAATTTCCCTGCGCCGATTAAACGCAGCGATTCCGCCGCATTGCGCCCCTCCGTCCAGCGAATATATTGCATCGGATAATCGCGCCCATCTTTTTCATAGGAAAGGTCGTAGCGCCCCGGACCCGCCGCGCGCGAGATAGTAACCTCCGCCTCCTTCATGAAAAAATCTTCCCGCGGGATTTGGATATCCAGAGTTCCCACAATCACGATGCGTCCGCCCGGGCGCACCAACTTGACAGCCTGCGCCATCGGTCTTGCGGAAGAAGCGCCCATGCAGAGCAAAACCGCATCCGCGCCAATCGCCGCATCAAAACGATTCAGAGCCTTTTCAGCATCATCGGGCGAAGAGCAAACAAAATCGCCTTCCGCCGGCGCGCATTTTTTGAACGTTTCCAGACGCGACCGTTCATAATCGCAAAGAACAACGCGGCACCCCGATAGCATCGCCAGCTGTGCGCAGAGGTTGCCGATTATGCCCGCTCCCGAAATCAGGCAGATTTCCCCCAGACTTACTTGCCCCTTGCGGAAACCGTGCATGGCAATCGCAGCAATACCCATAAACGCGCCCCATTCGCTCGGCACACCTTCCGGCAGGGGATATAACAGTTTCTCCGGCACAACAACATATTCGCTATGCGTCACATAAGGCGCGCCATAAAACGCAACGCGCGCGCCTTTTTGGGCAGATACCTTCCCCATTGTTTTTTCAACAATCCCCGCGCCAAGATAGCCCAATCGGATATTATTCTTTTTCAGAAAGGCGGCGCTTTTCCCTTTGCAGGATTGGATGATGCCTTTTTCCGTTCCTGCGCTGATAAGGCTGTGCGTCATACGGCATAAGGCGGAGCGGGGGAAGAGTTCCGGCATGGGCGCCTCGCGCATCGCAACGCCGCCCTTGCCATTTGGCGCGATGGTTTTCATGCTTTCAATCCTCCTTGAGCCATTCATCAAGATGAGAGCGGACAAAGCCGTCATCCGTCAGCCACGGATAATCGCGCGCGACGAGGTCGAGCTCCGCCGCCTGCCCCGCTGATAAAACCTCGCGCGGATTCAGGCAGCGTGCGGAGCGCAGCAAACCTTGGCGCCGCAACACCTCATTAATACCCGCGATACACCCGGCAAATTGATGGACGGCGTCAAAGACCGCCGCGTTCGCATCCGTCAGCGCCGCGCCGCGCGAAATCATCTCAAAGGGAACACTGGAACCCGATTCAATAATGGTGTGAATTTCATTCAGAAGCGTTACCGCTGTTTTAGTCCAGACGCTCCATTGCCCCAATAGTCCGCCTTTGATGCGAATCGTCTTTGAGCCCTCAGACGTATTGACGCAAAACGGCGTTAAAAGATCCATGATAATATTGTCATCGTTGCCGGTATAAAGGGCAATCTCTTCCTCGCGTCCCGAATCGGCAAGGGCGCGCACAACATCGAGCGTTTGATAACGGTTAAAGGGCGCAATCTTGATTCCGACAACGTTTTCGATGGAGCAAAAACGCCGCCAAAATGAGCTCGGAAGAAAGCGTCCGCCCACAGCCGGTTGAAGATAAAAACCGACAAGCGGTATGATTTTGCTGATAGCAAAGCAATGGGCGAAAAGCTCTTCCTCCGATGCGTCTTTCAAAGCCCCAAGACTCAACAGCCCAGCATCGTAACCGAGCGCGGAGGCAAGACGCGCCTCATCTTCCGCCTGCGCCGTCTTTCCGCAAACACCCGCAATCTTGATGATGGGTCGGGCGTGCTTTTGCGAAAGGGCATCAATCTCCGCAGCCGCAAGTTCGAGCAACGGTTTGAAAAGACCGATTGCAGGGGCGCGAATTTCAAATTGTGTTGTATGAACGCCCACGGCGATGCCGCCCGCCCCCGCCTCAGCATAATAACGATATAACGCCCTTTGATGACGCGGAGCGAATCTTCCGTTTTCATCAAGCGACAGCGGCGAGGCAGGGATTGCTACGCCTTTTTTGAGAAGAGCCGAAACCTGCGGCGACGGCATGGGCGCGCTCATAATTAACCACCTCCCTTTTTTTTCTCATCCAAAAACTGACCGTCTGTCACCTCAAAATGAGTCGGCTTATCATAAAGGACACCGCCCCGCTGAATCCAATCAGCCGTCCAACGCATGATGTCAACCATGGGAACGCGCGTTGCGCCGAAGAGTTTAATGGAATGCGCGGCGTTGGAAATATATCCTTTTCGTAAATCTGTGCCTTTAAAGCGAACCTTTTTTTCGAATGCGTCAGAAAAATATAAAGCAAAGCCCTCCAAAGCCAGCGTGTCTGCGCCGGTAACATTCAAATGAAAAGCGGGAACAGATGTGTGTTCAAGACAGAGGAGGGCGCGGTTCACCGCATCGCCCTGCCAGATGAAATTGAATGCGCCAACAGAGCGCTCCAGAGGCTCTTCCGCCCATATTTTTCGGGCAATATCCGTCAGCACGCCATAACGCAATTCAACGGCGTAGTTGAGCCTAAAAAGAAGTATGGGAGTGTTGCAGCGTTCCGAATAATATTCAAAAACGCGTTCCCGTCCCAGACATGAGTTGGCATATTCGCCCACCGGCATGGGAACATCCGTTTCAACGCTCCCTCCTGATTCAGGCGAGACAAGGGCATAAACACATCCAGTTGAAAAAGCCACAATCCGCGATTTGCAAAACGTTCGGCAGACAATTTCAGGCACAATCACATTAATCATCCAAGTCAATGGCTCGCTGCCCACAGTCCCGAACTTGCGCCCCGCCATGAAAATGACATTCTCCGCGCGGGGAAGAGCCGCGGCTTGAGCTGGGTCAAGAAGATCGCAGACAATCGTCTCCGCTCCTGCCTTTTTGATTTTTTCCTCCGCACCTTTTTCGTGAAAAAGATCAACGGCTATAATGCGTTTTTCGACTCCCGCCTCCTGACACGCCCGCACCGCCGTCGCCGCAAGCGACGGACCCATCTTGCCCCCAGCGCCGAGAATTATAATATCGCCCTTCAGCCGTTTCATCATTTCGACCGTTTCCGAGTAAGGCGTTGATAAAAAATCATCCAGCTGTTCTTCAGTATGAAAATAGTCGGGAAAGTGAAACATTGAGACGCTCCCTTTTATTGAATATTGATTATAAAAGGCAAAATCGCAAGCGAACGTTCTTTGTGGGCAAGATATATCAGAGATTGAATCTGAGAAAAAAGAAACGGAGTCAAAGGCAAAAACGCCGACATCCCCATCGGCGATGGGTTATAATTCCCAAACGTTCCGCCAGTCATGAGCTCCTGAATGAATTCCAGAAAACCCATCTGGCGAGGGAACATCTCCAGTTCAACCTGACTCTGCGACGGAATGCCCGCCAGTCTTTTCGCCTCCGAGACCGCCTCGTCAATGCCGCCCAGTTTATCCACCAGACCATTTTCAAGGGCTTGGCGTCCCGTCCAGACGCGCCCCTCGGCGACTGATGCCATCCGCTCGCTTCCCACGCCGCGCATGGCGGCGACTTTTGATGTGAACTCGTCATAATGCGCGAGAGAAATTCTCTGCATCGCCGCCCGCTCTTCTTCTGAAAAATGCGAAAGCGGAGAAAAGATGCCGCTCATTTTGCCGCGGGAAATAACCTCCGCCTTCACCCCGGTCTTTTCCATCAACTTTTGCAGCACCACCTTCATGCTGATGACGCCGATAGAACCGGTGAGCGTCCCCGGCTCGGCAATGATGCGGTTTGCCGCCATGGCGATGTAATATCCCCCCGATACGGCGACATCCGAAAGCGATGCAATGACGGGCTTTTTTTTCGACGCCTTGCGCAGGGCGCGCCATATCTGATCCGCCGCAGCCATCGAACCTCCCGGACTTTCGATTCTGATGATAATCGCACCGATGGTTTGCTCCTCGGCGCATTCGCGAATGTCCGCGCAAATGTCTTCCGACGCAATGATGTTCTCGCGGAACGGATAATCCCTGCGCCCGCCCGGCAGGATGTTGCCGGTGGCGAGGATGTAAGCGATTTTGGGTTTGCCGCTTTTAATGGCGGTTTTATTTGACTGCGGAAAAAGGAGGGTGAAAAAATTGAAATCAGGCATCGCGGGTTTTTCTCTCCCATATTCTTTATCCACCAAAAGATAACGCGTCATGCCGCTTTCAATCTGTGCGTGGAGTTCATCCTCATAAAGAAACCCGTCCGCCAGCCCTCGAATCGCCGCCTCCCGCGCCGTGAAAGGGCCCTCATCAATGAGCCGCCGAACGGTGTCCGTTGTCAGCCCGCGCTCCTCGACAATGATGGAGATGAATTGCGATTCCGCATCGTCAAGGAGCGATGTGAACATCTCGCGCGCGGCATCGCTCATGGTCGCGCTGATAAAAGGTTCTGCGAAATTCTTAAACCGCCCGATAGGGATGCAGTCCACCTCAATTCCGATTTTGTCAAGCAGGTCTTTCCAATAATAAACCTCAAGACGCAGCCCGGTCATCATCAGGACGGACGCCGGTTGCAGATAAACCTTGTCGCAGGCGCAGGCGATGAGATAAGAAGGCATGAACGACCCGTCAATCAAGGCGAATGTAGGTTTGCCTTCGGAGCGAAATGCATGAATGGCGCGGCGCAGCTGCTGCATTTTAGCCCAGCCGATATCGAGCCGGGAAATTTTCAGAATCAAACCGCCCACCGCAGGGTCAAATCGCGCCTTGTCCAGAATATCCAGATACTGTTTGATGGTGAATGAGGAGGGGTAAATAAAATTATAAAGGGCGTGTTTTTCGCTGACCAGACCGCCGATTTCGATTTCCACAAATTTATTAGGCGCGGCTGCAGCTGCGGCGGCAGCGATGGCAAACATCAACAAGACGATTGTAAATAAATAAAAAGTTTTATTCATGAAATTCATTCCTCGTCAGCGATTTTTGCGTTGGTTAATCAAGACGGGCGCCATGATGCATAGGGCAGGCTCCCCAACGCCGCTCGCCGCAGGTTCATCTTTTATCTTCCATTCAACGCAAACGGTTTTATTTTCATAACCTTCAAGAGGAACAATAACGGGCGGTTTGCGTTCGCCGCTTTTTTTGGATGTCTCGAATTTGAATGTTTTTGTCTGCGAGGTTGTTTCATCAGTCACAAGAACTTCAAGAGTAGCGCTATCCTTTTTGGAATACCAAGGCGAAACCGGCTGAAGAACAAGGCTGGGATTTTCCCCCAGTTTTAGATGGCGATATGCGAGCCTCGCCCCAAAGTGCATCACAAGCGATGGGGCGTCGCCATGCGGAACCCACAAACGCCCGGTTGTCGCCTTGCCGGAGACCTCCGCCTTATCGAATCCCGCATAAAAATTGAAAAACCCCTGCGACTCCAGCGCCTTTTTCAACTCCGCATAAATTTCCCGCGCCTTGATATACTGTCCCGCCGCATCCGGATGTTCGTCATAAAGCCCGCCCGTCAAAAAGAGAGAGGGGAGATTCCCCATCTCCCTTTGATAAATGGGAAGGAGGTCAATCGCGGGAACTTTTTCCTCATTTAAAAGCGCAATCAGACGGTCTTGAAAATCGCGCGCGCCGAAATAATCCATCACAGGGTAGCCCCAGCGATGAAGCTGATACTGATGAGGGGTGATAGCCGCCACAAGCGGGACGCTCTCCGCCCGCACCGCGCCGATGAATTTTTTTAACTCCGTCTCATAAGGCTCCCATGCCTCCGGATGTTTTGAAGGACGCATTGCCACTTCCATCATATCCGTCCGATTGGGAGGAAAATAGCGTCCCGATTTAACCAAAATGGCAATCACAGCCGAACGCAGACCTTGAAACAATCTCGACCGGAGCATCAGAGAGCGTATCGGCGTATAGGGAAATCGGGTCTTGCGAAATTCGCGCTGTGTGCGCCAGCCGGAGCGCATCCGCCATTCTTTTTCATTCACATCATTGTAAAAAATCTCCAACGCCACCGCATCAGGCTTGAGCGCGGCGCCCTTTTCCTTCCAATAGGCAAACTCGTCGTCAATCGTATAACCAATGGAGCCTGCGTTGAGGACGTCGAAAATGCCGGGGAAATCCTGCTCCAGCCAGTTGCGCAGATAGTCGGGCGCTGTGTAGCCCTCGTCAATCCCATGCCCCATCATGGACGAATCGCCGAGGCAAAGGATGCGGCAGGGGCGTTCGGTGCGGACTTTTCCCGCGCCGCGGAAACCTTGCTCATTGACTACGATGTGATAGGATATGCCCATATAGGGATGATGCTGAATAATATCTTGGCGCGGCGTCAGGTCGCCCGGAACATTTTTATACACGGTCGGGTCAAGTTGAAACGCCCCCCATCCCATAATGCGAAAGATAATTTCGCACAAAATGATAAGGAACACCGCCGGCGCCGAGATAAAAATTATCAGCCGCATCTTACGTGATTTTTTAACAGGGCAGGGTTTCATAAATCATCGCCCGTCAAAAGCAAAAAAACCGGCAAAACAAAATTGCAATAAGCGTAAGCGCCTTTTTTGCGCATGAATCAAAATCACAATGTTTGACCCGACTCATCAAAATCAAATGAAAACTTACGATTCATATTGAGGCGTGTTGCTCTTTGCAGATACCTAATAAATAACCCCGAATTTTCTGGTGCCATAAGTTGCGCCGTTATGCCTTTGGTTTGATGATGCTTTTTTTGGCAACCTTGTCCCATTATATGCGGGATGGAGCCGGAAAAAATTGCCCGCATCGCCAATTGTGGATGAAGTTTGGATTCCCGATCCGCAAAACCCCGCGGGCAAGTTGCGGGTTTTTTAACTGGCTTCCCGTGTGTAACCCTTTTCATAAATGTGAGGCAATTCGAATCTGAAAGTAGGGGGTTGACATGACCGCAACGCTTGAACTATGTTACTCAACGTTACTTGATGTTACTCGATATCCGATTGAACGTTTTGGAAAGAGAGAGCGATGGAAACCCAATGGCTGACAATTATTGAAGCTGCGCAATACCTGCGGATGGGTAAATCCACCGCTTATAAACTGGTCCAGGAAGGCAAACTGCCGACGCACAAGGTCGGGCGGCAAGGGCGTCAAAAGTCCGGTGGACGATTTGTAGATGAGGAGCCAAGATGTCTTATATAGAAACGATATATTCCCCCGTCTTCAGTGCAGAACGTGACCTGATCTTCTGTAAATGCAATTGCAGGCGGGGTGTTATACCGTGCTGTCGCGCCCCAAAGGTGTTATGAAGAAACTATATAAACATTGTTATGTGACATAGGAGGCGTTATGAGTGCGGATAAAGAACAAAGAACAATCGAGTGTCCAGAGTGTGGCGCCGAGATTGATGTTGACGCAATTCTTCGGCACCAGCTTGAAGAAGAACTGTCTAGCCAATACAAGGCTCAACTCGAAAAGGAGCAGAAGAAGTATGACAAAAAAGCTGCCGAGTTAAGGAAAGAGCAAGCAGATCTTGAAGAACAGAAAAAGAAGTTGGAAGCGTCAATCAAGGCTGGCGTAAGTAAGCAGGTCAGCGCAGAGAGACAAAAGATTGAGGCTCAGCTGAGAAAGTCAATTTCTGAAGAGATGGCAGATGCAACGAAGTCCCTTCAGGACGAACTGGCGAAGAAGACGGAGCAGGTCAAGGAATTGAACAAGGCTCGCGCAGACGTTTCAAGACTAATTCGTGAAAAAGACGAACTAAAAAGCGAGATTGAATCTGAAGCTCAGAGGAAGCTCACCAAGGCCATTCAGGAGGAACGAGAGAAAATTCAAAAAGCTGCAGAAGATCGAGTTGAGCTTAAATTGATCGAGCAGAAGAAGTTGGTAGAGCAATTGACAACGCAGTTGCGAGAGGCTCAAAGAAAGGCAGAACAGGGCTCTATGCAGGCGCAAGGCGAAGCGCAAGAAATTGCAATTGAAGAGTGGTTACGAGAGGAGTTTTCATTTGACACCATTGAAGAAATCAAGAAAGGGGTTCGTGGCGCCGACTGTATCCATCGAATTAATACGCCGAGGCGGCAAAATGTTGGCTCCGTTTACTACGAAAGCAAGCGAACAAAGGATTTCCAGTCAAACTGGATAACCAAATTCAAAGATGATATGCGTGAAAATGGAGCAACATTTGGCGTAATCGTAACGGAAGCAATGCCAAAAGACATGGATAGAATGGGGCAGAAAGACGGGGTTTGGATTTGTAGTTTTGAGGAATTCAAAGGGCTTTCCCGCGTACTTCGGGAATCGGTAATCCAAGTGAACAACGCCTTTTCCTTTCAGGAAAATAAAGGCGACAAGATGACAATGATCTATAAGTATGTAACCAGCACGGAATTTCGACTGCAGATAGAGGCTATTGTTGATGGGTTCAGTCAATTGCAAACAAGCCTTGCCACTGAGAAGCGGCAGATGGAATCTCTTTGGAAAAAGCGTGAGAAGGAAATTGAACGTGTGCTGCAAAGCACCACACATATATACGGCTCCATTCGCGGGATCGCGGGCAATGCAGTTCAGGCTGTGGCTCAGCTCGAGTTTAAGGAAGATGAAAGTGAGTGATGTCACATAACAATTCGCTGCAGGCGCGATGTTCCTGACGGGCCGCGGCCTGAGCTCAAACGTTAGGCAGTGACCGAGCCTATTCACACCCGAAAGGAGTTTTTCTACAATGGATATTCCACGGATCTTTAACATCACCGAAAGTGCTCACCGCATCCATGACCCGTTCACACCCGAAAAGCTCGCCACTCTCGGCGCTGCGCTGCGTTTGGAAAGGGGGACCCGAGTGCTTGACCTCGGTAGCGGTTCGGGGGAGATGCTATGCACTTGGGCACGCGATTACGGCGTCATCGGCACCGGCATCGACATGAGCCAGTTGTTCACCGAGCAAGCGAAACTTCGCGCTGAAGAACTCGGTGTCTCCGATCAAGTCAAGTTCATCCATGGCGATGCTGCGGGCTACGTCTCTGACGAGAAGGTCGGTGTGGCAGCCTGTCTCGGTGCCACGTGGATCGCTGGGGGAGTCGTCGGCACCATCGAGCTTCTGGCGCAGAGCCTCCGCCCCGGAGGGATCATCCTCATCGGCGAGCCCTACTGGCGGCAGTTACCGCCGACGGAAGATGTTGCCAGGGGGTGTCTTGCCGGCTCAATCTCCGACTTTCTCCTGCTTCCAGAACTTCTCGCGTCTTTCGACCGCCTCGGCTACGACGTCGTGGAAATGGTTTTGGCAGACCAAGACAGCTGGGACAGATACGAGGCAGCTAAATGGCTCACTATGCGCCGATGGCTTGAAGCCAATCCCGACGACGAATTAGCCAAAGAGGTTCGAGCCCAACTGACCTCGGAACCCGAGCGCTACGCCGCTTACACGCGTGAATACCTGGGCTGGGGCGTGTTCGCGTTGATGAAGCGGTGATGAGTGGATTACCGGGCGACTCTGAAAGTGGGAAAAATCCAATCATGCCTAACAACACATTCAAGCCAACGCCACTTCGTGGCGCGGCTTACTTCAGGCGTTAGACTGACGCTCCGCGCTTGGAGGGTAATAATGAATAAAACGGAAGATTTGTTGGCTAGCAAATACAGAAAGATTTTTAAAAACAAGAACCCGAATCCAAAATGGGCATATAAAAAAAAGTCTAATCAAAGTGAATTAATTCATTGTGCTATTCCTTTTGTAGGTAATAATTATTTGAATTCATCACCCAAAATACTGTTGTATGCAAGCGCGGAAAACTTAACAGGTTATAATGGACATCTTGATAATGATAATAAAGCTCTATATCGTCATAGAGATCATTATGAAAGTTCAATAGGTAAAGATTTCTTTCCCGATGTTCACATTGCCCCAATTACAGATGGTTCTTTATTAGTTGTTACTCTTTACTGTCTGAAACAGATAGGTTTCAGTAAAGCACTAAACTCCCCTCGTGATTTGATTGAACTTATTTCTTTCGCAAATTTTTGTAAATATTCGATATATTCAAAAAAAAATAAAGATTACGCGAATAATATAAATAAATTAAGCGAATCACTTGAGTATGTTAAAGCAGACATCGAAATCTTATTGCCTGATATACTAATTTTACCAAAATCTATTTATGAACATAATAAAATAAAAACTGAATTATTAAGTTATAAAAAAAATATGCAAATTATTCCTATTTATCAGATTAATGCATCTGTAATAAATCGAACGATTAAGAAGAAATATAAAAAGAAGAGAGGTCTTGATGGTGATGTTCGGAAGTGGTATTCCCAGTTAGGCAAAAATAGCATAACGGGCAAGACAAAAGAAAATTTTTTAAGCGTTTTTACATATATAGATTCATTATTTATCAATCAAAAAAAGTCTAACAACTGCTTCGACCTGGCATTGCCTTTGGCATAAAACTTGCCATCGCTACGCTGGGCAAGTTTTATGCTAAGCTCTGCGGGCACGGCAATGCAGCTCAAGCAAACGTTGGCGCATGTAACCTCGGGCAAGGGTCGTAGCAATCTCCGATATCATCTCGTCGGGTGAGATTGGGACGTGTTCGTTGGCTGGCATCCGGTCCTACTTTAAGATCAGCGGATT
The DNA here is from genome assembly GCA_002070185.1 of candidate division BRC1 bacterium ADurb.Bin183. Lineage (GTDB taxonomy): Bacteria > Sumerlaeota > Sumerlaeia > MWCT01 > MWCT01 > MWCT01. Next base: position 511,643 of record MWCT01000001.1, read on the forward strand.
AAACTTTGGCTCCCCGAGTAGGACTCGAATTCGCCTCAGGCGGATTAACAGCTGCCGGATTTGCTATTACGTGGTTTTTTATCCATTGACGCCCCTTGCCTGATTTTAATTCTTTTTCGCGTTTCATAGCCATATAGCGAGCGGGAAATTCTTCATGATAAAGAAGCCACCAAGGACCTTTACGCCTTTTTGTATGCAACGTTCCTTTAAAATCGGGATCATTATGTTGGGCAATCCGACGTTCAAGATTGGATGTCTGCCCAATGTAAATCTCGGAAGTTGATTCGCTTTGAATGATGTAAACTGAAAAAGGCATCGCATTCGCCGCGGTTGAATAACAAAACCCCGCGGGCAAGTAGCGGGGTTTTTAACTGGCTCCCCCGGTAGGACTCGAATTCGCCTGAGGCGAATTAACAGCCACCTGATTTGCTATTACGTGTTACTAAACTGGCTCCCCCGGTAGGACTTGAATTCGCCTGAGGCGAATTAACAGCCACCGGATTTGCTATTACGTGTTTCTAAACTGGCTCCCCCGGTAGGACTTGAATTCGCCTGAGGCGAATTAACAGCCACCGGATTTGCTATTACGTGTTTCTAAACTGGCTCCCCCGGTAGGACTTGAATTCGCCTGAGGCGAATTAACAGCCACCGGATTTGCTATTACGTGTTTCTAAACTGGCTCCCCCGGTAGGACTTGAATTCGCCTGAGGCGAATTAACAGCCACCGGATTTGCTATTACGTGTTTCTAAACTGGCTCCCCCGGTAGGACTTGAACCTACAGCCTAGTGGTTAACAGCCACCCGCTCTGCCGATTGAGCTACAGGGGAGCAACGTATTCAATTATCGAACCTACAGTCCGCCTCAGGCGGATTAACAGCCCCGCTAAAGCCGATTGAGCTACAGGGGAACAGTTCTGATATATTAATGGTGGAGGGGGGAGGATTCGAACCTCCGAAGCGATTACGCAAAGGGTTTACAGCCCTTCCCCATTGACCGCTCGGGAACCCCTCCATTTCAATGTAGTTGTCTCATGGAGCTGGTGATGGGAATCGAACCTATAACCTGCCGCTTACAAGGCGGCTGCTCTACCATTGAGCTACACCAGCCGAAAAAAAATCATCGTATTTGGGCGAATTTCAAAGAAAAAATAACGTGAAGTGATTAAGTGAACCCCGCAACCCTGTCAAGAGGATTTATATAAAAAATCACTTTTGAACAAAACCGCCTTTTTCACGAATACCTCGCTTTTGATTTTTTTACATATAAATGATTGACTCTCCTTTTGGAATATTCGGATAAACATGCGATTCCGATTAAATGGAATAATTTTGCGGAGGATTTAGGATGACAAGATTGCTCTTTAATAAAAAAATCAAACCGCTATATTAAATTAAGCGCGACCCAGATCGGATGTGCAATTCGGGCAACGGGTTGCTTTTATGGCAATGGTGGAAAAGCAAAAAGGACAATCTTTCGTCGTTGGCGCCGCCGCAGGCGCTTCTTTTTCATGATGCAGTTTATTGAGCCCCTTGATTAAAAGAAAAACCGCAAAAGCTACAATTAAAAAACTGACAACGGAATTTAAAAATAAACCATAATTGAGCGTCACAGCGCCGGCTGCCTTAGCCTCAGCCAGCGTTTTAAACGACCCACCAAAAAGCTCGTTGGGCGACAACAATCCCTCCTTTGATTTCAGAACAAAGAACAAGTTAGAGAAATCAACACCGCCAAGAAGCAGACCGATGGGCGGCATGATAACGTCCGATACGAGGCTGTTGACGATAGTTCCGAACGCGCCGCCCACGATGATACCGACTGCCATGTCAACCACATTGCCGCGCATTGCGAATTTTTTAAATTCTTTTAACATGTTCCTTCCCCTTTTTAAGTTTTTATTTAGAACAACGATGGATATTCAAATAATGTGTTTTTTGAAGTCAAGATACATCTGACGCATGTTATGGGGTTAAAATTAAATTGACACATCTAGGCGGTTAATTTGTATATATTTTATTAAATCGCAAGGAGGCGCTTTGATGAAAAATTTGTTTTTTGCGTTTCTGTTGCTCGGATGCGCAGCGGCGATTTTTGCCGCTGCCATAGATAGCCCTTATCTCTATGGCATTCATTGGTATGGCAAAACAGATTCCATCAGTGTCGGACAACGCACTGATGTGGAAGACATGTCCGGCGACAAGGGCATCTGGGATTTGGAAATCGCCCATGTGGATTCTTCCGCTGCCCCCGCATGGGATTTGCCGTCCTATTTTGTAGGGCATTCGCAAAAAGTGACGCAAGGAAAGGGTAATTCCTTAATCTTTCGTCTTCACCCCTATTGGAGCCGCAATGTGCCGCACGCCTCAGATCCTTACACATTGACGCAATATGCTAACGACTGCAAGTCCGCCGCCAATACCCTAAAAGACTATGTCCACATCTGGCAGATAGGCAACGAAGTGAATATCAACGGCGAAAATAATCGCTGGGGCGGCTCGGGCTATAACGTCCCTTGGGAGCCGACGCCGGCGCAATATGCAGATACTTACATCGCCTGCCGCGATAAAATCCACGAGATAACACCCAACACTACACCCGCCGCGCAGTTTGTCCTCATGCAGCCAGTCTCGCCGGGGAACGCCATCGGCGGCACGCGCTACATGGATGGCAATGAATTTTTGTGGAGACAGATTGACGCCGTGAGCGACAAGGGCAAAATTGACGGCTTTGGCATTCACGCCTATGCCCCGCCCAGCGCCGCCGATTACGGCGTGGAATCTTTCATGGACGATATCCGCGAGCAGCTGATGATTATTGACCAGTTCGGACTCGGCGATCGCCCCGTGTTCATCACAGAATGGAACAAGCACATGCCGAATCAGGCTCATGCGGAAATTGGAGCCAAGTTTTGCCACCGCATTTTCACCGCCCTAAACGCATGGAATACCGGCAGCGGCGGCGAATGGCCCGGACACCCCAACCACAACATTGTCGCCGCAACATGGTTCGTCTATCCGAAGGATTTCGGCTGGGATGAATATGCGCTTCAATACTGGAAGACTCAAATTGCTTCCACAGACAAAGACGTCAATCCGTGGTATTCGTTCAACTATGCCTGCGGACTTGGTTATGCCAGCGGCGCTTACGGAGGCGGATCAACTTCCATCCCCAACAACGCCCTTTGGTGGGAGGATACATTTAACGGCGCGTCGCTGGATCAAACAGCACCGCTGCCCGATTGGAAGGCGGAAACATCAGGCGGCGGCAGCGTTTCCATGAGCGGCAGCGGCTCGGTTCGTCTGCTTGGAAACGGCACAACAGATGGCGGCGGAGGCATCCGCACCGCCGGCTATGTTTACGGCAATTTCCGCATGGAGGCAAATGTCACATTCACCAACGCCGCCCGCTCCAACACCAGCGGCGCACAGGCAAATATGGACATCCGCATCCGCGAAGGCTCAAAAGGCTATTCGTTCACATTTTTCACATCGCAATCGCTTGAAAATGCCGGACGCGTTATTCTGCGCCGCACAAATGAATGGACGCAGATCGGCTCCTTCAATACCGCCGTCAGCGGCGGCATCAACACCGGCGACACCTTCCAGATTGAAATCACGGCAAACGGCTCGAACATCGCCTTTAAGGCTTATAAAAACGGCTCGACCGCGCCCTCTGTGGACTGGAACATCACAGATAGCGGTCAGACGGTCGGCTGGATTCGCATCATGACTTGGAATCTGAACGAGGCGCGCGTGAACAATTTCAAACTCGGCGGACCGCAGTGGGGCGGTTCCGGCATCGAAGATTGGGCGATATATTAATTAAAAAAGGAAAGTAGCAAATTATGAAAAATCAAAAAAATAATATTGTTCGTTTACTCATCATATACCTCATTCTTCCCGTTTTGTCATTCGCCGCGCCGAAGGGAATTCAGACCGTCAAGCATCAGAGCGTTTGCATCAATGCGGAAAAAACGTTCAATATTTTTGTTCCGCCAAACGCCAAACCTGACGAACGCTTCCCCGTGCTTTTCATCCTGCACGGCGCGTATGGCGGCTGCGATGACTGGACATCCCGCACGCGCGTTGCTGAACTCGCCCGCAATTACCGCATGATTCTCGTCTTTCCCCGATGGGGAAGTAATAAGTAACGATAGGGAGAAATATTGTTTTTCCCGATGTGGGCAAAACATAAACTGGGGATCATTGTTGGATAGGTTCATATCAATAGCTTTTTGATTTGTTCTATGGAAAGGGGCGGGTCTGATGTGTGAGCAACGCTGTGGCAGTTAGGACAAAGTAGAGCAATATCATCCACTGTTGTTTTCGATGAGTGTGTACGCGCCCCAATTGGTATCTTATGGTGTGCTACAAGGCAATCCTTCTTTATCCGATATCTGTTTGGAAAACTAAATCCACAAGATTCGCATTTGCCGTTGGAATAACGTTTCTTCTCTTCAATTATATCCCTATTTCGCTTTCGGAATGTAACCTCCGCCGTGATATACTCTCCTTCTGTCACTTCCTGAGTTCTCGGTCTTTGACTGATTGCTTGAATACGATTGTTAAGTTCTTCAATCTGAGGGGGAGTTAATTCAATCACAGTGAACTGTTGTGCCGAACCGAGTAATATATCAACAGGAGGGAAGTTTCTTTCCCATTGGACTGATATCTGATGGTGCCAATATGACCCATATGGATCACGTACGATATTCTTTTCATTATATGCATATGGTCGAAGAACTTTGCCCCTGCCGATAATACGTGTCCCTTCCTTCACGAAAATTGTATCGCCCTTTTTAATTTCATAAACAAATCGCCTCAAAGAGGCTTTCTGTGCGGGTGCAAGTTTCTTCCAAAGGTGTTTAGGCAGTCCATGAGGAAATTTTCCCAAGTTCGTTGTGTGAATAGGTTTATAGGTGATTACAGCAACATTATGTTTAAAACACTGAGGCCACAGTGAGGGGCCTTGATTCCCATACCGAAATGACATCCTCCATATCTTGGCCATTTGTTTCACCTCTGTCGACAGTAATTAATCTGTTCCTTATAAAATGCTCTGACTATATCAGTAAAGGCAACGTAAAAGGCAACGTAATATCTTTTCTATTCAATTAGTGGTGGCCAATTTAACGTAATTTCCATGATAATTGGTCCTTTTCTTCTTTATAGAGGAACACCAAATTCCCCTTCACGATAGATGAAATATATCCATTCCCGATCTTATAAATAATTGCTTTATGAATCTAACTGATGTTTTCTTGATGGGCTATAACTACAAGACGAACCAGCGCTAAATTTTTGTCCACAATATATACAGTTCTCGCCATTGGCTATTGCGACATGTTTTTTGGTAGGGCTATAACTACAAGGCGAACCACCGCTAAATTTTTTTTCCACAATATCTGCATTTCATGTCAGCCATTTGAATTCCTCCTTAATTTCAATTTCATATAACATAAATGTTTTTACTAATATTTCGAATTATACTGCAAGTAAAAAATAACGCTAAAACAAATTAAAATTTAAAGTTTTTGATTTTAATTATTTTCTACCCAGTTCTTCAATCAATTCGGATAAAGAAATTTCCATATCCCTAAAAATGGCTTTGAAAAATGTGGAGGCTTTCGCTTGAACGGGATAACTTAAATCCCCACTTTCCCAGAATGGAAATAATTTCACGTGCGGTGATTCTGGGGAGACGTTCGCTTATATGGCAATTTCAACTGTGGCGAGATTAATCGCCTACACCGGTTTGATTTCTTCGCCATCAGCAAGGCGATCCTCGATATGAAGGCGTACAATATCAAGGAGATTTGCTCTTGCCTCTTCGTAAGTCTCCCCGCTTGTATAGCAACCCAGAAGCTCCGGGCAAAAGGCAAAATAGCCGTCTTCGTCTTTTTCAATAACAGCAGAAAAACGATAGCTGATCATGGCAATTCCTTAATCGTTGAATGTTGATTAATCCTATTCATTGCCTTTCAGGCAGCGCATGGATTTTATTTACATTGATAAACCATATCAGGTCTGAATGCCGTTGATTGAAGGTTGACATCCGCCTTTCATATTTTTCATTTTGCCATCAATCATTTTTTGTCGGAGGTTGGAGCCGTGAAGAAATTTTTCTGCTTGCTGTTGATTCTTTTTGCTCTCATGTCCGCATGGGGCGCGCCGAAGGGAATTCAGACAGTCAGGCATCAGAGTGTTTGCCTCAATGCGGAAAAAACGTTCAATATTTTTGTTCCCCCAAATGCCAAACCTGATGAACGTTTCCCCGTGCTTTTTATCCTGCACGGCGCGTATGGCGGCTGCGATGACTGGACATCCCGCACGCGCGTTGCTGAACTTGCCCGCAATTACCGAATGATTCTCGTCTTTCCTGATGGCTCGCCCAATAGCTGGTATGTCAACAGCCCTATCGAAAAAAATATGTCCTATGAAACCTATTTGTCCCACGAACTCCCCGCGCTGATTGACTCCCGCTACCCGACCGTTGCCAACAGCGAAGGGCGCGGCATTATGGGGTTGAGCATGGGCGGACATGGAGCGCTTCTGATGGCGGCAAAACATCCGGATGTTTTCGGCTCGGCGTCATCCCTTTCCGGCATCCTCAAAATCACCAACCACCCAAAAAGTTGGGATATCCCCAAACGTCTTGGGGCGTTTGATGAAAACCGCGCGCTATGGGAATCCAATTCCGTCTGGGAACAAGCGGAGCGGTTCACAAGCGCTTCTGTGCGGCTGCTTTTTGATTGCGGCGTTGACGACACAAAGACCGGCGCAATTGAGGACAACCGCCTCCTTCATGAAAAACTCACAAGCCTTGGCGTCCCGCACATCTGGCGCGAACTCCCCGGCACGCACAGTTGGGATTACTGGGGCGGGCATCTGGAAGAGCATCTCGACTTTCATCAATCTGCCATGTTGAAGCAAACGCCCGGACTTGATAAATTGCACAATCTTTATATTGAACGCATCGGGAAATTCCACGAGGAAAACAGCCGGCTCGCCCTTCAACCGCCGGAAGCCAAGCCATCAGTCTGCCTCTTCGGCTCCTCATCCATGCAAGGGTTTCCAACTGAACTTTTAAGCGATGTCCGCGTCTTCAATCGGGGCATTTCAGCGGATGTCCTTGGCATCGGCACACGGGGGCTTTCCCACCGCCTCGAATGCTCGGTTTTTGATATGAAGCCCGATTATGTGGTCATAAAAATTGGACGGAACGACGTGGGCCGAGCCAAAAACGAGGGCGACCTGTGGATTGAAAAAATGATCTCCGAGTATGATAAGATTCTCACAAAAACCAAAGAACGTCTGCCGAAATCCAAAATCATCGTCTGCACGAGCCTCCCTGTGCGCGACAGTTATGCGCACCTTGCGCCGTATATTTTGAAATACAACGCCGCTCTTGCCAAACTCGCCGAAAGGCAAAACACGACATTTCTGGATATCCACACGCCGCTTGTGGGAACGGACGGCTTATTGAAACCCGAATATTCAAGGGATGGACTTCACATCTCGCGCGCTGGATATGAAATCTGGGCGAAACGCATCCTTGAGATGGTGAAGGAATAATCCGCGCACCTTGGCGTTTACACCGCAGTTGCGGAGGTTGATTAGCGCGGGTTGCAGCCCTATCCGCCTCCGTCGTTTAAGAAGGTGTTTCAATGGCTTTATGGGAACTATCCCGCGTTTTATCTTTCGATACCGCGGCGGAAAATGCGTTTAAAAGAATGGAACGAATGATATCGTGGTCCTTGGCGTGGGCAAGAACAGTCACCCTATCCCATCCTTGAAGATTGGTTGCCCCTTTTGGAACTACAAGGTCTTTGCCTCGCGTTATCAGAACAATCACCGAGCCGGCGGGCAGCCGCAAATCTGCGATGTCAGGACCGATAGCGCCTTGAGGATCCGGCATATCAACCACCATCAGATCAAAGTCGCTTTCCGCCAAAGTAAGAAGCTCCACGTTAAACAGAGGTATGGGACGCGCGGGCACGATGAGTTTGAGCAACCGCGCAAGCCAACCCAGAGAAGAGCCTTGTATGGCAATGGACAAAAGGACGGAGAAGAACACAAGGTTGAATATTTCTTGTCCAATGGGAAGCCCAGCCGCCGCAGGATAGGTGGCGAGGATGATTGGAACCGCGCCTCGAAGCCCCGCCCATGCGATAAATGTCTTGTTTTTCCATCCCAAACCCATGCCCGCCGTTCCCAACCAAACAGCAAATGGGCGCGCAATCAAAGTCAAGATGAGGAACAATAAAATGCCATCTAACCAGATTTCCGACCACTGATGAGGAAAAACCTGCAGTCCCATCAACGCAAACATCCCGACGTTTGCGACGGTGGAAAGGGCGGAAGAAAAATTCTCAACCCCCTGTTTGTGAACGAATGGAAGGTTGCCCATCACATAGCCTGCGACAAACACAGACAGCATTCCGCTGACTTTGAGCAACTCGCTTAATCCGTATGTCAAAAGGATAATGCCCAATGAGAGAACATAATAGTGCCCGCGGTCTTTCGGTTGCAGACGATTGAACAGCCACAAGGACACTCTGGCAAAAAGCCAGCCGAAAAAAGGCGCTGCCGCAAATCTCCAGATGAATAGAACGACCGTTGTGCGCCACGCTGATACACTGGATGTGATGCCCTCGATAACAGCAACCGTCAGGAGAATTGCCATCGGGTCGTTTGCGGCGCTTTCAATCTGAATTGTGGACGACAGCTTTGGCGGAAGAGGTTGCCGGCGAAGGATGGAGAAGATCGCCGCCGCATCGGTGGAAGAAATAATTGCGGCAAGCAGAAGGGCTTTATCAAGAGGCCATTTGAGAAACCCATAAAGCACAACAAAAGTTGCCAAAGCCGTCAGGACAACGCCCCATGTGGCAAGACCGCCCGCCGGAAGAGCAACCGCATTGAAATCGGAGCGCTTGGTTGAAAACCCGCCTTGAAACAGAATAAAAACCAAGGCAAGGTTTGCAACCCTGTTGGTCAAATCAATATTATCAAAATGCCAAAGACCGAGAAAATCGCTGCCAAATAGAATCCCTGCGCTGAGCGCGATTAGAATAACCGGCACGCTCCAGCGTTCCAGCCAGACAGCCGCCAGAACAATCGCAATCAGCAAAAATGGTCCGATAACATATAATACGCTTATCGTCCCCAAAATAATTTCCTTTATATATTAACTTGATTCATAATCCGACCGCGCAAAACCGCGCCTTTATCGCCGAATTTTTAACTTCCCAAAAATACCGTTTTGCGGGTTGGGCGCGGAGCCTTGACTATCATGAAGCGCAGCGGCTCAGAACTTTCGTTATACCAGCAGTGGACGATGTCTTTTGGACTTTCCACAAGCGTGTCGGCGGCGACCTCCTGCTTCTCGTTGCCAATTTCGACGATGCCTTTTCCGCTCAACACATAGAACGCTACATCCACAGGCGTTATGTGGCGTTTGAGCGATTGCCCGGGCATAAGCGTAATCACAGTAATCATCGCATCTGGCGTGTTGTAAATATTCCGAGCGTCCACATTGTGGGCATTTTCCATGATTTTGACGTCGTTTAGATTCCTTGTTATCATCACCGTCTCCTTTTTTGTTTTTGAACGATAATATCGCTCAGCGAAAAATACTTTGTGCGGCGGTTTTTTAATATCCAGAGTTTTGTGAATCACATGCGCCGTCTCAAGCTCCGTGTCAAGTTTTACATTCTGCTGGTTATCGGGTTCGATACTTCCGCGCCTGCTCAATATCACTTCTGCTTGATTCCAAAATCGGCGCTTGTTAAGCATCCTTAATCCAATGGCAAAGCAAAAAGGATGAAAAAAAACGCGATTGCGCCCCCTCATCGCTCGCCAATGGAACTTGGCTCACAAGGGATAAATTAGTTAAATACATGCCGCGCGCTTTGCTCGTCAATCCTTGGATTTACGATTTTGCCGCCTTTGATATGTGGGCGGCGCCTCTCGGTATTTTGTCCATCGGCGCGCTCCTGAAAAAGGCGGGATGGGAGGTTTTCTTTATTGACTGCACAAACCGCCGCCATCCTGCGTTAGCGGAGAGAGCCGCAAAGGAAAAACCATTTCACACCGGTCAATATCACGCCCAAGAAATTCCAAAGCCGGAGGCGCTGGCGTGGGTTCCGCGCCGTTACAAACGCTATGGAATCCCCGAAGAAGTCTTCCTTGCTGACCTGCAAAAACTCCCCGCGCCGGATGAGATTCTTGTCACGTCGCGCATGACATACTGGTATCCCGGCGTTCAGCGGGCGATTGAAATTTTGCGAGATATTTTTCCGCAGTCGCCGATTTATCTTGGCGGGACGTATGCATCGCTCTGTCCTGAACATGCGCAAGCGGTGTGCAAGCCGGATTATTTAGTCTGCGGTGAGGCGGACTTTGTAGATGAAATGGACAGCCTGCCTTTTCCGGCATGGGATCTGCTGCCAAGCGCAAAGGCGCTGCCGATTGAGACCTCGCGGGGTTGCCCTTTTTCTTGCGCCTATTGCGCATCGGGTCGGTTATTCAGCGGCTATCGCAAAAAAACGCCGATGCGCGTTGTGGATGAAATCGAATACGCCCTGTTCGAACTGGGCGCGGAGGATTTTGCCTTCACGGATGACGCCCTCCTTTTGGATGCCCCGCATCATTTTGAAAAGATCGCTGATGAATTTTTGCGGCGCGGGCTGCAAGCCCGATTCCACACGCCAAATAGTGTTTTCAGCAGCGCCATTTCGCCGAGTGTGGCGGAAAAAATGCGCGCTATGAATTTTCAGACCATTCGGTTGAGCCTTGAAACAACAAACGCGGAACGGCTTCGCGCCATGAATCGCAAAATGTTTCCGCCGCACTTTGAGACGGCGATGAAAAACTTGCGGGCGGCGGGATTTGGGCGCAAAGAAATCGGCGCGTATATTATGGCTGGGATGCCCGGTCAGGACGCGGACGAAACGCTGGAAGCGATTGAATTTGCCAAAGCCTGCGGGGCGCGCCCGCATCTGGCGGAATATTCGCCCATCCCCGGCACGCGCGCCTTTTTTGAAGCCGCCGCTATCTCGCGCCTTGATATTCGAAGCGAGCCGCTTTTACATAATAATTCCATATTCTATTTGCTCGGAGGCGCCATAGACATGGCAGCAATGGAGGAATTGAAACGCGTCTGCGCAATGAACGATTAAAGGCGGCGCGCTTTTATCGTTTCAGATATTTTTCATACCATGCATTATTCTCCGCGCGCATGGTTTCCGGAACCTCATGCTCGGCATCGGGGTCAATGAAGAGCTTCTTCGGAACGTCATTGGGGATGCGGTTGATCGCTACGATGCCATTGAGCGGCGGGCAGACGGGGTCTTGCGCTCCCACGCATACAAGCGTCGGCGCCTTTATTTCCGGGGCAAGAATCGCGATATCAATGTAGGAAAGGGTTTTCCTCACCGCAACGCCTATGTCCTCGCGCTCGGAATATTTTTTGAATGCCGAACCCGAGCCGAGCGTTGAAAGAAGAATGAAGTCGGGGAAATTTGTGATATAAGGAACATTGGAGCAGACGCAGGCGATTCTTTTATCGAGCGCCCCCAGCGCAAGCGCAAACGCGCCCCCTTGGCTGCCGCCCTCGGCGCCGATTTTTTTGACATCCACCTCCGGGCGGCTGGCGAGGAAATCCACCCCGCGCACGCAGTCCATATAAGCGGCGCGGTAGTAATAATCCTCCGCGATGTCAATATTCCACAAATGATGTTCAATCGGCGTCTTGAAGAAATCCTTGGAAGGACCGTGGTTTTTGGGATTGACCGAGAGCGTGATGAAACCCTTGTCGGTTCTATCAACGGGCGGTTCCTCCGCGCCCCATCCCGGCATAATTTGAATGGCGGGATATTTTTTGCCCGAGGCTTCCGGGCTCATCGGATCAACATCATTCGGGACGAAATACCAGCAGATGATGGGGAGATTCCAATAGGAGTTCAGCGTGACTTTGTAGAGGTGTCCAGTGGCAGAATTCTTTTCCGGCACTGGTTCGATTTTGGCATCCATAGGGGCGCGCGCGAGTTTTTCTAACGCCTTTCGCCAGTAGGTTTTGAAATCATCCGGGCGCTTGAGAAGCGGCGAGCCTTTGTAATCAAGGGCGCGTCCTTTAGGCAGATAGACGGCGTGCCACTCAGCCATTTTAACGATAACGCCATCCGCCTCGGCGCGCTCCACGCGAACGCCGAGGATGTCCTTGTGTCCGCGTGTGGGGAGTTCCGAACGGTAAGACTCGCGCGACGATATTTTTTCGGTTTTAAGCAGAATTTCTTTTTTATCGAAAGCATAAAATGTGATTATGATTTTGCCGTTGAAGTTCCCGCCGGCGGGCAGGGGCTCAATCTCAATAGACGGAATGCCGCCTTCGAGCGCGGGTCTAAAATCAATCTTCACAGGCTCGCCCTCCTTGACTCTTCTTGCCTGCAGGCTGGCGCAGAAAAAAAGCAGGCATGAAAGTAAAATAAATGATTTTGGGAAATGTTTTTTCATGGTCGGCTCGCCATTAATTTTATTGAGGACAAGGCGGACAAAATAAACGAGGCGGATAATTATTTGGGGCGTGAATGTTTTACTTCCTCGTTAAGTTCTTTATAAAAATCGGTCAGGGCGCGGAGTTTGTTTTCCTGAAATTCCTTTTCGCGCGCCTTGCGGATTTGCTCATGAAATTCCTGTTCCTGAATATTCAATTGTTTTGTGATTTCATCTTTTTTCATCTTTTTGATTTTTGGCGTGAATGCGGGCTTTTCGCAGATTGCAATAATCGCCTCGCGAACCTGCTCCCTGTTGAACGGTTTTTTCAGCAGGGGATTGCCGGTTATTTTAAGGGCGACATCCAAATCGGAGGTGGAGACGGTCGCGCTCATGAATAGGATTTCTGTATCCTGCAGGTTTTGATTCAGCTTTATGATTTTACACAGCTGAAAGCCGTCCAGCTTGGGCATACGGATATCAAGAAGGATTATGTCCGGCTCGTAATTGACAATCTTCGAAAGGGCGTCTATTGGATTCGATGTGGCGATTGTTTCAAACAACCAATTGTCTTCCGTTTTTGAGGAAAGGGCGGCTTCAATAAAGTCAAGCGTCGCCAAATCATCATCAATAACCATGATGCGGACAGTTTGTTTAGGGCGCGGTCTGGGCGAAATGGGAGGCATGGAAATCGGCTCCCGTTTATGAGCTGCGGGCGTTGGCGCCGGCTCGGGCTGCGGTTTTTCCCGCAGCTGCGGAGGTTTTTTGACAACAACTTTTAAGGCATCGAGCGAAAATTTCTTTTTGACTGGCGCCATGGGATGTTTTTCAAAATGGAAATCAATGTTTTTCAAAAGGCGTAGCGGGTCGAATGGTTTTTGCAAAAATAAATCGCAACCGAGCATGTATCCTTTTTTGATGTCTTCCGGCGAGTGGGAAGAAGTCAGAAAATAAATCGGCGTCTGACGGAACTGCGGATTTCGACGTATGGCAGCGCAGGTGTCAAAACCATCCATGAGCGGCATCATGACATCAAGGATGATAAAGTCCGGCTCGAATCGTTCGATTTTTTCAAGGGCATCGAGCCCGTTGTGCGCCTCCACGACTTCATATTTGGGCTCCAGAGCCTGCCGTATGATGGCGATGACATCTGGCTCATCGTCAACTATCATAACTCTCCATTTTGACATTGCGCCCCTCTTGAAAACAAATATGTGTAAATTACTTTTCGCATGCGCTCATACGCAATAAAAATATGCAATGCTCTTTTGATGGCATGAACCATTGCTCGATTGGCTCTGATTTCACAAATTACACCAAACGGCAAGCGGAGCCGAAAAAAGATTCCGTGTGACCGTTGTCCAGCCGCAAGACGAGCGCCCCGCTATCCGCAAGGTCAACCACCATTCCCTCCACCTCTCGATTGCCGGCGCACAGCCTGACGCGCTGCCCCACCATACAAGAATCGCGCTTCCATCTACGCACAATTTCGTCCTTGCGTCCCTTTTGATAAAGAAAATAACAATCCTCGAACGACCGCATCACCGCGCCAAGCAGCGGCAGACGGGGCACAATCCGGTTCGTTTCGATGAGGAGCGATGTGGCGGGCTCGCCCTTTATCCCGCTAAACGCCGGTGTCCGCTGGTTCACATTCAAACCGACCCCGACGATGATGCCCGTCTCGCCTCGGTGGGTCTTTGTCAATTCGGTCAAGATTCCGCAAACCTTTTTTCCGTTCAGCAAAACATCATTTGGCCATTTGACTTCAGGGAAGAGCCCCAAATGACGGCGGAGCGCGTCGCAAACAGCCAGCGCGGTTGTGATGGTCACAAAATAAATCTCCGCCTCTTTTTGTCCGGGCAAAAGAACAAACGAAAATAAGAGCGCCTGCCCCTTTGGAGAAATCCAAGAACGTCCCTCGCGTCCGCGTCCTGTTTTCTGAAAATTTGTCGCGACTAAAATCCCGCCGCGACCCGTCTTGCGGAAAATCTCCGCCGCGGCGTTCTGTGTGGATTCCGTCTCCGGCAGATAATGAACCTCCCAGCGGATTAACTCCGAGGGAAGCGATGCAATGATGCCTTTTTTTGATAAACGATTCATGGTTTTCACCGCAGGTTTTTTATGGCGTCCAACACACTCGGCGTTATGATAGTGTTCTCATCAAGGATGAGAGATTCGCGATTGGTAAAAACATCTTTCAAATCCTGCAAGGCAACCACCTTGCGCGCCGTCATGTTTGGAAGGCGCAGATGCCGCGCCTCAATCTGCCGCACCTTTTCCAGACGCGCGGCGTATTTGCCGCCGAGAAAATCCGTTTCCAGCCAAACACGCGCAATCTCCGCGGCAAGGAGCGTTCCGATTAACTTCCCGCCGAGGCATAAAACATTTGTATTGGAATGCTGGCGGGCAAGCGAGGCGCAAACGGTATCGAAGCAAACGGCGGCGGAAACGCCATAGAGCATGTTGGCGATGGCAGCAGAAGGGTATCCCGCGCCGTCAATCAGGATAGCGCGATCCGCCCTGCCTTCCGAAACGGCAAGCGCCGCCGGATATATGAAATCGGGATAATCCACCGCGTCCGCGCTGTTTGTGCCGAAGTCTTGAACCTCGTGCCCTTTATCCATCACGAACTTCTTCACAGCGCATTTAGTTTCAAACCCCGCATGATCGCATCCCATTGCGATTTTCATAAAAAACCTCCTTGTGATTTCATCAAGTATTAAAAATTCCAGCAAAACAACAATCGCGTGAAGCTTATAAATTTTGTATCTCTCCTTATGCAACAACTTTTCTTCTTTCCCCATCAGGGCGCATCTGATGTTAGGCATGGCGTCCGAAGCGTTTGCCGCGCCGGTTGTTTTACTCGCCCGCAAAAATTTCGATTGCGGCGGAGAGTCGGGTGTAATATTCACTTTGACCCATTAAGTTATGTTTTATGCAATGCCGAATTTTTGCTTCGAGTAAATGAAATGATCGGTATGTGCGGTCTTTGCGGTATTATCCTGAATGACGAAAGCAAACTGGCATCGCCCGATGAAATCCGGACGGTCAATCAACTCCTCCATCATCGCAATCTCGATGAAGAAGGATACCACATCAAAGGCAACGTCGCCTTCGGGCACAAGCGTCTCTCCATCTTTGAGGGCTCCGCTGAAAAGCAGCCCATCACAAATGAGGACGGCGCCTGCGTTATTATCTTCAATGGCGAAATCTATAATTTTATGGAAATCCGCGAGAACCTCATCAAAAAAGGGCATACATTCAAAACCAAATCCGATACTGAGGTCGTTCTTCATTTATATGAAGATGCGGGCGAAGCTTGCGTGGACTTTCTGCGCGGCATGTTCGCATTTGCCATCTGGGACGAATCGAAAAAACAATGCTTCATCGCCCGCGATCGCATCGGCAAAAAGCCGCTCTATTACGCCCTCCTACCCGACCGATTCATCTTCGCCTCAGAGATGAAGGCGCTCATAGCTGTGCCCGGCGTCCCGCGCGAAATAGACCTCGAAGCCTTGCATTACTACCTTTCGTTCCAATACGTCCCCGCGCCGCATTGCATCTTCAAGTCCATCAAAAAGCTTGAGGCGGGACACACCCTCCTATATAAAAATGGCGATATCCAAACGCGCAGATACTGGGATCTGCCTTACATCCCCAAGTTAAAAATCACCGAAGAGGAGGCGCTCAAACGCACGGACGCCCTCATTGATGAAGCCGTCCGCATCCGCCTCACCAGCGAGGCGCCGCTTGGTTGCTTCCTTTCCGGCGGTGTGGATTCATCCGCTGTGGTCGCCTACATGCGCCGCCACATCGCAGGCGAACTCAAAACATTCTCCATCGGGTTTGAGGAAAAATCGCACAATGAATTGCCCTATGCGCGTCAGGTGGCGCAGCTCTTTGAAACCAATCATCAAGATTTCATCGTCAAGCCGGACGCCGTTGACGTCCTGCCGAAATTGGTCTGGTATTTTGACGAGCCTTATGCCGATTCATCCGCCCTGCCGACTTATTACCTTTCGAAAATGACCCGCCAGTATGCGGCTGTTGCGCTAAATGGCGACGGCGGCGATGAATCATTCATAGGATATTCGCGTTATTTAGGTCTGCCCCAGTTGCGAAAATATATGGCAATCCCCAAAATCCTCCGCATAGCGGCGCAGCCATTCGCCTCTGCCCTTTTCAAGATGCTGCCAAATAGCGCGCTCTTTGAAAAACTTTTTTACGCCAACACTTTCTCGCTCTATGATGAAGGACGGCTTTATCTCCAGATGATGACCATCTTCCGCGATTACCAAAAAGAGGCAATGTATGGCGATAAGATGAAACCGATGGCAATGGCGGACGCGTATCAATTCCCGCTCCAATATTATTACGACAATCTTGCCGAGGTTCCCGTCGAGCGCAAGGTTCGCTCGGATATTATGACTTATCTGCCCGGAGCGCTCCTGCCGAAAGTTGACCGCACCGCTATGGCGAACAACCTTGAAGGGCGCTCGCCGTTCCTCGATCAAAAGGTTATGGAATACGCCGCGCAGCTGCCGATTGAAATCCGCTTTGGCAATGGCGCGCTCAAATATCACCTGAAAAAAGTTCTGGCTCCGATGCTGCCGCACGACATCCTCTGGCGCAAAAAACAAGGATTCGGCGTGCCGGTTGGCGAATGGTTCAAAAAAGATTTATACAAAATGGCAAAGGATATTTTACTCTCGGAAAAGGCGCGCGGGCGCGGTTATCTCAAACTGAAATATGTCTCAAAAATCTTGGAAGACCATCGCGCAGGAACGCAAAATCATCACCACCGCCTTTGGGCGCTCCTCTGCCTTGAACTCTGGTTCATGACATTTTATGACAGAAGCGATATCTCATTAGGGCATATTACACTATAGCATGACACGCAAATTAAACATATTTCACCTGACCTCTTCCTCCGATATCGGCGGGACAGAGCGCATGCTCATTCACTTTTTATCAAAAACGGATAAAAGCAGATTTGAGCATACCGTCTGCTCGCTGATTGGCGGCGGACGCCTTACCCGAAAAATTCAGGAACTCGGCATTGACGCCCAGACCCTTGACCTTCATCATCCCTTCCAGATTGGCAAGGTTGCCCGACTTTTTCAACTCATGAAAAGCCGCCGGTTCAATCTGATTCAAACATACGGACTTCGGGCGGATACCTTCGGGCGCGCGCTGGGACGCTGGGCGGGTATCCCCGTCGTGGTCTCCAGCATCCGCAGCCCAGACCCTTGGCGGCGATGGTATCACAGATTGATAGACCGCGTAACGCTGCCCTTTGCCGATTTTTTTATCAGCAACTCGGAAGCGGGACGCCAAAGCCGAATTGCAAATGAAAAATATCCCCCCCAAAAAATCGCACTGATTCGCAACGGCATCCCCGCCCCGCCAGCCGTCAAGCCCGACCAAAAGGTCACACTCAGACATAAATACGGCGTGGACATGACGGCGTCGCCTATTATTGCGATGGTCTCCAATCTGCGCGTCATGAAGGGACATGCCGATGTGATTCAAGCCATTTGTAAAATCAAAGATAGACTGCCGCACATCCTTTTCCTTTTCGCAGGACGCGATGACTCGAACGGGGCTATTGAGGAGATGGCTCGCAAGACGGGAACCGCGCCCCATATCCGTTTTCTCGGCTACTGCCCCGAACCGACAGAAATCCTTGCCATCAGCGATATGTTTCTTTTGCCCTCGCATTGGGAAGGCTGCCCCGCCTCGCTCCTTGAGGCGATGGCAATCGGGCTTCCCTGCATCGCAACCAAAGCGGGCGGCATTCCGGAAATCATAACAAATGGACACAATGGGGTTCTAATTCCGCCCGCAGACCCGTCGGCAATTGCGGACGCCATTTTGAGCATGGCAGAAAAACCGCACGAAGCGCGCGCTATGGCTGCCGCCGCCCAAAAAACATTTTTTCAAATGTTTGCGCTGGAGCGCATGGTCAACGAATATGAAAACATTTACGAGGAATTAACGGCGCGCCCTTGCCGATAAACGAAAAAAGCCCTTATCAAATCTCATCCATTTCAAGCAGATCCCGTAGCGTTTTGGCGTGGTCTTTTTCTTCGTTTGCCAGATAGAGGCAAAAATCCTGCAAGATGGCATCGTCCGTTTTGGTTGCGGCGTTGCGGTATAAATTCTCGCTCCGAATTTCCCGCCCTATGGCATTTTGCAGAATGGAAGTCCGGTCAAATGATTGAGGCAGGACATATTCCTTCAGAATATCCTCATCCGGTTTGGGCAAAAAGGCGGGGTCGCCTCCGTGAAGACGGAATTTTTTAAATAAAAGTTCTGAGTGTGTCTTTTCAAATTCTGCCAGCTCTTCAAAAACAGATTGAGTTTTCGGGTCGGGAATCATATCCTTCATTCGGGTGTATAATTCCCGATCCGTTTCTTCCATAACTATCGCCAGTTTTAAAATTTCAAGAATAGTCTCATACATGGTAGAAAATCAACACCTTGTTAATATTGAAGTTTGCGCAAGTCTCTTGTGAAGCGCGAGAGCCCCTCGCGCAAAAGCTCATTAACGCTATATCCCGCGCCGATAATCTGATTTTCGTTGAAGCCAAAGTTGATAAGATCCCGAACGCAAAAACCGGCGCAGCGCATTTCAGCGGCGGAAAATCCCGCATCGCGAAGCTCCGAACCCTTAAAATGGCGGCTCAATTCGCGAGGGTTAAACCCCGTTTTTTTGAGCTCCGCCAACGAATAGACCCCCGCAAGTTCATGAAGGGCATAACCGAGCCTTGCCAAAACGCGGGCGTCTATGCCTGCGGCGCGGCAATGCGGGATAGTGATCCCCCGCTGCTTGAGTTCGCCGGCATGGCATCCGCGCTGGATGAGGTCTTTGAGCGTTGCCGTGATGCCGCCCTCAATGGGCGCATGCTCTGGCGGGAGGGCTGATGAAGGCGCGGCGGGAGGAGATTTGTGAACCTCTTTGGCGATTCGAAAACCCAGTTTTTGCAGCGCAGTATCTTTGTATCCGAGATGTCTCATGGCGTCGCCGTCATATCCCAAATTTGCCAGACTTGCCGCATTCAGTCCCTTGCTGATGAGCCATTCGGGGATTTTGTGCGCGCCCTCCAGAATAATTTTGTGCGCATGAGCGGCGTCCCTGAATCCCAACTTCCGGCATAATTTAAAACGCTCATCCATTTTTACAAAAACCGTTTAATTAAAGAAGAGACTTTTTTTATATACATCGCTCGGTGCTGCGCGCAAGGATAATATTATCCTTGATTCGAGTGTCGCGCATATATTATGAGAACCTTATGAAATTCAGGTGCGGGCTGAGCGTGTTTTGCGCGGCGCAGCTGCTCTTGGCGGCGGCATTGTGCGGTTGCGCGAAAAAAGCGGCGAGGATTAACGCCCCAGAACCAGCTCCCGCGCCGGCTTCAGAAATTGTTCAGACATCGGGCATCGGCATTGAACTGGAGGCATCAGCAAGCGGCGGTTCCGTGTATATTCGGCTTTGCAACAACACGCCCGCGCTCCTGAAGGCAAGCCCATATTATTTTGCGGTTATTATTGACGGCGAATATCCAGAAATCCGCTATAATCCCAGAATCGCGCGCAGCGAATTTCCTGTGACGATTCTTGCAAGCGGCGCAGAAGCAACCGGATATATCCACTTCAATAATGTTCCCGATCTCTGCGGACAAAAGCTCGTGTTCAATTCGCCTGATTTCAAACCGGTTCTGGCAACCATTAAACCATACAACAGCGAATAGCTGGCGTGTGATAGATTGATTATGGAGCGGGACGCGCGACCGCTCCTTTGCATCGCGCAAAGGGGAGGAAAGTCCGAACACCAAAGGGCAGGATGCTTCCCAACAGGAAGGCGGGGCGACCCGACGGAAAGTGCAACAGAAAACATACCGCCCGCCGCAGCGCAAGCCAAGGCGGGTAAGGGTGAAATGGTGCGGTAAGAGCGCACCGGGGCGATGGCGACATCGCCGCCTGGCAAACCCCATCCGGTGCAAGGTCAAATAGGGGAGGAGAGCTCGCCCGGCTCGATGCTCCATCCCTTCAGGGACGGGGCGATACTCCCGGGTAGACCGCTTGAGCCCGGTGGCGACACCGGGACGAGATGAATGGTCGCGGCATCTGCCGTCTTCAGGCGGCGGGTGAACAGAATTCGGCTTATAGTCCCGCTCCTTTTATTATGCCAGATTTGACCCTTCGACAAAACAAAAGCTATTGACGGTATAACGATAATCGCGACTTTATCTGACATCGCCATTTTCGCATTCTCATTGAAAGAAAGCCGTCAGGATGTGTCATCATCAACGATAGGTTTTTTAGACAGGAAGAATCGGCTCGACGTAATGAGCCTTGAAGATTCCCATAATAACGTCCCGCGCCTCACGCACAGACTCGAATCGCTGGCTGGGATCTCGTTGTTGGCATTTGTCAATCGCAAGCGAGAGTTCCTTTGGGATGGAAGGATTAATTTCATGAAGCAACGCGTTTCCCTTACCCTCCGGTCCCGAAAGCATCTTCCAGAACGTCTTGCCCAAAGCGAATAAATCCGTTTTTTCTGTTGCCGGCTCAAGGCGCAGCAACTCGGGCGCCATATATTCCGGCGTTCCCAAAAATTTGAGAACCTGCGTATATTCCGAATCGTCCGACTTGAGCCGGGCGCGGCTGATGCCAAAGTCCGTCAGTTTGACCCATTTGTCGCTCCCGATGAGAATGTTGGCGAGCTTGATGTCGCGATGGATGATGCCCTTTTTATGGAGGAAGAGGATGGCGTTGCATACCTGCAGGATAACTCCCGCGCTATTACGCCAGTCCATCGGCTTCTGCCGAACAAGGTTATTCAGCGATGGACCGTCCACGTATTCCATTGAGAAAAACGATGTGTAAGCCGTTTGACCAACCTCAAAAATCTGAACGATATTCGGATGATTGACCGTTGCCATGATGAGCGCTTCTCGGCGAAAACGTTCGCGTGTGGCCGGAGCCTGATCCGCATTCTCAAGCATCACCTTCAACGCCACAATCCTGTTCAAATCAATCTGTTCCGCTTTATAAACCGTGCCCATACCGCCGGAACCAATAACCTCGATGATTCTATAACCCTCAAAAACGGTTTTCTTGACTATTCCCCGCGATACGACTGTGGGACTTGTCTTATTCTCCATGATAAAAGTGGGAGTAATATCTTCTGAATAAGGCGTATCATCTTTTAATTCTACCTGAAATTGTGAACTCAGGTCATCCGTTTCATTATCCAAATCAAAGGCTTCGTCGAGCGCCCCGGCAATGAAAATCTCATTAGGGGTTTCATCCGAATGCGTATCTGATTCAACCTTTGGAGGCTCCAGAAGTTGCCGAACGTTTTTTAAAAACTCATTGTTATCGAACGGCTTTTTCATGTAAATATTTGCGCCGATATGGAGCATCTCCATCTCTTTGCGTTGACCATCCGGTATACCGGATACCACAATCACAGGCATATCGGAAAACTGAGCGGAGGTTCTGATTATCCGCAAGATTTCTTCCCCGCGGAGCGAAGGCAGCATCAAATCCAAAATCAACAAATCGGGCGGCTCCCTGAAACACTCCGCCAGCCCCTCCAGACCGTTCGGAATAACGCGATGATCAATCCCCCCAATGGATTGAAGCAGGGCGGACATCAACTCTCCATATTGGATGTCGTCCTCAATGATATAAACTTTTTTGATGTCCGCATACGGATACTGCATCGGTTTAATTACATCATTTTAGGATTAAGCACACTTATTTATGGAACACAAAGTCATCAATGACTACGCAATTGCCCGAATGTCAACAACAATTATCGTTTGGCGCGGTTGTCGGTCAGATTTTTTTAGTTTAATTTTTATAAGAGGAGGATCCCCTGCTCGCGGAACAGCCGCCTTGTTTCATCGCTCCAGATGCCCGTCTGAATCTCCCCGATGTGCGCCTTGCGCAAAAATAAAAGGCAAAGACGGGACTGCCCGATGCCGCCTCCGATAGTTTGCGGCAATTCCCCCGCAAGAAGCTTCTTGTGAAAATAAAGTTCCCGGCGCTTGGTTGCATTGCGCATCTCCAACTGGCGGGCGAGCGCGTTTGGATCCACGCGGATGCCCATAGAAGAAAGTTCAAATGCGCAATCCAGCACCGGATAATAAATAACGATATCGCCATTCAAACCCTTGCGCCCGCTCTCAGTCGGAGTTGACCAGTCGTCGTAATCGGGCGCGCGCCCGTCATGCGGTTTGCCGCTAGAAAGCTCCCCGCCGATGCCAATGATGAACACTGCGCCATATTTTTTGCACGCCTGATACTCCCGCTCTTTCGGAGTCAGATCGGGATATTCTGCCTCCAACTCCTCCGTGTGCACAAAGGTTATCTCCTCAGGCAGAAGCGGATTGATGACATCATAATGATGGGCGACGTATTTCTCCGTCCGCCGAATGACGTCGTAAATTTTTCGGACAATATATTTCAAGAAAACAAGATTGCGCTCCTCCGGCGCCATCACCCGCTCCCAGTCCCATTGGTCAACATAAATCGAATGCAGATTATCAAGGTCTTCATCGGGACGCAGCGCGTTCATGTCCGTGTAAAGCCCCTCGCCTGCGCCAAAGCCGTATTCCGCAAGCTTCAGCCGCTTCCATTTGGCGAGCGACTGCACAATCTCAACGGGCGCATCGTCAAGGGCTTTGACGTTGAAACAGACAGGTTTTTCAATGCCATTAAGGTCGTCATTGATGCCGGTGCCGGAACGGACAAAAAGCGGCGCCGTCACGCGTATCAGATTCAACTCAAACGCCAGATTGACCTGAAAAAATTCCTTAATCAGCCTAATGGCTTTCTCAGTTTCCTTCAAATTCAAAAGCGGTTGATACCCTTTCGGAATAAGCGCCGTATCTTTCATGAATTTACTCCGGATGGATTAAATAACAAAAAATCCTAAAAACACTGGGACATGCCCAAAGTATAAATCAAGCGGGAATTGCAATGAATTTTGAATTCAATCGCCCTGATACACAAAACGAATAGCGTCCGAGTAGGCGCGGTATTCGAATTTGGAATTGGGAATGGCAAGCCCCGGATTCGCCATAAACATCACAGAGCCGCGCTCCGGATTTCTGCCGTTCTCAAAACGATAAGTCCCCAATGAATGCCACTGCCCATGATTTCGTCCGAGCGTTTCAGGTCGCCCCTTCTGAGCCATCGGCTTTGTGGTCGCGCCATCCGCATGGAAGACAACATAACGGGTGTCCCCCGCGTTTGCCCCGTAGGAAAATATAGTCAAAACCTCATATCGCCCGCGTTTGGGAAAGTCGGGCGTGAAACGCGTCCAAGAAGGGCTTTTATTGCCGTATGTGAACCGCGACCCCTTGCCCATCAAATGCGTGTCGTCCGCTTTGGCATAACTATCGGTAAAATCGGAAGTCTCTTCATAAGCGGGCTTGGGGGTGAGTTTTCCTTCAGCATCTCTTGATTCGATGATAATTTCATCGCCGCCGGAAAACCCCCGCCGAAGGGCGATGCGGCGTCCTAAATCATGCCGCGCCCGCTCCAGAATCCGCAGCGAAAGCGCCGCGGGGTTGAGAACAAGGGAGTCGTCATCTGTAGGAAGATCCGTTGTCGGTTCGCTGTAACGTTCCTGTTCGGGCAGTTCATCAATTACTTTTTGCAATTCTTCAATATGCGCATCGAGCCGTTTTAGGGAATCGTTATCCGGCGCGTCTTTGGCGCGATTGTAATCAATCAGACCTTTGATGAGCGCAATATTATCCGGTGTTTTTGCCGCTGAAATCAAACGCTCCAACTCCACCAATTTTTCATCTGCCGCATCCGACGAAAGCTGCCATGCGGATTCGCGGATATGTTCCGCCTGTTCCTTGCCGGACAGGCGCTCCCCAACCGACGGCATCGGCGGAAAGGCAAGCGAGGGGAGGCTCTGATACCAGAAGGCGACGGATGAAAGATTGTCCGCGCGGTCGTTATTCGTTCCATGCTCGATGGAAACCTTCAGCCGCTTCCTAAATGGAATCGGGTCGAGGATATGAAAGCGATACATGGATGTCCGCAAACCCGCCGCATCATATCCCTCGCATACCGGCGAGCCGTGAAAGAGCGTCTGCTGGGCGCGCATTCCCCATGCATCGCAAAAATAATCCTCCGTTCCCGTGCCGCGAATCGGTTCAAAATCGTCCGCCTCAATCAATTCATCGCCCTCGCCCCACCACTGAGGCTTCGTTGATTCAACGCTCAGCACGCAGCCGAGATAACGCCCCGTCCCTTTTGTTTCAAAAATGAGATAATTTTCTGGCGAGTCAGCAGGATACGCCTGACGGTATTGCGCATGGAAGCGCTCCGGCGAAGGCGGAATCTCATCCAGCGCCAGATAATCAATATGGTAATAAAACGCGCCGTGAATCTGCGGACCCTCATTGGTCACCGTGATTTTCGCCCCTTTGGCAAAGGGCATCTGCCACCAGCAGTTTCGGGCGCGCCCCCTTGAAATCGCCGAGATAGGAAAAGAATAGACGTCCGCCTCCATTCCCAAACCCACGCCGAAAAAATCCCCGAACGGCGCCTCGACCGACGGCGTTGCCTGCCCGTCCCAATACATGCGGATTACGAGCGTCCGCCCAATAGGTCCTTGGGAATTTGTAGTCATCCAAATGTGGCGGATGATGCCCGCGCCCTGAATCTCGGCGAGGGTTGCCGTTTCTCCCGGCGCAATGCGGATAGAATCCACATTGCCGTCCGATTTATCCCACGAAGAAATCCGAGCCGCATGACCCTTCAGATTCCATCCCCATGCAAAAACCGGCTGCGGCGCTTGAAAGGCGCGAAAATGCCCGCAGCCATATAAAAGAAGCGTCCCCAAAAGAAAAAATCTTTTCAAAACCGCCGCCATGATTTTTCCTCCCAGAAGAGAGATATCCTTGAATTACTCGGATTTTTTTAATCGCACGATTATAATAGGCGCTGCGGTCAGGCGGCTGTCCGGGGCATTGCGCCGGTATCCTATGGGTCTGTTCTGCTCATCAGTATCAAGCCAGATAACGCCTCGTCCAAGTCCGGTCTGACCCTGCTTGCGCGTGTCGTTGCTATGGGGTTTTGTGGTGGAGTCAATGATGGCGACGCTGAATTGGCGGGAGGCGGTTTGCGTGGAGGCGCTATCGGCAAACATGATATGACCGGTATTCCCCGGCGCAGGCGGCTCTTTTTTCCAGACGATAATATCGCCGGGCTGGATGTGTGCCGCATCGTCAATAATAACCCAGTCGGTTTTTGGTTTTGCGCGCATCATGTCAAAGAAGTTGAAATAATTGGACGCCGTCAGCCGCCGGCGCGACATCGTCTTGCGCATCTGCTCAAAATGATTGGGGCAGGCTCGCATCAGCACATATCCCACAAAGCCGGAGCAATCCACATGATATGACCCCTTTTCCTCCAGCACCCGCGTTTCATGCTGATATTTGGTGTCCTTGATGTTGCCCATGATACGGTAAACCTCCGCCATAAGCGTTGCCGTCGTCGGCGCCGCATCGCGGGCGAGCCCAAGAGATTGCAAACCAATAATTACAACAATTGAAAAAGATAAAAAGATTTTTCGATTTTTCATGATTCACCTTTTATTTGCAAATTAAAATTCCGCCCAACCGGGAAAACGCGGGAAAGGAATAACGTCGCGGATGTTAGACATACCTGTGCAGAATTGAAGCGCGCGTTCAAAACCAAGCCCAAAGCCCGCATGAGGCACGCTCCCATATCGCCGCGTGTCCAGATACCACCAATATGCCTCCTCGTTCAGATTCATCTCGCGAATGCGCCCCAGCAAAACATCCAACCGTTCCTCGCGCTGGCTGCCGCCAATAACCTCGCCGATTCGTGGGAAAAGAATGTCCATTGCGGCAACTGTCTTGCCGTCATCGTTGTTCCGCATGTAGAACGCCTTGATGATTTTGGGATAATCCGTGACCACCACCGGCTTTTTGATTCGCTTTTCGGTTAGGTAGCGTTCATGCTCGGTTTGAAGGTCGCTGCCCCATTTCGTGGGATACTCGAACGACTCGCCGCTCGATTCAAGAAGTGAAACCGCTTCTGTGTATGTGATGCGCTCAAAGGGCGTTTCCACAATATGGCGAAGTGTGGGGATGAGCTCCTTCTCATACCATTTGGCAAGAAATTCAAGGTCGTCCATATTGTTCTCAAAACAAGCGGAGATGATGTATTTCAAAAAATCCTCCGCAAGGTCGGCGTTGTCCCGCAAATCAAAAAATGCGGCTTCCGGCTCGATCATCCAGAACTCGGCGAGATGGCGGGGCGTGTTGGAATTCTCAGCGCGGAAGGTGGGACCAAAGGTATAAATACGGGAAAAAGCCGTCGCGTAAGTCTCGCCTTCGAGCTGCCCGCTGACTGTCAGGAACGATTGACGCCCGAAAAAATCCTGCGAGAAATCCACAGCGCCCTTTTCATCGCGGGGAGGCGCCGCGGGGTCAAGAGTTGTCACGCGGAACATCGAGCCGGCGCCCTCGCAATCGCTCGCTGTGATGATAGGCGTATGCACATACAAAAAACCGCGTTCCTGAAAAAATTTATGGATGGCAAAGGCAAGCGTGTTGCGGATGCGGAACACGCAGCCGAATGTGTTCGAGCGCGGGCGCAGATGCGCGATAGTGCGCAAAAATTCCAGAGTGTGTCCCTTTTTTTGGAGCGGATAAGCGGCAGGGTCGGCGGCGCCATAAATAACAATCTCATCCGCCCGCAATTCCACCGCCTGACCCTTCCCCGGCGATTCGACAAGCCGTCCGCGCGCAGCAATAGCCCCGCCTGTGTTAATCTTTACAATCTCCTGATAATTCGGAAGAGTGGCATCCGCAATCACTTGCAAATTCTTAACCGATGAGCCGTCGTTGAGTTCAAAAAAAGAAAACTCCTTCGAATCGCGGCGGGTGCGCACCCAGCCGCGGACAAGCGCCTCAACGCCTTTCAGGTTCTGTTTCAGTATATCCTTGATTGCCATCGGTTTAATAACTGCCATAGCGCGAACTCCTTTTTTTCTTTTGCTCTTAATTGATTATTTAAAAGGAACAGAACAAAACAATTCCCCGCTGTCTATTAGAAATCAACAACGGGGAATATAAAAATTACTTTATGGAACGATGTCCCACTGCAACGGATTAACCTGAAAAAAACTCAACATGCCCGGAGGGGGAGCAATCCCGCCAAGCACGTTGTCCCAATACCAATCCCGATTCGGCGCTTCGTAATGCTTCCCGCCATAAACCCATTTGCCGAGCGCGGTCATACTCTCCCAAAGATTCAACATCGAACCGCGGAATGTATGGCGGATACCCGACCAGTTTTCCAGATAACGGAAATAATTCTCCGCGCCGCCGCTGTAATGCGTCCCATATTTGCCCGTGCCGACATTGCCCGCCATGAAAATGGCATTGGTCTCCGTGGCGGAGGCTCTCTGAAGCGAAAAACTGGCGGAATTCACCTGACGGGCGTCGTTCCATGCGTTGCTGAGAATGTTGATGGAATCGCCCGCCAAGAGCACCTGACGCCGATTGGCGCCGGCGTTGAAATCGCCTTGAACATAAAGCGGGTCGTCTGTGGCGATGGAAAGCCCGCCGGTAAGCGTTGCGGGCACTCTCGACCCGTTGAGAATTCTGACAGCCGGTTGTGTTTGCGACCCGCCCGTCCCGGAGGGCTCTTCCGAAATATAGATGATGCCGTTGCCGATATCAATGCCGCTCTCAATCAAATTGCCAAGGTTGAGGTCAAGGCTGCGGATTGTTTTCCCTTCGCGGTAATTGTAGAAAGTGGATTCCTTGATTATGGATTTTGTGGCATTGGGATTTTTCGGGTCTGGATAAGTGAGCAGAAGATTATTGCCGTTTTTATCCGAGGCGACGATAGCATTGGTTCTGGGATCCCGCGCAATCTTCAAATCTGCCTTGTACTCGAATTTGATGTCCCGCAGCGAAGGTTCGTCATTGACGGGGTCTGCGCGCTCAATAAGAGTGTGCGGATTCTGATAGGAGGGAATCGGCAGACGAATCGGTTTCAAACCGTGCGCCTTATCCATCACATATCCGTTCCAAAGAGCCATCGAGCGGGAAACCCAGTTGCGGGCTTGACTATCAAGCCACGTCCCGTCCGACTGCCTCATGTTCTTCAATTCAGAGCCATTGAAAATATAGACGGGGCTGTCGCCGCCGCTCTGCCCTGATTTGGGCGCTCGACCGTGGAAGATATTGCCCGCGCTGGTGATGCGCTCATAATAATCCGCGCGATTGCCCGAGCCCAGCCAGATGTCGCTATTGGAATGAACGCGCCCCCGCATGCTGAAAGCCGGTCCAGGCCAGATTTCCAACATATTGTCATAGAATATCCCAAACACATAAAGCGGGATATTCAAAACTTCAACATCGCGGCGGAGCTTAACGCCCGGCTCGTTAAAAGGCGAATCTTTTTTTCGTGCCCGAACTTCAAGACGATACACAATCCTCATGGCAGGATAACCATACCATTCGTGGCTTGTATCGGAAATGTTGGCATATTGCAGATTATCGCCCTCGATGCAGGTAACGGACGCTTCGCTGATTTCAAAACCCGGGATGCGCGGAGGGCTGACGCCCAACACGGCGTTGTGGAAATTATTGATCTCCCCTCCCACCTGCACAGGTTTGTATGTCCCCAAGAACTGAATCTCAGATATCATCTTATTCAGCGCGTATTCCGATGCATTCTGCTCCTCCTTCCGAATGGAAAAACGCGCATTAGCCCGCCGCTGGAACACAGCTTGGCGGAGCAGCAGGGCGGTTATGGTTCCCAAAACCAGCCCAAAAAACAAAACAAGTAAAAGACCGGAACCTCTGTTGCGATTTTTATATCTCATGAAAATCACCTCCCGTTCCCATATCAATTCCGCGGCACAAGCGCCAGAGAAACAACCAGCGCCTGAAACCCTGGACCTGTTACCGCCTGTGATGGGGCGTTTAGCGCCGCTGTCGGGTCTCCAAGCCTCATGTTGATAATTAGCGGGCTGGCGGCGCTTGAATAATCGAATATTTTTGTTCCCGGCAGCGGCTGAATATACACGCCTAAAACCTCCGCCGGCTTATTATCTGAAATATCCGGGTCAAACATCAAACGATTATCCCCGATGGTCGCCGGATTATTATCCCCATCCTGAAGATAAAAGACAGCCGTTCGCGTTCCTCCGCCCCTGCGAGGGATGACAAGGCGGATTTTGTTGCCGTCTTCCTCCTCATAAATCATCCGCGCAGTTTTAACCTCCCCCTCAAGATGATTGCTGATTTTACGCGCCATCTGCGTCATACGCAGCTGGATTAGCTCCGAACGATTGACCCGAAACCCGTAAATAAGCGTCGTCGTCAGGGCAATGCTCATGAGCGAGAAAATGGTTAAAGCCATAATCATCTCGATGAAAGTTAAACCATGTTTTCTATTGTCGAAGATTTTCATCACAAACCCTCCAATTCAGCATTCCGATTGTCATGGATGATAGACAAGAGTCCGATATACCCTTGTGAACGGCTGCCCGCGATAAACCCACCGCACCGTAACCTCAGCTGTTTTGCCGCCGTTTATTTCAAAATAACTGGAAGAGTCGGGATTGGTCAACCAGGGCGTCCCCGCTGAACCATCCAAATTTCTTGTTATGCTTAGACTATTGGATGAATTCGAAAGAATGTAGGCAATCTGTCCGCTGCCTTTGCCTTTTTTTATCATAACGGGACAATCCTTCCATTCATTAACATCCCATGAAGGGAAACCATTGGGGATTACCGCCGTCAGTGAATTTTGCGCGGCGGATTCGACTTTGCCAAACCCTTTGAATTGCACCTGCGCCCGAAACTCCACGCTGCGGCTGAGATTTTGTGGATCTGAGGGGGAAACAAAAACCTTCAAAAAAGAGTCATTCTCCGGCGCGCTCGGATCTCCCAGTTTGTCATATTCCTCAATGGACATTTTATTGCGGATCTGCATCTCCTCAATGATTTTTGTGGCAAAATTATCAGCCGCAATTTCGAGCACCGCCCGCCCCGTCGTCCTCATGCTGGCGACAAGCGTGGTCATAAAACCGACGGAAAGGAACGCGAAAATTGCCAACGCAAATAACGTTTCCACTAACGTCAATCCTAATTTGTTATATCGTTTCATCAGGCTTTTCCTTTTATATTCAATCTCTTTGCTTGCCAACTTCATTTAACTTGACCCGCTTCATTTATTGTAAATATATATAACAATTTACTGTTGGGGTTCAAGAAATAAATTACAAGGAGATATATCATGATAAAACCTCAGATGCGCAAGACTGCCACCCTTCTTTCTTTGATGATAGCTATTTCCATCCTTTCGGTCTGCTGCCGCCAGCTGACGACAACATCCGCATCTGAGGCGGAAAGCGCCACGCCTATCAACAGCCGCGATTACTGCCCAGCTATCCACGCGCTAATAAAAAACGCCAAGTTGAATATCCGCATCATGGCTTACCAGACTTTCTTTTACACCGATTTCCCCGATAGCGATTCCAATCTTTTCATTAAAGAACTTGGCGAAGCGCGCAAGAGAGGCGTGCAGGTTTGGGTTCTGCTCGAAACATCCAATTGGGATGAAAACGTCGAAGCGCAGAACAAAGAATATGGAAAAAGACTTGAAGCCGAAGGCGTGACCGTCTTCTTTGACAAGTTCGATATCACAAGCCACCAAAAAGTGGCGATTGTTGATGACTACGCCACAGTTGTTGCCTCCAACAACTGGTCGCATTATTCCCTCTGGCAAAATAACGAAGTCGCTGTTATTGCCTGGTCGGCGCCTGTGGCTAAGGCATTTAGCGATTACATGAATGAGCGACTAATTGAGGCAGGTCATCAACCCCTGCCACCCACCAGCGCCGTCAAAAAAGTGGACGCAAAAAAACTGGGTTATAAAACCTACCCCGCTCAGCAGATGATCCCCATCCCCAATCGGGAGTATTTTCCCAAAGTGCACGAGGCGTTTCAAAATGCACAAAAAAGAATCCGCGTTCTTCAACGCACCGCTCAATATTACACCATACTCCCCAGCTATTCCCAAAAAGAACTCAAACCCGGCGAACCCGTCAGCCAAATGAACACCCTCCTCAAGGATTTAATCGAGGCAAAAAAACGCAATGTTGATGTGCAGGTGGTTCTTGACGCCGAAATGCGAAAACGAAAAAGCACCGGGGATTGGAAGGTGGACACTGCAAACGAGGACTTTGCCATGAGGCTTCTCGCCGGCGATGTCGCCGTTTTTTATGACAGTCTTGAAACTCAGACACACGCCAAGATGGTCATGGTGGATGACTGGGTGGTTGTCGGGTCAACCAACTGGACGCACAACGCCATCGAACAAGGCAATGAGGCGTCCATAATGATTCAATCAAAAGAACTGGCGCAGGTCTATTATCAGTATTTCGAAGACCGTAAAAAAGAGGGAATACCCGTCACCCCCGAAACCGACCTCAACGCCATGAAGAATAAAATGGAGCAGGAAGATAAACAATAACCCCAGACTATCGAAAACTAATAACGAAATATTAATTGCGAAAAGATGCTTTTATCATTGCCCAAAGCCCAATGACGGATGGCTGATTAATACTGCGCCATCTCTTTGGCTTTGATGCCGGAGGCGATTCCCTCCACCATCAGACGAAGCTCTTCAGGGCTTGTCGCATGGGCAAGGGCGTCCTCCAATTTGACCATCTTTCTGGCATAAAGGTCGTAAAGCGCCTGATTGAACGTCTGCATTCCCACATCGCGCCCCGCCTCGATAAATTTAGGCAGCTCAAGCGTCCGCCCCTCATGAAGGAGCTTCTTAATTGTCGGCGTATTGATGAGGATTTCCACAGCAGGAATGCGCCCGCGTCCTGATGCATGGGGCAGAAGACGCATGCTCACAACGCCGTTTAGAGTGAGCGATAATTCCATGCGTATCTGCGCATGCAAATACGCGGGAAAGTAATTGATAATGCGGTCAACCGTTTGAACGGTGTCAATAGTATGCAGCGTGGAAAAAACAAGGTGACCTGTTTCGGAGGCGGAGATAGCGGTTTGTATGGTTTCAAGGTCGCGCATCTCGCCGATGAGGATAACATCGGGGCTTTGGCGGAGAACGTGCCTCAACGCTTCGTTGAAGTTCTTTGTATCGAATCCAACCTCGCGCTGATTGATGATAGCAAGATTATCCGTATGCAAAAACTCAATCGGGTCTTCGATGGTGATTATGTGGCAGCGGCGGGTATTGTTGATATGGTTTATCATGGCGGCAAGGGTGGTGGACTTGCCGCAACCGGTGGTGCCCGTCACGAGAACAAGCCCGCGGCGTTTGTCGGACAGCGTCTTAACAGATACGGGAAGATTAAGCTGATCAAAGGAAAAATTCGGATGTGTGATATAACGAAAGACAAGCCCTACGCTGCTTCTTTGCAGAAAGATGTTGACGCGGAACCGCCCGATGCCGCGCACGCCAATGGCAAGATCCATCTCGTGGTATTGTTCAAAAAAACGAATCTGCTCCTCCGTCATAAGCGAATAGGCGACATTGCGCACATCGGTCACATCCAGTTCGGGGAAATTCGATGGCTCAATCTCGTTGTCAATGCGGAACATCGGGCGCGACCCGGCTTTTAAAAAAAGGTCGGACGCGCCCCGTTCCGGCATCTCCTGCAACAAGGTTTCAAGTTTGATCGCCATATTTTACAAACCCTTTATCCTTCGATTCATCATTGCTTTCCGATGCAATGATATTCGAATCCCGCGCTCTCAACACGTTCCTTCGAATAAATATTTCTACCGTCAAAAATGAAATTGCCGCGCATCTCCTGATGCAGTTTTTCAAGATTCAAAAGTTTGAACTCATTCCAATCCGTAACAACAATCAGAGCGTCCGCCCCGCGAGCCGCTTCGTAGGCATTCTTGCAAAAAGTAACTCCCTTGAGAATAGAGCGGGCGTTATCCATAGCGACAGGGTCATAAACTTTGATAACCGCGTTCTTTTTCTGCAGGGCTTTGATAATTTCAAGGCTTTTTGCATCCCGCAAATCGTCCGTATTGGGTTTGAACGCCAGCCCCAAAACCGCGATGACCTTGCGGTTGAGAGGCTTAAGCCGCGCGACAATGCGCCTCACAAAGCGCGGCACGCGGTCTTGATTAATGGCAATGACTGATTCCAAAATGGAGGCGTCCTCTCCGAATTTTTTTGCCGTATGAAGGAGCGAAAGAGTATCTTTGGGGAAGCAGGAGCCGCCATAGCCCAGCCCCGCCTGAAGAAATTCTTTGCCGATGCGCGAATCCGTGCCCATTCCCTTTGCCACAAGCGAAACATCCGCGCCCGCCCGCTCGCAAAGATTCGCAATAAAATTGATAAACGAAATCTTGGTCGCTAAAAAAGCGTTGGAGGCGTATTTGATAACCTCCGCGCTTTCCACATCCGTTATCAGCATCGTGCGCTCCAGCGGCGCGTAAAGTTCCAACAGAGCCATTGCCACATGATGGTTTGGAACGCCGATGACGATGCGGTCGGGATTAAGACAGTCCGCAATCGCGCTCCCCTCCTTCAAAAATTCAGGATTGGAAACCACGTCAAATTCCACATCCGAGCGCCGATGTTTCTCGATTATGTTGCGCACAAGATTGCCCGTGCCGACGGGGACGGTGCTCTTATTCACGACAATTTTGTAGTCATCCAAATTCAGGGCGATTTCCTTCGCAACCGCCTCAACGGCGGAAAGGTCGGATTCGCCGTTCGGTTTCGGCGGCGTTCCCACCGCAATAAAAATAACTTTGGCAGTTTTCACGCCTTTGGAAAGGTTAGTGGTGAAAACAAGGCGACCGTCGTCCACATTGCGCTTGACCATCTCTTTGAGCCCCGGCTCATAAATCGGCATCTCGCCGCGGTTCAGCGTGTCAATCTTTCGTTTGTCGTTATCCACGCAAAAAACTTCATTGCCAAGGTCGGCAAAGACCGCGCCGGTCACCAACCCCACATAGCCAACGCCAATCACGCAAACGTTCATCAATGTACTCCTTTGTTTTCATTTATTATAGAAGATAACATATCTCGATTTATTCAGCCCTATAAGTTTTGAACCATTCAATTGTTTTTGCGAGCCCCTCCTCCAGCGAAACCTTCGGTTTCCAGCCAAGCAACGTTTGCGCCTTTGTTATATCCGGCTGGCGGGTTTTGGGATCGTCCACTGGAAGAGGCTCAAAACGCACCTCGCACGATGTCCCGAACGCTTTTTGAATCGCCTCGGCAAATTCCAATATGGTAATTTCCCGCGGGTTGCCAATATTCACAGGCTCCGATTCGCTCGAAACCATCAGCTTGAAAACGCCCTCAATCAAATCCGAAACATAACAAAAACTGCGCGTCTGCTTGCCGTCGCCGTAAACCGTCAGAGGCTTGCCGTGTAGCGCCTGATATACAAATTGCGGCACCACGCGCCCGTCATGAAGACGCATACGCGGTCCATATGTGTTGAAAATCCGCACAATCCTTGTGGAAATGCCGTGATAACGGTGATATGCCATCGTGAGGGCTTCGGCAAATCTTTTAGCTTCGTCATACACCCCGCGCGGACCGATTGGGTTCACATTCCCCCAGTAATCCTCCTTTTGCGGATGCACAAGCGGGTCTCCGTAAACCTCCGATGTGGAAGCAAGGAGAAAAACCGCCTGCTTTTCCTTTGCCAGTCCCAGCGCCTTGTGCGTGCCCAGCGAGCCCACCTTGAGCGTCTGAATGGGCATACGAATGTAATCCACCGGACTGGCAGGCGAGGCAAAATGCAAAATATAATCAATCGGTCCTTTGATATAAAGATATTCTGTCACATCCTGCTTGATAAACGTGAACCGCTCGTCATGGATATGCTCAATATTGCCAATGGTGCCGGTGCTGAGATTATCCATGCAAATAACTTCATGTCCTTTGGAAAGGAGGAGTTCGCATAGATGGGAGCCCAAAAAACCAGCCCCGCCTGTAATTAAAGTTCTCGGCAAAAAAAATCCTTTTCATTACATGAATCGAACGAAAACTCACACAAAACGCGTCCCGCTTGTCAAGCGAAACAAAAAACCCGCGGCGTTATCGCCTATAACGCCATAAAAAAAAGAAAATAAAAACGGAGAAAAGCGCCATTCCCATAATAATCACAAAGGCATGGGGATGTGTCCCAAGCGGAATCCTGACATTCATGGAAAATATGCTTACCACCATTGTCGGAACCATGATGCCGATAGTGATAATGTTCAGATTCTTCATCAGAACATTTAGATTATTGCTCACAATAGAAACGCGGGCGTCCATCAGACTCGCTAAAATGTTGGAGTAAATCTCCGCCTGTTTGTAACACTGGCTGTTTTCAACCGCGATATCATCCAGCGTCTCGATATCCTCGTTGGTGTATCCGATTTTCAGGGCGTTGTATTTAATCTTCTCAATCAAAACGCCGTTTGAACCGATAGAATTTTGATAATAGACAAGACTTTTCTGCAGTGAAAAGAGATTTATTAACTGGCGGTTTTCCATCGCCTGATTAATCTTATACTGGATATCGTCTGATATCGTGGTTATAATCTTCAAGTGTTCGCGAAAATGATAAATGGAGCGATACAGGAGTTTCAAAATCACCGAACGCAAGGTGGTAACTTTAATGATTCTGACGTGATCCTGTATGAAGGATTCATCGGAAACAACCAGAATCAGACGGTTGTTATAAAGAAAAGCCCCGATGGAATTAACCTTGAACATGAATTGATTTTCGGCGGCGTAATTGCGGGGAATCTTGAAAATGATGGCGATGTGTTCCGGCTCATATTCAAGGCGGGAGAGCTCATCAGGATCGAGCGCCGATTGAAGGG
Source organism: candidate division BRC1 bacterium ADurb.Bin183 (assembly GCA_002070185.1). Taxonomy (GTDB): domain Bacteria; phylum Sumerlaeota; class Sumerlaeia; order MWCT01; family MWCT01; genus MWCT01. Next base: position 548,050 of record MWCT01000001.1, read on the forward strand.
TGTGCTCGTCAATCTTCATCTGATTGACAAGAAATTTCTTTTCTTCCTCGCTGGGATTCACATAAATGGTCACAGGCGCATTCTCATCCTGCGTGTCCTTAAGTTTCCCCTCAAAAATTTCACACCCATAGCGCATAAAATTTGTCCTTGGCTTTATTGTGCGAAATGACAAACGATTCCTTTAAAGGAAGGCGAAGATGCGCGCAAGTGTTTTATCGCCGATTTTTAGCGATTTTTTGATTGATTGCCCCCTTGCCGCCAAATTAAAAATATGCGATTTTGTTAAAGGATGCTTTTATTATGAAAAATATTTTAATTGAACAAAACCTCTTTCAGGAATTCAACGCTGCCGGCGTCCCCGGCGCGAGCGCGGCAATCTTTAAAGACGGGCGTTTCCTTTTCAGCCTCAACTGCGGGCTTGCCAATTTGGAAACAAAAACGCCCGCATCCGAACGAACCAATTACCGCATCGCATCCGTGTCAAAGCAGTTCACGGCAATGGCTATTATGATTTTGCGCCACAGAGGCGCGATAGATTATGACACCCCCATCTCATCCTTTTTTACAGATTTTCCCCCCATCGGAGAAAACATTACCGTCCGCCGACTTATGAACCACACGTCCGGAATAGTCAATTATGAAGACATCATCCCGCCGGAAGTCCAAAAACCGCTGAAAGATGCCGATGTGTTGGAATTGATTAAACATCAGCATGGCGTTTATTTCACGCCGGGGACGCAATATAAATACAGCAACACCGGATACGCCCTCCTTGCCCTGATTGTGGAGCGTGTTTCAGGCGCAAGGTTTGCCGATTTTATGCGGGAAAACATATTCGCCCCGCTGGGCATGTTGGATACCGTTCTGCACGAGGACGGCATTACCGAAGTTAAAAACCGCGCCATTGGCTACAAAAAAACAGACAAAGGTTTTGAATGGGCAGACCAAAGCCTCACCAGCGCGGTGCTGGGCGATGGCGGCATTTATACCTCGCTTGAGGATTACCTCAAATGGGACCAAGCTTTATATGGCGAGACGCTCGTCCCGCGTCCCATACTTGACGAGGCATGGACGTCCGGCACGCTGACCGACGGCACTCCAATCAATTATGGCTTTGGATGGCGCGTTGAAGAACGAAACGGTGTCCGCCTCATTCACCACAACGGCAGCACCTGCGGATTCAATTCCGCCGTTCGGCGGATGCTGGATAAAAAAATGACCCTCGTTATTTTTACAAACCGCAACGGCAACCAATCTCATCAGATAGCGGATAATCTAACGGATTATATTTTGGATAACAACTTTTGATTTTTTTACCGAAGCAACCAGAGCAGCGGCAAGTTGCTCTTGACAAAAATGTCCGCGCTGGTTTCCGCAAACGAAACATCTATATTCGAAGTGGTCTGGTAATTGAGATTGCCGTCCACATCCAATAAAAGGATTTTCTGATTACCCAGCGGCGCGTCCTCTGCAATACGGACCTGCAGCGTGGCAATGGGCGTCAGCGCTGGAATCACCGCCACCGGCAGGGCAGCTGTCCGAGCAAGGGTTGCCGTTTTTTTGCCGGCGTCAACAGAGCCTTTCAAAAGCGGCGATGCCGTCATACTCTCGATTGAGAAACCCTCGGGAACGATGACGGAAAAATCGCAAGAATAAATCTTGAGCGTGCGCAAAGCTGCAATTTCAACGTTTATGGTTTTGCCCTGTTTTGCGTCATGGGGAGCAATAATCTGGAACTCGTTCGTGATTTTTGGGTGCGGCGTAAAATCTTTCAACATGATAGATGTTCTGCCCAGCGTGGGAATGCCATCCTTATTCTCGTAATAGTCCCTCTTTGTGTAGATTGCCGAAACAGCATCATCAGCGCGCCCAACCACCTGCAATTTCATTTCCACCGGCGCATCCTGCGTCATGCGCGTCGGACCCCACGAGCCATATCCCGGTTCAACATAATAATACACAATGTCGTTTGTAATGGGGGATTCCGGCAAATCGCTCTGCGGCGATATGACGTAGTCAAAGATGAGAAAATCTCCATTGGGCAGCTGCTGATATTGCACGCGGCTGCCTCCGCCATTGCCTTGGTTATCCATCAGGAAAATCGGATTGGCGGCAAGAGGTTCGCCGACCGAATAGACCAGCCGGTCGTTGCGCTGCCATGCCACAATCGGACTGCCGTCAGCCGCTTTGAGCAGTTTGGGCGATTCATCAAAAACCGCCCCGCTTGTCAGCTGCTGCGGCGCGGCGCTCCATGTCGCCGGCGAGCCGCTGTATGCCATCGCATAAAGACGCGTGTCCGGCGTGGTAAGTTCGTCATCATCCGCATCGCGGGAAATGACAAGCCATGATTTTGAGGCATAGGGCGCGAAATCGTAAGCGATGGGGTCTTTGATATTGGCAAGAATCGTTTGCGGCGCGGAGAAATTCGCCCCGTCATAAATGCTGCAGCGCAGCGTTTCCGGCGATGCGGCGCTTGCCGTCCAATCGGGTGTGTTCTGAGCGGAATAAAACAGCATCACCTTGTTCTCATGATTCATGAAAAGACGCGGCGAATAATCAGGCGTGTTGTTATTGGTCAGGTAATTGATGGACGACCACGTCTTTGCCGCGCTGTCGAATTTCATCCACGCAATTTCCAGATGCCCCGCCGCCGCCTGAAGATTAATGTCGGGGTCGTCGCTTGGAAGCGTGAAGCCATCCACATTGCATGAATTGAAGGCGAGAATGAAATTGCCATCCGGCGCGGCGATGACTTGCGGGTCGTCCTGAACGCGCGTGTCGTTTGTGATGGCGCCCTGTGCCGCAAGGGTGTTGCCCTCAAAATAAAGGTAATTCAGTTCCACAGATTGTTCGCGGGGAACGCCGTTTTTCGCCGATGTATAAACAATGAGCCGTTTGTTTCCCGAAATTGCCTGACGCGGAATTGTGAATGTGAAAGCGTTTGCAACAAGCGTCAGCTCATCTTCCGCTTGCGCTATGTTCATCGCGCCGGTTACCTTATCAATATTCACAACATTCCCATATTCGGGCAGATATTTTGCAAGTTCCCATTTCTCGACGTATTTGTTGTCCGGCAGAATAAATCTTCCGCCAGAATCGGAGGGCCATTTTAACGAATACCACGGTTTATCCGGCTGATCCTGATACTCAAAATATTTCAGAAATTTATAGCTGCCGGTGATATAAGCCTCTGCGGAGCGGATGCCCGGATAACGCATGTTTAAAATATCGTTGGCATTGAGCACTACATTGATGCGCGCTTGACCGGACATCTCAGCCCAGCCCTCATATACCGATGTCTTTATATCCGCTCCAATTTCCTGTTTGATGAAGCCGTCAATTTCATCAAATCGGAAGCCGAGCGTGGCATTGCTATCCTGCTGATACCACGCCTCAACGCCGAAGGTTTGTTCCAGATTGCCGCTCACAGAAACGAATTTATGCAAAAACCGCCGCATCTTGCTGTTGCCGATAATTTTTAGAATTTTGTCTATCTTGATTTTTTTCAAAAGGAAGTAGGCGCTTGTTTCTATGGCTGCGCCCAACGTACCATCAATATTCATCTTACTGGCTTTGCCCATTTTAACGACCTGCGTGCAATCGCAGATGGCTTGAGCCGTTGTTTTGATAGACGTTTTACTTACGGGGCTGACTTTGGCAACGCCGATAGGGAATGCTACTTTAAAGCCCATTTCGCCCCCGCCGTTATAATTCACGGGTTCATAATCCGAGCGAAATTCCACATTATCTTTCCACTTTCCGGCGATCTCAAATTCAATGTCCTCGATGAGGGGAATAGTCATATCAGCCACTTTGAGCCATTTGCCCTTGATGCCAATCGTCCACTGCGTATTTTCTCCCGGCGGAAAGTTGTTGCTATATGAGTAGAGGAAATAAGAACCACCGCCTTTGGGAACGGTTTTCCATGTGCCGGTAACGGGGGCAAAATGAACAGCCAGAGTGGTTAATATAATGCGCCCAATATCCAGCACACACATCGGTTTTTGAGGATAGGTGAAAATGATGGCTTCGGAATGAAGCTCCTCCGCTTGTCCGCCCTGAGTAATGCGGCGCGCAATCGCTTCCACTTTTAATGAAAGCTCTTCATTATGCGGAATCTCATCTTTTGATTCATCAAAAGAAATCCGATTAATCGTGCCCACTCGGTCTTTATCTAAAAAATTTTGGGTCTTCTTTTTGTTATTATTGATAAGCGTCGTTTCGACATACTTTTCCGACCAGTCAAATGCCTTGCCCCAGAACACCTCGCCCTGAACAAACAACTGGTATTTTCCGGGAAGCCCGGGCAGAATAATCACATGGCGCGGCGCAACGTATGTGATATTGATTAAGGGATCGTTGTTGTCGCGCACCTTGCCCTTCCAACGCCCTGTATCAATCGCCTGAGGCTTGTCTTTGGGCGCAACCGAGCATTCAAGGATAACCAAACCTGAAACGGTCGGCGTGAATTCAGCGCGAAACTCGCCCTCATTTTTCGTAGGCGTCATTGGAATTGGTCCGCCTTCATTGATACTCCCCGACTCCGGCGTGATTTTCCATGCAAGATTCACCTCAACTTCGGCGGCTTTTGCAGGCTTGCCGTCCAATTTTTGTATTCTGACCACAACCGGCGACGGCGTGTTCAGCGGAATGCGGAAAAGGCAATCGCTGTTAAGCCCCAACTTTGGTTGGACGAATTCGATTTTATAATTCCAATTGCCCAATTTGTAGAAATAGACACGCTGACCGTCCGAGGCAAAGGCGCGGACTGCCATCAGATTCCGATTGGCGTCCACATAAATGCCGCCAGCCGTGGCGTCCGGAAGCGGCTCGATAGCTTCCGGGGTTGTCACGACTTTTTCGGGGTCATCCTCGATGCGCGAGAAAAGTATGTTGGTGTTATCGGACACATAAATCCCATCTTGCGCCCCGAGCGCAAGTTTGTTGTTATAGCTGAATGTTCCGGAAGCCGGAGCAAAAACACTCGCAGGCTCCGCCGTGTAGCGATCCTTGTCGTCTTTTTTAATCTTCCAGCAATAGACGGCGCGGTTCGTTTGGCTCATGACCGCCGCATACCCTCCATCCGCGCTGATGGCAATCTTTCGGCTGTTGTCATTTGAACCGGCGGGACGCTGCGGATGGATGAACTTCTGCCCGCGATACCAGTATAGCCCCTTGACGGAATAACCGGAAAGATCCACAATACATAAACCTGAATCGTATGTGTCCGCAATAAAAGCAATCGGATCGGTGGGATGGAACACCACCTCCGCATATTTGAAATTGACAGCGGCGTCGCCGAAATCCACGCGCCCGAGACCTGTCTCGCGATCATTGGGCGTGCGGTAGGTAATCTGTCCCGTCTCCGGATCCGGCGTGCAAACAAGGAGCGCGCCCGGCGTTGTCTCCATCGGAATCAACACCTTGCCGTAACCGGCATAGAAATCGCCCAATGATATGCTTTGCTTATAAAGCGAGGCGTAGTATCCATATCGGTAATCAAACGCCCAGAAAAATTTATTGAAACTGGGATAAACCGTGACCTTATCCTTTTCCCTTTTTTCACCCTCCAGAAATCCGAACATTTGACCGTTGAATGCCAATGGAGGATCAAAATTGGGGAAAAGCGGGTCAAAAGATGTCAGGTCAACAGGGATAAATAACGACGGCGGCGATTGGATGACAGAGCCCCGCCGCGTGCCCGTGACATTTTTTACAACATACCCGCCATATCCCACAGGCGCATAGGGCGCAAGGGCGTCCGCGGAGCTATGTGAAATGAGCGTCAAAGAGCCGTCCGCCTCGCAACGATAAAGCCGCACAGGAATTGATACGTCAACGCTAGTGAATGTATTGCAGCCGATATAGCGCGGATTGCCCGTTTTTGTCATATACATAGCATCCCCCGCGCCTGTGAGGCATTCCTCCGCAACCTGTTCGGGAAATTCCTTTATTTGATTGTAATCATATCCGCAGATTTTATAATTCGCTTTGCCGCTTGCCATATATCTTTGCAGGGCATAAACAAATTCCGTGTCTTCGTTGAATTCAATATCGCGAATAACCTGAATCGGCGCGCTTTTTGTGACATACTGCGGAGGCTGATCCTGCGAAATCGGCGGACAGAGCGACGCCGGAGTGCGTGTTGGCGTGGGGGTCGGTGTCGGAGTCGGAGGCGGCGTTTTTGTCGGTATCGGGGTCAACGTTGGCTTCGGTGTCGGCGTAGGCGCCGGAGTGCGAGTCGGTTCAGGCGTCAAAGTCGGCTCCGGTGTTGGCGTGGCTGTAGGCGCCGGTGTGGGAGTTTTTATCGGCGTCGGCGTGGGGGTATCGGTATGTATGGGCGTCGGCGTTGTTGTGGGCGTTGGTGTGGAAGTCGGCGTTGGCGTGGGCGTCGGCGTTGGAAATCCCTCCATGAAATCAAATCGGAAACCATCCACGATAACATTTGTGCCGGACTCGCCATCGGGCAGTTTATCCGAAACCGTTATGTTATAGGTGTAACCCGCATAAAAGGGCAAATCGCCGAGATAAATCCCCAGCCCCGGCGTAATGGGTATCGTCTGGTCTGCATAGAATGTTTGCAGGTCGCCGTGATTTTCAATCGTAATCATGGCTTGCTGTGTGTTTGATGCGCTGTGCGGATGCATTTCGTAAATGACCCATCTTCCCGAACGCGGAAATTTGACGGGCAGCACAACCGTATTAGAGCCGCTGCCGCCCTGCTTCACCAGATAATTCGTCATGAAATAATTTGAAAGCGTTGTAGAAGGCGCCCATTGCCCATTTATCACCACATCAGGCTCCGCATTATCCTTGTAAAAAGTGTTGATAGGCATTGGCGTGGGTGTGGGAGTCGGCGTGGACGTTCCGGCAAGAATTGAACCAGATAGAATAAATAGAACCAAAATAAACATTGCAAAAAAATTTTTAATCATTTTTTACCTTTTCCTTAATAAATAAAATTATAATATTTATAGCTTGTTTTTATTTTTTATGCAACATTTTTATATGCGTCAAAATGGAATGTTCATAGCGCAATGAGGAGCGATAAAGGTTAAAAAGGCACATTAATAAAGAAGCCGCTCCTTATATAAACTAATAAAAAAAATAATGAGGAATGCAATGAAAAATCTCGGATGGTTTGTTTTGTGCCTTGTGTCGGTTGTTTTTTCCGCGGGATATACTTATGATTTGCCGCCGTTGCAATCTCTGCCGATAGATTATTATATCGAAAACGGGCTTCTCCCGGATGATGTCACGCCGAAAAGATATTATGAAGAAAAGGCGCCCGGCACAATCTCGAAAGAATTCAGAACAACTTTATCAGCAGCGGCATCTTATCAAATAGATCTCAGAAAAGTCGGCGGCGTCAACGGCAAAGGCATCATCTTCAAAAACACAGGAACCGCCGATATTATCAATCCATGGCTTGTCATAAATAAAAACCGCGACTGGTTCTCCACCTCCTCCATGCTTGCCGAGATTCTCGGCGATGAAACCGACCCTAAAAAACGCGCCTTTCTCATCTGGAGTTTTATCAAACAGAATCGCTATCACTGGTATCCCGCCGAAGCCGGTAATGAAATACACGACCCGGTCAAATATTTGAACGTCTATGGATACGGGTTCTGCGACGACAGCGCGGTTGTCTCTGAAGCCCTCTTCAAAAATGCGGGATTCGCCGATGCCCGTTGCTGGGGGCTTTCCGGTCATGTTGTGCCCGAAGTGTATTACAATTCGGCGTGGCACATGCTCGATGCCGATTTGGAAGTCTTTTATCCCAAACGCGATAATATCCATGTGGCGAGCGTGGAAGAGTGCGCCGCCGACGGATGGCTCGTTCGTAGAATTTCCAGTTCGAGCATCGTCGCCCTTTACACGAGCACGTCGGATAATTTCACGTATAAAAACGCATGGACTACCGCGCACACGATGGCAATCACGCTCCGTCCCGGCGAGCAATTGGAACGATATTGGCATAACTGGGGCAAATACCACGATTTTTGTTATTATAAAGAGCCGCCCCGTTATGGCAACGGACGCCTTCTTTACGCCCCCGACCTTTCATCCAATATTTTTAAATCCGGTTTCCAGACAGTCGCAAATATCGAAACCTTTGCCGACTCGAACACATCTCCTCTACTGCATCTGAAAGATGCGGGAAAAAGCGGCGACCTTGTTTGCAAGATGTCAAGCCCTTATTTGTTTGTGGGCGGCACAGTTCAGCTGGATGCCTTTTGCAGCGGAACAATGGATAAAATCTCAGTCGAGTTTTCAAAGGACACATACTCATGGAAACTACTGAAAACAGTGGATGGACCCGCTTCCTCGACCACCGAAATCAATCTGGATTCTTCCATCGGCGCATTATCCAGCCCGGCGACATACACCTTCTTTATACGCCTGACGTTACAGGGCAGCGAAAAAAATTCTGTGGGCATTAACAGACTGACAATCCTCGGCGACATCCAATGCGCGCCAGCCGCCTTGCCCGCATTAAGGCCTGCCATGATTAACAAATGCGAAATGCGCTTTGTATCCGCCGCAGGCGGCGCCCTTGAGGTCATTTATCAATATGACGAATTTCCCAATCTTGCCCCTCCGAAACCACCCATTTCGCCGACCTTTCCCAGCACAGATGATACGGTAGCATCCACAGCCCCGATTCTGGAATGGGAGGATCCAAACACAACTGCAACCATTGTTTCGCGCCAGATTATGGTCTCATGGGGTCCTCTCGGTATCCTACCCGTGACCCCGCTCGCATGGGAAAAAATTGGAGCAGAGAACATCTGGCAGGTCCCCGATGGCTGGCTGTTGGATGGATATACATATTATTGGCGTGTTCGCTCAAAAAATAAAACAAATTGGAGTCGTTGGAGCGACCCATGGTCTTTCACCATCCAACTCCCCGTCCCCCTTGCGGGTTTTGCCGCTTATTAACCATCGCTCGGTTAATCATCATTATTATTAAAAAAGTGTTTGTGATTTTTTGGGAGAAATCACCCGCCCGGGTAATTTTACTTGATTAGGATAGTATTACCAAATAGAAATATTATTTAGTATTTGCAAAAACATCTCAAAGAAGAATGTAAAATAGCAAAGGAGAATTAATATGAGATATTGGGTTGTATCGCCAATGGCATGGGGGATGGATACGACAGATGAAAAATTGGCTGAATTTCTGAAAATTATCGAAGAAAAGAAAATTGCTTTGGTGAATTGGAAAAAAGGTGAAAGCGCAAGCGGAAAGAGATTTTCAAAAGAGGTTGAAATAGGTGACTTGATCATTATTGCTAAAGGCTCAAATAAAAAGAAAAAATGTTATTATGCCGGTATAGTGGATAGTAATAGTCGTAAATATGAAAATGTGGCAGAACAATGTCGTAGCCTTAGAAATTTTGTAAATATAAAAAGTATTAATATTCCATTTTCTGAAAAATGTACTCGTGGAAGAACTGATAATCCTGGAACAATATATGAATTAGACCCAGGAAACCCTCATGATAAGAAGGTTATAGATACTGTAATGAATTATATAAATAAGAACGGAGATAATAAACCAATGAAAGAATATGCTCAGTTGCTATTTTCACATTATCAACTTATTCTTACGGGAGCGCCGGGAACGGGGAAAACTTATATGGCAAAGGAAATAGCTCGCTCAAATATTTCGGAGGGTTCGACAACCCAACTTGAATTTGTGCAATTTCACCCAAGTTTTGACTATACGGATTTTATAGAAGGTTTAAAACCAGTCAAAGGTGCCAATTTAAATTTGGTCTTTGAATTGAAAAATGGTATATTTAAGAAATTCTGCCGAAGGGCAGGTGTTGTTGAAAGGATATTATTCGATACACTGAAAAAGGAGAAAAACAAAAAAGATATCAGTTCCAGTGAACTTAAGACTTGCGCCAGTGAATTATATATTTTTTTGGGAGATGATGAAGATGGAATTTCATTTTGGAAGGAATGGTTAGAAAACAAAAAAGAAGAAAGAAATGTTCCCATTTCAGATTTGCCAAAATTTTTCTTTATTATTGATGAAATAAATCGTGCTGACCTTTCAAGAGTGTTTGGTGAAATATTTTATGCCCTTGAACCGGATTATCGAGGCGTGGAAGGTACAGTGACCACACAATATGCATCCCTGAATACCATCGAAACTTTCTTTGTGGATAAAACCAGAAAAAACGACAAATTTTTTATTCCCAGTAATGTTTATATAATTGGAACCATGAACGACATTGACCGTAGTGTGGAGAGTTTTGACTTCGCTCTTCGAAGAAGGTTTGTGTGGCAAGAAATCAAGGCTGATGAAAAATGTTTTGAGACAGTCATGAAAGATATGAACAAAAAACCGTTTTATGAAGAGGCTCTCATTCGTTATAAAAATCTTAATGATGTTATAGCCAAAATTGAGATGTTAGGTGAATCATACAATATAGGCCCAGCCTATTTCCGTAAATTGGATATGTATTCAAATAATGGAAATGCTGATTGGGACCAATTCTGGAATAATCATCTTGAACTTCTTCTCAAGGAATATTTGCGTTCCCGAAAAAGCATTACAGATGATTTAAATAAACTGAAAGCTGCCTATGATAATAAGAATACCCAAAATAATTCGGATAATTCCTGATGAAAAACGTTTCAATAAAACTTAAGGATAATTCTGAAAAATCTGATTGGATTGCTGATTCGTCGATAGATTCTGAAGAAGAGAAGCAGATGGTTTTAAAACTGCTTCAAAAACACAATAGCAAATCATTAGAATATTTATCAAAATTCTCTGAATTATCTGTGTTTTCTTTTCTCCATGATACAGGTAGTAACAAGAGTGATGAATCCAGCAATAAACCTATTTATAGTTTATCGGCAGACAATCAAAGAATAAATACTTATAACATAATGGGAATATTGCGCCTGCGTGATCAGGCTCATGATCTGGAAGTTTGAAATGCTCCCCAAAAACTGGACAACGGGTTAAGGTGGATAATATGATCCTTAACAGTGTTTTGGGAAGGAGCA
>MWCT01000002.1 GCA_002070185.1 candidate division BRC1 bacterium ADurb.Bin183
CAAGGGTTGCGCTCGTTGCGGGACTTAACCCAACATCTCACGACACGAGCTGACGACAGCCATGCAGCACCTCTACGGCACCCCCCGAAAGGGCGAGGACTTTCATCCTCTGTAAGCCGCACTTCAAGCCCAGGTAAGGTTCTTCGCGTTGCATCGAATTGAACCACATACTCCACCGCTTGTGCGGGCCCCCGTCAATTCCTTTGAGTTTCAACCTTGCGGCCGTACTCCCCAGGCGGCGCACTTAATGCGTTAGCTGCGGCACGGAAGGGGTCGATCCTCCCACACCTAGTGCGCACCGTTTACAGCGTGGACTACCAGGGTATCTAATCCTGTTTGCTACCCACGCTTTCGCGCCTCAGCGTCAGATCCGAGCCAGTAATCCGCCTTCGCCACTGGTGTTCCTCCAGATATCTACGCATTTCACCGCTACACCTGGAATTCCGATTACCTCTCTCGGCCTCAAGCCATCCAGTTTCCAGTGCATGCTCCTCGTTGAGCGATGGAGATTTCACACCAGACTTAGATAGCCGCCTACGCGCTCTTTACGCCCAATAAATCCGAACAACGCTCGCCCCCTCCGTATTACCGCGGCTGCTGGCACGGAGTTAGCCGGGGCTTCTTTACCGGGTACCGTCAATTCTCAGTTCACGACTGAGACCTTCTTTCCCAGCGAAAATGGTTTACATCCCGAAAGACTTCATCCCACACGCGGCGTCGCTCCGTCAGGGTTTCCCCCATTGCGGAAGCCTCTAGACTGCTGCCCCCCGTAGGAGTATGGGCCGTATCTCAGTCCCATTGTGGCTGACCACCCTCTCAGGCCAGCTACTGATCGTCGCCTTGGTAGGCTTTTACCCTACCAACTAGCTAATCAGGGGCGGGCCGATCCGGAAACGACTCCTCAATTGCTTAAGGAACCTTTAACTCCAGAGTCCGGGGACTCCTGAGCCACATGCGGTATTAGCCCCTGTTTCCAGGAGTTATTCCCCATTTCCGGGCACGTTACCCACCTGTTACTCACCAGTTTGCCGCTTTACTCAGGGGAGTTACCCCCCCCTTTCTCGCTCGACTTGCATGCCTAATCCACGCCGCCAGCGTTCGTTCTGAGCCAGGATCAAACTCTCCATTGGAATATCTAAAACGCGAATTTCGCGTTTGCTATCCGTTTGGATAAATTGAAAAGAACTCGCACGCTTTTGTATTAACCTTTACCTTATCCCCTATTTGGTTTTCAAAGAACACATCGCTTTGAAGTGTTTTTTTCTGTGTTTATTTATCAATCATCAACAAAGCAGAAATATTCCATACACAAACGCCCCTGCGCGAGTCAAATAAAATTTAACATTTTTTCAAAAAAATTTTTTGCGGCAATTATTTGCCCGTAAAATGCTGAAATTTTTAATGTTACAAAACATCAACTGTTCCGCTCCCAGCCCCGTTTTGAATTTTTTTTTATCTCTTTTTTAACCGCTTTTCAAAAAATATGAAAATTTGGGCCTTTTTTTAACTTTTTTGACCTGTTTTTAAGAAATTAGTGAAATTCCCATAATCGTTATTATTTACTCTGTTCTGTTCCGAGCTATATTTATCAAGGACTTTTTGGGTTTCTCTGCCGTAAATTTATTCATCCGATTTATTTTTAGGTAAATGATTTTTTTTGCTAATATGTTTATTTCAGCCGGCGTCTTTATTCTTTTTTTATTTTTGAGAGAGGATTATCTCCACTCGGCGGTTGAGTCGTTGCCCTTCGGGCGTATCATTTGGGGCGGCGGGGTGAAACCATGAGCAGGCAATGGATTTGAGGCGCTGGCTTGGGATGCCGCCTGCTTCAATCATATATCGGACGACGACATCGGCGCGGGCGGATGAGAGGGCGAGGTTGTCCATAAAGGGCAGATTTTGGATGGGGACGTTATCTGTATGTCCTTCAACATCCACGGGGATGTTAGGGTATTTTTTTAGGATGTTTGCGATTTTGCTGAGCAGCGGTTTGGCGTCGCCGCCGATGATAACGCTTGCGGGTTCAAAGAGCGCATCGCTGGGGATGCGAATGGCAAGTCCGCGTTTGTCTGATAGTATTTGAATTTTTTGCGATGTGATTTCCAAGGCAAGGGCGGTTTTGATTTCGGTTTCGGCGGCGGCAATGGAGACGGCGGTTTCGGCTGCGTCTGATGATTTTATTGCAATGGATTTTTTCAGCGATTCAATTTCTGCGTTTAATTTTTTGATATTCTCATCAGCGGCGGTTTTTGTTTTTTGTTGTTCATTTTCGAGCGCGGCGATTTTATCTTGCTGTGCTTGAATGGCGGCGTCTTTCTGCGCGATTTGGGCGTTGAGGTTTTCGATGTCGGTCTTTTGCGCGGCAAGGTTAGATTCATGCAAGGCGATTTGTTTTTTGGAATTATTCAATTCCGATTGTAGCGCGGTTTTTTCATCATTGAGTTGCATGAGTTCGTTTTGTTTTGTTGAGATGGAATTTCCAAAATCAGCCAATTTAGAGTTGAACTCTTCTTTTTTCTTTGCGAGTTCCGCCTGAACGGCGGCGAGTTCATTGGCTATGGATTGATTTTGGCGGCGGAGGTTAGCGTTTTGTTCTGCGAGTTGTTTTTCGTTTTGCGTTCGGCTAACTTCATAGACTTTGAGTTCGCTTTTAAGGTTTTCAATTTCCTGAGCGGATTTGAGGCGTTCCTTTTCCCGTTCGGTTTTTTGTTTAAAGAAGGCGTCTTTGTATTCGTTGTTTTGTTTTTCCAATTCGGCAATACGGGCATCTTGAATTGTTTTGATGTGGCGCAGCTCTTCAAGTTCACCACAACCGACCAGCATCATCGGGAGAAGCATCATGTAAAAAGAAAGGAATCGTCTCATTTGTTATTACCCTCCTTAATTTTGCGTTTGCCGGTTCGCTCTAATAGATAGATGATTAAAAACCAGCAGATGACCTGCGCCGCAAAAACAAGCGCGGGCGCAAACGGGAGATACGCCAGCGGCAGCGAGCAAAGCGCCACGCAGAGCGTGACAAGATAGATGAAGATGACCGCCTGCTTGTGTGTCATGCCCAAAAAGACAAGGCGATGGGAAAAGTGGTTTGTGTCGCCTTTCATCAGCGGGCGTCCTTCTCGATATCTAATCCAAAGCACGCTGATGGTGTCAAAGAGCGGGACTCCGAGTATAATCAGCGGGGTGAGGACTGGCAGTCCTGTGGGAACACCGGGTTTATAATAGGTTGTCTGCGCGGTGAGCGCGGCTATCATATATCCGATAAAAAGGCTGCCGGCATCGCCCATGAAGAGCCGCGATTTGATAAAGTTGAAATACCAAAAACCGAGGACGGCGCCCGCCAGCACAAAGAGGAGCGCCGTGACGAAAACATCGTGCTCCCGCCATGCCACGCTGCCAAGCACAAGCGAAACAATCGCGGCAATGCCGCTGGAAAGCCCGTCCATATTATCCATAAAATTAAATGAATTGGTCAGGAGCACGACCCAGAAGACGGTCAGCATGGCGCCGAGCCATGACGGCAGGAACAGATGAATGCGGATTCCCGCCATTAAAAGGGCAAGCGAGGAAACAATCTGCCAGAAGAGTTTTGTCCATGGGCGCATGGTGATGCGGTCATCCACAACTCCCGCCGCGAAAATGACGGCGGAGCCGATTAACAGCCATAAAATTTTGTGCGCAACGAATGGGATGTTGGCAATGAATTTGGACACATCGTCGTGAAAAAGGCTTGAGCGATAGGCGATATAAGCAAGGCACAAGCCAACAAAAAAGACGAGCATAAAGCTGGCAAAAATGGCGACGCCGCCTGAGCGGGATTTTGTTTCGTTGTGGATTTTTCCCTGTTGAGGTCTATCCAGCAAAGAGAGTTTTCTGCCAAGGCGATCGGCGAGGGGGGTGAGTATTAAGGAAATCAACAAGGTTGCGGTGAATAAAACCGGATAGATGATAATCCACGTGAATTTCATAACATCACCTTTTGTGTGTCGGGGGTTGTGATTTGATGAGCGGGGGATGAGGATATTTCTCCTATTAATGTATGCGCGGTCGAGCGGCATATACGGACGGGGACTATTTTGCCTATCAGCATGGCATCGCCGGCAAAGACCACTGTTCGCCCTCCCCTGTCCTTGCCAGCGAGATCGCGCGGGTTGCGTGCGGATGCGCGCTCAACAAGGACTTCAAGGATTTCGCCGATGAGCGAGGCGTTTTTTTCCGCGCTGATTTTTTCCTGAAGATGTATCAACTCCGCCACGCGCTCCTTTTTGACTTCGAGCGGGACGTTATCTGAATATTCGGCGGCGGCGGTGCCGGGGCGAACTGAATAAATAAATGTAAATGCGGCATCCCAACGGACTTCTCGGCAGAGTTTTAATGTCTCTTGAAAATCGGCGTTGGTTTCACCGGGGAATCCAACAAGAAGATCGGTAGTTAAGACAACGTTTGGGATTTCCGCGCGAATGCGGGCGGCAAGGTTAAGGTAATCATCGCGGGTGTATTTGCGATTCATGCGGTTGAGGACGGCATCGGCGCCGGATTGCGCCGGCAGATGAAAATGTTCGCAGACATGTTCAAGGTTTGCCATAGCGCATATCAATTTTGGGGAGACATCTTTGGGATGGGATGTTGTGAAACGGATGCGTTCGATGCCGGAGATATCATTGACGCCGCTGAGGAGGTCGGCAAAATCGGCGCCGCTTTCGGCGTCTTTGTAAGAATTAACATTTTGTCCAAGCAATGTCGTTTCTTTGACGCCGGATTTTGCAAGGGCGCGTATTTCATTGATGATGGATTTTTTTTCGCGGCTGACCTCGCGCCCGCGGACGTGCGGAACGATGCAATAAGAGCAGTAGTTGTCGCATCCATACATGACCGTGACAAAGGCGCTCAGGGATTTGTTGGCGCGTGGGATGTAGATATCGGGGATTTGAGAGTCAATATGTTCAGTCACGGCAAGCCGCTCGCTGGTTTGGGCGACGCGTTCGAGCAGCGCGGGCAGCGATGGGTAGTCCCGCGTCCCTATCACAATATCAAGGAATGGAATTTTTTCAAGAAGGTCTGCGCCATCTTTCTGTGCGATGCAGCCGCAAAGGACGAGCAAGCGGTTTGGGTTTTGTTTTTTCCAAGGTTTCAAAAGCGTGAGACGTCCAATGGCGCGCTTTTCCGCCGAGTCTCGGACGCAGCATGTGTTGAAAAGAACAAGGTCAGCCTCCGCCTCTTTTTCGGCATGTTCCCAACCGGCGGCAAGCAGCATGTCTCCGATTCGCTCGGAATCGAGGGCATTCATTTGGCAGCCGAAGGAATGAATAATGAAACGCTTCACATTTAACACCGCAATATATTGGAGTTTCGATATAATTGAAATCACATGGATGTCAAGCAGTAGTCAAAACAATCGCCGGGCGGCGTCTTTATTCCTTGTTGACACGGTTATTATTTCTACATGAAATAAATTAATATTATGCATAAGACAAAAAACATATTAGAGCCGCATCAGCATATATTCAACGAGGGCAACAAAGGAGCGGAAAAAAACGCATGGATAGTTTTTTTCCTGACTGTCATAATGATGGTGGCAGAGATTTTGGGCGGCTGGATGTTTGGTTCGATGGCTCTTCTTGCCGATGGGTGGCACATGAGCACGCACGCCCTTGCGCTTGGCATTACGGCGGTCGCTTATCTTTTGGCAAGGCGATATACAGCAGATAAACGGTTTGCCTTTGGGACTTGGAAAATCGAGATACTCGGAGGTTATACAAGCGCTATCCTTTTGGGCTTTGTTGCATTGTATATGGCGGCGGAATCCGTTCGTCGTTTTTATAAACCGCATTCCATTCAACATAAACAGGCTATCATTATCGCCGTTCTTGGATTGATTGTAAACCTTGTCAGCGCCTTCATTCTCAAGGGGCGTTCGCCGGAACATCCTATTCATCAAGAAAAACATTTTCATCATCAAAAAGACTTGAATATTCATGCGGCATATGTGCATGTTCTTTCGGATGCGCTGACATCGGTTCTTGCCATCATCGCCCTTTTTGGCGACAAATATATGGGATGGAGATGGCTGGATCCTCTTATGGGAATCGTTGGCGCGGTAATGATTGGAATTTGGATGTTAGGTTTGTTAAACGAGACGGGCAATATTCTACTGGACCGAGAGACGGACGAGGGGTTGGCTGTTAAGATTCGCAAGGCTCTTGAAGCCGATGGCGATTCAAGAATCAGCGACTTGCATGTATGGCGCGTGGGGCGCAATAAATATGCGTGCATCGTTGCCATTGTTTCATCTCATCGCCACGTTCCGGAATACTATAAAAGAATTTTGCGCCAGTATGAAGAACTGGCGCATATTACTATTGAAATCAACTCTTTGGAAGACATCGGTTAGAATAATCAGCTGCCGCAAATACAATCAATCAAAAAGAGTTTTACGCCGACGGAGGAAAGCGGGCGAATCAAGGTCAATATCCTCGCGGGGTTCTTCCTGTCCGGCGATAGTTTCATGAAGCTGGTCATCTTCGTGCAGTCGGCGCAGCGGGTTATCGGGTCTATTGAAATTGACGATATAATCCTGCTGTTCATCTTTGAAAAGGTCGGGCTGCTCCTCTTTGACATCTTTTTGTTTTTGCTCTGTGTGGAGTTTGCTTTCAGCCGCGAGCATGGATTCGAGTTTTTCCTTTAATGTGACTGGTTGAGGCTGCGGTTCGGGTTTTAGAGGGACAACCAGCGTTGGAGCGGCGGCTGGGGCGGCGGCAGCGGGATTAGGTTTTGGGGGTTCTTTTTTTTCAATCGCGGGCGATTTTTTTTCAGCAACGCCGCGCTTTTCTTCTTTGAAGCCTGTGGCAATGATGGTGACTTTGACTTCATCTTTCAGGTTGGGTTGATTGACAACGCCAAGCGTGATGTTGACATTGGCATCGGTTGTTTCATAGATAGCTGTGGTGCATTGATTGATTTCATCGAGTTTGAGGTTTTCGCCGCCTGTAATGCACATGAGGATATTTGTGGCGCCGTCAATAACGCTGCGCTCGATGAGCGGATTATAGCATGCTTTTTTCACGGCTTCCATAGTGCGATGTTCGCCTTTGCCGATGCCGACGCCCATGACAGCGCCTCCGGTTCCTGTCATCACCGCTTTGACATCGCCAAAATCCACGTTAATAACGCCGGGAATGGTTATGAGTTCATAAATGCTGCGGACGCCTTGTGCAAGAACATCATTTGCCATAGAGAAAGCCTCCGGCAGCGTAGCCTTGTTTCCGACAACTTCAAGGAGGCGCTCATTAGATATAATAACGAGCGTGTCGCAGCATTCTTTAAGCCGGGCAATTCCAAGTTCAGCGCGTTTGATGCGTTGCGGTCCTTCAAAGCGGAAAGGGCGCGTGATGAATGCAATGGTGAGGATACCCATTTCGCGCGCAACTTCTGCAATCACGGGAGTTGCGCCAGTCCCCGTGCCTCCGCCGAAACCGGCAGAGAGGAAGATAATATCCGCGCCTCGAACCATTTCCATGATGGTGTCTTTGGCGGCAAGGGCGGCTTTTTCGCCCAGAATCGGGTCGGCGCCTGTTCCGCGACCAAAGGTCATGTCTTTGCCTATTTGGAGTTTATTAACACAACGCGAGTATTGCAGCGCTTGGGCATCGGTATTGACGACATAAAACTCCACATGGTCAAGACCTTTGCCAATCACATTATCCACGGCGTTGCCGCCGCCGCCGCCGACTCCTATCACCTTCATGCGAGGCTCCATTCTTGCGCCCTCTTGTTCGACAAATTCAAACTCCGCCATGACAACATACCTCCTAAGCGTTATTTGAAAAACCCTATAAACTTTATCATGTTATCCTTAATCCATTCATACAAACTGCTTCCATTAGGGGGCTGATTCAAAACGTCTGAAAACCCGTGCCGCACTAATCCAAGCCCTGTGGCATAAATCGGACTTGAAACCACGCTTGCCATACCTTTCAAATTATTGGGGTAACCTACGCGGCAGGGGCATTCAAAGGCTTTTTCGCCAAGTTCCGCAATTCCTTCAATTAGAGACGACCCGCCTGTAATAACCAATCCTGCATAGGATTTTTCGTTCACGGAGATGGAATTGATGCGCTCTTTGCTTAAGTGGAAAATCTCTTCCATACGCGCCTCGATAATATCCGCCATTTTCTGCCTTTTAATTGTGACTTTTTTATTATTCACAATCTGAGTCACGCTGAAGGATTCTTCGGGTCTGACAAGGTTGGTCATGGCGCATCCGTATTTCTTCTTGGCATTTTCCGCGTCAAAGGGGGAGATTTTAAGCCCAAAGGCGATATCGTTGGTGATGTTGTCTCCGCCGAGCGGGATGACGCCTGAGTATCGAATATGCCCTCTGCTGAAGATGGCTAAGTCTGTTGTTCCGCCGCCTATGTCAAGGAGGAGAACGCCCATTTCCTTTTCTTGCGGGAGTAGGATGGATTCCGAGGATGCTATGGACTCTAAAAGAATTGAATTAGTATTATAACCCGCCTGTTTGATACACTTCATTAGGTTTTGCACGGATGTGACAGAGGCGGTGACAATATGGACGTTGACTTCGAGTTTTGTAGTGACCTGTCCCATAGGATTTTTTACGGGTCCGCTATCTGTGGAATATTCTTGGGGGATGGAGTGAAGTATTTCCCGGTCAACCGGCATGGCGAGGGCTTTGGCGCGTTCGTTGACTCTTACGATGTCGCGCCGTCGGACGCCGCCTGTGACGTTGACGATTTCGACAGATGCGCGGGAGTCGTGGCTCTGAATGTGTCCGCCCGCAATTCCGACGACAAGGTCGTGCGATTCGATGCCTGCCACGCTGACTGCCTTTTGAATGGCTTTTTGTATGGATTCAATGGTCTGATCCATGTCAATAACGATGCCTTTTTTCAAGCCGAGGCTTGGCGTGGAGCCGACCCCCAGAATGCTTAAAGAGCCATCGGGGTCTTGTTCGCCGATGATTGCGCAGACTTTGGTGGTTCCTACATCAAGTCCCATCACATATTTGCGATTAATCCGTTCCTTCATATAAGGAATCTCCGCTATTTTTTTGATAATTTTTTTTCGTCTTCCCGCAAGGCATATACTATCTGTTTTTGAAAACGCATATCCACATATTTGAATTTCGAGAGTTCTTTTGAGGATGAGGCATACTGAGAAAGGAATGCTTCCAGTTCCGGCAGCCGTTCCAGAACATCCTTTCTGCCGAATCGAATTTCTGTTCCTCCTTTAAATATTGCAATGATTTCGTCTCTTGGGTTGATGTTGAGTTCGGACATTTGTTCGTAAAGCGGCTCGCACTGTTTGGCGATTGTGGATTGCAGATCCAGCGCTTTGAAAAAGACATCAGATTTTATAACAGCGCCGGATTTGATATTATTTTCCGGCAGCCCTGTTAGAACGGGCAAAAGATACTCCGTCCGTTTATCTGCGCTGAGCCGCTCGATAACCATTCCTTCCGAATCGGCGAGAAAAAGTCTGCCCGCTGAGATAATAATAACGGGTTTGCGGGGTTGAGCCACGATGCGCAGGGTATTGGGATATTCCTTGAATATCCGAGCCTGCCTTATTTGCGGCATGGACTCTATCTGTTTGCGCAGGCAATCTGCTCTGAGCCGGAAGAGGTTGTAATTCTGTTTATCAAGACAATCCAGTTTGGCGGATTGCAGCAGCGCGCGTTTCTGTTCGGGATTGAGCCCGAAGACCTCGACTTTTGCGACTCTGAAACTGGGCGATTCAAAGAGGTAGAAATTGAGGCGATAGCCGAGGAAGATGGCGATCGCCGCGCCTGCTGAGAGCGCGGCGATCTTCAGGGAGATCCGCGCCATTCGGTGAACCCTGACCCGCAAAGACTCTGGAAAGATTTTTCTCCAAAATGAAATTTTATTTTCAAGCGTCGTTTTCATTGCGTTATAGCCTATTGCGGATTCACAATTTTTACTTCGGTCTCCAGAAGGATTCCAAATTTTTGGTTCACCGAATTTTTAATCTCTTCAATAAGAGCAAGGACATCGCCCGCTGTTGCCTTGCCTTTATTGATAATCCAATTGGCGTGCTGAGGGCTGACCATTGCCCCGCCCACGCAATAGCCTTTCATCCCCGCTTGTTCAATCAGGCGACCGGCAAAATCGCCGGGCGGGTTTTTGAAGATGCTTCCGGCGGTGCCGGATGCCGGGGGTTGTTTGCTGCGCACGGCATCATATTTTTCCAAAAGGGTTTTTTGCTTTTTGGCGTCGGCTTTTTCCAGATGAATTTCGACCGATGTAATGATGATATCCAATCCTTCGACTTTGCGATAACCATAGGAGTAATCGCCGCGATTGATTGTGACATATTCGCCCCGCGTTGTGTATCCATGAACTTTTGTAATACCGTCATGGATTCCGATGCCATCGCGCCCCGCATTGCCCGCCGCCGCGCCGCCGACTGTTCCGGGAATTCCTTGGCAGAATTCCAGCCCCATCAAACCGAGGTCTATGGTTCGTCCGACAAGAACTGTAAGGGGCGTTGCTGCGCCGACTTCGAGATCGTTTTCGTTCATGCGGCGGATAAAGCGGAAGTCTTCGCCGAGTTTGATAACCACGCCATGGAAACCTTCATCGCCGAAGAGCACGTTTGTTCCGCTTCCGAGCATATAAAAAGGGAGGCGCCGTTCATGAAGCGTTTGAAGGAGCAAGGCAAGTCCGGCGCGTTCTTCCGGTTCAGCAAGAATGGCGGCGGGACCGCCGACCTGCATGGATGTATGTCTGGCAAGCGGTTGGTCTTTGCGGCAGGCGATATCCTCCAGTTCCATCAAGATTTCAGCAGTTAGCGTCATAATTTTTATACAGGTTGCGCCAGAGTCAGTCTCTGAAGCAGCCTATCCCCCACTTTCCAGATGTTTCCGGCGCCCATGGTGAAGATGACATCGCCGGGAACAATCAAAGATATGAGCGTATTACAGATATCATCCATGTTAGAAACATAAATAGGATTGGGATGATTGTTTCGCACAAGACCGTCGTAAATCATTCTGCCGCTGACTCCGCTGATGGGCTTTTCGCCGGCAGGATAAATATCGGTGATAATAACGACATCGGCATCTTTGAATGCGCCCGCAAATTCGTTGTGAAAATCGCGCGTGCGGGTGTACCGATGCGGTTGAAATATGGCGATGATGCGTCCTTTTTTGCTTTCGCGCAGGGCAATCGCGCCGGCAAGGGTGGTTGCAACTTCTGTGGGGTGATGGGCGTAATCATCAATGACTGTGATGCCGTCATAAGTTCCTTTAAGTTGGAAACGTCTTTTAGCGCCTTTGAATTCGCGAAGGGCGGGGGTCATCTGTTCAAGGGAAAGACCGAGTTTATCGCCAAGGGCAATAACGGAAAGGGCGTTTATGATATTATGGCGTCCGGGAACAGAAAGCCTGACTTGCCCCAATTCTTGACGTTCTTTGAAAACGGTGAAGGCGGAGCCATTGGCGTGAAGGTTGATTTCCCCTGCAAAGAAATCCGCCGTCATGAATCGCGCGCTGTAAAAAAGAACCTGACATTTCAAATCTTTTTCGAGTATGGAGAGGAGTCCGGGGTCGTCCGCGCAAAGAATGGCGCACCCTTTATCGCAGACGTTGGACAGGTGTTTTTGAAATGCATTTTTGACATTATCCGCCGTTTTATAAAAATCAAGATGGTCAGGCTCTACGTTTGTGACGATGGCGTATTGCGGATGATAGGAAAGGAATGTGCCGTCGCTTTCATCGGCTTCGGCGACTATGTATTTGCCTGCGCCCAGCCGCGCATTGCCTCCGAGTTCATTCAGATCGCCGCCAATGATGAACGTCGGGTCAAGCCCCGCCCGTTCCAAAACAAGGGCTGCCATGCTTGCGGTGGATGTTTTCCCATGCGTTCCGGCGACGGTGATACTTTCGCCTTCGCTCAGAATTTCTTCGAGCATGTCCGAACGGTGCCAGATTGGGATTTTGAGATTCCGCGCCTGAACCAATTCCGGATTATCCTCATGAATGGCTGATGAAACCACTATGAGTCCGGCATCTTTGACATTTTCTGGGGAGTGTCCGTAATAGACAGGGACGCCTTCTTTTTCAAGGCGCGCGGTTTGGATATTGGGCTGGACATCAGAGCCGCTGATGGGTATTCTTTTTTTCAGAATAACCCAAGCGACGGCGCTCATTCCGACGCCGCCAATACCGATAAAATGGATTCGCTTCAACGGGAGCATCAACAGTCACCTCGCCTGCGTGAACGTTCCACAAAAACAACATACAACAAGAACAGGAAAGAGATTTTTATTACATCAACAATTAAGAGAAAAACTAATACTTCGACTTTTCAATTTGCAACTATTATTTTTAATTTTTTTTTCAGTTCTTCGGCGATATTTTGAGCGGCGTTTTGATGGGGAAAACGAGCGGCAGCTAGCGTCATGGCGGCGCGTTTTTCATTCGAGCACAACAATGAAAAAATCGCTTCCGCAAGAGATTGGGGCGTCTGCGTGTTTTCTTCCAAGTAAATGGCGGCGCCTGCTATGCAAGCCTCTTGTGCATTGAGTTTTTGATGGTCTCCGGCGGAATGCGGCAGAGGGATCAATATAGCGGGGACTTTGTTTGCTAATAGTTCCGCAACCGAGCCCGCGCCCGAACGGGAAACGGCAAGGGTCGCCGCGGCATAGGCGACTCCCATATTTTTTATAAAAGGCTCCAAGCGCACTTTTATGTGTTTAAGGTTTTGTTTTTTAAAGGTGTCTTCAAGCCATTCGATATTGTTTTCTCCGGCGCTCCAGAGGCATTGAAAAAATGGTTGGGTTCCGGATGATTCATCTAATAATAACATAGCCTCCGCGAGAAGCTCGTAAAGTCGTTTTGCGCCTTGACTGCCGCCGATGACAAGGAGCGTGGGCAGGTCCGGCTCGAGATTGAGCTTTCGACGCGCTTCTTCCGGCGTAAGGATGTCCTTTAATACCGCATCCTTTCGCAATGGCATTCCGGAATAATAACAATGGGGTTTTCCATTCCGAATGGCAAATCTTTGTATTGCCTCCCGAAAAGAGCAATAGACGCGCTCGGCGCCGGATGCAAACCAAAGGTTGGCGCGACCGGGGACGGTGTTTTGTTCCTGCAGGTCGTATGGGATTTTCAAAATTCGCGCCGCCAGAAGCACGGGCGCGGTGACATACCCGCCCTGTCCCATTATTCTGTGAGGTTTCCAGCGGCGGAGGAATTTAAGGGCGGCGGCAAATCCCAGCGCAAGTTTGGCGGCGCCTTTTAGTTTTGCGAGCAATCCGTGCCGCAGCGGTTGAACATCAAGTATGAATGGGGACTCGCCTTCTCTTTGATAGAGGTTAACTTCGACTGGTCTTGATCCGCAGATGAATTTAGTTTCGGCTTCCGGCATCAGCGCCTTAAGGGCGCGCTCAACGGCAAGAGCGGGAAAGATGTGCCCGCCGGTGCCGCCCGCCGCAAAGAGTATTTTCGGACGCTCGCCGTTCATTTTATCAAACCGCTTTTCTTTTTCATGCGCGAGAAAATTGTTTTGTCAAACTCAGGCGTATCTTACTCTGGGGCTGCAATAAAGGGTTTCTTCTATATTTTTGGATATATTCAAAAGGATGCCAATAGCTGACATATTGACAAGGAGCGATGAGCCGCCGTAGCTGATAAACGGCAGGGCAAGCCCCTTTGGCGGAAGCATTCCCATCACGACCCAGAAATTGACCGCCGCGGAGAGGCAAATCATGATGACGATTCCCGAAGAAAGGAGGCTGGTATAATAATCCGCCGCATTCAAGGCAATTCGAACGCCCAGCCACATGAGGATTATAAACATCAGGATAAGAAGGGCGGCTCCAACAAAGCCGAGCTCCTCCCCCACAATGGCATAGATGAAATCTGTATGCGCCTCCGATAAGAATTGATATTTCTGAAATCCCGAACCAAGCCCGCGCCCAAACCAACCGCCGGAACCGACCGCCAGCTGCGCCTGTATCATCTGATATCCGCCCTGCATGGGGTCTGCCCATGGGTCGAGAAATGCAAGGATTCTTTTGATTCGATAAGGATTCATCAGGATAGCCACAATGGCGCAGGGGATGCTTGCCATAAAAAGCGAGCTCAGATGAATGAGCCGCAATCCGGCAATAAACCAGATAAAAAACACAATGGCGCCGATAATAACTGTAGAGCCAAAATCGGGTTCCAGCACCACGAGAACAAGAATCACGGATAAAATGCTCAGGACAGGAAGGAAGCCTTTCATGAAACTTTTAACTTTGTCTTTATGCTCAGAAAGAAACCGCGCCATAAATATGACAAGGGAGAGTTTGGCAAACTCGGAGGGTTGCAGGTTAAACAGACCTACGTTCAGCCAGCGTTTTGCCCCGTTGATTTTAACGCCAAATTTCAACACAAGGACAAGCAATAAAGCGGAGATTACAAGGAAGAATGCAGAATATTTCCCTAGTTTCACATAATCGAAGTTATAGAAAAAAATGAGCGCGGCAATGGCAAGGAACACGCACGCGATCTGCTTGCGCAAAAATGCGGGATGGTGAAATATTACAGCTTCTTTGAGCAACTCTGGGGCTTTTTTACTGATGAGCTTTCTTTTTTGCTGCGCGGCGGTTGTTGCGCTGGAACTATATACCATCGCCGTGCCGAGAGCGACCAGCGATAATGTGATGATAAATAATAATAGGGTTGTGTTTCTTTTAATCATTTTTCCGATTCCTTTTTCAAGTTTTGAACTTCTTTTTTGAAAACTCTGCCGCGTTCTTCAAAATCTTTAAAGGCGTCAAAAGAGCTGCAGCCGGGCGAAAGGAGCGCAACATCGCCGGGGGCGGATAATTGATACGCCTTGCGGACTGCGTCTTTCATATCCGAGGCGGAGACAGCGGGGACAATTGTTTCCCATGCGCGCCTTATCAGGGGTTCCGCTTCTCCCATCGCCACCAGATATTTTACGCGCTCCCTGATAAGGTTATTGAGCGCAGAATAATCGCTATTTTTATCGCGCCCTCCCGCGATGAGAATAATCGGACGTGTAAAACTGAGAAGGGCTTTTTCCATCGAATCAAGATTTGTCGCTTTACTGTCGTTAAAAAAATCCACGCCATTTATATTGCCGGAAAATTCGATGCGATGTTCCACGCCGGGGAATTCGCGGATGGCTTTGGCAATCATGGGGGCGGAAACGCCAAACGCCGCGCCCGCGAGCGATGCGGCAAGGGCGTTTTGCACATTATGCAAACCTGGGATTGGAATCTCTTCGCGAGTGAGAAGCGGCGTTTTTTCTTCTACATCAAGCCAGATGGTATTATCCTGCAGATATGCGCCGGGGTGAACCTCTCGTTCGATTGAGAACAAAAGGACTTTTGCTTTTGTTTTATCTTTCAACGGCGCGCACCAGCGGTCATCAGCATTAATAATCATAAAATCATCGGCGGTCTGATTTTCTGTGATGCGGAATTTCATGTTGCAGTATTTTTCCATTGAGCCGTGCCTATCAAGATGGTCGGGCGTGATATTCGTAAGTATTGCGGCGCGGGGATGAAAGGTTTTGATGGTTTCGAGCTGATAACTTGAGACTTCAACAGCGAGGGCTTCGCGCTGCGCGGGATTGGGCGGTTCAAGCACGGCATTGCAGATGGGGTCGCCGATGTTGCCCACGGCGCGGCATTTCCATCCGCCTGCGTTCATAATAGCTGATGTTAGATGTGTTGTCGTTGATTTGCCATTCGTGCCGGAAATAGATGCTATGGGGCGCTCCGCGTATTGAAAACCTATCTCCAGTTCGCCTGTAACTTCGATGCGGCGTTTGTGCGCGGCAAGAACAATCGGGTGCGTTTGCGGCACGCCCGGACTAATGAGAAGGTAGTCCATCCCCTCAAGCCATTCTTCAGCGGCGGGCGCGCCGAAACGGCATAAAACGCCGAGAGGCGCCATTTGTTCGATGGCGGATTGAAGGGCGGATTCCGGTTTTTCATCCGCAAGGACGATGTCATGTCCTTTGGATTTCAAGAGCCGGGCTGCCGCCAGACCGCTGCGAGCCGCGCCGAATATAAGATATCTCATGCTCATAACCCGTCATCGCAATTTGAGCGTCGTCAATCCCACAAGCGCCAAAATCGCCGCCACAATCCAGAAACGGGCGATAATCTTCGGCTCTGCCAGCCCTCGTTTTTGCAGGTGATGATGATAGGGCGCCATGAGGAATATTCTTTTTCCATTCCGCAATCGGTAGCTTCCGACCTGCAAAATGACCGAGAGGGCTTCGAGAACAAATATGCCGCCGATGATAATCAGGAGGATTTCTTGCTTTAGAAAAAGGGCAATCGTCCCAAGAAGCCCGCCCAACGCCAGCGAGCCGGTATCGCCCATAAAAATTTCCGCCGGATTGGCGTTGAACCATAAAAACGCCACAGAGGCGCCTATCATGGCGGAGAGGAAAACGGTGATTTCACCGGCTCCGCGCACATAAGGAATGATGAGGTATTGCGCATAGTCGGGGCGACCTGCCAGATAGCTGATGATGCCAAGACTTGAGGCAACAACGATGACCGTGCCAATGGCAAGCCCGTCCATGCCGTCCGTGAGGTTTGTTGCATTTGAGGTCGCCGTCACCACAAACATCGCATAGGGAATGAAAAGCCATCCCAGATTTGGATACCAAGATTTGACAAAGGGGAAGCAGAGATGCGTTCCGCCGATTTCGCTTGTGAAGGAATAAACGATTCCTTCGCCTCTGACCATGAGAAAAAGTCCGACAATAAAACCGAGCGTGAGTTGGGCTGCCATTTTTGCGCGGGGCGAAATGCCTTTGGAATTTTTTTGCGTAAATTTGAGATAGTCGTCGCGGTATCCGACCAATCCAAAACCGACCATCACCGCCACCAGCATTAAAACAAGCGGATCGGTTATATTGCAAAATAGCATTACCGGCAAAATCAGGGCAATGACGATGATGAGCCCGCCCATAATCGGCGTTCCTTTTTTCTTTTGATGCTCTTCGGGAAGTTGGACGCCGTCCTTTGTATTCACATGCAAAATTGGTTGTCCGATTTTCATTATTTTAAGTTTTTTGATGATTTTAGGACCGATGATTAAACCGATGACGAAGGCGGAAATCAACGCCATTGCGGAACGGACGGTGATATATTTAAGGGCGCGCAAGCCGCTGATGTGAATGCAAAGCCTCTGTATATATGTGATAAAAAGATAAAACATTGTCTATTCTCCAAGAGTCTCCTTATTTCCAGAAAGGGTTTTCAAGATTTTCTCTGTCACGGTTTCCAGCTTCATCATGCGCGAACCTTTGATTAAAAGGGTGTCGCCTTCGCGAAGGTTTTTGAGCAAAAGACGGCATATATCATCATGACTTTGCAAATGGTTGGCTTTGATTCCAGAGCGCGAGGCTTCGTCGCTGATAAAATGCGCAATCTCGCCGAATGTCAAAAGCATCGCGGGGCGGAGTTCGGCGGCGACGCGTCCGACCTCTCGGTGGAACTGCTGCGCATCTTCTCCCAATTCCAGCATGTCGCCCAGCACAATAAATAATCTGCGGTTTTTGCCTTCGTCAACAAGGGATCGCAAAGCAAGCGCAACGGAATCTGGGTTGGCATTATAGCAATCGGAAATAATACGAATTCCTTTTTTTTCATAAACGGCGGAACGCATCCACGCTGGTTTGAAGTTTTCCAGTTCCGCGCATGCGGCTTTGACATCCAAGCCCAGCGCAAAGGCTGACGCCGCCGCGGCAAGGGCGTTATAGATATTATGTCTTCCGAAAACAGGAAGCGAAACGTGCGCCGCCTTTTCTCCGTGAATGAAAACATCAAACCGATATCCCTGATGTTCAAGCGGTTGTATGCGCTTTGCCATGACCTCGGCGTCCCGCTCAATGCCATAGGTGATTTTTTGGTGGGCATGGCGGACATAGGAAAGAAAGCGCGGCATGCGCGGGCAATCGGCGTTCAAAATCAGAAGGCATTCGGGACGGATTTCATCAAAGACCTCCGCTTTGGCGCGAATGAGTTCCGCTTGGGAGCCGAACATGCCGATATGGGCGCGTCCGATGTTGGTGACCACAAGATAATCTGGATTTGTGATTTCCGAAAGGTGTCGAATTTCCCCGCTTGTATTCATGCCGATTTCAGCGACGACCATTTGTGTTTGGGGCTCGAGTCTGAAAAGGGTCAGAGGAACGCCAATCAAATTATTCAGATTTCCGTGTGTGCAAAGGAGGTTTAATGCGGGAGAAAAACAAAGCGATATCATCTCTTTGCTGGTTGTTTTTCCTGCGCTGCCCATCACAATCATAACTTTTGCTTTGCTCTGCCGGCGCATATAAGCGGCGAGATCGCCCAACGCCTTTTCCGCATTTTCCACTTTGATATAAAAACGTCCGTCGGGGATATTTGTCCCTTGCGGCAAGGCGCTTGCTATAATGCCAGCGGCGCCTTTTTCAAAAGCGTCATGGGCAAATTGCGCGCCATCAAAATTTGCGCCTTTGAGGGCGATGAAGATTTCGCCGGGCAAGATGGCTCGCGTATCCGTGTTGAAAGAATATTTAATAATGGAGGGCTCCCCCAGAACCAAGTCCCCGCCTGCAGCAGATAATATTACTGAAAGGGACAGTTTCATTTTAATTTATTCTCCCGACAAATGACTAAGGTCTGAATTCATTTCTTTCAATAATTCCCGCGCGGTTTCGCGGTCGTCAAAATGCAGAACGTTCTTGCCCACAATTTGATAATCCTCATGTCCCTTGCCTGCGATGATAACGAGGTCGTCTTTGCCCGCCATGTTTAAGGCGCGGCGGATGGCTGACTTGCGGTCGAGAATTATTTCATAACGCTCGTTTGGCAGACCGAGTTGAATGAACCCTTGTTCCGCCTCGCGCGCGATCGCCTCCGGCTCTTCATCGCGCGGATTATCGTTTGTGATAATGGCAAAGTCCTCGCGGTTGCGCATCATCGAATTTCCTACCGCCATCGCCATGAGCGGGCGTTTGGCTCGGTCTCGATTTCCTCCGCACCCGAATATTGTAATAATACGGCGAGGAGAAAAATCAAGGGCGCTGGCAAGTATGCGCTCAAGGGCGTCCGGCGTGTGGGCATAGTCCACAATCAGGGCGAAAGGCTGCCCTACATCCACCGGCTCAAAGCGTCCGGGAACGGGGCGCATTTGCGAAATGCCGTCGGCAATTTGCTCGGGCGAAATTCCCGCCGCCATAGCGCCCGCCGATGCCGCGAGGATATTCATGAGATTGAATCTTCCTATCAAGCCTGTGCAGATTTCGAGAGGCTTGCCGCGAAAATGGATGCTTATGCGCGTGTGTCTGGGATGCAGTTCATAACTCACAGGATAAACATCGGCTCGCAAATCCATTCCGTATGTGATTTTTTCGTCGGGATAATTTGATGCGAAGTTTCTGCCTGTTTCGTCTTCCAGATTGAATACGCCGATACCGCCGAAGGGCGCGAGATACTCTTCAAAGTATTTCCATTTTGTTTGCCGATAGGCGTCCATCGTGCCGTGGTAGTCAATGTGATCTTGCGTGAGGTTAGAGAAGATTCCGACGTTAAATTCAAGACCGCGGATGCGCCGCTGATGAACGGCGTGGCTGGAGACTTCCATAACTGCGGCGCCCAAACCGTTGGAGAGCATGCGAGCGAACATCTCCGCAAGGCTCAAAGATGATGGCGTTGTATTGACCGCTTTTAAAAGTTCGCCGCCCACATCATAATGTATAGTCCCGATAAGCCCCGTTCGAATGCCGGCGGCTTCGAGGCATGCCTTTAAAATGTATGTCGAGGTTGTTTTGCCGTTAGTCCCGGTCAGCCCGTATAACTGGAGTTTTTTCGACGGGTTGCCATACCATGCATGGGCAAGAAGGGCAAGGGCGTCGCGGGTATCGGGGACGCGTATGACGGGGACTCCTGGATAAGCGGGGATGTCCCGCTCCACAATTAGCGCCGCCGCCTGTTTGTCCACAGCATCAGATAAAAAGAGGTGTCCATCCGCATTCTCGCCTTTGACCGCCACAAAAATATTTCCCGGTTTGATGCGGCGGGAATTATCGGAGATGCCTGTTATCTGCAAATCCGCATCCGGCGGACAGAGCGCGGGGTTGATTCCCGCGGCGTTCAACAAATTTTTGAGAGAATATTTTGGTGTATGGGTTGTTGATGGCGGAAAGGGTTCCACGATAGCTGGGGGCATTTTCCCTACTCCTTTTGCCGCGCGGGGGTTGGTTCCTGTTTACCAAAGACAAGCATGCATGTCTTGGTTTCGGAGAGCGGTGTTGCCGGCGCTGGCTGTTGTTCAATCACTACACCGCTACCTATAAATTGGAGATCCACCGCCGCTGAGCCGAGCGCTTCGAGCGCCTCTTTCATAGTCAATCCTTTGAGATCTGGCAACACGCCATCTTCAATTGTCAGGGTAGGTAATTCGTTCTCCAATTCGGGCGCGAGGTTGGGGAGCGAAGCTGTTTGAGGGCAGGCGGGGGTCGGCTCAGGCTCGACAAATGTGGGCGGAAGCGCGAGATAAGCAAGAATTTGCTCCGCCACTTCACGGAAAACAGGCGCTGCGACGTCCGCTGCGTAATATGCCCCTCGCGGGTTATCAATGGCTATATAACATGAAATGCGCGGATTGTCAAGGGGGAAAATGGCAGCAAAGCTGGCGATATATTCTGTGCGATCTTTGACATGCGATTTACGTGTTGTTCCGGTTTTCGCACAGAGCAGAAAATTTTTTATTTTTGCTTTTTTTGCTGTGCCGCTATCAATAACCTCCGCCATCAATTGTAGGACTTTTTGTGCGGTGTCGGGGCTGACAACTTGTCCCTTTACACATGGGGTGAATTTTTGAATGGTGCTTCCTTTGTAATCTTGAATTTCAGATACAACATAAGGCTTCATTAATTTTCCGCCATTGCCCATAGCGCTGACGGCGGTGATGGTCTGGATAGGGGTCAACGCGATTTCATAGCCATAGGAGAGGGACTTGCGCGAGTGGCGGTTCCATTTTTCGAGCGGGTGCATTATTCCCGAGCTCTCTTCGGGCAGGTCTATTTCCGTTTTTTGACCAAATCCAAAACGGTTGAGGTAGGAATAGTATATAGTGGGCTCTATTCTCATGCCCACTTTTGCGAATGCAATGTTGGATGAGTTGGCGAAACATTTTGTGAATGGGACAACGCCCATTCCATGTCCTCCGGAATCGGTGACTCTCCAGCCATCCACAATAGCGCGTCCATGCTCGCAGTCTATCATTTCTTCCATTCTCACAAGTCCAAGGTCGAGGGCGATTGCCGATGTGAAATTTTTCATGACTGAGCCCGGTTCGAAGGGCATGCTGAGGCATCTGTTTTGGCGGAATTCTGGACCGTAGGAATAAAATTTATTTGGGTCAAAAGTTGGCAGGGACGCCATCGCAAGTATTTCGCCTGTTTTAACTTCTTGGACAATTGCCACGCCATAATCCGCATGCCATTTGGAGAGGGCGTTGCGCAAGGCTCGTTCGATGGCGTATTGGATGCTGATATCAATGGTTGTGACAATCCTGTTTCCGTAAGTGGCTTCAAGTATTTTTTGTTCAATCGGTTCCAAGTCCTGCCAGAGGGCGGTTCGATGGGGGTATGTTTTTTTATATTCGCCATTAATCCATTCGTTATACTGTTTTTCCAATCCAAAAACACCGATGTTATCCCCGCCCTTGTCCATATTGGTGAAACCAATAACAGGCGCGAGCAGCGAATCATGAGGGTAAATTCTTTGGCATTCTTTAAGCGGGTAGATGGCATATTTGCTGATGCCAAGATTGGCAAGAATGGCGGAGATTTCGCACATGGTTTCATCGGACTCTTTGCGGGCGAGCGGAAAATGTCCTTTGTTTTTTTTGAGGAGGTCGCAGATTTTTTCCTGCGGGATGTCCAACACCTGAGCCAGTTTACGGGACAATGTTCGGCGATGTTTTTCTGGAATAAGGCTTGAATCCACGTTTATGGAGCAGGCAGCTTTTGTGACGACGAGCGCGTTTTCCTTTCGGTCGAGGATTTCGCCGCGGAGCGGCAGGAGGTTTTTTTTTCGAATTTGATTATTGATTGCTCGCGCGAGGCAATCTTTATGTTTGATGACCTGCAAGTGATAAAGGCGGGCAATTGCGCCCGTCATCATAAAGAGGAGAATCAGCGCGACGAGGAGGATTCTCAACTTATAGGAGCGTTCGAGCGTCATGGCAACCTCAACAGAGCATCAAAATAATTTGCCAGACTGGCGAATGAAGGAGCGGGTTTGATTATAAGCAACGCGTCCTTCGTCCACGGGGATGCGGGGAATGCCGTATCTGTTCGTTATGCTGCGGTTCAACTTACTTCTTGTCCGCTGAACTAAATGCCGCTTGAACAGGAGAAGGAGTGGGAACGGGGGCGGGCGCCACGGCTTAGGGCTGCCCGCCATTGGTTCAGGTCACATGGATCAAGTCGCCAGTCTGGCAAAATCTTTTTTCCTATGTCTGATGTTTACCGTTATCTCCTATAGGCAGCCCCCTTTTTCATCTTTTATTTTTTTTATCAGAGCTATCGGAATTTTTTTTCTTCGCATCGTTTTCCTTTTTACTGGTTAGTTCTTTGATAATCAAATCCAAAGATTGTTCGCGCGCAGAGAGTTCATGATTTATTTTGATAAAGGAGCCGACTTCTTCTTTGAACCCTCTTGGATAACGCGCTTCGATCCAGTTTGTTTCCTCGTAACCGGTCTTGCGTCCGCCGGTTGTATATTTGGCAATCGTTCGTTGGGGGATGATTAGTTTTTCAATTTCGTCGGCGGCGACATCGCGGAGACCAAGTTCGGTGCAAGCGAATTCGTGGAGGCGGTCGCCCTGATTCAATCTGGCAATTTCGCCAATCAGATTTTTTTCAATATCGGCGAGTTTAATTCCTTGGTCCTGAAGCATCACAGTCTCAATTTTTAAATCTCTGATTTTGAATTGAAGGTAAATATGAGCGAGAGAAAAAAAGGTCAGGGCGCCGAACACAAAAAGAAAAAAGAACATGGTGCGGGCATTGAGGGAAACGGGGGTCTCCCGATAAACTGTTTTTTTGTTTGCTGCCATTTCACTTCACCTCTTTATTCGAGGATTGCGAATCCGCGGGTTTTCTGCGAATGGCGCGGAGTCTGGCGCTTCGGGCTCTGGCATTCCGTCGGATTTCTTCATTGGTTGCCATGAGCGGTTTTTTTGTCAGAATTTCAAACATCCCGGTGCCCTTTTTTCCGGCGGCTTCCGCAAAGACGATTTTGGAGACGCGGTCTTCCTTCGAATGATAAGCAAGGACGGCACAAACTCCGTTTTCCGCCAAAAAGGAAAGAGCCTTTGGCAATGTTTTTTCAAAGATGCCCAGCTCGTCGTTAACTGCGATTCTGATTGCCTGGAAAGCCGTTTGAACGTGGTCTCTGTGGGGGCTGCGCAGCCTTGAGGGGATGGATTTGCGAAGGATGTCCGCGAGCTGGGTTGTGGTTTTTATTATGCGGACTTCCCGCTCTTTACAGATGCGTCTTGCCATTGCCCCGCTGAATCGTTCATCCGAATACTCCTTAAAAACCCGCCTGAGCTCGCTCTCGCGCCATTTATTTACGACATCGAAGGCTGTGAGCTTTTGGGCGGCGTCAAATCTAAAATCGAGAGGTCCTTCTTTATTCCAACTGAACCCGCGTTCTGCTTGGTCCAAATGAGGCGATGCGACGCCCAAGTCGAATAGGATGCCGTCGAAGAGTTTTGGCTCCGTTCCCGTTTCTTGCGCAAAGGCTTCATCAAACCGCTCATAAGAAAAAGGGAAAAGCCGCAGCGAATTGTCGGGAAAGCCCTCTTCTTTGAGAAAAGCCCTTGCTTGCTCCAGCATACGCGGGTCTCGGTCCAGCCCGATGAGAAGCCCGCCCGGTTGAATGCGTTTGAGGATTTCCGCCGCATGGCCGCCCGCCCCGACTGTGCAGTCCAGAATTTTTTTGCCGGGCGCTGGCGCCAGTAATTCCAGCGTCTCTGCGACCATGACCGGTATGTGTGCTTGCACGCCATGCCAACCTTTATATCTTTCATAAATTTGGGAGTTCTTAAAAAGGTCAGGAGTTTGGAACATGAAGCCGTGATATTAAAAATGAAACTTGATTTTGCGACTTCTGCTTGGGCGCGGAATGGGAACTGGTCATCTGGTCTGCATTCGTCGGATTTGGGAAACGGGAACTGATACTTCAAGAGCTGTCATTTTCTTGGACACTGGAACGATGCTGCTGGAACCGGAACAGGAATAATAGCTACAGGATACGGAGCAGGAGCATCAACGGGAACAGTCGCTGGAATCGGAACGAGAGAAGGAATCGTATGCGTAGCCGATATGCTCGAACGGAACGGAATGGTAGGTGGAATAATGTCGCTGCACGGCGGCTGTTCGACTCCTGACCTTTCCAAGACTCCCCAAAAGTTTTAACAAACCTCCTTTCTTAAAAGATTTATTTTGAAAGTGCATCCCTAATTTCATCAATTTTGCTTGTGGTTTCGGTGATGAAATTCTTCCAGCGTTCGGGGCTCCATATTTCAAATCTGGTTCTGAACCCGCGTTCATCAATAAGCCGGGAAATCGTTATATTAACGCCCCCTTTTTCTTCCACTGGACGAGGGGGAATCCCTGCATACGTCAAAACCTCCTCACTAAGCCTTATCCTCCCTTGGGAATCAATCACCTGCTGGTATGCCGTTCCTTCTATCATGGTCATAACTTTCAACATATTGCGATTTAGCAAAGATTTCTCTTGCAATGTTGTCAGGAATTCTTCGAAGATACAAATTGGGTAGACGGCAATGGAAAGATTAAGCGAAAGAGAAATTATTACGTTGCGATGTTCGTGTTTATATGCGGTGTCAATAACGCGAAGGAAATCTGGAAATACTGGGGCGCGGTTTTTTGAATCGAGCGCATATGTGTTATATCCTACGAATTGTGTGGTTTTTTTCTCTAGTAAAATTTCTACCATTCTTTCCCACTCTCACCCACGCAACTTAACCAAATTCACACAAACCCCCACGCTAACTTCAAGAAGAAAATGTTATCGAATGAAATATTTTTGCATTTTACGCCGCACACCCCATAGATATGGCGGTTCATTAACGACAAGATACAATATATTGTAGTAGTGTCGCTGTATATTTTTAACCCAATCCTGCAGTTTTCTAATGTATTAATACGTATCAAAATTACCCAACTTTCGAAAATCCGGCAGTTGTATGAAAGAATGTAATTTTAATGGCAATAGTGGTATATTGCCATAAGTTTCGAATTATCAATAATTTAATCTTTTTATTGTTGTAAATTATCTATGCTCGCCAGAGCAGGTGGGGGTAATTTCCGGGGCAAGTAAGGCATTTCTTTTCTGTATATAGGTTTATCTTGGTTCTAAATTCGTGAGTTGTTGAGGATTCTTCGATGCTGCGCAGGGGGTATACCCACAAACTCCCACAGACGGTTTGATAGGGGCAGCATCGGACGTCGCCATTCGGCTCGATAAAAAGGGCTGTTCTGGGGGCGCGGCAGTGGGGCGGTTCAAAATTTCCGCTTCCATTAGCGGCTTTGAAGAAGTTAATTATTCTCTCCAGCTGGCGGCGGGTCATATCCAGATCAAAAAGGCAGCTCTGGAAATATTTTTCGTCCATTATTTCCCAGAAGTTTTCTTCGAATTTTTTTATTTGCTCGTCTGTTAATAACAAGGTATTTAATTTGCTGTTGTTATTATTTTTGCTATCATGTAATGGAGGCGGGAAGAATTCGAGTTTTTCCAATTGCGCCTCTTGCGCGCATTGAGCGATTTTCGGCAGTATGGAGAGCGCCAATGCGGAAAAATAAATTTGAGCTCGAACTGTAAGCCGCGGCGAGTCTTTTTTTAATTGGGCGATTTCTTTTTTTAACATTATCGCATCGTTGTCCCATTGCTCCGAGGAGGCATCATAGGGACCTAATAGATACACGATTTCATTCGCGCACGACTTTAAAACCTGCGCGTGGTTTTTTAACTGCCCGGGGCGAATCCAGATTGCGAGATGTTCCGCGCTCTCCTTCCACAAGTTCAGCGCATCGTTGATATGAGGATGAGACAAGGGGTCATCGCCAAGAAGCGCCACCTGCCTTGTCCAGAAATAACGAGCGGCAACGGCAAGCGGCAAAAAAAATCGGCGGTCAAGAAAAGAACCGGGGGCTTCATGCATTCGAATCATAATGTTGGGAATGGCATGGCGCGCCTGCAGAAATATTTTGGGGAACAGCGCTTCGATTTTTTCATGGTACATGATTATTCGCATAAGGTCTGTCGAAGAAGACTGCAAGAAAGAAGTTTGAGCCAATCGCCGATTGTTAGGTTTATCTTCTTCTTTATTTTTTTATGTTGAAATGAAACCCGCGTAGCATAGAGAAAGGCATGTCAATTTTGACATAACATCAAGGAGTTGGCAAAATTTTTATGAGAAAGATTCTGGCGCCATTGATTGTGTTATGTTCGTTTTTGATATCGTCGCTGCCCGCAAAGATTCAGGGGGATATTGAAATGAGGTTTCTGAAGAACAAGCTGACTGTGATTTCCAAAAGGACAAAAACCAATAATATTGTGGGGATTGTGTGCCTTATTCGCGTCGGCTCGGCATTTGAGCGCGCAGAGGAGAACGGCATTTCATCGCTGACCCAAGCGCTTCTTATGAAAGGCACTAACAAACACAGCGCATCCGAGCTCGCCCTTGCCCTTGAACGCGAAGGGATTTTTATGAATACGGACGCCTCAGAGGATTTTGTGAGCGTTTCTGTTGCGGCGACTGCGGATCAGATTGACAGAGCTCTTGAGCTTCTTTCGGAGGTTCTTTTTGAACCGTCTTTTCCCGCTGATGAATTGGAAAAGGAGCGGCGCAATGCTATTGCGCAAATCAATTTAGTGGAAGATGATAAGTTTTATTTATCATTCAGAAATCTTCGCGAAATCCTTTATGAGGGGCATCCTTATTCGCAGCCGACGGAGGGGCGCCCTGAATCGCTGCTTATCATCACAAAGGCGCAGATTGAACAATTCCACAATCGTTTTTATCAGCCGGAGAATATGACGCTCGCAATCGTGGGCAATGTGCCGCGCGATGAATTGAACAAATGCGTTAATCGCCACTTTGGCTCCCGTGTTTCGCAAGAGGTCAATCTTTTTATATCCACAAAAACTTTCAATCCGGTCTTGCGCACGCGCGAAATTAAAAAGCCGCTGGAGCAAGGTTTTTTAACAATGGGTTATATCGGTGCGCCGATGAATCATAAGGACTATCCCGCTCTGCGCGTTGCCTGCGCTATTTTGGGCGAGGGCATGGCTTCGCGCTTTTTTACACAGTTGCGGGATCAGCGCGGGCTGGCTTATGCAGTGGGCGGGTTTTATCAAAGCCTTCGTCTGCATGGCGCTGTGATTGGATATATCGGCACGCGTCCGGAAACTCTTGAAGTTTCCAACAGGGCGATGCGGCATATTTTTGAAGACCTTGCCGAGAATCCGATTCATGAGGATGAATTAAACCGCGCAAAGAATTATCTCATCGGAAAATATCTAATAGCGCACCAGACCAATCTCAAGAAGGCGAACTATCTTGCTTGGTTTCATTGCTTTGGTTTGGGCGTTGAATTTGATGAAAAATACCCCGAACTGATTATGGGCGTTAAAATAAAAGATGTGCGGCGCGTGGCGCGGAAATATTTCAAAATGCCCGCCATTGTAACTTTATCTCCCGAAAACAAATCAAAAAAATAAAAGCGAGTGACAAAAGATGGCTGAATTAAAAATGGAAACGCTTGTTTCTCTGTGCAAACGGCGCGGGATTATATTCCCCGGCAGCGACCTTTATAGCGGATTGGGCGGCACGTTTGATTATGGTCCAATCGGCGTGGAGTTGAAGAACAACGTCAAGAAGGCGTGGTGGCGCTCGGTGGTTTATGAGCGTAATGATATCGAAGGGCTTGACGCTGCAATTTTGATGCATCCGCGAACGTGGGTCGCATCGGGTCATGTTGAAGGCTTTACCGATCCTTTGGTGGACTGCAAGGTGTGCAAAAAACGTTTTCGCGCCGACCATGTTGAGGAGAAAGATTTTTTTGCCTTTAAGATTTTTATTCAAGGCGAAGGCGACACGTGGGATGAGACCGGGCAGATAATTTATGCCGAAAGCAAAAAGGCGGCAAAGGCGTTATTGCAAACGTGTTCAGCATCTTTGCCGAGCGGCAAAAACGTCCGCGTTGAGCAGGCGGAAGGGCAACCGTTTCATGGCAAGCGTTGCCCCGAATGCGGAGGCGAATTGACCGAGCCTCGCAATTTCAATCTTATGTTCAAGACATTTGTGGGTCCTGTGGAAGAGGATGCGGCAACGGTTTATCTGCGCCCGGAAACCGCGCAGGGAATTTTTGTCAATTTCCCAGCTATCATGGATACGATGCGGCGCAAGCTGCCTTTTGGGATTGCGCAGATAGGCAAATCATTCCGCAACGAAATCACGCCGCGCAATTTCATCTTCCGCACCCGAGAGTTCGAGCAGATGGAGATTGAATTTTTTTGCAAACCGGGCACTGATGTGGAGTGGTATGAATACTGGGTCAACGAGCGGTATAACTGGTATCGGCGATTTGGAATCCGCGCGGAAAATCTGCGCCTCCGTCCGCATGAAAAAACCGAGCTTGCGCATTATGCCCGCGCATGCAAGGACGTTGAATATAAATTCCCCATCGGTTGGTCAGAGTTGGAGGGAATTGCAAACCGCGGAAATTTTGATCTGACGCAACATCAGACTTTTTCAGGCAAAGACCTCACTTATTTTGACGAGGAGTCGCGCGAGCGTTACATCCCTTATGTCATCGAGCCTTCAGGGGGAGTGGATCGCACAACGCTGGCGTTTCTCGCA
Source organism: candidate division BRC1 bacterium ADurb.Bin183 (assembly GCA_002070185.1). Lineage (GTDB taxonomy): Bacteria > Sumerlaeota > Sumerlaeia > MWCT01 > MWCT01 > MWCT01. The sequence continues at coordinate 28,967 of MWCT01000002.1, forward strand.
GATGCCTATCGCGAAGAAACTGTGCGAGATCGGCAACGGGTTGTGCTGGCGCTGCATCCATTTCTGGCGCCGGTCAAGGCGGCGGTATTCCCGCTGTTAGCGAACCGTCCGGAGATTGTCGAAACAGCGCGCAAGATTGCCATGGATCTCAAAAAGGAATTTTACACGGTTTACGACGATACGGCAGCCATTGGCAAACTCTATCGTCGGCAGGATGAAATCGGCACGCCTTTTTGCATAACTGTTGACGTGGAGACGTTGGCGGATCAAGCTGTTACAATCCGCGACCGCGACTCTATGGAACAGGAACGCATCGCCATTGATAAAGTTGCGGTTCGGTTACACGAAAAGTTTAAGATATAAAATTATCCAAGATTTTGCGATGCTGCGACGGGAAAGGATATTGATTGAGGGCGGAGATTTTAACCCAGATTAACCCTTTTTGTTTTATTGGCGATAATGGCTCAACCGTATAAACCATCGGCGCGAGGCGGTCGCGGTATCGGGTATAATGATGGATGCGTTCGGGGAGGGCTTTTAAGAAACGCCCTTTGCCGCCTGTTATTTCAAAGATAAAATCTTTTGCTTTTTTGCGCGATGTAAAATCGGGCAGCACCCACATATTTTTCCATAGCCCCTCCTTTTTTTGACGGATTAAAATTTTTTGTTCGTGGATAAGGAGCAGCAAGATGGATTTTTTTTCGATGAGCGGGCGCGCGGAGTAGCCCGGAATTTTTTCCGTTAAGTTCTGAGCGAAGGCAACGCAATCTTTTTTGAGCGGGCAATTTTTGCAAATCGGATTTTCAAGGAGGCAAACCGTTTGCCCCAATTCCATGAGGGCTTCGTTGAAATCGCCGGCGCGGCGCGGCGGCAAGACGTCTGACAACCAGTCGAATAAATATTTTTCGCTACTGCTCTCCCACTTTTCAAGACCAAACAGTCGGCGTCCCACCTTGCGGACGTTGGCGTCAATCAACGGAATCGGTTTGCCGAAGACGATGCTCAAAATTGCCGCGGCGGTGTATTTGCCGATGCCGGGCAGGCGGAGCAAATCGCGTTCATTCTCTGGCATCGTGCTGTTGAAATCTTTCACGATTATTTGAGCTGTTTTGAGAATATTTCGAGCGCGGCTATAATAGCCCAGCCCCTCCCATTGCCGCAAAACCTCCGCCTCGGTTGCGGTTGCCAGCGTTTGAACATCGGGAAATCGTTTCATCCATTTTTCAAAATAAGGGATAACTGTTTTAAGCGCGGTCTGCTGCAACATGATTTCCGAAATCCATACGGAATAGGACGAGCGATTTTTTCGCCAAGGCAGGTCGCGCCGATTTCGACGAAACCATGAAAGAAGGCGCGATGATATTTTCATTTTCTTTTTAATCTGGCGGCAAGGCGCACAAGCCGCGAGCCTTTGAGGGCGTCGAGTTCCGCGCGCATTGCGCGTTCGCGGGCTCGGCTGCGTTGCAAATCAACGCCCATTTTGTGAACCTTCCCCCGCAGATTGATTTCGGTTGCAAGCCGATAGAACTCTTCATAAAAAGCCGTAAATTCCTCAACTGGCATCGTTTCGCACAAATAGGGATCGCGGCTCATATCTAAATGCTCGACATCAACAATGTATCGAGTCCAGTCCATATCGTCTGAGACAAGTCCGCGGCTTTTGGCATAATCCCAGACACGTGTGCCGGGGGGCGCTTGCAAAGGTCCCATTGAGCATCGGTGGAGTTTTTCCTTGTTGCGTTCGATGAAGGCGCGGGTTTGTTCCATCTGCTCTCTTGTCTCATGCGGGGCGCCGATAATCACATTTGCGCCGATGGAGATATTTTTTGCGGCGAGGAGATCTATGGCGCGTTGGTTTTTTTCCGGTGTGGCGTTTTTTTTGTTGTAATAGTCGAGGATTGGCTGCGTATTGGCTTCAAAACCGAAATCAACGTAATGAAAATTCAAATCGGCAAGCAAGTCGGCGACCTCTTCGTCAATCAAGTCAACGCGGGCATAAGTGCGGAATAGGATGTCCCTGTGAAGGTTCCGCTCTTTCATTAGCGCGCATATTTTTTTGAATCGCGGTAGGTTGCCAATAAAAAGATCATCAAAGAAAAAAATTTCATTTGGATTAAAATCCGCCCGAATGTGTTCTATTTCGCGGATGACATATTCCGGCGAGAAGAAGCGGACTTTTTTTCGCCAGTGCACCGGCGCTGAGCAAAAGGTGCAATCATAAGGGCAGCCGCGCGAGGTTATGATATGCGCTTCTTCAGAAAGCGGCACCGCCCAATCCTCGCCCAACATTTTTCGGTCAGGGAATGGGAGGATGTCAATATCGGGGATGAGGTCTCGCGGAGGGTTAATTACAACGCCTTTTTCTCCATGATAACAAATGCCCGCCACATCCGCAAGGCGCTGAACGGGATTTTTTGATTTGTAATGAATTTTGATAAGTTCGGCAACGGTGAGTTCGCCTTCGCCCAGAATGCCGACGTCAAAGCAATCGGGAAGCGTGTGGGGCAGGGCGGTGATATGTGTGCCGCCTATCCATACGGGAATCCCGAGCGCGTTTTTGATATCTCCGGCAAAGGCGACAGCGGCGCTGAAATTCTCGGTGGCGGAGGAAATGCCGACGACATCCGGTTTCCAATCTATTAATTTTTGTTCCTGGCGAAAGAAAGCGACTTCGCAAAACCAGCAATTATTTTTTACCCACGCGCCGATGGAGCCCAGTCCCAAAGGCGGCATGGAATACTGGTAAGGTTTTTCATGAAGGTAGCTGCAATAAAGGGCAAATTTCATTTTTGTTTTATGCAGGCGAAGAGCGTTTCAAACTCTTTCCACATATTCGCCGGTTTCGGTATTGATGCGGATTCGATCCCCGTTTTTGATGAAAAGTGGGACTTTAACGGTGGCGCCGGAATCTATGATGGCGTCCTTCATAACGTTTGTGGCTGTGTTGCCTTTAACGGCGTCGTGAGTTTCTATCACGTCGAAATCCATCTTGAGCGGGAGTTCGATGCCGATCACCTCGCCGTCTAAAACACAAGCGCGCACGGTGACGCCTTCTTTGAGGAAATCAGCCGCGTCGCCAACTGTTGCAGCAAGAAGGCTCGCCTGATCATAGGTCTCGCCATCCATGAAAACATAGCTGTCAATTTCTTTATAAAGATACTGATAATTGCGATATTCAGCATCCGCCATTTCAACCTGTTCGGTGGAACGGAATGTTTTTTCTGTCACTTTTCCGGAGACGATATGTTTGAGTTTTGTGGAAACGCGACCTCTTCCGCGTCCCATCGCCATTTTGGAAAATTCAACTACAACCCAGACTTCGCCATCGAGCAGAATGCGGTAGCCATTCCGCAGCATGGTTGGAGAGATCATGGACATCGAACGCACCTCTTGAAAAAAAATTTGATGGCTTCTTGCCTTTTAATGACAAAAAAGCGAAATAGAATCCATGCATGGGCGTATTATTGTCAATATGATTCAAATCATGTTTCGGCGCACAATGAAAAAGTCTCCTTCAAAAAATCAAGGTTCGCAAAAAAGTTTATAGTATAGAAAAGTTTTATTTCAAAACGTCAAATCTATGTCAAAATAATTCGTTTTCATCTCGAATGTTTTATGAATATTTTCTTGCATCGCAGGAATGCCTTTGGATAATCATCTTCGCTTTTATCTTTGGCAGTAATTTTTCAAATGAATCGAGTTCATTTTTTTATATGGCAAAACGAGATTATTACGAAATTCTGGGCGTCGCGCGCGATGCCGATGAGACGACGATAAAAAAGGCTTTTCGTCAGATTGCCAAGAAGCACCATCCCGACCGAAACCCTGGAAGCAAGGAAGACGCGGAGGAAAAATTCAAAGAAGCCTCCGAGGCGTATGAGATTTTATCAGATCCTGAAAAACGCGCCCTTTATGATCGTTATGGGCACGAAGGCGTAAAATCCACATTTGGTCATGGCGGAGGATTTTCTTGGAATGATTTTTCCCACTTCGGCGATTTTGAGGATATCTTTGGAGATTTGTTAGGCTCCTTCTTCGGCGGCGGATTCGGCGGACGCCGCAGCCGGCAAGCGGCCAACCGCGGACGCAACATCCGCATCCGCTACACTCTTACCATTGAAGAGGCGTTCAACGGTAAAGAAGAAGAGATTAACGTCAAAAGGCTTGTCGTTTGTGAAAAATGCGGCGGTTCGGGTCTGGGCGAAGGCGGCAAATTGAAGACCTGCCCCCGTTGCCATGGAAGCGGACAGCTGCGCGCGGTTCAGGGCTTTTTCAGTCTGACCACACCGTGCGACCATTGTCACGGCGGGGGCAAAATTATTGATAAACCATGCAACGAATGCGGCGGAGATGGACGCGTTCACAAAAAGACGCCGTTAAAAATCAAAATCCCAAAAGGCGTGGATAACGGGATGGAGCTGGTCATTCGCGGCGAGGGCGAGGCGGGACCGAACAATGGACCGGCAGGCGATTTGTTGGTTGCCCTTGAAGTTGAGGAGCATCCTTTTTTTAAGCGAAGGAATGACGATATTATTTGCGAGATGCCGATATCATTTGCGCAGGCGGCGCTTGGCGGGGAGATTACAGTCCCCACGCTTCACGGTCCGGAAAAATTAAAGATTCCAGCAGGGACGCAGACTCATGCGATTCTTCGCTTAAAAGACAAAGGCATGCCCCGCAATGAATCTGCATTTGGAGACCAGTATGTCCAGGTTATTATTAAAACTCCCAAGAAACTATCTCAACGTCAAAAAGAGATACTGCAGGAATTTGCGGCTGATGAGGAAAATTATGCCCCCAACTCCAATGAAAAAGGATTCTTTGGGCGTTTTAAGGATTCCCTCAGCGAGATGTTCCAATAATAATGGATAATGGACAATTTATGAAATCTGAAACATTCCAACCCAAACTCAAAGCGTTTGCACTTGGCGGCATCGGCGAGATTGGCATGAATGCATTTGTTCTGGAATATCAGGATGATATCATTCTGATAGACTGCGGTCAGATGACGCCTGAATCGGAGATGCCCGGAATTGATTTGGTGATTCCCGACTTTAGCTATATTCTGGAAAACAAAGAAAAGGTTCGCGGTATAATTCTAACGCATGGGCATGAAGACCACATTGGCGCGCTGCCGTATATTTTGCAGGAAATTTCAGCGCCGGTATTTGGGACGCCGCTGACGTTGGGGCTTGTCCGCGTCAAACTTCAAGAATTCAATCTGAACGGTAAGGCGCAGTTAGTTGAAATCACCCCCCGCTCCCCTATCAGCCTCGGCGCATTTTATATCATCCCCTACCGCGTGACGCACAGCGTGGCAGATGCTATAGGGTTTGCGATTGAAACGCCGCTGGGCAATGTCCTTTTTTCTGGGGATTATAAATTTGATCCAAACCCTCATGCGGGGGAATATTTTGATTTCTTCACGGTCTCTTCTTATGCGGAAAAAGGCGTTCTTGCGCTTTTTGCGGATAGCACCAATGTGGAGCGGCAGGGCAATGCGCCATCGGAAATCAATGTGACAGCGACTCTGGACCGCCTTTTTCGGGAGGCAGAATCCACAGTGGTTGTTTCCGCTTTTGCGTCATCCATCTACCGCATTCAGACCATCATAAATCTGGCGGAAAAGTATGATCGTTATATTTTTGTGACCGGTCTGAATATGGTTCGCAATATCAATATGGCGCGGGATTTGGGTTATCTTAATGTTACTGATGGTCGGTTGCGCGATTTGAAGGATATAGAGGACGTGCCGCCCCGGAGACGTCTCCTCCTTTCAACCGGCAGCCAAGGAGAGTCGCTCTCGGTTATGTCCCGCCTTGCGCTGGATGATTATAAATGGATGAAGCTGAAACCGGGGGACACGGTTATTATTTCCGCGCGATTGATTCCCGGCAATGCGTTGGATATTTTGCAAATGATAAACCATTTCAGCGATCGCGAAGCTAATGTTTACTATGAGGGGATCGAAAATGTTCATGCCTCCGGTCACGCTTATCGGGATGATATGAAACATCTGATTCAGATTGCCCGACCGCGATATTTGATTCCCATACACGGGGAATCCCGCCATCTGCGGGCGCACAGGGCGCTGGCGCTGGAATTGGGAATGGATGATAAGAATATATTTATTCTTAAAAATGGACTCCCCGTTGAATTTGACGGCGCAAAGGCGCAGGTAGGGGAAAGAATTCCGACCGGGCGCGTGCTTGTGGATGGCAAAGGAGTGGGGGATGTGGACAAGGATGTTCTTCGCGAGCGGTTGCATCTTTCGCAAGATGGGATGCTGATTGCGATTCTGGCAATTTCGCGCAAGACGGGCGAGCTTGCCGCCGATCCTTATATCGTCACGCGCGGTTTTGTTTTCGTGGATGAGAGCGAGGAGCTTCTTAATCGCGCCAAAAAGGTGGTTCTTCAGGCGTTTATGGAATGCGGATGCAAGACGCGGGATGATTGGAGCGAGGTTAAAGAAGAAGTGCGGCGAGCGCTCAAAAAATTCATCAAGGTTGAGACCGCCCGCTTCCCCATGATCCTGCCAGTGGTCATCGAAATTTGATTCATTATACGCTCGCCTTAGATTTGGCGCCCTCCGTTGGGATGAACTGAATAGACGTAGGCGGCATCTCAATCACCCGCATCTTCTTCCATTTCCCTCCTCGATAGCGAAAGAGAAATACAATCCCCACAAACGCCACATAAAACGTGAAAAATGACCACGGAATAAAGATGCTTGTTTTGTATACAACGCAAGACAAATAGGTGGGAATTATCACCAAAAATGCGGAGCTAATTAGCGAGACCCACATGATGAAACGCGTATCGCCCGCGCCGCGAATGGCTGAGCAAAATATGACATTCAATGAATCAAAGAAGCTGAATAACGCAACAAAAAGGAGCAATGTCCGACTCAGTTTTTGAATCTCCGCAAGAATTTGCGGGTTTTCCTTTGACCCGTAAATCTTGATGTAAAGGTCTGGGGTAAAGATGTAGGACAACGCGATGATGCTCATATAGGTTATGGTTATAGCAAAAATTCGGTTCACGCACCTTGCCGCAATTTCCGGCTGATTGCGTCCGAGATATTGTCCAACTAGCGTGGAGGCTGCGATGCCGAAGCCTATCATTGGCATAAAGGCGATGGTGTTGATGTTAAAGGCGATATTCGACGCCGCCAATTCAACTGCGCCCAGACGCCCCACCAACAAAACAAAAAGGGTGAACGCCGCAATATCCAAAAGCAATTGCATGCCATTGGGCAAACCATAGCGCAAAAGCCGCCATAAAAGTTTTGGAACAAGTTTGTAGGCTTTAAGGGCATTATATTTCAGACGGTTTTCTTTGCGGAAATAAAGAGCCATGAAAATGAACGCGGAAAGCACAATGGCAACATTCGTTGCGTAGGCGGCGCCCTCTATTCCACATCTGGGCAGCCCCCATTTGCCGAATATCCATGCATAATCCAAAATGATGTTCAATCCTGTGCAGCTTACATTCACAATCATAACCTCCTTCGTCCGTCCCAAACCGATAAAAAAACTCGAAAAAACGGAGGCAAGAAGGCTGAAGACATAGCCGAAGCATAAGATTCTAAAATAGGACGCTTCCAACTGAGGCAGATTGCCCGGATGGTTGATGAGTTGAAATATCGGCAGGGCAAAGGGGATTACAGACATCAGGCAGAGTCCCGCTACAAGGGCAAACCATGCCCCCTGCCATACAATCGGACCGATGCGCTCATATTGCTTTGCTCCATAATATTGGGCGACGAATGTGGAGACATAGGAGGCGGGTCCAAGAAAGAGGCACAAGAGCGCAAAGTTGGAAATACCGCCCGGCAACCCCGCCGCCAGCGCCTCTTCCGAATACCAGCTCAAAAAAATGCGGTCTGTGAAATGCATGAGCGTCGTTGAGCCGGTTGAGATGACCAGCGGCAACGAAATCGAAAAAATTTCCTTATAGGAACCTGAATCAGCGTTAATCATTAAACGACAATCCTTATCCGATACGTGGAATTGTCCAGCATAAAAAACTCCCGAATATCTATTGCATTAAATGACGTTGCCTTCATCTACATCTTTTTACCGAACAAATAGATTTATTCGGGAGAGATAAAAATGAAAAGGGCTTTGTTTGTGTTGTTTGCGTTGGCTATATTGACCGGGTGCGCCGCGCATCGGATGGAAATCAAAACGAGAGATGATTGTATGATTAACATGTCTAAATTAGATGATGCGACCGAACAGCGCTCTTGAGAATAATTTGAAGACACGCTCGCACGCGCCACGAAATAGCGTTGCGCCGTTTTTTGCTGTTAATTATTTTTCTCAAGCAGTTCACGAATAAATCGCGGTTTGTTGGTGGTGATGCCGTCAACGCCCATATTATGCAATTTGATAGCGATTTGAGGATCATCAACCGTCCAGACATACATTCCCAAACCAGCCTTATGGGTTTTGTCCACATACTCTTTTGTCAGAGTATTGTAATGAAGATTGAGACCGTCGAGATTGGCGGCTTTGGCTTTTTCAATCAAATCATCGCCGTATGGAATGAGTTCTTTTGTTTTCTCGTTTTTTTTGGGATAGCCCAACCAATAAGTCGGGAATTCCGGCATCAGCGCCTTTGAGTGTTTCATCGTGTCATAGTTGAAACCGATGATAATGAAATTTTTTTTCATCGGATGATTTGTTATAATTTTTGCAAGATGCGGCAATATTTCCAGGTTGGATTTGACTTCGATGAAGATTTTGTTATTGCCTTTGACTTTAGCCAGAACGTCTTCCAACAGGGGAATTTTCTCGCCTTTGTATTTTTCGTTTTTCCAGCTGCCGGCGTCAAGGCTGGCAAAATCGTTGTAATTGCTTTTCGTGACATCAAAATTTTTGCCGGTGATTCGGGATGTGTTGTCATCGTGCATCACAACAATTTTTTTATCTTTTGTAAGCCAGATGTCTATTTCGCATGTATCGGTTTCCTGATAGCCGAGCTCCACGGCGGCGACGGTGTTTTCCGGCGCTTCATAGGATGCGCCGCGATGGGCGATGATTTGAGGAATGGCGCCCAGCGGTATGATACCGGCGAAGGTAAAAATAGGCACGGCAATAAAAGCAAAGATTTTCATTTTTTTCTCCTGTTTTTTTTAATTATCTGCAAAAGCTGCAGCAACTTTTATCGAGCCTTAAAAACTCATTATCAACCTCATTCGTTCCGCATTATCCATTATTCCGGTTTTACAATAAAGATGTTGGCTTTTTCAGGGGCGAGCCATGATGCGGCAACTTTTTGGATATCTGCGGCGCTGACCTCCTGAACTTTTTGGAGATAGTTTTCCTCAAATTTTGTATCGCCAGTGAGGGTATAGAAGTAGCCGATCTCTGAGGCGCGTCCGGTTGTAGTTTCGTGGCTGAAAAGGTATTGATTGGTGAACATGCGTTTGGCTTTTTCGAGTTCCGCCCGCCCCGTTTTTTCAGAACCGATGAGTCTGACTTCTTCTAAAACGGCTTTTATCAATGCGTCTTTTTTGGCATAATCAAAGGTCGCAAAGATGATGAAAGACCCGTCGCGTCTGTGGGTGGGGAAGCTTGCGGCTATGCTGCTGGCAAGATTTTTCTTTTCTTTGATGCGGTCAAAAAGGCGGGATGAGCGCCCATCGCCCAGAATGCCGGCGACCAGATCCATAGCATAAACATCTTTATAGCCGTCTGTGAGATCCGGCGCAGGGAAATTAAATATGATGTAAGCCTCTTTGACGGGTTTGGGGTATTCTTCGAAAACACCTTCGCGGCGCTGTGTTTTTTCATCGGATACATGAGCGGAGGAAAGCGGGCGGTTTATGATGCCGAACTTTTGTTCAATCACGGGCATGACTTCCGTTTCTTTGATTCCGCCCACGACGACAAGCGCCATATTGGCTGGGGTATAGCGTTCATGATAATATTGCCTCAGCCGCTCCGGCGTTATGGCGTTGATTGTATCGGGCGTGCCGAGGACGGGCCAGCGGGAAGGCGATGATTCAAAGCTGTTCCAATAAACCATTGTCATAAGGTAGTTATCGGGGTCGTCCTGTTGGCGATGATATTCTTCAAGAATAACTTGGCGCTCGCGCTCGACCTCTGCGGATTCAAGTTTGGAATTCGCTATGACGTCCGCAAGGGCATCTGCGCCGATTTGAAAATAAGGCGCGGCAACTGTGAGATAATAATGAGTGAATTCAAGGGATGTTCCGGCATTCCAGAGTCCGCCGACCGCTTCGATTTCGCGGTCTATCTCCCCCACTGCGCGTTTTTCTGTTCCTTTGAAGAGCATGTGTTCCAGAAAATGCGAGACGCCGTTAATGTCTTTTGGCTCGAAAGCCGAGCCGGTGTTAATCCACACATCAAGCGTAACGACTTTACTATCAGGATTTTCCAGAATCAAAACGGTCATGCCGTTTTTGAGTGTGTGCTTTTTCACCTGATTGGCTCCTGTTTGGGCTTCTGAATATTTGTAGGATGGCGATTTTATTAAGTGGCAAGAAAAGAAAAACAAAAAAAGAACGAGCGCTGAATATTTCATGATGGCTGGCTCTCCCAAATTTTTATGACTTTTTCCGCGACTTCTTGAATGGAAAGAGTTGTTGTGTTAATCGTATAATCGGCTTTGTTGTATTGAGGTTCGCGGAGAGAAAGCAGCGATTGGATTTTTTTCATGGGGTTTGGCGTTTTCAAAAGGGGACGGTTTGACGCGCGGCTGGTGCGCTCAAGGATAACCTCCGGCGAGGCGGTCAGGCGAATCAAAACGCCCGCGCGTTTCATATTTGCAAGGTTCTCCTCGATCATGGGCGCGCCGCCGCCAGTGGCAATGACATAACCGCGAAGATGCGTGATGCGGCGAATGGCTTCGGTTTCAAATTCACGGAAAGCGGGTTCTCCGAGTGTTTCGAAAATTTCCGGAATGGTTTTTTGGGCATCGGCTTCTATCATGAGGTCTGTATCCAGATATTTCATATCAAGCGCTGAGGCAACGGTTTTGCCCACTGCGGTTTTTCCCGTGCCCATAAATCCGATGAGAACGATGTTCGCTTTTTTCATCGCGCTCCTCAATAATTTTTCAGATAATGGATATATGAATGGTGGTTGCGTTTGATTTCGTCAAGGCTGTCTCCGCCAAATTTTTCAAGGAAGGCGCGCGCCAAAACAAAGGCGATAGCCGCCTCCGCCACCACGCCCGCCGCGGGAACGACGCAGACATCCGAGCGTTCTTTTGAGGCTTCGAATGGCTCTTTTGTGATTAAGTCAACGGATGCTTTGGGCGTCATCATGGTGGGAATCGGTTTGAAGGCGGCGCGCACAATAATAGGTTCGCCGTTGGACATGCCGCCCTCAATCCCGCCGGCGTTGTTGGTTGTGCGATAGAATCCGCGTTCGGGCGAATAGCTGATGGCATCGTGGACGTTTGAGCCGCATACAGCCGCAGCGGCAAATCCCATGCCGATTTCCACGCCTTTAACGGCTTGAATGCTCATGACTGCCTGAGCAATGGCGGCGTCCAATTTGGCATCGGCAGACATGCAGCTGCCCAATCCAATCGGCGCGCCCACGGCGATAATCTCCACCACGCCGCCGATTGTATCGCCGCGTTCTTTTGCCTCGCGGATGCGCCCGCGCATTTTTTCGGCGGCGGCGGCGTCGGCGCAGCGCACATCGGAATCTGCGGCTTTTTTCTGGAGTTCATCAAAGGATTTGGGCAATTCCTGCGCAACAACATCGCCGATGCGCAGGATATGAGAAAAAATTACGAATCCAAATTCGGCAAGGAGGCGTTTGCAAAGGGCGCCGACCGCGACGCGCGAGGTGGTTTCGCGGGCGCTGGAGCGTTCAAGGATATTTCGGGCGTCTTTATGGGCATATTTGAGGCATCCCGAAAGGTCGGCATGTCCCGGTCGTGGACGCGTGACGGCTTTGGTATCGGCGGGTTCGCCCGGGTCGGGGCTCATCGCCTCGCGCCAGTTTTCCCAATCGCGATTTTTAATAACAAGCGTGACAGGGCTGCCGATGGTCTTGCCAAATCGAACGCCTGAAAGGATTTCAACCTTATCCTGTTCGATTGTCATGCGCTCGCCGCGTCCGTAGCCTTGCTGGCGTCTCGCCAGTTCGCGGTTGATATCAGCCGCCAAGACCGCCACGCCAGCGGGAAATCCGCTGACGATAGCCGTCAATTGCGGTCCATGCGATTCGCCGGATGTTATGTAGTTCAACATAAAAGAGCACTCCTAAATCTGCGATTAATTCCCCATCAAAACTTTTCGCATTATATTTTCATCCGGCTTGACGCCGGTCCAGAGTTCAAAAGCGCGGACGCCTTGATAAAGGAGCATGTTGAGTCCGCCGATTGGACGCAAGCCGAGTTCCGCGGCATGGTTGAGAAATGGGGTGTTTTTTTTGGAGTAAACAGCGTCAAAGATTACCGCGCCGGATGGGATTTTATCCATGCGCTCGCGCGAAAGGGGAAGCGCGTCAGAGGCGTTCATGCCCAAAGGGGTGGCGTTTGCGATGATGTCGGCTTCGGCGATGGCGCGGGTGAATTCGTCGGAATCGGGCGCGGCGGAAAGGACAACGGCGGCAGGCGCGGCTTTTTTGATGCCCCCAGCGAGGGCATCGGCTTTTTCCTGAGCAATATCGGTAATGACGATAGAGGATGCGGCGTTCAATGCCGCGCCGAACGCCATAGCGCGGGCAACCCCGCCTGCGCCGAGGATGACGACTCGGGCGTTTTTGATGCGGGCGCCGCCTTCTTCCAATGAGCGCAAAAAGCCATAAACATCTGTATTATGCCCTTTGAGGCGTTCATCGGAGACGACGATGGTGTTAACGGCGCCGATTTTTTGCGCATCATCGGCGATTTCATCTAAAAAGGGGATGACGGTTTCTTTATGGGGGATGGTAACATTGGCGCCCGCCAGATTGAGGGCGCGCATACCGGCAATTGCTTCTTTGACGTTAACCGGGCTGACGGGGAGAGCGATGTAGGTATAATCTAAGCCGGCGGCGCGAAAGGCGGCGTTGTGCATGGCTGGGGAAAGGGAGTGGCTGACAGGGCAGCCCAGCAGCGCCACGATTTTTGTTTTACCTGAGATATTCATTTGAGCGGTTTAGTATTGTTCATTATTAAAATGGAATCTGTTAAAAAGACTTTCAGGGTTCAAGGATTATTTACTGGTTAAGAGGAATAAAAAAAGGAGGGTTCCGAAGAACCCTCCTCAACAAAGTCCCTTTTGGGGAATTGTTATTTAATTAGCTTCCAGTCCGTAACCGATGTTGTATAAGCAATGCCCGTGATGGGGATGTTCAGCTGAGCGGCTGGGGCACCGCCAGAATCGCTTGTGATGCGAAGGGTGTCATTATACGTTCCATCTACGGTTGGTCTGAAGGCAACGACAATGGTTGCTGTGCCATTGACGCCCAAATTGGCAGCGCCATCACCGGAATCAATGGTGTATGGAGCGCCGGTCACGATGACGGAGCCGGCAACAGCCAGAGGAGACCCAGGACCAAGGTTCTTGATCTTGAAGGTCTTGGTTGTCGTCGTGTTAGTGTCGCAGGTGCCGAAATCAATCGCGGCGACATCAGCAGCATCATCAGCATCGCGGAGTTGGATAGCGGGGTTGAAACCGCCAATCCAGTCTGCGCCACCGGCGAGGTTAGCGCCGCCCGCGGCTTTGCCCTTGTAACCATAGTTCTGAACGTCCATGAAGGAAGATTTTGTAAAACTTGTGGGACTGTTGTCCTTAAAAATTGGGTCCCAGTTGATGGAATTCGTGTCGGAATCAATGACTCCCCTTGCGCCGATAGCACTCGGACCTTCTGTGACCCATGCGCAGTTTTCAGCATAAGCTCCCGCATGCGTTCCCGCAATGCCGAGCTTTGTGCCGGGACCAGCGAAAATACAGTCTCTGAGCGTGATGGTCTGATACTCGGGCCATTGAGCGCCTTTTGCAGTTCCTAACAATGCGTTCCCATTTGTAAAGAATGTGTTGCGTTCCCAAACATAAGGAGCGGAGCCGGGCGTGGCGCCGACTGTTTGGACAACAACATTGACATTATTCTGGTTTTTGAAAATGCAGTCGCTTATCATAGGCATGCAGACACCGCTTGAGCTTGAGACAGAGCGAGGAATATTAGCTGCATCGCCGGTACGTGAGGACCAGACCAACAAGTTGTTTATCTTCGTGATAAACTTTGCAGCGGACGTGCTGTTGTAGAGGGCATGATAGGCTGGCTCAATAAAGGCGGTGCATTTAGAAGGTCCAGCGCCTGCATCGTCGCCAGTAACCGTGACATACTTCTGAACAGCTGCCGTCCCGCAAAGAATTCGAAGAGCGCTATTACCAAAAGTACATGGTTGCCCATGAGTAGTCCAAGCAACGAAGCCGTTGTTGACAATCAAGGACTCGCCGCTAACGCCATGGGGATAGAAGCGCCAACCCATTCCTTTGGAAGCGTAAGATACGCAGTTGTCAAGGAGGAGGCTCATAGATTCACCGGCATCTGTATAGAGGCTGATGTGCTGTGAGGCAGTACCGACCGTCGAACCTGTAGGTGGGGGAGGACCAGCTGCAGTCATTGCAATAGCCTCTGCTTTGGTCTTAACCATCGGTTCGCCGCCCACGGCAATATCCGTCTGAACTACGTTGTAAAGTTCAACCCAGTTAATAACGGATTCTGCGGTGTTCTGATCCATGCGGATCATGGCGACGTTTCCTGTGAAGAGAGGAGCTTGCAGCGACGGGCAGAGGACAAGGTCTTTGAACATGATGTTATTGGTTTCTTGGGCAATCCAGATAGCATCATTGCTGCTGGGACCTTTGCGGAGTTTGATGACTGCATTGGTTCCGGGAACGGCGGATTTGATGAGGAGGTCGCCGGCGATTTTGCCGTTCCAAGCTGCGCCATTGTTCAAGTCAATTGATTCATCAAATGTTACGGTAGGATCCACAGCAATCATTAAGGGCTTATAAGCTGCGAGAGGACCGCCGACATTGTAAGCGGTGATGGCTGCCTGAATGGTGTTGGTGGTGGTGGGCGTGTTGCCGGCGCCGTCAGCCGTAATGACATTCACGAGGCGCATACGGGCGATACCGTTGCGCTCGGAGCCAACGAGGATTGTGCCATCTGGCAGACCCTTGACGCAGGCTGAGCCATTGGCGACGCCGCCGCTCGTAGTAAATCCGCCAAGTAAGATGGGCTCAGTCGAAGAGGCGATGAGGGCGCCGGTGGCAACGTCGAAAACCCTCACAGGGTTGTTCTCGCGGATACCCGCGCCATAAATCAAGCCATTGGCTTCATCAAGGTAAAGCCCGCCGAAGGCATAGGGGTGCGGAATACGATTGGGGGGCGCTGCACCGGCGATGGAACCGTCGGGGTTGTATTTCTGGAGGGGAGTACCAGCCGCATAACGAGTGCACCAGAAGGCGCCGGTTGAGTCAAATTGGACGGTCTGCGCATGAACAGGGTTCGCAAGAATTGTGGCTGTCCAGGTACGACCCTTATCCGCTGTGGTCAGAACGACAGGTCTGCTAGCAGCGTTGTTGCCGACAACAATAACCTTGGCGGTGTTGTCGCTGAGTCTGCCCATGACAGCGAGACCATCGCCGTTGCGCGGGCTTGGGGCGGGGATGGCATCGTAGATAACTCTGGGGGCGGTTGTTACGGTGTCCCAGATATAAACTTTCAGGTTATGGGTGGTGGCGGTGAATAGGTTGCATACGATGAAGGCGCCGTCTTGTGTAAAACCGCCGTCCGAAATGGCGAAGGTTCCGCCGGAGACGCCGGTCATATTGAGGGAATCGGGACCTTTGGGACCGCTTTCCGCCATTTTATTCCAGATAACGCCGGAACGTCCGTGCCAAATCTGAGCCTTGTTTATGCCTTTGTTAAGGGTAATAATCGTCTGCCCGTCGAGGGAGACTGACATGCGGCGGACGTCGTCGCTTGCCGGGTTATAACCGCAGAGTTTGTTCCAATACATAGTAATGGTTTTAGTCGGCGTAACCTGTGCATTTGCGGCTAACGCGATACAAAGCGTCATCAACAAGGTAACGATTAGAATCTTGCTGATTTTCATAATTAACTCCTTAAAATTTTTTACAGGTATGCGAATGCATCCTTTCTTTTAGAACAAGGAAATATGCGCCCGATCACCTCCTTTCATTGGTTTGCTGTAATTCATCGAAAAAAAAATCTGCTGATTTTTTTCCACTTAATCTAAACATCTACAAGTAATGACTAATATCTGATTTGAAAACTTGTCAACGAAAATCTTTAGTAAAAGCGTTTTTTTTTAATCTAAAACCGGCGTTTTGACACCCTATAAAATCTTATAGGTCTGTGAGTTGTAAACTTAATGTTGGGCTATCGGGTGCATCCGGCGATGGCTGCGATTATATTTTTTGATTTCATTTCCCCCATTGTTAAAATTTAGCAAAATCATTTTCAAAAGCAGGGTGTTTGTCAATCTTTTTCCTGCATTAAAGGGGGGGGGCAAAAGGCGGCGAGGCGGTGCGGCAACAGGGCGTCGGGGGATGGCAGGTTTCGGAGACGGTTTAAGATTTGCGGACGATTTCTTTGACTCGCATGAGGCGCGTGAGGTTGGAGCGTTCCAATTCGTTCATGCGCATGATGATGTCTCGGATGGTTTCTTCGATGGTGGGGATGAGGATGTATTCGAGCGCGTTGACTCGCCGTCTTGTGGATTCGATTTCGGTTGCAAGGAGTTCGAGGCTGCTTCTTTTTTCCGCGAGTTCAAGGAGTTTTGGCAGCACTTTTTTATAGAGCGCCATAGCAAGGTCAAGGTCGGCGCATGTGTTGGCGTAGCCATATTGACCGGAAACGGCTTCGCCTTCCATAGTCATTTTAGGAACGCGGACGCTCATGATGTTCTCCCATGAGACGGAGATGGCAAGTTGTCGGTCGGTTTTTGCCATGAGGGCTTCCCGCAGGTCTATGGGAGACATGAGCGCGCGTGCAAATAGGAAGTGTTTGTGTCCTTTTAGGATGAGTTCTTCGACTTCTTGGTGCAGGGTTTTGTATCCTTTTATCATTCGGAGGAATCGGCGCATAAGTTCATCGAGTTTATCTTTGAGGAGTTTATGCCCGCGGATAGCGACGGCGTGCCGTTTTCGCAGGTTCATAAGTTCCATTCTTGTGGCGCTGACTTGAATTTTCATAATATCGAGTTACGAGTAATATATAATAAATTATTCTGCCTTTGATTTTTCCGGCAGGTATTTATCCAAATATTCATCTTTAATTCGTTTGAGTTCAAGGCGCGGCAGTTCGGCAAGGAGGCTCCATCCGATTTCGAGCGTTTTTTCGATGGAGCGGTCTTCATACTCGCCTTGTTGGACGAATTCTTGTTCGAAGCGGTTGGCGAAGAGTAGGTGTTGTCGGTCAACGGGCGAGAGGGCGGCTTCGCCGAGGATTGTTGCGAGTTCTTGCGCTTCTTTTCCGCGGGCATAGGATGCAAAGATTTGGCTTGCCCAGTTGGGGTGGTCTGCGCGTGTGCGTTCTTCGCCGATGCCTTTGTCGCGCAGGCGTGAAAGCGACGGCAGGACGTCAATCGGCGGGTATATGCCTTTGCGATGGAGGCTGCGGCTGATGATGATTTGTCCTTCTGTGATATAGCCGGTGAGGTCTGGGATGGGGTGCGTTTTATCATCTTCCGGCATTGTGAGAATCGGGATTTGTGTGATGGAGCCTTTTTTCCCGCGGATGCGTCCGGCGCGTTCGTATATCATGGAGAGGTCTGTGTAGAGGTATCCGGGATATCCGCGGCGTCCGGGGATTTCCTTTCTTGCGGCGGAGACTTCGCGCAGGGCTTCGCAATAGTTTGTCATGTCTGTGAGGATAACAAGGACTTGCATGTCGAGTTCGAATGCGAGGTATTCGGCGGCTGTGAGCGCAAGGCGGGGTGTGGCGATGCGTTCGATGGCTGGGTCATTAGCAAGGTTCATAAAGAGGACGGCGCGTTCAATGGCGCCGGTCTTTTGGAAGTCTGAGATGAAGAAATTTGCTTCTTCGAATGTGATGCCCATAGCGCCGAAGACAACGGCGAATTTTTCTTGGCTGCCCAAAACTCGGGCTTGTCGCGCAATCTGGGCGGCGATGCGGGAATGGGGCAGTCCGGCGGCGGAGAAAATCGGGAGTTTTTGTCCGCGCACAAGCGTGTTCAATCCATCAATGGCGGAAAATCCGGTTTGAATGAACTCAGAAGGGTAGTTGCGGGCGTAAGGGTTTATCGGGTTGCCGTTGATGTTCAACATTTTATCCGGGATGATGGCGGGACCGTCGTCAATGGGTCGCCCTAATCCGTCAAAGATGCGTCCGAGCAGATCCGAAGAGACGCCGAGTTCGATTCCGCGCCCGAGGAATCGCGCGGATGAGCCTTTGACGCTGACGCCGGATGTGCCGCCGAAGCTTTGCACGAGCGCTTTATCTTGGTTGACTTCGAGGACGCGTCCGAGTTGGTGTTCGCCGGAAGGCAGTTCAATCTCCGCGAGTTCCTCGTATTTGATACCTTCTGTGTTTTCCACGAGAATCAGCGGACCGACAACTTCCGTAATGGAGAGGTATTTTTTGAATGTCACAGTTTATCAACCTCCTCTCTTGCTTTTAGTGAAAGGGCATCAATTTTTTCCAATTGGTTTTCGGGGGTGTATTTGGCTTTTGCTATTTCATCGCGAATAGAGAGCGCCATAAGTTTTTCAGGCTCTGCTCCGCGCTCAAGGGCGTCCAGATTCCATTCATAGATATTGAGAATGAGTGTGAGGAGTTTTTGCTGTTTTTTGAATGAGGCGTATGTGTCAACGGGGTCAAAGGCGATTTGATGGAGGAAGTCCTCGCGGATGGATTTTGCGCTTTCGAGGAGGAGCTGGTCGCGCGGCGAGAGTGTGTCGCGTCCGACAAGGCGTACGATTTCCTCCAATTCGGCTTCTTTTTCAAGAATCGCCATTGCCTTGTTGCGGAGGCTGAGCCAGTCCACGCCTGTGATTTTGTTGAAATAATCGCGCAGGGATTCAAGATAAAGGGAATAGCTGATGAGCCAGTTTATGGCGGGAAAGTGCCGGCGATACGCCAGTTTGCTATCCAGTCCCCAATAGACTTTGACGACTTTGAGCGTCGCCTGAACAACTGGATCTGAGAGGTCGCCTCCGGGCGGCGATACGGCGCCGATGATGGTCAGCGTCCCTTCACGGTTATCGTTGCCGAGGCAGACGACGCGTCCGGCTCGTTCGTAAAAATCCGCCGCTTTGGTTGGCAGATAAGCGGGGTATCCTTCTTCGCCGGGCATTTCTTCAAGGCGTCCAGAGATTTCGCGGAGCGCTTCCGCCCAGCGTGATGTGGAGTCCGCCATGACGGCGACGTTCAAGCCCATGTCGCGGAAATATTCGGCGATGGTGATGCCTGTGTAGATGGAGGCTTCGCGGGCGGCAACGGGCATGTTGGATGTGTTGGCGACAAGGACGGTTCGTTTCATGAGAGGTTCGCCGCTTTTGGGGTCTTTGAGTTCGGGGAATTCGAGGAGGACGTCCGTCATTTCGTTGCCGCGCTCTCCGCAGCCGATATAGACAATGATTTCTGCATCCGCCCATTTTGCGAGTTGATGCTGGACGACTGTTTTGCCACTGCCGAAGGGTCCAGGGATGCTCGCCGTTCCGCCTTTTGCGACGGGGAAGAATGTGTCTATAACGCGTTGTCCTGTTGAGAGGAGGGAGTCCGGGGCAAGGCGTTTTTGATATGGGCGCCCTTTGCGTACAGGCCATTTCTGCAACATGGAGACCTCGATGGACTGTCCGTCTTTATCTTTGATGCGGGCGATGGTTTCTTCGATGGTGAAACTGCCGGACTTGATTTCCGCGATGACGCCTTCGACGTCCGGCGGAACCATGATGCGGTGTTCGACAAGTGTGGTTTCTTTGACGGAGCCTAAAATTGCGCCTCCGGCAACTTTATCGCCGGGTTTAGCGGATGCCTTAAAGTCCCATTTTTTTGAGCGGTCGAGGGCGTTGACATGCACGCCGCGGGTAATTAAGTTTCCGGTTTTTTCCATAACTTTATCAAGCGGGCGCTGAATGCCGTCAAAGATGGATTCAATCAAACCGGGACCGAGTTCAACATTGAGGGGCTGGTTGGTTGAGGTGACCGGTTCGCCGGGACCGATGCCTGCCGTGTCTTCATAAACCTGAATGGAGGCGCGGTCGCCGCGCAATTCGATAATCTCGCCCACGAGTTCCATCGCGCTTACGTGAACCACATCATACATTTTTGCGCCGTTCATGCCTTTAGCCACGACCAGCGGTCCGGAGACGCGGATGATTTCACCTTTTATCTGTTCCATAATCACACACCTTCCGTCACATTAAGCCTTATCCATGATATTGGCAATGCCCACCGCCTTTTCCACCACGGCGGTAATTTCATCGAGCCCCATTTTTTTACGGGTGCGGCAGCTGGGAATTTTCATGATGAGCGTCTTTTTCATGGCGCCCGCCAGTTTCTCCCCCATCATTTCCGCCGCCTCGTCTGTCAGGAAAAGAATGGCGAATTTTTCAGCCGCCGCTTTTTTCAGGGCTTCTTGCGCTTCTTCAACAGTCTCCACAGGAAAGCAAACCATGCCAAGGGAGCCGAATCCCAGCACGGTATCGTTATCCGCAATGAGCGCCAGTTGATCAGACATAATAAACCATCACTCTTTTTCGAAGGTCTTCCACAGGGAGACCGTTTTTCTTTGCCACCATAATCAGCCGGATTAGTTCGATTTCATAAAGTTTTGTAATCAGATAAGCCAGAATCGGCTCCGGTCCAAATGTGATATATTGTGAGGGTTTCAAAAGTTCAAGAAGGAGCCGTTTCTTTTCAACCTCCAACATGGTGAGCGTGCCTTCTGTCTGATATTCTTCAAGGGATTTGACCACCATATTGTGAAAGGAGGTATTTTCAAAAATGCGCCCCAGTTCGCGGATGGTTGTGTCCCACGTGTCTTTGAAAAAGGCAAGCGAGAGTTCGCCGCCCGGGACAAAGAATTGCTCAAATTGATTTTTGGAGCGTTCGGAGATGCGGATGCGGGTAAACGCATTCACATTTTGAGTGTCAATCATAAGTTGGAAATATGTAATCAGAACGGGACGATGCGCATTTTGCGCGCCTTCTAATTGCGCCATAGCAAGCGCGCCATCCAAAATGGCGTCAATGATGCGCAGATTGGGCGTATTTTTCCATTCTCTTTCAACTTTGCTAACGGCGTCGGCGAGCCAACGGGGCATATAGTTGACTGATTCGCCCTGAACAAGGGCGCGCAAGTCATCAAGAGGGAAACGCCCAAATGTGTATAAAGAGTCCGGCGCGGGGGCGCCGGCAAGGCGCGCCTTTAAAAGCATTTTAATATTTTGGACATCGAATTGATAAATGATGAGGTCGGTTAGTTCAGGGTCGGGGGATATGGAGTCAATAAGGTCAAGCATCTGGCGGGTTTCAAGGGAAAGGAGCCGCTCAAAATCAAGCGTTTCCTCTGTTGCCACGACCTCTTCGCCATATTCGGTGTCACGCAGGTCGTTATAGACATCCCGCAGCGTGGGGGCTTCCACAAGTTCGCGAACAATATCTTTGTCCAAAAGGCGGGTTTCAAGGGCGCGGATACGTCCCACCGCATAAAGATGTCGGTCGTTTGATTTAGTCCGCAAGATGTCCGGGAGTCGTGCCATTTGTTTATAACGCTCGGTTATTTTTTATTCGACGCATTTTCAGGGAAAAGAATTTGCGCAACGTCAAATTCGAGTTGTTGGCGCTGTTCGTTTATAAGACGTTCATAAGTGCAATCAAGTTCGAGTCCGCGCGTGCGGATGATGAATCCTCCGCCGATGCTTTTTTTGCTGGGCGTGACTTTGCAAAACTTCGTGAAGACCACGCCCCAAAGAGATGAAAGGAGGAGGGTGAATTTATCTATTTCGTCAGCAGCGACAATGATTTCACAGGTTTCTGTGGGGATGAAATTGCCGACAATCTTCTGAATAAGTTTACGCTGCGATTCAGCCCGGAGTTGTTCCAATTCTTGCACGGATTTATCAAAGACTTCATCCATCATATCGCGTCGGGTCTTCAGGATGCTTTTGCGCATTTCAAGGTTGAGCAGGGCAAGATTTTTTAATTTTTCGCTTTTTAAGGAATCCGCGGCGTTGGCGATTTTTTGAGCCTTTTGTTTTTCCGCTTCCGCCTTGCCGGCGGTTTCAATGGCTTTTGCCTCCGCACGGGCGGCATCAAGGATGCCCTCCGCCTCGGCGCGAGCCTCCTGAAGAATCTTATCAATTATTTTTTGAAGGGGCATGAGCGTCGCCTCATCCAATTTTCATAGGTATGACAATAAGCAACGTCGCCACAAGGGCGATAATGGCATAGGTTTCCACAAAAGCGGGCAGGATAAATCCTTTGCCCACCTGATCGGGGCGCTTGGCGATGATGCCGATGGAAGCTGATGCCACCTTGCCTTGATAAACGGCGGACATATACTCAACAATTCCCGCCGAAAAACCGATGAATAGGAGTTGCAAACCTTGATGAAATGTCGGGAGATTCGGGGTTTTCAGCAGATTCAATTTCATGACTGTGATGACAAAGAAAATCACGAAGCTGTATATTCCCTGCGTTCCGGGAATTGCCACAAAGGGGATCAACTTTCCAAACTTATTGGGGTCTTCGGTGACCACGCCCGAAGCCGTCATGCCGGCATATCCGACACCGATGCTGGAACCGGCGCCGCCCATTCCGAGACACAAGCCCGCGCCCAATAATCCCAACGCCAGCCCCAGGAGCGAACCGTTTTGAGTTATCGCCATTGTTGTTTCCATTATCCCACCTCCTTAAAATTATATGTTTGATAAATTATCCTTCGATAAACTTAAACTATCTTTTTATTTTGCTCATGTTCGATTTCCACAAAACTTGCCTGTGTTTCAAACGGGATGAATCGGGCGCCGCCGCCTTGATAAAATTTCGGGAAAAATTCCACAAACTGAAGCCTTGCTGTGTGAATGAATGCGCCAAGAACGTTTATGAGCATATTGATAAAATGAAATATGCAAAGCATCGCTATTGTGAGCGCCCAACCGAGCGGGGCAATCAGCCAGTAATACCAAGGCTTGCCCACCGGAAGGCTGGGCCACATGAAAAATAGTATGATGTTGATAACCGATGCCACGATTCCGGATGCCAGCCCAAGCGCAAACAAGCGCGAATAAGAAAGTATATCGGATAAAAGACCGGTCGCAATGCCGTAAATCGTCCAGATTCCCATGACAAGGCGTTGGAAGATCCCCTTTTCGGCGCGTCCGCCAAAAAATAGCATGATTGCCAAACCGGCAATGGAGACCCACATTCCCACGCGCGGATGAATTAGGATGGCAATCGGAATTCCAAATGCAAAAAGGAGCCACGCAAAGGGGTCGAACAGAGCATCCAAATAATTCCCCGTTCGCGCAAGGGTATAAAATTTAATCATCACGCCCCATGAAAGTTGGATAAAACCGACTGCCAACGCTGCGCCGAGGAATACCATGATGTGTTTATTAAGCGGGTCAATGAGTTGTATTTTCTCCACCAATTTCATAGTCCATCCAGCGCCTGTGGGAAAGGTGGAGTCCGTCAAAAGGTTGCCAAACCAGCTTCCCGTTGCCATGCCAAAAAGCATTGCGGAGATGGCTGAAAGGAAAAGCATTTTCAGGAATTTGCGGTCGCCTTTGCAGAGTTTTAATTTTTTTAGCAAAAAGCCGGTTAATAACGCCAGCAGCCCGCCGTAGCCGGCATCGGCAAGGCAATAGCCAAACCCGATAAAATAAAACAATCCCATGGTGGGCGTGGGGTCGGGCTCTCGATAATCGGGAAGTCCATAAATTCCAAGCACTGATTCATATAAATAAACCGGTTTGGTGTTTTTCAATATGATGGGGGGATTTTCATGCGGCAACGGCTCCGCAAAATAAAGGTCTGTTTCATCGGCAATTGCCCTGACAGCCTTTTCCACGGCGGGCGTTTTGACATCGGGCACCCAGCCTTTGATAAGAAAAGTTGAGCGGGTTTCGCCGCAGAGTTCTTGCGCCTCTTTGCGATGAAGGACGTTTTGGATGTTATCCGCCACGACTTTGAGTTTGAGAAGGTCGCCGCCGCGCGCCGCTAAATGTTCTTCAATCTCTTTTGTTTCAGCGTCAATCTGGGCGATAAAGTCATCAATTTCGGCTATGAGTTCCGCCGGTGTTTTTTCTGAGCAGGGCAAGACGGCGCTATGGATGTCAAAACTCTGGAGAATATTCTCGGCGGTTTGTTGATGTTCTTTATGAAAAATGACGATGATATGTTTGCTTTTTTTCGTCTCTCCCACTTTAAAAGTCCAAAGTTCGCTTATCGCCTCTTCCGCCGCTTTGCGACAGGCATCCACACTGGCGGTGGGGACAATGAGCGCTCGTATGACAACGTGCGAGGTTTTGCAAAAATAATTAAGCGGGACATCCAAATCTTTCCATGGGAGGAGATTGTCTCTGCGCGTCATGGCGGAAAGTTTTTTGGCATGTAGGTTTTTCAGGCGACCATCTTGTTCGCGCAAATCCTCCATGACCTTTTCATAGGCATATTCCCGCAAGATTTTTTGTTCATCTTCCGCGCTGACTATGTCGGGCGCTTTTTCGAAGATAGAAAGGTAATCAAGCCGATCGGGGATAAAATTGCGCAGAAAGCGGATGGCGTTCACAACGCTGTCATATTGTTTTTGGATGTTGCGGCGTTCGGGGAGGATGTGGGGTTTGACAAGGCTCCAATCAAAAACCTCCGCTTCGTCTTGCGCCTCGTTATTGGAGGAGATATCCTCAATCTGGACAACGCCGAGTTTTTGAAGCTCAGCGAGTATAGGCTCGCGTCGTTCGGCGGGGGCGATGAGAAACAATCTTTTTATAGGTTCAATTGCCATGGTTTATTGAGGAATTATCAATCAGTGATTTTATGACATAGGCAACCGATGAGGGGATATTTTTTTTGCCAAAGGACTTTAATTTATCAATTTCTGATTGGGCTTGTTGGCGAATTGCATCGCTTTCTTTTTGTGTTTCTTGTTGTGAGCGGTTTTGAAGACGTTTGATTTCAGCCTCAGATTCGCTTATTGATGCAGTTTGGGCATCTCTGACATGCTGGCGAGCCTCTGCGAGGATGCGCTCTTTTTCTTTTTGCGCCGCTTGAATAACGCCGTCGGCTTTCTCTTCCGCGTCCAGAACCTGTCTAATTTTATTTTTAATATTTTCCACGCCTCACACTCAAAAAAAGAAATTAAAAACCATTTTATTTTTCACCCATTGCAAAAACGAATAAACAGGGAATGTTTTTAAAAAGCAATTGTAAAGGGAAAAGTTGTTTTGCGGGTTATCTCCTTGTGCAAGCGGCGCATGAGTTGACTTAATCAGGATTTTTCTTGGGCGGGTTCTTTTTCCAATTCTTCGATAGGCGCGGTTTTTATGACCGGTATTTCCGACCAGACGGTGGTGTAGTGGGGAGAGAGGCGTTCGCGGCGCATCTGCCAGCCGTTTTGAACGCCTTCGGCTGCATATCGAATGGAATCGGCTCCCCAACGCGCGTTGATTTTATCAACAACGCGCATGATTTCGCGGTTGCGTTCGGCAGGGTATTCAGGCGCAAGGATGTTTTGCTGAATTATGTTTTCGGGCACAAACTCTGTAAGAAATACGCCGGTTTTTTTATAGCGATATCCCGGTTTGTATATCGCTTCCAGCCGCTCATGGGCATGGGCGATGAGGTCGGGCGTGTAGGCAGTGGCAACGGGCAGGATTGCGGTGGCGGAGTTGGAATATTGTGGCTCATTCTTGAACCGATTGGTGAGGATGAAGACGTGCAGGACGGAGGCGGCTGAGCGCTGGGCGCGGAGTTTTTCTGCGGCTCGCGAGACATGTGTCGCAAGCGCCTCTTTCAATTCTTCGAGCGATTCGATTGGTCTGCCAAAAGAGCGCGAACTCATAATTCCTTTTTTAGGAACGGGGGCTTTTTCGATGGGGATACAGGAGACGCCGCGCAGTTCCATTGCAGTGCGAAGCCCCATGATGGTCATGTGTTTTTTTATCCATGAGTCTGAAGCGTCGCGGAACTGTCGGGCATTCGTGATGCCGTGCCTTTTGAGGAAAAGTTCATGGCGGGAACCGATGCCCCAGATATCGCCGACGGGTAGATTTTCCAGCAATGTATCTATATCGGCGCGCGCCACAAGGCTGAACACGCCGCCGTGTTCGGGTTTCTTTTTGGCGAACTTATTCGCCGCTTTGGCAAGGGTTTTGGTCTGCCCTAAACCAATGGAAAGGGGGATGCCTGTCCAGCGGCGGACGACGGCGCGGAGTTGGCGCGCATGTTCGATGGAGGTTTCGGGCGTCATTCCGCTCAGGTTCAAAAAAGCCTCGTCAATGGAATAAACTTCTATCCCCGGGGAAAATTGTTCGATAGTTGCCATGACGCGCTGGGACATATCGCCGTAGAGGGAATAATTGGAAGAAAATACAATGACTCCATGCTTTTTGAAAATGTGTTCGTGTTGGAAGGCGGGCGCGCCCATTTTGATGCCGAGCGCTTTGGCTTCGTTTGAACGCGCCACCACACAGCCGTCGTTATTGGACAAAACAACAATGGGTTTGCCTTCGAGGCTGGGATCAAAGACCCGTTCGCAGGAGGCATAAAAGTTGTTGCAATCCGCCAAGGCAAAGATTTTTTCCATCGCCGCGTCCCGCCACCAAAATTTTAGAGGGGATGAAGGACGCATGTGACAACGCCCCAGACATCAAAGCCGTTTTCTGGGCTGATTTCAATCGGCTCGTATCGGGGATTTTCCGCTGCAAGATAGATTTTATCGCGAATGATGCGAATGCGTTTGACGGTGAGTTCGCCGTTGATGTTTGCGATAACGACCTTTTTATCAGCGGGTTCGAGCGCCCTGTCCACAATCAGTATATCGCCGGCATGGATGCCTGCGTTAATCATGGACTCCCCTTCCACGCGGACAAAAAAAGTGGCGGCGGGGTGTTTGATGAGGTATTCATTCAAATCCAGTTTGCGGTCAATATAATCATCCGCCGGCGATGGGAAACCAGCCGGAACGTTTGCAAGGAAAAGGGGCAGTTCCCGCTTTGTGCGTTTATCAAAACTGAAAATTTCCGTGACTTTCATTTTTACCCTCTATTTAAAATAGAGTCTTCTTTGCGGTTAAAATCTTGTCAAGCGCGTCGGTATCGGGAGGAACACGGCAGGCGGAGCCGGCGGCGCGCTGGGCGCTGGAGACGTCCTTGAGCCCGTTTCCGCTAATGATGGCGGCGACTGAGGCGTCGGGGAGAATCATGCCTTTGCGCGCGGCTTTGATAACGCCCGCCAGACCGGTCGCACCCGCCGGTTCGGCGAAGATGCCGCATGTATTGCCCAGCATTTTCATGGCTCTTAGAATCTCATCATCGTTCACGCTCATGTAAAACCCCATCGAATCCTGAACGGCTTTGACCGCTTTGCGCCAGTTGCGCGGCGTTCCGACGGCGATGCTATCGGCGAGTGTTTTCGGGACAACGGGCTTCATATTGCCGCCTTTTTGCCAGACCTTCATCACGGGCGATGCGCCCGACGCTTGAACGCCGATAAGACGCGGCAGACGCGGGATGAATCCAAGTTCGCGCATTTCGCAAAACCCCTTCCACACGCCGGCAATGGTGCAGCCATCGCCCACCGCCACAAAAACATAATCGGGGACTTTGTCCTTTACCTTTTCGCTGATTTCAAGGCTGACTGTTTTTTTGCCTTCGACAAGCCATGGATTGATGCCCGAGTTGCGATTGTAAAATCCGAAACGCTCAGCGCAAAACATGCTCAAATGGAAGGCGTCCTCATAGGAGCCTTCGACAACAAAAACATTTGCGCCGAAGATAAGTAGCTGGGCAACCTTTGCCGCGGGCGCTTTTTCCGGCACAAAAATAAAAGAGGGCATTCCAATGGAGGCGGCGCTGCCCGCAAGAGAGGACGCGGCGTTGCCGGTTGAGGCGCATGTAATGGCTTTGGCGCCTTCCGCCATGGCGCGCGCCGCTCCCACACCGCTGGCGCGGTCTTTAAGGGAGGCTGTCGGATTAATGCCGTCATCTTTGAGCAGCAGCCTTTTGACGCCTATTTTTGCCGCAAGCATCTGCGCGTCGTAAAGCGGCGAGCCGCCGATGCGCAGGGTGGGAATTTTTACGGGGTCTCTCACGGGCAAAATGGGCATATAGCGCCAGTGGGATGGGTCGGGATTTTTTGCTAGCGCGGCGGGTGTGAGCACTTGTTTGATTGCCTCATAATCGAATTGGACATCGAGGATACCTTCATCGCCGCAGGCTGGACATGTCAACAGTTCGGGACGTTCTTTGTATTCCACGCCGCAGACGACGCATTTCAGACCGATGACATAATAATTGGATGGGCGAACAATGGCAGCGGGAACGGGATGGATGCGTTTTTTATTAGCGGCAAGGGCTTTGGTTTTTTCGGCGGCAAGGCGCAGCAATGCCTTATTCTTTGTCATGATAATACCACGCTCAAAGCGATAATCTTGCTGCTTTAAATTAAGGGGCTCGCCAAAGGCATCCGTGAGAAGACTCTCCCCTGCCGCGGCGAACGCCGCCGTTGCGCCGATGTCCCAGATATTATACCTTCCTCCGCCCAAAGATTTAGGCAGCGAATAAAAAAGGTCATAATATCCAATCAGGACGCCCATTGCTTTTGCGGGGATGGATTCGGCGTATGTGACTTTGTCGGGGCGGAACCGGCTGATGGCGTCTATCAATATGGGATTGGATTTTTTATTAAAGGAAACGACAATAGAAAGCCCGTTGGTTTTGCGGGCGGATTTTTCGGGGGCAAGAGCAACGCCTTTTTTGGGTTCGAGTATTGCTGCGCCGCGCCAGCGGTAAAGCGGACAGTTCATGACGCCGAGAATCGGCTCGCCTTTATGAAAGAGGGCGATTGATGTTCCGAAATTTCGCTTTTTTTTCTGGAATGCCAGCGAGCCGCATATAGGGTCAACGCACCAATAATACTCTTTGCGGCGTTCAGATTCATCATACGATTCCTCGCCGATGAAACCCCATTTTGAGGCGTCGTCGAAAACGGTGGTGAGATAGGAGCGCGCAAGCGCGTCGCATTTTTTATCCACCTCCAGTTTAATGGAAGCGGCGGGGTCGGATTCTTCGCTGTCCCAATCAATTTTATATTCGCGTTTGTAATAGAACATCATGAGTTTTTCGAGGATGTTCGCTGCTTCAAGGGCGTGGAAAAGGCGCCTATCGCTTTTTGCAAGTTCGTTCATTTTGGGAGTCAGTTTCATAATTATTTCCTTGGGCTCAACAAAGCAATTGAATTGATGAAAATAGTTTTTTTCGCTCCGATAGTGAGTAAGAATCAATCAAAGCGGAGGCCGGGCGTTCAAGATAAATATGAATAGTCAATTCGGTTAAATAAATCAACAAAGACAATGTCTGGTTCATTCATTGATTGTTTTTCTAATCGGGAGATTATTCAGACGGCAGACCGTATTCTTCCAGTTTGTTGCGAAGGGTATTGCGGTGGATGCCGAGTATTTTAGCGGCATGGACTTGATTTCCGCGGCATTGCTTGAGAACTCTGCGGATGTGTTCTTTTTCCACTTCGGCAAGAGGGCGTTGGTCTTGTTGCTCCTTTTCGATTTTTGATGATGAAATCGGTTGAAGGAATAGTTGCTCCGGTTTGATGATGGGTTCGTTGACGAGAATAACTGCGCGTTCGACGGCGTTCATAAGTTCGCGGACATTGCCGTGCCATGGATATTTTTCGAGCAGATGGATGGCTTCCGGCGAGAACCCTAAAATTCTTTTTTTCATTCGGTCGGCATAAATTTTTAGGAAATGTTCCGCAAGGAGCCGAATATCCTCGCGGCGTTCGCGCAAGGGCGGCGCCTTAAAAACCATGACGGATAGGCGATAATAGAGGTCTTCGCGAAATGCGCCTGTTTTGACTTTTTCTTTTAGGTCGGAATTTGTGGCGGCAACGACGCGGACATTGACTCGAATGGGACGCGTTCCTCCGACTCGATAGAAGTTTTTTTCCTGCAAAAATCTTAAAAGTTTAGGTTGAAGGGAGAGCGAAAGGTCGCCGATTTCATCGAGAAAAAGCGTGCCTCCGTGCGCCATTTCAGCCACGCCTCTGCGGAGAGCGGCGGCTCCTGTGAACGCTCCTTTTTCATATCCGAAGAGTTCGCTTTCAAAAAGATTTTCCGGGACGGCTGTGCAATTGATGGCGATAAAAGGATACTCGCGGCGATGGCTGCGCTCGTGCAGGGCGTGGGCAATAAGTTCCTTGCCTGTGCCGGTTTCGCCCAGTATAAGGACGGCGGTATCGTGGGCGGCAACTTTTTCAATTTCATCGCGCAAGGTTGTGACGGAGGGCGCAAGACCGATGATATCCACAACATGCGGCGCGTCCGCCTTGAGCAGAATCTTTTCCAGCATCCGCGATTGAGCGATTGATTGCGCAACAAATCTTGCGACTGTTTGCAAAAGGCTTAAAGATTTGAGGTCGTAATGCCCCCCGCCGGGTTTATCCAGATAGATGATGCCGATGGTTTCATCTTTGCACAAAAGCGGGGCGGACATACTGGAGCGATAAGAAGCGGGCGGGGCATCTTCCTCATAAGGATACCCCTCCACCTCGCCGGAGAATAAAAAGGCAGTCTTTTCAAAGAAGGTGTCATTAACGACTTTTCGGCTCACCGAAATATGCTTTTCCATCGGCGAGAGCGAAACCACCGGCTGGAGTTCCTTCAGAATCGGATCCCAGAGCATGATAAAGGCGCGCTCGGCGTGAAAGATTCGGCTCAAACTGTAGAGCATCGAAGAGAGCAAAACGGGAAGGTCATTTGACGGCGGGGCAATAAGCTCTGAGAGTTGGCGCACAAGGGCGATGGTTTCATCGTCAATGAGGGCGGCGGTATCGCGCCGCGAATCCAGTTTGAATTCGATTGTTTCATCATGCGGGGCGGAAACAAAAACCGGCGAACCGCTGAAACGGGCGTTCTGGAAATCAAAATCGGGGTCATAAATCATGAGCGAAGCGCCGATGCGCACCTCATCATTACGGAGCAAAATGTGCTCGTCGGTTTTTTGCCCGTTGACAAAGGTGCCGTTTTTGCTGCCGAGGTCGCGCAGGATAAAGCTGAAGCGGTTTTTAACGATTTCCGCATGGTTGCGGGAGACTTCGTTATCGGGGAGTTCAATCTCACATTCGGGCGCGCGCCCGAGCGTCGTCTTTTCGCCCAATTCGAATCTCATACCGCAGCGCGGTCCTTTGATGACGTGTAGAAAAGGCATTGCTTCTCCCCCAACAGTCCATCAAACGGCGGCTTACCATTTGATGGTATAGACCGCCGTAAAGACATTTATGCCGTCGCTCCACCCCACATGGGAAAGGTCTGCATGGTATTTAAAATCGCGCATTCCTTTATCGCGAAGGGTGTTGAGCATGTCGGTAATGCCATTTTGGTCGGGACCTTGAACTGTAATAAAAGAGCCGTCCGGTTTATCTTCGTATTTCACGAGTCTGCATCTGTGCTTGCGGCATGCATCCGCGATAATGGAGCGCTTGCTGGAGACGGCGGTATTGTCGGGAGCCGCTGAGGAGATACGGGGCGGTTTGGGAACGGCAAAAGCATCTGGCGCGTTCCGACTGTCGGCAATGAGATTGCGTTGCTGGCGATCGCGGATGATTTGTTCCTGGCGCTTTTTTTCCTCGACTTCGATTTCCTTAGCCTTTTCCGATTCCTGACGGCGCAGTTCCGCCAATTCCTGGCGTCGCTTTTCGATTTGCTCTTCTTTTAAAGCCTTTTCCTCAAAATAGCGGAAAAAGAAATATGCCGCTGTGATGACAAGGGCAAGAATTATGACGGCGTTCAAAAATTTTTTCACGGCAAATCACCACCGCAGGAATTAGGATTGCTTATTGCCTATCATCATTTGCAGCGCTTCCATAACCCGTTCCGGGCTGATGCGGCGCATGGCGTGGTCGCAGGGCAATCCGAGCAGTTCTTCCGGCGTTAAATCGGCGGGAAGGGCGCGGATAGCGGTATGTTTATCCGCATCCCAGAAGGCGCCCCAGCGCCGTTCGTTGGTGGGACCATATAGAGTGATGGTAGGCGTTCCAAGCGCCATAGCCAGATGTTTTGGACCTGAATCAGCAGTTGCAAGAATTTCCGCGCGGCTGATGATGGCAGCCAGTTCCCAGATGCCTGTTTTTCCACAGAGGTTGACCGCATGGGCAGTTTGCGCTCTAAGGGCATTTTCGAGGGCGGGGCGAGCGGATTTATCGCCGATAAAAACAGGCGGAACCCCAAATTCTTTTTGTATCATGGATGCCAGCCGCATCCAATTTTTAAGAAGCCACATCTTTTCCGGATAGCCGCCGCCAACATGCAGGAGAATCAGGCGGACGCTCTCCAGACCGACTTTTGCGAGCAATTCATCGGCGTTTTTTTGCGCCTCATCGGGGATGGCAAAACGATAAGGTTTCGGTTTTTCTGTAAGCCCGACTTCGCGGGTTAAACGCGCAAGGTTTAAGATTTCATGCGCCTCAAAATTCTTGCGGATTCGGCGGCGAGCCATATCATACCAGAGTCGGCGCGGCAAGCCCACATCGGAATCAAACGTGGCGACCGGCGCTCCCGCGCCGATAAAAACGGGAGCGGGCGGGGCGTTGTGATAATAAGGCGCAATCACGGCGTCGAATATTTTATTACGCAATAAGGCATCCAACCGCCTGCCCGATTCTTTTGCGCCCAATTGAGCCATCGAAGGACAAACCACTGTATCATCCACGAGACCGCTTTCGGCAAATAGGATTTTGCCATTGGGATGCGATAACAGGGTAAGTTTTGCATCGGGCAGCGAGCGGCGGAGGGCGTCGAGAACGGGCGCAAGAAGCGCCATATCGCCAAGGAAACCGCAGGCGGCAATGAGCACGCGCTCCGGCTTGATGGGCATCCTCTGCCGTTCCCATGCCGGTTTTTTTAAAGCGACGTAGATTTTGCGCGAGGGGCGTTTGAGCAAATCCGCTGTGTAGCGAGCGCCTTTGAAAAGTATCTTGGCTGTTATCTGGATGTATCGTAAGGGTGCAAAACCGGCTCGGGCATAGCCATAAAGAAACCCAGCTTGACGGGCGCGCCACGGCAGAAGGGACTGCCATGCATTTTTCAGGCTTTTGCCGCGGTGTATGGCTGCCGCCAGCTCGGGGAGAAACGAGGCGATGTCCATAATCGCCCAGTCGCAATACGCCATTTTCTTTTCGCGGCGCCAAAAGGCAAGCCCGTCGTTGAACGCCCGCTGTTGCATGGCTTTAGGCTCCAGACGTTCGGGCGGGATGTCATGATAGACCGCCGCGCGCGGGGCGATCACACAGCGGCGTCCGGCGAGCCGCAGCCTCCGCCAGAGTTCCACATCCTCGCGTCCGGTGTATTGTAATGATTTGCGCTGGTCAAATCCGCCGCCAATCTCTTGAAATTTCTCCACAAGCAAAACATCGCGCCGCACGAGCATGTTAGCGGTTTGCGGATAATGCGCGCTCCCGCCTTGGTTTCCGATGAGCCCCGGCACCGAAAGCCCGAGCAGCCAGTTGAGTTCGCCGTTCCACCACGAAGGGAAGGGCAGTTCGCGCAAAGGCAGAACCATCCCGCCGACGGCATCGGCGCTTTCTGCCGGCTCCAAAAGATGCTCCAGCCATGCGGGGTCTGCCGAGCAATCATCATCCAAAAACGCTACAAATTCACCCTTTGCCTCGCGAACGCCAAGGTTGCGGGACTCGGCGTAGCTCCCGGGTTTTGGGTTTTTGATGTGGTTTATTTGGAGGGGTGACTGCCGCACGATTTCATCCGTGTCGCCGCATGGGGCATTATCTACGAGCACGATTTCAAAATCTTTGCGGGTCTGGCGTTCAAGGCTTGTCAGACATTCCTGAAGCTGCTCCCGCCTTCGCGCAGTCAATATCACCACGCTTATATTTATTGACGCCATAATATTGTTTTCCGTTGTCATGCTAATAAAAAAATGGGACAACATCCGAGAGGGGTGTGTCAATAACTTGTTGTTCTTAGGGGTTTATCATAACGGCACATGACGGGCGCATGATTTCAACCAACAGCGAATCAAACTAATCGAGGGGACGGACCCCAAGGAATTCGTTTTCAACTAAAAGAATCCATTGCTCAAGTGCCACAATAGCCGAATCACGTGCCTCAATGAGCATCTCCAATCCAGATGTATGTGCCGCCTTGCCACTTTCGTAACAGCCGTCTGGATAACGAATTATAAGATTGCCTTCAAATCGTTCTTTGAGGAAAGGATTGTGGGGAATGATATCGTCTGGATAGGGAATTGTATGAATTTCAATTGGTAATGGCAATTTTAAGGAAGATGCAAGAGTTTCAAGTTCTTTCAAGGGTCCTTCGATCCCTAACATTATAGAATCCTCATTATTGATTCGAAGCCCTGCAATTACTGATTTTGCCAAAAAAACATATCGGCGAAGATTTCGAGAAAGAATCGGTATATGCCCTAATGGTATGCCTAACCATTTCTTTGCATGGTTCTCTGCCTTTTTTTTCCAGCTTCGAAGAAGTTCAACGCTATATTCGGATACATCTTTATCAACAACACAGGCATGACGCGCACAAAGCCAGATTCCATTGTCATATCCACAGCGTTCCTCCTTAGTGAGCGTTGGATTATAACGAGGCCCGCCTGACGACGCAGCTGTTATATGAGCCGCAACACCTGCGATGATAATCTTGTCGGATTGCTTTGAAGGTCCACAGGTGAGAGCTCGGCATTCAGGGTTTGAGCACATATATCCGACTCTTTGTGCCAACAAACGTTTCGTTTTGTAGCTAAAGTCACCTGGTCTCATAATATCTTTTTTGACCTTACCTTCACTTTCAATGATTATCGCCACAAACGCTCGGTTATCTACAAGGTTCGTTAACAAATCACCGAACAACCCTCATGCCAAGCAGGGCAACGATTCGCAACAGCGCCTTTGTTAGAACTCATTGTTCAGTGAAATAATCTAAATCTATTCTCTTGATCTCGTAATTGGTTACGGTTGCAACACCGGTGTTGTGGTCAATCAGCATCTGGGCAAGCTGCTCTCCATTAATCAGCACAATCTTATTGTCTATGTTTGATGCATACTCCTGAGCCTCTCGGGAGAAATCCGAAGTAGTAATGAAGATGCCCTTTCGCGCTCGCAGCCCCTGAAGCGCGCCAGCAAACTTCTGAATCTCCGGTCTGCTAACCGTATTATCCCATCGCTTGGCTTGAATGTAAATGATGTCCAAACCGAGCCTGTCCTCTTTGATGATGCCATCAATTCCTCCGTCACCGCTCTTCCCGATGGCTTGTCCAGCATCCTTCCTACTACCGCCGTATCCCATCTTGACCAGAAGTTCGACGACCAAACGTTCGAAAAACACCGGAGGGCTCTGTTTGATTTGTGCGAGGAGGTCTGCTGCCAAGTTGGCACGTAAATTCAGGTAGGCATGTTCCAATGCTTCCTCTGGTGTTTGCGTCTGTTCTTCTTTGTCGAGATTGCCGTTTGTGGCGGGCTGTTTTCGCAGCGCCCTGAATTCTTGAAACTCTGGATACTGCTCAAGAAACCGACCGTCAATACGTTCTGGGTTTTGCAAGAGGGCGTTTTGTCCACGTTGGGTAATTTGGAAAAATCCTCTTCGTGTCGTGCATAAAAGACCAGCTTTCTTCATGTAAGTACGCGCCCAACCTACGCGATTGGAGAACACTTCTTGCTGTCCGCTTGGTAGCAACGCACGGCGCTCTACGTTTGAAAGATTGAAATTGTCAGCAAGCGTCTCGATGGCGTCACGAAGCGAATGTTCTGCTCCATCACTGGCAAACCGGAGAAGTGGGAGCATTATTGTTTGGTAATCTGGTATCGGCAATTGCGCCTCCTTAATTTCTTATTGTACAATGAAAATCAGGCTATTCAGCAACTAAATTGTTTTTTCTATCCGTATAAGAAGTCTTTGGATGATTAGCAATCAGTGCGTTAAGCTTTTCCAGATCAACCTCTTTAAATTGGCTGCGAAATTTTTCGGGGCGTATTATGCAAATCGGTATAAAAGCCATCGCTTGGTTAGCCATCCATTAGATTTTATGCATTGCGGAAAAGCGCTCAATTGTTTTTGGATTTTTACTGAAAAACAAAACTTAAAAATTTTATGTTATAAACAACACCGCTTGTCAAGTCTTAATGGGAATCTGAGCGCGCGTTCGCAGTATTTGGGAAAATTATCGGATGTGTAGCATCGCATTGTTTTGAAGGAAGGCGATGGGTATGAGACGGGGCGTGCGTGGTTTTATTGCGATATGAAACGCCAGTCAATAATCTGCGGCAGTCCTTCCGGCGTCAGCTGGATAATGGAGCGGACGATGGCGCGGGCGGCGTTTCGCGGTTCCTGCGGCGTTTCGTTTGATTTTTTCGGATAAACAAATTTGTTCTGCGAATAAATAGTGAATGAACGCGATTGCACGGTGATATATGGCAGGATTTTTTTGTAACGTTCCAGAACTGTATCGCGTTCGGTGTTGATGAATCCAGCTTCGCGCGCGGGGAGTTTCAAAGCCAGTCTCATGATGTCCGATGGATTTTCAAACGGGGCGCGCATGGCGTTTTGCTCTCCGCGCATTGTGGCGGCGACTGATTTTTGGCGATACTGTTCCACGCGTTCGATGAACAGTTCTTCCAAGCCGGGGAGGGCGGCAAGGATTTCTTGCGGGGCTGTGTTAATGTTCACGCGTCCATAAATGTAATCGGGCGTTTTTTCTTTTTTATCCTGAAGGGTAAAAATATCCACGAGGCGGATGTCGAGAATGTATGGGCTGTTCGTTTGAATTTCGCTGACCGCCCATGTGCGTCCGTCATCTGTATTAACGGCGCGATTTGCGGCGGTTGTTTGTTTTGAAAAACCGGCAAAGACATCCATGATGTCCACAGGGCTTTCAAAAAGTTTGTCCCGAACCTCAAAGGGGGCGATTGCGCCTGTTGTTTTATTTGGCGAATTTTGATATCCGATGTTTTGATTAAGGGGCGTGCAGGATTGGTAGAAGGCAAGTCTAACGCGGGGGTCGTCCCGTTGGAATGATTTTTTTGTTCCGCTATAGACGCCGCCGCTATAAGCGAAGTAATCAATCAATTGTTTGGACTGGTTTTTCAATCTGACGATGCCTGAGCCGTTGGGGATATCAAAATTGCGTTTTTCGATTATTCTGCGAGCGGCGCCGCCTTGCACCACTCCAAATATGTCGTATAAGCTGCCGTAGCCTTTTTCATCTTCCGGCGTGGAGTCGTTGGCGTTGTTGCTGTCGTCTGTTATGACGATATAACCTTTGGGGGTAATTATGCCTGTCAATAAGACGGTTGAACCGCCGGCTGATACTTCCCATCCCTCAACCGAGATTGATTCATTGTAAGGGTTGAACAATTCAACATACTGTCCATCGTCGCCGTCTTTTTCATCTGTGACGGAATCGGGCCAGACTTCATTGATATAGGGTGTTTTTTCGATTCCGAGAATGGGGGCGTCCGGCGAATCGCCTTCGAGCTGTGTTGGGACGGAATCTTCATCGCGCGCATCAACGATGTTGACGGCAAGTTGCTTGAGAAGGGTTCGGTCATGCGAGGGGAAAGCCCGAAGCAGCGCCTGAAAAATATCTTCGGCGGAGGCGGTGTTTGGGTTGATTTTTTCGATTGCCTTGCCATTGAGGGAGTATATCGGGTCGCAGGAGGAATAAATGGTCAGATAGGGGCGCAGGACGTCGTAAATTTCTTTTGTCATGGAAGGGAGGCTCAGGATTTCAGGAACGCTTAAAAAGGGTTGGTCGTCGCCGTTCGGCGCGCGGGAGGGGTCGGGGATATATTCATCCGCTTCATCCACATATTCGGATGGAATCGAACGGTCTTTTTTATCGGAGTCGTCATCCTTGCCCGCCGCGCCGGGTTTACCATCGGCGCCGAGGCGATAGGCGACAATGTCGCGGGCAATAGCTGCCGCGGGCTTGGGATCGAGTTTATTTGCGCGGAGGATGGATGCGATGGCGCTTTTTAAGAAAGCCTCATCAGCGGCATTAATATTTAATTTAGCGGATTCATCCTCGATAATAATATCAACAAGGGAGGGGTTGGAGGCGTCCTCGCGCATGATGCCGCCGCTTTGGAGCGCCCAGCGCTGGGCAAAGGATGTGTAAGGCTCGGAAAGGGGGAGCATAGGAACGGATGCCTGAATGCCGGTGACCGCCGCCATGCGCGCCTGAATACCTTCGGCAAAATTGGCGGATGCAATGACTTCCAGACGCGATGTGAATGTGAGCGTTGTTGCTATAAGCGCAAGGATGGAAAGGACGACAAGTGTAATCAGAAGGGGGGATCCTCCCCTGTTTCTGCGCCGGCTGGATGCGTATCCGTTTATTTTATAATAATTTTTTATAGCGCGCATCTTTTAATACTTGTTCGTTTGTGACAATGGTTTCCAGCGTGATTGTTTCGACCCGATCGCCCGGTCTGTATTCGTTGAAGGGATTGCTTCCCGCGTAAACGGTAATGCAGATATGCACCGCCGCCGGCAATTCAATCTGGGGGTCTGGGAAAAGCGGCGCATAAAGGGAATCCCAAGTGGTTACCCAGTTCATAGGGATGCGGTTGGGGTCCCAGTAAAGGAAGCTCAAAGATAGGACGTTAAAGGCTATTGGGTCCCGCTCGATTCTCATCTGGGTTGGGCTGTTGGGGTTATGGGTGACCTCTCGGATAAGGACGTTGGTCTGTCCGTCAAAATCGCCGATGGCATAACGTATGCGTTGTTCGCGGAAGCCGGGGTTGTCCAAATCGGGATATGTGATAAATTCGATCGTATCCGCGGAAAAGCGGCAATCTTCATCCACATTGCGATCGCCCAAATCGCCGAAGTTTGTCAGGGCGGAGCGCTCGCGGACACCGCCGTCAAACGCGACATGGAGGTCATCCACGCTCACTTGAAAATCGCCGTCGTCATCGGCTCCCTGCCGTATCTCCTCATCCACTCTGCCATCGCCGTCGTTGTCAATACCGTCGCCATAAGGGAGATCGAGCGATTCCCCCACAAAGTGCTGGATGGGATAGCGTGGGTCAATGCGGGCGGCTTTGATGTCAATCGCCATACGTTCCAGCGCGGATCGGGCGTTTGTGACGGCTTCCAGTTGGGTTTCCGCGCGGTCTGTGGTTCTGATGATATAAACAAAGGCTTCTAAAACGCCGGTGAGGAATATGCCGGAGATGGCAATTGCCACTAAAAGTTCTAAAAGGGTTATTCCTTTGAGATGTTTTTTCATTGCCGCCATTTTCAGCCTTTACTGATCAAACCTCAGTTCATAAAGGATTTCATTGCGTCCTCGAAATTCCTCGCTATACATGATGATAACACGGGCGACGCCGTAATCATCGCGCGTGTCATCGGGGTCGTCGTGCGGGTCTTTCAAGGATATTTCAGAAAAACAGTATGCCAGCCTTGGCTCATTGGGGAATGTGATAATCTGGGAAGGACCCCGCAGGTTGCGAATGGCATTCAAAAGTTCGCCGGCTTTATCGCAATCGCGTCGGATTTCTTCCGCCTTCATGTTTGCCAGCAGCGCCGCGCGGGAGAGGTCTGCGGCGCGGTATTGCGCCTTTAAGCCGAGGGGAAAAAAATTGACAATGGAGATGATGCCCGCAAGAAGGATAGCAACGCTTACCAAAACTTCAAGGAGCGAAAATCCTTTGATAAAAGGAGGCTTTCCTGCTATTCGGCGCTTTATTATCGTGTTAAAAGTTTTCTTTTCCATATTAAAAATAAATTTTATCGCCGCTGATTTTTGAAAGTTTGAATAATGCCGGTTGATGAATAAACCCTGATGGTGAAATAGTTGCCGCCATCCGCGGCATCCACATTCGCCCCGATGAGGTATATGGATGCGTATTCCGAGCTGCCGTTGGGGCGGAAGAGTATGGGAACGGTTCCGGTGTCATAGGAGAATGTGTTCTTGCGCACTTCTACAAAAGCCACATCATCGGGGAGCCAGTTGATACCGGTTACTTTTGGACGCGCGATGTTGCCCTTCGAATCGAGTTTATCAATCCAGAACTGCCCATTGGAGATGTCCACCTGAACCTGATAGTAGGCGTTTTGGTTAATGGCAAGGGTGCGGGCGGTTGTGAGGGCGTATTGAATTGTTCTAGCTCCTTCTTTGATATACGCCTGTTTGCGATAGGTGCTATACGAGAGTATGGCAAAGGTGGAGAAGACGGAGAGTATTATCAACACGATAACAATCTCCAGCGCCGTGAATCCGCGTTTTTGCTGTTTGAGCCTTCTCGACATAGATGCCTTTCGCCCATATAAATTTTGGGCAAATTCAGGGCTTTCCCCTGTCATTTTACCAATATTATCTTTTTGGGACAAAGCCCTCCAATCGTCAAGGGTTTTTTATCGGTTAACTCCGATGAACGTGAAAGATTCGCCAGAGCTGGTACTATTCCGGTATTATTGATATAGACTATTTTGATACGCATGAATAGGGCGATTGTGTAAGGAATAGGGAAAATATGAGTTGTGGCTGTAAAAAAGGCTTGAAAAGGCGGAAAGGGGTTCATTA
The DNA here is from genome assembly GCA_002070185.1 of candidate division BRC1 bacterium ADurb.Bin183. Taxonomy (GTDB): domain Bacteria; phylum Sumerlaeota; class Sumerlaeia; order MWCT01; family MWCT01; genus MWCT01. Next base: position 69,738 of record MWCT01000002.1, read on the forward strand.
GGTTATCTGCGGTTTTATGGCATATATGCCCTGATAGGGCTTTTTTCTTTTTTGCGGAGAGGTGTCCGAGTGGTCTAAGGAGCACGCCTGGAGAGCGTGTGTGCCCCAAAAGGGTACCGTGGGTTCAAATCCCACCCTCTCCGCCAGTTTTGTCACCAATCATTTGTCAATCTGTTTGCAGTTCTTTAATTTGAGGCATTTCCCGCAATTCGCAATTTGCTGTTTTTTTATTTTTCATGAAACACCTGCGATGAATAATAATAAAGAATAGTGTCCTTTTCTTTCCAAGCGCCGCGGGGCAACCCTGCCTTGCGGCATATTCCTTCAAGGAATTGTTCGCGATTCCAGCCCTGCTCGACCGGCACTTGTGGGAGGAGCAGTCCGCGATTCCAACCTTTTTCAATGATAAGCCCATGCTTGCCGACAATAATATCGTTTATGTCTTTGAGGCGGCGTTGCGGGGTATTGATAGATATTTCGATGCGAATTCGCGGGACTTCGGCGGCTTCAACGGGCGGGAAGCGCGGGTCGCGGAAGGCGGCGCTGTATGTGTTATCCATCACGGCTTCATAAATGGGTGCGATTGCCTCCACATGTCCGATGCATCCGCGCAGTTCGCCGTCTTTGGTCAATGTGACAAAGAGGCGCGATTTTTGTTTAAGGCTGGGCGTCAGGTCATATTTTGAGATGTCGGGTTTAAATTTGCGGTCTTTGACAATTTCATGGAGGTAATCGCGGGAGAGACGGAGGAGGGTTTGTTGCTCGGTTTCGGTGAGAATGGGCGGATCCGGCTCTTCGTCGGTTTTTTCAATTTTGGGTTTGACCTCTGTATCCATTTTTTTCTCCTCTTCGTTTTTGGGTTTTGGTTCCTCTGACTGCGCGGGGGCGGTAAAAATCACCGCGCCATAGCCGACTGTTAAATGGGCATAATCGCCGCTTTTATCTGCGCTTGTGTAATATTGCAAGATTTCGCCTTTTGCGCCGCCTTGCTTTTTGAGGATTCGCAGGAGGAGTTCAACGGGGTTGCGTCCGCAAATAGTTGCTCCGGTGCGGTTGATATACTCCCGAAAACCGTCCGCATCCGCGCTTGCCATGATTTCGAGGGCGTCTTTGTCCAGTTTGTGGATTTTTGCCGCCAGTTCTTTTCCTTTCAGCCCTTCAAAGGGCGAATAATCATAAGCAAAACCGTAGTGGGTAAGGTCTGTGCTGGCGACGAAAAGGGTGTCCTTGTCCATATAAGGGTAAAGGATATCAACAGCTTTGTTCATGGTTTCTTTGTTGAGAGAATCCACAAGGAGGGAGACCATTTTGAAATCTTTGACGGTTTTTTGGAGGAAGGGGATTTGGTTTTCGTCGGAGTGTTCGCGCATATGGATGGCGGGCGCGGATATAAAAACGTCGCTGTGGCTAAGCAGTTCCTCTGCCATTTTTTTATCAATGGGGACGGTTCCCAACGGTGTTTCGTAGCCTTCAACAGGCAGAAGGGATATTTTGCCAAATCCGCTGAGAGAGTGGCTGAAGGCAAGGATGATGACACGTTTATAGGAATGCCCTTCAAGTTGGCGATAGGCGGCAGCCATAACAGGCGCGGCGTTTTTGTAGCCGGCATGGGGGGAGATGAGGGCGATTGGGCTTCCGGCGGTTTCTTTTTTCTTTGCCTCATTGAGATAGCCGTCAATGGCGGCGCTCAGTTCCTGTTTTCCGGCGGGGAACCAAAAACCGGCGCCGGAACAGGGGTGGATATCTTCCGCCCGAATAGACAAAAAAAGGGCGTTCATCAGGAGGCTGGCAAGATATATGTAAAGAGTATTGCGCATTTTTTCACCTCTTAAAACAGGGGGATTTTTTTTATCAGTGTTATTAAATTTCTTATCAGAAGGTCTGGCTGGCGCTCAACTTATTTTTTTATCAAATTGCTTGACTTCATATTTGCAGGTAAGGAGGCTCATTTTGTTTTATTATATGAGAGCGAGAATATTGCTTTATCCCTGATTATTTTTTTTATGGGAGATTGGTTCCATGGTGAAACGAACAACGAATCCGAAAACTGCTCTGAAAGCGAATCAAAAAGCGCCGAGCGTCAAACCGGCAGCTGTCCCAAAGCCAGCCGCCGGCGATGAGCGCTGGACGCTTGAATCCATCAAATCGCTTGTCGCATTCATCAATGAGCAAAAAGTCCAGCAGTTTGATCTTGAACTCGGAGAGTTCAAAATCCACGTGACATCTCAGTATTATATGGGAAAAGAATCCAATAGGATGCCATCTTTTATGCCGATGATGCCGCAAATAGCTAATACCGTTCTGCCGGCGGCGCCGGAGCCTGTTCCCGCCGCGCCGGCGGTTGAGAAGGAGGCGCCGCAGGCGGTTGCACCAGTTGCCGAAAAGAAAAAAGAGGATAATTATACAGAAATCAAATCTCCGATGGTAGGCACCTTTTACCGCGCGCCGTCGCCGGAATCTCCGCCTTACGTTGAGGTTGGGGATCATGTAAATGCCGAAACGGTTCTTTGTATCGTGGAAGCTATGAAGCTCATGAACGAGATAAAAGCGGAAATGCGAGGACAGATTATGGAAATCCTCGTGGAGAATGGTCAGCCTGTGGAATACGGGCAGCCGATGTTCAAGGTCAAACCATCGGTGTAAGGCGCGGACGCCATATGCGCGTCCGAGTTATTTTTAGCGCAAGGTGAGCCAACGTGTTCAGTAAGATATTGATAGCCAACCGGGGGGAAATAGCGCTGCGAATCATTCGCGCGTGCCGTGAGTTAGGGGCGCGCACTGTGGCGGTTTTTTCCAAAGCGGATGAAGATTCGCTGCATGTGCGGTTTGCGGACGAGGATATCTGCATCGGTCCGCCGCCAAGCACGGAGAGTTATCTGAATATTACGCGGATTATCAGCGCCGCGGAGATTACGGATTCAGAGGCGATTCATCCGGGATATGGATTTCTCGCGGAGAATGCCCGTTTTGCCGAGATTTGCCGCGAGTGCAAAATCAAATTTATCGGACCTTCGCCGGAAGCCATCAAGAAAATGGGTGACAAATCCGAAGCCAAACGCACGATGAAAGAGGCGGGGGTTCCGGTCATTCCCGGCAGCGACGGCGTAGTCAAAACAACCGGGGAGGCGCAGCAAATCGCTCGCGAAATCGGGTACCCGGTTATTATCAAGGCATCCGCCGGCGGAGGAGGGCGCGGCATGCGCATCGCCCATACGGAAGCCAGTCTGGTGACAGGTTTTCTGACCGCTCGGAGCGAGGCGGAATCTGCCTTTGGCAATCCCGATGTGTATATCGAAAAGTATGAAGAGCATCCAAGACATATAGAAATTCAGATTCTGGGCGACGAGTATGGCAACGTCATCCATCTGGGCGAGCGCGACTGTTCCATCCAGAGGCGCCATCAGAAGCTAGTTGAGGAATCTCCCAGCCCCGCCATTAGCGAGAAGCTGCGTTCGGAGATGGGCGAGGCGGCGGTAGCGGCAGCTCGGGCAATAAATTATTCCGGCGCTGGAACGGTAGAGTTTCTTTTGACGCCATCAGGCGAATTTTATTTCATGGAAATGAACACTCGTATTCAGGTGGAGCACCCCGTCACGGAATTTGTCACGGGCATTGATATTGTCCGCGAGATGATTTGCATTGCGGCAGGGGAAAAACTCAGCATCAAACAGGAGGATGTCAAATTCACCGGACACGCTATCGAGGCGCGCATCAATGCGGAGGATCCCGATAGGAATTTTATGCCATGTCCCGGAACCATCTCCACCTATCATGCGGCTGGGGGACCGGGCATCCGCGTGGACAGCCATGTTTATGAGGATTATGTCATTCCTCCCAATTATGATTCGATGATAGCAAAATTGATTGCGTGGGATGTGGATCGCGCTTCTTGCATCCGTCGGCTGGATCGCGCGCTTGATGAGTTCATCATCGAAGGCGTTAAAACAACCATCCCCATGCACAAGCGTATATTGCAGAATCCGGATTTTCTTAAAGGGAAATATGACACCAGGTTTTTGGAAAAGGCGTTTGAGCAAAAAAAGAAAAAAGGGAAAAAGGGTTAAAAATCCGGTAATATGTGTTAGATGTCAGAAAGGAGGCGCTTTTTATGGTTCAGGAAAAAAACGTTGGGGAAGTCAGCATAGAGAATTCCGTTATTGCAACCATTGCAACAGTGGCTTCGCAGGAAGTTGACGGCGTTCTGAGTCTGGGCGGCAAGTTTTCGCTTGGCGAGCTCCTCGGCATGAAGGATACCGAACGCGGCGTGAAGGTTGAGATTCAGGGAAATACAGCCATTATTGATATGGCGGTTAAGATTGAATATGGGCGCAATATGTATGAGGCGGCGCGGGAGCTTCAAAAAAAAGTGCAGGATGTTGTAAACAGCATGACAGGCATGGAAGTTGTCGTGAATGTGAAAATCAACGGCGTTATCATGAAGGAAAAAGCCCTCCGCGAAAAAAGCGAGTGACAAACCCGAACCTTCGGACGGATTGTTTTTTCGCAACACGTTTTTTAAATGAAAGGAGCCAGCGATGTTTAAGGCGTTAAAAAGGATTGTTCTGGGGCTGATGCTGGTCATCCTGTTTGCGGCGGGTATATATCTTCTAATCCCTTTTATGCCCTCCTTCCTTTATGAGCAGTTGTCCGAATATTATTATTATGAGGACGAGCAGGGGATTTTCATCGCCGGCATGCTCATGGTTCTCCTGCCGCTTTTTTATCTCCTTTTTTCTTCGCGGAGCCGGCGCAAAAGCGCTGATTATACTATCAAGGGCAAAAACGGCGATTCCATCATTTCGGATGCTTCGATACACAAATCTTTGGTCAGCGCCATTAAAACAATCCCAACGGTGGTCAAGGTCAAACCGATTATCAAATATCTCAACGGCTCGATTCATGTGACTCTGGTCACATACATCCGTCTGAATCAGTATATCCCCAACATCTGCGAAAGGATTCGCCAGCGTGCGCACAGCACGCTGACGGGGGTGCTGGGGATTGACCGCGTTGAGCCGATAAATGTAAAAATACAGGATGTTCATCTTTCGCAGCCGCCGCTTGTTGAGCGTATCAAAAGCGGCGCGCAGCAGCCAACCGGAGGGGCTTCCAAAACGCTGGAAAAATCCGCCGAAAAAACTGCGGTGCCAAAAGCTTCGGAGACGCCGAAACCTCCTGCGCCGCAAAAGCCTTTGGAGAAATAATCAGCTCCGCACGGTATTATTTTTTCTTTTCTGTTTTTTCCTGCCGAACGACAAAAAAAGTATATAGAATCATTATCGCTAACGCGGCAAGGCTTAATAACAGCCTTTGGGAGAATTGTTGCGAGCGGGCAAAGGCAAACGCAAAAAATCCGCATAAAACATAGGTGATAAAGACAAGTCGAAGAACGGCGGGGTGGGTCCAACCGGCAATCAAAAGACGCTGATAAAGATGAGAGCGGTGCGCCTGCATGATATTTTCTCCGCGCAAAAGCCGCCATATAAGCGTGAAAAGGACATCATAAATAAAGGGCAACAGGAGAATCGCTGAGGCGCCGAATGGGAATTTCACGGGGTTATCGTTATGCAGAAAAAGGGGGACAACCGCAATCACGTAGCCCAGAAACTGGCTTCCGCAATCGCCCATGAATGTCCGCGCGGGGGTCAAGTTAAAAATCAAGAATCCGATTAATGCCCCCGCCAGCAAAACAAACAGACGCATCACCGGAAAGATAACACTCTCGCCCGCTATAATAGCGAGAAAAATCACAACCACAAGGGCAAACGTTCCCGCCATTCCGTTCATGCCATCCATGAAATTGAAGGCGTTTATCACAAGCAAAACCCAAAGAAATGCGAGCGCCGCGCCCAAAGCGGGGCTGGGTATCAGTCCGGCAAAAAGGGCGATAGAATGGATTCTCATCCCCAGAAAGACGGGGACGATAGAGCATATCATTTGCAAAAAAAGTTTCACGGTGGGATTCAAACCTTTGAGGTCGTCCATCAAACCAAAAAAGAAACAGATTGAGCCGCCTACGATGATAGAATCTAAAAGGACTAAACAGTTTTCGTCCATATTCTGGCAATTGCGAAGCAGGCAAAGGCAGCTTGCCACAAGCAGAGGCGCGAAAAAGCCGAATCCGCCAAGGCGCGGCGTGGGCACGGAATGGGAACTGCGCGCGCCGGGGAAATCTTTTATGCGGAGCCACTGAGCCAGAATAATGGACAGTTTTGTAAAAATCCAACCTGCAACCACGCCGACGAATAAAATGAGAATAAGGGGCATTTCGTTTTTCACTCCGATAAATTTTCAGCGGCTACCTCAACGGTTCTCCAAAGAATGTGAGGTAAAGCCATCGGGAATAATTTTCAAATTCTTCTTCGCTATCGAAACGCCGCGGTTCCGCCAGATTTTTTTCCAGCATTTCTTTAAGCGGCGGACTCACGTGGGGGTTTTTCACAAATCGAGCCAGCGTTTTTACCAGATTCAAAAAATTGGTTTCGCCAAAATGGTCATAAGGAATTCCGGAAGCTTTATAGTTAAATGTGGTATCCCAGAGGCGCAAACGCAAAAGCGGCTCGTTGAGGCAGATATCAAGGACTTTTTTATGGGTCTGTCCGGCTCTTTGAAGGCGGATGCTGCCGGCAGCCATCATGCGAATATTTCCCCATGCGAGGATCTTTTTTTCGCTTTCTGAAATAATCTGGAAATGCCGTTTGGAAAAAAGCCATGTGTGAATCTCCATCGGTTCGGGAATCTGTGTCTTGGGGTCTTCTTTCACAATGCGAATGCCTTGAGAAATATTGAGGAAGCGGTTTTGCAGCATTTGGGCGTCGTATCGGCTGACATGCTCAAAGAGGATTCCTTTTCCGAATCGAATGCGCCGTTCCGCCGCCTCAGGCGGAATTTGCAGATATTCGGAGCATAGTTCGATTGTTTTGACAAAGTGGATGCGGCGTCCGAACGCCAGCATGATTGTATAGAGGGTTTCCGGTTTTTTTTGCGCCTGTTTTTGAGCCTCTGCGGCGGAGATCTCTTCCGCTTTTTTCAATGGGATAATATTCCCCTTTTCGTCAATGCGGTCTGCCGGCACAAAAATTTTAGTTATATCTCCGGTTTGAGCGTCGAAGATGGAACTTGCGTCACGAGATGAAGGCAGCGGAGGTTTGGGAACGGGCGCATGGCGTTTTGGGGAGAGGGGCGGCGTTGGCGCATGCGGGGGCAATGGATCGGTTTTTGGGGCGGCATGTTGCCAATCCGAAGATGGACTGGGCGGCGCAGATGCGGCGGGGATGCGGGTTTTATGCGGCGGCTCTTTATCAATCGGTATTGGCGTGGCGTCCTCGATGATAATCGCATTTTTTCTTGATGAGGGCGTTCTCGAGGATGAGGGGCGGGATGGCGTTTCGGATTGGGTTTTATGTTGATGTTGCGATTCTTTTGGGGCGCCGGGGAAAAAAATAGTATCCAGCTCTTCCGGGCTGATTTCAGCAATTTGCTCGCGTTCCAATTCAATCGGACGAAAATGTTCCGGCTCGGGGAAAACACCGCCTTTTTCAAAAATATCTTTTTTCATAATCTATGTTTTGATTCTTTTTATACTGGACATCTTTTCAAAAACACATATTATTTTCTACCAGATTGCTCGGGAATCATTCAATATAAATTTAAGGAGAAATCGCATGATTCGCAGCATGACGGGATTCGGCGCCGCGCAGACTGAGGGAACGATGGGTGTTTTTTCGGTGGAAATAAAAAGCGTCAACAACCGTTTTTTGGAGTTCGGTTTCCGCATGCCTTCGAGTCTTTCCAGAGTGGAGATGGATTTGCGGGAATTGCTCGGCGGGACGCTCAAGCGCGGACGCGTTGAGGTTTCCATTCGCTGGATGCCCCGCGGGGAAATGCTCCCCTCTCTTGAAATCAACCGCCCCCTCATAAAAAAAATCGCACGGGAAATCAGGGAATGCGCAGATAACCTTAATCTTGAACCCATTATCTCCGCTGCGGATCTTTTAAGCATCCCCAATATTTTTATCGAAACTCCCGCCACGATTGACGACAAGGAGTTGTGGGAGAATCTTAAAACCGCAACAGCCAAGGCGCTTGCTGAGATTCAACGGTTTCGGGAGCGCGAGGGCGCGCGCCTTTCCCATGAGCTGGACATTTTAATATCGGAGCTGAATGAAAATCGAAAACAAATCATGTCAAGAAAAGACGTTGTCCTTTTTGCTTTTCGCAATCGTCTCATGAAAAAAATAGAGGAATTCAACAAATCCGGCAGCGCGCCGATAGATTTGGCTCGGCTCGACGCTGAGGTGTTAATTTATGCGGACAAGTCCGATATTTCCGAAGAGTTGGCGCGGCTGGATTCTCATATTGGAGCGTTCCGCGAACTGATTACAACGGATACCGGCGAACCGGCGGGGCGTCCGCTTGAGTTTTTGTGTCAGGAAATGCTGCGCGAGGTCAACACCATGGGAAGCAAATCGCATGATACGGCGCTTGCCAATCATGTGCTGAGCATGAAGAATATCTTAGAGAAGGTTCGCGAGCAGATTCAGAATATCGAATAGTATGACGCGGGCAATGCCGGCGCAGACGGGCAACCATTTATTGGGAAAGATTCTGCGCGGCGCTAAACGAACGCCGACAGCGCTCGATGAGGTCTTTATTTTCCGGCACATTTCGAATATGGATTTTATATCCCTCGCGGCTGGAACGCGCATAACGGGGCAGACGATGATAGACCATCTCCCATGACCCGCTTTTTTCGAGTTGGCTGTTCACGGGTGCGTCGGCGGAAATCACGATAAAATTCACTTTCCATCGTTCGAGCAATTCATCCCAAGTTTCATCGTCAGGATAAATTTTGCGATCCAGCCCGAGTTGAATGATTTGCTCATGGCGCATAAATTTGCCGCCAAAGATGTCATAGCGGCTGTCTGTGAACACCTTGTGCCTTTCGGGACTGAGCCGCCAGATGAGAAATCCGGCGTCGTTTATCTGATTGAACATGCGCCCTGAAAAATTATTTGCCGCGATAAAATTCGCCTCAGCAACGGGGAAACTATTTTCATAATACCCCTCGCCCGCAAAGAAGCGTCTGTTGCGCTCGAGGAAGGATTCCCCCTCTCTGTGATTGAGAAGCGTCCAAGCTATCAGCATTATAACGCCCAGACTGATGAACGCGGGCGCGCGCGCTTTCAACCATTCAGACGATATTGATTCTGAAAAGGCTTTCACAATTCGGGCGCAGACTGGCGCGGCGACAATGCCCACAAGCGGCACATGTCTCACATGCTGGATGCCCTGATGCATAAAGAAAATGATGAGCAAACCCTCCGGCAGCGAGATGATTTTTTTGCGCAGGGCAAAAGATGCGCCCATGAGAAACAGTATCATGGCTTCAAAGGCGATGGTGTAAAAAAAGTCGGGCGAATGAAGTTCGGGGATGATGCGCACCAGACCTGTATCGCTCATGACGCGCGCGGGCAAAAGGTAAAGGTTATAGGTGTATGGGTTCATAAGTGTGGCAAAAAGCGATGCTCCCAGAATGATGAAATAATATATCCCCGACGACTGCGAAAGCGGCTTTTTTTCCATCAGAGTTTGGACAAGGCGCGTCAATCCATAAGAGCCGATTACAATCAAACCGAGCATGAAGCCGCCGTGAATATTGACCCAAAAAACCATCAGGGGCGGGAGCGCCCAAAGCCAGCGCCGGCGCAGTCTTTTTTCATCAACCTCGCGAAACAACCAAAGATAAAACGCAAAGAAACCATAAGAAAATACCGGCGGTCGCGGATAAATTGTTCTGCGCGACATCAAGACTGCCCACACAGCGGCAAGTATGGCTATGGGAAGCGATTTTGTTTCGCGCCAGCAATGCCCTAAGAGAATCAGATACGCCGCAATAAGCAAAAGGGCGACAAGAAGGATGACCATTTGAAATCCGCTTTGTTCCGTCCCATCCCCCAGCGTGTAAACGGCGAAAAAAATCACCTGCGCCAGCCATTCATGATTGTGCCATGGGATCTCCTCAGAGGTATAGGCAAGAATGTCATTGGCGGGAAGGGCGCGCGACTCGACGATGATTTTTCCTGTTTTGACATGCCACCAGACATCGTTATCCGAGCGAATCGGCGTCAAAAAAAAGGACGCCGCGAATGCAATAAAAAAAATGATGAGGATTATTTTAATGGCTCGGGGCATGAGACAGCCTCCCCTTTTGATGCTTTGAACCGTAAATAGAGCGCCAACCAGAAGGCAAGGGATAAAAGGGTTGCGGCGATGCCATAACGCAAGGATTCGGGGCGGTATTGGATTTTCACGATGTGATTGCCTTTGGGGACTTCGACGCCGCGAAAGGCATGGTTGGCGCGCGCCAGAACCAGAGGCGAGCCGTCCTCCAGCGATGCCTTCCATCCCGGCATCCAGACATCGCCCGTCACAACAAGGGCGTCTTCCGAAAAGCGGCATTCCAGTTTGATGCGGTTTTCTGTGTATTCCAGAACTTTGATATACATGTCTGAGTTTTGAAAACGAGGCGCGCTTTCCGTTTCTGTTATCATGTATGCGGTCTCATGCGGATCAAAATCATCGGCGCCCATTTTTTTCAGCAGCGTATTTTCATCCCGCACAGTTGCCAACCGGCGCGGGATATAGGCATACGGCACGGGGTCTTTGCGGCGGTAAAGCGTTTTGCCGGGTATCTCGCGGGAAATAAGTTCCATGTCATCTCCCATTTCTATATCATTGCGAGCGGAGACAAAGGCGGTTGATGTGAGACGGGCGGCGGATAAGCTGCCCGGACGCGCGGCATTCCACGCCTCCATGTAATGGCGGATTTCAATCGGGTGATAACCCAAAGGGACGCCGATGCCGTTGAGGAGCGGACGAATGGAGAGCTCGTTGCCCAGCTCATGAATGCGCGCTGGTGGCGGCTCTTTTATCAAAAGTCTGTCATAGCCGGAGCGGAACAAATAATTGCGATACGGCTCAATCGGTTCGGGCTGGATAAAAGCCTTGTCATTCAAAGCGGGATCAATAAAAAGGATAAACAAGACCGCCGTTTTCACAAATATCAAAAGTCCGTAAGGCTGTCTGCCCGATTTCACAAGAAAGTAGGTGTGAAAGAAAAGCGCAAGCGATGCAAGCGATGCGGATAGGAAAAAAAGGCTGCGCCGGACGGACGCCATTATGGGCACCAGCCGGGCGTATAATTCCGATTGTTGCGCCCTGCCCGCAACGCGAACCCAATAGGCATGGGCAAAAAGTGTCATCAAAAAAATGACCCCGGCTGAAACAAGAAATTTGATAACGAATTTTTTTGCGGCGCCGTCTTCTTTTGCGGCATTGGCGCGAACGATTAATGTCTCCATACCAAACCCCGCCAGAACCGCCGCGGATAATGACATGAGAAACATAACGGTTGCGGGCGAACGAAAGTGGTTCATCCCCGGCACATAATCATACATTAGGCGAAATATAGGAGAGTATTTTCCACAGGCGATAATTGTAGAGAGAAGGAATAAAAGGGTGAAATAGAATTTCGATATTCGGACGGATAGCAGCCCTCCGATAAAAGCCAAAAAGAGCGCCCCGATGCCCATGTAATCGCTGACAAGACGCTCGCCCCACCAGCCCCAATAGCGATTGTATCCCCCGCGTATATTGTCGCCCAGAAAACGCGGCAGGAAAAGTTCCCATAGCTCCGCCGGAGGATAAGAGCTTTTAATAGCATCCTCAAATTTCATGCCGCCACCCCGCACGGAATAAACAGCAGTTTCATAGCCGGGAAGGGTCTGCGCGGAGGAAAGCGCTAAGGAAAACAGGAGGACAACCGCCAGCATGGGCAGAATCTGCCGGGGCGGGAGGGCGACGGGAATTTTTCTCCGGGTTCCAACGCACCACAAGGCATAGAGCATCGCGGCGCCGGCGCCATAGTAATAAATTTGCGGGTGGCTTGTGAGGAGCGGCATGGCGAGCGCCGCTGATGCGAGGATGAGATATTTTTTTTTGCCGGAATAGATGGCGCGGTGGATGAGGCTGAGCGCAAGCGGAATCCAAACGATTGCCTGAACCTTTTGCAGGTGTCCGGGATAACAGAGCGTGGCAAAGTGTCCGGAAAGTTGAAAGGCAAGTCCGCCAATCATCGAGGCAAATCTTTTCAATCCTATGGCTCGCATCAGGCGGTATGTAAAAATTCCAGCCAAAAAACTGTGGAGGGCATACTGAAAATTCAAGGCAAGGGGAAAGGGCAGAAAAAGGTTAAACCATGCAAGGGGATAAAAAGGGCAAAAGGCAAAGGAGCCGATAAAGGGAATGCCTGAATAAATATAGGGCAGCCAGAGAACGAGCGCGCCTGTTTTTAATTTTTCCCAGCCGTAAAGAAGCATGATGTAGTCATGATATAGTGTATCGTTGCCAAAAAGCAGGACATCCTGTCGCAGAACGGACGCATAAAGAAGGAATGCGGCAGCTGCAAAACCGGCGCCGGGGATGAGTCGTTTGAGTTGAGTCTGTGCGGCTTTTGTCATGAATGAACGGTCTGTGCCTTCATAAGAATAATACTGGCATTGAGCAGGCGTTTAATAAGGGAAAGATGCCTGATAAATTCAGGAGAGGTCAGCGCGGCGTCCATATCGCCCGTCTGGAGTTTTTCATCAAGGGAGCGCATGTCTTCCACGAGATTTTGTACTAATTCCATTTCGGGCTCTTTCTCCTCCGCAAACAAAACGCGCAAATCTTGTAAAAACGCCTTGAGGGCGGGTTGATGGGGTGAATTGTAAATTAAGTGTTCAACAATTTGGGAGCAGGATTTAAATATGCCGGCGATGGTGTCAATTCTGATTTTTGGCGCTTGAACTCCCGGCGTTCTTTCGATATCATTTTTCGAAAGCGGGTAGGAAAGGGAAACGAGACTGCCCCAAATCGGCAATCGGTTGAGATGCGCGCGGTATTCCGGAAAATGCGAAAGCGAGTCCATAATAAAATAGGGAGCAAGAAGATTATGATCGGGAAGGCGGGATAAATCGCTTTCTATTGTCGCCTCCAAAACAAACGCCGGGCGCGATGGATATATGAACGCCACCGAGGAGACAATGCCTTCATCAACCCAAGTTGATACGGATGACAGCGGATGGGGTTTTCCTTCTATCGGTTGCGGAAGGTCTCCGGGCAGGATGGGCAAAAAAGGCAAACCAAAGCGCGCCTCATGCAGCCGACCCGACATGGCGGCAAGGTATTTTATAAAACGTTCTTCTTTCCATTTCATCCAGCGGCGGCTGGCGGGGTCATCCTTTTTTAACGTCAGGGTGGGAAGGTCAAGTTGCAAATCATCGCGAACGGCTCTGACGCAATAATCGCAGAAGCAAGATGCTGTATCGGGCGATTGGCTTTCAAATGGATAAAGATGTGTGTCCAAAATAAGGGCATCCACCGGAAAGGATTCAACAAGTTCAACGGCAATATCAGCCGAGAATCGGCGGATTTCCGGATTATTGATACAAAGAAAAAGGTCGTTCTGGGATGCGCCGATTGGCGAGAATGTCTTCTTTTTATTGAGCGCGCCCCATTTTTTCCGCTTCGAAAGAACAGGTCCGAGATCGTGGACGCGGGCATCGCCGACTCGCAGCAGATCAAGATAGGCAAAAACGAACATATCGTGTTGAACGGCGGCATTGAATATCTCAGCCAACAAATCATCCCTTTTGCGCAAATCGGGGCGTATGGCATGGAGTTTATATTCCGCCGCCACGCGGCTGGGGAAAAGGGGATATCCATCTTGAAAAAGGGGAAGCATGATGCCGTTAAAACCGGCGGCGGCGGCAAGCGATATTTGTTCGCTAAGCGTTTGGGTGGAAGGCTTCATTGGAACATCAATGAGATAAATCCAATTCTCCGGCAATGTTGATGATACAGATTCAGACATGGCAAAAAAAATTTCCCGGTTTTTGAACTTTTGGAGACGCCGTTTCACGCGCAATCAAAAAGCAAGATGAAAGAAACGCGCGTGCTCATGCAATAAAAATCCTTATCTTAGCAGCAAACAGGCGCATATAATATAAAAAATATAACCTTTCTAATGGACGGTCTGGCGCGCCTTTTATTTGCCGCAACGGAGTTTTGCCGCGGGCACCCCGATTATAAATGCGCCGCCTGAAATGTTGATGTGTTAAGAATTTTGCTTTGCGCTTGCAATCGAGGTTCCTTTTATATAGTTCCCTTTTTGCTTTTTTGGAATATAGCAAATAAATAAATGGAAAATTAATGCCGACAAAATATCCATTATATATAAATTTCATCTGGCATATGCATCAGCCGTATTACAAAAGGCTTGATACCGGCGAGCATGCCATGCCGTGGGTGCGCCTCCATGCCACCAAAGATTATCTTGATATGCCGTTGATTGTGGAAGACTGCCCCGGCATGAAAGCCTCATTCAATCTTGTGCCTTCGCTCATTGAACAGATTGAGGAATTTGCCGAGGGGACGGCAAGGGAACGAACGCTTGAGCTTTCCCGCAAGGATGCAAAAGACCTTACGCGGGAGGAAAGGCGTTTTATCATTGCCAACTTTTTTCAGTGCAATCATCATCGCATGATTGCGCCTTTTCCTGCCTATGAAGACCTTTATTCCCGACGCGGTTGGGCTCGCACGCCGGAGGAACTGGACAGGGCGGTCAATTATTTCCAAACGGACGACATGCGAGATTTGCAGGTTTGGTTTAATCTTGCTTGGGTTGACCCTTTTCTGCGCGAGAAAAACGATTTTCTAAAACGTTTGATACAAAAAGGCAGCCGCTTTTCTGAAGAGGAGAAAAATGAGCTGTTGGATATTTGCCAGAATATAAACGGCAAGGTGGTTTCCGCTTACAGCCGCCTGCAAAACGCGGGCGTTATTGAGGTGAGCATCAGCCCGTTTTATCATCCCATACTGCCTTTAGTATATGACACAAATTTTTGCCAGCGTCCGCGTCCGCAATGTCCCGCGCCAAGGCTTCGATTTCACCATCCAGAGGATGCGGCGTGGCATATTGAAGAGGCGTGCACTTATTACGAGGAGCGGTTTGGCGCCGCCCCGAAAGGCATGTGGCCCAGCGAAGGGTCGGTTTGTCCGGAGCTTATCCCTTTATTTAAAAAAGCGGGATTGAGCTGGATAGCAACGGATGAGGAGATTTTGGCGCTTTCGCTCGGCAATAAACTTTTTGAGCGGGATGGGCATGGCGCTTTGCATAGAGAGGATGCAGAAAAGTTATATCAGCCCTATCGCGCCACGTTTGAAGGCGCTGATATAACCGTTTTTTTTCGGGATCATTATTT
The DNA here is from genome assembly GCA_002070185.1 of candidate division BRC1 bacterium ADurb.Bin183. Classification (GTDB taxonomy): domain Bacteria; phylum Sumerlaeota; class Sumerlaeia; order MWCT01; family MWCT01; genus MWCT01. The sequence continues at coordinate 85,043 of MWCT01000002.1, forward strand.
ATCGGATTTGATTGGATTTCAGTATTCGGGTTGGAATGCAGACAACGCGGCAGCCAATTTTATATCGCACCTCAAGAAAATTAAATCTTCGCTGCCCGAAGGCAAACCTTACGTTGTTTCCATCATTTTAGACGGCGAAAACTGCTGGGAGTTTTATGAGGCGGACGGACTCCCCTTCTTGCGTCAGTTATATAAAAAAATCGTCGCCGACCCGGATTTAAAACCTATCACGCCGTCAGAATATCTTGCCGTCCATCCTCCCCGCCATACGTTGAAAGAGCTTTATACAGGCTCTTGGATTAATCACGATTTTTACATCTGGATAGGTCATGAGGATGACCGGCAGTCTTGGGAACGGCTTGCCCAAACGCGCAGGGATGTGATGCAAAGGATAAAAGACCCCCGCGCGTCTCTTGCGTCGGAAGCAGTTCAATTGGCGAAGAAGGCGATCGCCATTGCCGAGGGAAGCGATTGGAATTGGTGGTTCGGCGATGATCACAACTCCGGAATAGACGACCAGTTTGACGCTCTTTATCGCAATCACCTGATGCAGGCATACAAGGCTGTGGGGCTTGAAATCCCTTCGCGCCTTTTTGTTCCGATAACGAGCATAGCAATAACCGGCGAATATCGCGCGCCGGCGGCATTTATCAAACCGACTCTGGATGGACGGGTCACCAGTTATTTCGAATGGTTGGCGGCGGGGAGTTATGAAATCACATCGGGCAGCATGCACCGCAGCCAGCATACGATTCGCTCTATTCGTTTTGGGTTTGATGCTGATAATCTTTATGTGCGCGTTGACCCCAATCCGGAGATATTCAAAACTGCCGATAAAGAGCCGCTAACTTTTATTCTGGCGATCTTGGAACCGGTTCCTTGGCGTTTTAAGGCGCGTCTATCGGCGGAAAAGACAGAGCCGCTGCGCCTGCAATGCAACACGGAGAGCGAGCCGGGCACTTGGACGTCTGCGTTTTCCCTTGATAGCGTGGCTTTTGATAAAATTCTGGAAATGGCGATCCCGTTTGAAAAAATCGGTTTGCATGCCGGCATGGCAATCAACTTCCAGATAGTAGTTCAAAGTCAGGATCATGAGTTGGAACGCTGTCCTTCCGGAATACCCATCCGTATGGTAATCCCAGACCGCGATTTTGAAGAAACGCTCTGGAAGGTTTGACCTCTTCAAATCTTGCGCCAGCCAAAAAAATTTTATTTCACGGGCGATTTTGCACTTGAATATTAATTCGAGGCATCATGATACTCTTTTGGCAATGGATACAAATGAGCATGAAATAAACGCCTTTCTTCAACCTTGGGAGAATAATTACAAGCCTGAAGATATTGATCTCATTAAGAAGGCGTACCATTTAGCCGAGGAGGCGCATAAAAAACAATTCCGCGAATCGGGCGAACCCTACTTTGCCCATTGCCTTGCTGTGGCTTCGATGCTTGCGGAAATGCGGATGGATTGTTATTCTATCTGCGCGGGAATTCTGCATGATGTTGTTGAAGACACGGTAATTGCTCCTCATCTCATCACGGGAGAATTCCCCTCGCCAATACCCGAGTTAATTGACGGCGTCACAAAAATCACAAAGATTTCCTTCCGCTCGGATGCCGAGAAACAAGGCGAAAACCTGCGCCGCATGATTATTGCAATGTCAAAGGATATCCGCGTTATTATCATAAAATTATGCGACCGGCTGCATAATATGCGAACGTTAGGGTATCTTCCGGCGAATAAACGGCAAGCAATATCAAAAGAAACGCTTGAGATATTTGCGCCGCTTGCAAACCGACTCGGCATGATGCGCATCCGCGCCGAGTTAGAGGACTTGGCGATGAGTTATATTCATCCGGAGGAATACAAGGATCTGGTGGAAAAAACCCGACACCGCGCGCCCATACGCGAGTCCATCATTGACCGAACCCGCGATATTCTTCTTGAAGAATTCAAAAAAGATAATATTACCGCCAAAATCGAGGGGCGCACGAAACATATTTACAGCATCTACCGCAAAATGCTCCGTCAGAAAATCACCTTTGAGGAAATATATGACCTGACCGCCATGCGCGTCATTACGGATACGGTGGGGCAATGCTATGGAATTATGGGAATTATCCACTCTTTGTGGCATCCGATTCCCGACCGTATCAAAGATTTCATCGCCACGCCCAAAGAAAATCAATATCAATCGCTCCACACAACCGTTATCGGTCTGGATGGAGAAATGGTGGAGATACAGATTCGCACACCGGAGATGCACCGGATTGCTGAGGAGGGCATCGCCGCCCATTGGAAATATAAGGAAGGCATACACGGCGAGCGTGATGTGGATAAACGCCTTCATTGGCTCCGTCAGGTTATAGAATGGATTAAAGACATTCGCAATCCGCATGAATTTGTGAACGCGCTGAAAGAGGATGTGCTTGCCGATACGGTTTTTTGTTTCACGCCCAAAGGGGATATTTTTGAAATGCCGCGCGGCGCGACCCCGCTTGATTTTGCATACCATATTCATACGGAGGTGGGCAACGCATGCGTGGGCGCGCGGGTGAATAAGAAATATGTGGCGCTGAAAACAACTCTGAATCACGGAGATGTTGTCGAAATTATTACGAGCAAAACCGCCCATCCTTCTCGGGATTGGCTTGAACTTGTGCAAACAACCCGCGCCCGCAACAAAATCAAACATTACTTAAAAACAAGGGAATTTGATAACCATGTTCGGATGGGGCGCGACCAGCTCCAAAAAGCCCTCCGCGCTCGCGGGCTGTCTCTTACGAGCGATGAGGTGAATGCGCAGCTGGAGGCTATCCTGAAAAATTGCAAGGTCAATACGATTGAGGAGCTTTTTTTTGAAATAGGGTTTGGCTCGCTCATCAGTCAGGAAGTGGCGCTTAAATTCATCCATCCCAGTTCGCCTCAACCTCGCAAGAAAAAAGCCCGCTCGTCCAAAAAACCCGGGATTATCGTAGAGGGCATTCCCGATCCGGTCGTGCGTTTTTCCAATTGCTGCAATCCGATTGCGGGTGATCCTGTGGAAGGATTTATCACGCGGGGTCGCGGCATTTCCGTTCATAAGAGCGACTGCCCGGCTCTGAATCGCTTAAGAGCGGATTCCTCCCGAATTGTGCGCGTGATGTGGGACACGGATAATCTGCCGGGTCGCACGGTGAATGTGCTTGTTGTGGCTCGGGATCGCACGGGTCTTTTAAAGGATATTGCCAGTTGCATCAGCCATATGAATATTGATGTGACAGAGTCCCACACAAAAACCATACCTCAAAAGAATCGGGCTCAAATCCGTTTTACACTAATCATATATGAGATAGCTGAGCTGACCAAACTTCTGAAGGAAATTAAAAAAATCCCCGGTGTGATTTCCATTTCCCGCACCGTTCGCAGCCGATAACATGCGATTTTAAAAGGACAAAGGTTATGATTGGTCTTTTGAAAAAATTTCTTTTTGCTGCGCTGATGCTCATTTTTACAAGCGCCGATGCGGCGGATTCGATTTTCATTTACGGTATTCATTCATGGGGAGACGGAGCATCGGGTTTGATGAATGGGCGGGGCGGATGGTCTGTGGAGGTGGTCAACACGGACTATTTTGCTTGGGATTTTACACCGGAGCAGGCGCAGCGGCTGAGTAATGAGGGGTTTACGTTAATCTTGCGCATCAATAAGTTTTTCGGACAAACCATTCCTTCTTCCCCATCGCAGTATGACGCATTTGCTCAGGCAGCGTCGGATAAGGCTTGGACGTTTCGCAACTACACGTCGCGTTTTATCATCGGCAACGAGATGAATGCCGGATTTGAAGGCAATATTCCTGTGGCAAACTACGTCAGCTGTTTTCGCAAATGCCGCGCTAAAATCAAAGAGCGGCTTCCGCAGGCGGAGGTAATCCTTGGCGCGGTTGCCCCGTGGAATGCATCCCAGACGGGAATCGGACCGTATCCTTCCAACCGGCAGTGGCTGAATTATTTTTATCAGGCGGTGGATAATCTGGGCAATGACTGCGACGGGTATGCGATTCATGCCTATGGCGGACGCGGCGGAGACGCCGATCCGCGCGATGACAATGAGATGGGTTTTGGAGTTTTTTACCGTTGGTTGGAGATTATTCAAGGGAACTCATTCGCCGCGGCAAAACCGGTTTATCTGACGGAGATGAATCATGCCGCCGACGGGGAGCGCGCGGCGGGCGTTCCTAAATACGATTACATGTCGGGTTATATCCGCAAACTTTTTGAAGCCGTCAACGCTTACAACGAAAATCATGGATTCCGCGTCAAGGCGGCATGCTGGTTTTCTCACTCCAACGGCGGTTTTCCGGGATATAATATTTCCACCAATTCACAAATGGCGGATGATTTCCGCTGGGCGACTCAGCATATGGATTACCTGAACCGCGTCCTTTCCGCCGCGTTGTGGAATTTTTATGAATAATAAAAGACGCAAAGAGCGCGGTTGCTATAAGACTGGTTGACATGCGTTTCTTGTGGTGCGATTGACTCACCGATTTTGCATCAAGTTAAACGTCAAGAGTTCGGGAGATTAAATTATATGAAAGACACGAAATCTCTTATCCGCATCCTTGAACTGTGCGAGAATATAGACATCAACGCCGCGTATATTTATGAGCGGTTTGCCGAACAGTGCAAAGGCAAAACGAAAAATTTCTGGCTGAAGATGATGGCTGAAGAGCAGCGCCACATCGAATACTGGCGCTTTTTGCTTGAAATGGCAAAAGAGGGGACGCTGCCTCAGATTTTTGATAATCCCGAAGATATTCTTGCCGATCTTGAAAATATAACAAAACGCGTGAAGGATTTAATACAGGAGGCGGAAAAATTAACCATCCCGTCTCGGATGTATTATATTTCTCACTGCATGGAATTTTATGTGTTGCATACGGCTTTTGAGCGGATGCTGCGGTTTGTGAACAAACTTTCGAACAATAAATCCGCCGCGGAAGATTATGATAATCATATAAATTATTTTTTGAATCATTTCAAGGAATGTGAAAACGTCCCGCCAGAAATGACGCTTCTTGTGGATGCCATATCCCGCCTTTGGAAAGAAAATAAACGGCTGACTCAGATGTCCGAAGAAGACCCGCTGACCGGCGTTAGCAACCGCCGCGGTTTTTTCCGCATCCTAACGCCACTTGCGCGGCTGGCGTTTCGGGAACAAAACCAAGTTGCTGTGATGATGCTCGATATTGATTCGTTCAAGAATATTAACGATACACAAGGGCATTTGGCGGGGGACGAGATTTTAAAAATGGTGAGCGAGAATGCGAAGCGGCGCATTCGAAGTTCGGACATCATCGGGCGTTATGGCGGCGATGAGTTCATCATCTTTTTCCCGCACATCGCGCCCAAGGCGCTGCCCAAAATCTGCGACGAGATTCGCGAGGCGGTTTCAAAAAGCAGCCCCAAAAATTTGGATGTCACAATTAGCATCGGGGTTGTATATGGGAAGCTGGTAAAAGATCCCGAAGCGGAGGTTTACGAGATGATTCGCCGGGCGGATAAAAATCTTTATGCCGCCAAAAACACAGGGAAAAATCTCTGCAATATTGAAGCCATCAATTGATGAAATCATCACATCGTTGCGCTGCGGACGATATCTTCGCCGGTTTTTAAGAGGTATAAATTCTTGACAAAAAGGATGTCGGGAAAAGTATTCTATACTTATCATTTACGTTGGTATAGACTTAAATATTTTTGGAGACAAATTTCATGCCTGAACTTCGCAAAGACCCGATCCTTGGCAGGTGGGTGATTATTGCCACCGAGCGGGCAAAACGCCCCGCCGCCTTTATTCAAAAAAGTGAGCAGAAAAAAGGGGGCTTTTGCCCTTTTTGCTTTGGGAATGAAACCCATACGCCTCCGGAAGTATTGAGCTATCGTCCAGCTGGAAGCAAAAAAGATTCGCCGGGCTGGTGGGTGCGCGTTGTTCCCAATAAATTCCCCGCCCTTCAAGTGGAGGGGCAGCCCAAGCGGATGGGCATGGGGATGTATGACAAGATGAATGGCGTGGGCGCTCACGAGGTTGTCATCGAATCTCCGGATCACAGCATCTCCCTTGCGGATATGACAGATAAACAGGTGGAGGAGGTCATCTGGGCGTATCGCGACCGAAGCATTGAACTAAGAAAGGATTCGCGCTTCCGTTACATCCTGATATTCAAGAATCACGGACGGGAAGCGGGCGCGTCCCTTGACCATCCCCATTCGCAAATTATTGCCTTGCCGGTCATTCCCAAGCGTGTTCAGGAAGAAGAGTCGGGTTCTTCCAAGTATTATGATTACAAAGAGCGCTGCGTTTTTTGCGATATGATAAACCAAGAGCTGAACGACAATTTGCGTATTGTGGCAGAAAACGACACTTTTTTATCGTTTCTCCCCTTTGCCTCGCGATTCCCTTATGAAACATGGATTATCCCGAAACACCACGAGGCTTTTTTCAATGACATCCAGAAAAACGGCGTGAGCGATTTGGCGCGCATTCTGCGTCAGACGTTGCGCAAGATTAAATACACGCTGGGCGACCCGCCCTATAACTACCTTATCCACACGACGCCGTTTGAAACCGGCGCCGCTCCCCATTATCATTGGCATATCGAGATTATCCCGAAATTGACAAGCGTGGCGGGGTTTGAATGGGGCACGGGGTTTTATATCAACCCCACGCCCCCTGAGGATGCCGCCGTTTATCTGGCGGAAAACGAGGCGCCGAGCAATGGCGATAAAATCTCGCAGCCCGTCCCGCTGGCTGGCGGGTCATCCCAGTAAAACTATTGCGCGCCGAAAGACGCGGGATAACCAGACTTGATGGCTGCTTCCAGATGCCGCTGCGCCTCATCCGCCTTGCCCATGCCTTTATAAAGACGCGCAAGATTGTAATGAGCTTTGCCGTAATCCGGCTTGAGAATAATCGCCTTTTTGAGTTCGGCTTCCGCTTGCAAAGGCATGTCAGAAAGGATAAGGGCAACGGCGAAGTTATTGCGTACCTCATAATCATCGGGGTCATATTCAAGGGCTGTCTGGAAGGCTTTGCGGGATTGTATCAGATTCTGGCGCGATAGGTGGAATAGCCCCAACCCATTAAGGGCGCGCACGGAACGCGGCTCGGTTTTTAATGTGGCAGCCCACAAGGTGTCGTCGTTGCTCCAGACAAGGTTTCGCTGGTTTGAAAGCCATGCCAGCGCTAAAATCAAAACCCACGCCCATCGTCTGAATTTTAATGATTCAAAAAGCCTTCCGACTATTATCGCCAAGCCCATCAGCGGCAGATAAAAATATCGCTCTGCAAAGGGGTTGGTCAGGGGAATAAGGTTCGATACCGGCAGGAAGAATGCAAGAATCCACAATAAGGCAAATGCGGCATTCATTTTACCTTTTTTCCAAAGAATAAAAAGAAATGCACAATAGATTAACATAAATATGATGCCAGTCAGGCTTTGTATTGTGATTGCTCCCTTGATATGCCAGAACACATAATCTGCATTTAAGGGGTGCGGGACGAGCATCACCCGCCATGTCTTCAAAAATAAAAAGCCTCCATGCGCCGTAGCAGCCAAGTTAGACCCGCCGAGAACTTTGGTAATCATTTTTGTCTCTGGAACCATCATGAAAAATCGCAAGGCGATAAAAATGACGACGGCTCCCAATTGCGCGGCAATAAAGGCAGGACGCGGTTGATTTGCCTTCTCTGCGCCGTTTTTATGTCTGATATATGGCATCAATACGATGATAAGAATAAGAGGCGCGGCGGATTCCTTAGATAAATATGCCAGCAGGGAAAACGCCGCCCCAACGGCTATTGCCGCCGCCGATGGGCGTCTGTCCTTAGGATAAACTATTAGGAGCGACGCCAAAACAAATACCCCAGCAAGCAGATCCTCGCGGTTGGAAACGGAATTGACGGCTTCGCAGACAACCGGATGCAGGGCAAAGAAAAGCGTTGCGAACAGCCTTGATTCGGGTGTTTTCAAAAATTGTTCAAGAAAGAGATAAAATAGCAGGGCGGCAAAGATATGAAGGATTAAATTGGAGAGATGATATCCGACTGGACGCTTTCCCCAGAGCGTGTGGTCAAAGATATAGGCGAGCGTGACGATGGGGCGGAAAGATTTTTCCGGCGTTTGGCGGAAGTAATCCTGTGTGAAAATTCGCGGGATGTTGCGCGGCGATTCTATGAAACGCGATTCGAGGATTGTCGCTCGGTCGTCATAGGTGAATTGATGAAAGAGCGTATTGCCGAAAACCAGCAGGATGGCGGCGGCGATAATAAAGGGAGCGTATTTGCCGATGGCGATTTGACCCATAATGCGCCCACTAGAAAAGTATAATGATTTACCTAACCCTCCCCCATTTCAGCCGCAATCAAAATAATATACGACATTTTTTATTTATGAATTCCGGCTGGTAAAAATCAAATTTCGAACAGCAGGAATTTTTCATAAATATGCCATTTTTTTATTGCATTGCAAGAATTATTAGTTTTAGCATTAAGATTGAATGGGTTCAAATAAGGATTTTTGGATTGACAATTTCACCTAAATTCCAACCTGCAATTGACCCAAATTCGCTATTCGCTATTCGCTATTCGCTATTCGCTATTCGCTATTCGCTATTCGCTATTCGCTACTCGTCGTTCGTTCAAAACCCTGAGCCTGTCGAGGGGCGATTCGCTATTCATATCTCCATGCATAATTATTAATATCCAATTTAATATTCCCTCAATACTGTCTTTTATAGAATCAAATGGCATTAATCTCAGCAATAGATACACCAGCACTTGACACTTGAGAATAATAAGCGAGTGTTGGTTTTTTTTGACGGAAAGGGGGTGAGACTGAAGGCACGACAAGAGTGAATGGGAAAGGAGAGGCTGTACTCAAATCACTGCTTAAAACATTAAAAAAAAGTAGAGGTAAAAAATTATGATAATTAGACGCAATGAGATGATGGTATTATGTGGAGTAATAATGCCCTTATTCATGTTTTTTCTTTGCAGTTGTAGAACTAATGATGAGGCTCTAATTCGTAATGGGTATCTTGATATTGATAAGAGCCTGCCAATCGGAAAAGCATTTGATGGATATAAATATTTCAAAAGCAAATCATGGAAAGCATTCAAATCTGACAATGGAAAAAGGATGGTTCAGTTTGAAGGAAGTTTCGATTTATCTTCTGAAAAAGTAGTTGAGCACTGCCTTCAAATGCTTAAAGCAGTTGGAGGTTCTACAGAAGAAGCAGCGGAGAAGAAAGAATTTCAAGATGTCTTGAAAAAAATAAAAATTAACGAAAAATTCAAATCATTGGAATTGGTAGTGCAATTTACCATAAATCCCGATAAACGTTTTGAAATAAAATACATGGGAATAAAAACAAACTTCATGGGACAGCAAAAGGAACAAAATATTGAAGAGGCAGCGCAACAAACATTGAAGGAAATATATGATAATCAACCATTGATAGTGCTCGGAGGTTTATTTGCAGCGGTTTTACTGAGCAGCGAAGAAATATCACAAGCTGATGATGCTGCCAATATCGCAAAATGCCAAGAGAATCTGACAAAGATAGATAGTGCAAAAGAACAGTGGGCATTGGAAAATAAATTATCCAATGGAACTGAAATTCCTGACTCAAAAGCATTTCTTAATGATCCCAAAATGTTTGGCCCTAATGGTTATGAGAGCGAAAAACCAATATGTCCATCTGGAGGCACTTATACAGTAAATTCTATTGGTGAGAATCCGAAATGTTCCATTCCCAATCACACCTTTCCCGAATAATCGCATTTATTATAAGGAGTCAAAACAATGATTGATGATAAAAACATAAACCCAGAAACAATAGATAAAGCGGAAAAAGAAGCATCAATGTGGTTTTATGAAAAGAATGGCCAGCGTTTAGGACCCATAAGTGGAAAAGAAATAGAAATAATGTTAATGAATAAGGAACTAAACAATGAATCTTTTGTTTGGAAGGAAGGCATGTCGGACTGGGTGAAAATTGAATATACTGAACTAAAATGCCATTTCAGTGGGCCGCCACCTTTAACGGGTGATGCTGTCAACAATACCTATATTTGGATTCTTGCTTTTGCGCCAATAATTGGAGAAATACTCGAATCAATATTTGGTTTTTTTGTTGGGATTATTGCTGGAATCATTAACAGTCCTGCACCTTTAGGATTTTTAGCATTTTCATGGGTGATTACTGTCGTATTAAATATTGTATTAGCTACAATTGATGAGAAGAAACTTAAAATTGCTGGTCATGATACATCAAAAATGGGCCAAGCATGGTTGGTTCCGGTATATATGTTTAAACGTGCAAAAGTCCTCAAGCAAAACTTAGCTTATTTCATCGTTTGGTGTGTTTGCTTTGGATTAATTATTTTATGGATTTGAATTGAAAGGAAATCATATTATGAGCAATCAAGAAACAAAAAAAAGTCAAATGTCTCTCTCTCGAATTGGAGGATTGGTTCTTATCGCATCCTTAATTGGTGGATTTGCCGTTGGGTTCAATATCATCTCAATCGGCATTTTCATTGTTGGAATTATTCTTATTATCGTCGGGTTGGCGACAAAAAAGAAATAGCAGTCAGACAATTATTTCCAACAATCGGGCGATTGTGATACCGAATAAATCCATGTCAAAAATTCTCATGTTTTATCTTGATGTTCAGCAGACACACAGATTATGTTCAAATCGAAATGTCTGATATTTGAATATGAAAGTAGTTCATTTTGTATCAGCGAATCCTTTTTCAGATTCGTGATTGTGTCCGTGTCCGGCGTTATATCATGACTCTTCACGCTGAAGAGGAGATGGATGAAGATGGGTTTTCAATTTTTGATGTTGAGCATTGTTTGTTGACAGCGCAAATCGAGGAACGTCAGAAGGATATGCAGACGGGTGAATGGAAATATCGTTTGAGTGGTAAATCATTGAATGATGAAAATATGGAACTTGTAGTCAAGTTCGGGCATGGGGGCATACTTGTGATCATTACTGTCTATTTGGCATAGGTCGGAGAACCGCCGCAAGAGAGAGGATATAAAAATGATTAAATGCGACGTTTGCGGAAAGTTGGGCGCAAGGGTGCGTCGGGTCACCCGTTCATATGGCAAGGGAGACAGCCTTCTTTTAATTGAGAATATCCCGGTCGTTAGTTGTCCCCATTGTGGCGAAAGTTATCTGACTGCTGAGACGCTCCACGAGATCGAGCGTCTGAAGATGCATCGAAAAAGCCTTGCCACGGAAAAGCCGGTGGCTGTGATGATATATTCCTGAAATGAGATCTGTGAAGCCGTTTGCAATATTGAAATTATCCAAAATTGTGCTTGACGCAGTTTGGCGGGCTGGGCAGATGATACTACTCGTTTTTTTGCTGAGTTTGCAGAAGGAAGGTAAATAAAAATGGCTATGTGTGAAATTTGCGGCAAGACCCAACAGATGGGTAATCGGGTCAGCCATGCCAACAACAAGCGGAAACATGCCTTTAAGCCAAATATCCAGAAGATTCGCGTGAAGGATGCGGCGGGAACTCCCAAACGGCAGTATGTCTGCACCCGCTGCCTGAAATCAAACAAGGTTGCCAAGGCGGTCTAATTCCTTTTTCCAGCAATTATTCGATACCGGCGCCATCAGCGCTGCCGGTATCGTTTCTTTTTATGCTCCCCCGTTTCATAAAAAATGAAAACGCTTGAATGAGCCGATGGGCGATGCAATCAAAAAATGGGAACGTTTGAGCCTGCTCATTCTTGCGACGGCGTTTTTTTATACAACCTACCGCGCATTTTTTATTTCGGTTTCGCATGATGACGCATTGACGTTTTTTTTCATGCGTTTTAGTTTTGCGTCATCTTTTTTCTAACGGTTTGCCATGCCACAAAACAAACGCTCCTCGGTTTTTATTGATGGTTTATTTGAACGGCGTTAATTATTATTCTTGTCAATCTTTTCAAACTGGGCAACATTACTTTTTCATAATACATGCGGGAGGATTTTATGCAAAAATTTAAGAGATGTATTTGGGCGGCGTTTGCCTTTTCTTTACTATTGCATGGTTGCGCCATCGTGGTCTCGCCCAGTCTTCATGGACGCAAGGGGCGATTGCGCGAGACGATGGTTCAGGAGGCGGAGGGTTTTTGGGTATTCGACAAGGTTTTAATAATGGATCTTTCCGGCGTTATTTCCGGCGAGGATTCCAGAAGTCTTTTCAGTTCTTCGAAAAACAGTCCTGAGGAAATCAAGGAAATCCTGAAAATAGTTGAGAAAGACCCGTATATTCGGGCGGTATTGCTTCGGATTGATTCGCCGGGCGGGGATATCACACCTACGGATGTTATTTATGAGGAACTTTTGGAATTTAAAAGGAAGACTAAAAAGCCGGTCATTGCCATTCTGAGCGGTGTTGCCGCTTCAGGCGGTTTTTATATTTCCATGGCGGCGGATCTTGTTTATGCCCAGCCGACAACGTTGGTTGGCAACATCGGCGTTATTGCGGTTTATCCGAAATTGGAGGGCTTGACGCAAAAAATCGGTGTGGATATGCGCGTCATCAAATCGTGCGATAAGAAGGATATCGGCTCGATGTGGCGGGATTTTTCGGCGGAGGAAAGGGAGATTCTTCAAAATATAACGACGGAGTATTATGAGAAGTTCTTAGATGTTGTGGCAGCGGGTCGCGGGAATTTGAGCAAGGAAAAGATTCGGGCGCTGGCGGATGGTCGGATTTACACCGCAAAACAGGCGCACGAAGCTGGGCTCATTGACGGGATTGCTATGCTGCCGGATGCGATTAAGTTGGCTCAGGCAAGCGCGGGCATCCGCGATGCGCGGGTGGTTATGTATCAGCGTCCGGGAGAACATAAAGAAAATATTTATTCCCAGTCTTCCGCCCTTTCCGCTGATATCGGAAACAAGACACAGATTGGTTTGATAAATCTGGACGCGCAGGGATTGAGCATTAATCCTGCGCCGCGTTTCATGTATCTTTGGTTGCCCTGATAATCTGCGGAGAATAAATAGCTAATGGGCGATAAAGAGGAAATCATTCGAGTCGAAGGGCTAGTCAAACGATTTGGCAAGCGATACGCCGTCAGGGATCTTTCGTTCTGCGTTGAACGCGGGGATTTGTTCGGCTTCCTTGGACCGAATGGAGCGGGAAAGAGCACGACCTTATACATCCTGCTTGGATTGATAAGAGCGGATGCGGGACAGGCGGCGATATTCGGCAGACCGCCTTCCGATTTGGACGGGGCGCGCCGGCGCGTCGGCGCGTTGATTGAATCGGCGGCTTTTTATCCGCATCTGACGGCGCAAAAAAATCTTGAGATGAGCGCGCGTCTTTTAGGAGAAGACGCCATCAAGACAGTGCCTGCGGTTTTGGAACAGATGGGGCTTGCCGATGCTGCCAATCTGAAAGTGCGGCATTATTCGAGCGGGATGCGCCAGCGTTTGGGTATTGCGCGGGCGCTTTTGGGTTCGCCGGATCTTTTGATTCTTGACGAGCCTACCAATGGGCTTGACCCTGAGGGCAAAGAGGCGGCGTGGCGGATTCTTGAAGATTTCACTCAAAAACAGGGAAAGACGGCGCTTATATCAAGCCATCTTCTCCACGAGGTTGAGGAAGCCTGCAATCGTGTTTGCGTGATTCGCGAGGGCGAGGCGGTTGCCTGCGGCGAAGTGGAAAATCTTTTAGCGCCGGATACCCGCCAATTGGATGTTGTTTGCGAGGATAGCGATTCAGCCGAGCGTCTGAGAGAATTAATCGGGGCTGTGGATTGGCTGGAGGAACTGCAGGGCGGGCGCGCTGGTGAGAGGCGCATGCGATTATCCTGCCGTGGAAGACGCGCCGCGGATCTGTCGCAATTTTTGATTCAAAATAATATTCGACTTGAAGAGTTCACTCCCGTCCGCCAATCCCTTAATGATTTCTTTTTGAACCTGACGGGGAATAAAAAATAATTTTTTTGCAGGGTGGTCTCATGAAAAGGTTATTCACAATCGGGGGTTCATTAATTTTAATGACGATTATAACCGCCGCCATTCCCGCTGCGGATATGACGGCTGCCATCACAAAAAACCAGCTTCGGCAGAATATCGAGAAAATTCTTTCAAGAGACGATGTAGCCTCCGCGACTGTTGGGGTTTGCATTCTTGCGGGAGACACGGGCGATATTCTTTATGAGAAAAACGGCGAGGTTCCATTGAAGCCCGCATCGTGCAACAAACTTCAAGTAACCGCTGCGGCGCTGCATTTTCTTGGTCCGGATTACACATATAAGACATCTCTTCAGATTACCGGCAAGATCCGCAACAAGACGCTGGTAGGCGATGTGATTGTCAGCGGCAGCGGAGATCCGAGCATTTCAGGTCGTTTTGGCAAGGATAAATCAGACAACACAGCCATCTTTCGCGACTGGGCAAAAGCCTTAAAACGGATGGGTATTGAGAAAATCGAAGGGAACATCGTCGGCGATGATGATTACTTCGGCGACGACACCTTTGGGCAGGGGTGGTCGCCCAATTCGCGAGGCAGCTGGTTTTCCGCCGAGGTATCCGCGTTATCCTTCAATGATAATTGCGTGGATGTGGTATGGAGCGGAAACGGCGCCGTCGGCAAAACCGCTCCTTATAAACTTAACCCTCCGACGAGTTATGTCAAAATCACAAACGAGGTTCGAATCGGCAAAAAAGGAACGGATAAGACGTCTTCATTCCATCGCAAGGATAAATCAAATGAGATTGTGGCGCGGGGGATGATTCCTAAAGGCGGCACGATGAGCGATTCGGCGGCGGTGTATAATCCAACGCATTATTTTGTTAGCGTATTGAAGGAGACGCTGGAGAAGGAGCGCATTCCGGTTATGGGAAAGGCGATTGATTTGGATGATGAGCCGGTGTTGAAAAAAGCGCTCCAAGAGGATCCGCCAACCACCACAGTTGCCACATACGAATCGCCGCGTTTGATAGTTCTCCTTGATACGGTGAACACAAACAGCCAGAACCTTTTTGCGGAGCTCATACTTAAAACCATTGGGAAAAAAATCAAAGGAGAAGGGACGTTTCTCGCGTCTTCTGAGGCGGTCATGGAGTTCCTGCGTAAAGAAAAATTGTGGGATAACGGCTCTCTGATTATTGACGGCTCGGGCTTATCTCATCTAAATCGCGCCTCTGCGCATCAGCTTGCATGTGTTCTGCGATATATGAGCCGGCAGCCTTGGTGGAAGGATGTTCTTGGGACGATGCCACGCGGTCAGATGAAGGGTTATCTAAAAAAATGTTTTGGCGAGAGCGCAGAATCAAGGGAAATCGGCAAACGAATCTACGGAAAAACGGGCAATATCAGCGGGGTGATTGGGCTTTCCGGCGTGGTTTACAACGAGAACAACCGCGAGATATTTTACAGCGTTCTTATCAATAATTACCGTGGGTCAACTCAACGGGGGCGCGAAATAGGAGACGCCATCGCCTTTGAGGCGGCTCGCTCCCGGCTTCCATAAATCCAAGTTGCAGGTAATAATATGCTGGGCTGGCAATTTCTTACGGAGGAAAACCGCCGAACCATTCTGCGGGGCATTCGCGAGGGCGCCCCATTTGGGGGTCCTTATCATTTAGAATTTGACTGGTGCGATCCCTGCAATCTCCACTGTTTTTTTTGCAATAATAAAAATCGCAATCAGAACGGCAAATTTCTTTCTTATGAAACCATTCGCTCTATTCTTGATGAGACTTCGCCGGACTTGCATAGCGTGAGGCTTTCAGGCGGCGGCGAGCCGCTGTTCCACAAACACATCCATAAAATTCTCGACCTTTTGTGCGAGCGGAAGATTATCATTGATAACTTCACCACAAACGGCGTTTTGCTATCGCCGGAAATTACCGACAGTCTGACTCGCATGAGGGTGAATGAGGTTATTGTTTCGTTAAATTATCCCGACGCCGCCTCTTACAGCGAAGAAATGGGCACGCTTCCGCAAAATTTTGATCGGGTTGTGAAAAACGTGGAATATCTTTCGCAAAAACGGCGTGGCAAAAATTCAGATTCATCCATTAAAATCACATTACAGTTTTTAATTTGCGGCAGGACTGCTTTTGATATTCCGCGTATGGTGAAACTTGGAAACCGATTGGGCGTGGATTATATTTATCTGCGCGGGATTTCGGGAATCGAACCGTCAAAACGCATCGCCGAAAAGGACAAGGAGCGCGTCAAGGAGGATTTGCGTCAGGCACTGATTGACGACGCGCGCCAACGGCGGCTCATTGTTAACCTTGTGGATGAAGGGCTTGACCCTTTTTATTGCGAGGCGATGCATGAGGTCTATGCCATTCGAGAAGAGCCGTATCCTTCGCCCATCCGCGCAAACAACGAGTATTGCTATATGCCTTATTATTCGGCTGCGATTCGGGGGGATGGCGGGGTTTATCCCTGCTGCATGCTCATTAATGACGGAGGCAGCGAACCTTTGGGGAATGTGAACGAGCAAGGCATCAAGGAGATTTGGCGCGGCAAGGCGTTTGCTATTTTCCGAAAAGAGATGGAAACGGTGCAAATCATGCGTCCGCCTTTGGATGTAAAAAAATGCGGGTTTCGCGCAATATTTGACGTCTGCGCCACGCATTACGGATGCCCTATCACATGGAATCTCTGCGATGCCGATTTTTACCAAAAGGCTGAAGCGATTCACCGCTCTAAAAGGAATAGCCTGCGCGGTTTATTTCTGCGGGCGCGCAAAAAACTTCACCGTTTTTTTTGAGCCGCATCCAACTCAATCTCCGTCCAGTTCAGTCCATAAACCATAACCCCTAAAATGGATGTGTCCTTTGATACTCCCGGCTCTTCATGTGCGGGGATATGCAGGCTATGGTGTTGAATGGAAACGGTGCTGACATAGTTGTGTCCCACAACTTCAGCAGGGACAATCATTTCCCATGTTTGGAAGCTTTGTTTTTGGCTCCAAACATATTTCAATCTTCGATTGTTGACCCAGACGGTTTGTCGTCCGGGATAAATGCTGACCATCTCAATTGCGAGTTTGTAAGAGGTGTTTGGTTTGCACGGCAAAAAAATCTGTGAGATACTCCGATTTGTCCATCGGAATGGTATTTTGTATGACGGGTCTTTCGGGTCAGTCATCCACTCGCTTATGCGCCAGCCGTTGCCAAGCAGTTTTTCATCCCTTGTGTCGTCGCCGATGGCAACGTCTAAAACCGGCGGGGTGTCTGCAAGGAAGGCGTTTTTTTCCCGCGTATATGCCTTTGAATATATAAGGCAGAGGCAGATGCCGGCGGCAAAAAAAAGCGGGAAAAGCCATCCCGCCGGGGCGCTTATCCATGATTTTTTTTCTCCATCCATACGCCGGCTGAAGATATAAAGGGCAAGGAAAGCCAATGGGATGGCAATTAGCAAAAATTGAAGATATTTTTTCATGGGGTCATAAAGGAAAAGTTTCCCGCGGCGGATCGTATTTCTATCAACAAACCAAACATCAAAGAAACTGAACCCCTGTAAATCCATAGCATCGTGAGGTCGCGGATTATCTGGACGGACGGTCATTAAAAAAGTCGGGTCATAGATAAAATAATGGGTGTTGCCTGTAAGAAATCGTTCGATGGTTGAAAAGAGAAGGGCGCAGTTAAATGTTGTGTGGGAGAGGCGGGGGTTGTAGCGGATATTTTCCATCGAGGAGAGTTGCCGCCATTTGAGGCATTCGGGTTGCGCCTCGTAATTCAGAGCGGTTCCCAATATCTGAACGGCGAGTCCCATGACGGCAAGAAAGATGATTGCCGTTCGCGCCGCAATATTCAACCGCCGGAATTCGCGAACCATTATACCCATCGGCAACATGGTGAGAGGGACAAGATAGTGGAGCTTGCGCGGTCCCCAAGATTCATCAGTCCATATCCACATCAGGGAATGAAAAAGAAAGCCGGAGGCGAAAATCAAAACCCAGAGCATTGTCAAGCGTCGGTTCTCGCGAAAGAATGGACGCAGATAAAACACCGCCGCAATCAGCAAGGGGTTATAGATAAAAATGCTTTTGCCGCTGCTGAACAAAAAACCGAACAAGGGCTGCCAAATCGGCACTGTTTTTGATTCGTATTCAAGATTATATCGTTCCCCAATAATCCATCCGTTATAGCGCAGGCGGTTATGAATCAGGAGCAGGATTATTATAGCGCAAAAAGGAATCAAGAAATGAAGAGATGCATTAAGCCATTCTTTACGGCGTTCCCGTTCGCTCAAAATATCATAAATCAAAAATAGAATTATCGCTCCTGACGCGACAAAGCCATAAAGTTTTGTGAGCATAATCAGTCCGGCGCCCATGCCTGCCAGAGCCAGATACTTTTTATCCCGCCGCCCAATCCAGCGGATTATCATCCAGACGGAAAAAAGAATCCAAAGAGAATGCTGGAGTTCCATCCCCATCTTGGAATAGGGCAAGTGCATAGTTGTGAATGCAAGAAGCAGGGCGAGCGATGCGGCAAGGCGCGCCGAGCCATATAAATCAAGCGCCATAAAATAGAATATCAGACAAATCAGGGAGGCGGCAAAGGGCAGGGCGTGGATGACGACAAAGTTTCTGAGTGTGTTTTCATAATCGCCGGCGATAACATTTGAAAGCAATTCAAAAGGCATATAGAAGATAATATCCACAATTCCGGCGGGGGTGTGGACATGGCTATAGCCCAGATACATCAGCTGGCGCGCATAATTTGCGCTTGCCTCCTCATAACCATAAAAGGCTTTTGAAAGAGTCAGGGAATAGACTAAAAAACAAACCGCCAAAATAGAAAGCGCCGTCAGACGTTTTAACCAGATTTCCCTGTTTGAAATAATTGCCTTCATAAATTTTTCTCTGCTCAGAATTTGCGTCCTTCCAGCGTCAGCTCAATGCGAATCAAACGCGGGCGCTCCTCTTCAAAAATAAACAACGCCTTAACCTCGCCCGGCGAATACCCAGGCAACCCGCCGGAAAGCGGGATGCGGTTATAGACCCCCGAACCGGTATAGTATCCGGTATATTCGAAATTGCTTGCGACCGAATATGAGCCGTCTCCATTAGATGCGACATGCAAATCAAGGAGCCGAACATGAAGCCCTTCGGCATTATCAAGAAATTGATGGGCAATGTCCAGCGCCTCAGCGGAATTCTTGCCAATCGAACCGGCATAATCGGCGGCGAGGATTTCATCCATTGCGGGAAAGTTCTTATCCACCAAAGCGCGAACCGCTTCCTCGAACCTTCTGCCGACCTTGCGCTCCGGCGAGAGCGGCTTTTTTTTTGACGCAATAACAACCGCCGCCAAAATCAGAATAACAAAGACTCCTGTGCTAATGATGATATAAACAAAATGCTTTTGTTTCCTTATCACTTGACGCGCCCGATTTTCAGAGCATACGAAGAAAAAGATTTTTCATAAGAAAAACAAATCTTCTTTGCCAATTTCGCAAACGTGAATCAATGATAATTTGAGGGTTTATACGTCTCTTGGATATAAAGAATTTTAAATTGCCGCCTTCGCTGGTGGGCAAGGTTCATCGGGGGGATCTTTTCTTTGAGAAAAAAAACTCCCGCGCCGGCGATGATTTTATCTTGAAAAACCTGACGCATGCCGAGCGTATCACGGCGGAGGACGGCGCTTTTGTATTAAGGAGGATTTGCATTTCATTTGAGACCGGAAAAAGCCCCGAGGGTTACAGCCTTGCCGGATGCGGGCATCCGGAAGATTTGACAACTGACGCCCTTTCCGCGCTTGCTGGAGCCGCTGAATGGCAGTCTGATAATCTTCCGCGTCTGCTTTTTCTCGACCTTGAGACCACGGGACTTGCCGGCGGCACGGGGACGTTTCCTTTTCTTTGCGGCATTGGTTTTTTTGATAATAACTGTTTCGTCATCGAACAGTTTTTTATGGAGGATTATCCGCAAGAGGCGTTCATGTTGCGTCATCTTGCAGAGCGAATCAAACATGCCGATACCATTGTGAGCTTCAACGGCAAGACGTTCGATGTTCCGCTTCTTTCAACTCGGTTTATCAATAATCGGATGCGGGTCAATCTGGAGCTGCCGCATATTGATTTGCTGCATCCTTCGAGGCGTCTTTGGAAAGGGTTTCTCCCGGATTGCCGTCTGGAGACGATTGAGCAGAAGCGGTTCGGAATACGGCGTATGCGAGATGTGGAGAGCAGCCTTATCCCGATGATATATTTCAATTATGTGCGCGGACATCATCAGGAACGGATTTTGCCGGTCTTCGACCATAACGCCCAGGATATTGCAACACTTGGCGCGCTTCTTTCCTTTTTTTGCCGCCTGATTTCAGGCGGGGTTTATGAGGGGCTGAACCAACCGCTTGAACTTTGGGGGCTGGGGCGGCTCTTTATGAAAATGAGCAGGATGGAACAGGCGGCGTCCTGCCTCTGCCGAGCGTTGGATATTTGCGATGATAGGGCGCTGCTCCCCCATCTGCTTTTTCACGCGGGGATGTTATACAAAAAGATGGGACGATATGAACAGGCGCTGCAAGCATGGGAGAGGCTTTTGCAAACGAGTTCAACGCAGCGAATCATCGGGGCGATTGAGATAGCCAAATATTACGAGCATCAGGCAGGGAACCCGCAACGCGCCCGAGAGGTCATTCTTCAAGTCGTACATGGGACGAGCGTTTCCGATGAATTGACCTCCTACATTCAGGGGTTTTCATCGGGAACTCAAATGGAGTTTACTCCGGAAATAGAAAAGCGTTTGCGCCGTCTTGAAAAGAAAATGGGATTATTTGATGATGGCGGGGTTGCATAGATATTCCGCCTTGACGGCTGTGCGCCCGCAGCTATTGCAGATGTAAGTCAGTTCCTTCAATTTCCCATCGCACAAATGCCGTTCATCGGGTATGACATTGCCGCACCAGTCGCAGGTCTTATCCTCCTTGCTGACGGGATAGCACATGTGCCCGTCGGGTCCGGAATGTTGACCGCACGTTGGACAGACATGGCTGCCTTCTTTAGCGTGTAAGGGCGCGTCGGTTTCCGTTTTCATATCCACAGCTATACGAATTTTGACCTGAAACTCTTTGATTTTTCCTTCGCTAACAGTCCCCCGTTGTTCGACCGTTTCAAAAAAATGAATCTTTTTACCGGCTTTGACAGTTTCATCCACGGCTTTTTTGACGGCGTCGGAAAATCCGATGGGGGAAATGCCGATGACTTCAATCATTTTTAACATGGGCGACCTCCGGAAATTTTGTTCATATCACTCATCATATATAATATAAGATTTTTTGACGCGGGCAAATGGCGGCGGCAAGTTTTTTCATTATTATCGAAAAGAGCCGTTGATTATTTCAGCGGCGAAACAGCTGGTTGGGCAAAGGAATTTGTGCTCAAAATGGGAAGGTCATCGTCAATTGCTCCCGAATACCAGAGCGCAATACCCTTTGCGCCTTGCTGGCGTGAATACTCTATTTGCTCCAATATCTTTTGCGGGGAAAGCCCGCTTGAGTCCAGCCCGGGAAAGATGCGCTCGTTCCAGCGGGGATACTGGCTGATTATTTGAATCCTTTTCTTAAAACCGGCATCGCCGTAAAGCATCGGCATAGCGGCGTCTATATATCCTTCCTTCAGCCAACGATCCCAGCATTGCCCGTGCGATTCTTTCATATCGGGCGGAAGCGAAGCCATAGTGATGGCGATGCCGGGGCGAGCGGCGCGAATTGCAGGCGCCAGATTTTTCATAAAAGCGGTCAGTTGCTCTTCGCGCCATAAGACAAACTTTTGATATTCCGGCGTGCCTTCTTGAAATGGTTTCAGTTCCAAGCCGGTATCTTTTTTGAAATTCTCCCGGCAATAGGCGCAATAACAAAAATTTTCATTGGGAAAGCGAATGCGGTCGAGATTCAGTCCGTCAAAGGGGTAGCGCTGCGCCACTTCGATATAAAGATCCGTCAGGAGTTTATGAGAGAGGGGATTAGAGGGACACAGGGAGAAGAAATCGCCCCAATTTATGTTGTGGATATAGGAGGCGCCGTCGGACGCGATGGCGGTGAGTTCCGGATGTTTCGAGAGGAAAACACCGCGGTCGGTTGTCTGCGTTGCATCCTTTGTGTGAAATGCGTAAAAGCCATACTCGAGCCATGCCTCCGCGCGCATTTTGCGCTTTTTGATTTCGGGGATAAGCCATGAAAGTATGTCCGGTTCGGTGACTTCTTCGAATTGCGGGAGATATTTGCTTTCGGGGTAAATTACTGTGCCTTTGAAAAGGGTGTCTATATAAACCGAAGTGAAATGAGCCGCCATTAAGCTGTCCAGAAAGTTAAGCAGTTTTTCTTTTGGGACGAACATTTCGGTGCGGTTCAGCCAGACGCCCCGCTCCTCAATAAGGGTTGATGTTGTGATATCCGTCTGAGCAAAGCAACATCCCGCAACGCTCAAGAGGCATATTGCAATCCATCGAGTAAAACAATTCATGTTATTTTGCCTTTCCTAAATAATTACCAACAATCTTTATGCACCCGCTCGGGCAGGTATCTATGAGCCGGGGGTTTTTCCTCAGCGGGATAACCCAGCGCCACAAGACACAAACACGTGACAAAATCAGGGAGTTTGAGAATCTGCTGGATGGCAAGAACGCGGGGCTCTCTGGGATAAACGCCGAGCCAAACAGCGCCCAAACCTTTGTCGTGCGCCGCCAGAAGGAGATTTTCCGTTGCTGCGGAACAATCCTGAATCCAATAGCCTTCATGGACTTGTTTTTCCATATCGCCGCAGACGGCTATGGCAAGCGGCGCCTCTTTCAACATCTGGGCATAGGGATGAACCTGTGCGATGCCTTCAAGAATCTTCCGATCTTGAATAATGATAAAATGCCACGGTTGTTGATTGCCAGCGGAAGGGGCGGTCATGGCGGCTTCTAAAAGATTTTTAACAACATCCTCCGGAATGGCATCGGGTTTGAATTTTCTGATGCTTCGTCTGGATAGAATTGCTTCCATAGTTTCCATTGCAACTCCTCTCTTTCATTCTCGAATTGCCTCAGTCTCCTCTTCAATCCAATTCAGGTATGTTTGGAGTCCCGCCTGAATCGGAAGGGAGACGATGCAGGGGCAATCGTAGGGGTGAACGGATTTGACTTTTTCTATGGCTCTTGAAACAAGGGGCTCGACGGTTTTGACGATTATGACGGTTTCGGATGCGGATTCGATATTTCCTTTCCACCGGTAGTGCGACTGGATGCCGTCGCAGATATTGGCGCAGGCGATGAGGCGTTCTTTTAGGAGCAGGAGCGCGATTTTTTCCGCTTCTGTACGATTGGGAGCCGTCATATAGATTATTCGATGCTCCAAGTCTTTAGCCCTTTTTGATAAAATCAGGTTATACCGGCGAAGATGTTATGTTCCGGTTGTGCTTGTGCCGGGCGTTTTTTCATAAACGTCGCTATAGGAGGAAATGGCGCTGTCAATCGCCTTAAAATAATCTTTTTGCAAAATGGCTTTGGAAAGGCGCTCGCGGATTTTGGCATCAGCCGGTTTGCGTTCCAGAATTTTTTCGCAAAGATTGATTCCTTTATCAAGTTCGCCTTTGAAAATAAAAGTTTCGCTGGCTTTATCCCACTCTGCCACGGCGTCGTCCACGCGTCCGAGTTGCAGGTAGATTTCCGCCAGTTTGCATCGGGCGTTGGCGTTGGAAGGATTAACGCTGAGAATGTTTTTATAATTGTCAATGGCGTCCTGCGATGAGGTCTGGGAGGCGGATGTTGCGGGTTTGGGCGCTTTCTCTTTTACTCCTTTGGAAACGGGATGTGTTTTCTTTTCCGGCGCGGTTTCTTCTTTTTTCGCGCTTTCCATTTTTTTGTATCGCGATTTTGTTTCCGATAATTTGTTGAAGGCTTTTTGGTTTTCAGGGTCAAGGGACATGACATGGGAATAGATACGAAGCGCCTCATCCACTTCATCTTTTTGGACGAGAACGTCCGCCAGATCGAGATAATCGTTCACAAGGTCGTTTTCCAGTCCAATCTGGAGGTAGGCGTCTATATATTTTCTTCGGGCTTCGACATTGTTGGGGCTTGTTTCAATAACCTTGCGATACTGGCTGATGGCATCTTTAAGCGCGCCCTTAGACTGATAAAGGTCGCCAAGGGCGATGTAGTCGTCAACAAGGTCTTCCTCCAAACCTATCTGGAGATGCGTCTGGATGAGGAAGTTCCATATTTCAATATTTTCGGGGTCTTCGACGAGGATGTCGCGGTAGATATTTTCGGCAAGGTCTAAAAGGCCGCGTTCGATATAAAGGTCGGCGAGTTTTGTTTCGTAAGTTACAGCATTTTTAGAACGCCCCAAGGCTTTGAGCCGTTCAATAAGATTTTTGAAGGCGTCCAAATTTTGCGGATCTATATCGAGAATTTTTTTATGTATTTCGATAGCTTTTTCTTCGTTGCCCGCCTTTTCATAAAGGTCGGCGGTTTTGCCGAATTCCTGAACTGCCATTCCTTTGGCGTTCATCAGCACATACGTTTCCGCAAGTTGGAGGTGGACCTCTGGGTTGTTTGGAACGATGCGAGATGCCTGTCCGAGAATATTGATGGCTTTTTTGAATTGGGCATTATCCTCATAAATCGCGGCAAGGGCAAGCATTTCGGAAAAGGCGCGTTCCTCGTTTTTGTTTTGAATAAGGAATTGGATGTATTTTTCTTTAATATCAGGGTCATTGGGAGCGATGGTTATAAGTTTATCAAACAATCTTGCCGCTTCGGACTGTGCGCCTCGTTTAGAAAAGACCTCAATCAATTTGAGATAATCGCCGATGAGTTCCAGTTCGGAACCGATTCCGGCGTAGAGGTCAATATATTTCATGCGCGCGCGGGTATCGTCGGGTCGCACATCCAAGATGGATTTGAAGGTTTCAATCGCTTCTTCGGGTTGTTCTTTGCGGATAAAAAGGTCTGCCAGATGGCGCATGGTTGCGACCTGTTCATCCTTGTTGTTGATAAGCGCAAAAACATTGACCAATTTTTGCAGCGGGAGCGGGTCTTCCGGCGCCAATCTTCCCATTTCTGAATAGGCGTCTCTTGCCTTTTCAAGGAGTCCGAACTCCATATAAAGGTCGGAGATTTGCATGAATTCCCGATAGGCGTCTTCGCGCCGGTTGAGTTTCATGAGCGCCTCGACGCGGTTTTCACGCGCTTCAAGGTTGCGCGCATTGAGGCTGAGGCATTTATCCGCAAAGGAGAGGACTTCTTCATATCGTCCTTCGACTTTTTTAAGGGAGGAGATTTCAAGATACTGGCGCGAGGCAAGTTCGGGGATGCCATGGCTGTTGAAGATGTCGGCGATGCGAAGGCGCATGGCGCAATCTTTGGGATCGTCTTCGATAAGGGATTCGCTTAATTGGTGCGCCTCTTCAATAAGCCCCTGTTCAAGATAGAGGTTCATGACGGAGCAGATTTCATCTTGCGCCTTTTCGGTTTGATTGTTTCGTTTATAAAGACCGGCGAGGGTTTTGCGTATTTCTGCATTGTCCGATGCAAGCCCTTTGGCGCATTCGAGGCTGGCAATGGCTTTTGGCAGGTCGCCGTTGAAAAGGGCGAGCTCCGTAATTTTCAAGAGCTGCTCTGTGGCTTTATCCGCTTGTCCTGTTTTCTGGTAAAGGGCGACCAATATTTCACGGAGGGCTATGTTGCCGGCGTCCAGTTCAATGCCTTCGCGCAGGAGGTTATCGGCATCCTGATATAATGTTTTTTCAATAAAATATTGGGCGAGCCAGATAATTTCTTGCAGGGCTTTTGCCGCATTGCCTGTGGCTGTGTATATGAGTTTGAGTTTGCGATGGGCTTCCGAATTGGCGGGATCCACATTCAGCGCTTGCTCCGCCCATGCGGCGGCTTTTTCGAAATTTTTCTTTTCGGTGTATTCTTCCGCCAAGCGGAGGAATTGCTCCTGCGCTTCGCTGTTTCTGCCAAGTATTTTCAAACCTGCGGCATATTTTTCACGCTCCTCCACCAGTTCGGGTGCAAGGCGCAAAGCGGCGGCGCGCGCATTGACAGCCTCTTGAGTTTTTTCATCTTTTTCAAGGAGGGCTGCCGCATGGGAGTATGTTTTTGCAGCGGAGGCGTCAGCTGCTGTTTCTTGCAGCGTGGCAAGCAGGAGATGGGATTCGGGTCTTTCGGGACGCACGCGGATCATCTGTTTTGCCAAGTCCATGGCGGCGTCCAATTTTTCAAGAAGCTGCAGGATTTCGATGGCTTGTGTGAAGTAATGGATTGCCCGATCCGGGGCGCCGACCTTCAGGTGGAGTTGGGCAAGCATCTGAAGGGTTTCAACATCATCGGAGCGGTGTCTTTCAACAATTTCAAGTTGTTGAATGGCTGCTTTAAAGGCTCCCTGTTTCTGGTATTGAGCCGCGAGGGTTTTGTAAATATCGAGTGCTTCATCAATATTGCCCATACCCTCAAGGCAGGCAGCCATCTTTTGGTAGGAGGGCAGATGGCTATCCTTAACTTGAATGATGCCTTGATAGAGGGGAACCGCGTCTGCAAAAGCTTGAATGGATTCAAAATGGTCAGCCAGCCGCTGGGAGAAGGCAATAAAGGTTTCTGTGTCTTTCTGTTTGCGGGCAATGCGGATGATGGCATGCAGCGCCTCTACATTGGTTTCATCAATGCTGAGGATTTCCTCAAAATAGCTGCGTGCGGTATCAATGTTGCCATCCTGCTCATAAAGTCCGGCAATGGTGAAATACTCAGCAATGGCGCCTGTTAGATTCCCTTCCTCCTTGTAAAGCGCCGCCAGTCCATCTCTCACGTCAACATTTTCCGGCTGGATAATGAGGATTTCTTGATGGCAGGCGATGGCGCCGGCTGCGTTTTTGGCGGTTTTGTGGATGGCGCTGAGAATGAGGAGTTCATTAATGGCTTTATCAACCTGACCCGAATTTGTCAGCAGGCGGATAAGCCCTTCATGGGCGGGAATATAACCCGGTTGAATTTCAATTGCTTTGCGGAAGGCATCTTCTTGAGCCGCGGCGTCGCCTTTAGCTTTGTAAAGTTCTGCCAGCGTGAGCAAGAGTTCAACAGCCGACTGTTGGTCGCCTTTGCCCAGATGCGCCTCAATCTTAAGATGGATAAAGGCGCTCTGGTCTGGCGCCAAATTCAGAGCCTCATCCGCCACGCGGAGGGTTTCTTCAAATTTTGCTGCTTTGAGATACTGGTTGGATACTATTTGATATTGTTCCAAAGCCTGATTATTGAGCGAGCGCTCCACAAAAACGGCGGCGATTTTCAATCGAGTTTCGGCGTTGGATGGCTCGAAGTCGGCAATGGATTGGCAGATTCTGATGGCTTCTCCCTCTTTGCCCGCGTCAAAATAGAGGGAGCTCAAATCCATGCCTTCAAAGTAGAGTTCATCTTTTTGGCTGGTCTGTTGATAAAGTTCGAACAGTTTTTCTCGGACGGAGAAGTTATCCGGCAGCATGTCTTTGACATGGAGGAGGATTTGAATGGCTTTGCCGGCGTTATCCTTTGCTAAATATATATCCGCCACCCGGAGGAATTCTGACGAAGCGGTGTCAAGGTCTCCTTTGGACTCGTAAAGATGTGCGAGTTCTTCGGCGATGGAGACATCGTTGGGGTCGAGGTTTTTAATGCGGATAAGGCAAGATTCCGCTTTGTCGAGGGCTTTATTTTTAAGGGCGATATCCGCCAGTTCGCGCATTTCTTTTCTGGCGTCATCCACGCGGTTTGTTGCCAGATAGATTTCAATAATCCTGTTGCGGCTTTCTTCTTCTTGAAAATCTATTTTTCGGATGATTTTATATGTGGCAAGCGCCTGATTGGATTCTTTTTCATCTTCATACTGATGCCCGAGAAGGAGATACTGCAGAATGGCGTCGTCTTTTTTGTTTTGCTTTTCGAAAAGTTTTGCAAGTTTGAGACGCACTGCTTTGTCTGCGGGGGCAAGTTCCAGAATTTTTTGGTAAACATTAATATTTGCGGGCGTCTTGTTCTGTTTTATGTTCAGTTCGGAAAGTTCCAGATATTTTTCAATTGCGTCTTTGATTTGGTCAGTTTGAACATAAAGGTCCGCTATTCGGGATAAAAGTGTTGCCTCTTCCGGTTTGATGGCGATAGCGGAAAGGAGGTTCTGGATTGCTTCTTCTTTTTGTTCGTATTCCAGATAGGCATCGGCGCAGCGGAGGTAATAGGCATAAGCCGCGTCCGGACGTTTTTCCTCCGCGCAAAGGGCGGCGATTTTCCCCAAAAGGGCGGCGTCATCGGTGTCAATATCGAGGAGTTCTTCATAGATGCTGATGGCTTCCGCTCTCGTTCGGGCGTCATCCTCAAGGAGACGCGCAGCCATAAGAAAATGTTTTTTTGCCTTTTCGAGGATGTTTTGCTCTCGAAGGTATCGGGCATAGTCGAGGCGAAGGCTGGGGTTCTGCTGGTCAATCTTGATGATATTTTCAAATTCGGAAACCATCTCCTCAGGTTTGCAAACTGCTCTGCACAGGTCCAGCAATTTTTTGAAATGGGGGCGCGCCTTGGCGAGGTTTTCATTTTCGTAGATAAGATATGCGAGTTTGCGAACGGTCGGAATGGAGTCTGTATCGTATTCGAGAATGCGGGAGAGGTAGTTGCACGCCTCCGCAAAGTTGCCGTGTTTGGAAAAATAAGCGGCGATGCGGTCAAAGAGGGCAACCGCTTCCGATTCTTCGCCGGCGTTGAGATGAAGGCGGGAAAGCGTCTTCATCATTTCGACATCTTCGGGTTCTTGCGCAAGGATCTGGCTTGCGACTTCAATTGCCTTTTTCCAATCTTGCGCCTTTTCGTAAATTTTAAGAAGGCTTCCAAGAAAGTAAATGGCGCGGTCGGCTTTTTGGAGGTTTCTTGCGCACTCCACCGCTTTGTGCAAAGCCTGAGTATCCTCAGCATTTGTTTCAAGGATGGCGTCAAGATAGGATTCGGCGCGCGTATAATCCTTGTCCGAGGATGCCAAGTCTGCCGCCTGCCGATATTCTTCAATAGCTTCCGCCGTTTGGTTCATGCCGAAATATGCCTTGATTCTGGCTTCGCGCAGCGTCCAGTTTTTCTCGTCCTTTTCGAGCCCTAATGCGACGACCTGCGGGACGGCATCGAAACGCTTCGCCTTAAGGAGGGCGTCCGAGAGGTCGAGCAATTCCTTCATGCCATCCTGTTTTTTCTTTTTGGAGAAAAGGAGTTGGGCGGAAGCCATGCGCATTTCGCTATTATCGGGGGCAAGGGCGGCAATTTGTTTAAGATAATTGCTGGCGCGCTCGGCGGATTTTTTATCGAATCCGAGAACGGCAAGGTCGTAATACTCGCGGAGGGCGTCCGGTATTTCTTGAATCTGGGCGAGCATTCGGGCGATGTTTTCTCGGCATTCAAAATCATCAGGTTCAAGGGCTTTGACGCGGCGCAGGCTGCCGATGGCGCGTTCGACGTCGCCAATTTGCTCATAAAGTTTGGCAACTTTTCGATATTCTTCGCAGGCTTTGGAATAATTTTGACGGGCTTCATTGAGTTTGGCAATCTGTTCGCCCATGCCAATATCGGTGGGGTCCAGTTTTTGAGCCTTGCGGTAATGGACCTCTGCGCTATCGGGATCCGATTTAGTCAAATAAAGGTCGCCAAGGGAGATGTGTTCGGATTTGAGAGAATCTTTGTCGCCGCTTTTTTCATAAAGGCGAATCAGCCGTTTATAGATTTCTTCATCTTCTGGAATCAGTTCTTTTGCTTGCAGGCTGCGGATGATGGCTGACTGTGTATCCCCATCTTTTTCATAGGCATCGGCAAGGGTTATGTAGTTTTCAGATGCCGCGGCATTCTCGCCGATTTCATGATAAAGGGCGGCGAGTTTTTCACGGACATCCCGCAAGGATGGCTCCAATTCAAGGAGGCGTTGATAAATGTGGAGGTTTTCCGCCTCGCGCCCTTCCGCTGTGCGTTTCTGGCTCAGGAATAGATTATGTTCGATGGCTTCCTTTGTCTCGCCGTGGGAGGAAAGAAGGATAGCAAGTTCTTCGCGGATGGATTCCTCCTGAGGCTCTATGCCGATAATTTTTTTGTAAAGATTGATGGCGTCTTTTTCATCGCCGGATTCGCGGAAGCCCAGCGCCGCCTGCGCATAATAATTGACGGCTTCCTGTGTGATATCAAGGGCGAGATACATATCCGCCAGTTCCGCCTTGAGCTTGTTATCCTGCGGGTGATATATGAGCAGTTCTTCGAGCCAGCCGGCGGCTTTGGCGTGATTATCCTCCAGCACATAGGTATCCGCCAAATCGCGGATTACCTGCGCCGCTTCAGCGTTTCTTTCGATTCCTTTGAGGTATTCGGCAAATTCCTCTTTGAGTTCAACTTGTTCTTCTTTGAGTTTCAGGATGCGGCGATATTCTGCAATAATTTCATCGGGGCTTCCCGCGCCGCTTTTAAGGGTTTCGAGCCCTTTCATCAGATAAGGTTTTGCCGCTTCAAAAGATTCGCTTGTCAGTAAAAGGTCGGCTAAACGATGGAGGGTTTCAATGTTGGTTTCATCAATTTCAAGAATCGCTTTGAGGTTGCGGATGGCGGAGGTTGGTTGTTTGGCGTTGATGTAATAATCCGCGGTTTTGTTATATTCCTCAATGGCGCGGTCAAAAACGTTTGTCTGTCGGTAGAGGTCTGCCAAGCGTTCCCTTGTGGCGGCAGCTTCCGGGCTTAATTGGAGTATTTTCTCCGCAGTGTCTATACCGTTTTGGACATCGCCTGTGTCGAAAAAAATCTGATTGAGCGAGACAAGGGTGGAAAGGGCGCCGGCGTTATTTTCTTGAGCCAGATAAACTTCAACAAGAGATTGGTGGATTTCGATATTTTTTTCATCAAGCGAAAGCGCCTCGCCAAGGGCTTCGAGGGCTTTTTCCAGTTCGCCTTTTTGTTTGAATGCCGCGGCAAGGCTGCGGTATCCTTCGATGGCTTCGGCGGTTCTTCCAAGTTGGGTTAAAATATTGAGCCGCTGTTCATGGAACGGCACATGTTGATTCTCGCATTCAAGCGCCTTATCGCAGACCTGCAGAGCGCCATCGTAATTCTCATCGTCAGTCAGCTGATTAATAAAATCGGAAAAGAGGTCTCTTGCCTTTTGCGGGTTGTCATATTCGATATATTTTTGAATCGCCCGGCTTCGGGTGGAAAGGTCATCCGGTTTGAGGGTTTTGATTTCATCAAGGTATTTGGCAACATTTGGTTCATCGCCGGCTTCATGATAAAGGTCGGCAAGGCAGAAGATTTCTTCGATTGCTTCATCAAGGCGACCGGCTTTAATGAGTATCTGGCGGATTTTGTCCCTGATGTTGACGTTCTTGGGATTGACTTCTTTGGCGCGAGCCAGAACGGCTGCTGCGCGGTCATTTTCCCCCGCTGTCTCCAGCATTTCCGCAAGGATGCTGCACTCGCGGCTGACCGCCGTGCGGTTCTGGGTCTTTTCATAAAGGGCGATTAATCCATCGCGTCCGGCGATGGATTTTGGATATTTTTCAATCAGGACGCGGTAGAAATTTTCCGCTGTTTCGAGCTCGTCTATTTCGATGGCTGACTCGCCCAATTCCAGATATTCTTGCTCGGCTTTATTATGGTCGCCCAGCTTTTCATAAATCTCGGCGAGTTTTTGACGGGCGTCAAAATTTTCCGGAACGATGTCCTTGAGATGAATTAGATGAGGCAGCGCGGATGAATATTCTTTTTTTTCAATCAAGGCGTTGGCAAGGAACATAAATTGCTCAACGGCAGCCGGCAGGCTATTTTGCGATTCATAAAGCTGAGCCAATTTCAACCGCGCCTCATTCATCGCGGGGTTGAGATTGAGAATTAGGGTCAGATATTCGATGTTTTTATCGGGGCGATCCCGGCTTTCATTCTCCGACACGATAGTCTGATAAAACTGGATGGCTCGATCGGGCGCGCCGGTTTGTTCGTAAAGGGTTGCTGTTTTGCGCAGGAAGTTTTCATTGCGCGGCTCTTTTTGAAGGAGATGCTGTTCATAAATTTCAATGGCTCTTGCGTAGTTTTCCGAAGCGGCAAAACCATCCGCCGCGCATTGAAACTCTTTTACCGCGCCGACATTATTGCCCAGTTCTTCCATCGCTTGCGCAAGGAAGAAGCGCGCTTCATGGTTATCAGACCAGACATCAATGGACTGAGATGCCAGATTCTGCGCCTTTTCGATTTGGCGTTCTTGAAACGCCTGACGGGCTTCTTCCAAAAAATTATCGGACATGTTGCGGATGGAATCGGCGTCAATGGGGAGATCCAAGAGTTTGGCAAGGCTGAACGCGGCTTTGAGTTCTGACTGGTCTGTATGGAGGGCGTAAAATTCAACAAGCGATCCGCCTTCGAACCCTTTGCAGCCTTTCATACTGCAGCGAAATGTTTTTTTCTTAAGGTCAATAATTAATGAGCGAAACGCCTTTTCTTTATGAATGGGACAAAAGCATTTGAGAGTTGTGCCAATAATCTGAACTTTTTCCGGCGCATAATTGATTTTCTCAATTAGTTGCTGAGGATCTATCTTTTCGTTAATCTGATCTATGATAACGTTTTGGGATAATTTACCCATAAAAGGTTTTTTTTGTCCTTAACTTATTAATCCCCTGCTACAAAAACACAACCTTGTTTGTCTATATTTTTTTACATAAATTTCAATCGCAGGGTAAAAGCATTATATCTTGTATATTTTGATGTTATCAATCATAAGTTTGCCCACAGTGGCAAGGTTGTCGCGTATGGAAATGGTGTTCAGGCTGGATGGACAGCTCGCCAGTTTTTCGCCATTTGCCACCAGTTCGCCATTCACATAGCCATCAACCGTGCCGTCAAAGAGGTTGACGATATATTTCATGTGGCACCAATCGCCCCAGTTGTAATTGACCGCTTTGCCTTGAACTCGCAGGGACGGCTGAGTTTTTTGTTTGCCCGAATCAATATATTGGACAACAGTATGCACGGAGTAGCGGTAGTCTTCGTCTTTTTCCACGTAGAATCCGAGCAGGTATTTATTCTTATGGTCGCAACGGAAATCGAATTCAACTCCAACAACGCCTTCCGTATCGGGGAAGCGACAGCTGTAGAAGGCGCTGCCGGCTCCTTTTTCCTTATTAAACACGATGCATTTTTGTGAATTGGGCGCGGGGGATTCGTTGCTGACAACAAGGGAAGCGTAGTTATAATCGCCTTTCCAGTTGTTGGGTTTCTTCCCGATTTCCTCGCCATCAAAATCTTGTTGGAAAACAAGATTTATATCGGAGTGGGTATCTTCGGAGGCAATCTGAGCGGGTGTCGGCTCGGCAACTGGCGGGGGGGTTGGGGCAGGCGTTGGCGCTTGTGGTTTGGGCGGTTCGGCAAGGGGCGCTTCAACGCGGGCTGTTGTTTCTACGACTTCTGGTTTAGCTTCGACTTTGGGCTCTGGGGCTTTTTCTTCTTTGGGCGTTTCCGGAGCAGCAATAATGCTGGATAGGTCAAGGTCTATTTTGCCAAAAACGAGTTCTTCTTTTTCTGGGGCTTTTGTTGTTTCTCCGAAGGCTTTGACAGGTTCGATGGTTTCCGCAATAGCCGGTTTTTCTTCAAAGGCGGGCGCCGTGTCTTCAACTTTCAATCCGCCTGAAAGAATGTCTTCGATATCTTCTGTGTTGGTTTTAACAAGAACCGCTTCTTTCCCAATTGTTTTTGTGTCTATGATGACATCGCTTATATCAGGGATGTCTTCTAAAACGATTGGTTGTTCAGAGGCAACACTGGCGGTTGCCACAGGCTCAACTTGCGGCAGTTCAATTTCCGGAACGGGGATTTCTTCCTCTTCTGGGAAGATTTCAGCTTTTGCAGGCGCGGGTTTTTCAATAATGGGCGGGGGCGGCGGCGCAAAAACGGTTTTTGCCGGAGTTTTTTTGGAGGGTTTGGCGTGAGGCGCTTCGGGTTGGAAGACGTCGGGCTTGGCTTTTGATGCAGCAGGGCGCACCATCTCCGCGGCGGTTGGCGGGATGCCGGCGGTTTTATCTTCAAGAGCTGCGGGCGCTTTGCCTTCCTGAAGTTCAATCAAGGGTTTAAGAGTCAGTTCTTGCACCTGACGCAAAAGTTCTTTGTCATGTTTTCTGGATTTCATACCAAAAAAGATGATAATGACAAGAATGACAACAAAGAGCGCTAAGAGTCCGTAGATCATGAATTGCGTCTTTTTTTCTTGTTTCTTTTTGGTTTCTTCAATCTGCCGCATGGCGCTTTCAATACGTCCGATGGCTGTCCCAGCTTCTTTGCCGTCCAGAGAGTCGGGTCTGGCAAGACCGTGGACAATATTCCACTGTGCGATTGCGCCTTGGTAGTTTTTATCTTTTTCCATCTGTTCGGCTGTCTGCCGGGCGCGTTTGATTTTTTCCGCATTTTCCGCTTCGAGTTCGGCTTGCCCTTCCCATTTGATATTCTTTTCGAGGTTATCGAGTGATTTTGTCATGAGCTCGATGCGGGCGTTACCGGGATCTACAACAGCCAGTTCGGCGATGAATTTGCGTGCTTCGGTATAGTTGCCTTGATCGCGCGCTTTGCTGGCTTTGCTAATCAGGTCTGCTATGTCGAGTTTGCGTTTTGCTTCTTCTTCCGCCTGTTCGCGGATGCTTTTCACGATATCTTTTTGTGTGTTTGTGAGTTCGTTGATTTTCTTTTTCAATTCGAGGATTTCGTTGGCATACACATTGCCTTCCTGCAAAGATGTTTGCGCCATAAAAACGTTTGTGACTTCTTGTTTTTGGTCATCGGAAAGTTCCTGCCACGCCTTGCTTTGAATAATGTTGGCGGGAATAACGGGCTTGGGCGCTTCTGAGGGTGAGATTGCGGAAATGATAGCCGCATATTCCGGCGCGGTTTCTTTCGATGCCACCTCGATGGCTTTGGCGTTGATATAACCGTCGGCTTTAATGTTTTTTGCCAGCGTTTCGGCTTCATCGCGGTTATTAAAGGTTCCGATATACACCCTATGTTTGCCGTTGAATGCCGCAACTTCAATGAGGGTGTAACCATCGGACTCAAGGGTTGTTTTCATATTGTTGGCTGATGCAGGATCGGGGAATTCATCGGCAAGAACTCTGAAGGCTGTTTTTGCGGCTTCGGCGCTTTGCTGCTTAGCTTCTGTAGCTTTTGCGCCGGTGAGTGTGACGATGCTTTGAGGATTCAAACCTTCCTCTTCAAGGAATTGTTTTTGTTTTTTAGCTTCATCTTCAGAATAAAAAGATCCCACAAGGACGTCAAAGTTAGCGCCGTTCGGGGCGATTTCGACAGGGAAATAACCCCATGACAAAAGTTGGTTTTGCAGATTTTTTGCTTTTGCGTCATCGAGCGATTGCCCGATAAGGATTCGATAAATCGTTTCGGGAACAACCGGCGCGGCGGGAGCGACGGGAGGGGCGACTGCTCCTGTAGAGGGACGCCCCGGGGCAGCCGTTGGCGCGGCTGCGGCAACTGCGGCGGGGTTTACGATGAAATCATCAAAATAACAAAAATAATACCATTCCCCCAAACCGGCAGCGCCGGATGTAAAAGAGGCGTCTTCAACTTCGAGGTATTTATGCCCGGCAAGGCTCAAAGAGAGTTTGTTGCCAACCGCAGCAAAGGTCATAATTTTGGCGTCATCGGAAGAAGCGCCCCCTTCCATTTTGGGGATATTCACGCCAGAGTCCCCGTGTTTTGCTCTTGCAAGGGCTGTTCGTTTGCCTTTGAGGACTTTATCTATGGTTAGAAATCTTTGCCCTTGATATGTTTCGAGGGTGCCTTCGTAATGATTATCTTTATCCTGCCAGCGCGCAACAAGAAGAACTTTGCCATTTTCTTGGGTAATCCAGATATTTGCCTGAACGGTGTAATCTTTCCATGCATCCGAACCCGGCGCAGCGACGATAGCGTAGGAAAAACCGGTAGGGTTGAGAAGGTCATCGCCATTGCCGGTTGTGAACTGTCCATCTTTTAAATACCAGAAACCCGACTCGGGCGCATCAACGATTGTCCATCCCGGCGGACGTGTTCCATCTTTTCCGGTGAACGTATCTGTGAACAAGGCTTTTTGCTGGGCGCAGATAAATCCTGAGATGAAGAAAAGGAAAACAGCCCACCCTACCATTATTTTCATTCTCATCGAAGATACCCCTTTCAAAGGTATTAAAATTATTAACTCTTCGTCAAACTGCCCTTAAAAAGCAAATCACTACATCTTTTTTTCTTTCCATTCCATCCCATTTTTCAATAAAAATCGTAATCAAATGTTTTGCGTTACGTCAAGCATGAAATGGATTTAATTGGTCACATTAAATGATTATATATTTCCAGCATCTGTCTGGCTGTTTTTTCCCAAGAAAATCTGGCGGTGTTGCTTTTGCCGCGTTCAATGAGTTCCGCTCGCAGTTTTTTATCATATACCGCGTTCCAAAGGGCTTCCGCCATAACTTTTTCATCATCCGGGTCAACAAGTAGAGCGGAATCTCCGCTTATTTCCGGCAGGGAATCGTTTTGGGAAGCCACAACCGGCGTTCCCTGAGCCTGCGCCTCCAACACCGGGAAACCAAAGCCTTCCAGTTTGGTGGCAAAAAAGAGAAGCAACGCATGATGATAAAGGGCGCGTTTTTCCGCCTGATTGACCGGTTCCAGAATTCTTATATGAGGTTGGAGTTTTTTTTGTCTGATGATTTGGGTTATATCGGTAATAAATCTGTCTTTTGTAAGAACCATCACAAAACCTATGTCCCGGCTTTCCTCCCCCATTTTCAGGAAAAGGTCAAACGCCCGCAACATAGCGGGGACGTTTTTATTGGGGCGGGTGCTGCCTACAAAAAGGATATATCGCTCCGGCAGAGAATATCGTTTTCTGAGCGCATCCATAATATCGGGGTCTGGGCTTTCGGCGGCGTCCGGTTCGACGCCGGAGTGAACGACGATTGTTTTTTCGGCGAGGGCGGGCATGAGATTGGAAAGGGCGTCTTTGGTGGAATGGCTAACGGCGATAAGCCAGTTGGCGCGCTGGAATGTATACGGATACATCCAGCGGTAAAAGATTTCATACAAGGCGCTTATGGGAAAAGGTCTTTTGCCGCCTGTCCATTCTTTCATGAGCAGGGGTTGCAGGTCATGGACCGTGACCAGCAGTTTGCCTTTATAAAATACGGGAAATACAGGGAATAGACTGTGCAGAAAATCCGGGCGGATTTTGCGCAGGGCGCGGTGCAGCCAGAAAATGGTTTTAGTGGATAAGGGCGGCGCGCCATACCTTATAATATGGAAGTTCTCTCTCAAATTAATGGGACGGGTATAATCGGGTTGAATAAAACAGAAGTATTCATTGGTCTTATCCTGAAGGGCGAGGGCTTCTAAAAGTCTTTCGCTATAGGCTCCGATGCCGCTGTATTGGCGGGTCAGATATCGCGCATCTATCGCAATTTTCATCAGGCGTCACCGTTTTGGTTGTTCATTCGAATCAATGGTATTTCCCATAATACGTTCCATTGTTTCAACCATATTCTTCCATGTGGCGTTTCGGGCGCGTTCCACCCCCTTTCGAATGCGCTCTTCATTGTCGGATTCAAGGAGCTGCGCCATTTTTTCGATAAAATCATCCGGCGAGGAGGCGATAGTCACTTCATTTGAAAAGAAACGAATGACGTCCGGTATGGCGGTGGAAACCACCACACATCCTGCGGCGAGGTATTCGAGTGTTTTGACTGGATTGATGGCAAGGACGGCTTTGGTCAGTTTGAAAGGGAGCAAGGCGATTTTACAATGATGCAAGTAAGCGGGCAGCTGGCTGTGTTTTTTCAATCCGAGATAATGGATGTTGGGGAGCGCGGGGAGGTCGTCCAGATGGCGGTGGACGGGTCCGATAAGGACGAGGGATGCCTTAGGGAATCTTTTGGCGAGTCCGCTAAGGATGCCAGCATCTATGCGTTCGGAAAGGGTTCCCGTATATCCTATGATGGGACGGGGCAGAGCGCGGATATCTTCGGGTTCCGGCAATGGAGAATCCGCGGCGGGTTTTTGAAACTTTTCAAAATCTACGCCGCAGGGAACAAAGGTCGCTTCTTTGCACATATCCTTTTTTTGTTCATAGAGCGCCCATGTGCCGGTCAGGACGACATCGGCGCGTTTCAAAAGTCTTTTCTCCATCTCATCCGCGCCTGCGGGCGCCCAAGAGAATGCGATAAAATCATCAATAATATCATAGATGACTTTTGAAACGGGAAGGCGGTCCCCCAGATATTCCACAAAGGGTGTGTTAGTAAAGAAATCAATTTGCTTTACGTTCGCGAGCGCCGCGTGCAGCTCCGCAAGAATCAACAGGCAATTCAGGCGATATATCCATTTGAATTTATAATGCCCCGGGAAAATCAGCGGGGAAAAAACAAGAAGTCCCTTTCCTGTTTTTATGTATTCTTTATACTTCCACGCAGGATAGCGCAGTATAGGTTCGTGCGCCTGCAATGGGCTGACGTAAAGGACGGGGCGTTTTTGGGCGAAACCCATTGCTTCTTCCTGCGGACGCTGCCATACGCCGCACCATGCCACTTGAGAAAAGAGAACGAGTAAACTTTCATCTTTTTTACGTTTTGGGGCAATCTTTAAAATCAGGTTGGCGCAAATAAGCCAGAGGATTCGGACGCAAAGAAAGAAGATACCTGAAAGAGCTGCAAACAAAAAACGGAAAATTTGTGTTATTTTTTGCATGGGATATTTTATTTTAAATCTTCGGTAATGGTTGAGCGAGTCAATAGATGTAATTGTGCCGTTTGGCAATTTCGGCTTTTTTTTCTTGAAAGATGGAGACCCACTCGGAGCTGCCTTCGGGTATGTCGCGTTTGATGGATTTAATCATCTTAACAACTTCTTCGTCAATTTTATCTTCCATTTTCAAGTCCATCATCATGATGTGGGCGATGACGTTATTGAGTTTTTTCTTGCGGTTATAATACCCGACGAGTTTCTTATTGAGAAGCGTTTGAGCAATCTGATTGGATAAAAATTCAATTCGTTCCTCTGATAAACGCACGAAGCCACCTCCTTGATTAGGGATGGCTGGTCAGAAAACCAGCCCGCGTTCTTTGGCGATTTGTTTTTTTGCCTTGCGTAAAAGTTCTGCGAAATCAATATCGTCCCTGTAGATTCTTTTCAGGTGTTGTTGCAAAATTTTGCGCGCCTCCTCTTCAATTTCATCTTCGCGCTGGAGGTCGAGAAGGATGGCGTTTTTGATTTCATGGAGGATGGCGGATTCATCGCCTCGAATAAGGACATCGGCATCCGCTTTCATTCCCTGAAGAATTTTGTTGGCAAGGTCGTCAATCTTTTCAGGTTTCAAACGCATAAAAAATCCCTTTTATTTTGTCTTATCATCTAAAATTGCGATAAATCATTATGCCTTGAAAATGGTCTATTCAAGACATTTTTGGCATGAAAGCAATATTTATGAGGTTGGGCGCGTCGTCATTTTTCAGAGTATTCCGCCAGAATTTTGCAGGCGGCGTCTATTAATTTATCCGCGGTGTTCACCTCGCGTCTCAATTGATTGCACATCATGCTGAACACTAAAATCTCGCCGTCCGCGTTTTTAACATATCCGGAGAGGCATCTGGTATAAGCGATATATCCCGCTTTTGCGCGGACGTTTCGATAAAGCGGCGGTTGGCTCATCCGATATTTCAGCTCGCCGTCCACGCCGCCGAAGGAAAGGCTTTCGTAATATGTTTTTCGCAGCGTTTCTTTGTTATACATATACCGCAAAATAGCGCAGGTTTGACGGGGCTGAACAAAATCTCTGCGGGAAAGTCCGCAGCCATCCTCCATGACCAGTTTTTCGGCGTTGGGCGCTCCGATTTTTTTAAGCCATGCTTTGACGGCATCCGCGCCCGATTTAAAATCGCCCTGACCTTTGACCCGCCTGCCTATTGTTCGCAATAAATGATCCGCAAAAAAGTTGTGGCTTATTTTATTGACCAGCGGCAAGAAGTCGGAAAGCGGCGGAGACTGGTGAACGGCAATCAGTATTTTTTCAGAAGCGGGCGTCTTGTCTATGGATGCCGCATCAGGCAAATCGCGAATGTTCCTCGCCTTTCCCGCCACAGCTATTCCTTCTCGCTGGAGCGCCTCTTTCAACAAAAAGGCTGTATAACAGGCTCCATCCCAGACGGAGCCGCGCTGTGTGAAGGGTTTTGCATCAAGCGCCACCGTTCCGGCAAATCGGATGACGTTGCTGTCTGTTCCGCGCCAGACAATATCTCCTGTGGAGCCGGAACCGGGTTCTTTGGTGATGACTTCGTTTATGACTGTAACATATTGAGTGCCGGGGTTTAAGGTGAGGAGCGCCTTATCGCCGACTTTTTTGCCGGGGGCAAGGGTGAAGCGGAAGCAATTTTCTTCAATGGCAAGCCCGCTGGAGCCGGCGGAATACCAGTAAGGGATGTCATCAATTTCCCACGCGTCGCAGTAATATTCGTCAGTGAAATAACGTCCATCGCCGATGATATTTCCTTCCACTGATTGAATGCCTTTCTTCTTGAGTTCCTCCGCCCATGATTTGAGGAGGGCGGCGCTGCCATTCCAATCTTTTATGTGCCACGAGCCGAGCGATGGGTCGCCTGAGCCGGTGATGAGGAGATGCCCTTTAAGGCTGCCGTTTTCTCCGATTGAACCGATGGCTTCGAGGCGGGTTTCGTAACGGAAGTTTTCGCCAAGGATATCGAGAGCGGCGGCGCCGGAATAGATTTTCATGTTGGAGGCGGGCAGCATCCACTTATTGCCGTTATAGTCATAGAGTGTTTCGCCATCAAGTTTCTGGACGCACACCCCCCAGAGGGAATCGGCAAATTCCGGCACATCGAAGACATTATCCAGACTTTGCTTAATTGAGGATCTTTGGCTCTGCGGTTGTTTATTGCGGGCAGCTGGGGCGGATTTTTTTGCATCGGCGCCGCTTATT
The DNA here is from genome assembly GCA_002070185.1 of candidate division BRC1 bacterium ADurb.Bin183. Taxonomy (GTDB): domain Bacteria; phylum Sumerlaeota; class Sumerlaeia; order MWCT01; family MWCT01; genus MWCT01. The sequence goes on from MWCT01000002.1 coordinate 126,068, forward strand.
TCAATGATAAAGAGTATCAACAATATATTCGTCAGAATCAGAGCCGGATATTTTTTCATTTTGCTTTGCCTTTCTAAATAATTGATTGATGAGTGTCATAATAGATGAAATCAGGAAGTCCAGAATATTCATAAAATCCGATTTATTGCGAGCCTTATGCCCATCAAATCATCTTGACCATAGGGCGCAAAGATTGAAAATCTACTTTATTCATAATTGCACAAAGTTGAGAGATTCATGAATTATTTATTTCGCAATACGTGGGTTGAGATTGACTTAGAGCAATTGAAGAGAAATATCGAGGCGCTTCGGGATTATACAGACGGCAAGGTCAAACTCGCGCCGGTTATCAAAGCGGACGCATACGGTCATGGAGCGGTTATCATTGCGCGAGAACTGGAACCGATGGGCGTTGAATATCTATGCGTTGCCGCGTTATCGGAAGCGCTGGAACTGAGGGAAAATGAGATTTGCGCTCCCCTGTTGGTCATGGGATATACAGAAAACCATTTATTGAAAATCGCCGTTGAACACAATATCACCTTAACAATATTTGAATATGAGCAGGCAGAATTATTATCGCGCACAGCAAGGGAGAGCGGGGTTCCCGCAAAGGCGCACGTCAAGGTGGATACCGGATTTCACCGCTTGGGCAAAGAGCCGACGGACGAATTTGCCGAGGAAATTCTTCGCATGAGCCGTCTGCCGCATCTTTGCCTTGAAGGGATTTTTTCCCACTTGCGGCTTGCGGACACAACGGAAGACGCGGCTCAGTTCAAATCGCTCTCTGTTTTTATCGCGACATTAAAAAATTTGGGCGTTCATTTCAAATACGCGCACATTTCTGACAGCATAGCGGCGGTCAAATATAAAGAGTATGCGTTGGATTTCATTCGCCCGGGCGCAATCATATATGGATACATTCCCCAATATCAGGCAGGCATGATTGACGTGAAGCCCATCATGACTTTCAAAACAAAGATCACGCGCATTCAGAAATTGAAAAAAGGCGAGGGCGTGGGTTATGATGATAAATTCAAAGCAGGCGATAACACGGTTATTGGGACTCTTGCCGCCGGTTATGCGGACGGTTATCCCCGCTCTTTGAGCGGCAAGTCGGAGATTTTTATTCGGGGGAAACGCGCAAAATCTATCGGGTTGATTGCCATGGATCAGATGATAGCGGATGTTTCTGATATTCCCGATGCGCGGGCGGGAGATGAGGCGATTCTTTGGGGAGCGCAGGCGGGCGCTCCAAGCGTGCAAGAACTGGCAGGACTGGCAAATACCAACAAAAACAACATCATCTCCGGCATCTCGCGCCGCGTCCCGCGGGTTTATATGAAGGGCGGCGCTGTTGTAAAAATTTTGGATTATATGAGAATGCATCAAGGAGGCTTGAATGAATAACGAAACGCTCAAAGAAATGACGCGCCAAATCATGCCTTGGCTGATTGAGATAAGGCGGGATTTTCATATGCATCCGGAACTGGGCAGAAGGGAATTTCGCACGCAAGAAAAAATTATGCAGTATTTGAACGAAATGGGCATCGAGCATTATAAAATCGCCGGGACCGGGTTGGTTGGAATGATAGAGGGCAAAGAAGGCGGGAATGTGGTGGCGCTCCGCGCCGATATTGACGCCCTGCCGATGCAGGAAAAAAATGAGGTTTCTTATAAATCGCAAAACGACGGCGTGATGCACGCCTGCGGTCACGACGCCCACACGACCATCCTTTTAGGAGCCGCAAAAATTCTTAACGGGATGAGAAAACAATTCTGCGGGAAGGTGAAATTATTTTTTCAGCCGGACGAAGAAGGCAGCGGCGGCGCAGAGGTCATGGTCAAAGAGGGGTGCATGGACAACCCAACAGTTGATTATGTGCTGGGGCTTCATGTAATGGGTTATCTGCAAACGGGGCAAATTGAGATTCGTTATGGAAAACTCAACGCCTCCGCCGACTCGGTACAAATAATCGTGCGCGGCAAATCGGCGCACGGGGCGTATCCGGAAAAGGGCGCGGACGCTATCGTTGCGGCGGCGCATATCATCACGGCGCTTCAAACGCTTGTGAGCCGCAACATTTCCCCGCTGAATCCGGTTGCTTTGAGTTTTGGCAAAATATCCGGCGGAACGGCGGGCAATGCGCTTGCCGAGGAAGTCGCTATCGGCGGCACGCTGCGGACGCTTGACCCTGAGACTCGGCTTTATTGTAAAAACCGTTTGGAGGAGATTGCCGAAAAGACCGCCGCCGCATTAGGCGCTTGCGTAGATGTGCGGGTTTATTTTGGATACAAGGCTCTAATCAATAATGACGAGATTGTGAGGGTTATTGAGCAAACCGGCGCGGAGATGCTGGGCAAAGAAAATGTTGTTTACAAGGAATTTCCAAGCCTTGGCGCCGAGGATTTTTCATATTTTTTGGATAAGGCAAAGGGCGCGTTTTATCATCTTGGATGCGGCAATAAATCAAAAAATATAACGGCGATGATTCATAATTCATCGTTCGATATTGACGAGGATTGCCTTGGCGTGGGCGTTCAAATGCAGGCGGCAAATGCCTTAAAGCTTTTAAGCCGTAAAAAGAATCAGGAATAACAATGAAGCCGTTAGAACTCATTTTTTCCAATGCAAAAAAATACACCTCCTCGCTTGTGATAACAGCGCTGAGCATGATGGCGCTTGTGATTGTGCAGCTATTGGTTCCGTGGATTATCAAGATTTTGATTCAGATGATTTCTGCGCAGGACGCGGGCATACAAACGATGCGCAAGATTGGCGTTTTGGCGCTGATTGTTTTTTGCGTTTATCTGGCGCGCAGCGTGCTTCAGTATTTGCGGTTGTATCAATCGCACATAGCGGGATGGGGCGTTGTTGCGGATGTCCGCAAATATATTTACAACCATTTGCAGCGTCTTTCGCTGCGGTTCTACCATGATAAACAGGTCGGGCAGCTGATGGCAAATGTCATCAACGACACCGACCTTTTTGAGCAGTTAATCGCCCATGCCATACCGGATGTGATTGTGAATGCGGGGACATTTGTCGGCGTGACGCTTGTCCTTTTTTTTCTCAACTGGAAGTTGGCGCTCTTGAGCATGATTCCGATTCCGCTGGTTTTGCTTTCGATGAAATTCTATGCGCGATATGTCCGTCCCGCATTTCGCAAGCGTCAAAAGGAATGGGGAGATTTGAGCGCGATACTCAACGACAATCTTTCCGGCATCCGCGAAATCAAGGCGTTTACGCGCGAGCCGCACGAATCCGAGCGCGTCCACTTGCGGATAGAAAATTACCGCAAATCGCTTTTGAAGGCTTTGCGCTTGATGGCGACTTTTCATCCTTTTGTTGAGTTTTCATCTTCCATCGGGACGTTGATTGTGATTTTCTTTGGGGGGCGGCTGGCTTTGACGGGACAGCTGCCTGTGGCTGATTTGATTGCGTTTTTTTTATATCTTGAGATTTTTTATTCGCCGGTGCGGAATTTGAGCGGAGCATGGGAATCCGTGCAGAGCGCCATGGCGGGCGCGGATCGTGTGGCGGATTTGTTGATGGAGGCAGAAGAGCCGCATAATGTTCCCAATGCTGTTCCAATTGTCGGCAGGGCGCGGGGGGATATTTCGTTTTGCCATGTATGTTTCGAGTATAACGCAGGCATCCCGGTGCTGGAAGATATCAATCTTGATATTCCCGCCAAGAGCGTTGCGGCGCTTGTGGGTCCCTCGGGCGTGGGGAAATCAACGCTGGCAGGACTCGTGCCGCGTTTTTATGACGTGACAAACGGGGCAATCCGTTTGGACGGTCGGGATTTGCGCGAATACACTCTGGATAGTCTGCGCCGCCAGATAAGCATTGTCCTGCAGGATGTGTTCCTTTTTTATGGGAGCGTGCGCGATAATATCCTTTTTGGGCGACCGGGAGCAAACGATGAGGAGATGATCGCCGCGGCGCGCGCCGCCAATGCCCACGATTTCATCATGCGCCTGCCTGACGGCTATAATACCATAATTGGGGAACGGGGTGTGCGGCTTTCCGGCGGACAAAAGCAAAGGCTTTCAATTGCGCGAGCGGTTTTGAAAAATGCGCCCATCCTTATCCTTGACGAAGCCACATCCGCCGTGGACACGGAAACGGAGATTCTGATTCAAGAGGCGATAGAAAACCTTATCAAAGGGAGGACGACTATCATCATTGCCCACCGTCTTTCGACTGTCCGCCGAGCAGATAATATCATTGTTCTGGAAGATAAATCCGTGCGCGAGACAGGCACTCATGAACAACTGATGAGCATAAACGGTCTTTACAGCCGGCTCTATAACATGCAGAGGCTTTGGGAACCTAATGGCGAAAATATTTCGCCGTTATTGAACGTCTGACGGACAAGGAATCGCGCGGCGCCCCCGCAAAGAAGTCTTGATGTCAAATGGCAAATCATGCTTGACGCGCAGACGCTTGTGTGAGGTAATTAAAACATATTAACAGAGAGGAGTAAAAAAATCTATGGCGCAAAAGGTGATTGTATATTCTACGGCGACGTGCCCTTATTGTATCATGGTTAAAAATTTTCTAACGGAGCAAAAAATTCCTTTCGAAAATATTGACGTGGGCAAGGATCGCGAAGCGGCAAAAGCCATGATTGAAAAATCGGGGCAGATGGGCGTGCCTGTGGTTGATATAGACGGCACCATTATTATCGGATTTAATAAACCCGAAATTATTAAGGCGCTGGGGATTTAATAATGTATGACTTAATCATTATCGGGGCGGGTCCAGCCGGCATCACGGCTGCTATTTATGCCGCTCGAAAGCGAATGAATTTCATGATGGTCTCCAAAGACATCGGCGGGCAGACCGCTTTGAGCGGGGATGTGGAGAATTATCTGGGTTACCAGTTCATCACCGGTCCAGACCTTGCCGTCAAATTCAAAGAGCATCTTGATAAATTCAATGTGGAGCTGAAGGTTGGCGAAGCGGCGACGCTTGTTCAAAAAGATGGAGAGATTATAAAGGTTCAAACCGATAAAGGCTCATACGAGGCTCGGACGGCAATTGTGGCATCGGGGCGGATTCCGCGCCGGCTGGGCGCGGAGGGCGAAATGCAATTCATCAATCGCGGCGTGACATACTGCGCCACGTGCGACGGTCCGCTTTTTGCCGACATGGATGTGGCGGTGGTCGGGGGCGGAAATTCGGGACTCGACGCCGTTCTTCAACTTGTGAACATCGCCGCCAAAATCCACCTTATTGAAGCGGCTCCTTCGTTGAAAGCGGATCCAGTCATGGTGGAAAAGGCGCGGCAAAGCGGCAAGACGGAAATTTACACAGAAACAAAAATCGTTTCTATTTATGGCGACACGTTTGTGAAAGGAATCAAGGCGCAGCGCGGCGCGGAATCTTTTGACATTCCGGTTCAGGGTGTTTTTATCGAAATAGGCTCCATGCCCGTGAGCGAGATTGTGCCGGCTGCGGCGAAAAATCCATTTGGCGAAATAATTGTAGATCCCAAATGCCGCACCAACATACCTGCCATTTTTGCGGCGGGAGATGTGACGGACGTTCCCGCCAAGCAGATTATTGTGGCATGCGGGGAGGGTTGTAAGGCGTTGCTCACGGCTTTTGAGTATTTAAGCACAAAATGAAAAGGGGGGCGAGCAATGGGACGCAAATATAAGTGCGGATGGTGCGGATGGATTTATGATCCAAGCCGCGGCGACCCCTCGCACGGAGTCGCGCCCGGCACGCCTTTTGAAGAGCTTCCCGACGATTGGCGATGCCCGGCATGCAACGCCCCGAAAGAGGAGTTTATTTTACTGGATATGGAAGGAGTAAAAGGATTATGACATACTTTAATGCCCAAGAAATCCTGAAATTTGCGGTGCGTATCGAAGAAAGCGGCGAGGAGTTTTACAGTCAAGCGGCGGCTCTTGCGGAATCCGGCGAGGCGAAGCAGATTTTCCAATACCTTGCCGGGCAGGAACGCGAACACAAGGCTACATTTGAGAGTATGGCAGCCGAGGCAAACGCCGCATCCGCCCAGATGAGTTTCTCCGGCGATTATCAGGCTTATCTGGAGGCATATCTGGATAACATCCTTTTCCCTGTGGATACGATATCATCAAGAGTCACCGCGCTGAATGATATATTGAACGTGCTCAACTTTGGAATCAAAAGCGAGCTTGATTCGATTTTATTTTACCACGAATCAAAACGGATGCTCCCCGCATCCCAACATGATGTGATTGACAAAATCATCGAGGAGGAGCGCCGTCATTTCATCAAACTCCTCGAGTTAAAAAAAATCCACAAAGGTTAAGCTAATGCCCTTTCAAAACCGTCCGGAGTATTCGCCTATCTGACATTGGTTTAATCTATATAAACGGCGGAGGTGCATTTTCCGCCAATAAATATCCATTTGGTTTCATATCGCCCAGCCATCCGATAAAATTTCCGCTATTCGCCCGCAACGCCCTATCCAAAATTGCAGAATGCCAGTCGTATTTCTTGACATGGAAACTATGGGTATTTAACATCCCGTTCATAATTATTTCGGGAGAAAAAAGTATGTTAAAAAAAGTCCCGTTTCTTTTATTTGCGTTGGCTGGATTTATCATTTGCGGTTGCGGCACCAAGCCGCAAGAGGCGGCGCCGGTTGCCGATATTATCGTGGAGACAATCAAACCCTCGGCGGCTGAGTTTCGCGAGTCATTCACAGAACAAGCCGTGACTCGGCTCAGCAAAACATATACTGTGACAATGCCCATGGAGGGGCGCATCGGGCGTATTGAACTGGAACTGGGAAGCGCCGTCAAAGCGGGGCAAAAAATTGCAACACTCGACCGTGCGCCTTTAGAACTCGCCGTCGCCGAAATCGGCGCAACGGTGGCAGAGCTGGAATCTGCCATCGAATTGAGCCGCCACAAAAAACTTGAGGAGTCCGTGTTGGCAAGCGGGCGCAAGGCTATTGCAAACGCTGAGCAGGCGCTCAAAGCCGCAGACGCGCAGGTTGCCGCCGAAAAAACCCTTTATGACCGTTATGCCAAACAGGTCAAAAACAACCTTGACCTTGTTCATACAAGCGTTCTGCCGCCGGGCAAATTGGAAGAATCTGAGATGAATGCGAATAGCGCTTTGATTGAATTGCGCAAGCGGGAATTTTCACGCGCTATTCTTGCCGCTATTTATGAGGCATATAAACTTGTTCCTGAAATAATGGAAGACAGAATGGAACACAAATCGCTTGAAACTGCTGTCCTAACTAAAAAACTTGAACAGGCAAAGGCGCGTCTGGCGCAGGCGCAAAATAAGCTTAAATATGTCGAAATCCTTTCGCCCGCCGATGGCATTGTCCTTGAGATATTCAAGCATGGGGATGGTTATCTCCCCGCCGGCTCTGCGCTTTTTGTGATTGGCAATCTGAATGATTTAGAGGGCGAGGCTGAAATATTGACATCTCTTGTCCCGCGCATTGGAGTTGGGACTGAGGTGGTTATTGATGTGCCTTCTTACCCCAAACCCATAAATGGCAAGGTGATTCGCATCGAGCCTGTCGGTTTCCAAAAAGCCTCTCCTTCCGGCGCTGTGGAACAAAGAGTCAAAGTTATTTTTTCTCTCGAAACAAAACCCGACGGGCTTGGTGTTCAATATGGGATAACCGCTCATTTTCATACCGGTTCCCGCGCAAGCGCGTTTGCCATACCAACCAAGGCGATTTATCGCGAGCCAAACGGCGCAGCGTTTGTTTATGCTGTCAGGAATAACGCGCTGGCTAAACAATCCGTGCAAATTCATCATGCGGAAGGCGATAAGACATTCGTCAATGGGGTGACAGCCGGCGACCTGCTGGCTCTTGAATTGCCGGGTGTTGTGTTTCAGGATGGGATGAAGGTTAAAATCAAAAAGTAGGCGATTCTTCAAGCCTCTTCATTGTACGGTTCAACCACAATCGAGCCGCCTTCAAGGCGAAGGACTTTGACTTTTGTTCCGGCTTGGATATATCCGCCCTGTGAAATGGCATCCATCCGCGCTCCGTCAATACGAACAATCCCTGAAGGTCTCAGCACGGATTCCGCAAATCCAGTCCGTCCGATGGCAAAGGATAAATCCACCGACGCCACATGCCCTTTGGATGAGCTCATCTCAGTTTGAAGCGACAAATTCCGCCAGAGCCTTGTCTCCGGTAGAAACCTTACGATAAGCGCCATAGATAACGTCCCTAACACCAGAGACACAGCCAGCGTGGCAAGCGGCGGCAAAAGACGCCATGCGCTGATGCTGAATCCAGCCGGCGGCATGCGAAACATCGCCAGAAAAATGGAGACGATAATCAACCCGATGCCCAAGAAACCAGCAAGCCCAAAACCGGGAATAACAAAAATTTCCAGAGCCAGCAACCCGAGTCCGATGAAAAACAAAATAATCTCAAGCCAGTTTGCCATCTGGGCGATGTGATTGCCCCAGAAAAATAGAACCAGCGCGATTCCTCCGACCAGCCCGCCGCCTCCAAAGCCCGGCGTTTTGAATTCGATGACCAGCCCTAAAATACCTATGAGCAGAAAAATCCAAGAATACATCGGATTGGAGATAAAACGTGCAAATTTTTCCGTTGCCGTTAGGACTGCTTTTTGGCAACCGGAAGGGCTGACTCCAATTTTTTCGACGAACTCTTCAAAGTTTTCACAGACGCCCGCCACAAATTTTTCTTTGAGGGCGACATCATCAGTCAAGGTGAGGGGTCGTCCTTTTTCCTGCAATCCCTTGAGACCGTAATTCGGGTCAACGAATGCTTGGGCGATATCTTCATTATGCCCTTTGCGTCGGGCGGTGGAGCGGAATTCGCCGGAGACGTAGCTGATTAATTTGCCTTTTGGGACAGACAATTCATTCTCGTCGGAGGAAGCGCCTAACATGAAAGGTTGGGCGGCGCCGATGACGCCTCCGCGTTGCATCCAGATCTGGTCGGTGGATAGGGCTATTAAGGCTCCGGCGCTGACGGCTCGGTTGATGTAGGCAACGGTTTTGATTTTGGAATCAACGATGGCGTCGCGAATGAGAAGCGCCGCTTCCACATCGCCCCCGAGTGTGTTGATGTTGAGAATGATGAAATCGGATTTGGCTTTTTCGGCTTTGATAATTCCCCTTTTCACAAAAAAGGGAAGAGCCTTGTCAATCGTTCCCTCAATCGGGATAATCAATGCGCGCTTTTGCGGTTTTTCAGCCAAACCATGAGCCAAATAAATTTCAAGCGCCGCAATCAGAAACATGAATAGATAAACCATTGTTTTATTTTTTGTCTGTATTGTCATATCTCATCTCCATTGAGGGATGCCGCTTGCGACTTCATGAATGGCAAATTGCAGGTTCTAAACATTTTTTTAAACAACGATTGCCGAGCTGCAAATCTGCGGGGTTGCTGAATACTTTCATATTCATCACCCTTACAATGATAATCTTTTATCTTTAAAAATGGCGCCGACGTCAAGATAAGAATGGTGTGTTTGCGAGCCAAAAAAAGAAATGGAGCGGGAGACGGGACTTGAACCCGCGACGACTAGCTTGGAAGGCTAGTGTTCTACCAACTGAACTACTCCCGCTCAAAACAATTGGATTGTCTCGCAAATGCCGCGCGAGCGTGTCAACCATAAAAAGTTTATGGTTTTACTTTTGGAGAAGGGGGTTTGCCAAAACGGAAACGAACGGTTTTTATGAGAAATGCCGCATTCCCCAGAATATAGCGGCGCCACATGCGCCGAGGTTCGACAATCAGACGAAAGAGCCATTCCAAACCGCATGTGCGCATCCAGCGCGGGGCGCGCGGCGTGACGCCCGCGTAATATTCGAACAAAGCGCCCACGCACCATATAACGGGCGCCGCCAATTCTGAAAGGCGCGCGGCGGCAAATTTTTCCTGAAGCGGCACGCCCATTCCGATAAGGAGAATATCAGGATGAGTTTCTTTGATTTTTTGAACAAGCGCCTCCGCCTCATCTGGTTTGAAATACCCCGAATGGCAGCCAGCAACTTTCATGGCGGGGCAATTTTTTTTCAGATTTTCCGCCGCTTTCTCCGCCACGCCCGCAGCCGAACCGAGAAAATAAATGGATAGGTTTTCCTCCGCGCAGCGCTCGCAGAATGCCTCCAAGAAATCGCCTGCATTCACACGCTCCGGCAAGGGTTGTCCCAAAAATTTGGACGCCCAAACCACCGCTTGACCATCGGCATATACACAATCTGCGGCATCCACAATTCTCGCATAAACATCATCGCGAAAATAAAGATTGATGCAATGGGCGTTGAGATAGACGATGAGCCTCGGCTGTGATTTTTCCCGCGCCCAATGAATCGTTTGCTGAATGAACTCCTCAGTATTAAGGCAATCCATGACGATTCCAAAAGGGCGGGCGGTATTTCGATTATTTTGCCGATTCATACGATGGACGGGAACGGATGATATATGGATTCAAAAAAATTAACCCCCACACCGCCGTGCTCGGGGTATTATTGAGTCACGAGATAGCAGGTGGGCGCCCTCACGACCGCTTTTGAAGAGCCCGGCTGGAGGCGCGAAACCCCAACAGGCGGGACATGTCATACACGGAGGGATATTCGAGCTCCCGAATTGTGACTGTTGGCTCAATAATTTAACCCTCTACACAAGCGTAGCAGGGGTTAATAGCCGAATTCACTTATCAAACAACTGATTAAGTCAATACTTTATCCGCCCTTTTGATGTCAAGTGGAAATATTAATTAAAGGCATGATATTTCCTGATAAAAATACCTTGCATCGCAGGATTAATCCAATTAATAATCAGTCACATTTTTAGGGAGGGCAAACATTAAGACATGAAAGTTAAATTTCAAAATAAAGGCGAACTTCTCTATGCCACACAGGTGGCAAACGGCATTGTGCTTCAGCAAACCAGTCTGCCGATTCTGAGCAACATCCTCATTGAAGCGTCGGGTCAGGAAGTAACATTCATGGGTTGCGACAGCGATTCATCCGTAAAATGTAAAATTAAGGCGGTGGAAGCGGAGGGAAAAATCACGGTGCCCGCCGTGCCGTTTGTGAATCTGGTGCGCGAATTGCCGGAAAACAACTCTTTTGAAGTTCTGTTTGCCCTCAACGAAAACGGCGTTGTTGACGTGACGTCGGGCACCAATGAATACCATTTGCAGACCATGTCGCCGGAAGATTTCCCGGAATGGAAGGCTATAGAGCCGCTTGTTTCTTTTGAGATAACCCAGGAGGTGTTAAAAAAGCTCATCACCAAAACCCTGTTTGCCGTTCCTGATAAAGACCCACGCAAGGTGCTTCTTGGCGCATATCTGACGGTGGATAACAACTTTCCGGATGTTGCGAAAGCTCCCGCAGAGGAAACGTCCTGCCATTTACGCATGGCGGCGACGGATGGGAAAACTCTTGGTTATATGGATGCTATAGGAACAGGGCGCAAGGGTCAGGAATCAATCGGAGTGGTCATCCCTCAAAAAACGTTGGGAGAGGTCCAGAAAGTGCTTATTGGGCAAGGTCTTGTTCAAGTCGGCATTGGCGAGCGCCATATTTATTTCCGCATCAATGATATTGAATTCAAAACGAACAAAATAGACGGCGAATTCCCAAATTATGAATTGGTGCTCCCCAAGGATTTTGAGTATGTTATAACATTGGATAAGACCGCCTTCAGCAAGGCAATTCGTCGAGCGGCTATAGTCACGGAATCCCAAACCAGCGCCGTTACTTTTAAATTTAAACCCGACGAGCTGGAACTGGAAGCCAAAACTTTTGACCTTGGTTCATACAAGGGCAACCTTTATAAGCCGCAAATTGAATACGAAGGCAAGCCGTTCGAACTTTCCATCAATCAGACCTACCTCATGAAGACTCTCAATGTGATGGAAACAGATAAAATCACGATGCATGTCAAATCTCCATCGCACCCGATTATTTTCCGTGAAGAGGATCACCTCGACACTCTCTTTCTTGTCATGCCAATTAAAATGTAATCGTGAAATAGGTTGGGGGAACGGATGTTGAATCTCCAAAAGGGTGGGGGGATTAGGTTATTTGATGTTTGATTTTTCGGGATGGGGCGGCTTAGAATTAAGCCAACCTCCTGAACATCAAAACAAACTTGCCCTTTACTCCCCTTCTCCTCAATATCCCGCATCTTCAATGAGAATCTGGAGAATTTCGAGTTCATCGCCGTCAAACCAGACCTGTTTGCATGATTTGCAATCGTCAACTTCCACAAAATATTGATAGCTGAAAAGACGCCGTATCATGCCAAATCCGCAGAGCGGGCAGTTGTGCAAAGTTTTTTTGCTATGGTGTTTTTCGGCATTTTTAATTCGATTAACGGCTTGAACGTTAATTTGGTTTTCTCGTTTCCAACGACGGGCTTTGCGCAGCAGATAGTCGGAGGGTTTGACCTCTCGGCGGGCGATGATGCGGACGATGCCTGCCTCAGGCACAAGCCTTCCGCCGCATCGCTGGCATTGTTTTATTGGAACTCCCTCATAATGGGAATCTGCAAGATTTTGACCGCAAACGGGGCATTGTCCTTTGGCGGGATTTTTCTTTTGGGAGGCGCGGAAGGTTTCCAATATGGGGGGAAAACTCCGCGCCAAAGCGGGTTCATCGCTGCCAGCCGGGCGCACCGTCGCCATGCCGGTGAACCATGGGATGGTAAAAAGGGTTGCGATGGTGAAAGGACCTTCCCATTTGCCTTGGCTATTGCGAATTTCCCAAAGAGAACCAACGTCAGGATTGGCATAATCTGAAGCGGGCGCATCGTCAGAAAATTCGCGCGATGGTTTTTCATCCACAGATGATATTTGGATTCGGGCGTTTTCCCTTTGTTGATTTTGCTCCATGATATCGCTCAGAGCCTTAAGGACGGTTTTATTTGCCATACCCATCAAGCGGTTTATGCGTTCCATGACAGGGGGATGAGTGGAAAAAATTTTTGATAAAAACCCCTGCTCGGCAATTTCCCCCGCGCTCTCCGGCGGCACAATGAAGAGAGGGCTATAAATCTCGCCGGCATCGCCGAGATAGGAAAAACTTTTATGCGCTTTATAAATAACGCGTGCGAGCGCCTCCGGATTGCGTGTGATTTGCACCGCGTTGGCATCGGCAAGATACTCTCTTTGTCGGCTAATGGTGAATGTAAAGAGCCGCGAGAGCAACGCGAGAGCTCCCGAAATTGTTTGACCAAGCAATTCCATCTGGCGTCCTTCAGGGCGTTGCATCCATGTATTGAAAAAGACGGGGCGCTCTTCTTCTATTTCGAGCATATCCGAGAGGCGCTGAAAAATATTTCCAAGGGCGCATGCAAATGTTATGTAGAGGGCGTCGCCGCTCATGATGTGCGCCAGTTCATGGGCGATGGCAGATTGCAATTCCTCCCTCGTGAACCGCGCCAGCGCCCCTTCGGTAGCGGCGATGATTGGGACGCCGTCCGCGCCGATTATGGCGCATGTATTGACAGAATTGGCGGGGATCACGCAGATGCGAATCGGTTTTTTGCAACCGGCGCCAATCCGCACCTCTTCCACAATATCGCCCAATTTTTTGTGATATAGGTCTGAGGTATCGAGGGGCGCCGCCCGAAGTTTTTCCAGAATGAACTCAGCGCCGCTGGTTTTGGCGTTCTCCCATTGAAAAATTGCAAGGAGGGCGGATATAACAAAAATTATAACAAAATGCCATGGGGAAAAAATGGGGATTCCTAACAGCGCGCTAAAAATTACGCCGGCTATGAGCGCATAAAGTATTCCCACGCCGATAAAATAAAAAAGAATTAAGCCAATAAACAGCCAGATTGTGCGTTGCGTTTGCTGTTCTTGAATTTGATAAAACGTCCGCCGCTCTTCCATGATAACCGCCTTGTGAAAAATATGATGTTATTGAGGGCAAAGCGGAGTCAAGGATTGATTCATGAAACGAAAACAACGAGCGGATATTGTGTTATTTTTTTGATTGAATGGGGGCGAGGCGGACGGATAGGAAATTATGAGATTTTCGACATTGCGTATAAACATCTTTTTGGATTTATTGATGGAAGGGGATTGCGATGTTTCGCAAACGAAACGGCTCATTTTGTTCGTGCTCTTGGGAGAGGTTTGCCACAATTGGCGTGATAGGGCTGGGGGTTCTACTTTGTGTGATAAGCGCCTTTGCAAAGAAAAAAACGGAACTTTGGAAAACCCTTCCACGTCCAGTGGCGGAAGATATCTGGGTGAGACCGGCTTCGAGCGTTTTGGCTCAGCCTATCTGGGGTCATGCTAATGGAATAAGGGTCGGGCTGCACCCGATGTCGGGTCCCCGCGGGCTGCTTCGAGTTTTTACCCCCTATATGGGTCAGCCGGATTCGGTGCTTATCAATTTCATAGCAGTTGAGCCGATTGCGCAGGGAGAGGATTGGCGCAGTTTTTCCGAAATGGAACAAAGCAAATTAGACAAGGTTCAGGGGAAAAGATTCTGGAGCGCAAACTCGCCCGAAGATGAGACCCCGCGGATATCCCACCATTCCCCCGCAAGCGGCGTTATTGAAAAGGAAGGCACAACGCAAACTCTCACTGTTTATATTCTGGTGGAACCTTTTGACAACGGGGCAAAGGTTTATTTGCGTCTGCGGTTTCACTCGGAGCGTCCTTACGAATTCAGCGTAGCGGCTTTTGCGCGGAAGGATTCCAAGCCGTTAAAACATTGCATTCTCACGGCGACTATGGGGAATTTTGCGCGTCTGCGGGAACTCCATCTCAAAAGCTCTGTTACGACATCTTTGGAATTATGGCGTGATTTCAAAGGGGATGATTTTACGCCTCATGCCGAATTTTCTCTATCGGATTTGATTCGCAACAAAAAGGGACATGCCTTGTTTATCGCCGCTCCAAATGAAAAGAATCCCGAAGAGGCAAAGTATTCGCCTGATACCGTTTACTGGTGGAAATATCAAGGAAAGCCATCCACCCAATATTGGCGATGCGAAAACCCTCAACCGCAGCTTAAGGGGCTGGTCAATGGACGCGCCTGCTTCTGGGGCGGGCAGTCGCCGATTCCCGGCGGCGTGTCGTTTGAGAATTTTGAATTGATGGAGCCTTTCAAGGATGGCGCGGAATATTGGTTTGGCATCACGCCCCAGCCGCCGATGGAGTTCATAAAAAGCGAAATGGAGTAACGAATTGACGTTGACAGGCATATTGAGGGGCGCATAAAACCCTTTTTGTTTGTGTTTGATATTACATACTGAGTTGGCCGTGCTAAGTGGGGAGCTAGCGGTGCCCTATACCTGCAATCCGCTACAGCAGGACGAATGTCCGCCCCCGGGTTCGGCTGGTCAGGCAGAATCGGGCAAGTGGCGTTGAAGGTTGGGTCCTGCGCAACAGGGTTCTCCGAACCGGGTCAGGCCTTGACGGGAGCAGCCATAAGGAGAATCCCCTGTGTGCCGCAGGAGCGCCTAACTGGAGTTAACTATCCGACGCTCACCTGGTTGGTCGCTCTCAAAGGTGGACTGCACGGCCTTTTTAATTGGGCGCGAGGTTTTAGTTTGAGGGTCTTTAATAAATTTACTATGGTTATTGCCACAGGGTTGGGAACTGGTTATTTTCCAATATCCGGCACGGTTGCTTCGGCGCTGGCAGTTGCGCTCTATTTGCCCGTTTCATATCTGAATACCCGTAACATTATTCTTGTTTTTTACGTGGGGATATTATTTTTCCTGACCGGCGTCTCCATATTAACTGCTGAAATTGCGGAGAAGCAACTGGGCGAAAAAGACCCGCACAAGGTTGTTATTGATGAGATAACCGGGTATTTTTTTGCCATGTTTCTATTGCCCACCGCGCCTTTTTATCTTGCGGCATCATTTTTCATTTTTCGATTATTTGATATTTGGAAGCCATTCCCCATCCGCCAGTCGCAACGGCTTCGGGGCGGCTTGGGCATCACAATTGACGATGTTCTGGCGGGCATTTATACTTGTCTTTTATTGCATATTTTCCACTGGTTATTTCCCGCTGTTTAGCTGATACAGCGTTCCCATCTTGACACATGAATCCGCGGACTGGTATTATTATTTTCGTTTTTTAGGATTGCTGTTAATAGCGAATTGGTTTTGTTCATCGCTTGAATTTGCACGACTGCGGGTTTGCTTGTTAAGGTTCATGTTATGAGATTTATGAAAACGCTTGCCTTATTGCTTTTGACGCAAACAGCAAATCTTTTTGCTGCGGCTCTAACGAGCGATGTTACGACAACAGCGCCGTTTTCTTTCATGCGCGGGATAAATTTTTGCGGTTATTGGAATAATGATTATGAGCATGATTACTCCTCCCGCTCGATTGCAAAAATCGCAGAGACGGGAAACAACTGGGTTTCTATCCTTGTCACATGGTATCAGGAGGATGAGAAAAGCACGGCAATTTATATGGATTCCGACAAAACTCCATCGGATAAATCTGTTCGGAAAGCCATCAGCGATGCGAAAAATCTTGGGCTCCGTGTAAGCCTGAAACCGCATATTGATCTTGGGAACGGCAAATGGCGGGCGGATATCGGCGCGCCCCAGTATGTGTCCGATGCCAATTTCGACGCCTTCTTTGCCGCATGGTTCGCCTCCTACAAGTCGTTCATGAATCATTATGCGGAAATGGCGGAGGAATCTGGCACGGAGATGCTGGTCATCGGAACGGAACTTATTAATACCACCGAGCGGCAAAATGGAAAAACCTTGCCCGCGTGGGTTGCCTACATCGGAGAACTGCGGCAGAAATACAGCGGTAAACTCACCTATGCCGCTGATTGGTCGGAATGGAGAGATGTCTCCGCGCCGCAAACAAAAATATTCTGGAAGGATTTTTGGCAGGCGCTTGATTATATTGGCATTGATGCCTATTACCCCCTCTCGAAAAAGGAAAATGCGACCATTTCGGAACTTGTTTTGGGGTGGCAGCAACCGCTTTCTGTTTTAGAACAGATGAGCGCGGCATTTCAAAAGCCGGTGGTTTTTACGGAATTCGGTTTTCGGAGCGTTGAAAAGTGTTATATTAGTCCGGGAGATTATAAATTGAACTTCCCCGCCAGCGAGGAGTGCCAGCGCAATTCCTACATAGCGACATATCAGGCGCTTACCGGACGCAAATGGTTGTCGGGTATTTTTTGGTGGAGCTGGATGCCTTATTTAAAAAGCGATATAACCAACCCCGAAAATCCCTGGTGGGTGACGCAAAAATATCAGGGCTATCTCAGGGATTACACTCCTGAGGGCAAGAGCGCCGAATCTATTTTGAAAAACGAGAACCTGACGGCGGGGAAAAAATGGGCGTCGTATTGAACCGGCGGATAAGCATCTAAACCCGTTGGCGCTCAAGGGCGTCGCGCATTTTTTTTTTGAGGTTCTGAAAGGATTAGCTATTCCAGTTGGCGTCCCGCCTATTTGATAATATCTTTAACCTCGAAATTTATAAAGATGGCAGCATCATCGCTTATTGACGCCTTTCAATTTTTTGTTTTATGGAATAATAAATCCATTGATGAATGTTGAAGGAAAAGATATTTTTTTTAATTATGGAGAAGCGAAATTTCGACAAGGACGCGGCGGCGTGGGATGAGCCGCCGCGGCGAATCAAGATGGCGGAGGATATTGTCAATGCCATCAGGCAGGCAATCCCGCTGAATGCAAAAATGTCGGCGCTTGATTTTGGATGCGGGACGGGGCTTGTCTCGCTGAGGCTGCTGCCATTTGTAGGGTCTGTGACCGGGGTGGATAGTTCGCAGGGTATGATTGATGTTTTCAAGTCAAAGATTGAAAATCAAAATCTCAAAAATGCGCGAGCCATCCGTCTTGATATTGACGATGGCGATGTCCTCGAGGGTTGTTTTGATCTAATCATGTCCAGCATGACCATCCATCACATTCAGGATATTGCGTCATTGTTCGCTCAATTTTACGACGCAACCGCGCCCGAGGGATACATTGCGATTGCCGATTTAGATAGCGACGGCGGTTTATTCCACACGAATAAGATTGGCGTTTTTCATAATGGATTTAATCGCGCCGAGCTGAGTCGAATGATGGAGAATGCGGGTTTTGCCAATATCCGTGATTTCACAGCTGTTAAAACAAATAAAATCGGCGCTGACGGAAAAGAGGGCGTATTCAGCATATTTCTTTTGACGGGGCAAAAATGCGCTCATTTGGGGAAGCAATGACACAGCGTTTACGAATATGCGTGGAAGGGCGCGTTCAGGGGGTTGGTTTTCGTCCTGCGGTATTCCGCCATGCCAGAGACTGCGGGCTTGCGGGATGGGTGACCAACACCTCCGAAGGCGTTTTGATTGAAGTGGAAGGCGCGCATGAAAAGGCGGAAACGTTCCTTGCCCTGCTCCAAAGCGCTCCCCCGCCGATGGCAAAGATTGTCAAGATTATCCATGAGTGGATTGAGCCGAAAGGCGAAAACGTTTTTCAAATTGTGCCGAGCATCGGAGTTGAAAAACCCAAAACGCAAGTCTCTCCCGATATCGCCCTTTGCGCCGATTGCCGCCGCGAGTTGCTCGACCCGAACAATCGGCGATTTTATTATCCGTTCATCAATTGCACAAATTGCGGGCCGCGTTTCACGATTGTGCGCGGCATTCCTTACGATCGCGAAAAAACCACGATGCGTATTTTTGAGATGTGCGCCGACTGCCGCCGAGAATATGAAGAGCCGCTCAACCGCAGATTCCACGCGCAACCGAATGCGTGCCCCGTTTGCGGTCCTCGAATTTCAATTACAACAGAGCCATCGAATTTTAGCCATCAGCCGTCCGCAGAAAACAGAAAAACGGATATTCAGGAAATAGCAAAAATGTTGAAGGCGGGAAAGATTGTTGCCATCAAGGGGCTGGGGGGATTTCATCTGGCGTGCGATGCGGCAAGCGATTCGGCTGTGCAAACCCTGCGCCAACGAAAGGGGCGTTATGACAAACCTTTTGCGCTTATGGCGCGGGACGCGGAGACCGTCAAACAATATTGCGAGGTTTCGCCGGAAGAGGAGCGATTGCTTCAAAGCGCGGCTTCGCCGATAGTCATCCTCAAGCGCCGTATCTCCGATTCTCCTTTTTTCCCTGTCTCAGATTTTGTTGCGCCGCATAATCAATACCTTGGATTCATGCTCCCATACACGCCATTGCATGCCCTGATTATGCAGGAGGCGCCGCCTGTTCTGGTGATGACATCGGGGAATGTATCCAAAGAGCCGATTGCTTATGAGAACGAGGAAGCGGGGGCGCGGTTGGGAGCAATTGCGGATTTTTTCGTAACGCATAATCGCGGCATCGAAACATCCTGCGATGATTCCGTGACTCGGATTTTTCCCAAGACGGGGGAAGAGATGATTCTGCGGCGGTCTCGCGGTTATGCCCCATCGCCGTTGAAATTACCGTTTGCGGCAAAGGCGCCCATTCTTGCCTGCGGCGCTCATTTCAGCAACACATTCGCGTTGGCTTCGGGCGATGAGATTCAAATCAGCCACCATATTGGGGATTTAGAAAATCTGGAGGCTTTAACGGCGTTTGAAAAAGGTATTGCCCATTTCAGGAATATTTTTGAGATAAATCCGGAGATTGCCTTTTGCGACTTGCACCCGGACTATCTCTCCACAAAATATGCGCGGGACACCGCGGCGGCGGAGCCAACTTTCCGTGTTATCGGCGTTCAACATCACCATGCGCACATCGCCTCCTGCATGGCGGATAACCAAATTCCGCCCGAAACAAAAGTCATCGGCGTCGCATTTGACGGCACAGGTCTGGGGGCGGACGGGGCTATGTGGGGCGGGGAATTTTTAATTGCGGACTATCGAGATTTTAAGCGCGCGGCTCATCTGAAATATCTCCCGCTACCCGGCGGCGAGGCGGCGATTCGCGAGCCTTGGCGCATGGCGGCGGTCTATCTTCGCGACGCCTTTGGCGAAAATTTTGCGAAGATTGATATTGATTTCAACCGGCGGATGAACCGCGCCAAATGGGCAACGCTCCAAAACATGATTGCCGGCGAGGTCAACTCGCCGCCGACTTCAAGCATGGGGCGTCTTTTTGATGCTGTGGCTTCGCTTTGCGGCGCAAGGGACAGTATTAATTACGAGGGGCAGGCGGCGATTGAACTTGAGATGGCGGGCGGCGACGGGCAATGGGTAATGGATAATGGACAAAGCAGATACCTTTATGAGATTGTGACAGATGCGGGTCTGCGGGTTATTGATTGCCGCGCGATAATTAGAGGGGTTGTGGAGGACTTGCAAAAGGGGATGGATATCAAATCCATATCCATAAAATTTCATGAAACGGTGTCGGCAATTATTGCAGATATTTGCAAAGAATTGCGCGAGACTTCCGCGATAAATAATGTTGCCTTGAGCGGCGGGGTGTTTCAAAATATGATGCTTCTGCGCCGCGCATTCGAGCTATTGACAGAGGCGGGGTTCAAGGTTCATGTCCATTCGCATGTGCCGCCGAATGACGGCGGTATTTCACTGGGACAGGCTATTATTGCCGCCGCCCAATTGCAGGAGGTTTGAGTATGTGCCTTGCCGTTCCGATGAAAATTGTTGAGTTAAAAGATATGGAAGCGATAGTGGAACTGGGCGGTGTTCGGCGCTCCGTCAGTCTAACGCTCTTGACCGAAGACACGCTACAAGTCGGCGATTATGTGATTGTCCATGCCGGCTTTGCCATTCAGAAATTGGACGACGACGATGCGCGCGAGCGGCTCATCCTTTTGAAAGAGATGCTGGAGCTGGCATGAAATATCTGGATGAATATCGAGATCCGGCGCTGGCGCATAGAATTCTTGATAAAATCGCCGAGGCGTGCGGGGAGCGTTCCGAACTCGCCGCCATCATGGAGGTATGCGGGACGCACACGATGAGCATTGCGCGGGCGGGATTGCGCAGTTTGCTGGGCGAAAACTTGCGGCTGCTTTCAGGTCCGGGGTGTCCGGTTTGTGTGACGCCCAATGATTATCTGGATCGCGCAATAGCCATAGCGCGGCAACGGGATGCCATCATTGCCACATTTGGCGATATGATGAAAGTGCCGGGGTCATCCTCTTCGCTTTATCAGGAACGGGGCAACGGGGCGCGCATCGAGATGGTCTATTCCCCTCTGGATGCCTTGAAAATAGCTGAACAGAATCCGCTGAATAAAGTTATATTTTTGGGCGTTGGATTCGAGACAACTGCGCCAACTGTCGCGGCTACGCTTGCCAAAGCGCGGGCGGACGGTGTGAAGAATTTTTTTGTCCTTTGCGGTCATAAAATCGTGCCGCCTGCTCTTTTTGCTTTGGTGAACGATCCCGAACTAAAACTGGATGGATTTTTGTGTCCGGGGCATGTCAGCGCCATCATCGGCTCGCGTCCTTATGAATTTATTGCGCGCGATTATGGGCTTCCGTGCGTTATTGCGGGATTCGAGCCTTTAGATATATTGCAAGGGATCTGGATGATTCTGCGTCAGATTATTGAAAAGCGCGGCGCGTCTGTCGAGATTCAATATTCGCGCGCCGTGGCAGCGGAGGGCAATCCCAAAGCGGCGGCGTTCATGGAAAAGGTGTTTGAGCCGGTGGATTCCATTTGGCGCGGGCTTGGGAAAATCCCCGCCAGCGGTCTTGCAATCAAAGAAGAGTTCGGGGATTGGGATGCGGCGCGCGTGATACAGGCGGATGTGGGGGAAACGCGGGAGCCTGCGGGATGCATCTGCGGCATGATATTGCGGGGCGTCAGATTGCCGATGGATTGTCCGCTTTTCCGCAAAACCTGCACGCCGGAAAACCCGGTCGGCGCGTGCATGGTATCCTCCGAGGGGACATGCGCCGCATATTACAAATATGGGAACGGATGAAAGAAATATGGGGATAACGGAAAAAATCGCGGGCGAAAAAATTACACTGGCTCATGGCAGCGGCGGAATTCAGATGCACAACCTTATTCGCTCCCTGTTTCAAAAACGTTTTCGCAATGAATGGCTGGACCAGATGTCCGATTCCGCTGTAATTGGCAATCCGGTTGGCGACGGCGATGCC
The DNA here is from genome assembly GCA_002070185.1 of candidate division BRC1 bacterium ADurb.Bin183. Classification (GTDB taxonomy): domain Bacteria; phylum Sumerlaeota; class Sumerlaeia; order MWCT01; family MWCT01; genus MWCT01. The sequence goes on from MWCT01000002.1 coordinate 148,132, forward strand.
TTATGCTTTACCACAGATTCGTATGTTGTGTCTCCGCTTTTTTTCCCCGGCGGGGATATTGGCAAGCTTGCCGTCTGCGGGACGGTCAACGACCTTGCCGTTGAGGGCGCGACGCCGCTTTTTCTTTCGTGCGGGTTTATTGTGGAGGAGGGTTGCGAAATTTTGGTTCTTGAAAAAGTGGCGGACAGCATGGCGGATGCTGCTCGAGCCGCCGGTGTAAAAATTGTCGCCGGCGATTTTAAGGTGGTGGAAAAGGGCAAAGCGGATTCGATTTTTATTAATACTTCTGGAATCGGTCGCCGAAGCCGCAGCCGATGTTTTGGGCGGGAACACATCCGCGCGGGCGATAAGGTTCTCATCAATGGTTTTATAGGCGAGCATGGCGCGGCGGTGATGGCGGCGCGCGGGAATTTTGACCTTCAATCTGATATCAAATCCGATTGCGCCCCTCTGAACGGCATCATTTCGGATATGCTGGCAGTCTCGGAGGGCATTCGTTTCATGCGCGACCCCACGCGCGGCGGAATCGCCACAACGTTGAATGAAATAGCAGAGGGCGCAAATTTCGGGATTACGCTTGACGAAGCGGCGCTCCCCCTTCGCGATGATGTCAAAGCCGCATGTGAAATCTTGGGGTTCGACCCTTTATATCTTGCCAATGAGGGCAAGGTCATCGCAATTGTTTCTGCGGAGGATTCCTCTTGTGTTCTTGATGCCATGCGCAGTCATACGCTGGGACGCGAGAGCCGCATCATCGGCGAAGTGACAGCATCCCATGCGGGAAGAGTTGTGATGAAAACGCTGCTTGGAGCGCATCGCATTATTGACATGCTTTCCGGCGAGCAGCTGCCGCGCATCTGTTGAAACAATCGCACATTCGCTTTATTTCTCAAAATCGGCGGCGTCTTGTTCCTTTTCCAACTGGGACTCCACATCAAGAGGATAGACGATATTTTCCGTTTTGCTTTTGAAAATAAGCCGAAAACAATAAAAGCAAAGTCCGGTTATAATCGCCCATGAAGCAATCATGAAAATCCATCCCTGAGCTGTCATGACGACAACCTCCCTTCGCGGGCATGGCGCTTCCATGCGAGAATTTGCCGCCATAGCGTCCCATCCCCCATTCAACCCAACACATAGGAATGCCAAGGAGCAAAAAGGCAATAAAATAGGGAATCAAAAAAACTCCGCCGCCATTTTGTGTGGCAACGGACGGAAAGCGAAGGAAATTGCCCAGTCCGACGGCGCTTCCGGCTACGGAAAGAACCACGCCGAGTCTGGATGCCCATTGCTGACGCTTCATGTCATAATCCTTTCTTTTTGATTTTGGCTTCCCTAAAAAAGAAAAATGCCCGCTTTCGCGGGCATTATTTTAAGACATGCTGGCGTTTAAGACAGTAATCCAGAGTTAAAGCGAGAATTGATTAGCTTCCGCAATTATTGCAGAGACCGCAATTATTGCAGGGATTGCACTCGTTATTGCACTGGTTACAACAATCCGTTTCAGTCGGGATCAACAACTCAAGGACATCACATTCGGTAAGCATTTCGCACCAATCCGCAGGATCCTTGATGAGGTTGGTTGTTCCATAACCGACTTTGGCGTTGCCTTTGAGCGTCCCACAACCGCATTCACCGCAGCCGCTGGCGGCGGTGGCGTTGTAGTTAATTGTGAGGTTCTTGCTCTTGAGGTTGAATTTGCCTTTTCTTCCGTTCCAGGCAGATGTAACTTTGGCATCTTCGGTCCAGGTTTCGGCAATAAGAACTGTTCCGCTGGCTTTTGCGCCTTTACCGCAGATATCGCCACTCCAGCAACCGACGTTATAGGTGACGCCGTGAGGAATATCGGCAATGATAAGGTCGCAAACGGCGAACTTGTTCTTGTAACCGCAAGGATTGGCGCAGCTGCTCTTGATGTTCATGTTGAATTCCTCAACCACTGAGATAGCATACTGGCTGCAGAAATCCTGCCCTGCCCAAAGATAGGTGATAACCATGGATGTTTTGACTTCGCCGACTTTTTTCCGGCTGCAGGGATCTGTCAGTTTGGTTTTGAAAGAAAGATAGATTGCCTCGTTATTAACGGTCTGGCAATTCACGCAGCTTTTGGTGCCCTTGATTTTGAGTTTGGCTTTGGCGGAAGTGCCTGGGAAAACGTAATCAATGTCGCCGTCGTTATCGGCGTCAATCTCGGCAGAATTCAGTGTTACGGAAACATTTCCTTTAACATCCTGGACCAGGCAATAATTTGTGATCGTGTTGACATCGGTCTTACATGTGCCGCAGCCGCTCTGGCAGGTTTGCCCGCAGGGATCGCAGCTTGGACAGTTTTCTGTGCTGCCGGTAACCGTGAAATCACAATCGGAGATATTCACGATATTGACATAACCGACATTAACTTGAGCAAAAACAGTCAGCGCAGCCACGGAGAAGATAGCGATCAAAACTCCGAGTTTGCATTTAGATAACATAATTTCCATCCTCCATTTTTTTTGGTTAGTTTTTAATCAACTTATCAGCCAGCGAGCGGATCCGAAGATTACTGTCATTCGTTAACGTTTGCAGAAATTCTGTGCCTTGATCACCCCCTATCGTACGTATTAAATTTATAGCTCTAATCCTTATTTCTTCTTCATAACGAATTGAGGAATATTCCTTTGCCATATCGAGCAGATAGTCATTGTTTTCGGGCGACATTTCCATATCGGATGAGGAGTAATTTTCCACAAGGGCGCTGGCAAGGGCAAGACGTTGGGAGGCGTCTGTGCGGCGGTCAATTTCCTCGCGCAGCACTGAGCGCGCGCTATCAAGGTTGATACTGGAAAGGGCATCGGAGATATGCTCCACACCCGCGCCATCCGCATTAATAAGATTCTGCGATAATTCGCCTTCGATTCTTGCCAGACTTTCAGAATTCAGTTTTTCATCGTCCGTCAGGTTTGTGATCATTTCAGAGATGGCGCTGTAAATTTCTCTGCGCGTATCTTCAGAAACATTAGCGGTGGTAAGACGCAAAAGGGTGTCAAGCGCTTCTGGGGTTTCCATAGATGTGATGGATTTAAGCATGTCATCGTAATATTCCTCTTGAGAAGATTCGCCCATTTTTTCTTCAAGGAAACGCAGTCCGTCTTGACCAAGGAATCTTGCAGCGGAGGCGCGCGCCTCCATCGAGGCGGATTCATTAGCCATGAGCAGATTCAGGTTTGTCAATATTTCCGGGTCTTTAACTTCTTGAACCGTTTTAAGGAGCGAGGCTATGACGGTATAGTTATCTTTTTTGAGCATTTCTTTTTTCAGGAATGGGTCTATATCGCCGCCTGCTGCATGATATATGGATTTGCTTGCCATGAATTGAATCGTGGGATGGGGGTTTTTTGCCATTTCTTCCAAAAGGGCATAGATGGCTTTTTCCCCGCCGATTTCCCCAAGAATTTTAACCAGCTCCAATTTCATTTTGAGCCCGACTTCTTTATCCGAAAGCATTTTCTGGATTTGAGGAATGGCGCCCTCGCCAAGTTTGGCGATTTGTTTTGCTATTTCACGAATGATTTTCGGATTTTTTCCTTCCAATTGCGATTTCAGTTCCTCAATCAATGAATTAAACTCATCCGGCTTTGCCGCTGATGCTGCGGGGGCTTTGGGCGCCGCAGGTGAAACGACGGCTGTCTGCTGTTGAGCAGGTTGAGAATCGGCGTCAGCCGCTTCCTGGGTTCGACTTTGCTCCTCAGCGGGTTTAATTGTTTCAGTCTTGTTTGCCGGTTTTACCGCCGTGTTATCTGTTGTATTGCGAACCATGTTGAGCGCAAACAGTCCAATTGCCACGACGACTACAATCAACGGCAGAATAAGACTTATTTTTTTGGAAATAAAATCCATTAATAAAATAGACCTCTCGAGCCCATTAATCAACACATTAATGGCTTACGTTTATAAACAGCCCCATTGTCTTGTCAATATTAAAATAAAAAATATAAAATATTTTTGGATATTTTTTTTGACGCGATAATAAAGCACAAAAAGAAATAATCTTCATAAATTGCTTTAATTTCTGGGCAGCAGAACATCGCCGATGTCAACGTTTGCATTCTGCCCCGGATGCGCCGATTTGATATGGACTAACTGGTGTTGAGAATCTTCCACAGTTATGTCATAAACACCCTGCGGGACGTTGAGCAAAACAAATCGCCCGTCGGGGAAACTTGTCGTTTGGATGTTCTTGCCGTTGCCGGTGAGTATGACTGTTGCGCCGCCGATGGGTAAGCGCGTCTGGGCGTCAAGGGCGCGTCCGTTGAATGTGTTCGGGTCGGGCGTCATGGCAATATCTCCCAGATTCAAATTGCCGCCCGCCGGCGCTGTGATATTTTGTTGCTGGAATCGGTAGGCGTAACCCCATGTCTGGAAAAGATGATTGCCGCCTGTGACATTATAAAAAATGAAGTCGCCGTTGAGGAGGCTTGAGGTTTTCCATGGGGCGTAAACGCCGTCGTTCATCTGCGCAACGGCGTTGTAAACAGGAAGTCCATTGACCGCATCAAGGAGGCGTCCGTTGACCGTGCCGCCAATCGGCTCAATCTGAATAATACCCATATCTGTCGCGGCGCCGGATGTTTGGGTAAAACCTTTTTGAGCAAAACTATATGCCCACCCCCATGTTTGCAGGTTGCGGCTGCCAGCCGGAATGTTTACAAGGATGAAGCGTCCGTTGACATTCGTGATGGTTTGTTTGCCGTCGCCGCCGCCATCGTATTGCACCTGCGCGCCCATGATGGGACGTCCTGTGTTTTTATCAACCACCTGACCGCGCGCCGTGTCGGGGATGATGGTGAAGGCAAGACTGCCGACATCCGTCGGACCCGATGCGTTGACATCAATATTCTTTTCTTGAAATGTGTAGGCGTAACCCCATGATTGCAATTTGTGCGCGCCCGGCGTTACGAAGATGAGCATGAAGTTGCCTTGTTCATCCGTAAGCGTGCGCCACTGATTGCCGCCATCAAGTTGCACCGTTGCCGCCGCGAGCGGCTCGTGGGTTTTACTGTCCACGAGTTTGCCGACGACAGTACCAACCATCTTAGCAAGATTGATTGTTCCGACGTTGGTGTTTTGCCCATTGAGAACATTTACATTCTGCTGTTTGAATTCATAGGCAAATCCCCAGACTTGCAAAGTGCGGGAGCCGCTTGGCGCGCCGAAGATTTCAAACTTGCCCTGCGCATTTGTGAAGGCTTGGAATGCGCCGCCGTCTATCTGCACAGTTGCGCCGTTTATCGGCTTTTGCGTTTGTGCATCTTTGAGAATGCCGGTCACATGAGTATTAGGCAGCGGCGTTGGGGTGGGTGCGGCTGAAAACCACGCGGAAGAGGCAAGCGCTTCTTTTGTGGATGGATTATATATGATGACAACGGGGCGCAGATTGGCTGCGTTGGAGCTTGGGACGGTTCCGGTAAATGAGCCTGTCAGGTCAACACTTCCCGCCGATGGCAGCGAAAAATCCGCCGTTCCGAGATGGGCGCGCACAACGCCGTTCAGGACCTTTAATCCATTTTGCGCATTATAGGGGATGTTATCTTCGATAATCAGGAATAAAGCCTTGGCTGCGCCCTGATAGCCGCTGGTTGTGGAGATTTTTGCCGTGAGTTGCGGATTGTCAGGACCAATAACGCCGGTGATGTTGACTGTGAATGGAGCGACGCCGGATGTCCGATTTTGTTCGTTTGTTATTTGGGCGACATATTTATTATATAAATTCGCAATGGCTGATTCGCCTTCGGAAACGGTGGGACCGCCGGTGACTTTACCAAGACCGTTGAAAAATACGGTCGGCGTTCCGCTTGCGCCATAGAATTTTTGACGCTCAGAACAGATGTTATTTTTGAATGAATCATTCACATGATAGGCTAAGATGATAACATCATAAAAGGAATAGTTTGCTTTAACGCGGTCGAGAGCCATTCCTGCGCCATAGCAGTGACTGCAATTAGTGCTGACGAATTCTTCAATAACAACGGGTCGGTTAGCGGCGATACAGGGTAAAATAAACAGCGAAAATAGCAGGGACGCGACAACTGCCAACAACAACTTTTTCATAGCCGGCTCCTTTTCTTTTTTTTAGATTTTCAAACAAATATGAGCGGGGTTATGTTTATTGTGAAATGACGGTGTCAAGAGCAACCATTTATAAAATTTTTGTCGGGTTCATTATTCTCCTTGATTCAGAGTTATCAATTGCGCTGTGTATTCTTTCATGAGAATCAATAAATACATTCTTTCGGCTTTGATGATTTCGATAGCTGCCATCTGCTGCAACTGTTCTCGTCCTGAGAATCTGGCAAAGGGGAAAACAGAAATCGTTTTTTGGACGGGGTGGACGGGGCAAGAGATGGATGCGCTTCAAAAGATTATTGACCGCTTTAATGCATCGCAACCGAGCATCCATTGCCGTCTTGTCACAGTCGCGGGCGTTTATCAAAAGGTGCGCATTGCCTTTGCCGGAGGCGACACGCCCGACCTGATGTCGTGCATCTGGGCGGAGGAACTCGCCAGTTACGCCATCCGCGACGTCCTTGAGCCGCTCGATTCCTATATCGCCCAATCGGGGCGCAACCTCGCCAAAGAATACATGCCCGGCTTATGGCGCATGTTCCATTTTGACGGCAAGGTTTATGCGTTGGCGATGACCACGAATGGCTCAGTCTTCTTTTATAACAAAGACATCTTTCAAGAAGTTGGCTGGGGCGCCGACCGCGTCCCCAAAACGCTGGATGAATTCGAAGAGATTAACGACCGCTGCGTGAAATACAGCAAGGACGGCAACCTTGAGCGTTATGGGACTCTTCCCTACAATGTCATTTTCTGGGGATATGTTTTCGGCGGGAGCTGGTATGATGAGGCGGCGCGCAAGGTGACGATGAACCGTCCGGAAAATGTGCGGGCGTTGGAATGGATGCAAAAGATTTCGCACAGATATGACGTGCGGAAATTGCGCCGGTTTGAAAAATCTTTCGGCGGCTGGATAACCTCCGCCAACTGCCCGTTTTACGTTGGCAAGGCGGCGATATATCATTCAGGCGAATACATGACGCATCATCTAAAGAAATATGCACCCCAAATAAATTACGGATGGTTTGCCTATCCGAGCCCGCCGGGGGGACGCGCCAACTGCTGCCTTGTGGGCGGGTCGGTGTTTGCGATTCCTGCGGCGTCAAAGCACAAGGCGGAGGCGTGGGAATTATTGAATTATCTGACGCAGCCGGAGCAGATAAAGGAATTTTGTCTGGCGCTGCACAACCTGCCGCCGCTGATTGAAGTGGCGAAAGACCCCGCCTTCACAAGCGACCCGGTGTATCGGGATTTGGCGGAGATTATGAGCGGGGAGAATGTTTTCGGACCGCCGCCGCTGCCTATTTGGGCGCGCTGCATGACGGAGCTCAACCGCGCGGAGGAATATGCGGTTTATGGCGACGGCTCGCCCCAGCAGCTCCTCGACGATGTTCAGACGCGTATGCAAAAAGAAATAGACCGGCTGTTGGAGCAGAAGAGGGGGAAGTAGAAGCAGTTAAATTTTAGATTCGTTTTGTGCCAATCAAACTTTAATTTTGTCGAGACGCGGTTTGATTGCTTTGTGAAAACGAATCAGCCCTTCTATCATCTCATCTTGTATTTGGGGCCATATTTCTTTATTTAACAATCCGCCTTGTGTACATTTTTTATATATTCTAGACGATCTCTTGTCATCAAGACGCTCCCAATAAAGTTGCTCGCCAAGTTCGTTCTCAATTGAATTTTTCTGTTTATATAACTCATCAAATATCTCTTTATTTTTTTCGCCAGTGTCATGGTCATAATAAATATATAATTCAATCCTAGCCCGATCCATGAGAATATAATAATTAAATGAAACACCTGTTTTTCCCGCCCCCATTGAGATCCAACTAGATGTGCCAGGTGAAATATTTGAAAACAATTTTGTTTTTCCCTTACTTCTCTCTAAAAGAGATTGCCAAAATTCGAGACGTAAATAATGACGAGCCGCCAACTCTTTTTTTGTCTTGCCAGTTTCCTTTGACTGAGTATCCGGCGCCGCTAGTAAACAAAGGCGCGTAAGGCGAGTCGCCTATCTTTGTCGCCTCCACTTTAACAAGATAGAAAGAAATGTTTTCGCCGGTAGATTCATTCAACCAATCAATGACTTTCTGATGTTCAGGGCGCGGGGCTGAGGTTATCCAAATTGCCATGCTTGCCTCGAGGTTAACTAAATAGGTCAATAGTTTCCCCAGATGATCATGATCTGTTCGTTCAAGTTGGTTCTCAATAATAACATAATGACCATCATTATCCTCACAAAGGAGGTCGACATTAAATTCCCCAACTTCTTTTTCCCGTTGAACGACAGAAAGTTCGACATTAAGACGTTCTGCAAGGTCTTCAATATGTTCTTCCATCCATACAGTGAAGTGCTTTGCTTCTTTGGGAAAAACTTGGCGTATTGGAACTATTTCCAAACGACCGATATTTTTTTGCTTTTCCATTTATTTCCTCCTTGAGGTTTAATAATAATCTATTTTATGATTGGAATTCCAAGTTCAGATAGATAAAAATAAGTTGAATCATAATATTTTGCTGCCCTCGTTTGATCGTTAATATCACCTTGGGGTACAAAAATTACCATTCCCTGCCGAGCGCGAGTGAGCAAGACTCGATAAGCATTTCGCAGATAACGACGATTATCTGTGTTTAATATATTAATCCAACGGTCACCTCGAAAATCATGAAAATCCCAATCCGAACCATTAAAACGTAAATCCCCATCCCACGTTACCAATACCCAGTCTAATTCCAACCCCTGAACTTGAAATTCAGTAGCAGCATCTTCAAGATAGTAACTTGATCGAGTATCACCCTTATCATTTAAAAACCAATGAACAGGATCGATATCCACGCGAACATCAATAGCGTGAGGTTTAAGTCGCTGAGCTTTCGATGAAGCAACTAAACCATACCTTTCAGAGCCTCTTGCATGTGAATGTATCCACTGTTTAGCCTGGTCTAAATTCCGAGTAAGAGCAATGGGGTAACGCTCTGCAATTTTCGCATATGTCTCTCGCGCACTTTTCATTTCACAATCAAGCAAAGCCTTAACGAAAGTAGAAACATGCTCGGCTCGAAATGATCTCATAGAAACAGCGAGATGAAGGCAATCGTCAAAACATGAATTTTGCCGTTTCCCCACAACTTCCAAAGCCTTGCCAGCAGCATATTCGCTATCAACAAGGCGAGACGAAATATATATATTCCAGTGCGGAAATTTGTTGTTTATAGCTTCAAGCCAAGCGTCAATCCCTGCTTCGCCTGTATTGATTTCCTGTCCACCGCCAACAAGACAAATGATAACCGCCCATTCTGAATGACGATCCATACAAGAAATAAGAAACTCCGGTTCTGAAACCTTAAAGCCAGGGCGTTTCTTTTTGCGATGCATGAAATTAGCGGTTTGCCGTAAGTTCCATGCTCTTTGTGCCTCGTCGAAGATGACAACATGTTCATCCGGTGGGGTAGAATTTATCAATGCGTCATCACGAAAATGATGGATATTCTGAATGAATGATTTGACGCTTTCCTTAACTTTACCCTTTCTCACTCTCATTCCTTGCTTCTTTTTACGTTCATATTCATCGCGGGCAAGGGCTTCTCTAAGAACGGCAACAAGGGGACCATTACCCGAAAGAAAGACAGCATGAGTTGATAAATCTAAATCTCGTCTGTGTGTCGCAATATTCAGCCCCAATAATGTTTTCCCCGCTCCTGGGACCCCGGTGACAAAACATATGATTTTCAATTTTCGTGATCGTGCATCTTCTATCAATTCTTCGACCCGCTGCGAAGTGATTCGCAAATTCTGTGCTCCAGCATCATATCGGGCAATGGCTTCAACTGAATGCTGGGCATAAAGGGCTCGAGCTGCTTCAACAATTGTTGGAGTCGGATGATACGGAGCACATGTCCACTGTTGTCCATCAATTTTCCCAGTGGGAAACCTATTAATAACTTTTTCTATAACCTGACGAAAACCAGCAGGGTGTAGTAAAATCGGACGATATACTTTGTCAGCGTCTTCTTGAAGCGTGAACGGAACTGATGTCATTGCTGCTGTTGCTATTAATATCGGGATAATTGGAACGGTATGACTTGCTTCATGGAAATTTTTCAAATCCAAAGCATAATCCCAAACTTGCTCTATGGCTGCTCGAGTAAATGAGATTTCTCCAACTTTGAACTCTATAACAATAATGACAGAGTTTATAATTAGCACTGCATCAATTCTTCGACCCATGCGCGGGATATTAAATTCCAAAAATAATGAACCATTAAGACCGCTCAAATTCTCCTTAAAAAATGTTATTTCTTCCAACCAAGCATTTGTTTGTGTGGAAAGCAGTGTAAAGTCACAGTTTTTTGTTAACTGACCAATGATACTATTAGAATCAGATTGTAAGAATTCTTTTATATCTGCGCTATACCAAGATCGCGATGTAGTTTTTATATCTGACATAACATTCATTCAAATGATAATACTATCCGATATATTCAATAATCGTTTTGGAAAGAGTCACAAATATGTGAAAACCAATTACTGAAAATTTGTGCAATAATTCAACCTCGCTCGTCAAGCGATTAAAACTGGCGGGGATGGGTGGAAAGCCATGCCTAATCGAGCAATTTGGAACATTCAGGCAGATGATTGATACAATATTTGGGAAGAAGTACAGCCGGTAGCGCGGTCATCTATTTTCTTGACGGGAAATGTTCATTTCAAGTTTATCTCTGCCTTATTATCAAAAAGCGTAAATATTAATTTGGAGAGTTTTTTTTCATGGCTGATATTATTAAAGAAGCGGGGCGGGAGATTCCCGTTATTAAACGGGCGCATGTGCTGGTGGTCGGGGGCGGGACGGCGGGCGTGCCTGCCGCTATCGCCGCGGCGCGCCGGGGCAAAAAGACCGTTCTTGTCGAGCAACTCGCCTTCCTCGGCGGCACGGCGACTGCGGGACTCGTCACGCCTTTGATGCACAATAACATCAAGGGCAACCCTTCGCCTTCCGGCATCAATTCAGAAATTATCGCGCGTCTGCTTGATTGCAACGCGGCGGCGGTTGATAGTAGCGGCAATGACGGCTGGTTCGATCCGGTTTATCTGGCATTTGTCCTTGAGCAGATGGCTCTGGAAGCAGGGGTTGATATTTTATTCAACTCTTTTTTTTGTTCCGCTATCTGCGATGGAGGCGTTATCAAGGGCATCGTTGTGGAGAACAAGGGCGGTCGCGGAGCGATTCTGGCAGAGCGTGTGATTGACGCCACCGGCGATGCGGATGTTGCCTTTCGATGCGGCGCGCCGTTTGCTTCCGGCAGACCGGGCAATGGCATCAATCAGCCGACCAGTTTGCGTTTTGAAATGGGCGGAATAGATTTTGATAAATTCTGCCGGTTTTTGGAATCGCTGGGGCAGAAGGGGGAGATGTCGCCGCCTTTTTTCCATACTGCTATGGTTTGGGGGCGGAAGTGGGCGCTGGAGCCGATTTTTCGTCAGGCGGTTGAGGCGGGAGATCTTGAGGAGCGGGACGGGAATTATTTTCAGGCGTTCGGGATTCCGGGCAAACCGGGGTGTGTTTCGTTCAACTGTCCGGAGATTGAACCGGAGGCGGATGTGACGCGTCCGGATTATCAATCGCATGCGCTTGTGGATGGGCGCCGCGCCATCTTGCGGCTTGTTTGTTTTATGAAAAAGTATTTTGCGGGTTTTGAAAATGCGTGGTTGATGCATGGGGCGGCGATGCTGGGCGTGCGGGAATCGCGTCGGATTGTCGGCGAATATGTGCTGACTAGTCGTGATATTTTGACATATACCAAATTTGAGGATGCGATTGCGCGGAGCAATTATCCTGTGGATGTTCACGGGGCGCAGGTGGAATGCGGGGAGTTTGAGATTCCCATTGTTCCGGAGGGAGAGCGTTATTTTGAAATCCCTTATCGCTGCCTTGTGCCGAAGGGGGTGGAGAATCTGCTTGTGGCGGGGCGCTCTTTTTCATCGGATTATGTCGGACAGTCGTCGCCGAGGGTGCAGCCGAGTTGCCGCGCCTTCGGAGAGGCTGCGGGAATTGCCGCGGCGCTTTCGATGGAGATGGGGATAAATCCCCGCGCCCTTGACGGACGCAAGGTGCGCGCCATTATGAAAGAAGCGGGCGCATATTTATAAATTATGCGGGGTTGTATTATGAAAAAAGTTATCATTATATCAATCATTCTATTGATTGCTTTTTGCTCATGGAACGCTTTTGGCATTAATGCGGCGGATGTGCAAAAATCTATTCAGGAAAAGGGCGAGCAGTGGCTGGCGGGGGATACTGCGGTTTCCAAGTTGACGCCCGAACAGCAGAAGAAACTCGGAGGTGCGCTGCCCGAACCGGCGTCCATTCTGGAACGTAAAATCAAAGAGGGCGCGAAAAGGCAGCTCAAAGACGTCCGCGCGATACCTGCAAAATGGGATTGGCGCGATAAGGACGGTCAGAATTGGGTCTCGCCCATTCGGGATCAGGATCCTTACGGGACATGCGCCGCCTTTTCAAGCATTGCCTGCCTTGAGTCTTTGATGAAAATTCAAAGCGGCAATCCCTCGCTTAACGTGGATTTATCGGAGCGATTCATTTTTGCTTATGGCGGCGGGGATATAAACAAAGGCTGGTGGGCTTCGCAGGCTGGGGATTTTCTCATGACGGTTGGAACCGTTTCAGAAGTCAATTATCCTTATTCCGCATGGACGGGAGAGATACCTTCGGACGCTCCCACCAATCACATCTTCAATAACAAAAGTTTTTTTGTCGAGGATTGGATAGCCCTTGCCATGCCCGGCTCTCCGGCAACCGAAGAGCAGATTAAAACAGCCGTAATGGATGGACCTATTATGGCATGGCTGAATATTTATGAGGATTTGACGACTTATTCAGGGGGCGTTTACAGCCACATTACCGGCGGTTTTCTGGGCGCGCATTATGTGGCTCTCATCGGCTGGGATGACGCCGGGGATTATTGGATTTGCAAGAACAGCTGGGGAACGTGGTGGGGCGAAAGCGGATTTTTGCGCATCAGGAAATCCAACGGCGGCGCAAGCGATTTTTGCCAATACGCCTATAAATTATTTCCCCGCATATCGGAAGGCATGATGTATTTCAAAGGCAGCGAGGGCGCTTTAGCCATTCCAGACGGGGCATCGCATCTTATTGATTCTGCGATTGTGCGCGGGTTTGCTCAACCGCAGGATATTACAATTGGATTCCGCGCTATCCATCCCCGCCTAACAGATTTGAAGTTCTGGTTGCAGAATCCCGCAAGCGGCAGTGTTCTTTTCCTTGATAAAAAAGGCGGGAGCTATCCAAATTTTGAGGGGCTTTTCCTGAATGGCAAATGCTCATGGAGCGTCAGCGATTTGATTAACATGCGCCAGATGAGCGGCATTGAGTTTGGCTCCTATCGCGGCTGCGCTCGTCCGGATAATAATATTCTATCTTTGACAGCCAATTCGGGCGGCTCGTGGTCAATCAAGATTCAGGATGATGTTGCCGGACAATCGGGAAGCCTTTCTTGGTGGGGCGTTTATTTAAGCGCAGAGCCTGCGACGAATGTGCCTTCATTAAATTGGAATGGTTATTAGAGATAAATCACCTTATAGTTCGTTGTTATTTTTTAACATTTGATGCGATTTTATGGCTCTCGGACAAGGCGGAATCCGCCTGCTTTATACCATGGCGGATTTTGGAATCGTTCGCCCGGGCGGATATATTGGGATGATGAAATGAAGTTTCCGCCTTTCAGAACTTTTTCATTTCCGATTTCAGGACCTGCGGGGTTTTTTGAAGTTGTGATATCGGACGCGCCATCGAACCAGTCGCGGCACCATTCCATCACGTTTCCAGCCACGTCGTAGATTCCGAAGCGATTGGGCGGATATGTCCCAACTGGCATAAGGTTTTCCCACGCCTTTCCGTCGCGGCGTCCAAAATTGGCGCGCCCATCGGGGTTTTCGTTTCCCCATGGGAACGGCTGGACGACAAGACCTCCGCGCGCCGCCCTCTCCCATTGAGCCTCCGTTGGGAGGAGATATTTTCGTTTTGTGCCTTTGGAAAGCATCTCGCAAAAGGCGTTTGCGCCGACCCAAGACAAGGGATAAGCTGGTTTATTTTCGCATCCGGGGCGAGGTATGAATTTGCCCTCTTTTTTGATAATGGTGGAGTCGTCGAATATTAAAATGAAATCCTTTTTTTCGGGGTCTTTTACTGCATTGAGGAAGATGCAATATTGGCGCGCGGTGACCTCATGTTTGCCAATCCAATAACCGTCAAGGAAGACAAGGGGGGAGCCGGATGAACCCCAGCGGCTGCCGTATGTGAATTGTCCGGAGTTAATCCAAATCATTTCCATATCCAGCCCGCCCGCCTTTTCCACATAATCTTTGGAGGGGTCAAGATCAGGCGGAAGCGGCTCAGGGGTATTTTTAACCATTGTTTCGCGGGGGCGCGGTTTTTCGGGCGTCCAGTTTATGATATCGTCATCTGTTCCCGCTATGCGGTCGGGACCTTTAGAAAAGAGGTCAAAGGGTTTATCATGCGCGCCGGGGAATTGGTAATCGTATTTTTCTCCCCATAAATCAACAGGTTCTTGCGGGAGATAAGGACCTTTCCAAGTTTCGGGGTCAACAGTGATGGGGCGGCGCACAAGGGCGGCAAGTCCCTGTTGCGTTCCGGGGAAAGTTCCGACATCTTTTTCATATTCAGAGAGGGCTTTTTCAATAGGTTCAAGAAGCCCTGTGCCCTCTTGTGCGGATAAAAATGGGGCAAACAAGCAAAAAGCCAACGAAAAATGGATGATTTTTTTTATCATAGATAAGAACATATATTGAAAATATGTTCTGCGTCAAGGCAGAATTTTGTTGACCGTTGAAACGTTTTAATAGCATGGGTTTTTTATCTTTGATAAAAACCAAATCAGGAATCTTTGTATGAAAGTAAAATTAGGATTTACGCTTATTGAACTCCTTATCGTTGTGGCGATTATCGCCATCCTTGCGGCTATCGCCGTCCCTAACTTTTTGGAGGCGCAGATTCGTTCAAAGGTCTCGCGCGCCAGAGCGGACATGCGCTCGGTTGCCACAGCGTTGGAATCATATCGCACCGACCACAACGATTATCCATGGATTGAACGATATCCAGGCTATGCCTTGCCGCGCACCTTGACTACTCCGCAGGCTTATTTGACGTCTATACCTAAAGATAGTTTCGGTTTATCCAAGTCAACGGATTTATACAACGATCCAGCCGAAACATGGAAGACAACTCTGGATTATTTTTATGCAACGAAAAAATATTATGATTTCTATGGTTGGCTCTGGCATGTATATCCGGGCGGCAGCACGGGCAATCCGGCGGCTTGGGTATTCCAAAGCAAGGGACCCGACCTTTGCTGGGCGCGAAGACCTTCCGATGGGGGCGTGGGCGTGGATGAACTTGATCGTCCGTATACATATCAATACGATCCCACTAACGGCACTGTGAGTCTCGGGAATATTGTGCGTTCTGGTCCTTGAGTTTTCAAGGCTCGAAAAAGGGAAGGCAAACTGGGTTTTAATCTTCGATGATTTTTCGGGGGCGCCAATATCATCGGGGAATGTTATTCCAAGTTTTCTTGCCATTGCCGAATTGATGGCTATCTGCGATGAGAACTTTTGGTTGCGGTCGGCGACGATGTCTAAATTTTGAGATAGATGAAATAAACCATGCCGATGAATTTTCCGCCATCTTTAACTGGGACAAAAAAGAATTGTCCCGTTTTTCCTTCAAGAAGTTGGCGTTCCAGAAATGATTCTTGCTGTGATTCGAGGATTTTCAAAAAAGCGGCGTCCTTTTCGTATGTCCCCGTTCGGAAATCATAAAGGGCAAGGCTGTTTTCCTTTGGATATCCGCCGATATTGACGCCTTCGGGGGATATCCATTGAATGGAATATATGCCGTAATGGCGTTTGTGAAATTCTTTGAAGATTGAGTTTATATTATCATCATTCCGCTCCGACATGTTTTTTATCAGCGTTGCATCTTTGGCTAATTTTCTTAAGGCATCCATGGCTGGAAGTTCAACGAAAGAGGCTTTTGTTTTTTTATTTGGAGCCGCTCCATCCGCCAGCGCATGTTCCGCGACAAGGCGATATTGTGCGTCATGGATGCCGAAGGTTGTCCAATAAACGTTTTTATAAACTCTTGTCTGGCTGCTTCTATCATAGTAATTGTATTCGCCTGCGCCGTTTTCCTTTTCAGCGATTTCTTTACCAAGCGCCATGAGTTCGGGGAACTCCTGATACAATAAATCTGTAAAAAGGTTTCGCCCGATTTCTTCGATATTCTCTTTGAAAATAATCCTGCCATCCTTTTGCATAACCCATGCTTTCAGGGGAATGCCAGCTGTGGCGGCGGTGATAGCGCGCGAAGTAAGCGCATCGAGCCGCAAAAGGAGACTGACCGAGGCGGTTATCTTTTTTTCATCGGAAAAAATGGGATGGGCAAAACTGACGGCATCGAATCCCTCCGCGCTTCGGAAGACTTCGCTTAATACAGGCGCGCCCTTTGCGCGGAGTCGAATCACATGGGGCTGCGAGCTGATATCAACCCCCTCATGGGATTTGAAGTCTTTCGGCTCAATCATCGTCATGATGCCGTTGATATCCACAAAGGCGCAGTCATAAACGGCGGGATCTTTTTTGCAAAAGTCGTTAAGAATCTGTCTTATATCTTTTTCTTTCAAATCGGCGGCGGAAAGGTTCCGGGCGGCTTCAGCAAGATATTTGTCAATAGATTCGAGGTTGCTGGAGATATCCGCTTTCATCTTTGAAAGAGCCGGCGGTTGATTAATCGGCGTTTCATCCGCATTTATAAGGTTGATTGCCATCAAAGAAAACAAGATGACAAACAGTTTCTTTTTCATCTCTTTGGCTCCTTTTCATTTGTTGGAATAATCGCCGAGTGAAAACTCATAAAATATGATGGAATTAAAACCGCCCTCTCGCGCCTCTTTGCCAAATTGGCGCATCCACGCGAGGTTGCGGCGCGATGGTTTGAGCGAGCCAATATCCGCATGAGCCTTTATGACTATATTGGGCTGTATCGCGCGGGAACGAGCCACATACGCCTCAGCATAGGCACGGACAAATTCCGGCTGGAGGTCGGGCTGAGTCCAATCCTGCCAAGCATCCTCAATAATCAAAACATCCGGTTTGAGGAATTTGAGTGCGGCGTCCAAGTCTTGCGCCTGATACTCGCGGGATTTTTCCGGCGCCACCGTGCAATCTGAAAGATGCATGTGAATCAGGCGGATGCCCGGGCGGACTTTAAGCGCTTCATCGTAAAGCCGTTTGGAAAATTGCAGAATCGAATTGACGCGGAAGTCCTGCCATTTGTGATAAATCTGGTAGTTGGTTGTATTGAGCGTTTCCGGGGTGTTCAAAAAATCAATCGGATCCGCGCCTGTTTGCTCCTTAAAAAGGCGCGTGCAGTTGTCGCAAATGCAGGCGTATTTCCCTCGATTGGGATTTTCCGCATAGGGTCCTCCCCAGATCTCGAACCATGGCTCGGCGAGTTCAATGGCATCATAGGGAACGGCGCCCAATATTCGCCGAACCTCGGAGCAGGCGTGTTCAGTAAAAGCCTCTGAGTTAGGGCAGAGATAGACGCGCCAGTCATATCGGCTGGAACCGTCAAGCATCTTCTGCCGCCAGTCCGGATGGAGATCATAAGCCGCAAAATCCGTTGTCGGGTAGAGCCTCAGCACACAAGACATGCCTTTTTCATGAAAGGTTTTCACCATTAGGTTCTGCTGCTGCAGCGGGATGTTGGCGACGATGATGATGTGGACGGCGTTGAAGCCGAGGCTTTTAATTTCCTCCGCCCAGTCTTCCCACGATTTTTTTTTGTAGAATTCGAACGCCGGATCCACCGCGATGGAATCGCTTGTCAGCCGCTGCATGGCGACCGTTGAAGAGTTGCCAGTTCCCATCATGATTTCCCCTCCCATATTCAACATAAGTTCATTGGCGCAGGCAGCCCCCGCGCTTAAAAAGAGAATGATTATAAATCTCAATCGGCGCGTCATCCTTTCACCCCGCCGAGCGTGATGCCTTTCACGAATGTTTTTTGGGTGAGGAAAAACAGGACAATCACAGGAAGAGTCATCATCGTGGATAGCGCCATGAGTTGCGCCCATTCGGCATCGTGCTGACCCAGAAATTGCTGCAACCCCACCGCAAGGGTGTATTTGGAATTATCCGTCAGATAAATCAGCGGACCCATAAAATCGTTCCAGTTGCCTAAAAAAGTAAAGAGCGCCACCGTCAGAAGCGCCGGTTTTGCCAGCGGAAGGATAATCTTTGCGTAGATGCCTAATTCCGAACAGCCGTCAATAACCGCCGCTTCGCTTAACTCCTGCGGGATGCCCATAAAGAATTGTCGAAGAAGAAAGATGAAAAACGCCGAGCCGAAAAATGAGGGAACAATCAGCGGGAGAAATGTTCCAATCCAGCCCAGCTCGCGGAATATTCTGAAAACGGGCAAGAGCGTAACCTGTCCGGATAGCATCATCGTTGCAAGCAGAATCAAGAAAAAGAAGTCGCGCCCGAACCAACGGATGCGACCGAAGCCGTAAGCAACCAGACTGCACGAAAGCGCCGCGCCAAT
The DNA here is from genome assembly GCA_002070185.1 of candidate division BRC1 bacterium ADurb.Bin183. Taxonomy (GTDB): domain Bacteria; phylum Sumerlaeota; class Sumerlaeia; order MWCT01; family MWCT01; genus MWCT01. The sequence continues at coordinate 166,896 of MWCT01000002.1, forward strand.
CACGTTGCTGACGCAAATCATAAGCGTGTTAGCCAGATAGCGCAAGAAGGGGATATACCGAATCGCCTTGCTGTAATTCTGCCACTTAAACATTTGCGGCAGCCACCGCACCTGCGCCGTGAAAATCTCGCTGTCGCTTTTAAGGGATGTCATCACCATCCAATAAAACGGCACAAAAAAAAGCGCGCCGAAAAATATCAACGCTCCGTGTCCAGCGATATGATATAATATGTTTTCCTTTTTCATCGGTCTTTATCGCCCATAAGATGATTATCTGCTCCCCTCGCCTTCATAATACACCCAGCGGCGGGAGGTTTTCATCACAAAAATCGTTGCCGCAAGAATCAACAAAAATAACAGCCATGCCATCGCCGAAGCATATCCCAGTTGAAAATCCAAAAAAGCCCTGTTGAAAAGATGCAGGGCATAAAAAAGCGTGGCATCTTGCGGTCCGCCCTGCGTCATCACAAACGCCTGCGTGAAATATTGGAAATAGCCGATAATCCCCATGATGAGGTTGAAAAGTAAAATGGGGCTTATCATCGGGAGTGTGACATGCCGGAACTTTGTGAAAATCCCCGCGCCGTCCACTTCCGCCGCTTCATAGAGCTGGGGCGGAACTTCCTGCAATCCCGCCAAAAAGATAAGCATCCCGCCGCCCGCCTGCCACAATCCCATCAGTATCAATGCGGGTTTTGCCAGTTTTGGGTCAACCAGCCAGCCGACCATGTCAATCCCGAAAAGGCGCAAGGCGTGATTAATCAAACCATATTCGGGATTCAGCAGCCACATCCAAAGGACGCTCACAGCAATCACAGGCGCAATAGATGGGAGGTAGAGAATTGTTCGATAGATGGATTGTCCGCGCACCTTCAAATCGAGCAGAATCGCAAGAAAAAGAGAAAAAGCCAGCGTAATCGGCATAGCAATCAGAACCATGTAAAAGGTGTTCACAAGCGCCCGCCAGAAGAGCGGGTCTTCCAAAAGCATAACTCTATAATTATCAACTCCCGCCCAAACAGGCGGCGAAAAGCCGTCGAATCGGCAGAAGCTCCAGTAAAATGAGGCGCAAATCGGATATAGGGTAAAGACAATCAAACCAATAAGCCATGGGGCAATAAAGAGCAAGCCGTTGCGCAGATTCCGCCGTTCGACCGGCGAGCGCGCCGTCTCCTGCCAATGTGCCAAAATAGAATATTGAGTTTTTTTCATCGCAGCCCTAAATCCCTTTATAACATACAGTATTTTCTACGGGATGAATTTGGCGGACGGCAAGAATAATCAGCGTGTCCGTCGGAGTTTTTTTCGAGCATACCGCATTGACGAGCCCGTTTTGCGCCGATAAGCTGGACTTATGGCGCTTGCATAGGATGCCGAATCTACCAAAGCATCGTAATATGCGGCATTCAAAACGGCGCGTCCAATCTCTCATCGGGAGCGCGCAAAATAATTATTTTTTTAATCTCGCAAAAGTATCAATATTCAGTTGACTTCCCGCCTCGGTTTTGTGGTAGAACGAAGGAGTTGGATGAATGGAATAACATAAAAAGTTAAATCATCTATTTGACTTTTTGGTTTTTTTAAGAATTAAAAAAAGAGATTGTATATTTATTCGCATGAGGAAAGATTGATGGTCGCCCAAATATACATGCTTATTGGAGATGTAAACAGCGGGAAGAGTTCCGTCCTTTCCAAATGGGTTGATGAATACAAAGAAGAGGGGCGGCTGGTTGGCGGAGTTCTGGCACCGGCGCATTGGTTCAAAGGGGAGAAAGTCTATTATGATGCGGTAGATATAGAAACAGGGAAGCGCCATATTTTCGCCTCAACCAAACCGATATCGGAGGCGGAAACTTTTGGGCGTTTTTGGTTTTCAAAAAGAGGCAAGCAGCTGGCGGAGCGCGCCATAACGAAGATAAAAGAAAATTACGATGTGGGCATCGTGGACGAAATCGGTCCTTTGGAGCTGGAGGGAAAGGGGCTTGCCCGCGCCTTTAAAGCTGTTCTAACTCACCCGCCAAAAAAGTTGATTATATCTGTTCGCGAATCGCTTGTTGACGACGTGGTCAGCGCGTTTGGGCTGAACAGGTTCGAGAAGTTAAATGTTCTTTCTCAAAAGCCTTGATAATCATGCGGCGGTTTAAAGCAATTGACCGCATTGGTCGCATCGGGTGGCTATTGCGACGTTGGGCGCGCCGCAGAAAGGGCAGATTTTGCCAGTGTCGCCCGATCTGAATGTGCGGAAGATTTTAAAAACTTTTGGCGCTGTGGCAGTCACAATATCCAGTTTGTTATCCTGCAATCCAGAAGTTTCTTCATCTTTTTGGTATGCAAATTCCACCAGATAAATAGCAAGGTCTGCGATATAATTAGGGAAATTGGGGTCATCCTTGTAGAGTTCTGTATTCTTTTTCAGAATCTCCGCAATCTCATCGCGGGTGAATGATTTTTTTGCGCTCTGATAAGCCATAAGCAAATTTACACAAAAGCGATATTTTATTATTCAACATTAATTGAAGTATCGTCCTTTTGGGTTTGCGTTGTCAAATCCAAAAATTTTTTTGCGGGGGCAATGTTGTATAAAGACCCGGCAACCACAATCATGTCATCATCTGAAACAAGCATCGCCGCCTGTTTGATTGCGCTTTCCAAAGATTTGCAAACCATTGCATCGGGGTTGTCTGGGTGAACGATTTCCGCCAAACTTTCCGCCGGCAAGGCGCGGGGCGATGATGGAGCGAACAGAATAACTTTTTTGAGATGTTTATCTTTTTTTAATTCATTCCAAATCCCGCCGGCATTTTTCCCTTTCAGGATTCCGAGTATAAGGATTTTTTGACGTTTTGGAAAATACTGCTCAAGCGTTTTTCTAAGGGCGGCGGCGGAAAGCGGGCAATGGGCTCCGTCAATCACAACAAGAGGTTTTCTACATGAGATTTCAATCCGTCCGCGCCAATTGGTGTCTGCCAAACCGCCAACGGCTTTTTCCATCTCAAAATCCAAAAGCCCGTCAATCTTCAACTGGCGCAAGGCAGCAACTGCTGTGCGGGCGTTTTCCGCCTGATGCTCCCCTATCAAAGGAATAAAAACCTCAAAATCTCCCATTGCATCCACATCAAAGGCAAGGCGTTGCCCTGATACGGCGCTTTCGGCATTTCTGGAATTATGCAATCCTTTTGGAATGAGAATTGCCTTCTGCTCGCTGCGAATAAGTTCCGCCTCTTGCGCGCGCGCGGCTGAAGTCAGAACGGGGATAATCCGATTTTGAAATTTTTGCAGTTGTTTGGAGATAACGCAGGGCGTGCGGAATTTTATGATACCGGCTTTTTCGCGCGCGATGTCGGCAATATCGTTTCCAAGGAGGTTGGTATGATCGAGCCCGAGCGCGGTGATGACGCAGAGAATGGGGTTGAGGACATTGGTGGAATCGAGGCGTCCGCCAAGTCCTGTTTCGATAATCGCCACATCCACTTTTTCATCGTTAAAAAAAAGGAACGCCAGCGCGGTCAGCAGTTCAAAAACCGTTCGGTATCCTTTTAGGGGCGGTGTGTAAGATTGAGATTGGGCATCCCGCAAAAATTCGACGTATCGGACAAAACAGGACTCCGATATGGAATTGCCGTCTATGCGAAATCTTTCGCAATAGGAGGAAAGATGCGGCGAGGTGTAGAGTCCTGTATGCAACCCCGCTTTCAGGAGCGCCGCCTCCAGCATAGCCGCCACGGAGCCTTTGCCCTTTGTTCCGGCAATGTGAATCGCCGGAAACCCCTGTTGCGGATTGCCCAGCGAATCAAGGAATTCGAAAAACGAATCCAGTTTAAATGTCAGAGGGTCGTAGGCAAGCGTATCGAGTCTTCGCTCATAATTGATAAACTGCTCAAGGTAGCGTTCAACATCGCTGTAAGACTTCATTCCGAAATCCCCATGCGCCGACAAATTGGGAAATTCCCTATTATGATGCCTGCCTTAACTGCAAGAAATATCAGCCGAATTTTATTATAATCGCCAAACAAAATTTATTTTTCATGAATCTTTATTGAATGTTGACAACAAACTATGGGGATTATATGAACTATCCAATTGCGTGTGAATTTTTAATTTTCCTCTATGGGAAAGGATGGTTTTTGTTATGTTTTCGAACAAAATCGCCACGCGGGTTCTTATAGGAACTTTGCTGGCATTGTTGATGTTTGGATGCGGTTTTGCCAACAAACCCTTGCATTTGAAATATGATGCGGAGGGCAAACCTGTCATGACGAAACACTACCGCAAATATGTTGTCAGGGATTTTATAACCAAAGTCAACACGATTGCTTATAAGAAAAACAATACCAGCGGACCTCATTTTCTGCTCTCGCCCATTCAAAAAGAGATTAAGGAGAAATACGGTCCGCCCAGTTATATCAGCCCCTCATGGCTTTCTCAGCGAGGGGATTACGTGATTGAATGGCTTTATTGGGAAAAGGGTTTAATGTTCCAGTTTGTCAATAGACAGCTTGTTTATGAGGGTTCTTTATCAGACAAGGAACGCGTGCTTGTCATGTATGGTTATCCCGATGATGCCAGAATTTATTTACTTGAGGGCGTTGGCGTAAGGGAAAATTTTTATTATTACACTATGTTTGGGACATCTCAAAAGACATTTAATTTCATGGATGGCAAAATTGTAGGGAATACGTCATTTCAATAAGATAAGCGTTTGGATTAATTCTATATTATTAAAAGGGCGGGGATGGTCATGAAAAAATATGCCGCGACAATGTTTTCCCTTCTTTGGCTCTTGTGGTGCATTCTAACATCCGGCTGCTCCTTTTTGAATCCCAAAACGCCCGAGGAGACGCGGCGCGAGGCGATAGACCATTTTGGAAAGGGCTTGAAACTCGAAGAGGAAGGCAAATATCTTCTTGCTGTGGAGGAATTCCTTCAGGCGGAAGAGATTTCGCCCAGAGCGGCAATTTATTTTCACCTCGGCACTTGTTTTCTCCACCTTAATGAGCCAGACCGAGCAACCGCCTACCTTGAGAGGGCGGTGGAAATGGCGCCCGACTACAAAGAGGCAAAGGTTGAACTGGAGCGGGCGCGACTGGGTTCGCGAAAAATGGATCGAATGATTGCCGCCAAATCCGAACGCAGCACTCCAACGCCCCCTCCCCCTCTTGAAATTCAAACCCCAACGCCAACGCCTATAGCCGAACCAACCCGCCAAGCACCAACTCCCGAACCTTCCCCCGCCGAGCCCGTCCCAGCCGTTGCCAAGCCGTCCACCCCAGCGTCTGTTGAGCAAAAAATCGAGCCATCGGCGCAGCCAAAAACAGATGAACTCATACCCCTGCCATCCATTGACACCGCCAAATCCAAAGATGAAAAGAAGCCGGCGTCAAAGCCGCTCCCATCAATGGCAGAAGTTCAAAAATCCCTTTTCCCGAATTTATATGACGGCAAATCTGATGATGACGTCAGAGAAGACAAAGCCAAAACCGAGCGTTACATCGAGCGCAAAAAGAAAAGCGCCAGCGATTATGATTTCCACATGGATAAGGCGCGCCAGTATCAAGATGCGAAATTATATAATACTGCCATTCTTGAATATGTGGATGCCCTCAAGGCTGATCCCGATTCGCTGGACGCTATTTCAGAACTTGCGGAGATGTATCGCCTGACAAGGCGGCAGGAGCGCGCAAACAGGGTTTTTGCAAACGCAAAAATAAACTTTCCGCAAAATCCAAAGTTTTTTCTCAAATGGGGAAATCTTTTTCTTTCTATGGAACGATTGAATGAGGCTGAGGAGAAATTCCGCGAAGCTCTTTATTATTCCCCCAATTACCCATCTGCGATGAATAACCTCGGCATTATTGAGATGCGCCGGAAGAACTACGAGCAGGCGGTGGGATATTTTGAATCAGTCTTATCGCAGGACTCCGGATTTACAAGCGCCCATCTGAATCTTGGGATTATTTACAGCGACCACTTGAAAAATCGGGCAAAAGCCATCGAGCATTTTGAGGCATACATCAAGGCTGGCGGCGAACGCTCCGATGAAGTCAAAAAATGGCTGAAAGCCCTCAAGCCGTAAAAGAATCCGAATCGCTATTTATATTCCTTAACGATATATTTAAGTTTCAGGATTTTGCCATCGCGAAAGACTTCCAGTTCAAAGGAATCGCCCACCTGCAAGGCGCTGAAATACGCCATCAAATCCGCTGAATTTCTGACCTCGCGACCATTTGCTTTTTTAATGATGTCGCCCACCTGCAACCCGCAGGCTTCCGCCGCGCCGCCTTTTTCCATTCTTCGCACAACAGAGCCGAATCTATCATTTGTTTTGAGAATCCTCATCAGATGCGGCGTCAAATTGACGCACTCAAAATCCCGCCAAAGCGGGCGGATTTGTCCATACTCCAGAATCTCTTTGATAACCGATTTTATGCGGTTGATGGGTATGGCGAATCCGATGCCGTGAGAACCGCCCGAGCGCGACATGATGAAAGTGTTTACGCCAACGACCTCGCCGTTCATGTTAATCAAAGGTCCGCCGGAATTGCCGGGGTTGATGGCGGCATCCGTCTGAATCATGTTGGTATAAACGCGCATGTTATTCATATCCGGATTGAAGGAGCGGTTAACGGCGCTGATAACGCCCGCTGTCACGGTGGGGTGCGGGTCTTCTATAAGATTGCCAAAAGGGTTGCCCAGCGCAATCACTGACTCTCCAATCATTATGTCATCGGAATTTCCAAGTTCCACATAAGGCAGATTGCCCACATCCTTGATTTTCAATACCGCCACATCCACGACTTTATCGGCATCGAGAATATCCGCTTCCACCTCCCGCCCGTCGGTCAGCGTGACAATGACTTTCTGCGCCCCTTCAATCACGTGAAAATTGGTGACCACATGCCCTGCGGAATCAAGGATAAACCCAGAGCCGAGAAATGGGATTTTTTCTTCATAGGGATAAAGAATGAAGGGGTTGAAGAAATCATGCAGGGCGGGGTCGAGTTGGCGCATATAAGCCGTCCGAATGGCGCCGACGTTCACAACCGCGGGGCTGACTTTTTGCGCAACGTCAACGATGCGGGTTCGGCGGGATGAGGCGTCGCGCGTATTTTCCTTTGCCTCCGCGTTTGCAATGAACCCCTTTTTTCCCGCATCCCTTTCCTGCCAGAAATTGGCGGAAACAAAAAAGAAAAGATTCGACACGGTTATCAGACACAGGATTATCCACGACTTGCGCGACATAGCAGTCCCTTTCTTTTAAGCCTTCGGACAATTATTGCCCGAGTTGTTTTTTGGCGCGTTCCAGAATGGATGCGGCTGGAACCATCGGTTGGGATGGCGCAACAACGCTTTCTGCCCGGTTCGGGTCGCGGCGTTCTTGCATGGGCTCTTGCCCCGGCGGCGGGAAATGAATCGGGCAGTAAACGTTGCCTTTATCGTCAATGATGTAATCCACATGGTCGGGACAACGCGGCACAGATATCTGCGCCCTGCGCAATTTTTCAATCGTCACAGCCTCGCCCGGATTGGAAATCGTCCATGAGATGATGGCTGTCCCAAGGGTCTGACGGTTGACTGCGCAGGCGGCATCCGAACTTTTATCAAGTTGCGTTTCCACATAAGTTTTCTGAGTCGCCTTATCCTTTGTGAAATAATGTCCCGCAAGGATCATAATAATCACCAGCGCCATGAGGATGCTTAAAAACACAAATCCAGCTGATTTTCTGCGAGCGCACATATATAGCCTCTTTAATAAAAGAGTGAGTTCTCTTAAACTTAATGCAAGAATTATGCCGTTTAAGCGTCAGCGGAGGCAAGTAAAAAAAATTAAAGAGTTAAATCGCTCAATAATTCCGGATATAAAAACCAGATCAGGCGCCAGCTGCCGAGACTTGTACCCAGACAAGCTATCCCGCCGGTGGGAAAAGTAATAAATTCATTATCTCGGTTACAGTTAAGAAGTTTACAGGTAAGTTTATCCACAAAGGGGAGGTGGCTCACTATCATAAGGTCGTCGCGCAGGGAAAGGATTTCTTCGATGATGGGGTCAACGGGGTCTTCTGGGTTCAGCCCGTCAATTGATTTGATTTCTTTTTGGGAATCCACGGCGGAGGAAAGGATTTCTGCGGTTTGTCGGGAGCGTTCCTTTCCGCTGTGCCAGATTTCCGCCACAGCGAGTTTGCGTGGTTTAAGAAACGCCGCCAGTTTTTCAATGTCGCGGCGACCATCTGAAGACAAAGGTCTTGCCGGATTTATAGATTTTGATAATGCATCTCCGTGGCGGACAACATAGAGTTTCATGGGACAACCTCGAAAAAAAGTATAGCCGCAATCTTACAACTCTTGCGCCGATGGGCATCAAAATGTCGTCAATCCAGTCCCTTCAAAAACCGCATAAATCAAAGAGCAACCGTTGGATTTTTCATAACCGTTTCCCACGCTTTTTGGTTTGAATATTAATAGTTTGCCCGCAAGTCGGTTATCAAGCCGCGCCGACTTCCTTGCACAGGTAAATATCCTGTATGAGGTGCATCAACGCGATGCCATCTTTCATCGGTTTCTGAAATGCCTTGCGACCGGTGATGAGTCCCATGCCGCCGGCGCGTTTGTTGATGACAGCGGTGCGGACAGCCTGCGCCATGTCGTTGGCGCCGGAGGCTCCGCCGGAGTTAATCAATCCCGCGCGTCCCATGAAGCAGTTCACCACCTGATAACGCGTCAGGTCAATAGGATTGTCCGAGGAAAGTTCCGAATAGACCTTGTCGTGCGTTTTGCCGAATTTAATGGCTTTATAACCGCCGTTGTTTTCCGGCTGCTTTTGCTTGATAATATCCGCTTCGATGGTAACGCCCAGATGATTCGCCTGACCGGTAAGGTCGGCGGCAAGGTGGTAATCTTTATCCGTCTTAAAGGCGGAATTGCGGAGGTAAGCCCAGAGGATGGTAACCAGCCCAAGGCTATGGGCATATTCAAAGCATCGGGAAATTTCCACAATTTGGCGGGAGCTTTCATTCGAGCCGTAATAAATCGTGGCGCCCACTGCAACCGCTCCCAATTTGAAAGCCTGATCCACGCTGGCAAAAAGGATCTGGTCATATTTATTAGGATAGGTCAAAAATTCATTATGGTTGATTTTAACGATGAAGGGAATTCTGTGGGCATATTTGCGGGCGACACTGCCGAGCACGCCGAGCGTGGACGCCACGGCGTTGCAGCCGCCTTCTATCGCCAGTTTGATGATGTTTTCGGGGTCGAAGTATATCGGGTTGGGCGCAAAAGACGCGCCAGCCGAGTGTTCGATTCCCTGATCCACCGGCAGGATTGAAAGATAACCCGTTCCCGCCAGACGCCCGTTATTGAAAATAGACTGCAAGTTGCGCAAGACCGCCGGCGGACGGTCAGAGGGGATGCAAACGCGTTCCACAAAATCGGGACCCGGCAGATGCAACTGCTCCTTTTTAATCGTTTTGCACTCATGCTTAAGCAGAGAATCTGCTTCGCCGCCAAGATATTCAGCGATTTTTTCAATCATAACAACCTTCCTCCTTCAAATATTTTAACCGCGCCCCAATTGGGCGTCAGGGTCTGTTTCAGCAATTTTTCCGGATTGCAAGATAACACCGGCAAGAATCATGATGCTCATGCCCAATACGGAAAACCAGGGCCAACCAATTGTCAGATGCGCGCCCTCTTTATTAGTATAAAGGTTGAGAAAGAAAATAAATATGAGAAACGGTATGATTCTTAATATAATCCCTTTGGACTCTTCGCCGAAAACAAGCGCGGCGATAACCATCATCGCCATGGATAGCAAAATTAGCACGCTCAGCGCCCATTGCGTATGCTGAGCCACGGCAAGAACAGTCATAACGCTCAATGTTGCCGCCCATGGCAGAGCGCGCGAGCCGCGCCGCAATTTGGGATTTAGCGCTAAGATGAACGTTCCCAAAATACCGCCGGCTGTCAAGCCCACAACGCTCAAGGCAAGTTCGATAATCAATCCCTTGCCCTGCCAGACTTCCCAAAAACCCGAAGCCATCGCGCAAAGAACCACACCCCAGATGCAGACAAAAAAGCGGCTCTGGCGTATGTGGTCGGCGTCTGTCCCTTTTAATTTGCCCGCCGCTCGCAGACTTGAAATGGATTGCTCCGCCAATGCCGATAGGATGCCTTCCAAGGAGGAGATTGCCGCCGCGAAAATGCCCGCTACGATAAAACCGCCAATCAATGGGTGAACGCGGTATTTTATAAACACCGGCAAAACATTATTGTTGCTGACTTCAATGGGATGCAATTCAGCCGGTCCAACGTTTGGTATGTTTGCCTTCTGGTAGAAATACCATAGCCCAACACCGACAAAAAGGCAGATAATCATGATGACTTGGCTTACGCTGCTCCAGATGAGCGCCTTACGCGCATCCTTTTCATTTTTGCAGCAAAAAGCGCGCTGAACCATTAGTTGATCCGTTCCATACGACCCAAGGCTGCCCAGCGATGAGGCGATTATCGCCGCCCAAAAAGTGTAATTCATACTCAGATCAAAATCCCAGTTCAGCCAGTGGAGTTTGCCCGCTTCATACGCTGTATTCACCATTGTGCCAATGGAAATTCCCTGTTGTCCGAGTGTTATGATAACCACAGCAAGAGTGACCAGAGCGGAGAAAACAAAGATGAGAAACTGGACAACATCCGTCCAAATAACAGTCACAATGCCGCCCATGAATGTCCAGAGAACGGCAAAGACACCCACGAACCATATTGATGCATGGATTGCGCCGCTTTCGCCCATCCATGCGGGGAAGATATCGCCGAGGAGGACGCGGAAAACCATAGCGGTTAAAAGAACGCGCGTGCCCTGTCCCAGCGCGCCGCCGATCATAAAAAGGTAGCTGGTCATCTTCCTTGCGCGCTCCCCGAGTTTGTTGCCGATGTATTCATACGGGCTGTAGATTTCTTGCTCATAATAGGCGGGGACAAAAAGAAAGGCAACCAGAATTCTCCCGACGATAGTCCCAATTCCCAGCACCATATATGCCATATTGCCTGTTGTAGCCCAGAGAAAGGCGGGAACGCCGACAAGGGTCATGGCGCTGATTTCTGTGGCGATGATTGAACCTGAGACCGCCCACCAAGGGAGTTTTCTTCCGCCGAGGAAGAAATCGCGGATGGTCGCCTGTTTGCCGGACATGGCATGTCCGAACCAGGTTGTGAAGAGCACATACGCCGCAACCACAGCCCAGCTTAAAGAATTGAATCGGCTGGGCAGTTCAGCGGCATTGTCAACTAATGTTGAAACATCCATTTCTCACCTCTTTTTGTAATTTGTCCAATAATTATGAACGAAACAATAACCCTTCCCCGGCAAAGTCAACAATTTTATATACATTAAATCCGCCTTTCTCAAAAATTCCCAGTTAACAAATTTTATTGACAAGACATCAGCAAATATATGACAAAGAAAATTAGTTGCTTATTCAAGCGCTTATCCTCATAAAAAGGACATTGATAATGGCTGGATACTTCCAAATATATGTTATAGGTGAACCCGGAGGTATTTTCGGGGCAGATGGGGTTAATCCAATTAAATTCATGATACTTGTAGGAAATTCCGACCGCCAGTGGTTAGAACCTGTGTATGTTGACAATGCTATTGTGCCAATTGGCAACCTGCGAGTAATTATACCTGCTTATCCGAATGATCCGAACTCGTTGATGGATGCATGCATCGCTTTTTGTCCTGAACATTTCAGGACATGTCCTTCTTTAGAGAAGGTCTGCAAATTGCTTAAAGGTATTGATTGTTTAGACTTTAATCTATCCCCTGAACAAATTCCCTCAGATTGGTATAGCCTTCGCAAAGAAGCAAAGCCATTATTCAATACAATGAAAATTTGGCAAGCAGATTTGGTTCAAGTGAAAGGTATTTGAGCGATGAAAATGAAAAACCCACAGGATATATCATTACCTTTTTTTGCCTATGGCATATTCAAACCCGGGCAATTGGCATTTTTTCAAATTAGAGAGTTCGTCTGTGATAAAAAACCTATCAAAGTCAAAGGTGGTTTATTAATTCGCGATGGTTTGCCTATAATAAATTTAAAAGGTTATGGTTTTGTTAATGGCGCGTTGATTTTTTTTGAAAAAGGGAAAGAGGAAGACGCTTACGGCTGCATTTCAGCCATGGAGCCGGATAAGCATTACAAGTGGTCTACTCTAACGGTTAATAATGAAATTGATAATGATAACAAACCACAAACAGCTAATGTTCTGGCAGGAATTAAACCCCTAAAGGGCAGCATATACTATGAGGGTGACAATTGGGATGGATGGGAGGACCCATTATTTAATGAAGCATTAGAAGTAGTAGAAGATGAGTCAAAACAAGGATGTGAATGGGACCTTAAGTACATGTTCAAATTACAAATGGCGTATCTTCTTCTTTGGTCATCTATAGAGCGCTATGTTTCCTTACGTTACCATTTTGGAGACAAGGCGACCATGAAAATTCAACAATTGGCACGGGAAAAAATTTTTGCCCTGAGTCTCAAAGAAATCGTCAAGAAGAAACGTTATTTATATCGCGCTGATAAGCCGGGAGAAAAATTAACTCTTGATCCTAAAGATCCCAAAAAATCGGTCCCTTACTACTATCAAATTAGGTCAAATATAATACATCGCGGAAAGGGAGGGCTAGATAATTTGGCTCTGATAAAAAAGTCACTACAGGAGTTACTGCAAATCTTTCGTAATGTTTTAGAGGCAGCTAAAGATGATGCCGAAAAAATAACTTAAGTCCAACATCTAAATATTTAAAAATAATTTACCGGTAAAGATCAAGGTCGTCATAGAGATAGGGGATTTTAGCAAAGGCGGGGTATGCCTCAGCGCCGCGGCTGCCGACGCCGCCGGCAATCTCAAGGGGGAAAGGCTTTTCCTTTTTCTCGTCTTTTTCACCGCTTTTTGTTGAGCCTGAGCGAATTTCTTCAAACTTCAGTTTGAGCAATTCGCGTTGTTCGGGATTCATGGCAATAACGCGGTCTGCCCCTTCGCTTTCTATGTGGTAGATAATGGGACCGTCTTTAAGGGCGCGGATTCCTTCGGCTGTTATTTCGCCGTTTTCTCGCCGTCCATCAATCAAGGCGGGGTCGAGGTCAAGCCCTGTATGAAGACGAAGTTCCGGGTAGGCAATCAAGTCGGCGCGGGAGATGCGAAATTCGTGAGCGCTTTCATATCCCAGACGATCGAGTTCTGCCTTTGCCTGTTTGACAACCGGCGCGTTGGGATATTCGGCAACAAGGCGGGATAGATGGCGCGTTTTCTGCTCGGAATCTTCATGTTGCGAGATGAGCACGAAGAGATGGCGGGCATAGCGGTCTTCGAGTTTCTTTAAATATTCGGGTGAATAGTCGCCTGCGCTTTTGGCGTATTGCAGAGTTTTTTCATATTGCCCTTGTTTTTGGCTTAGGGTTGCGAGTTTTTTTCTTAATTCAAGCGATGCCTTATTATACGGAAATTCCCTCACGTAGATGGCGGCGGCGTCCATGACATTATCAGCGGGAACGGGCGCGGAGAATATGCTTTGAACTCCTCTCACGGCAACATCGAGGGCGAAGAAAACACCAAGATTTTGGGCGGCGCTTTGCGGCGCTCCCGCCGCGCCGCTGGAGACCATATAAATTTGTTCATCAGTCGAACGCGCGCCGAAGAGGATAAATTTGCGCAATTCAGCAGCCCGCGCTTTTTCCGCCTGTTCAACGGCAAGGATGCTATTCATATTAGGATTGGCAATAATTTCCCGCGCATAGTCAGCCGCATTTGTTCGGGGATAATTGCGGGGGATTTGGCGCGCTTCTTTAAAGAAATCTTCTTTTTTCGCGCTATAAAATACAGCCAGCGGCGCCGCATAAGACGCGTCATCCGCATAATTGGATTGCGGGTATTTATTGTTAAACTTCCGCGCTCGTTCAAAAATGAGAGAGGCATTCCCCGCCGCAACGGCGTTGACCAACGTCCCATAAGCGCTCTCTTCTTCTTTTGAATGGAAATATTCTTCGCCGGCAAGGACGGACATTGCGGCGAGATATTTGCGATTTTGGCGCGCTTTGAGCGAGTGGACCGCCTCGATTTTCTTTTTAATTTTTTCGGATTGGGGATTTAAGACAAGTGCGTTTTGAAAATGGAACAACGCCGTATCAAGGAATTCTCTACGGAGGTTGAGTTTCCCCAAATTATACTCCTGTTTAAAAAGCTGTTTTTTTCTTTTTTCAGAAAAGCGGGCGTTAAGTTTTTTATACTCTTCGGAATTAGGCGGAGCGGAGTATTTTTTTTCCGATTGGTTCAAAAGAAAGGAAGCCTTTCTTTCAAGCGGCGAGGATTGAGAAACGCGAAACGTTCCATATATGAGGTCAATAGGCAGTTGAAACAGCGGCTGCATTTGCCCTTGAAATAGACTGGACACGGCGGAGGAGGCGCGGTTCAGTCCGCTGGTGTAATTATTGTATCTATTCTGCCGCAGGAGACTCAACGCTGCGAGATATTCATCCTGTTGCAGATTATTGTTTATCTGCTCGGTCAAATAAGCATCGGCGCCGGCTCGCTTGATTTTTTTTTGCCAGTAGATAAAAGATTCGCGCTCGCGGAGTCCCGCGGCATAAAGATAAATCAGATTGTCCTCCAGATGCAGCGGCTCTTTTGGGTTTGCGGTCTGCGCATTTTCCATGACATCTTTCCATAAGGCTTCGTTATCGCCATACAGAGATTTAGCCATTGCGCGGTTCAATATGGCGACGTATTTTGTATCGGCGTCTTTATGCAAGGAATCTGCGGCGGCAAAAATCGGCAGAAGAAATGTACCCAGCAGAAGAAAGAGGATTAAACTTTTCTCATCAAATTGGCGCGATGTAAATGATTTGATAGTCATTTTATATTTGACAAGCGTCCGACATTTAAATAATGAATTAAAACTAATTTCATGTTAAACGCTTATACCATAGAATAAGTTCCCATTTATTGAGTGTTTCTAAAGAATGCAATCGGAATCGAAAAAGACTGATGCGGGTTCGCTGAAAATTGTAAATATTCATCAACATCAGTAAAAAAGCGGTTGACTTTCACAAGAGCAAGGAATACTTCTAATATTTGTTATGTTTATGATGATACACTTTTTTAAGATTGGATGAATAAGATTATTTTTGTCAAAGGGATGGGATGAGGGGTATATTGTAAATGGCGCATCTAAAAAAATGCCTCGGCATTGAATTGGGCTCCGATTCCATCAAAGTAGCGGAAGCTGCCGTTGAAAAAGACGGCATCCGCCTTTTAAAAACCGCGAGCGCTCCGTTGGATATTCCCGCAGACGCCTCTCGCAATGACAAGCACAAAATCACAGTTAATATTTTAAAAGGACTTTTGAAAAGCAAAAAAATAACCACCAAAGAAGCTGTTTTTTGTATTGCGGGGCAAACCGTTTTTGTCCGCCGATTCAAACTCCCTAAAACAACTCCGGAACGTCTTGCGCGTATTATTAATTATGAAGCCCGTCAACAGATTCCGTTTCCGATTGAAAAAACGATGCTGGAGTATCAGGTTTACGAGGAACCGGAAAGTCAGGACGTGGACGTCTTCCTTGTTGCGCTTAAAAAAGATGTTCTTTATGATTTTATGGATATTGTGGATAGAACCGGTCTTAAGCCGATGGGGGTGAACATCAGCAATCTGGCGTTATTCAACTTCCATGCCCTGGACGGCTGTCCCGCAGAGCTCTTTGCCAACCGTTTCAAATCATCCAAAAAGAAAATCTCTCTCGATATCAAACTGCCGCCCTTTTTTGAAAAACTTAAAAAAATCAAAAAGAAAAAAGGCGCCGAACAAGCGGAAGAAAAAGGGGATGCAGAGTCCGAATTTGCCGCCCCGGAGATGGTGCACGCTTATTTGAACATCGGCGCAACTATGACCGATTTGACCATCGGTTCATCCGGCGCAAAACCCATGCTCGGTTTCACCAGAAGCATCCCAGTAGCTGGCAACTCCATCACACAGGCAATCTTGGAGCAGAGCGAAGGCGTGAAGGACTTCAAAGAGGCGGAGCAGATTAAAAGAGAAAAAACGACGATTCTCTCTATGAGCGCCGATATTTCACCGTCTATTAATGAACAGGCATCCGAAGCGGCAACGGGCGTTGTGGACCGTCTCATTGCCGAGCTGCGCCGTTCCATTGATTTCTATATCTCCCAGCCGGACGGCATGGCGGTTGATGAAATTATCCTTTCCGGCGGGCAGTCCCTTTTGCCCAACCTTGCCAGTTATATTGAGGAAAAGTTAAACACTACGGTAAAAGTATATGAAACCCCCGCCGGAACCAATATCAAAGGAATTGAGGAGGCTGGAAAGGAACTCAGCCTTTACCCGATCCCCATCGGTCTTGCGCTTTCGGGACTTGGTCAGGCGGCGCTCCAAATAGATTTCCTCCCAACGGATCGAAAAGTTGCCATCAAATTCAAGAGGAAAAAAGGGTTTGTCGCCCTTTTGGCTGCTATGGTGGCGGGGACAATTCTTTTGGGCACGATGAGCGGTAATCATTATATTGCCATTTACAAAGATCAGACCGGCATATATCAGGATGAATACATCCGCAACTCACCCATGATTAAAAGGATTGAGAGCGTTACCAAAATAGAAGAGGATTTAAAGACAAAATTCGATAATCTTGCCAAAGGTTTGACAACAGAAAGGGCTTATCCCCTCTTTAGGTGGTTAGAAATACTCGAAGCCAAACCGGCGGATGTTCTTGTTTCATCTCTTAAAATCTTCCCCGATGGGAGAGTGGTGGTTGAGGGTTATACAGAAGACCAAAACTCCGCGGTAAAGTTTTCGGAGCATCTAAACGAGGAGCTTGGCACCAAGCAGCAAAATCTTGAAGACCGCGGCGCAAGGTTGGACGATATCCGTTCCGAATTCAATGACCTTTTCAAAAAAGATGTGTATAAGTTTTCCATCAGCATGAAATACAAAAATCGCTTTTCCCGCGTGCAAGAGGCGCAGACAGCCGCCCCCACAACACAGCAACAGCAAAGAGGTCCCGTCCCTTCGGGACCTGTGCCTATGCCGGGAAGAAGCGGAAGAATCGCATTGCCTGAAGGTGAAATATAATAGATGGACGTTAAAGAACAACTGGGTATCCTTTGGATTAAGATTAAGGCGAACGTTGACCGGACGGCTTTTGTTGTTTTCCTAATTCTACTCATCGCCATGGTTGGCATTTACGGCTATGAGATGTCCAAACAGCCGCCTGAAATGCCGGACATCAGCACCGGCAAATTTACCCAGCTGATCCCGAATGAAAATTATGATAAAGTCATGAACTATATCCGTAGCGAAACGGAGTTAGATAAAAACGAAAAAATTCGCAAAATCCGCGACTTTAATATTTTTGACTACAAATACGTGCGCGACCGCGATGAATTGCAAAAAGAAGCTGATAAAAAATATGAGAGAGCGGCGCAGCTGTTTAGCGAAAACAAGATTGATGATTCGGAAAAGATTTTGAAAGAAATACTCCTGACATGGCCGACGCATATAAGCGCCAAGGAGTTGCTGGATAAGATTGTCAAGGCAAAGATGCCAACACCCACTCCCAAACCGACTGCACCGGCTGTTCCTCCGATGGAGGGCGCTGTTGGGTTGGAACCCACTCCGGCAGCAGGGCAGCAACCGGGCGAGCCTCCTCTAATTTAGGTTTCGTGGGCGGGTTTTTATGGCTTATTTTACTTGACACACAAATGCTCCCTGTTAGGTTTCTTAAATAATGGTAGGGCAATCAATCCTTGAGATTAAAGGAGAGTCTAAAGTGCATATGATGAACAAGAAGGTATTTTCGTGGAAAACCGTCCTCGTACTCATCTCCCTCCTCGCCGCGCTGGCACTTGCAGCCTCAGCGAAGGATTCCAAGAGGCTTGCGCAAGAGAACCCTGCGCCCTCTCCCTACGCTAAGGAAAATACCGCGGAAATCGAAAGCCATTTAACTAAGGCTAAAAATTATTTTGAAAAGGCGGAATTCAGCTATGCTGAAATGTTCTATGACATGGCTCTCCGTTTGGACAAGGACAATGCCGCCATCAAAGCCAGAATTGAAGATACCCGCCAGTATCGCGCCCGTCAAAAAGAGCTCTTGGATGCCGCCCCAAAAGGCGACAAGAGAAACGAGTATCTGAACACGAAATATAAAACCGCAGTGCAGCTTTTCAAGGACAAGAAATACCCAGAGGCTTATAAAGAATTCGAAGAAATCTGGCTGATTGTCCCCAATGGCGAATTCAAGGCAACCAAAAAATACATGTCCAATACACGCGAAAAACTTGATCAAGCAGAAGCAAAACCCGCCGCGCCTAAAACCCCTGCCGTTCCCACAGACAAAGAAGCAGCCAAGGCTCAAAAAGAAAAAATCAACGCGCTCATCAAAGAAAGCGAAGCCCTCCTGAAAAAAGATAATTTTGACGCCGCAGCCGCCAAAAATGCCGAGGCGCTTGCCATTGATAAAGACAATAAAGACGCCCTTAAATTAAAGGCTAATATCGAAAAGAAAAAAGCAAACGCCCTCGCCAAAGCCGAAGCCCAGCAAAAGAAAATTGCAGAAGTGGAGAAAAAACGCGAGGAAGAGGCAGCGAGACAAAAGGCGCTGGCTGAGCAAAAACAAAAAGAGGCGGACCTGAAAAAAATCAAAGAGGCGGAAGAAAAAGAAAAAAAGGAAGCCGAAAGGCTTAGAAAATCCGCCGCAGAGCGCGCCGCCAAACTGAAAGAAAAAGAAGAAGAGGCTAAAAAAACTGCCGAAAAACCGACGCCCGCCCAGGTTGAGGAAACAAAGCAAAAAGCGCAAAAAGAAGCCGAAGAGGCTCGTTTGAAATCAGAACAAGAGGCGCAACAGAAAAAGGCTGCCGATGAACTGAAAAAGAAAGAAGAAGACGCGCGCCTGAAAGCTGAAAAAGAAAAAAAAGAAATCGAAGAAAAGTTAAAACTTGAACAACAGAAAAAGCAGGAAGCCGAAGCCGCTCTCAAAAAAGCAGAAGAGTTAAAAAAGCAAGAAGCGGAAAAAATCAAAAAGGAAGCAGAAACCAAAACCGCAGAGCAACTGAAGAAAGAAAAAGAAGCGGAAGAGGCTCGTTTAAAAGCGGAAAAAGAAAAGAAAGACGCAGAGGCTAAAGCAGCCGACGATCAGAAAAAGAAGGAAGAAGAAGCCCGCATCAAAGCCGAAAAAGAAAAGGCTGATAAAGAAAAAAAGGATGCCGAAGCCAAAAAGATTGCCGAAGAACAGCGCAAAAAAGATGAAGAAAATCAGATTAAAAAACTTCAGGAAGAAAAACTAAATAAAGCCAAAGCGCTTGTCGCCGACGCTCAGAAGGCTCTCGACAAAGGCAATCTGGATGAAGCCATTAAAAAGGCTGATGAAGCCCTTAAAATTGAACCACTTTTTGCAGAGGCAACAACAGTAAAAAATGCCGCTCTAGAGAAGAAAAAGAAAATCGAGGAAGCAGACCAGGCAAAGAAAGCCAAAGAGCTCGCTGAGAAAACTAAAAAAGAGCAAATTTCGCGCGCCCTTGCTGACGGCAATGCATTATTCAACAATAATAAGTATGATGATTCCACCACAAAATTTCAGGAAGTTATACGCCTTGACCCCGCTAATTCCGAAGCCAAAAAGATGCTGGATAAACTCGCCCAGATAAAGGCGCAGGAAAAGCAGAAAACCATTCAGGGGTTAATCCTTGACGGCAAATCCTTCTTGGCTCAAAACAGGCTCGATGATTCCCGCAAAAAATTTGAGGAAGTCCTCAAATACGATGTGAATAACAGGGAAGCTCAAACAGGTCTTCAGGAAATCTCCCGCCGATGGGCTGATGCGGCGCGCCGCTTGGAAGAAGAGGCGAAAGCTAAAGTTGCCGCCGATGCTCAAAAAGCCTTTGATGAAGGCTTGAAGGCATACGAGAAAAAAGATATTGAAACAGCCATAGCCTGCTGGCAGGAAGCCCTGAAAATTAAACCCGACCATCTTAAAGCCAAAACCTATCTGGAAGAAACGCAGGGCGAATATGATGCTTTCCTTAAAAGCAAAGCCGAAAAAGACGCTTTTGATAAAAAGGAAGCCGATGCTCAGGCGAAAATGAAAACCCTTATCAGTGTTTCCACAACGGTTCCCCACACGCCTCTCATCAGCTTTCTGGATAGCCTTTCTATCATTAGCGGGATTAATTTTTACGTGACCAGCGGCGTGGAAGCAACAGTGGACGCAAAATTTGTTGATACGCCCCTGAATGAGGTTTTGGATACGCTGCTGAATCCTATCGGGCTCAAGTGGAGCCGTAAATCCGGTTCGGATGTGGTGACTATTACCCCGGACCTTCAAACAAAGATTTTTAACCTTTCAAGCGCCGAAGCCGCCAAAGTCAAAGCCATCATCGAAAGCGGCGACATTCACCGCTTGCTTTGGGGCAAGGACGGAACGCCGAAACTTAAAGGCGTGGATTTAACGCTTGATGACCGCGAAGGCATTCTTGTCAGCGTTGATTCGGCGCCGAATATCCAGAAATTGGAAGCCTTTTTGCATGACCTGCGGACACAGGCTCCACCGGCTCTTGAATACCGCACCTATCGTTTGCGCGAAGGCGAAGGTCCCAAAGTCAAATCCCTTTTAGAGCAGATTCTCAAAGCAGATGACAGCGCCCCCTATTCGCAGGATAGAAAGCTGCTCCTTGATGACCGCGACTTGATTGTCAAGGATGTGGCGGAGAATATCAAAAAGGTCGAGCAGATTCTGCAGGAGAAGGATTTTATCGAAAAACTCCGCAGCGATACTTTGCAGCTGCGCACTTGGCCTCTTGCTCCCCGCGAGGCGTTGAAGAACAATCCGGATCAGCTGCGCCAGTTTGGCGACTGGGTTGTACAGGTTATCAGCGTTATGCTATATGCCAAAAGCACCCGTTCTAAGGCGGAGGCGGAAGGGCGCCGGCTCTGGTGGGATCAGCCGAATCTTCTTTTGACGGTTGTTGACTACCCCGATAATATCCTCGCCGTGGATGATTTTATCAACTCGCTGCCGCAGTTGGAGGTCAAAACAAAGACCGCTATCATACCGCTGAAATACCAAAGAGCCGATGTTCTTGCCGGCAAAATCAATTCTGTCTTTGGACTTTCCGGAGCCGGAGAAGAGCAGGCTGGCGGTCCTTCCAGAGGCGAAATGACGGTAACAAAATCCGTGAGTGATGGGAAGGATTTCACATGGCGAGACCTGTATATCCTCGTCAAAAAAGTCAATGATAACGACGTTAATAACGAAAAGGATGATTCCGTTGAATTCAAGGCTCGCACCCCCGGCGAAACCCGCGATATCACAATGGATGAAGCGGATTCGGAGGTTATAGATGATTATGAAATTATTGTGGACGACATCAAGCCTTCTTCAACTGCCGGCAAAGGTCAGGTTCGTTTTAAAATCTACTACCGCCCAACCAGCTCCCAGATTCAAACTGTTTTGACGCCCGTTCCGACGCCCGCGGTCAAAATAGCAGACGAAGAAGAAGCCGAGGCTGAGGTTGAAGCCATCACAGAATCCAACAGTCTTTATGTCCCATACAAAGACCCTGCTCATTTTGAGAGAATCAAGAAGTTCGTAGAACGTTCCGACCTGCCTAAAAAACAGATTTCTCTTGAGACAAAATTCGTTGAAGTCATCGAATCCCGCGCCAGAGAATTCAGCTCTCAAATTGCCATTGCCGACCTGACGCAAGGGATTGACTTTGATAACAGCGTCCTGAACATGCGTTATGCCAACGATCTTGACGAGCTCCAAAATGCCCTTCGCAGCCAGTATGAGCCGTCCGCTGAAAGCCCATACTTCCAGCACATGATGAAAGGGACGACCGTTTTTTCGCTGGTGACCGGCGGCAATTCTCCGTTGAATTGGCAGCTGCGCATGCTGGAGGCTGAAGGCATTGTCAATGTCGTTTCCGGACCTCAAATAACATTTCTTGAGGGCGAGAGTCCCACGTTCAGAATTGAGCGCCGATTTGATCCGATTGGATACGCCGCTGATAATGTTAACATCCCCTCTCTCATTCCTGTTGATTTTTCCATTTCCGATCCTTTTGTTTCCGCAGCGGGATATATTGAATTCAATATGAACCCGATTATTGAGGATTTGGATGCCCAGTTCATGAGCGGCGCTGTCACTTTGGAAAACCAACAGGATGTACAACAAGCAACCAACGTTCCGTCTTTTTCGCGTATCAGAAAAGATATCAACACAACCGTGCGTGTAAAGGATGGCGGCACTGCGGTGGTTGGCGGTTGGACAAGCGAGCGTTCGGGCGATTACCGTTCGGGCATTCCAATTCTTCACAATATACCGTTTATTGGGAGTATGCTTTTCGGCAGGAATCTGCGCCATATAGACAAAACGACATTGCTCATTTTTGTCACCTGCAGAATCGTGGAATAATTTCCATCCATCCGCCAAAGCAACATACCCGCGCAAGGGGTTTTAACAAACCCCTTGTCGCGCGGGGATTTTCTTTGTGGTCATGAGTGAAACTATCCTTGGATAATTTTCATGCAGCGCCTCTACATTATTGATGGTCATTCCATCTTGTATAAGGCTTATTTTGCCATCCGCGGGCTTTCCACCAAAAGCGGCATTCCTACCAATGCGGTCTTTGGATTTGCCCAGATGCTTATGAGGATTATACGGGAAAGCAAATCCCAATATCTGGTAGTTGCTTTTGATTCAAAGGCGCCAACCTTTCGCAAGGAGATGTTTAGCGATTATAAGGCAAATCGTCCCATTATGCCCGATGACTTGCAGACTCAACTCCCCTACGTGGAAAAAATGCTGGACGCATTAGAAATCAAACGGCTTGCGATGGATGGATTCGAGGCGGATGATATAATTGCCTCTTTGGCGCATCTTGCAGAACAAAAAGGGGTTGAGACGCGGGTTGTGACTGCGGACAAAGACCTTTTCCAGATTGTGACAGAAAAGACGCATATATTGCGTTTCAACAAAGATAATATTGAGGAGTATGGTCCGGAGCAAGTTCGCCAAAAAATGGGCGTCCCGCCCGAGCGTATCGCTGACCTCCTTGGTTTAATGGGCGATTCTTCTGACAATATTCCGGGCGTGGCGGGAGTGGGTCCTGTCACAGCAGTGAAATTGCTGAATGAATATAAATCTCTTGAGAACGTTCTTGAAAAAGCAGACAACATTAAGAACGAGAGGCTTAAGGAAAAAATCAAATCGGGGACGGAAACCGCCCTTCTTTCTCGAAAACTGGCAATGGTTAAAAATGACGTTCCGCTTGAAAGCGATTTTGATAGTTTTCGTTTTGATTTGAAATGCACAGCCAGCCTTATAGAATTGTTTCAGGAGCTGGAATTTAAGTCGCTTCTCAATGCGCTCAAGGATGCGGCACTCCCTCAAAAAACATCGGAAAAAGCACAAGCCGAATACAGCATCATCAGAAATAAAATGGATTTGGCGGAATTCCTGCAAGGTAAACAGAAAGTTAAAACGCTTTCCATAGACACGGAAACAACATCTTGCGATTCCCTGCGATGCGCGTTGGCGGGCATATCCCTCAGCAGCAAACCGGGCGAGGCGGCTTATATTCCTGTGGGGCATTCGCTTGATATTGCCGGCGGTGAGCAGATGTCCATCGAAGACGTCAAAGAGGCGCTTTCGTCGTTTTTGCAATCTGCGGATATAATAAAATGTGGGCATAATATCAAATTTGATATACAGGTATTAAGCGGCGTTGGGTTGAACTTTTCTCCCAATGTTTTTGATACTATGATAGCATCGCAGCTGCTCGAGCCCGAGCGCGCTAGCCATGGATTAAAGGCTCTTGCGTCGGAAGAAATCGGTCTTCCCATGAAACCGATTTCAGATTTAATTGGCTCCGGCAAGAATATGATTTCCATGGCTCAGGTTCCGGTCAAGGCGGCGGCGGATTATGCCTGCCTTGACGCCGATGCTTGTTTGCAGCTCATGCGGCATTTTGAGCCACAGATAGAAGAAAACGGGCTCGCCAATCTTTTTTATCATGTGGAAATGCCGCTTGTATCGGCGCTGGCAGAAATGGAGGCAACGGGCATAGCCATTGATGCCGCCCATTTTGAGAATCTTTCGGTTGAAACTAAAGCGATTTTGAGACGGCTTGAGGGCGATTGTTTTGAATTGGCGGGTCATCCATTCAACCTTAATTCGCCCAAACAGGTTGCCGCTGTTCTTTTTGAAGAGTTAAAACTCCCCACCGCCAAAAAAGGAAAAACCGGTTATTCCACAGATGTGTCCGTTCTCGAAGAAATATCATCAAAACACCCCATGCCAAAAAAACTTCTTGAATATCGAGGGTATGAAAAACTCCTCACCACCTATATTGAAACTCTGCCGCGCCAAGTCAATCCCAAAACGGGGCGCATTCACACATCTTATATCCAGAACGGAGCGGCAACGGGGCGCCTTTCGAGTCGCGACCCCAATCTTCAAAACATCCCCGTTCGGACGCCTGAGGGGCGCGCTATCCGCGCAGGTTTTATACCGGGTGAAAAGGGATGGGCGCTTATCTCTGCCGATTACTCGCAGATTGAACTGCGCATCCTTGCCCATCTTTCCGGCGATAAGGCGTTGCGGGATGGTTTCAAAAAGGGGGCGGATATCCATAAGCTGACGGCGGCAAAGATATTTGGCAGTCCGGAGGAATTGATAACAGATGATATGCGGGACATGGCAAAGGTCATTAATTTTGGCGTCATTTACGGCATGACTGCGCATGGGCTTTCCATTCAGACCAAATTGACCCGCTATGAAGCCCAGAAATTCATTGACGATTATTTCAACATATACCGCGGCGTCAAGGAATGGATTGACCAAACCATCGCCGAAGCGGCGCAAAAAGGATATGTCTCCACCCTGCTGGGGCGACGGCGTTTTATTTCAGATTTAAGAAGCCCGAATAAAACCATCAGAGCTGCGGCAGAGCGGGTTGCGGTCAATGCGCCGATTCAAGGCACTTCGGCGGACATGATAAAGAAAGCCATGGTTGCTATTTATAATCGCCTTAAACGGGATAATTTCCGCGCGCGGATGCTAATGCAGGTTCATGATGAACTGGTTTTTGAGGCGCCGGAAGACGAGACAGAGCGGCTTTCCGCAATGGTGACCGAGGAGATGGAAAAAACCCTCCCTCTGGATGTGCCGGTCAAGGTGGGCGTCAAAACGGGCGCCAACTGGGCGGAATGCTAAAATATGATTTGAAGGCATCATGGCGAGGTATCGAACTTTGATTTTAGGTCTTACGGGATCTTACGGAAGCGGGAAATCAACAGTTTCCCGAATTTTCACGGAACGCGGCATTCGAGTTATTGACGCAGATGAGATTGCCATTGATGCAACAAAGCCGGGCACACCGGGACACGATGCCATCTTGCGCGAATTCGGCGAGGAATTCAGAGCAGGCGATGGTTCGCTCGATCGCCGAAAACTGGCGCGCCATGTGTTTAATAACCCGGCAAATCTGAAACGTTTGGAAGAAATTGTGCACCCCATCGTCAGGGAACGAGAATTTGCCCTTTTGCGGGAGTGTGCGAATGAGCCGCTTGCGATTCTTTCCGCTCCTTTGCTTTTCGAAAAAGGGCTCGACGGTCATGTGGATAAAACGCTCCTTATCGTCATCTCGGAGGAAGAGCGTTTCAAACGTTTGATGAAAAAAGGGATGACCCGCGCGGAGATTCAGGAGCGATTAAAAAACCAAATGCCTCAGGAAGAAAAGGCTCAAAAAGCTGATTATATAATTGATAATAGCAAAGATATTGAACAAACAAAACGGCAGGTGGAAAACCTGC
Organism: candidate division BRC1 bacterium ADurb.Bin183; assembly: GCA_002070185.1. Lineage (GTDB taxonomy): Bacteria > Sumerlaeota > Sumerlaeia > MWCT01 > MWCT01 > MWCT01. The sequence continues at coordinate 192,780 of MWCT01000002.1, forward strand.
TGAACATCCTCATCGAGAAAAAGGATTGAATCATGCCAAGAAAAAAAGCCACACAGGAAACCACCCAAGAACCTGAAATAACAACAGCGGCTCCCCCAAAAAGGCGCCCGGGACGCCCCAGAAAATCCACAAAGCAAGCCGCGCCTGAAGCCATAACTGAGCAAACCGAATTATCCCAACAGGCAGCCGAACCGCAGCCGGTTCCGGAAAAAACCCGCAATGAGGAAAACGTTATTATGGAGACGCTTCCTCGTCCGCGGAGAACCGCGCCGAGGCTTGTCCCGCGAGTCCGCCCCAAGCCTGAATTAATCATGGCTTACGTCGCCTCACCTAAAGCCCTCGAACCGGATGCCTCCGCCACACCGCAGGAAACGCCGATTCCCGCAAAACCATCACCGGAGGTTCTCCTTCCGGTTGATAATGCGATTGCCGCCGCAATGGAAAAGAAGGATGAACCCGAGCCGGCTCCTGAACCTGTTGCTCCGCCGCCCCCTGTTCGAGAGGAACCAAAACCGGAGCCGCGTTTTGCGCCTTCATCCTATCAGGAATTAAGGGCGGAATCGAGACCCGCTCCTGTTGAGCGCCACGAACCTTCTGTTCAAAAACAGCAGCCCTATCAGCAGCGATATCCAAAACGAAGCGGCTCAGGTTATCGAAACGGCGGGTATGTCCAGCAAAATAATGAATCCAAGATTGATTACCAGCAAGATATTTACCTTGAGGAAATGCAGCCGCATCAGCCCGCCGTTATTGATCTTGGCGACGGCGACACGTTCCCCGCTGATCTGAACATCTTGAAATCTTATTCCATCGGGAGGTTGAGCGAGATCGCCCGCAAGATGGATATCGAAGGGTATGCCAACTATCGCCGGCAGGATATTATATTCAAGATTCTGCAGAAGAATGCCGAAAAACAGGGCAATCTATACGGGGAGGGCGTGCTGGAAATCCTGCCGGATGGATTCGGTTTCTTGCGCAGTCCCAAATTCAATTACCTTCCCGGACCGGATGACATTTATGTTTCGCCTTCGCAGATAAGGCGCTTTGGCCTCCGCAAAGGGGATTCAATTTCGGGTTTTATTCGCCCGCCAAAAGAGGCTGAGCGTTATTTTGCCCTTCTCAAAGTGGAAGCCATCAATCAGAGTTCCATTGAAGAGGCGCGCAATAAAACCCTTTTTGACAATTTAACGCCGCTTTATCCGGAAAAAAGGATACGGCTCGAAACTGTGCCGACAAAATTGACAACTCGTGTTATGGATTTATTGACGCCTATCGGCAAGGGTCAGCGCGGTTTGATTGTCGCGCCGCCCCGCACTGGCAAAACGATGATTTTGCAAGATATTGCCAATGCCATAACCATCAATCACCCCGAAGTTTACCTTATCGTTCTTTTGATTGATGAGCGTCCGGAGGAGGTTACGGACATGGAGCGCTCCGTCAAGGGCGAGGTCGTTTCCTCGACTTTTGATGAACCAGCAGATAGGCATATTCAGGTGGCTGAGATGGTGATTGAGAAGGCAAAACGGCTGACGGAGCACGACCGCGATGTTGTCATTTTGTTGGATTCCATCACACGTCTGGCTCGCGCGTATAACACCTGCGCGCCCGCCAGCGGCAAGATTCTTTCCGGCGGTATAGATTCCAATGCCCTGCCGCGCCCCAAGCGATTTTTCGGCGCTGCCCGCAATATTGAAGAGGGCGGCAGTCTGACCATTCTCGCCACGGCGCTTATTGAGACGGGCAGCCGCATGGACGATGTTATCTTTGAGGAATTTAAAGGAACGGGCAACATGGAGGTTAATCTGGTTCGCAAGCTGGTTGACCGCCGCATATTCCCCGCGATTGACATCGCCCGCTCAGGCACGCGCAAGGAGGAACTTTTGATGAGCGAAAAGGAGCTCAGCCGCGTTTGGCTTTTGAGAAAAATACTCAATGAATTGGGAACGGTTGAAGCGATGGAGTTTCTGATTGAGCGTCTAAAGAAAAGAGAAACCAATGAAGAATTTCTTGACACGATGAACCAGTAAAGCGAGTTTCTTACCCGTTTTATTGAATTGATGAAATCTGAGGAGCAAAAAATGAAAGCCAAAATCCACCCCAAATATGCGGAAGCAACTATTTCCTGCGCATGCGGGAATGTGATTAAAACTCGTTCCACAAAACCAGAGCAGAAGATTGAAATCTGTTCCGCCTGCCATCCCTTTTTTACAGGCAAGCAAAAACTCGTGGACAGCGCCGGTCGTGTTGAGAAGTTTCATAAGCGTTACGGACAGGAAAAGGAAACCGCCAAGAACTGATGACCGAACAGCGACAAATCGCAGTTATTGGCGCCGGTCCAGGCGGATATGTTGCCGCCATCAGAGCCGCACAGCGCGGCGCCTCGGTCACATTAATTGAAAAAATCGCCGTCGGCGGAACATGCCTCAACAGAGGATGCATCCCATCCAAGGCGCTTATCGCCGCCACTAAACGCTATCATACCTTGAAATCTGCCAGCCGGTGGGGATTTTCCGCCGGCGATGTTTTATTTGATTGGAGCGCCATCGTCAAGCGCAAGGATCAATCAGTGGCGCAACTGGTTCGAGGGATCGAATTTCTCCTGCGTAAAAATAAAATTAATCTTCTTCGCGGAAACGCCCGTCTGGCAAGCCCCAATGAAATATCCGTTGAGACCGCTGATGGACCAAAAACGGTGCAGGCGGATAGAATAATCCTTGCAACGGGCTCAGAAACGGCGTCCATACCCGCTTTTCCAATAGACCGAAAACTTATTGTTACCAGCGACGAAGCCCTCTCATGGCAAACGCTTCCTGTATCCCTGCTCATCGTTGGCGGGGGCGTAATCGGCTGCGAATTTGCCATGCTCTTTGCCGCCTTTGGCGTCAAGGTTACAATCGTTGAAGCCATGCCATCGCTGCTTGCCCTTGCATCGGTGGACAGCGCCATCATCAAACGGCTGGACGCTTTGATGAAAAAGGGCGGTGTTGATGCGAGGGTCAACTCGCGATTGAAAGAAATCTCTGCAAACCCCACATCCGATGGCGTCATTGCCGCATTTGAAGACGGAGCGACGCTGCAAGCCGAAAAGGCTTTAATCTGCATCGGGCGCCGCCCTGCAACGTCTGGGCTGGGTTTTGAAGAGGCGGGCATCGCCCTTGCAGCCAAGGGCGCCGTGCCTGTGAATGAAAAAATGCAGACAAATATTCCTCACATTTATGCGATTGGCGACATGACCGGGCAATGGCAGTTGGCGCATGTTGCCTCGCGCCAAGGCATTATTGCGGCGGAAAATGCCGCCGGTCATAACGAGGCGATTTTCATGGAGGATGTTATACCTTCATGCATTTTCACAGAGCCGCCGATTGCAACCGTCGGGATGTCAGAAAAAGAAGCGGCTGAAAAGGGCATCGCCGCCGTTATTGGGGAATTCCCTTATAGGGCTTTGGGGAAAGCCGTCGCCGCAGATGAAGCTGAGGGCATGGTAAAAGTGATAGCGGAAAAGGAAGGCGGACGCATCCTTGGGGCTCAATTAATGGGCGAGGGCGCGCCGGAGATGATTCATGAGATAGCCCTTGCCATCCGCGTTGGCGCTCGCGCTGAGGATGTTATGGAAACCATTCACGCCCATCCCACATTTTCGGAATCCATCCCCGAAGCCTGCGAATCCATCTATGGGATTGGGATACATACTTAAGGGTTAGCATGATAAATATTTTATCGGGTCTGAATAGATTTAAAGCGTGCGCTATTGGGCTTTTGTTTGCCCTTGTTTATGAGCTATGCACATGCGTCACACGATTCTTTCTGGGATTGCAGGCTAACAACGACCTTGCGTTTTTAGCGCCGTTCACTTTGGGATATCGCATCCATCATGGCTATATTGGTTTGATGCTGCTTGCGGCATCTCCCTTTTTGAGGAACAGCCGCTGGTTTAATTTTTTGCTTATTTTTGGAATAGGGCTGTTCTTATCTGATATTATCCATCATTTTGGGGTTTTGTGGTTTTTCACAGGCTCGCCGGAATTTTGCCTCAAATATGCTCAATAAAATCGGAAAGGGATAAAATGAATAATTTTCTTTTCAGGCAAATTATTTTATTGTGCTGGATTTTGTCAATAGGACTCCTCCTGTGCGCCGAAACACTCACAACCGCGCCGATTAAGATTGAGCAGCAGAATGCCCCAACGCCGTGGACGCATCTGAATTTTCATAACAAGCCGGAAAATTTCCAGTTTGCCATCTTGGCAGACCGAAACGGCAAGGAGCGCTCCGGCGTTTTTGAAGATGCCATCAACAAATTGAATTTGTTGCAGCCGGAGTTTGTTATCTGCGTGGGCGACCTAATTCCCGGCTATTCAAAGGATGCGCAAAGAATTAATAATCAATGGAACGTTTTTCAGTCGGTTATTAAAAATCTGGAAATGCCTTTTTTTTATGTGCCGGGCAACCATGATTTAACTAATGATATGCAAAGGAGAATCTGGAAGGAACGCATCGGGAAATCTTATTATCATTTTCTTTATCATGACGTGTTATTCCTTTGCGTCTGCACCGAAGAGCCGCAGGAATGGCAGATTAGCCAGCCGCAGATTAAATATTTCAGGGAGGTGTTGTCAAAAAACCGCGATGTGCGTTGGACGTTTGTTTTCATGCATAAACCCATGTGGAACAACAAGAAAGCCAAAGGTTGGCAAGAGATGGAAAAATTGCTTCAAGATCGTCCGCACACGGTTTTTGCCGGGCATAATCATCGTTACAACAAGTTCGAGCGCAACGGCAATGAATATATCATCATAGCCACAACCGGCGGCGGCAGCTCAATGCGCGGTCCGCTCTATGGCGAATTTGACCATGTTGTCTGGGTCACCATGACGGAGGAAAAACCGCGGATTGCCAACCTGATGCTAAATGGCATTGCCGATACAAACATCCGCACGGCGGAGATGGCTGCGTTGATTGAACCTGTCCAGAAAGGGCGCATCATTCAAATCGAGCCGATTCTTATCGAAGGCGCCCTGCCGGAAAAAGTCAAAACAGATATAAAAATCCACAACCCCACCCGCCTGCCCATGAGCATCAAAGGGTCGCTGAAATCAACATCCCGTCTTCACATTCAACCTGCGGGAATCAATCTAACGCTCCCTCCCGATGCCACAGAAACAATTAACGCTACTATCAATATTGTCCGCCCTGAAAATCTCGCTATTGAAGACCTTCCTCCTATCCTTTTCAAATGGGCGGTCTCGTATGAGGAGAAACAATTCGCCGGATTGCAGCCAACAGGTGAGACTCAAATTGGGATTGACCGCAAATTTGTCTGCCCAAAAAGAACCGAGCCGATTGCCGTTGACGGCAATCTGAGCGATTGGGCTTCTCTGCCCCACACATGCACAGCTCCGATGCAGATAAATTTAGAGCCGGGCGCATGGAAAGGGGCGGAAGATTCATCGTTCCGCTTTGGCACAGCGTGGGATGATGAATATTTATATATTGGCGTTGAAGTGATTGATGACGAACTTTTTTCCAACCCCGAAGCGCCTCCGTGGGAACAGGACGCCGTGGAGATAAGAATTGACGCGCGTCCTGAGCGGCAACGCCATCACGGGCGCGGCAAGAATGAATTCACAAATTTTTTGCTGTTTGCCATGACGCCCGCAACAGATAAGACGCCCTCATTTTGCTATAATAATGAAGAGCTCCCCTCCGGTTGCCGATATTCCTGCAAACGAACAGCAACGGGATTCGCCGCGGAAGTTGCCGTGCCGCGCGCATGGCTGGACGCCAAACAAAAACAGGCATGGGAGGCTTTCCGCTTGAATATCTTTGTTGATGATTTTGATTCCGCAACGGATCCCGGGTCGCAGATTTGTTGGCGACCGGACTGGCGCTCACAAGAATCTTGGGCAGGCTCCGGCTCTTTTTGGCGAGATGGCGAAAAATAAGACCAACACCTTTTTCATTCATCCGATAAAATTACTTTGACTTTATGCTTTTTGCCGTCGGTTTGAGGGGGGATGATGTTTCCGGCAAGTGGTCTGCCGTCGAGTGTGATGGATTTGACACCGCAGGAAACGCCGCCGGGATTTTCAATCTCGATATCATATATGCATCCGCGGAACCGGCGAGCCACATGGTATGACTTCCATTGGGCGGGAATACAGGGGTCTATAACAAGTCCGTCATAGGTCGGGCGGATGCCGAGCAGGTAGTCCATTGTGTTGCGCAGCATCCAGACGGACGAGCCTGTCAGCCATGCGTGGCTTGCCTGTCCGAAGGTGGGATGGTCGGGGCTGGTCACATATTCTGAATAAACATACGGTTCCATTTCGTAACGGTCTATATCCACAACAGGATTTATCGGCAGGGCTTGTTTGTAATATTGAAAAGCGGTGTCGGCATGTTTGAGAAGGAGTTCCGCCAGATAAGCCCATGAGACGGGGTGATTAAAAACGGCGCCATTTTCTTTTTTGCCGGGAACGCATCGCGTGGCAAGTCCGATGTTGCCGTTCACTTGGGTATAGGCGGGGTGTAGAATTTTTGGACCTTTGGGCGTTTTGCAAAGGCGTCCGGCGGATGCCATAGCAGATTGCGCCCGCTCGCCCTCTGCGACGCCGCTGATTACCGCCCACGATTGGGCGTTCAAGAATATTTTGCCTTCGGGCGAATCTTTTGAGCCGATTGGGTCGCCGAGGTCGTTAATGGCGCGGATATACCACTCGCCATCCCACAGATTTTCGTTTATGGATTTTTTAATGACGTTGTAGAGGTTTTCATATTCGTCGGCTTTTTCCGCGCGTCCGATGCGGCGCAGGAGGTCTGACATCTCGCGCAGGATATAGGCATAGATGCAGGTGTTCATCTCGCTGATACCCTTGCCAGCGCGCCCGCAGTAATCAAGGGTGTCGTTCCAGTCGCCGGGTCCGATATAAACAAGGTTTTTATCGTTTAATTTAGTTTTAAGGTATTCCACAGCGGCGATGATATGGTCGAGGATAGACGCCGCTCCCCCATCGTCAAATTTGACAGATTCATCTAAAATGGCAAAATCAGCGGTTTCTTTGAGATAGGCAACCACAATCATCGGAAGCCAGAGCGGGGTGTCGGAGTGTCCTGTGCGCTCGCCTCCTCCCGCAAGGGGATAGTAGCAGTGATACACGCTGCCATCCTTGAATTGACGCGCGGACATTTCAATGATGCGCTCCCGCCCCCATTGGGGTTTTGTGAAAATCACGCCGAGCGTGTCTTGGCATGAATCTCGGTAGCCGCGCCCGAAAAGGAGACCGCCGTGATGATAACTGGCATCGCGCGAGAATTGAAACGTGGTCTTTGTTTGATACTGGTTCCACATGTTAATGAAGAGGTTGAGTTCAGGGTCGGGCGTTTGCGCCTGAAATGCGGAAAGGTAATCATCGCGTCGGTCAAGGAGCATTTGAAACTGCGATTTAACTTGATTAAGGTTGCGGTATTTTTTAACAAGTGCGGACGCGGCGGACTCCGCCTGACGCGTGTGTTCCATATCATCGCCGGTTTTATCCACAATGCCGAGCATAAAGCAGAATTCAAGTTCGCCTTTGGCGGGCAGTTCAATCGGGCAGCGCAGGGAGTTGATGGCGTCGCCTGCTGTTATTTCCGTATTGAATGAGACGCCCTGCTCAATTGCAACTGGATTTTCCTCCGAACGCCATGGACCTATAAATACATCTTTGGCGCCGTCAAAACCCGCCACTGGAAGCGTGGACGCCATGAAGACCCACTTGTTCCAAGCTTTATTTGCTTGGGCGACTGTAGCGGAGGAATAGGTGACCCAGTATCGTTTGGATGAAATGAGAAACTGGGCGTCGCGGACGAAATGGACATCGTTGAAGTGTTTATCATTGGGTTGGTTGATTAAATCAACAAGAGCATGTCCAAGACACATCTCGGCATAGGAATAGACATCGAGAGAGACGGGCGCGTTTTTTTTATTTTTTAGCCGCACGAGCCAGATTTCAAGGTTATCCTCGCCAATGAAGAAGGTCGCTTCGGATTGAACGCCGCATGCCTCTGTTGAAATTTTTGTGTAATTCATACCGTGGCGGCATTCATATTTTTTATATCTGGCATGAGGGGTCGGCTGCCATGTGAGCGACCAGTATTTGCCGGACGCCTTATCGCGCAGGTAAATGTAGCGTCCGGGGCGATCCATCGGCATGGAATTGTATCGCCATCGGGTGATGCGCGAATCGCGGGGCGATAGATAAAAAGAGAAACCGCCGCCTGCGTTGGAGATGAGCCCGTGATATTGTCCGTTGGTCAGATAATTGACCCAAGGCGAAGGGGTGTCTGGTCGAGTAATGACAAATTCTTTATTTTTGATGTCGAAAAACCCGTATTTATTTCCAATAAATTGATTGTCATTTTTTTTGCGGGTCATTTTTTTGTCCTTGAATTTTGGAATAAACACATAAGTTGTTGAATCGTTTCAAAGCGGCGCCTCATTTGTCAATATAAAATAACAGCGCCGTGAATAAGAAATCAATTGACCATGCAATGGCGCGGGTGATACGTGTCTAAAATTAATAACTGATTTACAGAGGAAGAGTCCATGAAATGGCGGCTTTTTTTTCTGGGGCTTCTATTGTTGGCAGCGGCAATGCTTCTGGCTGGATGCATCCGCTCTCGCGTAGTTGTAACGTCTGACCCGCCCGGCGCTGATGTGACTATGAACAAAGTATATCGCGGGCGGACGCCTATAACGATTCCTTTCACTTGGTATTGGTATTATGATTTTAAGATTCAAAAGGAGGGGTATCGCGAGGTCGTAGCCCGCGAGCGTTTCCGCACGCCGCCATGGTTTATTATTCCCTTTGATTTGATTATGGAAGCAATGCCGTTTCATATCAATGATGTGCGCTATCGCCATTATTCGCTGCCGCAGATGGCAACCGAATAACAGATACCGATAAGGAGAGAAAAAAAATGATTGCAGAATTTTCCACCTTTCCTGTTGGGAAGGATGTTCATTTAAGCGCTTATATTGCGCCGATTATAAAAATGATTACCGAAAGCGGGCTTTCCTATAAAATGTCCGCCATGGGCACGGTTGTGGAAGGCGATTGCGACGCCGTGTTCAACCTTATTAAGGCGTGCCATAAAAAAATGGCGGAGACAAACGAGCGGGTTATCACCAACATCAAGATTGATGATTTTGCCGGTCGTTCTGGTCGCATCGAGGGCAAGATTGAATCTATCGAAAAGCACCTCGGACGCTCAGTCAACAAATAGTTGGATAAACCCATGTTTATCATCAAAAAGCGTTTTCATTTCAGCGCAGCGCACAGGCTTTGCTCAGACGCCATGAGCGAGGCGGAAAACTTTGCTGCCTTCGGCAAATGCGCCAGTCCTAATTATCATGGTCATAACTATGTCCTTGATGTTGCCGTGACGGGAGAAATGAACCCGCTAACCGGCATGGTCATCAACTATGATGAATTAAAAAGGATTGTTAATGATGAGATAATCGAGGCTCTGGATCACAAGAATCTCAATATGGACGTGGATTTTTTGCGGGGTGAAATCACAACATCCGAAAATCTGGCGCGTCTGATTTGGGAACGGCTTGCCCCGCGCATCAAAGGGGCGCGGCTTTATGAGATAACTCTTGGCGAGTCTAACGACAACATTGCCACATATCGGGGAGAGGTATGAGGGATAAAAGCGACATGAGGGATCTGGTGAAGAAGATGCTCGCCGGCATGGGAGATGATCCCAATCGGGAGGGGTTGAGAAAAACTCCGGAGCGCGTTGCCAGCATGTATGAGTTTTTAACCTCCGGTTATCAGACATCGCTTGAAGAGCTTGTGAACGGCGCCATTTTTGAGGAAGAATACGATGAGATGGTCTACGTGGCAAATATCCGTTTTTACAGCCTGTGCGAGCATCACATGCTCCCCTTTTTTGGTCGGGCTCATGTGGGATATATCCCCGACCGCCGGCTCATCGGGTTGAGCAAAATTCCCCGTATTGTGGATGCCTTTGCGCGCCGTTTGCAACTGCAGGAACGTCTCACCCAGCAGATTGCACAGTGCCTTGCCGATTTGCTGAAACCAAAAGGCGTGGGTGTGGTTATCGAGGCGGAACATCTTTGCATGCAGATGCGCGGGGTTCAAAAGCAGGACTCACATGCCGTCACAAGCGCCATGCGCGGCGTATTCAAAACCAATGATCGAACACGCCATGAATTCATAAGTCTGATACAGCACCAACAATAATTGACATTTGACTTTATCAATTAAAGGCGATACCCAACGACGGATGGCGGACTCTTGATTGATAACTGGCGACCGATAACTAACGATTATGAATATTGTAGCCGGCAAATATGAGATTTTGGAAAAGATAGGCGGCGGTGGGATGGGCGATGTTTATCGCGCCCATCAGCTGGATGTGGAGCGAACTGTTGCCCTGAAAATGCTCTCTCCCGCTCTTGCCGCCGACTCCGCCTTCCGCGAACGCTTCCGGCAGGAAGCCATTATCATTGCCCGCCTGAGTCATCCTTATATTGTTAATGTGATTGGAATCGAGCCGTGGCAGGAGACCTTTTGTATTGTTATGGAATATTTAGAGGGCGAGCCATTGAGCCGGGCAATGGAGCAATGCGGCAGGATGGCATCAGCGCGAGCCGCCGGAATCATTTCCAAAGCCGCCGAGGCGCTTCAATACGCGCATACAAAGGGGATCATCCATCGCGATATTAAACCAGATAATATCATGCTGATGGAGGGCGACCTTATCAAGGTGATGGATTTCGGGATTGCCCAGATGAGCGGGTCTTCGCTGCATACACAGACAGGCATGCGCCTCGGGACACCGAAATTCATGTCGCCTGAGCAGGCGCGCGGAAAAAGGGTGGATGCGCGTTCGGATATTTATTCGCTTGGACTTGTGCTTTTTCACCTTGTGACCGGCAGGCATGCCTTTGACGCCGATAGCGATGTGGAGGTGGCGTTGTTGCAGGAAGCGCCGCCGCCGCCGCCTTCGCAGCTGGCGCCGGATATCCCGACAGATATTGAGCGTGTTATTCTAAAAGCGATTCAAAAAAATCCGGAAGACCGATTTTCCAGCGCCATAGACATGGCATACGCGCTGCGCAAGGCTGCGGTTTCAGAAGGAGCCGCCAGCCGTCAAAAATCTTTTTCGCCAGAGCCTCAAACACCTCGACGCGCGGCTGAGCCGACTCGCATTAAAAAAGACGAGCGTTTTGATGCGGCGCCGATTCCAACTCCGTCTGCCGCTTCCGAACCGCAAAAATTCTCTTTTTCAAAAAAAATTGCCGCATCCTTGATAGTTATCGGCTCTGCTGCGGCGCTGATTGTTTTGATTAATCCGCTAAAACCAAACCTGACAAAACGCATAAAACCTATCGAGCCTATTGCCAGCGCCACGCCAACGCCAGCCGCCAGTCCAACGCAGACTCCTGCGCTGGACGCCCGTTATTATTTTGATCAGGCGCGCGCCTTAAGCAATCTGCCGCAATCGGATGCGGCAGAAATCCGCAGACTTTATGAGAAGGCGATTGAGATGGAGCCGGGGTTTTATGCCGCGTTGCGGGAATATGGGATGTTTCTTTGCGAGAGGAAGGATTATTTCAAAGCGAAGGCGTTTCTGGAAAGGGCGCTGGCGATTTGTCCAAACGCCGAAGAGGAAAAGGCGATTCAAAGCCGTTTGGCTTTAATTCACCAAAACACAAAATAATTTTTTTAGCAAACTTAATTAGCATAAAAAAAGCAGGCGTTCGGTTGAACGCCTGCCTTTTTAATTAACCATCACGAATTCCTTACGGAATGTCGTAGGTGTAAACTTCCACCTTATTCAGAGTAGAAGTACCACCCTGGTTGTCGGCGCCGTCCGCGACGTCAAAGAGGAATGTCAAGAAGTTGTTCGCAGGATCAGCAAACAGCGTCGGGAAGGTTTCGAGCCAGACACTGTATTCTTTGCCGGCAGGAGTGGGCATTGCAACAGTCTTGGCAACGGGGTCAATAACGAGCTTGGCCGCCCAGGTGCCAATGATGTTGTTGTTAATAACACGAATTTGTGGAACCTTTGTTACAGCTCCGCCCAGGGGCACTCCCGTAATCTTGTAGACAAAGCGATACAGTTTGGAGGCTTCGAAGCTGACTGCGGCACCTTCTCTTGCAGACCACTGTCCCCAGTTGATGTGACCGGCATACGCGCCTGTTCCAGCAGGTCCGGGAGATGCGATCGACAGACCAGCAGCACCGGAGGTGAAGGTGACAGGACCAAAGAAGGCGGCTCCACCAGCTTGAGTCAGGCTTGTGGAAGCCCAACCCGTCCAAGGCTGACCATCGCCGATCTTCTTGACGAGCGTTCCGCCAGAGATATCGGGCGTCGCCATCTTGGCAACATCGAGCTGGTCAAGGTAGACGGAGCCTTCCTCAGCAACGTCGAAGTCAATAACTTCGAACGTCGACCAGAGGTTGGTGACTGTGGCGTCTGCGGAGCAATCCGGAGGTCCGAAATAGACGTTCACGTCTTTCGCCGTTGTTCCAAGCGTATAGGGTCCGCTTTTGCCAATACGGTTACCGCCAGCAATAGCGGAGTTACCGGCAGAATCGCCAACAAACACGAGCATACGGGTTGTCGGAACTTTAGCCGGATCGTTTTGAGACGTGCGGAGTTTGTAGGTCAGACGATACAGCTGGTTGGGTTCGTAAGGCATGTCAGTCTTCGGACAGACAAAGCTTCCCGTCTGGCTAAGCGTGCCGGAACGACCATCAATACGGGCGAGGAAACCGGAGCCTGTGACAGGCGCTGCAATGTAGAACGAGCCGTCAAATGCATCAATCCAGGTCCCGCCAGGCAGCGGAGCATAACCACTCGTCCAGCCAACTGAATCAGGCTGTCCGACGTAGCTCCTAATCAATGTCCAGCCGCCAACAGGCGTGCTGAGGCGGTCAATTCCGCCGTGCTCTGCCTTGACAGCGATGGACTTTGATGTCGCCTTAGCTCCATTAGACGCATAAATGGTGATGATCGTGTCGAGGAGAGGCTCAGCGGGGGTGTAAGGCGGATCATCCGGAAGCGGTGAATCTTTGATGTCCCTGAAGGTCGCCAGAGATGAGTCACGCGGGAAAGGCTTGTTGTCGTTGGGGAATTGCGTGAGTTCCTTGGGGCCCGGGTTGATGGCTTCCGTCGGATCATTCAATGTCTCAATACCATTAATGAGAAGAAGTCCTGGATCACTTGCAAGGAATGACCAACGGACGTTTGTTGTGCTCTGATCCTCATCATTCGGGTGTTTCGACACATAATCGTCAAAGTTGAAGGCATTGGTAAAGCGGAAGAAATAAAGGTCCTCCGTTGAACCGATGGGATCATCCACGTCACCAATAATGACGTCCGGGATGTTTCCGATGATTGGCGCATAGCCATAGCCAACGGTGCTCAAGAGTGCAACAGCAACCGTCGCCAGGGTTAGGATCAACCCTTTCTTCATAACTTTTTTCCCTCCTTTCATAGCACATTGGGTTACCTATTTCCAATGGAAATGGTAATACCTCAAAATCTTTGGCTGTGTCTTTGTTACCTCCTCTTAAGCATTATTTTAAAAACTCTTTTTTGCATTCATCAAACTAACATGTATGGCATATAGCAACGGCTCTCTTGGTGTCAACTTTTTTCTTTTATGATTTATGTTTTTTCTAAGAAATGCGTTTACGCTCCCATCTTTGTCCAGGAGGTCGTCACGTTCTTGATAAATGCCGGTGTGATGGCAATTCCAGCCTTTTGGGCGGCGCCGATAACGGCTCCGACGGCAGGCGCGGACTTGGGGGCGTTCACATCTATGCCGGGGACGGCTTTTTTAATCGCGGTCTTCATGGCGCGGAAATAGGAGGGGTTGCTTTCCACCACGCCGCCCACGAGAACGACTTTTGGCATTTTTTTGTATTTGAGTCCTTTGAGAACGGTTTTAACAGCGATGGCGATTTCTTCGATTTCCTCTTTGAGTATTTCTTTGGCGGTCCTGTCGCCTTTTTCCGCTGCCTTTATAACAAATGGCGCAACTGTTGCGATATCGGTTTTGATTGTGCCTTCTTTATTTTTGTTGGTTGCCCAGAGAATCAGGTCATTAGGCGCTTTTAGTCCGAGCATATCGAGGACTGGTTTTTCAAATGACACGGGCTTGATGCGTCCATCGGATGCCTTCATGATGGCATAAAGTCCTTTATGCCCGATGCGGAATCCGCTGCCTTCGTCTGCGAACCACTGACCATAACCGCCTGCGCGCTTTGCCACGCCGTCGTCGCCGATGCCGTAAACAATGGAGCCGGTTCCGGCGATAACCACGATGCCTTTGGGCTCAAGAGTTCCGCCCATCAACCCTATTGCCATATCGCCGGTTAGATATGTTTTTTCAAGGATGCCGATGCGGTTGAGCATGGGGTTAAGGACTTCATAGTCGCTGGGGCGTCCGCAACCGGCAAAGCCCAGACAACAGGCTTTAAGGTCATGAAGGTTTTTTCCTGCCAGCTGGTCAAGCAGGTCGCGCAGGTTTTTCTCCACCGCCTCAATGCCGACTGCATGGTAACTTGCAGGTCCGGTTTTTGTTGTCTTGATGATTGTGCCGTCGGTTCTTGCCAAAGCGCCCAGCATTTTTGTGCCGCCGCCATCCACGCCTAAAAGAAATTCCATGTCAGCCTCCTTGCATCATTTTTTATGTTTCCAAATTGTGCCCTGAGGGTGATCCTCCAGGGTAATAGAAATATTATTTAAACGATTTCTTATTTCATCGGCGATGATGAAGTCTTTCTTTGCGCGAGCCAACTTGCGAATGTCAATAAGAATTTGCATTAATTCTCCGATGATTTTGTCATTAAAATCAACCTTCCCGCTTGCCAGCGTTGGGTCAAGTCCGAGGATTCCCAGCAATTCTAAAAGCAGGTTCCGGTATAGTTTAAGGGCATCCAGAAGGGCGGCATCCTGCGGGGCGTTTGAAACGGCTTTGCGCGTTTCGTGTATTTCAGAAACTATATCATGCAAAACGCTCAGAGCCTTTGCGGTGTTGAAATCGTCGTCCATCGCATCTTCGAAGACTCGGCGGAAGTTCACCCATTTTTCACGGGCGAATTCAGGCGCGGATAAACCCGTTGAGTTTTCTTGCACAGCGTTGATTTTAATCAATTTATCTACGGTTTCTAAGGCATTCAGAATGCGGCGAGAGGCTGATTGTGCGGTTGCCATATTTTCTTCGGTGTAATCGAGCGGGTGGCGGTAGTGCGCGGAGAGGAGAAAAAATTTGACACTGAGGGGATCATAGCGTTCGAGCACTTGATTGATGGTGAAGAAGTTGCCGAGCGACTTGGACATTTTTTGATTGTTGATATTGAGGAATCCGTTGTGAAGCCAGTATTTGACAAAGGGTTTGCCTGTGGCGGCTTCGCTCTGGGCGCGTTCATTTTCATGGTGGGGGAAGATGAGGTCTGTGGCGCCGGAATGGATGTCAATAGACTCACCCAGATGGGCGATGGACATGGCGGAGCATTCGATGTGCCAGCCGGGGCGTCCGGGTCCCCAAGGGCTTTCCCATGCTGGTTCGCCGGGTTTGGCGGCTTTCCAGAGGGCAAAATCAAGCGGGTCTTTTTTGCGTTCATCTACATCCACGCGCGCCCCTTCTTGTAAATCTTCGATATTTTTGCCTGAGAGGCTGCCATAGGAGGGGAAGCTGCGGACGCTGAAATAGACATCGCCGTCAACAACATAAGCATGTCCTTTTTCGATGAGCGTTTTAATCAGGGCGTGCATCTGGGGGATGTTTTCTGTGGCTTTGGGATGCATGTCGGCAGTTCGAATGCCGAGTTTGCCGGTTTGTTCAAAATAGACGGCGGTATATTTTTCTGCTACTTCTTTTGCGGTAATGCCCTCCTCTTTGGCTTTTTTTATGATTTTATCATCTATATCTGTAAGGTTTTGGATGAAACGGACTTTGAAGCCGCGATACTCCAGATAACGGCGGATGGTGTCCGCGACGACAAAATTGCGGGCGTTGCCGATGTGGAAATAGTCGTAAACGGTTGGTCCGCAATTGTAATAAAGCACATGCGGGGAATTGAGGGGGACAAATTCCTCTTTCTCGCGGGTTATAGTATTGTAGATTTTCAATAAAATATCTCCCTATTCTTGCAACATAATATAATGAATGTATGGAACCTGATAAAAAAAATTCGTCAAGCACATCTTGAAATAGAAAAGCGCAATTGAAAAAAAGAGTTTACATACTTCACATCGCAAAACGGGGATAAGAATGTTAAATTCAAATTGACAAACCGGCAAAAAAGCCGACAAGTCTTTTTGTAATGTCATTTCAAAAGGACATAAATTTCAAAGAAAAGACTATTATAATATGAGTAATAACCCCCACCTTTCAATTGTGATTCCGATGTATAATGAGGAAAAACGTATTGGCGACACATTGCACAAGATTCTTGATTTTATGAAGGATAAAAATTATTCATGGGAAATTGTGGCGATGGACGACGGCTCGCGAGATCGCTCCATAGCTGTGGCTAAGGAAATTCTCGGCGGCGAGCCGCATCGCGTTATTCCCAACGAGCATAATATGGGCAAGGGCGCCACCATCCGCAGAGGGATGCTCGAGGCAAAGGGCGACCTTCGTTTATTTACAGATGCCGACCTTTCCACGCCCATCGAGGAATTGGATAAATTAATGGACTCGATAGACAAAGGGTATCAAGTTGCCATCGGTTCGCGGGCGCTCAAGGAATCGCAGTTGCTTCTGCGGCAGCCGTGGTATCGGGAGATGATGGGGCGGACGTTCAATGTTTTTGTGCAGATACTTCACCTGCCGGGTATCAAAGATACTCAATGCGGGTTTAAATTATTCACAAAAGAGGCGGCGGAGGCTGTCTTTCCTCTTCAAAGCATGAAGGGCTTCTGTTTTGATGTGGAAATTTTGGCACTTGCCAAACGTTTTGGGTATCGCATTGCAGAGGTTCCGGTGCGATGGATTGACTCGCCGCAATCTAAGGTCAACCCCATCAAAGATTCCGCCAAGATGTTTTGGGATCTTTTGCGCTTGAAATTTAAAAGATATTAAAATGGAGAAGATAATGAGAGTTGGAATTATCATGGCGGGCGGTGTTGGGGAACGCTTCTGGCCCTATAGCCGAGCCTTACGTCCGAAACAACTTCTAAAAATCGTTTCCGGCAAATCGCTCCTGCAGGAATCTATCGAACGAGTTGAGCCGTTGATTCCTCTTAAACGGATTTTTATAGCCACCACTCGGCAATTAAAGGGACCCATCTTGAGGGAGCTCCCTTTTTTCCCCGCTGAGAATATCATCTGCGAGCCGATGGGGCGCAACACGGCGGCATGTCTTGCTCTGGCGGAGGCGGCGACATCGGCGCGCTTTCCTGATGCCACGATGGCTGTCCTGACGGCGGATCATGTCATCAATGGGATGGAGGCGTTCCGCAATAATCTGGATATGGCTTGCAGCATGGCGGAGGAGGATGATTGCCTTGTGACGCTGGGGATTAAACCCACTCGTCCAGAAACGGGTTTTGGATATATTGAAGCGGGCGAGGTTATTGTGAGCGAACCGAGAGGGACGCTTTACCGTGTGGCAAGATTTATGGAAAAACCGGACGCCACAACCGCTGAGCAGTTCATTAAGGCAGGGACTTATTATTGGAACAGCGGGATGTTCTTTTGGAAAAACCGCGTCCTCCGCGAGCATTTGGAGCGGTATCTTCCCAAGACTTACGAGGCGATGAATCGGTATCGCGCGGCGATTGGAACGCCGAAAGAGGAATCGGTTTTAAATCGAGAGTTCAAGGGGTTGGAAAAGATTTCTATTGACTATGCCGTCATGGAAAAGGCGCCAAACGTCAAGATGCTGCGCGCCGAGTTTGGTTGGGATGATCTGGGAACGTGGGATGCGGTGGGACGCCGCCTTGAGCCGGATGCCTCCGGCAATCAGGTTGTTGGCAGAGGGCTGCTCCTTGAAGATGAAGATTGTCTGATTTATAATCCGGAAGGCGGCGGAAGTCCGCTTGTAACGGCGTATGGGCTTAAGGATACCCTGATTGTTGTGGACAGGGATGTTGTGATGGTGTGCCCAAAATCAAAAGCGCCGGAATTAAAGAAACTGGTTCAGGAATTGAAGAACCGCGGGATGGATGAATATTTATGAGCCTGAAAAACTCTTGGGCTGCCATCGAGAATAAATCTCTTGATACGCGTCTTCTTCAGGCTTTGAGGGAAGACCGCGCAAGGGAAGATGTTACTTCAAAGGCGCTGATACCGGCTAATGAGTCGGGCGAGGCGGAGTTTATCGCGCGCGCCAAAGGCGTCCTTTGCGGAATCGCCGTTGCGGAGCGTTGTTTCAGGTTGTTTGATCCGAAAGCGCGCTTTGATCGCTGTTGCGACGATGGCGCCGCGCTGAAACGGGGCATGGTCATCGCCAGAGTGCGGGGGCGTTTGCGTTCTTTGTTTGCTGTGGAGCGTGTGGCGCTGAATCTTCTATGCCGCCTTTCGGGAATCGCCACGCTCACAAGTCAATTCGTCAATCAAGCAAGCCCTTATGGCGTCCGCATTTTTGATACACGCAAGACGACGCCGCTATGGCGGGATCTTGAAAAATATGCTGTGGCGGCAGGCGGGGGATGCAACCATAGGCAGGATCTGGCGTCGGCTTGTTTTATCAAGGATAATCATGTGTATGCCTGCGGCGGGATTCAGGCGGCGCTGGAGCGGTTGTTCTCTATGAAAAAAGTTCCTCGCCCTGTTATCGTCGAGGCGCGGACGAAAAAGGAGGTTTTGATTGCGTCAAAGTATCCGGTGGATCTGATTTTGCTGGACAATATGTCTCCGCGGCGGATACGAAGTATATCCATGTGTATTGACAAGGGCATCGAGTTGGAGATTTCCGGTGGCGTTAATCTGGGAAATGTGCGGGAGTATGCTCAAGCTGGGGCTTCAAGGATTTCCATCGGGGCATTGACCCACTCCGTAAAAGTTCTTGACATTGCCCTTGATTACAGGTCATAATAAATTCCTATGGTGTGTCATAATAGGCGGTTGTTCACATCTTACACAAAAATGGAATCTTAAGTCTGAATGAGTATCTATCCCGAAAAAACCATCAAAGAAGTTCTGGACAAGCTGGAAGCCCGAACTGTTTTGAACGCTGTCAATTATCGGACGGACACAATTCAGGAAATCGGGGATACCATCAAATGTTTCTGCCCCATTCACAAGGAGCAGGTCTTCCGCACGCTTATCCTCAAACCGCGCGAAAAATCCTTCCGATGTTCCTACAGTCTGTGTCCGGGCAATAAAGGCGGCGATTTAATCGGTCTTTATGCCTTGGCGAAAGGGATTGAATACGACGAAGGTCTTTCCCAGCTGGTCAAACAACTGAATATTTCTGTGGACCTTCCCACAACTCAGGAGTTCATAGATAAAACTGTTGAGGTGGCGGAAAACTATCTTGAACTTGGCGCTTTGTATGATGCCGAGCAGGGCTTTTCCAAAGTGGTGGAGGTGCAGCCAAATAATCTGGGGGCGCACAAGGGTCTCCTTGAGATTTTCAATATCAAGAAAGATGAATCGGGGTTTATCAAATCATTAAAAACGATTGTCACGCTTTTGTTATCCAGCGGCAATTTTGATGATGCGATGAGTTACTGCGCCCAGTTGGTGGAAAAAGCGCCGGAATCAACCGAGGCGCACCATCTGATGGTGGAATGCTATCTGGGCAAGGAGGATTATCAATCCGCTCTCGGCGAATATATGAATCTGGCGGATCTTTATGAAAGCCTCGGCGACTTTGACCATGCGCTTGCCGTATATCACAAAATCGAAAATCTTGGGCTGGACATCATTGACGTTTATCCGCATATTATCAACGTCCTTGTGGCGTCCAACCGGACGGACGAGGCGATTCAGGAGACAATCAAGCGCGCGGAGAATCACCGCGCCGCCAAAGCCTGGGATAAAACTCTGGAATGCTACAAAAACATCCTTGAACTTGACACCAGCCGGAATGATATCCGCAAGCTGTTCATTTCTCTTGCTATTGAAGTGGGGCTGAATGAGGAGCGTATAGAGGAATCGCTAAAAGTCGTTGACGACATCATTGCCCAAGATGCTCTGGGCGAAGCCGCCGAAGCCCTTCATTCGCTTTTGGGGGGCGCCTCCGATAATCCCAAAATCATATCAAAGCTCATTTCAGTTTATTTTCTTCAGAGCCGCGACCAAGAGGCGGAAGCCTTACAATTGCGCCTTGCGGAGATTTATGACATCGCGGGGCGATTCAAGGAAGCGCTTGAACCGATTAACGATATTTTGCGCCGCAAGCCTGAATCCACTGAGGCGCTCTTTCAGCTGGCGCTTATTAATTATCGGAGCGGGAATCAAGATAAAGCCATCGAGGCATACCTCAAAATTATTGATATCCACAAAAAACAAAATGAAACGGACAAGGCGCTGGCGGTTTACAACCAGCTGATTGAGATTGCCCCATTTGACATCTCTTTCAAAGAACAGCAGATTGAGCTCTACCGCTCCTCGCGCCGCATTGATGAAGCCTTCGACAAAACACTTGCGCTCATAGAGTTTCTGGAATCGCGCAAGGAAAATGACAAACTTATAGACAAGCTGCGCTTTGCGCTCAGCATGAAGCCGGATGCGGAAAATCTCATTATCCGTCTTGCGGACATCCTGCATCGGCTCAAGCGGTTCAAGGACGCCAGCGAGGAATATTTCCGCGCTTATGAGGTTTTGCGCCAGAAGGAAAAGCCCGAACAAGCGGCGGCGCAGCTTCAGCGGTGTCTGGACATCAATCCAGACGATCGCCGCGCCCTTTTTAAACTGGGCGAAACTTTAATGTTGCTGGGAGACCAGCGTAAGGCGCTCCAAAATTTCAAGAAGCTTGCTGGCATTCTTTTGGAAGAGTCGCTTTTGGAAGAGGCGGAAACGGTTCTCAATAAGATTATTGAAATCCAGCCGGATGACATCAACACCCTCACGCAGCTGGCGGATGTTTACAACCGCCTTGGCTTCGAAAATGAAGTGGTTGCCACCTACGAAAAAATCAATTGGATTTACCTTGAAAAAGAGGCGTTCAATAAAGTTATCGAAATTTGCCATCAGATTTTGAAAATCCGTCCGGAAAATATCCCCGCGCATGAAAACCTTATTTATATTTATGATCGCACAAACCGTCGCGCGGAGGCGATTGAACTCTGGTTTAAGATGGCGGATATTTATCAGCGCCGCGAAAACCTTGCCAAGGAAGAAGAATGTTACGACGCCATCCTGAAAAAAGATAACGCCAATGTGGAGGCGCGGCGTCGGCGCATTTTCCTGCTTCTCAAACTTTCGCAAAAGTTGGCGGCGTTCAAAGAAGCGCGCATCCTTTCAGACCAATATACCATGCGCCGCCAGCCGGAGCAGGCAATTGAATTATATCAGAAGCTTCTCGAGACTGACCCCGATGAATTGCCGCTCAATATCCATCTCCTTGAGCTGTATAAAAAAACCAATCAGATGGCGCAGATTGTCCCTCAAATCAAGCGCCTCATTACAATATACACCCAGCGGGATCAGATGGCGCTGGTCGCCGATTATTATTCCGAGCTTATCCAATATGAGCCGAAAAATGTGGAGCATCGGAATTATCTAATTGCCACGCTCCTTCAGCTCGACCGCAAACCCGAAGCCATGAAACAATCTCAGAACCTTGCCGAACTGCACATCAAAGAGGGCAGGCTTGAGGATGCGGAGACGGTCTTCCATAATATGCTGGGCATCGAACCGGGCAATCAGGATGTGTATCGCCGCATTATTTCCGTGAATCGGATGCGGGAGGCTTTTGACAAAGCCATTGAGATGATTCGCACGCTTGCATCTTTGCAAAAATCCGAGGGCGACATCCACGCTGCCATCGAAACGCTGAAGGAAATCTTCGAAATTGATTCGATGAATGTGGAAAACCACAAACAGATTATCGCCCTTCAAAAGGAAGCCAACGATACGGAAGGCTCGGTGGCGTCCTACCTTTCCCTCTTTGATATCCTCCAGAACACGGGCAGCATGGAAGAAGCCGTCGCCGTCCTTCAAGAAGCCATTGACCTCAAACCGGACGATCCCGTTCTCCGGCGGAAGATGTTCAATGCCCACGTCCAGCTGGGCGACATCCCCCGCGCCACAGAACACCTCTTCTATGTATGCGACCTTTATGCAAAAGATGAGCGTTATCAGGACACGCTTAACACACTTGCCGAGATTTTGGAAGTTGAGCCGGGCAATATGCAGGCGCGAAAACGCCGCGCGGAGACCTATGCCCTCATGGGCGACGAAAAGAAGGCGCTCGCCGAATTCCTGAAACTTTCATCGGATATTGACACGGGCAAGGTGGCAATGGGCGCCGCCGCCCCGCGAGCCGCCGCCTCGCTTGATACCGCCATGAGCGAACTGCCCATTGTGGAGGATTACACATTCGAAAGCTTTGTGGTCGGGGCTCATAATAATTTCGCATACGCCACAGCCATGGCAGTCGCCAAAGCCCCCGCTCAGAATTACAATCCCCTTTTCCTTTGCAGCGACGTTGGATTGGGCAAAACCCACCTGATTCACGCCATAGCCAATTACATCAAAAAGCAAAAGCCGGACGCCAAAATACTTTACACAAACTCGGAAGAGTTCACCACACAGCTGATTGACGCCATTCAAAACAACACAATCATCCAGTTCCGCGCCCGCCATAAAAATACGGACATTCTTCTGCTGGATGATGTGCAGTTTCTTGCCGGCAAGGAGCGCGCGCAGGAGGAATTTTTCCATCTATTCAATACGCTGTTTCAGGCAAAAAAGCAGATTGTCATCACAAGCGACCGCCCGCCGAAAGATATTGCCCACCTTGAAAAACGGCTCAAATCCCGCTTTGGCGCAGGCATCGTTGTGGACATCCAGACGCCCGATCTCTTGACCCGCGCCGCCATTCTCAAAAAAGAGCGCGACCATATGTCTGATGTTGAGATCGGCGATAACATTCTGAATGCGATTGCCGAAAAGGTAGACACCAATATTCGCGACCTGAAAGGCGCCTTTAACCAAATCGTCGCCCGCCATCGCATCACAGATCAACCCATCTCCATGGAGATGGTCAACCGCATCCTTGACAACATCTTCGAAAAAGTCTGAGCGCAAAAAATAAGCGGTAGTTAGGGTTTGTTTTCATCTAATTTGAGCACATGTGCTATGTAGTTAATCAAGGCGATTGCTTTTAGACTATTTGTCTTTGTGCCGTAGTCCAATGACTCCCCATGCAACACCGTATGCCGATTCAATTCTTTGAAACCAACGCCTCGTTCACTTTCCGATGCTCTGATGGGTAGGCTACTATGCGGCAAAAGCGGGTTTTTAAGTGCTGCTAGAAGTGCATCCGCGAAATACTCCTCAGTGTTGCTCGCTGTTTGTGGATTTTTTTGCTTAGTAAAAAAGTTCTTGCCAGTATATTCTTTGTATATCCCATCGGTCTGAGAAAGCAAAACAGGTATCGAAAGTTCATATTCACCCCGTCTGTGAGCCGAGAATGCGGAACTAATCATTTTTTTGCGGTTTGGAAATTTTTCAATAATTGATGTTTCGAGCCCATCCAAACGTTCTTCAAAATATTCAACGAGGGTGTTCTCTGCCTCTTGCACGCTCCCTTCTTCTAAAGCTTTCGTCAGCTTCCAGAGAAAGCTGTAGGGCATCTCCAGATCGTAGTACCATCCGTGCTTTCCCAAAAGGATTAGCGCTTTCTGTATTCTAAGTGGTAAATCCTTCAATCTAGGAAGATTTTCCAACTGCACCGCGATCAGCTCTAAGAACGGCTGAATGGCTTTTTGTAGTTGCACCTGCTGTTTATGAATAGGCTCCCAAACCCTTTGCATCCGTTCGCTCGTTTCTTGCAACTGCTTTTGGAGAGCCTCAAAGGTCTTTGTGACTTTTTCGTTTTCTGTCATTTCTCGGCTCTTTCCACGAACCTAAACAATAATTATACAATTTTTATAAAACACCCAATGCTGGCAGTTTCTTTTTGGAGAATTAAGGGTCAATCTCTTCGATTTGCTCGGTTTGAAGTGATAACCCAACGTGCGGAATGAACGCAAATCTATGAACTTCGTTCCTAACTAATTGTGCGCGCCATAAAAAAGATGATGATAGATAGGCGCGAGGCATGTCAACAGCAAATCGAGTTAATCGAGGGGGTTGACCTCAAATCTTGCCAAACCTTTTCACAAATCTGTCCCCAAAACGCCGCGGTAAATAGTTCGCCGCTAAATTGTTCACCAGCCGGCAAGGATGGCGTCGTCGGCGGTGGGAGCGGCTGTGTAAGGGCGGATGGATTGCGCGGGCAGAAGGCGCGTGAGTTCGTAATAAAGAGGAGGGCAGAAGAGGACTTTGAGTTTGGCAATTTTGCGAGCCAAGCCTCCGCCGCCTTCTGGGACGTTTAAAATTTCAAGCGCGGTCTCGCCCGGGAATTCCTTTATCAGACGATGGATGCGTCTCAGGGTGTCGTAACTGATTGCGGGCGGTCCGGCGCAATTGATGACAATCTTGCGCAGGGATTTGATTTTTTCGGCAAGGTCTTCCAAAACGAAGGCGCAGTTTGCTGAGAGCGCTGGGAACTCGCCCAGTTTTTCGACCACTCCGCCAATCAGAATGGGGAGGTTGAGTTTTAGCGCGGATTTGTATCGTTCCGCCGTCTCTTTGCCGACTTTGATTAATATGCTTTCGAAATCAAGGAGCATCACGGTATCGCCGGTTATGAATGGTCCTTCTTCTTCGATATAGTCAATAAATCCGCCGATGAATTTTTCCATGCCGGAATGTTTTGCGGTCAGGTCGCCGCGGGAGATGGTGTGCATGTCTTTGAGCAGCGAGGTAAAAGGTTCGAGCGGGTAGCGGGTGATTACGTAACCGGCTGTTTCGCGTTCCATCTGCATTAGTTCATCGGTCGTAAATTCGGGGATATCCGGCGCTTCGGAGAGGCGTTCGATGTCCTCCTCTCCAAAAAGCGTCAAAGTGGCGTTAACTTCTTCTTTTTCTTTTTTGAAAAATGTGATAGTGTTTTCCAGAATGTGGAGGAGCTGGGAGCGGCGCAGTCCAAAACTATCGAGGGCGCCTGCTTTGATGAGGTTTTCAAGAACGCGGTAATTGACTACGCGGTTATCGGTGCGCTGGCAGATGTCTGCAAGGCTATCAAAACTGCCGCTTGGGCGGGCGTTGAAGATGTTTTTGCCCGCTCTCTCCCCCACCTGCCGCACAATCATAAGACCGGAGCGGATGTTTTCGCCTTCCTGCGAAAAATCCCAGAGACTGTCATTGATGGATGGCGGAAGGATTTTAATTCCCAGTCTTTTGGTCTGGCGGACAAGGGAGATATAATTCTCCATGTTGTTGTTTTTTTTGTAAAAATGCGTCAGCGCCGCCGTTAAAAAGGAGACTGGGTGATGGGTTTTGATATAGGCGCAACGGAACCCCATCAGGCACAGGGAAAGGAGGCTGGATATAGAGGGGGATTTGTTCGAAGCAGCTTTGGCGGATGCGGGTTGTCCCGATTCCAGCAGCGTTTTCACAAGTTCAAGAAATGAGGCGGGGCGGTTTTTGCGGAGCAGGGATTTGAATGTGATGGATTCAAAGGGCGGGATGCCTTCTGTGAATCCCAACCCAAGCCGCTCATATGTGGGGGCATCTGCGAGATCCGCCGAGTTGAGCGAAAAGCGCGGATTGCCCTGTTTGCGCACCCAATCAACAGCCGTCTTAAGGATGTCGAGAGTCATATTGGGCGAGATGCGGATGGAGTGCATGCCCAACTGATCTATGAATTCTTCTTCAAATTCGGAGATGAATGTGTCTTCGTTTTTTCGGCAGGGGATAACAGATTCGAGTTCTTTTGAACAGAACGCCAAGATTCCGCGTTTTGGCTGAAGAAATCGGGGACGCGGGTATAGGCGCGAGAAGATGGCGAAAAGAAAATCGGGATCGCTTATTGGAAGGCTGCTCCTTTTTTCGGCGATGAATTTTTGGTATTCTTCTTTCTTGAGCGTTTTTTTATCCGATGTGGATTTTTGAAAATACTCAAAATCTTTTGAGGAGAGGCGCGCCCATTGGGCGATGAAGTGAAGCAATGAGGCGCGCGGCCAGGGCTGGAAATGCCCCACCTCGCAAATCGAGGAAGGGGAGAACATTTCGCGGAGGTGTCTGACAACGCTGTCTATGAAATCATTTGGGATTTCCATCTGGGCGGCGGGATGATTTTCATCCTCTTGGGTGAGCGCCTTGAATTTGACATGATATTTGATGGGGTCAAGTTCGTTGAGCGAGATGAGGTGGGCAATGAGGCTTGAATTAAGGCTTTCGTGGCGGAAGATGAATGGGATTTTTTCCTTTTTGAGATATTCCGCTAAATACTGTAGAAAAACGATATAATGGGCAAATCCGCGCCGTTTGACTGAATCGAATTCTTCATTAAGGCGGTCTTTGATTTTATCCGTGATGGGACCATAACGCATCGTGGCGGCATCGAACACCTTGTCCCAGAGATAGGAATAGGCGTCCTGCCCGCGGACGAAATCATGGAGGGGCAGCCGCGCAATGGGATTGGTGCGAACATCTTCGAGCGTGAATTCGCAAAGTTCGGCGATGGCGGATGCTGCTTCAACCGCCTGCGGATGGGTGCGGAATTTTTCGCGCATTTCTTTTTCGGAGGCAAGATGTCTGGTGTAGCGAGAAGGGCAAAGGACTTCGCCAAAGGGCGCGCCCGCTCCCGCCTCCAAAATGGCTCCGCTGCCGCAAAGGCACATGTAAACCGGCTCATCTTCCGGCAGGATGTAATGGACATTGTTGGTTGCGACGATGCCTGCCCCAAGAAATTCCGCCAGTTGAACCATGCGTCCGTTGATGGTGCGCTCGCGTTCGGAATCTTCAAGGGTTAGTTCAAAGAAAACATTATTGCGTCCAAATATCTGAATTAGACGCCGCAGGTATTCCTCCGTATCTTCAACGCGCGCCTCTTTGAGGAGGCTATAGAGTTCGCCGCGCTGGCAACCGGTCAAAAAGATTAAACCTTCGGCTGATTCCCCAAGGTCATCAAAGGCGATAAAAGGTTCGCCGTCGTCGGAGTTTTTGTGGGCTCGGCTCACAAGTTTGATAAGATTGAAGAACCCTTGTTTGTTGCGAACGATGAGCGTGGCATGATGAAAAGGTTTATCACCGGCGGCGCCGATTGCCGGGATGCGCATCTGAAATGGCAGTATATTGAGTTCGCAACCGATGATGGGTTTGATGCTGTATTGGCGGCAGGCTTCTGTAAAAGATGGGATGCCTGCAAGGGTGTTGTGATCCGTCAGGGCAAGGGCGGAAAAACCGAGATGGGAAGCCTCGCGCGCCAGTTCCTGCGGGGAGGGAACGCCGTCTTCATGACTGAAGTGCGAGTGTGTATGGAGATGAACAAAATGCGATTTTTCCATAAACTTTTCCCATCAAAATAAGGAGATTTTCTTCCTCATGAATTTGCTGTTGTCAATGTCCGTATTAATGCAAAGAGCAAATAAAAAAATGCTTCATTTTATTAAAGAATTTACTTGAAACGGAAAAAGCGGTTTGCTTATGTTTCTTTTAATTCCTGTTGCAGCAGAAGCAGTTAAGCCGTTGTTTTTTGTGGAGGTTGGCGATGTTGAACCGTGGAATTGTTGTGGCGGTTATATTATTCGGGCTTTTAATTTATCCCTCCCTTTATTCTCAAGACCCAAATGTAATCCATATTCGACCATCGGATAAATTTGTCGCCACCATTGCAATCCCGGATTTCAAACCTGTTGCGGGTTCGGAGGGCGTGAAGTCAGGATTGTTTCAGGAGATTATTTATCGCGACCTTGAGATATCGGGATATTTCACCCGCGTGAAGAATGAGCAATTTGTAGCGCAGACAAACGCCGCCGATGAAAAAAGCGGCTCAATCAATTTTCAGGAATGGAACCGTCTCGGCGCAAATTTTCTTCTCAAATCAACGTTCAATCTTTCCGGCAACACCCTTTCCTCCGAATGTTTTTTTTACGATGTGAAAACCAATCAGCGCGTTTTTGGGAAAAATTTTGACGGCTATACGCGGGAGCAATACCGGCGCATGGCGCATCGAATAGCGGACGAGATTATCCGATATGTCTCGCAGGAGCAGGGCATCGCTTCAACGCGCATCGCCTACATCTCCCAGATTGGCAAAGCCAAAGAGGTGTATATCATGGATGCGGACGGGTTTGGGTTCATGCCCCTCACCCGCGATGGAAACCTTGCCGCCACGCCCTGCTGGGGTCTTGGAGCGGCTGAGATTTATTACACGTCTTACAAAGAATATAATCCGGATTTATGGCTCGTGCGTCTGACCGACGGCAAGGCGGGGGTGGTCTCGAGCCATCCGGGCTTCAACCTTTCCCCTGCTTGGTGCGAGAAGGCTCAAAAGATGGCGTTGACTTTAAGCAAGGATGGCAATTCGGAAATATACACAATGGATCATCGCGGGGGAAATTTGAAACGCCTGACCTACAATAAGGCGATTGATGCGTCGCCTTCGTGGTCGCCGGAAGGAAATCGAATTGCGTTCACATCAGATAGAACGGGACGTCCTCAGATTTTTGTCATGGATTCAGAGGGGTTAAATGTCAAAAAACTGACCAATCAGGGGTCGTATAACGAATCCCCGGCTTGGTCTCCGAAGGGCGACCGTATTGCCTTTGTTTCGCGCATTGAGGGACGTTTCCATATTTTTCTCATGGATACAGACGGCAGCAACTGGGTGCGGTTAACCACAGGCAACAGCAATAACGAAGACCCGTGTTGGGCGCCCGATGGGCGGCACATTGCTTTCACATCCGACCGCTCGGGCAGAATGCAGATATATGTTATGAATGATGACGGCAGCAATATTGTTCAATTGACAAAGGAGGGGACGAACCAGTCCCCGTCGTGGTCTCCATTTATGAATTAAGGGGCGGGCAATAAAATTATTATTGCAAACGTTGAAACGGTTTTTTTAGGAATTCTTGGTCGGATCAGCCAATGAAGATATAAAGGAGGAAGCTGAAAATGTTGAATGTTGGAAAACGCTGGATGTTGAAGCTGGTGCTGTTCGTGTTGGTGGTTGATCTCTTTTGTGTTGGTTGCGCAAAAATTCCGCTGATTGGAAAACTCTTTGCGAAGAAAAAGGAGCAGTCGTCTCCGATTTATCCCTCTGACCCGACGCTCCCCCCCGCGCCGGATCCCGATTCCATGTCGGGGTCGTATCCTAAACCGCTTCCTATGGATCCCGAAAGCGGCACTCCTACGGCGCAGCCGCTTCGCATGGAGGCAACAAAGCAGATTGCGGAATTGCAGACGGTCTATTTCGATTTTGACAGCGCCGAGTTGTCCGAATCCGCCAGAGCGGTGCTGGATCAGAACGCAATCTGGCTGAGCGAAAATCCCGGCGTCCATGTTCTGATTGAAGGACATTGCGATGAACGTGGAACGGTCGAGTATAACCTGAATCTGGGCGAACGCCGCGCGGCATCTGTCCGCGAGTATCTCATCGGAAAGAACCTTGACGCCGCAACGCTTCACACCATCAGCTATGGCGAGGAGCGTCCGATTGACGAGGGACACGATGAGACAGCGTGGAGCCAGAATCGGCGCGTCCAGTTCATGGCATATTAATTAAGACGGCAAGCCTTTCTTATGCGCGTCCATAAAAGAATCCATGTTATTCTGCTCCCCCTCTATCTGTCTTATATTTTTGCCATGGGTTGTTCTTTTTTGGACAAACGCCCTAAGGAATCTCAGGGGGATATCTACGAAATTAAGGTTCAGATAGGGCGGCTGCAAACCCTTCAAGGGGATACGCACAAACTCCTGAATTCATATATCAGCGAGGAACAGCAGCGCAATCAAGCCGCCCTATCCGCTTTTTCTCTCAAGCAAAACGAACTGGAAAAACAGATTATTGAGTTGCGGGATGAAATCAGGCAGTTGAAAAACCGCATCGAAGAGCTGCGGTTTTCCGTCGGGAAAAGAGATTCATTTCCGCGGGACGATAGCACAGAGGCAACACTTGCCAATGAACCCTCTAAAAATTTCAAACAGATTTCTGAGCCGATGGCGATTGTTGAGGGCGAGCCCATTGACGGCGCAACCCTGCTGAATTCCGCGCGCGATTATCTGATAAAAGGCAGATACGAAAACGCCCGCGCCGCCCTCTTAAAATATCTTGAACATTTTGGCGAGTCTAAAGAAGCCGAGCAAGCCTTTTTTCTGCTCGGCGATTCTTATTTTTACGAAAAGAATTATGCTGAGGCATTAAAGCAATATACCCATCTGGCAGAAGTATTCAAAAATGGGGCAAGCGCGCCGGACGCCCTTCTTAAATCAGCCCTCTGCCTTATGCAACTCAAACGCGGCGCCGAAGCAAAAGCCACGTTGAATAAAATCATTGAGCAGTTCCCTCAATATAACGATATGCCCAAAGCGAAGGATATGCTAAAAGAAATCCATGAGTAAGCATTTGCCTGTTTTAAAATCTGCCGCGGTTATATTTTTGATTTCTTTTTTATCGCTTTCTGTTTCATCTCAAACAACTCAGACCATTCAGAGGATTGACAAAATCACTCATATCGCGCAACCGACGCCGGCGCCGCCGCCGGAGAGCATTGTGCTTTGCATTGTGGACAATCGCCGCCTGACCCAAGCTGATGTTGACCGCCTGCTGGCTAAAATCACCAAACAAGAAACAGCCGATGAAGAACTCTTAGAACGCCGCCGTCTTGTTTATACTCAGAATATTGTGACCGAATGGTTGGAGCGCAATATCCTGTCTGCGGAGGCGGAACGCGAGGGCATCGCCGTCAGCGCGGAGGAAATTAATCAGCAGGAAGCGGCGCTCAAACAAGCTGCCCGAGTGGAGTTTGATGTCGAGAACGCCCTTCAAAAAATTGGGGCAAACAAGGACGAATACCGGCGCCAGCTGCGCGACGCCATCTTGGGTGAAAAACTGGTCAGAAAAAAAATCGGCGAGCTTGTGACTGAAGAGGAATTGCGCGCCCTTTATAATAGAAATCCCGCTTCCTATGTGAGACCGCCCCGTGTTCGCGCCGTTCATGTTTTCTGTCCCTTGACAGGCAAGGAATCATCTGCGGAAAAAAAGGAGCGCCGTGAATTTATGGAAAACGTCCGCAAAGGGGCGCGCAAGGGCGGAGATTTTCGAGTTCTTGCTGCGCAGGCAGACCCTTCTTGGAGGGTCATCGGCGGGGACATGGGCTGGATGCCGGAAGACAACCGTCTCCCCAAACCGATTAACAAACTCCTTTTTAAATTAAAGGTCGGAGCCATCAGCGATGTTGAGGAGACGGAATACGGTTATTACATAATTCGCGTGGAAGAAAAACAATCTATGACGGGCAGGAATTTTGAGGAGGCGCGCCAGTTTGTTATGGACAGCCTCTTTGATGTCGTGCGCGAAAAAGTTCTTGAAGATGCAAGAAAGAACCACCGGATTCTAATCAATATCAGCGGAATCCCTCCGGAAAAACTTCAATAGCAATTGACAATTGACAACGTCCGGCAGAATAAATGAGCATCCCCTTTATGATGGAGTGGCAAATTAAGGAATTATTGTGCGAGATCGGACGGCGGGTCTGGATGAAGGGCTTTGTCGCCGCCAATGAGGGGAACTTTTCCTGCCGCATCAGCGACGACGTTGTCATTGCCACGCCCACGCTCATGAGCAAGGGTTTCATGAAACCTGAGGACATGGTCGTCATTGACATGAGCGGACGCAAAATCGGCGGAACGCGCCAAGCGACTTCCGAGGTTCGCATCCATCTTGAAATATACAGGCAGCGTCCGGATATCCGCGCAGTTGTGCATGTCCACCCCCCATTTTCCACTGCATTTGCCGTTGCCAAGCGTCCGTTGCCGCGCTGCGTTCTGCCGGAGGTGGAACTCTTTCTTGGCGAAATTCCGATTGTGGAATATGCCACGCCGGGAACGCAGGAGGTGGCGGATCTGGTTAAGCCCTTCCTGAAAGATTTCACGGCGTTTCTACTTGCCAATCACGGGGCAATCACAATCGGCAAAGACCTTGAAGAGGCTTATTTCAAGATGGAAATTGTGGAGGAATATTGCCGGCTGCTTCTTTATACAAGGCTTCTTGACGGCTACTCTCAGATATCCGAGCAGGATGTTTCGGAGTTGCTTGAGATAAAAAAAAGGCTGGGCATTCCAGATCGCAGGCTTAAGCCGGGAGCAGATTTATCATGCTCTATTCCGATGCCTGGACCCGCGGCTCCTGAGCCTGCCCGTTCGGAAGCAATTCCTGTTGAACGGTCTCAAATCGAAAGCATTGTCCGCGAGGTTCTCAAAAAACAGGGCATTCTTTAGAAAAGGAAATATATTTGAAGATATTATTTATCGGCGACGTGGTTGGGCGACCGGGGCGCGAGGCGGTGCGGCAAATTCTGCCGCGGCTGCGCTCTGAATTATCCATTGATTTTGTGATTGCCAATGCCGAAAATTCCGCCGGCGGCAAAGGCATCACAACTGAGGTTTCCCACACACTTTTTGAATCCGGCGTGGATGCGCTCACCGGAGGCAATCACACATGGCAGAATAAAGACGGCATTAAGGCGATTCAGGAAAATGAACGAATTTTGCGTCCGGCAAATCACCCGACGGATATGCCGATACCCGGCAAAGGCGCGGCGGTTTTTCCCGCGGGATGCGGAGGAAAAGTCGGGGTCGTCAACCTTCAGGGGCGGATATTTATGACGCCTCTTGACTGCCCGTTTCGCGCCGCCGCCCGTGAAATCGCCCGCCTTGCAACGGAAACGCGCATCATCATTGTGGATTTTCATGCTGAAGCCACAAGCGAAAAAATCGCCATGGGCTGGTATCTGGACGGCAAGGCGTCCGCTGTGATTGGAACGCATACGCATGTGCAAACCGCCGATGAGCAGATACTGCCGAATGGAACGGCTTACATCACCGATGCGGGGATGACCGGTCCGCACGACGGCGTTATCGGCGTTCAAAAACAAATTGTGCTTGAAAACATGTTGACGCGTCTGCCGGTGCGGCACAAGCTGGCGGAGGGAAATATCCGATTGAACGCCATCCTCCTGAATATTGATGCGGAATCCGGCAGAGCCGTATCCATCGAAAGAATCTCCAAAAAAATCAAAGCATCCAATGGAGCGGTATGATATTATAGTTGTAGGGGCGGGTCACGCCGGATGCGAAGCGGCGCATATTGCCGCTCGTATGGGAGCCCGAACCCTTTTAATCACCATGCAGTTGGATGCTATTGCGCGCATGTCCTGCAACCCTGCTATTGGCGGGCTTGCCAAAGGGCAGCTGGTGCGCGAAGTTGATGTCCTCGGCGGGCTGATGGCGCGGCTTGCGGATGAGACCGGAATTCAATTCCGTATGTTGAACGTCAGCAAAGGACCAGCGGTTCGCTCGCCAAGGGCGCAAATTGATAAGTTGCTCTACTCTCAACGTATGAAAACCGTCCTCGAAAAGATGCCTAATCTTGATATTCGTCAAGGGACAGTTCAGGAACTCATGCAGGATGAAATCGGCGTCAGCGGCGTGATTCTGGAATGCGGGACAAGGATTCCCAGCCGCTGCGTTATCCTCACGACTGGAACTTTTCTGGATGGCGTTATTCATATTGGATTGAGGAGTTATCCCGCCGGACGAGTCGGAGAGCCGTCCGCTGACAAGTTATCAAAAAGCCTCGCCTCGCTCGGCGTCAAACTGGGGCGATTCATGACAGACACTCCGCCGCTCTTTGATAAGCGCACGATTGATTGCTCGGAGCTTAAGGCGCAATATGGCGATGAGCCGCCCGTGCCTTTTTCCTTTTGCACAAAAGCCATCCATCGCCCACAGATTCCCTGTTATATCACCTACACAAATCCGGAAACTCATCGAATAATCCGCGAGAACATCAACCAATCATCCGTGTATGCAGGAAAGCTTGAAGCCGCGCCTCCGCGGTATTGCCCCGACATCGAAACAAAAGTGCTGCGATTTCCAGAACGCCAACGGCATCAGATTTTTCTCGAACCGGAGGGGCTGGACTCGAATGAAATTTATCCCAATGGAATTTTCACGACGCTCTCTGAGGAGGCGCAGGTTCTGTTTATTCGGACAATCAAAGGGTTGGAGCGCGCCCGCATGACACGACCTGCTTATGGCATTGAATACACCTATGCCCCGCCCATACAAATCTCCGCCATCCAAGAGATGCGGGGCGTTCCTTTTCTTTTTCATGCGGGGCAGATTAACGGGACATCCGGATATGAGGAAGCCGCAGCGCAAGGATTAATGGCGGGGATTAATGCCGTCTTAAAAATCCGCGGCAAGGAGCCGTTCATCCTTCGCCGAGATGAGGCTTATATCGGCGTGTTGATTGACGACTTGACCACAAAAGGAACGAACGAACCTTACCGCATGTTCACATCCCGCGCCGAATACCGCCTTATTTTGCGGCACGATAACGCCGATTTGCGGCTGATGGAAAGAGCCCGCGCCATCGGAATCGCAGACGACGCGCGTTATGATGCATTCTGCCGCTATCGAGATTCCATTGCCAAAGAAATTGAACGGCTCAAAAGCGTGCACATCAAAACAACCTTATTAGATCCGCGTTATCTGGAAGAGCAGGAGATAGGCGATATTGACAGGGGTTTGACGCTGGCGCAGGTTCTCGCGCGACCTAATGCGTGTTATAAGAATCTCGTAGATATGGGATACGGCGCCGGTTTTGAGGATCCGCGCGCCATTGAGCAGGTGGAAATTTCCATCAAGTATGAAGGTTACATCGAACGGCAGTTGAATGAGATTGCCCGCATGCGGCGCATGGAGGAGATGCGTCTTCCCGCCGACCTTGATTACCATGCCGTGCGCGGTCTGACGCTCGAAGCCATCGAGAAATTGAACGAGCGCCGACCCGCCACACTCGGTCAGGCATCGCGCATCTCCGGCGTCAGCCCCGCCGACATTTCAATTCTTCTCATTTATATAAAAGCCCACAAGCGCTCCTCGCGGTCAAATAAACACCTTTAGAATAGACCATTAAAAATTTCCTGTGCAGCCAGATCCGCTTAATTATTCTAATAAGATAAAAATTTTCAAACAATTGGTCATGATTATTATTCTTTGGCGCCGGCTTTTTCAAGTAGGTCAACAATGGCTGTGTGCTTCATTTCCTTTGCTATTCTCAAGGGCGTCCAATCCTCACCCAGCAAATGGGCTTTGATATTTACATCAGCGCCTTTTTCAAGAAGTAATTTGACGACATCCGTATTGCCCTCATACGATGCGATCCACAAGGCGGTTATGCCGGTGTCGGTTCTCTTCACATTTACCTCAGCGCCTTTTCCCAGAAGGAGCTTGACGATTCCTAAATGGCTTTTCTGCGATGCGATCATCAAAGCGGTTACGCCATCATCGGCTCTGTTCACATTTACCTTAGCGCCTTTTTCCAGAAGTAGTTTGACGACCTCCGTATGACCCTCCTGCGATGCGATCATCAAAGCGGTTACGCCATCTTTATCTTTCACATTTACATCAGCGCCTTTTTCCAGAAGTAGTTTGACGACCTCCGTTTTGCCCTCCTGCGATGCCATCCACAAGGCGGTTATGCCGGTGTCGGTTCTCTTCACATTTACCTCAGCGCCTTTTTCCAGAAGTAGTTTGACGACCTCCGTTTTGCCCTCCTGCGATGCGATCCACAAGGCTGTTACGCCATCTTTATCTTTCACATTTACATCAGCGCCTTTTTCAAGAAGTAGTTTGACGACCTCCGTTTTGCCCTCATATGATGCGATCCACAAGGCGGTTGTGCCATCATCGGCTCTCTTCACATTTACATCAGCGCCTTTTTCAAGAAGTAGTTTGACGACATCCGTATGACCATTAAGTGATGCTATCATCAAGGCGGTTACGCCGGTGTCGGTTTTCTTCACATTTACCTCAGCGCCTTTTTCCAGAAGTAGTTTGACGACCTCCGTATGACCGTTCTGTGATGCCATCCACAAGGCGGTTACGCCGGTGTCGGTTTCCTTCACATTTACATCAGCGCCTTTTTCAAGAAGTAGTTTGACGACCTCCGTTTTGCCCTCATATGATGCGATCCACAAGGCGGTTGTGCCATCATCGGCTCTC
The DNA here is from genome assembly GCA_002070185.1 of candidate division BRC1 bacterium ADurb.Bin183. GTDB lineage: Bacteria > Sumerlaeota > Sumerlaeia > MWCT01 > MWCT01 > MWCT01. The sequence goes on from MWCT01000002.1 coordinate 229,051, forward strand.
TTCACATTTACATCAGCGCCTTTTTCCAAAAGGAGTTTGACGACCTCCGTATTTCCGTTGTACGCTCCCAACAATAGAATCGGCTCACCGATTTCATCTCTGGCATTTGGATCAGCGCCTCCCGAAAGCAATTTTTGCATAGATGTCAAGTTTCCATCTTTAACAGCTGTTATGATTTTTTCATTTGGTTTTTTCATCAATATTTTCTCCTAACTTAACATGCATTTCCAGACCAAAACAACAAATAAAGGGAATTTACCTGAGCTACTCCCCTCCGTCAAGACCCAAAAAGGGTTAAGTTAAGGTGTCTTGATTTTTTAAAATAATGAAAAAATATATGTGTTCGTTGGGAGTTGAAAAATGAGAGGAGGCGGGATAATGCTGGGCATGGATTGTCGCACGCGCCGGTTGCGCGGTATAAAAGCCCAACAAATTCAGACGCCCTGCCAGCTGCGCCGCCAAAGCCACCCCCATAATGCCGCCGCCTCGGCATCCTCAAAACTTATTTTGATTGCCTCCCCTGCTTTGTTTGGCTCTTATTCACCATCGGAAACTCTTTCTTTAACTGATTTGTTCATTTAACTCCATAACAAAACAGAGGCTCCGGTGCGCACTATTATTTTAACAAATTGCAACAATTTTGAAGAATCATGCTAAGCTGGATTTCTCCGGGTTTTGGATGAGGGGTTGAAGGGAAAAGATAGGCATGGCTTAACCTTGATGTTTTTGCGATTAATTATTTTATTGCTGAACAAATTTATAAATTAAATGTCTTATTTTATCATTAGAGGTATTCAATCGAGATTCAGTTCGGGAGGGATCACATGAGACGCGCTTTTTTTATTATCATTCTCATTTTATTGAGCGTTTGCTCGTTCGTTTATGCCGAGCAGATTTCAACGCAGACAAAAACGCAAGAGGGTGTCATTTCGACAACGGAGATAATGCAGATGATTGTGCGCTCCTACAGCCAGTTAAATCCCGAAGACCCTGCATTCTGGGAGCATCTTGAAAAGAAGGAGGAGTGGGGTCATGCGGAGGAGGCGCTTTTAATAGCCATGATTCGCGGGGCTTTGGCGAAGCGCAATATGCCATTGATAGAACGTTTTGAAAAATTAGCGGATTCTGATAAATTCGGACGCAAGCCCGTCATTGGGGGCGCGCTTGCAGAAGTTGGGATGCCTGACCGCGCAATCCCAATTCTGGAAAAAGCGCTGCAAGAAAATAAAAATACAGAATATCGCACCGGCGTCGCCTATACGCTTTTTCAAGCCTGCCTTGCCGCGGGGAAGTGGCAGAAGGCGGAAATTGTTTTCGAGGATGTAAAATCTGCGCTTGATGCCAAAAGTATTCAAGACCAGATGGGCATCATTGCTCTTGTGGCGGCGAAGGCGGGCGCTCTTGATGACGCGATGCGCCTCTGGCGCAGACGCGCCGCTTTTGACGCCGGCGACCTGCGCGGGCTTGATGATTTGGCAAAAGCGGGACTCCGAGGGCATCTTCAGAAGTATTACAGGGATTTAAAAAAGAATGAACCGCATAATAAAATCGCAGATAAGGCGCTTGATATCCTTGAATAAAATTCGAGGTTTTCAGCCAACGAGCCATTTTTCAATAGCGGGTCTGAGAAAGACGAGCACAAAAAGAATGGCAACAGCCCACATGAACGGTTTGATATCCCGCGCGCGTCCAGTCATAACCTTCCAGAATGTGTAGGTAATGAATCCCATCCCCACGCCATGCGTGATGGAAAAAGTCAGCGGCATAGTCACAATCACCAAAAACGCCGGCAGCGCCTCGTCGCCCTTTTTCCAATCAATATGCACGATGGATTCCATCATTAAGAATCCCACGATAATAAGCGCAGCCGCAGTTACAGGGTGGCGCACTGTCATCGGCGCAACCTGAACGCCTCCGCCAATGACAGCAATCAGCGGTGTGAACAAGACGGCAAGGAGAAAGAGGCACCCGCAAACAACTGCGGTAAGACCGGTGCGCCCGCCTTCCACCACGCCTGCTGTGGATTCTATGAAGCAGGTGTTGGAGGAGCAGCCAAACGCCCCGCCAATAACCGCTCCCAACGAATCCACAATAAGCAAAGGGCGAATGCGAGGGATGCGCCCATTTTTATCGAGATAACCCGCCTTTGCGCCAACGCCAATCGCCGTTCCCATTGTGTCGAAGAAGTCGGACATGAAAAAGGCAAATGCCACGGGCAATAGCGAAATGGTGATTGCGCCTTTGAGATCAAAGGCAAAAAAGGTGCTCCAACTTGCCCTATCCGATGGAATCTGAAAAATTTTAGCAGGCAGAGGGATGAGCGGCGCCCAGCGCGCCTCCTCGCCCAAACCCGAAATCAATTCAGCCGGCGTTCCGACCCCTGCGGGCAAATGCCAGATAGGGAGCATCCCCGCCAGCGCCGTGATGCAGATGCCAAGAAGAAGCGCGCCGCGCACACCTTTCAAGACCATCCAGCCGGTGGCCAGCAATCCCAGCATGGCAAGCAACGCCACCGGGTGGGCAAAGTCGCCGAACGACACCATTGTTGCGGGATTTGTTTCGAGCAGATTGCCCTCCTGCAAACCGACAAATGTGATGAAGATTCCAATGGCAACCGCAATGGCATGTTTTAACGGTTGGGGGATTGCGTCCATGACCGCCTCGCGGATGGTCATGGCGGAAAGGACAAGGACAACCAACCCTTCAAGCACAACCACGCCCATAGCAGTCTGCCATGATTTGCCCATGCCCAGAACGATATTGAAGGCGACGATAGCGTTCAGCCCCATTCCGGCGGCAAGGCACATGGGGTAGTTTGTTGCGAGCCCCATCATGATAGTGACTATTCCGGCTGCGACGCATGTGGCGACGACTGCGCCGGTGAAGGGGACATTTCCCGCTGCGAGGATGGCGGGATTCGTGAAGATGATATAAGCCATTGCCATGAAAGTTGTGACACCGGCGCGAACCTCCGTCCCGAAGGTCGTCTGGTTGTTGCGAAGATGAAACAAACGTTCAAACATAATATTTTTTCTCCAAGGCTGGCGTTGGTTTTTTAAATTCAATGAAAGTTTTCGCCCAAACAGGCAAGTGTGTTATTTTTTCAATGCCGCTTCCGCCATTTTGCGGGCATGCATATTCATCTCTGCGGCAACGGCTTTCGTGTTGATTGTCTGAAGTTCGCCATTTTCGACAACCGTCTCTCCGTTGACTATGACGGTGTGCGCGCGGTGGTTGATTCCGCATAGCGCCAGCGCCGCAAGCGGGTCATGCAAAGAGCCGGCATAATCAAGCCGACTCATATCAAAGATTGCGATGTCCGCCGCCTTGCCGGCTTCGAGGCTGCCGATGTCGCCGCGGCGAAAGATGGATGCGCCGCCGCGCGTTGCCAGACGCAACGCGGTTTCCGGCGGCATTGCGCCGACGCCTTTTACCAGTCTGTGAAGGAGCATGCACTGCCTTGCCTCGCCCAGCATGTCGGATGAATCATTTGATGCGCTGCCATCCACAGCAAGCCCGACTAGCACACCCGCCTCAATCATCTCGGGAATGGGCGCCGCGCCGGAACCGAGCCGCATATTGGATGTAGGACAATGCGCCACGCCGGTTTTGGTTTCCGCCATTATTTTAATTTCGTCCTTGTTTAAATGCACGCAATGGGCAAACCAGACATCTTCGCCCAACCAGCCGAGGCTCTCCATATATGCAAGAGGTCTCATGCCGAGCGTTTGCTGACAGTAATCATCCTCATCGCGGGTTTCGGCAAGGTGTGTGTGGAGGAGAACGCCCTTTTCGCGCGCCAGCTCTGCGGTTTGCATCATCAGTTCCGGTGTGACGGAAAATGGCGAGCAGGGCGCCAGCGCGATGCTGCACATGGAAAATGGAACGGGGTCGTGATAGGTTTCGATAAGCCGAATGGAGTCTTCAAGGATGGTTTCTTCATCTTGAACCACGTCATCGGGCGGGAGTCCGCCTTTGCTGCGTCCGCGCGACATGCTCCCGCGCGTGGGATGGAATCGAATGCCAATTTCAGCGGCGGCGCGGATCTCTTCATCAATCAACATGCCCGTTTGGGCGCAGGGGAAAAGATAAAGATGGTCGGTCGTGGTTGTGCATCCGGAGAGGAGGAGTTCGCCGAGGGCTCCGAGCGAGCTCCAATAAACGGCTTCCGGCGTAAGATGCCGCCAGATTTCATAGAGATAAACGAGCCAGTCGAAGAGTTTGGCGTTTTGGACAGCGGGCATAGCGCGCGTCAATGTTTGATAAAAATGGTGGTGTGTGTTTATGAGACCGGGGATGGCGATCATGCCGGTGGCGTCAATGATGCTCTCCGCCTGTTGTTTCAGATTTTGCCCGATTTCTTTAATCTGCGGTCCTTCGATGTAGATATCCGCCTGTTCATGTTTTGAATTTTTATCATCAAAGGTTGCAATCATCAGAGCGTTTTTAATTAGCATTGTTTTCATTTCGGCATCCTTTTACAGACGAGAAAATTTGAAATTCAATTTGCCCTCCCGCCGTTCAGGCAGATTTATAAAAGCTTTATACCATTCTTTTTGTTTTTGCAAGTTATATGATACGGCGGCGTTTTCAAATTGTATGGATAACGGTTTGCGAAGCAGCAGCGTTTTGACTTGCCTTCCAAAATATCCATTAACGGAGAGATAATCCGGAGTGTCGTCAACGGCGTTCAGATAAATCTGTCCTTGGATATCAAGCAGGTTGTGCGCATCGGAGATAATTTTTAGGAGGCGAAAATCAAGCGGCGGCACGCTGATTCTTTTGCCTTTTTGCAGGAATGCGCCCTTGCGCACATCCCACAAGCGCCCTTCTTTCAATGGCAGCGAGCAGACAGCGGGGGCGTCGCTGCAATTGGATATGATGATAAATCCATTCGCCGTGCGATTCCAAAGAATGCCCTCTGATTTAGTTTGAACGCTGGGGTATTCATCTTTTGCAATGCCGGCTTCTTCAAGGAGATGCCGCACAAACAAATCAATAGGCAGGTTGTTATCGCAGCCATCCGTGGAAAGACCCGCGAACATCGCTGCCCCTCCGCCGACGATGCGTCTGCGAAAAATAACCGGCTCGTTGTTTGCGCCAGCGGTGTATAGGATTTCCAGTTCAGCCGAATTTTTCAACGCGGGCACGCCCCGCACGCCGCATTTGAGTATCGGGTTTTTGCCGATGAAGGCGTCTGCGGGATTTTTTGAGATGAAATTCAATTTTGTTTTTCCGCCATGCGCAACGACTCGGATGGGTTGTTCGGCGTCGCATCCGAAAAGGCTCAGCATCTCCGGCGGTTTTGGGCGGAATTCAAAATAGGGGGCGTCCAGTTTCCAGCGATATCCATTGCGCGCCCCGATATAAAGCAGGCGCCGCGAGGCGTCGGCTTTCAGCCATTTTTCGAGCATCGAAATTTCTTCTGGGGGGATGGGTAAATATTCGCCAAATATCAGGATTTTTGTTTCCGGATGACGCGCGAGACTTTCCGCAAGCGATTCGGCAAAAAATACAAGCGCGGGGATTTTATTTTCATAAAGCAATTGTTGAGCGATGAACCAAAAGCTCTTCCATGTTTCCGTCCATGGGCGCGGAATGCGGCGGGTCATGGCGGCGTAGGAAAATATCATTGCGACGGGACTGATGGGCGACCCGAGCCGCGGCAGGCATTGATTGACCTCGCTCAGCAGCGCCATGTGCGCGGCATCTCTGCCGTAATCCTTGCCATACCAGTGGCGGGACATGCCGCAGGGAGCAGCGGCGGCGGCGGCGAGTGCAAATCGGGCAAAGAATTCAAAAGGAAGCAGATTATTTGGCGTATCCGCAGAATTAAGAATATGCTCGTCGGTTGGATTATTGACCGATATAATCGGTTTGCCCAAATTCTGTGCGAGGTTTTCCAGATAGGAAATCTGGGGCATCTGTTCGCCGCCGGAGCCTATAATCGCCTCGGCGTGAACATTATCCGGCTGCATCCTCACGACGATAAAATCCACATCGGGGAGGAATGCCAGTTTGCTAATTGGGCAGCAGGAGTTCCATGTTTCCATTGGCGTGTTTTCGTGTGTGGGGACAAAGAACCATGGCATGATGCCGCACTTTTGGAAACCGAGTTTGCGCGCGAATTCGGCAAGGCGGCGGTAAAAATCCACAAGGATGTTTGATTTTAGTTCTTGAAGCCGGTAATAATTTTCGCTTTCGGACTGATGGGTTGGATAGGGCAAATCGGGAAATGCCTCGCGAAATCGTTCAAAGAGTTTATCCTTTGTGCCGGGGATGTCGAACTTGAACATCGGCTCTTCAAAAACCACCCAATCGAAGCCGTAACCGCGTAGGATTTCCGCGATGGTTTTGATGTAATGGAGCCAGCCGGGCGCGGCAAACGAGCCGAAGAAATTCTTTTTTCCGTAAGAGATGTAATGCTGATAGATGTAGGGGGTGTTATCGGTATTATACTGGGCGCATTCGAGCGCGGTGTCATCGAGAAACCCGACGGTGGATTGGATTTGGATGCACGCGGGGCATCCGCAGTCGTGCGCCATGCGGACGAAGTCTTCGTATGGCTTGCGGAAAACGCTGCGCAATTCTGCGAGCGGAAAGGCATAAAAGGCGCTGTAAGCCACGTCGTAATTCCAGCGGCGCATATCATCGAAATATCGCTCCAACTGCTCCGGCGTTGCCATGCGTTCAGGACTTGTTGGCAGAATATTCATTGAGATGGCTCCTGATTTTTTGCAATGAACGAAAAATCATCTCATTTATCCGCGTTGGAAATGCAAGTATGTATTTTATTTTTGCCGCTATAGGGCGGGTTTGGCGATTTTCATTTGGCGCAATTTTCATTTGACGGTTGACGCGGTTGTAAACGGTTTAATATCAAATATTATTTTATGGGACGAATTGCTTTTTTATGGGGCGGCTTTAATTATGAGGATGTTTGAAAGAATTGTTTTTTTGGTATTATGCTTTGTTTTGTTTGCGTTGGCTGTCTGCGGGGAGCCGCCGGCGGGATATTATGATTCGGCGATTGGCTTAAGCGGGAATGCCCTGCGCGTTGCGTTGCATAATATCATCCGTAACCACACGCGGGTTTCTTATAGCAACTCGGCTCGAGTTATCATTGCCGACGCCTGTCAAGACCCGGATAATTCCAGCAATATCATTGATGTTTATAAAAATGCCAGCTACGCGAAAACCGATAGCGCATCATGGGGAATGGAACATGTCTGGCCCAAGTCGTTTGGATTCCCAAAAGAAACAACATGCAGTTATCCCTATTCGGATCTGCATCATCTTTTTGCCTGCGATAGCGGATACAACTCCGCGCGCAGTAACAAGTTTTATGATAATTGTTTATCAGGATGCGCGGCATACAGCGTTATCGGATTTCCCGAATATTCCAACTATTCCAACCCCCGTTCATGGGAGGTTTGGATGAATCGCCGAGGCGATGTGGCGCGGGCGCTTTTTTATATGGACGTGCGTTATGAGGGCGGAAAGCATGATGTAACCAATTGCGATGAGCCGGATTTAATTCTGACAAACGATCCTGATTTGATTGTTTCATCGAGCGCGACTCTTTCCATCGCTTATATGGGCATCCTCGATACGCTTTTGCAGTGGCACAAAGACGACCCAGTGGATGACCGAGAAAGGCTGCATAACGACGTTGTTTACAACAGCAGACAGAAAAACCGAAACCCTTTTGTGGACCATCCGGAATGGGTGGAGGCAATCTGGGGCAATTTGGTTCCGACCCCAACCGCCGAGCCAACTGCAACGCCGAAACCATCGCCTTCGCCCACGCCCGCGATTGGCGTTCTGCCCGGCGATATTGTAATCAATGAGATTGATTACGACGACCCTGGCAAAGATACGCGCAGTTTCGTCGAATTGAAAAATATCAGCCAGAAAATCATAGATCTTTCCACGATGGAGATAGTCGGTTTGAATGGCGGCTCCACATCCGATTATTTCATATATCGTTTTCAATCTCATCAACTGAATCCGGGAGAATACTGGGTGCTTGGCACGACGGCAGACAGCGACAATGTTGCGGCTTTTGTGGATGAAACGATGGTGGGCGTTGCTTCGTTGCAAAACGGACCAAATGACGGGGTTTATCTTCGATTAAAATCCGATTCTTCCGTCATCATTGATTCGGTGTCATACGAAGGCGCAAGCGCTCATCCAGCCGGCTCGCCCGACACAGGGGATGCTGGGACTGACTCCGACACTGTTGCAGATCTTTCGCTCTCCCGTGTTCCGGATGGGCGGGACACAAATGATAATTCAAGCGATTTTAAGCTTCAAAAGTCCACGCCGGGTTCAGCCAACGCCGACTTGACCACGCCAACGCCGACTGGCACTCCCCTGCCCACGCAGACACCTGCCCCGCAAATCAAGCCGGGGGAAATTGTGATTAATGAGATAGACTATGATAATACCGGCAAGGACACGCAGTCATTTATCGAGTTGAAGAACGTAAGCAATCGGGCGATAGATTTATCTGAGATTGTGGTTGTGGGAATGAATAATCAGACGCCGTATTTCACTTACAATCTCGCGTCGAATCTCCTGCCGCCGCAAGGTTACTGGGTTCTGGGCACAAGGGACGACAGCAGTTCAATTACTGCCTTTATCAACGAAACGATGGCGGGCGTTGCTTCGTTGCAAAACGGACCAAATGACGGGGTTTATCTTCGATTAAAATCCGATTCTTCCGTCATCATTGATTCGGTGTCATACGAAGGCGCAGGCGCTCATCCAGCCGGCGCGCCCGACACGGGAGATGCTGGGACTGACCCCGGCAATGCGATGGATCTTTCGCTCTCCCGCATTCCGGATGGGCAGGACACAAATGATAATTCAAGCGATTTTAAGCTTCAAAAGTCCACGCCGGGCGCAACAAATTCGCCCTCTTCCGATATCGGAACCGGTTTATCGTTGCATTAATCATTGCGATGAAAAAATTTTATTTGGTTTTATTTTAGCGAGTATGGCGGAGAGGGCGGGATTTGAACCCGCGGAAGACTTACGCCCTCACACGCTTTCGAGGCGTGCTCCTTAAACCACTCGGACACCTCTCCGCAACAGGAAGAAACGCCGCATTACGTATAACTGATTATCGCATCATTTCAAAAAACATATATTTGCATATCTGTTTGATTGAGAGACCGTCAATGGAAAATCAGCGTTTGGCTGCGAAGAATTTTTTGAGGAGTTCGGCGGATTGGTCGGCAAGGACGCCGGAAACGACCTCGACCTTGTGGTTGAAGGTTTCGATGTCAAGGAGTCGGCAGTGGGTTTGGACGGCGCCGGATTTATGGTTTGGCGCGCCGTAAACAAGTCTGCGGATGCGGGCAAGGATGATAGCGCCTGCGCACATTGGGCAGGGTTCAAGCGTGACATAAAGGTCGCAATCAGCAAGCCGCCAGTCGCCGATTTTTTTTGCGCCTTCGCGCAGGGCGAGCATTTCCGCATGGGCGGTTGGGTCGCCCGTTGTTTCGCGCATGTCATGGGCGCGGGCGATGCACTCCTCCCCTAATACTATCACGGCTCCAACGGGTATTTCATCCAACGCAAAGCCCCTGCCGGCTTCGGCAAGGGCTTCGTTCATCCAGTATTTGTCATGCGTCATATTGAGCGCGTATCGCAAACATCCTTTATTGATTTTTCTCAATCTTTTCCACTTCATTGGAAGGTATGGTCATGACAAAACCTTGCGAGGTTTCGATGGTGGTTTTATCGCCGAGCTGGTCAATGACCTTGCCTTTGATTTGGCGTCCGTTTTTCAAGTATATCATATCCCATCTGGAAGCGGCTGGCGTTTGAGCAGGCGCGGGGGTGAGTGCGGGGGCTGGCGTTTTGACCGACGGAGCTGGAGTTAAAATCGGTGCAACGGGCACGGTTGTTTCTTGCGGGGCTTCTTCCGGTTCAGGGGCGACGAAAATCGGCGTCGGGGTCGTGAGCTTTGCAAGGTCTGGCAGCGAAGGAAGCCCGGGAAGGGAGGGAATCATAATGGGCAGAGGCGTGGGCGTCGGGGTGATTATAACAGCAAGCGTGGCGGTTGTTTCGCCTGTCTGAGCGAGCGATAGCGGCGGCGATGTTTCTGAATCGGATGGCTGAGGAGTTGGTTGAGGCGTTTCCATATGGCGGACGCTTCGGCGGAATTCAGTCATTTTATCGGCAAAGGCGCCCTGCGGAAGCCCAGCGAAAAGGAGCGAACCGCCATCTTGAGATGGGGCTCTGTAGCAATAAAGGGCGACGCCGTTCATGTCTTTGTGTCGGGCGTTGCGTATCTGATTAATCACGGTATTCGTGAAATTAAAAAATCCGCCGATACCGCAAATGACCTTCGTTTGATTTCTATTGGCGGCGGCAAAATCGAGCCAGTTGTCAAATTCCTTTGATTGCTGTGGCGCCTGTTTGTAGTTTTCAAGAACGACGCCATCCACCAGTCCTTTATTCAGCCATGTTGCCCAATCTTGCAGGACGAGGGAATATGCGGGAGTTTTGCGGAAGTCTTCATTTGAGGCGGGGGCGTCTCCCCATGCAACGGCGGTTACGTAGATTTGCAGATTCGGGTTGAGGGGTTTGAGTTGTTTTTGGATTTTTTCCAGCAAGCCTGTCAGCTGGGCGCGGCGCCAGTCGCACCAGCGCGGGTCGTGAGGCAGCGGTTTATCGGATGTTTGGGTTTCTTTGAAATAAACCATCAGCGCCTGAGGATTGTAGCCCCAGTTCAAACCGTCATCGGGATATCTAAAATCATCAAGGAGGATACCGGCGGGGTTATAGTTTTTGACAAATTCCGTTAGCATGGCAAGGATGTATTCTTGCACGGCGGGAATGCCGGGGTCTATATAATACAAGCTGTTTTTGTCCATGCGTTCTTTTTGGTGGTTGAACATGAGCCATTCAGGGCGGCGCTGGAGGATATTGCCCTGCGGAGGGGCGCTGCTGATGACTCCCGAATAAGCGGGGAAAAGGCTGAACCAGGCGAATATCTGGATTGGTTTGACGTTATCATTGAGTGGATAAACCATAAGGGAATAATCTCTGAGCGGGTCGGCGAGCGACGGGTCAATGCGCTCGGAGCGGGGCTCAAGCGAGGAGTTATAGAAGACCTGCCCTTGGTAACGGGCATGAAGGAAGATGGTATTGAATTGTGCGTCGCGAATTGTCTGAATTGCTTTTTCTGCGCGCGCTTTGCTGAAAAGTTCAGGTCCAAGGGAATCCACAAAGATGGCTCGCTGGAATCCGTCAAGACTGGTTGGTTCAGAGTTGCCAGCGGGTTGTTGGGCGCAGAGAAAGGAGGCGGTCATCAATCCCAGAATCAGCATCCCAAACATGCGAATTTTATTCATGAATCTCATCCTCCAAGAAAAATTGCAGAAAGATTAACCAGAATAATTAAGTCCTTGTGGCAAATTGCCGCAGGCAATGCAAGAAAAATCCCACATTTTACCGCTCATTTTGGCTCGGCATGAAAAGTTGTTTTTTCATCCCATTGTTATTTTTAAGGATTGGGGATCAAATAGCCGAGGACTGGGAAGCGTTCTTCAGCATGCCGAAGAGACCGATGCGCTGGCTGCCGAATGGATTGCTGCGTTCTTTCTCCGGCGGGGCTTCCGCCCAGACCGGCTAATAACCGACGCCCCGTCTATAACCGATGGCAACAATCGGCACGAAACCTAAAAAATAGATAACCGTTTTTTTGCAATTATTTTGGGGCGATTATAAAAAGTCATGTTCCAATGGGATGTCTGAATTCAACGGAAAATACTCTCCCGCGCTTTTTTCGAGTCGGTAGGGAAAGCGCGCCCCGTTTTTCATAATCTCGCGCAGGGCAAGGGCAAGATATTCGGCGTCATCCGCCGTGTTATAAATTCCAAAGCTTATGCGGACAAAGCCGGGCAGACTGCCGCGGTCTTTGTTTATGATTTGATTCACATATTGAGCGGCATCAGGGTCTTCCGCATTTAAAAGTTTGACAACGTAAGGTTGGGCGCAAAAGCATCCATGCCGAACGCCGATGCCCCATTCATAGCCGAGAATTGCCGCCAACAGGGCATGATTGTAGCGCTCGGAGAGGATGGGAATCACACTGACGCGGTCGCGGCTCAGGGAGGCATCCGAATCGCCGTAGATTTTGATTCCGGGAATATCCTTCAAAAGAGAAAGCATCAAACCCGTGAGATGACGTTCGTGCGCCGCAACTCTTTCCATTCCAATTTTCTGGAGCATCTGCGCCGCGCGCGCCACTGCCAGAGCGCCGAAGAGATTCGGCGTGCCCGCCTCTTCGCGTTCGGGCGCTTCCGACCAGATGACCTCATCCAGAGTGACGATTTCAACCGCGCCGCCGCCGACGATGAAAGGGCGTCCGCCGCGGAAGCATTCTTTGGGTCCGATGAGCGCGCCGCTGCCGAAAGGGGCATACATCTTGTGGGCGCTGAATGCGAGAAAGTCTATATGATCCGGCTCATCGCCTCTGCCCATGTTAATCGTCCTGTGGGCTATGAGTTGGGCGGCATCCACCAAAATTTTTGCGCCGTATTGATGAGCAAGGCGGGCAATTTCTTTAATAGGAGGCATGAAACCGGCGATATTCGACGCGCCGGTCACAGCCACAAGACGCACCCTGCCTTTATAAAATTCGAGTTTATCCTTCATGCTGGCAAGATCCAGCGAGCCATCGGCTGGATTCAAATCTACATAATCCACATTGCAGCAGAACCGCCAAGGAAGCAGGTTGGAATGATGTTCCATGATAGTGGTTAAAACAACAACATTTTTGTCCATGCATTGGCACTGGCATATTTTATTGATGGCATCTGTGGTGTTATGGCAGAAGATAACGGTGTGAAAATCGGGGTCTGCGCCGACAAAATCGGAGATTACACGCCGGCATTGGTTGTATATTTTAGTTGAGATAAGGGACTTGTATCCCGTGCCGCGGTGGACGCTGGAATACCATCCCGCAAAGGTGTCTATCGCATTGATGACGTCAATAAAGGGGGGCGTTGTTGCGGCGTTGTCAAGATTGACATAACGCCTTTTTTCGCCGCTCAAAAGCGGGACTTCTTTATCAACCCCAGCAACAAGACTCGAAAAGTCTTCGATAATGTTTGGATTATTCAACTTGATGCTACCTGTTCTTTCAATGAATATTTGGATTTATAAGCCAAGCCGCCATCTGTTCAATGTCTTTTAGGTTTGCGATATTTGCGCATCTTGTGGGCGTTGTGATTAAGAAAGTTTTTCGAGCCGCGCCGCATCAATTCTTAATCAAACCGCTCTGCGCCTTACAAAAAACAAAATGTTTTTAATCATAAAAGGGTATAACGCGCTTCCAATCGGAGAGTTTTTGAACCGTTCCGTTGGGCGTGTCAATACTATTATCAAGAGGCGCGCCCGTTTTATGGCAGCAGCACATCGCCGATGTCAACGTTGATGCCGCCGGGGTGGGCGGTTCTGATGTGGACAAGGCTGTGCGCGGCTTCGTCAACGGTGATGTCGTAGCTCCCCTTTGGGACATTAAGGAGGACAAAACGACCGTCGGGGAAGCTTTTGGTTGAGATGTATTGCCCTTCGCCGCTGAGGATAATTTCTGCGCCTTGAATGGGCAGGCGCGTCTGGGCGTCGAGGGCGCGTCCGTTAAATGTGTTCGGATCGGGAAGCAGGCGAAGGTCGCCCAAACCTTTGCTATCCACAGAGAAGCAGATGCTCGGAGGCGCAAGGAAGCGATAGGCGTAACCCCAAGTCTGCAATTGATGCGCGCCATCGGAGACGTCATAAACGATGAAATCGCCGTTGGGGAGGCTATAAGTTTTCCATGTTGGATTGCCGCCTCCATCCAATTGCACAACGGCGTTATAGATTGGCAAGCCGTTGACGGCATCAAGGAGGCGTCCGTAAATCGTGCCTTTCATGGGGGCGATTTGCACAAGCCCCATATCGGATGTCCCGCCCGAGTTTTGCGTGAATTGAATCTCGTTAAAATTGTAAGCCCAGCCCCATGTTTGCAGGCGGCGCTCGCCGGATGGAACATTGACGAGAATGAAGCGACCGTTTATGTTGGTTATCGTTTGCCTGCCATCGCCGCCGCCATCGAACTGAACGTGGGCGCCCATGACGGGGCGACCGGTGTTTTTGTCAACTATCTGTCCGCGCACAGTATCGGGGATAATGTTAAAGGCGAGGCTGCCGACATCAGTTGGACCAGAGGCGTTGACATTGATGAAATGTTCCTGAAATGCGTAAGCGAAACCCCAAGCCTGCAGGATATGCTCCCCCGGTTCGACAAAAATCAGCATGAAGTTACCCTGTTCATCTGTGAGGGTGCGCCATCTGCCGCCGCCATCGAGTTGAACAGTCGCGGCAGGCAGAGGCTCGCCAGTATGGCTGTCCACGAGTTTGCCGACAACAGTGCCGCCGATTTTAGGGAGAGAGATTGTCCCTATATCGAGAGTTCCATCCTGTGGAACGCCGGCATCGAGGTTTTTAAAATCGTATGCAAATCCCCAGACTTGCAGTTGATGCGCGCCCGGGAGGACGCCGCAAAGGTAAAATTTCCCTTTGGCGTTTGTGAAGGTCTGCGCAGCGCCGCCGTCAATTTGGACTGAGGCACCGTTGACAGGCTTTGATGTTTGGGGGTCTATGATGGCTCCTTTGACAACGGAAAAAACAACAGGCGTGGGCGTTGGGGTGGGCGTGGGCGTCGGACTGGGCATAATCTTCCACGCATTAAAACCGCCCAGCATATTGTAGATTCCGGCATGTCCGTTATCAATGAGGAATTGCGAGGCGTTTGCGCTGCGTCTGCCGCTTCGGCAATAAACGATTATTTCCTTTTGAGGCAGGGCGGTGTGCTGGACATGCAAGACCTTGCTGTCCCACGGCATATTGACGGAGCATTCAACGTGTCCGGCGTCGAATTCGGAGACCTCGCGGACGTCGAGGAAGAGGACGTCGCGTCCATTTTGTTTCCATGAACGCGCTTGTTCAGCGGAGATGTTTGTGTAGGTAGGAATCGGTTTGGCTGCTTCAACTTCAACTTCTGCAAGAACTGCCCTCAAAACAAAAAAGGTTAAAAAGAGGGCGGCAACGGGAACGGACAACTTTTTAAAAATCATACATAGCCACTCCTTTATCGAATAGGATAATATATATATACAATAAATATGCGCTACCGGTCAATATGGAATTTTTTTTGAATTAAGTTTTTTTTAATTAGGTTTGAGAATCGGGCTCGATTTCAAGGTTGTATTTTTTTAGGCGGTATCCGAGCGTGCGACGCGTGATGCCGAGCAGTTCGGCGGCGCGGGTTTGATTGCCGCCGGTTTTTTTGAGGGCGGAGATGATGGTGCGCTTTTCCATTTCTTCCAAGGGAAGCATTCCCGCGGGGACGGGGGCGGGGGCGGCGTTTTGGGCGGCGGACGCTTTGCGCATAACGGCGGGCAGGTCGTCCGGCGTGATGCGATTATCCTCGCATAAAACGGCGGCGTGTTCGATGGCGTTTTCAACCTCCCGGACGTTGCCATGCCAGTCATATTCATAAAGTATTTGTGCGGCTTCGGGGGCGATGATAATGGGTTTTTCAGCAGTCTGGAATTTGGAGAGAAAATGATTAACGAGGGCGGGGATGTCCTCGCGGCGTTCGCGCAGGGGCGGGATGTGGATAGGCACAACATTGAGTCGGTAATAGAGGTCTTGCCGGAATGCGCCTTCCTGCAGGGCGGCTTCAAGGTCGCGATTTGTTGCGGCGATGACGCGGACGCTCACGCGAGTGGCATAATCCTCGCCGACTCTGATAAACTCGCCTTCCTGCAGAACGCGCAGAAGTTTGACCTGTAAAAGGAGCGGAATCTCCCCCACCTCATCTAAAAAGATGGTTCCGCCATCCGCCATTTTGAAGAGACCGAGCCGCGATTCGATTGCGCCGGTGAAAGCGCCTTTGACATGTCCAAAGAGTTCGCTTTCAAGGAGATTTTCGGGAATCGCCCCGCAGTTGACGGTTACAAGCGGTTTATCTGCGCGGCGGCTTTGGGCGTGTATGAAACGGGCGATAACCTCCTTGCCGGTTCCGCTCTCGCCGCGCAATAGGATGGAGACGTCGGATGGGGCGACTTTTGTTGCGCGCCTCAGGACATCTTTCATGGCGGCGCTGTCGGCAATGATGCGTTCCGGGCGAAATGTCTGCTCGGATGTTTTCTCCGCCTTCGGTTCATCCTCTTTCAATATTTTTGTTTCGATGAGGCGTTTAATCATTGCGCGCAGGTTATCCATCGCAAACGGTTTGATGAGGTAATCAAAGGCGCCGAGCTTCATCGCCTCGATAGCTGTATCCACTGTGGCGAATGCCGTCATGATGATGAAGTCCGCCTGTTTTTGGAGATGGCGCGCATTTTTAAGAATCTCGATGCCGCTCATCTGCGGCATGCGGAGGTCGGAAAGAATCACATCGTAGCGGTGCAACTCCATCAGTCGGATGCCCTCTTCTGGGTTGTGCGTGATGTCAATCTCGTAGCCCTCGCGCCGGAGGACGCGCTGCAATATGTCCGTCATTTTGGGCTCGTCATCAATGATAAGCAGACGGGTCATAATGTTTTCTCCTATGGTCTGGCGATGGGAAAGGTCATAATGACGCGGGCGCCTTTTGTTTCGCGGTTGGCAATTTCAAGGCTGCCGCCGGCGCGCTCCGCCAACATGCGGCTGACGAAGAGTCCGAGCCCTGTCCCGCCTTTTTTTGTGGAAAAAAATGGGTCAAAAATGCGGTTGATATTTTCCGCGGGGATGCCGCGCCCGTCATCGCATATTTCAATCGCGATATTTTGTCTGCGCCGTTTTGAGCGCACCTCAATGACGCCCTTTTCTCCGATGGAATCTCTGGCATTTATGAGCAGATTGAGGAGAATCTGCCGAAGGATTTTTTCGTCAACGGCAACAGGGGGCAGATTGCTTTCCGTTTCAATTTTTATTTCAATTGAAAATTTGTTCATATCTTTTTGGAGAAAGGAGATAACCGATGTTATAACGTCCTCTGTATTCGCCGAGGCGCCTGCGGCGTTTTCGATGGAGGGGCTGGCAAACTGGAGAAAGCGGCTCATGAGTTGATTCATGCGGTCAATTTCTTCGATGATGGAACGTAGAAGCGGCTGCTGTTCGGCTTCGGGAGGGAGCTCTTCGACGACGCTTTCCGCCGTTGCGCGCATGATGCTCAAAGGATTGCGGACTTCGTGGGCGAGGCTTGCGGCGAATGCGCCAATGGATTTGAGTCGGTCGGCAAAGGCGAGCGAATGCTCCATGCGGATGAGCCGCGCAAGCAGGGTGTAAAAAATCAACGCCAGAAAAGCCATGAGGCAAAAAACAATAAAACCAATCCAGAGCATGGCATCGCGCATATCCCGCAATTCGTTAAAATAATCGCGGCTTGCCTCCAGACGCAAAACGGCGGTCGGCTCTCCGTTTGAATTTTTCAGGGGGACATAAACGCGCTTGTGCGGATTGCCCTCCACGCGGTAAAGAGGGGAAGCCGTTGACTTTCCGGAAAAAGCCGTTTCAATTTCTATTTCATCAAAATGAAGCAACGGGTATTCCTCGCCGGGCGCAAATTCCCCGCGCGAATCAATGAGAACATGCGAATCGTTGTCAATAATCATAAGACTTCGGAGGTTGTTTTCAACGCGCACTTCGCGTAAGAAAAGCCGGATATCGTCCATTTCTTCAAGCGGGTCGCCCATAACGCTTGCGGGGGTGAGAGGATGTTCAAGGAGGAAAAAGGATTGCCCGTTTAATCCTGCCATAGCAAGCGTGCGTCCGATGGCAAGCATGCGCGCGCCAAGGACGCGTTCTTTTGAGAGTTTTATTAATTCGAGCGCTGTGTAGCCGCTGAGGAAAAAGATGATAAGCGTTGCGGCGAGTAAAAGGAAGCTGAAGAGGAAAGGCGATTTTCTAAATTGCTCTCCCATGCGCGCCATGCTTCATCCTCAATCCTATATCAATCAATACGGTAGTGGCAGCCGCGGCTTTCGCGGTTTTCCTGCGCGGCGAAAAGCGTTGCCATAGCGGTGATGACGCCGTTTCGGAGCCCGATGAGCGAATCGGTGAGGGCGGCTTTTCGGTAGAACGCCTCGACCTCCCCCCGCAGTTCGCGGAGGATTTGGCGCGCGCGCTCCATGCGCCGGGTGGTGCGGACCAGCCCGACATAGTTCCACATGGTATATTTAATGGTGAGCCAGTCTTGATAGATGAGCGCCGGATCCATATTTTCCTTTTCATGAATCCACGGCTCGATTTCTGGGAAGTAATAATCGCTGCGGTTTTTGCGAATTTCGGCGGCGGCGTTTCGTCCGGCTTCATAACCCCAAAGGAGCCCTTCGAGAAGCGAAACGCTGGCGAGGCGGTTGGCGCCGTGTATGCCGGTGCAGCTGACCTCGCCGACGGCGCGCAGGCGTCTGATGGAGGTGCGCCCTTCTAAATCTACTGCCACGCCGCCGCAGCAATAATGCGCCGCAGGAACAACCGGAATCGGCTCCGATGTGATGTCAATTCCCGCCTCCAAGCAAGTCTTGTAAATATTGGGGAATCGCGATTTGAGCCAGTCGGCGTCCCTGTGCCGAATGTCCAAATAAACGCAGGGCTCATCATGGGTCAGCATGACATCCTGAATGGCGCGCGCGACCACATCGCGCGGGGCAAGCGAGCCGAGCGGGTGGATTTTTTCCATAATGCGTTCGCCGTTTTTTCGGATGAGAACGGCGCCTTCTCCGCGCAGGGCTTCTGAGATGAGAAACCGCCTTGCCCCGTGTTGGAAAAGGGTGGTGGGGTGGAACTGGACGAACTCCAGATTGATGAGGCGGGCGCCGGCGCGATAGGCAAGGGCGATGCCATCGCCGCGAGCGCCGGAGGGGTTGCTTGTGTGGAGGAATATCTGTCCGTGCCCGCCGGTGGCGAGAATGGTTTCTTTTGCCAAGATGGGAACGACGCGTCTTTTTTTCTGGAGCAGGGCATAAAGACCGACGCATGTGAGCGGCTCATAAACATCCATCGGGGATTTGGAATGATGCGAAAGGGTCAGAAGGTCAACGGCTGTGAGTCCGGTCATTATTTTAATTTTTGGATGGCGCTTCACGGCGGCAATAAGGCTTGTGATGATGGCTCTGCCTGTGGCGTCCGCAACGTGGATGATGCGCTGGCGCGAATGCGCGCCTTCGAGCGTGAAATCCAGCGCGCCATTTTTATCGCAATCGAAGGGAACTTTATATTTTTGAATGAGGAGCTTTTTGACCAATAGCGGACCTTTTTCGGCAAGGTAATGAACGGCGGATGGCAGGGATTTTCCCGCGCCTGCTTCGATAATGTCCGCCGCCAGACGCTCCGGTTTATCATCCGCGCCTTTGTAAACAATGCCCCCCTGCGCATAAACCGTGTTGCCTTCGATAGGCTCATCGGAGTTTGTGATGACGAGAACATCCGCGCCCGCATCCGCGGCTGAGAGCGCCGCAACAGCGCCGGCAATGCCGCAGCCGATGACAAGAATATCTGTTTGGATTTTATCAGACATTGAATCCGCCGTTTCCCTTTTTGTTATTTCTTTTTGCCTTTGATTTTGAACTCGTCAATGACCCGCCCATTCTCGTTGAAGACCCAAAAATGGGCATTGCGTCCGCAGACCTCGCACAGAATCCAGTGATAATCCGATTTGAATGCGTTGATGAAGCGCGCCCAAGGGATTTCGGGGTTGGGGGGATGCGGCGGCGCGCCCGCGCCTCCTGTGTTAATCTGCCAGATGCCGCCTTTCATGCCCGGCTTGAATGATTCATTAATCAGGAGCCGGCTGTAATTGTGTTCGCGTCCGTTGAAGATGACATCCACATTGTAAGCATCGAGAATATTCAAAACGGCATCGCGCACTTCTGGCAGACGATCAAGAGAGTTCCCATAATACAAGCTGCAGGGAAAGGCGGGGGCATTCCAAAAGGCGAAATGCAGTTTTGCCTTTTTATTCGACTCCAAAGCCGAATGAAACCACTTGCGCTGTATCTCGTCAATGGTTGCGGCGGAGCCTGCCTCCCGCGCTGTGGGTTGTTTGACGAAGTAATAGGCGGAATTGAGGACGCCGAAAAAAGCCCCGCCATAAGTAAAATAATACACATTGCCAAGGTAGGGGGGCAGACCGGGTCCGCTTGTGGGTCCGTTGGACGGCATGGGCAGAGCAGACCGCCAAACATCCTCCGCGAAGAGGTCGTCCTTTCCGGGTATGCGGCGGGGACGCGGCGCGGTTGCATCGTGGTCTCCCATAGCGGCAAAGATGGGGATATGGGCGTGGACAGGGGCGACCGCTTCTTTCCATGTCTTATATTGAAGATAAGCGCTGCCGGGGTCGTCAGTGTATCCGGCGACTAAATTGCCGACAAACATAATGAATTCCGCCCCTTGCGCATACGCTTGAGTGGAGAGTTTGTTGAGCATGACGGCATTGACGCCGTTGATGTTGAAATCGGGATTGGGGTGGCGCGAATTGCCTCGGCTGTTGCTCATAATCGCAAAGCGGAAAGCGCCTCCTTTTTTTGGGGCTGTTCGAAATGTGTAAATCGGCGAAATGATTTCATCATTATTTTTCGGGTCAATGCAGCGGATTTTATATTCATAAATTGTATTTGGTTTAAGGTCTTCGATATTGACTAAAGAGCGGCGCACGGGGGCATCGGATTCAATTATTTCGCGTTTGGTTTTGCCTTTGCGCCCGTATTCAATAATCGCCTTTGAAGGGAAGTTTGTCTCCCAGCAGATGAAGGCGCTGTTTTGTGTTGTCATGGCAACAGAAGGGGCGTCGGAAAAAATCATGCCGAATGCGGGCTTGCCGTCCTGTCGTTTGATGACTTTGAAGCGATATTCTTTTGAGTTCAGATTCATAAAGGAATCTTTTGTTTTAGCGATGGCGTCTATACGGAAACGCACCAGTTGGTCAAATGGAAGGTCTGCGTCGAACACATCCCGTTTTGCGCTGCGGAAGGGCAGTTGAAGGGAATGAAGTTTTCCGAGCGCGCTGCTCTGCACAAAAAAGGGATAATGGGGAAAGAGGTTGGGATTTTCCGATTGCGGGAGTTTTTCAGCCGTCCAAAAAAGGCGAGCGCGCCCCAGATCCATATCGGAGGCGATAAATACTGTGACTCCATTTTCATCAATTTTAAGTTGCGGTTCGATTTCAAAGGGCGAAATGGCATATCCGCAAATTGTCAGACATGCCGCAAGATATATTATTATAATGAATCTTTTCATATTCCCATTCTCCGCAAATAATTTATAAATCAAAGTCAGCAGGAATGCGCACTGTGTCAATCAATTTCAGACGGGCGAACTTGCAATATCACTCCCCCCAGATTTCAAATTCTTGAATGCGGGCGATGGAGTCAAAGGGACAGGACTTAGTGATGTTGAGGCGGACGCAGCGGGCGAGGAGAGGGGCATCCAGTTTGATGACCTGAAAGGCGGAGGGCGCTTCCGGCAGCTCAGCGTCATTGAGTCGGTCAAGCTCGACGATGTTTTTCCATGGACCATCGAGCGACGGGGCGGCGTCAATGGAAAATGCAACCGCGTCATAACCGGAGGCGTCGCCGATAAAGCTGGGGCATTTGAGGATAAATCCATTAATAGTCCGCTCTGTATTCAGATCGAGGGCGAGCCAATGCGCCTCCGGGTTGGTTATCTCGCACCATTTGGTTTGGGGGTCGCCGTCGAATGCCATGGCGCCGGTTTGGTCGGGGTCATTGTGTCCTGATTCGCGCCATACTTTGACGTCAAGCGCAAGGTTGCGTCCTTTTGGCGGCTCGGGCATTTTTTGCTTCATTGCTTCAAGGGGCGGGATTCGGAATTCTTTTGCAACGTCAAGGTAGTCGTAATCAACCGGGGGCAGTTTGGGGAAAGGGGCGTGCGGTTCTTTTTGATACCAGAACGCCACGCTGGAATAGTCATCGCTGCGGTCGCCCACGTCGTAGCCGTGGCAGCGCATTGTCATGCGAAGGCTTTTTTTGAATCGGATAGGGTCGGGGATGTGCCAGCGATAGGTTGACATGCGGTCATTTTCTGGACCGAAAGATGTGCCGTGCCAGTGGGCATTTTCCTCTGTGCGGAATCCCCAAGCAAAGCCGAAATAATCTTCGGCTCCGGTGCCGGGAAGATTGGGTTTGGACTCGCCGTCAATATAGACATCATTGCCTCCTTCAACCCATGCGCCGGACTCCAGCAGTCGGTAGTTCATCACCGTGCCGACGTAATGCCCCTCCCCTGTCGCCTCGATGATGGTATAGGGCGCACCGCGTCGGACGGGGTTTTCGCGCCGCCACTGGGCATGAAAGAGAGCGGTGTTTGGGGGCAGCGCTTCCATCTTTTCATAATCTGCCTGAAAAAAGAACAGGCTCACGGCGCGGGTGCTTCGGTTTTCGATTGTGAAGCGCGCTTTTTTGAAGAAGGGCATCTGCCAATAGCAATTGAGCGCGGAGTGATTTTCTCCGCCTGCGGGAAACATTTCTGACATGGCTGATTTCATATTGCGCTCCTGCCCAAATCCCACTCCAAAAAAATCCCCCAGCGGGACTTCGACGCTTGGCGAGGTTTCATCGTCCCAGTATGCCCGAAGCGTGAGCAGTCCTTGAATCTGCGGGATATCCGACTGGGCGGTCATCCAGATGTGTCTGATGACAGCAGGTCCGTCCATCTCGCCAACAACCGCTTCTTTGCCCGATGGAATGGCAAGGACGTTCGCCGCTCGCCGTGATTGTGAGGCGCGGATTGAATAATGCGGGTTGATTTCGCTTTGGCTCATAGCAAAAGAGGCGCCCAGCCATATAAAAATTATAGTTTTAATATATTGGAATAATTTATCGTTTCGCATAACGCCGTCCTTTTTTTGAATTATAAGTTTAAAAACAGGTATTAATTAATGTTGGATGTTGATGTCAATAAAACTATGTTTCAGGTTGACCTCGGTTTGAACGGCTCTTTATGAAAGATATCATGCTTGCGAGAAAATATTTTATATTTTTGTTATTTTCTGTGTGCGCGTTATTCCTCGAATGGCTGGCGGCGGCAAAGACGGCTGGGTTGATAGCGCAGCGCCAAGCTCTTTTTTTTTCGCGGGAAAAAGGGGATACGTTCAAAAAACTTTCTCTTTCACTAAAATTTGATAAAGACAACGGGCAAACCGCGCTTTATCGCGCGGGCATCTTCATGAAAAATAATGATTATGTGAAGGCGCGGGAGGAGAGCCTTGGCGGGCTCAGAACCTTTGTTTCCGTTGACGCATACAATCAGATTGCCTCCATCGAGACGAATTTGGATAATATGAAAGAGGCAAAGGAGTGGTTTGAGCGGGTGACTCGGCTCTATCCCGAAGAAGAGGGGGCGCGCCTGCGTCTTGCGGCGATTGCAATCATGCAGAAGAATTTTGAGGAATCCTCGCGGCATCTGTCGGCGCTCGAAAATGCGCGATCGGAAAATCCGAATGTGTTTTATTATCGAGGCATGACGCTATTGGAAGAGGGCAGGGCGCAAGAAGCGCTGGAGATTTTTCATGTTTTAGAGCGGTTGCATTCGGCGGACAGTTCCAAACTTTTTTATAAACGGGATAATCTATATCATCAGATGGCTTTAGCGGAAGCCGCCATGCAAAGATGGGCGCAGGCGGAGGCGCACCTGAAAAAAGCTCTTGCGCTAAAAAAGAGCGATTCATATAGGAAATTATTCGAGTTAATCAATGAGATGAAATCGAAATCGGAGGAAAAGTAATAGCGATGAAAAAATGCTGCTGGATTATTATTGCGGTTCTTGCCTGCGCCATTTTAAGCGGATGCGCGAGCATATTTCCCAAATCCAAAACCTCGCCCTCAGCCAAAGACGTTGCCAACAATGGGAAGGTGAGCATCAAGTGGCAAAATGAAACCGAGCAGGATAATTATGGATTTAATATTTATCGGGGCGAAAATAAAGAAGGTCCTTTTGTTAAAATCAACAAGGATATCATCCCGGGCGCCGGAACCACCAGCACGCCCAGAGAATATGTGTATGTGGACCAGCCCCTTGAAATCGGCAAAATTTACTTCTATTATGTGGAATCCGTTTCTTTTGCGGGCATAAAGGAAACAATCACTCCGACTGTAAAAGTTGTGGTCAAAAACATCATTGAAGAGAGCGAGAACATGCCGAGTTCGACAGCCAAAAAAAAGTCCAAAGGGAAAAAATAGCGTGAAAAAAAATCTTTCTCCTTCCTTCTGGATTAAACTATTAATTGCGCTGCTGATGTTGGCGCCATATCTTGCCTTAGCAGCGGAGCAACCGGAGATTCCGGACGAGCTCAAGGACGACCGGGATTTGCCCCGCGAGGAGCGGATCCTGCGCCACCAAAAGCGCGTTCAGCTGATTTTAGAGCAGAGGCAAAAAGCAAAAGAAGAAGAGCGGCAGCGGCAGATAGAAGAGGCGCGCCAGAAGGCGGCGGCGGCGCAAGCAGGACGCGTGCCCCAGCCCGCCCCCACGCTTCCGCCCCATCTTATTAAACAGGCGCAGACGGGCGAAACGCTGAGCCTTGGCGCGCCGGTCAGCAACATCATGGCGAGCATGATTTTGCACTTTTATCCCTTTGATGTCAATACCGTCATGGGGGATAATTTTCTCACGGATATTCAGATTATCAACCTTGACCGCCAGAGCATCGAGGAGGTTGGGTTCAAGGTGGTTTATGACCCGCGTTTTCTGGCGCCGGTTTATGTGAACGACTATGAGATTATCAAATTTGTTGATGGCGCGCCAGAATATGCCGCAAGCCAAGAAAAGGGCGAAATCACGTATCGGGCAAAGTTCAAAGAGCCGCAGGTTCTTGACGGAACGAATTTGCTGCGCGTTGTCTGGAAGCCGCTCAAGATGGTAGAATATACGGAGGTTGATTTTGATCTGACGGAAAAATCCACGTATGTCAAGGCGCGGGGAAAGGACGTTCTGGGCATTCCCTCCACGCCTCACGACGGCGCTATCCCGCTGGGCGTTACGATTCTGAATAATGATAAAAAAGGCTCGGAGAAGATTTTAGTTGATCCTGAGATGATAAAAAATCTGGGACGAAAGGTTTCCGACAAACCCTTGGGTAACGTCACATTGCGCCTTGAAAAAAGCGCAAAGGATATAAAAGCCGGCGACGTCTTTGATGTTTCTGTTATGCTTTCGAACCCTGATTCGGAATCGTTCGACAGCGTGGCTCTTTATATCAAATTCGATCCCGATTATCTGAGGGTGGTTGACTGGGACAAGGGGAATTGGATTACTTTGGGGATTAATATTCAGGATGGGTTCGCCCGCAAGCGGTATCCGTTTGATTATCATCTTCGCAATGACGCAAGCAATTATCTTGGACGTATTGAATACCGCATGGGGACAACGGTGGATGCGCCGATGCCAACGGGCGAGATGGCGAAAATCCGTTTTCGCGCTATCGCCCCTGCGGAAAAGGCGGAGGTCAGATTCATTCGGACAAAGCGGCGCTTCCCGAATACCGCAATCACATCGCTGGGGCGGGAGGTTCTTTCCGATTTGCAATGGCAGAATGAAGATTTGCAAGGAATTGCAATTGTTATTGGCGAAGCCCAGCCTGACGAATAATTCATTCATGTCTTTTTATGCGCAGAACCTGATTGCAAACGATATCCTTGCCAAAGAGCGGGGGACTATCCGCAAAACGTTTGGCTCGTTTTTTTCGGCGGCAGTTTGTTTTCCCAATTCGTATCATGTGGGGGCGTCCAATCTGGGGACGCATTTTTTATATGAGCAAATTAATCTGCGTCCTGATTTTTTGGCGGAGCGTTTTTTCACGGATTTGAATCCGCCGATTTCTCTGGAAAGCCGCCAGCCTTTGAACGCCTTTAATATCATCCTTTTTACCGTTCCGTTTGAGATGGATTTTGCCAACTGTCTTGATATGTTGCATCGGGCGGGGATACCGATTTTCAGAAAGGAGCGCTTGCCGCATCATCCGCTCATCTGCGCGGGAGGAACCGCCATTGCCATGAATCCGCTTCCGATGGGGGATTTTATGGATGCGATGGTCTGCGGCGACGGCGAGATTCTTCTCTCCTGCCTTCTTGACGCCGTTATTGAGGAGCGCGGCTTCAAAGCCGGCGTGCTTGAACGATTGAAAAACGATGGAAGGTTTTTTATCCCAACCGATGATGACGCGGCGAT
Organism: candidate division BRC1 bacterium ADurb.Bin183; assembly: GCA_002070185.1. Classification (GTDB taxonomy): domain Bacteria; phylum Sumerlaeota; class Sumerlaeia; order MWCT01; family MWCT01; genus MWCT01. Next base: position 255,280 of record MWCT01000002.1, read on the forward strand.
TATTCCTCCAAAAGCGGCATGTTGGGACGCTCTCCATCATCCGCTTTCGAGCGTTTTTCTAACGCCGAATACGGAATTTGCGGATACGTGTTTGATTGAAATTTCGCGGGGATGTCCCTTTAACTGCGCCTTTTGTTATATCGGACATAATCAAAATCCATTCCGATATTACGGATTTGAAAGAATCAGGGAGGAGTTTGAAAAAAATCGAGGGCGGACAAATCGCTTTGGTCTGATTTCATCGGCGGTGACCGCCCATCCCGAACTGGAAAGAATTTGCGGCTATGCGTTGAGGGAAAAACTGGAAATTTCTTTTTCCTCAATTAGGGCGGACTGCGTGCCGGACATCCTTCTTGAGCTGCTGCTTCAAAGCGGTCAGAAGACGCTGACGCTTGCGCCGGAGACGGGGTCGGATTCTTTTCGCCGGAAAATCGAAAAAGGCATTGTCAATGAGCAGATTCTGGATGCTGTGCGGCGGGCTTCAGCGATGGGGTTCACAAACCTTCGGCTTTATTTCATGCTCGGGCTGCCCGATGAAACGCTTAGTGAAATCGAGGCATCCGTTGAGTTGATTCATTCGGCGCAAAAAATTCTGCTCGCAGACGGCAGAAAACGGGGACGCGTCGGGGAGATTGTCGCGACGGTCTCGTTTTTTGTTCCCAAACCCGGAACGCCGCTGGCGGATGTCCCGCAAATGGACATTTCAGAACTCAAACGCCGCCAACAATCCTTTCGCTCGGCGCTGAAATCTCTGAGCCATGTTCGATACCAACCCGCGGATCCATACGAGGCTAAAGCGCAGATGATTCTTTCAAATCAAGGACGGGAGGCGGCGGAGTTGCTTATGAGGAAATGGAGCGGTAATCTTTCTTGGAAAGCGGCGCTCAGACATTCTGGTTAGAAAACCTCTTCCCCGCTTGACTTGGAACTCTGGTTGTCAATATATTTTAGTTTAATGAACTGAACCTTTTCAAAGGATAAAATCATGGATGAATTATGCGTTGTAGGCAAATCCATTCCACGTCCGGATGCATGGGACAAGGTCATGGGAAAAACTCGATATGTGGACGACATAACTCTTCCCGGCATGGCGTATGCCGCTATTTATTACAGCTCTTTGCCCCACGCCGAAATCAAGGAACTCAACATTGCAAAGGCGTTGAGAGTTCCGGGCGTTCTTGCCATTTTGAGGGCGTCTGATATTCCGGGCAAAAATTTTATTCCGATGATAAAAGAGGACTGGACTTTTTTTGCGAAAGAAAAAGTCGTCTATCCCGGCGAGCCGATTGCCTTGATTGTGGCGGAAAGCAAGGATGCCATCATGGATGCATGGGAAAAGATTTCTGTGGTTTATGAGGAACTCCCCGCCATTTTTGATCCGGAGGAATCGCTCAAGCCCGGCGCTCCGCAGATTAACCCTATCGGCAATCTATTGAGTTTGCACAAGATTCGCACAGGAGACCTTGAGCTGGGATTCATGGAATCGGATGTGATTATTGAAGGCGTTTATGAGACGGATTATCAAGAACACGCTTATCTGGAAACGCAAGGGGCGCTTGCCGTGCCCGGCGCGGAAGGCGGTATGACTGTATATGGCTCGATGCAATGTCCCTTTTATGTTTTAAAAGGCGTTTGCATGATATTGGGTCTGCCCCAACACAAAGTTCGGATTGTGCAGACGCCGACCGGCGGGGCTTTTGGAGGCAAGGAGGACATGCCTTCGCTTTTTGCGGGGCTTGCCGCGCTGGCTGCATGGAGCATCAAGCGTCCGGTGAAGCTGACGCTGGATAGGCGGGCGGATATTATCATGACCAGCAAACGGCATCCGTCGCGCAGTTATTATCGGCTGGGCGCAAAAAAGGACGGGACGCTGATGGCATGCGAGGCGCGGGTGTATCTTGATCCCGGCGCTTACGCCACGCTGACGCCTTCTGTTTTATGGAGGTGCTGCATTCACAGTTGCGGACCTTATCGAATCCCGCACGTGAAAGTGGACGCTTATGCAGGCGCAACAAACAAGGTGCCTTGCGGCGCTTACAGAGGTTTCGGCTCGCCTCAGGTGATTTTTGCGATGGAGCGGCAGATGGATAAACTGGCGCGGGAGATTGCCATGGATCCGCTGAAGTTGCGCGCCATGAACGCCCTGCGGCAGGGGGATTCCACTGTGACGGGTCAGACGCTGCCATGGAGCGTTGGTTTGGAGGAGTGCATCCAAAAAGCGGCGGAAGCCTCTCGTTGGGAAGAAAAGCGGAGCCGTTATCCGGCGGAAGATGGCTATAAGCGGCGCGGCATCGGCTGCAGTTTTTTGCATTATGGCGTAGGGCTTGGCGCCGCAGGAAGCAGGATAGATGTTGCTGAGGCTTACGTGCAGATTAAGCCGGATGGCGGGGCGGTTTTTGCTGTCGGCACAACGGATATGGGACAGGGGATGCAAGGCGTTCTGACGCAGATTGTTGCGGAGGGATTGGGAGGCATAGCCCCCCAACAAATTCAGATGCTGCCCGTGGACACCATGCAAGTGGGCGATAGCGGTCCCACCGTGGCGAGCCGCGCCACTTACACAAGCGGGAATGCCATCCTTGACGCATGCGAAAAAATCATGGATGAGATGAAGAAGGGAGCGGCGCTTCTTTTGAAATGCGAGCCTTCTCAGGTGCGCGCGGGCGGGGGCAAGTTTTTCCAGGAGTCGGCGCCCGAGATATTTTACACTTTTGCTCAGGTTGCCGCCGAGTGCTCCGCGCGGCATTTTGGGCTGACGCATACCGGATATTTTAAAAGCCCCGATACTTCTTGGGACTCAGAAACTGGGCAGGGCAAGGCTTATGTCGCCTATTCCTTTGGCGTGCAAATTGCCGAGGCGGAGGTTGATATGCAGACCGGCGAGGCGCGCGTGCTTGATATCTGGGCGGCGCATGATTTGGGCAAGGTAGTCAATCCGAAGATGGCGCAGGGTCAAATTGAGGGCGGGGTTGTTCAGGGTGTGGGATATTCTCTTATGGAATTCATCGCCTTGGACGGCAAGGGTCGAATTCAGAACCCGTCATTTTCAAATTATATCATACCGACCAGTCTGGACGCGCCCCTTGTCCACTCGGAGATTGTGGAATCGGTGTATCCGGAGGGTCCTTTCGGGGTCAAGGGATTTGGCGAGACGCCGCTGATGGGCGTTGCCGCATGTGTTGCCAATGCAGTTTCCGACGCCATCGGTAGGGATGTGGACAAAATTCCGATGCTGCCGGAACGATTGCTTGAAAAAATGAAAGGATAATAATTTTTGGCTTGCATTGATACCGCCGTGAAAAACAAGATGGAAGCCAGTAATAAAAATTAAATTATTATCACCAATTCACACAAGGGGAGAAGCATGTTTTATCCTGAAAGTAAAAACGTTTTTTATCGCCTTTGTATGCTGATGTTGGTTTTATATGCATTCTTTATTTCGTTCGTTTTTGCTGAATGGGAATCGGCGGGAACGATTGCCATACCGCCTTATCCATATACATTTTTGGCTGCCACACCAAACGGGGATTTGCTTGCAACGACGTTTAACAATCACTCTGATAAACCCGCGGAGATTCCCGCCATTTTGATTAAAAACCCGATGTCCGCAACGCCGGAGGTTGTGGAACTTTGCAAGGTTTCGTTTCTTAAAGATCGCGGATACAGCGGAGTTGCGTGCGACCATGGGGGCAATTTTTATCTTACTGGCGATACCGGCGATGCGGCGACATGCTTTTTAAGGAAATTCAAACCTGATGGCTCGCCGGATACAACTTTTGGCAACAGCGGCGTCGTCTTGCCTAAAAAACGATGTCTCGGCGTTGATGTGATTGGTCCTCAGATTCTTTTAGCCGTCGGATGGGCGCAGGTTCAGGTTTATGATTACAAAACAGGAAAGATGACAGGGGAATTTCCCAAAACGAAAGCGGACCCTTTTATTCGGGATATTGCAATAGATCCTTCTTCCATGCGCGTTTATGGCGTGGCAAAGGGCGGGGTGTGGGTTTGGGAGGGCGGGCAGCCGTGGGAACCAGCCGGATATAATTTGAGAGAAATAACAACTGGGACGGGGTCGGTTCGCGCCGGCGAGGGAATCTCGTTCGACCCTATCATGCGCGTTGCTATAGTGACGCCTGTGCCGGGGAACACGCTGTTTGAAGTCAAGGATGCCAATACAATTACAAAAACTGTCGTTACGTCGGCTGCTCCCCAGACGCATCTGGCGGATTCGTGCCTTTCTTTTGACGGAACCACGCTTTTTATCACTGATATGTTTGGGAAAAATATTCACGTGCTTAAACGCGTCGTCTATGACAGCATGAGCCGAATCTCCTCCGTCTCCCCTACTTCGGATGGACAAGCGGCGTCTCCCCGGACACCGGCGCCGAGCCAGCCGTCCGCGGCAACTGCCCCAGCCTCCACGCCTCCCGCCGGTCGAGTTGAACAGGCAAAATGGGAGAAGTCATACACGGATGTTGTTCAACGCGCGCGAACGGAGCATAAGCCAATGGTTGTATATTTTCGGCGGGATGGCGTCAGTAAATGCGAGGAGATAGAATCAAACATTCTTCTGACGCCGGAATTTAACTCCCGCGCTCCCCGATTTATATGTGTTTTTGAGGATTTGGCGGTCAATCCGCTGACCGCATACCGCCTTGGCGTGTTCCGCGTTCCGCATATCACTATCATGGACAGCAAGGGAGACACGGTTGAGCGTTTTACATTCAGGATAAACGCGGATGATTTGTTCCGCGCGATGGACTCCGCCCGTTAGGCAATATTTTCCTTGATTGCCTTTTGAAAATCATATCTGGTTATCCCGTGATTTATCCTGATGGGAAATTTTCTTTGTCTAAAAAAAGAATAGACGCGAGGGTGCGACTTTAATGAAACGAACCATTCTTCATAGCTGGCACAAGGAACGCGGCGCAAAGATGGTGGAATTTGCGGGATGGGAGATGCCGCTGCAATACTCAACAATCCGCGAAGAGCATATCAACGTCCGCGAAAAAGCGGGGCTTTTTGACCTTTCGCACATGGGGCGCATCCGCATTCGGGGGAAAGACCGAGCGGCGTTCATCCAGCAGGTTTTCACCAACGACTTGACGAAAATCCGCACAGGGGATGTGCAGTATGGTTTTTTGTGCAATCCGACCGGCGGGGTGATTGACGACGTTACGGTTTATATGGCGGATGATTATCTTATGCTGGTTGTGAACGCAATCAATACGGATAAGGCGGTGAACTGGCTCAAGGAAAGCGTCGGCAATTTTCAGGTGGATATCGAGGACGCCAGTTATCTTGTTTTGATGCTTGCCATACAGGGACCGCAGGCGCTTCAAATTATGTATGACATGACACAGATTGACCTTTCGAATATTGGTTCTTATCAGTTTCGCGTGCAGCATCTGCATCGCTCACAGGCGGTTGTTTCGCGGACGGGATACACCGGTGAGGACGGTCTGGAGATTTACATTGCATCGGTTTATTTTCAATCTCTTTGGGAGCAATTGCTGGAAGTCGGGAGCAAGCGGGGGTTGATTCCGATCGGGCTGGGGGCTCGCGATACGTTGCGGACGGAGGCTTGCCTGCCGCTCTATGGTCATGAGTTATCCGAAGAGATGTCGCCGCTTGATGCGGGGCTTTCGCGATTTGTGCAATTTTCCAAACCTGACTTCATCGGGAAGAAGGCGTTGATTCATAGCACAAACGCCGAGTTTTCAAAAAAACTTATCTGTTTTGAGATGACGGACAAATCCATCCCGCGTCCGGGCTGCCCGATTGTTTTTGGGGATCTTGTTATCGGCAATGTGACCAGCGGAACATATTCCCCGACTTTTCAGCGGGGCATCGGGATGGCTTATATTGACCGGTTACGTTCTGAGCCTGAAACGCCGATTATGATTCAAATAAACGACAAACCGCATCCGGCGGTGATTCGCAAACGTCCACTTTATAAACGGAGGAAACAGACATGACTACGGATTATGAAATCCCTGCAGAGCTTTATTATGCCACATCCCACGAATGGGCATCGGCGGCGGGTGGGGTTGCCACTATTGGCATCACATCTTACGCCGTCAGCCAGATGGATAAAGAGATTGTGAATGTGGATTTGTGCGAGAAGGGCAAGAAACTTGCCAAAGGCGAATCCTTTGGCGTGGTGGATTCCGTGAAAGCCGCTTTCGACCTTTACATGCCCGTGAGCGGCGAGGTCATCAGCGTCAATACGCTTGCGGTTGGCTCGCCGGAGATTGTTGCCAATTCGCCCTACACGGATGGCTGGCTCATTAAGGTGAGCATGGACAACGCTGAAGAATTGCAGGAGCTCATGCGCGCGGCGGAATATAAAAAGATGATTGAAGACGCCGGGGAATAATTTTTTTTACAAGCCTGCCGCCTAATTATTTTCAAGGAGCAATGCCGTGAACCCCTATCTTTGCAGCACGGATGAAGAACGCGCTGAGATGCTGAACGTCCTTGGCATGAAATCCGAAGATGAGCTTTTTCTTTGCATCCCCGAAGATTTAAAAAAAGGGGTGTTTCCTCAGCTGCAAACGGCGCTGGGCGAATTTGAGCTTTCGCGAAAGTTGGAGACGCTGGCGCGGCAGAACCTCTCCAATGATGGCGCGGTTTGCTTTATGGGCGGCGGGGCGTATGAGCATTTTATCCCCGCAGTTGTGCCGGCGCTTGCGGGTCGCTCAGAGTTCGTCACATCATACACCCCCTATCAGCCGGAGGCAAGCCAAGGAAACCTTCAGGTTTTTTTTGAATTCCAGACAATGACCTGCCGTCTTTTTGAGATGGATGTTGCCAACGCTTCCATGTATGACGGCGCCACGTCGCTTGCGGAGGGCGTTTTGATGGCAGCCGCCGCTCAAAAGGGACGCAACCGTTGCCTGATTTCAGAGACGCTTCATCCCCACTGGCGGGAAACGCTCGAAACCTATCTTAAGAATCTGGATTTGGATATTGTTGTTATTAAATCAATAAATGGGATGACGGACGCGGTGGCGCTGGAAAGAGAGCTGGACGAGCGCGCGGCGTGTGTGGTTGCGCAAAATCCGAATTTTTTGGGGTGCATCGAGGATATGCAATCGCTTTCGGATAAAACCCATTCAGCGGGCGCCGCCTTTATTGTTGCGGCGGATCCGCTTTCGCTGGGTCTCCTTGCCGCACCGGGAGAATATGGGGCGGATGTGGCGGCGGCGGAGGGGCAATGCCTTGGATTGCCGCCTTATTTCGGCGGCGAAACGCTCGGCATTTTCACATGCAAAAAGGATTTTATGCGCAAGATGCCCGGTCGTCTTGTGGGGCTGACGAAGGATTTGCAAGGGCGGCGGGGTTTTGTTCTGACGCTTCAGACTCGCGAGCAGCATATTCGGCGCGATAAGGCGACCTCCAACATTTGCTCCAATCACGCGCTTAACGCCACAAAAGCGGCGATTTATATGGCGGCGCTTGGACCTGCCGGAATTCGCGAGATTGGCGAAACCTGCCGCGCCAATATCCAATATTTGCAGACGCAGTTGGCTGATTCCGCCATTAGTCCTCTCTTTCCAGAGGCGCACCATTTCAAAGAAATTGCCGTTCGATTTGGAGGCGATGTGAACGGGCTGATTGACGCTATGAACCGCAAGGGTTTTTTAATTGGTCCGAGCCTTGAAAAATACAACTCCGATTGGAAAGGCGCGTTCTTACTCAGCGCAACAGAGGTTCGCACAAGGGATGAAATGGATCGCCTTGTTGCCGCGCTGAGGGAATGTTCCCGATAGGCTTATCACTCCGCAAGATTCGATTATGGAAGCCAAAAGCGAAGGGAAATTATTGTATTGGGGCGCGGCGGCTGTTTTGGCGGCGTCCTTATTTTTCCGATTTTACCGATTGAGCGAACTGCCCGCTATCAACGGGGATGAGGCTTGGCTTGGAACGCAGGTTGCGCATTTTTTAAGAGGCGAGATTTTTCAACTGCGAACCCCCAGCGGGAATTTTATCAGTCCTTTTTTTTTCATCAGCGAGTCGGCGCTGCTAGCGCTTTTCAAGCCATCCTTCCTGCTTTTGCGTCTACCGGCGGCATTTTGGTCTCTTTTGGGATTGCTGGCGACATTCCATCTTTATCGAAGGGCATTTGGGAACAAGGCGGAGGCGCTGGCGTTGGCAGCTCTGACATCGGTTCATCCGCTCCATCTGGGTTATTCGCGTCTGGGTTGGGACATCAGTTTTATATTATTCACCGCGCCATTTGTGCTGTTTTCCGCCGTTCGGATTGTTCAAGGAAAGGCAGACAGATGGGATGTCTTGATGTTCTGCGCGGGTATTATTTTTTCCATCTGGGTTCATCTGACATCCGTTATTTTTGCTGCGCTGGTTGCGGCGAGCATCGTCATAGTGCGGGCTGAGGATATTGCGGCGCGGGCGCGCGGGAAAGGGCGCGCAAATATCGCGTTATGGGGGGCGGGTTTGGTTGTTGCCATTGCGTGCGGCGCGTATTTTTTGAAATGGGGAACGGGGCAGGACGCCATCAAGATTTTTTGCGACTTTGCGCGAGGGGCGCGAAACGTTTGGCGAAACCCGCCGTGGCTTGCAGGATTTGCATTGCAGGTTGGAGACATCCTTTCGGGGCATCGCGCTGGGGCATATCTGGCGGGCACGCCGGAGACTGCGTGGACTGTTTTTTTATCCGTTTGTTTTTTGGGGATATTATTGATTGGAAGCGGCTTTCTTGTGCTGAAAAATCAAGCAGAGCGGGGAAATCGCTTTCTTGGCATTTTAGGGCTTTTATCTTTTATGGCGATGATTTCAGGGTTCAAGGAGCCGTTTTTGTTATCGCTATTGGGACGGGAGAGGTATGTCCTTTGGGTGGTTCCCTTTTATGCGCTCATGTTGATTCGATTAAAATGGCATCTGCCGCATGTATTGATAATCATGTTGTGGACGGGATATTTTGCCGGTAATTATATTATGTCGCTGAGCGAAATGCGGCATCAGCGCACGCTTCACCGCACGTTTGTGACGGCGCGTCCTGAACCAAAATTGCAAGCGGCGGATTTTATTCGCAAGAATCTTGCGGGCGAGCGGGGCGAGTATAAAATAGTTGCCGAGGATCACTGGATTTTATATCCGCTGCGGTATCTTTTGGAACCGGTATATCGAATAGAAGCAGCGCCGCCGCCCTCGCAAGGATTAGCGCTTACTGGGCGATTTATGCTAATCGGCTGGGCGGGCTCGCTCTGGCTGCATCAAGCGGAAGAGTCTCTGAGGGCTGAGGGGCGCGCCGCAAAAAAAGAATTCATATTCAGCTCAAAGAATGTTCCCATTCTTGCAATCTTATATGATTTTTAGAGAGGTTGCATAACTCAATAGAGAGCAAGCGATTTATGGGCGGCGCGGACGCAATCTGCGCTGTTTTTATTTTGCGCCTTGCCGTCTGCTTTGATGCCGCGACAAAGTACGACTACGGAGGCGACTGCATCGGGTCCGTCATCGTGTCTGCCGTGCGGAATATCCTCCATTTGGGCAAGGAATTCTTCCGTCATGGCGCGATTAAATAGCAGCCATCCATTGGAGGCAAAAGGTTCAAGAGCAAGGAGGCGTGCCTCTTTTTTATTATGCTGGACGATTTCGATAACGGGAACATCCCATATTCCTCCAGCCGCTCTTCTGCGCTTTCGCTCTTCCTCAAGGGGGAGCATGAGGAGCGATTGAAAGCAGTTCGCCTCGATGCCAAAACGGTCGTATTTGAATCGTTCGTGCAGTTCGAATATTTTTTCTATCTGGCGCGTTGGGGGGACGCGCCGCATCCAGACGTCCAAAAGGTAAATGAAGCCATCTTTATCTATTCCAACGGTTGCGATTGCGGCAAAATCGGACTGGGATGTTTTGCGATTTCCCAAGGCTGAATCGAGGAAGCCAAAGATGGAAAGGGAGGCAAGCGGAATCGTGCGGGGCGCATCGCCCGGTTGTTCGATAAGGAGTTTGTCGCCTTCGAGGATGAAATATCGGAATTTTTTGCGGTCGAAGATTCGGCTTTCAGCCGCGTCGGGCTCGTTTTGTTTTTCCTGATAAAAGGCGCGGCGTCCTTGTGTGGCGAGCTGCGACATGAGGCTATAATAATCTTCTTTCGCCGCCCAAAGGACGCGGCTGCCTTTGAGCATGGCGTTGCGATTTTTGAGGAAGAACTGCCGAGAGGTTTCAAGACGGTTATAGTCGGCAAGGTTGGCAAAAAGGAGCCGCCATTTTTCCCAAAGGGCGGCGTCATCGGCGAAGGTCAAGACGGCGCGGAATGTCCTTGCTTCAAAATCGGGTCGGCGCAAAAGGTTAGCCAGCAGGCTATCGGGGTGGAGGAGCGTGCCGATTGCCTCGATGATTGTATAGGAATCGCCGAGGTGTTCGATGACTTCGTTGAACCAGTCAAGGATTTTGGCGCGACCTTCGGCGCTTTCCACAAGGGCGGAGTCTTCGGCATCGTCGAGGATGATGCGGGTGGGGCGGAACTCGCGCCAAGAGATTCCGCGGATTTCCGTCCCTGCGGAATAAGCCTCCGCCTGACAATCGAGAAGATTGATGGTCTGCTGCGTCCACGAGCGGCGGCGGTCGCTGCCGATGGAGATGTTGTAATAATCGCGGAGGAGTTTGTTAGTCAGGAATTCATTTTTGATATTTTTGAGGCGCTGTTTTGCCTGACGCAGCGTGGCGCTGATGATGATGATGTAGCGTTCATAGTTATAGAGGATGGCGTGGATGGGCAGGATGAGGGTTTTGATGGTGGATTTGGCAAAGCCGCGCGGGGCGGCTATGGCTTCGCGCCAACCTTTGCGGGCAAGGATATCTGGGATGAGCCGGCGGCGATATTTTTCGAAGAAATCCCGATGCATGGACGAAAAGGGCAGCCGGCAGTGATGCGGGAAAAAATATCGCGCAAAAAGGAGGGGATCAGTCCGGCAGCGCATCGCTATCAGATTCTTCGCTTCCGTTTTTTTCAAGGGCTTCAATGATTCGAGAAATGTTTTGAGCGGGGCTTTCTGGATCAGGGTTTCCTGTTCCGGCGTGAGATTCATGGCGGGGCGCCTCCTTGAGAAGATCCAACCGCGCCTCCTGAAGGCGCTTTATGGCGGAGATGATGACGTTGAAGTCTGTCATTTTGGGAAGCGAATCAGCGGCGGGGGCGTCCGAACCATAGGCTTCAAAGAAACGAAGAATTACATCTTCCGCCTTATCCCAGAGCGAGGAGATTCGTTTTTGGGTTTGGGAAAAGTTTTCATAAGGCACGCGGGCAAGTCCTCCTTTTTTAAAATGATAGGCGGAAGAGCCATCGCTGGCGGCTGGGGAGTTGTCAATTCACATAGAGAATCTTAAATACCCTTGCGGGATAATAAAATTGAGCGGCGGGAAAAAGCGCGGCGGTTTTGAGGCGAAAACAAGGCGAAAAACAAATAGGTTTCTAAAGGCGCGTCAATAAAAAAAGGGGCGCATTTTCGCGCCCCAGATAAATCGCTGTTAAACTGAATATTAATACATTGTCCAGTCTTTGATGCCGGAAGGCGGACTGGCTGTGACTTTAATGTTGTCGAATAAGACGGGGATGGGCGGCGCGGCGTTGTAATGAAGGATACCGAGACCAATCAGACCCGCATCGGCAAGCCCGCCACCCGGACCTAAAGCCGCCATTGTTTTTGTGGGGAGTACATGGTCGTCAAAGGTGACGGTGACCTCATTATGGTCAACGCCGCCGACTTCAATAACCAGATGATGCCAGCCCGTGGTTGCCCAGGCGTCGTCAATATCAATTTCTTCGGTGCCCCATGAACCACCAGTGTAAGTTTGAATTTTGATTTCACCGTCGGTCTTGGGCAGGTTAAGCAGGACGCGGGCATATTGGGTTTCACTCATGCGGTCGGCGCGGAACATGAATCCAACTTGGCAATTGACGCCGTTCTGAGGGGTATTATAGGCGTAAACCCAGCCATCAAGCGTCAAGTCCAACCAAGGGGTTTCAGAAGAGCAGGCGGCGGCGATGCCAAAATAATTGTTGTCTCTGTCATATAATTCCAAGACATAACCATCTCCATCGGGCGCAGATGCATCGGCAATGGCAACCACATCGTCGTTAAAATTTGTTCCGGCTCCTAACTTATACCAGACATTGTTCAGCGTGCCGCCCGTCGCATGCTCCTCGAAATCTGCGGCATAGGCGGAAACAGCAAGGAGCAGGCACAGAATCATTGCAGTTGTGAATAAAAGTCTTCCTTTCATCCCAAATACCTCCTTTTCATAAAATAAAAAACTCAAATGAATTTAATGTGATTTGTATATAAAGTATTAAATATCTGTCAATCTAAATTTTAACGAACATGATAGCGAATAATTTGGGTTTGACACCGACAGACCGTTGCCTCGATAGTTCCCTCAATATGCAAAAAGATGAATGGATCCATCGCATTTCGAAATTGCTGGGGAAGTCTCGGGTTTTAACCGATTCCGAGGAGCGGCAGGTTTATTCCTTTGACGCCTCCCGCAGGCGCGCCCTGCCTGATGTTGTGGTCTTTCCTCAAGATTCGGATGATGTGCGCCGGGTGATGCGCATTGCCAGCCGAAACAGGATACCTGTATATCCGCGAGGCGCGGGAACGGGCATGGTGGGCGGCGCGTTGGCAAAAAGAGGAGGTATCGCGCTTGTGATGACTTCCATGAATCGGATAATTGAAATCAATCCTGTAAATTACACGGCTCGGATACAGCCGGGCGTCATTGTGGAAGATTTGAAAAAGGCTGCCAAATCGAAGGGGCTTTTTTATCCGCCGGACCCGGCATCGGCGAAGTTTGCCTCAATCGGAGGAACGGTTGCCGTCAATTCCGGCGGGCTGAATAGCCTAAAATATGGAGCGACGCGGGATTATGTTCTTGCGCTGGAGGTTGTTTCAGCGCGGGGCGAGGCGCTGAAATTTGGCGCGGGGACGTTAAAATCGGCGACAGGCTACGATCTGATGCGGCTCTTGATTGGCTCGGAAGGGACGCTTGCGGTTATTACGGAGATCACTGTCCGCCTTATCCCACATCCAAAGCGGTATGATACGATGCTGGCGTTATTCCCCGATGATATGGCGGCGTTGAAGGCAGCCATCGGGATTGTGAGCGAGCCGCTGCTGCCTTGCGCTCTTGAGTTCATGGACGAGACGGCGGTTTATTGCGCTCGAAAATTTACAGGCGATGAACGGCTTCAAAAAGCGTGCGGGGCGCTTTTAATTGAGTTTGATAGTTTATCAAATGATTCGTGCGCATCTTTGATGGGGCGGACGCGGGAGATATGCCGAGAGGCGGGGGCGCTGGACATACATGACGCCGCGGATGCCGATGAGCGGGAGGCGCTGTGGGAAGTTCGGCGCAGTCTCTCGCCTGCCGTTTATGAAATCGCCCCGACCAAAATCAATGAGGATATATGCGTTCCTCGGTCAGAGATGGCGGCGGTTATTCGCGAGATTAAACGGATTGCGCGCACGCGCGGGCTTCGGGTTGTGAATTTTGCGCATGCGGGCGATGGGAATATTCATGTTAACTTCATGTTCGACGGCGAGGATAAAAAGAAGTCGGCGGCGGCAAAGGACGCGGTCAGAGAACTTTTTGCGGTTGTTGTGAAACGAGGCGGCACTCTTTCCGGAGAGCATGGCGTCGGGATTGCCAAATCGCCGTATCTTGGGATGCAACTGGGGGCAAAAGAGATTGGCTTGATGCGCCGCATCAAGAAGGTTTTTGATCCGGATGGGATTTTGAATCCGGGCAAAATTTTTCATGGAGGCAAAGGGCTTGGCAACTTTGAGTCATTTGGAAAGCGAGATTAATTCATGTTTGAAGGAAATTTCCGCGCATACAGACCCGCGTCATTTTGCGTTTCGGGTGAGTTATGAAATCAGAGAGCATGAGATTGCGCTGAGCGGTTTTGTGCATTTCCCTCAGCAGGAGCAGGCGCTCCTAAGCCGTCTGGAAAAAATCCTGCAGGTTGGCAAAAAAAAGATTGCCGTATATTCCCAAATTAAAATCCTTGCGAAAAATAAATTGAGATTCGGTCAATGCCGCGTTGCCTTTGCCAACATGTATGCGCATCCCAAAAAAGATTCCGAGAGGGTTTCGCAGGTTTTATATGGTTCGTTTTTGCTTTGTTACTTTTCACATGGGCAATATATCTTTTGCGCAGATCCGACCGGATATTTGGGATATGTGCGCAAAGCGGACATTCTGCTCCAAACGCGCGAGGATTATTTGCGGTGGCTGAATGGACGCCGCGCGCGGGTCATGTCGGATATTCAAACTGCAAACGGTCTTATCCCGATGGGCAGCGAGCTGGTCTGCGATGAGAAAAACCGTCTTATCTTGCCGGATGGCGGGGTTTGCCAATCGGTTAACTCCTCAATCAAAGTCCATGAACCGATACGGCATCCGCTCATCAAACCGCTTTTAAAATCGGCGCTGGCTTACCTTGCCGTCCCGTATCTTTGGGGAGGCAAAACATCTGCGGGCATTGACTGTTCGGCGTTCGTTCAAGTTCTTTTTTTGATTCATGGGATAGCTCTGCCGCGGGATTCATCGCAACAGGTGAATGTGGGATACCAGACGGGAATGCTTGGCGATTTCAGCGATGTTTTGCCGGGCGATTTGCTTTTTTTTATGGGACGCAAGGGGCGCATCATTCATGTGGGTCTTTCGCTCGGCGGGGAAAAATTCCTGCACGCCTCCGTCACAGGCGGGGTCAAGGAATCCTTTATTGATGAGGAGGAAACGGCGGGGCATCCCTATCGCAACTATTATGTTATGGCGCGGAGAATTCTGGCTTAGGAAACGCCATTTTAATTGCGGCAAGGCGGACGAGTATATCTGCAAGGCTGGAAAGCGCGGCGTTCAAACCGCCGCGGAACTGGCGATGCGCATCCTCTTCGCCGTTGTCGCTGATCCCCCTGATGGAGAGCGCGGGAACTCCCGCCTCCCGAGACGATTGAATCACGGCAAAGGTTTCGTAACAAAAGGCGTCCACGCCCCGTTTTGACAATTTTTTTTTGACAAGGGAGTGTTCGAGAAAAAAATCCGCCGAGCCGACCGCGCCTTCTTTGATTTTTTCCCATCCATCAAAGGCGCTTATGAGTTCGGGGGGCGGGGCAATGATGATTTCTTTTAGTATCGGTTCTTTGGCAAACTTGGGAGGCGTTATGAAAAAGGGGTCAATCTTTGCCCATTCTTTAATCAAAGGGGAAACGTCCGCCGCTTTAACCGCCATGACAACGCTCCCTACGTTGAGTCCGTTGTGAACGCCCGCCGCCACGCCGAAATCCAGAATCATCTCCGGCTGAAAAAGACCGATGAGCTGCTTGGCGGCGATATAGGCGCGGTCGCCGCCCATGCCGGATTCAATTACGGCGCAGGGGCGGTTTTCCAATATGCCGCAAAATCCGGTAAAAAGCGAAAACTGCGCGCGCTTTGCGCCATCAAGGAGCGCCGCCACCGTCCTTGTTTCTTTTGGATGAGAACAGACAACACCTATTTCCGCTTTGAACGTCATTTGATATGAACCTCCCGTTCACAACGTTGATCGAGCATTGATTTTAATTGCAGATTATTTTCGGGATGAAAACCGAAGAGGTCATCCCAGACATCAGCCCGCTCCATGCAAAGATAGCAAAAGACATCGGGGCACGCCGACCGCAGCGCTTGAAGGAGATGCCGAAACATCTCGCGGCGGAGAGGTTTGAAGATTCGCATCTTGCCATCTTCGCCGATAATGAACTCTTCATAAATAAGACGGTTTTGAGGGAAGCGTTCCTGAATAATATTTTTTAACGACGGCGGAAAGCGAAATACGCCGAGGCTGACCCAAAACACGCGGGAGAGGTCAACCGCCTCCGCCAGTTTTTTGACAACGCCTTCGTATTCTTCTTCCCATCCTTCGAATCGAAGGAGAGGGTCGAAATGGAACGCAACGGGATAGCCCGCTTCCTGAATTATTTGAGCCGCTTTGAGCCGTTCATCAAGAGATGCCGCGCCGCTCTCTTCGGCGTCAATAATGCGCTGGGGATTGAGAGACCAAGCAAAAATAATCTGGCGCCGCGGTTCCATCCCCAAAATCGGAGATATATCCGCCGCCTTTGTTTTGACTTCAAGGAACACATTTGGGAATTCACGGAGAAGGGGCAAAAAGAGTTCAGTCGTCCGTGCGATTGGCTCAAGCGCCAGACTGTCCGTGAATTCGCCGGTGCCAAATCGCAGGATGCTATTTTTTGCCTGCGCAAAGATTTCCCGCAATTCCGCGAGCATATCATTTTCATTCACATAATAAACGATAAAGGGATTATTGAGATATGCTTGCAGGATGCAGTAGGAGCAATCGAGGGGACAGCCTGCCGCGTGATGGAGCGTAAGGTAGCCGCAACAGAGGTGATGTTTTGTGCCCGGGCAAGTTTTCAAAAAACGCCCGCGATTTTTCATGAGCAGAAGCGTCCGTTTGCCTTGCGCGATTTTAGAAGGCTCCGCCGTTGATTGAGCGAGGAAATCTTTTATGTTCGGGATAATTTCGGCGGGCGTATTGGAAAGACGCCCGAGCATTTGCTGCGCATAAGCGATGTCCTCGCACCCTTTTTCCACAAAAACTCTTTCAATCGAGTTCATGTTATTTCATTTCCCACTGAGAGGCGAGATAGTCTTCTATCTTGTTCAGCATGATGACCTTTTCTCCGCCGATAATCATGAAAACATAATCAAGTCTTTGCAGCGCCATGTTGATGAAATGTTCGGATTCAAATCGCGGGACAATGAGCGCGGTTTTATTTTTTTTTAACCGCACCATGACGCACGTGCCGGTGGGGTCCAGGGTCATATAGGGACCCTCCTCCGACTGTAGGAGGTTGACGGCGCGCAGACGGCTAATCAGCGCCGCGACGGGCGACTCTGGCGATGGCGCCGAGCCCATTTGCCCAGCTAAAATGGGAGGGGTGTTTTGTAATGCCGGCGCGGGAGGCGCATCAGGGGCGGAAGAATCCGGCGCGAGTGGGGGATGACCCATTTCGCGCGGCGGGAGCGTATCGAGCATAAACTCTTTTTTGATTTCATCCGCAAATTCTTTGAGCGCGAGATCGTCCTCCGTTTTTTTCTGGCGAATTTTTTTCGCAAGCCAGATGAGCGCGCCAACCATAATACCGGCAAAGATGAGGATGAAAATGACGAGCGTTGCTTTATCGGGCGGGTCTTGCATTATTTTTCACCTCCTAAAAAGGCAACTCTTCGCGAATTATGCTAAGAGGCGTCAAGGACACTCTAAACGGTAAAGCCAGCGGCGTATCCACTATACGGATGTTGGGATAGACTTTTTTAATCGCGAAAAAGGTTTTCATTTTTTTCATAACGGCATCGCTTTGGAAGACATCCACCATGTCCGGCGTCATGATGTCTGCAATATTATCCACCTGCGGCAGGCGCGTCAGGATTTGTTCCAAATCTTCTGAAAGGGAGATTCCGTTGGCGGCGAGCCGTTTCAAGGCGGCAATAGAAAAAGCCCAGCGCATCATGTCCTGCTGCTTATAGGAGGCTTTGGGGAATTGCGCCATTGTTTCATTCCAGCGCTCTTGCAACTGGCGTCCCCGCTGCCCAATCAGCGAGATGGAGTCTATGCGGATTCTGACAAGGCTGTTGTAATCATCCATAACGATGTTTTTGTTGTCTAATTTCACATTATAGCCTTCGGCGTTCATGTCGTCATCAATGAGCTTTTTAATGCGGACGACGAGACGAGTTCGTTCCACTTCGGCGGCGCTTTTGGAAAGGGGCATACTGATTTGTCTCGCAGCCTCCGTGAGAGAGAAGACGCTTTTTAAGTTTTGCGGCTCGCTGAATACGCCCAGATTATCCCCGATGCGCGCATAATTATTCATCAGAGTCTGGACGCCGGATGAAATATCATCGGCATTTCCGTTTAAGCGGGAAAGGGCGGACACCCATGATGCGCCAATCTGGTCCTGAAACATCGAAAAACGTTCCGATGTCATGCGAAGCTGGGCGATAAGCGTTTGGAGTTCTTCCAGATTTTTATGAAACGGTTCAATCAGACGGGCATCGAGTTGTTTGGGATTTGTGGCGGCGGCAAGATTGTCGCCCGCCTTTTCGTAGGCGGCAATGGATTGTTCGAGTCGAAGGCTTGAGGATGCCAGACCGTCAGCAAACCGGGCGAAATTTTCAGCAGTCAATTCGAGGCGGTTTTTGATATTGCCCGGGGCTGTCGCCGATTCGAGATTTTTTGTCACGCGTTCGATGTTTTCGAGCGAGCGATTGATTTTTTCCACATCAATTTTATCGGCGCGTTTGATGACTTTGGACGCTGGTGCAAACGTGTTTCGGATGGTAAAAAAAAGAAAAATGATGACGCACCAGCAAACTATAATCACGCTCAAATCTTTTACAATAGCCAGGATGTCTTTTTTCATTTTTTCAGTCCTTTTTATGCGTCGCTGCCATTTGCCATACTCTGTTCATTTGCCGACCGAAACTCATCAAATTTATCATCGTCTATTGCTTGGCGGAGGCGGCGCATGAAGTCGTTCATAAAATAAATATTGTGAATGGTGTTAAGGCGCGAGCTCAGAATTTCTTTTGCGTAGTATAGGTGCCGCAAGTAGGCGCGGGAGTAATGGCGGCAGGTGTAGCAGCCGCAGGTTTCGCTGATGGGGCGTGGATCGTCCCTGAATTCGGCGTTGCGGATTTTGAGGACGCCTTCGTTTGTGAGTAGGGCGCCGTTGCGGGCGTTGCGCGTGGGTAGGACGCAATCGAACATGTCAACTCCGCGCGCCACAGCGCTGATGAAATCGGCGGGCGTTCCGACTCCCATCAGATAACGCGGGCGGTCTTTTGGAAGGATGCCGCATGTGATTTCGAGCATGTCATAGGTTATATTTTTTTCTTCGCCGACGCTCAGCCCTCCGATAGAATAGCCGGGCAGGTCAAGGGCGACTGTGCCTTCTGCGGAGGCGCGCCGCAGGTCTTCGTAGAATCCGCCCTGTGCGATGCCGAAGAGAACTTGATTCTGTCCGCGCTGTGTTTTTTGGAATTCTTCTTTGCATCGTTTGAGCCAGCGCAGTGTGAGTTCGAGAGAGTCTTTTGTGTATTCCCAAGAGACGCCGGGCGGCGGGCATTCATCAAGGGGCATCATAATATCCGAGCCGAGATTGCGTTGTATGCCGATGACTTTTTCCGGCGAAAAAAAGCGGAGCGAGCCGTCAATGGGCGATTTGAATTCGACTCCCTCCGGCGTGATTTTATTAAGTTCGGAAAGCGAAAAAACCTGAAAACCGCCGCTATCCGTGAGTATGGGGCGTTCCCAGTGCATGAATTTATGAAGTCCGCCGAGCGAGGCGATGACTTCCTCGCCGGGGCGGAGATGCAGGTGAAATGTGTTGGCGAGGATAATCTGCGACCCGGCATCAATGAGGTCTTCGGGCGTCATCGCCTTGACTGTGCCCTGCGTGCCGACGGGCATAAAGACGGGCGTTTCGATGGCGCCGCGCAATGTTACGATGCGCCCTCGCCTTGCGCCGGTGTTTTTATCTTGTTTAAAAAGTATAAATTCAAACATGGATTCTTTTTGACTTTGCCCCATCAATTTAATAGTTATAATAATTTGATATGTTTGCGCATGGATGCAATTTAAAAATAAAAGGATATTTTTATGAACTGGGATTTGAGCAGCTATTTTAAAGAATTCGATGGGGCGGAGATGAATACTTTTTTGCATCGCCTTCACTCGGATATTGAGAGATGGACGGCAAAGGCGGCGGCGCTTCCGCCGCTGAACAGGCGCAATGCAGCAATGTGGGAAAAGTTCTTTCTCAAATATGAGGAGATTACCGCTCGTTTTTTGCATATTTCTTCTTATATCGGATGTCTTTCCGCCTGCGATGCGCGCAATGAGAAATACGCGAGGGCGGAGTCGGATATAGCGATTCTGGGAGCGGGTGTGGCAAAGTTGGAGATCGAACTTTTCCGCGCTATAAGGAAGGCATCGAAGACAGTTTTCGAATCGTTCACCGCGCGAAAAGGGTTCAAAGGGGCGCGCCATTTTTTGAATAAGATGCTCATTGAGGCGCGGCACAGCATGGCGCCGGAGCTGGAGCGTCTTGCCGAAGACCTTGGCGTGGATGGCATCGAGGCGTGGGGAAGGCTTTATGATTCAATTTCCGGCAAGCTGGAATTTGATATGGAATTTCCCGATGGAAAAAAAGAACGGCTGCCTATTTCGATGCGCCGCTCGCTGCTCGATAATCCCGACCGCCGAATCCGCCGCGCCGCTTTTGAAGGGGGCAATGCGGCATGGCAATCCGTGGAAACGGTTGCCGCCTCTGCATTGAACGCTATATCTGGCACGCGGTTGACTCTCAATAAAAACCGGGGCATCAAGCATTTTCTTGAGGTCGCCCTTTTTCAATCATCCATAACGCGAAAAACGTTGGATGCAATGATGCAGGCGATTTACGAGAATTTGGAGTTGCCGCGCCGAATCCTTCGGCTGAAAGCGAAGATGATGGGGACGCGGGGCGTGGCATGGTATGACCTTGGCGCGCCAATTCCGCTTGCCGAGCAGGAAGAGTTATCATGGAAAAAAGGACGCGCGCTGGTCAAGGATTCCTTTTCCCGCGCCTATCCCGCTCTGGGCGATTTTATTCAGAAGACCTTTGAGCGAAAGTGGATTGAATGGGAGACGCGGGAGGGCAAACGTCCGGGCGCATTCTGCACCAGCTCGCTTCTAACAAATGAATCGCGCGTTTATATGACCTTCAGTGGGACGATGGGCGATGCGCGGACGCTGGCGCACGAGGTGGGGCATGCCTTTCACAGCCATGTGATGAAGGGGTTGCGTCCGTTTGCCCACAATTATCCGATGACTTTGGCGGAGACGGCATCCACTTTTGCGGAGATGATTTTCACGGATGGGATGTTGAAAGACCCCGCCACAAGCGCAGAGATGAAAAAATTTATTCTGGATCAAGAGCTGGGACACGCCTCCATTTATCTTATGGATATTCCCGTGCGTTTTGAATTTGAAAAGGCTCTTTATGAAGAACGGGCAGAGGGCGAGATAAGCATCAGTCGTTTGAAGGAGATGATGACCGAGACGCAACGGCGCATCTTTGGGGACACGCTGGAGCCTGGCGGAGAAGACCCGATGTTTTGGGCATCCAAGCTGCATTTTTACATTACCGAAGTGACGTTTTATAATTTCCCCTACACATTTGGATTTTTATTAAGCCGCGGGCTTTATCATTTATTTAAAACAGAAGGAGCGGCTTTTTTACCGCGTTATGAAAAATTTTTGGAATTGAGCGGAAGCGACACGTGCGAAAATGTTGCCCGTGCAAGTATCGGGCGCGATATTGAGACGCCGCAATTTTGGCGCGAGGCGATTAGCAGCCTTGAAGAACCTTTGAAACAATTGGAAGATATTATATAAATCAAATATGGATAAGATAAACAAAAAGGCATGGGGGAAACGCCTCATGAAATGGGGGATTCTGGGTTTTATTATTCTGGGGGCGTATCCTGTATTATTGTTTTTGATGCAACGCAAGATGGTTTACTTTCCGCGCCGGTATGATTTCGAGCCACGCGCGGCGCTGCCGAAGGGCGCGCGGGAGTTAGAATTTATGACATCCGCCGGAAAGCAGGTCTGTTTTTACCTGCCGCCGAAAGCCGGCGATGATACAACGCCAACCCATCTTTGGATTTTGTTCGGCGGAAACGCCTCTCTGGCGCTTGACTGGTTGAACTTTGTCAACCGGTATCCGGAGCGCAGCCACGCCTTTTTGCTGGTGGATTATCCGGGATATGGTTTGTGCAAAGGTTCCCCTTGCCTTGCTTCGATTGCCGAATCTTCCGAAAGGGCTTATGAAGAATGGAAAAAGTTGGCAGGCAAAGGGAATGCGGAAATAAAAATCGGGACGCTTGGTCATTCGCTGGGCGCGGCAACGGCGCTAATTTTTGCGGCAAAGCATCAAGAGGTCGGCGTCATCATTCTTGCCGCGCCGTTCACAAGCCTTACTGATATGGCAAAGATGCGGGCGGGCGCGCTGCTTTCGAACCTACTTCTTGACCGGTATGACAATCGGGCAAGGTTGAATGAGATTGCAGCGCGGCAGAATCCGCCGGTCATTCATATTTTTCACGGCAGGGAAGACACGGTTGTGCCTTTTGCGATGGGATATGAGCTGGCGCAACGCCACAAAGGGGTAATAACCTTTCATGAATTCAAAGAAACTTATCACAATTCCATTTTGACTGAGGCGGAAAATAATATATGGAATATTATGAGCGGCAGGGAGTGAACGGCGAGTCATTAAATCTCCGCGTGAGGCGGCTGCTGCGGGAATCTCCGCTGATTGACGGACATAATGACATGCCTTGGCGGTATTTGAGGGATTACGATAATAATCTGGATGCGCTGGATTTTTCAAAGGATACAAGCAAGGCATGTCCGAAGATGCTTTCGGACATTCCGCGATTGCGCGCCGGTTGCGTGGGGGGATGTTTTTGGGCGGTATTTATTCCCGATGATTGGGCAAACGGCGGCAAAGCCTATCGGGCGGCTCTGCGGCAGATTCAATTTGTCAAGGATGCGGCGGCGCGATATTCGGACGATTTTGAAATGGCGTATTCAGCGGGGGACATCCGGCGCATTCACGCATCGGGAAAAATCGCATCGCTCATCGGCATGGAAGGGGCGCATACGTTGGAGGGACGTCCGGAACGAATCGAAGAATTTTACAACTTGGGCGCGCGTTACCTAACGCTGGGGTGCGCCGATTCCAATGCTTTTGCGGATGCGGCGGCTGGCACACCGCGGCACGGCGGGCTTTCGCCGCTGGGCAAAGAGGCTATCCGCATCATGAACCGAATCGGGATGATGATAGACCTTTCCCATACCTCTTATGAAACCATGCGGGACGCGCTCGACCTGACGGATGCGCCTATCATATTTTCGCATTCTAACGCCCGCGCGCTTTGCGACTCGCCGCGAAATGTTCCGGACGATATTCTAACCCGAACGGCTCAATGCGGGGGGATTATTATGGCGACGTTTGTGCCGATGTTTTTAAGCGCGGAACGAAATAAGAATCCCGATGCGCCGACCCCTCCCCTTTCGGCGGTAGCGGATCATATTGATTACATCTGCGAAAAGGCGGGCGTTAATTATGCGGGCATCGGCTCGGATTTTGGCGGATTTATACCGCCGCCTCCCATTGGGCTGCCGGATGCGAGCGCATTTCCCGCCCTTTTTGAAGAGTTGGCGCGCCGGGGATATAG
Source organism: candidate division BRC1 bacterium ADurb.Bin183 (assembly GCA_002070185.1). GTDB lineage: Bacteria > Sumerlaeota > Sumerlaeia > MWCT01 > MWCT01 > MWCT01. Next base: position 278,602 of record MWCT01000002.1, read on the forward strand.
CGATGAGGATTTGAAAAAGATTGCGGGGGAAAATATTTTGCGCGTCATGGACGCTGTATCGAGGTGAGTTTATTTGGAAGAGGCAGCCGCACAGTTTGCATCCCTGCCGCGAAATAATCCCCAAAAGCCGCGTCGGGTGCGATGCTTAAATCCTTTTCGTTGGCTGGAGGTCAATGAGGGTGGGGATGTGACGCCCTGTTGCGGCTCTTGGTTCAAGGGAAATCTTGGCTCGTTGAAGAATCAGACACTGGAAGAGATTTGGAACGGCGAAAGGTTTCGGGCGGCGCGCGCTGCGATGTTTGATGGCGGAGACTGGGAGCAATTCTGCAACGCTCAGACATGTCCGCAGATTTACAATGATACATGGGTCAATGTGGATTTCATATCGCCGCAATCGCCGGATATCGTTCCGATTACAGCCGAGATGCTGGACGAGGTTCGAAATGGGCATACCGCGATGCGCGGCGGTCCTGTGCAGATTGGTCTTTCTTGCGATCCGCGATGCAATCTTCGATGCATCATGTGCTCTGCTCCCGCTGTCAAAGATCGCAGCGGCGCGCTCATCAAACGGGCTTTGGATGGAGTGCGGCAATTTTTGCCCTCCGTGCGGCGAATTAAGCTTCTGGGAGACGGAGAGGTTTTTGTCGTGCCTGAGGCGCGGGATTTTCTTTTTCAGTTTGATTCAAAAAAATATCCGCATGTCGAATTTTTGATTCACACAAATGGGTTGCTTCTCAACGAGGCGATGTGGGCAAAAATCGCGCATATCAAGATTGACTGGTTAGTAGTTTCGATTGACGCGGCAACAAAAGAGACGTATGAAAAAATCCGTATAGGAGGCGATTGGGACGCCCTTTTGCGGAATTTGGATTTTATGGCGCAAAAATATAGCGAGGGACATATCCGAAATTTTCATTTGAGTATGACGGTTATGAAAACCAATCATCGCGAGATGGGGTCGTTTGCCGAAATGGGAAGGCGGTTGGGGGCGACTTCGACATATTTTTTTCCTATTATCGGCGACTATGGCGGGGAACAGATTTTTGATAATCGGGACATCCCCGCTCTGAGGCGCGTGGCGGAGCAACTGCGGCTGCCGATTATGAGCGAGGCTGGAATTGATATAAATGCTCTGGAACGGTGGCGCAATTGGCAGCCGACTTTTTCCGATTATATGAGATGTTTCCGCAACCTTTTTAAAAGGAGGAGAACATGAACGTTTTTCTTGAACAGGGTTGGAGCGTGTTTTTGATTTTGGGGATGGCTTTTATGACGCTTGAGGCGCGCTTTGTACAGGCAGCCGGGATAAAAACTGCTGATATGCCAACAAGCATGTCGGCAGCATCGCCGGTCGCAGGGAAACGCATCTGCCTTGATCCGGGGCATGGGGCGGGCAGCTCGGGCGCGGTGGGACCAACAGGTCTCATCGAAAAGGACGTCAACCTGCGGGAGGCTTTGTTGTTAAAGGAGATGCTGGAGAAGGCAGGGGCGACGGTATTTATGACGCGCACGGAGGATGTGGATCCGCCGCTGCTTGAGCGGGCAAAATTCAACAAGGCGAATAAGACGGATCTTTTTGTTTCGCTGCATCACAACGCCAATGCGCAAAATGATTCTTCCATGAATCGCACGGAGACGTTTTATCACTGGTATGACCTGGAAGGTCCGAGCGAGGACGCCGCGCGGGCTATTCATCGGGAAATGGAAGCGCTTTTAAAGCTGCCGAACAGCAAGGTTTATATGTGTTGGGCATACGGCGTTCTTCGGGAGAATAGTTATCCCGCCGTTTTAGTGGAGCCTTCATATCTGTCAAATCCAGAAGAGGAAAAACGGCTGCGTGATGAAAATTATCTGCGCTCCATTGCGGGCGCGTATTTCCGCGGCATAGAGAAATTTTTTGAGGGAGGGCGTCCGGAAATCAAGTTGGATGAGGCGATAAAATTTGCCGATGACGGCGTCATTCAAGCGCAGGTTGTGTGTCCGGCGGGCTCGGCGCTCGTGGCTCGCGGAGATATAAGAATCAAAGTGGATGGGCAGCCGCATTATGATTATCAATTTGATACCGAAGGCGGCGCGCTTTCCATTTATTTGCCGATTGATTTAGCCTTAGGCAAACATGAGATTTCAATCGCGGCTCGCAATGTGGCGGGAAACACGTCGTTTGTGCATCGGCGTTTTTTTGAGTTGCAAAAACCGATTGTCCGCGCGGAGGCAAAACAGATTCCGCTTTTTGGCGGCGTTCTAAAAGACAAGGTCATTGTTCTGGATGCGCAGGGCGGCGGCGGCGAACCGATTTGCGTTGCGCCCGGCGGGTTGCGCGCATCAGATGTGAACCTGAAGACGACTTTATGCCTTTTTGATTATCTTAAACAATGCGGCGCAAGTGTGTCCATGACAAGGACATCGGACAAAGAAATGGACAATGTGGAGCGCGTGGCGTTTGGGTTGATGCAAGACCCTGATGTGTTTCTGACTATCGGGCATCGGATGCCGGAGCCGGGGATGGGCGAAAAGCCGGGCACGTTTGCGACTCGTTTTGGCGCACGCTGGGACGGCGGCACGGCAATCGGCAAAGCGATGGCTTATCAGACGCGCAAAATGTTGGGGACAGGCGCGGAGCTGGGCAACATAAACAGCCGCCAGCCTCTGCCAACGGAAGTTCATAACTGGTCGAGCTGGGAGGCGATGCACGCGGCGCAGAGATACACCGCGTTATATGTCTGCCCGATGATGTTCGATGCGCCGGGCGTGGAGGAACGGCTATCCCAAACGGCTGGCTGCCGCAAGGAGGCTTTGGCGCTGCTTTACGGTTTGCTTGCCAACTTTGGTCTGGAGGATGACAAGATGTCAACCATATCCGGCGTGGTAAACGCTCCGTCGGGCGCGCCTGCGCCGAACGCCCTTGTCCAATTGAAGGATGGCATTGTGATTCAGACGGAGGCTGACGGGCGTTTTGAATTCAAATTCCTCCAAGCGGGCAAATATGAAATATCCGTTTTTCTTGCGGGTTTCAAACCGGCGAAACAAGAAGTCGAGGTCGGCGATTCCGGAGAGACTGCCATCAAAATCGAACTCAAACCATAAAGGAGTGTGTTCATGAAATCTTATGCCAAATCCAAAGAATTGCAAACATCGCTTAAAATCCTTGAGGCATGGGCGGAAGAAAAAGTCAGCCGCCTGCGTCTGCCGGGAATGGCGGCGGGGATAGTTTATGATAAGGAACTCATCTGGGCGAAGGGATTCGGATTCGCCGATATTGAGAGGCAAAAACCGGCGACGCCCAAGACGATATACCGCATCGCCTCGATTTCCAAGACTTTCACCGCCACTGCCATCATGCAATTGCGCGACCGCGGGCTGCTTCAATTGGACGATCCGGTCTCGAAGCATCTTATGTGGTTCAAATTCAAGAACCGCTTTCCCGAAGCGCCGACGATTACTATCCGCCACCTGATCACGCATACTTCGGGTCTGCCGCGGGAATCGCCTTTTTCCTATTGGAATGATTACAACTTCCCCACGCGGGAAGAGATGATTGAATGCCTGCAAAAGCAGGAGAACGCCTACCCAGCGGAGACGCGGTTCAAGTATTCGAATTTGGCTTTGGCAATTGCGGGCGAGGTTGTGGCGAAGGTTGCAAAGCAGCCGTATGAAAAATACATTCAGGAGAATATATTCGATCCGCTGAAGATGGCATCATCAAGCGTGAACCTGCCAAAGAGCCACATGGAGCGCCTCGCCGTTCCATATGACCGACCGAAGGCGGATGGATTGCGTGAAATCCTGCCTTTCACCGATTCAAAAGGGATTACGCCTGCCGCGAATCTTTCGTCCACTGTTGAAGATTTAGGTCGTTACATCTCCTTCCATTTGAGCGATGGAAAAGCCGGGAAAAATACGGTTTTGAAATCAAGCACACTGCGCGAGATGCACCGCATTCACTGGCTTTATCCGAGTTGGAAACAGGGCTGGGGGTTGGGGATTCGTATTTATCGAGACGGCGAGCGAACACTTTGCGGTCATGGCGGTTCTGTTTCGGGTTATCGAACAAAAATTCTTTTTGCTCCGGCGGAAAAGGTCGGGGTTATATGCCTGACCAACTCGGAGGATGCCGACCCTTATACTTGGGGGGATCAGATGATGCGGATGATGGCGCCGACGCTTGCTTCGGTTTGCGCTCCCCCGCCGCCGCGTTTCAAAGCGGATCCCTCATGGAAAAAATACACTGGCACGTTTCATAATTCATGGGGCGAGGTGCATGTTCTTTTCCATAAGGATGAGCTTGTGATTATGGATCCTTCCTACGAAAATCCCTTTGACAGTCTGATGAAGCTGATACCGATAGCAAAGGATGTGTTTCGCATGGAGGGCGAAGACGGACAGATGAGCATCGGCGAGAGAGCGGTCTTTGATATGGGGCGGGACGGCAAACCAAAAAGCTTGCGCATCGGCGCCACGTATCATTATCCGGTCAAGCCATGATGCTCAGCATTGTTATTATCGCTTTTGCGCTTTCGCTGGACGCCTTTGCGGTGTCTGTGACGAACGGCATCTGCATAAAACGGCTTCATATTCGGCACGCCTTGCGGGTTGCGCTCAGTTTTGGGATCTTTCAGGCTGTCATGCCGATGGTAGGATGGCTGGCGGGCTTTGGCGTCAAGAGTTTTATGGATGGCGTTGACCACTGGATTGCCTTCGGGCTTCTGACCGCCATCGGCATAAAGATGATTTGGGAATCGCGGAGGCTCGATACGGAAAAGGTCTGCCCTCCAGACCCCGAGCTGGGCAACATGCAATTATTCATGCTCTCCATAGCCACGAGCATAGACGCGCTGGCTGTGGGATTGACTCTCCCCTTATTGAGCGTTTCGATTTTTATGCCGGCGCTCATCATTGGCGGCATCACATTTGCGGTCTGCCTCTTTGGCGTTTATGCGGGTAACCGCCTTGGGCATATATTAGAGAGCAAAATCGAAATTGTGGGCGGGCTGATACTGATTGGCATCGGGCTGAAGATATTGCTGGAACATCTAAAGATTTGGTCCTAACGTTTATTTCGTGATGGTTTTTGAAGAAGCGGCGGAGGATGTTGCAAGGCTTATATCCGGCGAGGCGGCAAAGGCGTCAAGGATAGCTTCCCAGATGGTTTGCTGCATAATGCGGCGTTGATGCGGTTTTGTGAGATAACGGATGGTCAGAAGGATGCCCGAATCGCGCATTGTTGTAAAAACCGCAGGGGTCAGATGTTTGTAAAAAATCATGTATTTCTGGGCGGCGGTTCGGATTTGCGCCTCGGCTTCGTGGGAGGTTTTTTCCGCCTTTTCCTGAACGATATTCATTAATATCTGCTTTGCTGCTTTCCAGTTGCTTTCATGTGTGATGAGGACGGGGATTTCGTCCCATATAAATTCAAAACATTTTGTGTAGTTGGCAATAGGCTGGGTCATAAGCAAACCGTTTGGGATATCTATGATGCGTCCTGTGCTTTGATCGGCATCAACCCAATTGCCGATTTCTATGATGGTAAATTGGAAAAGGTTAACATCAATGACATCGCCGCGGAAATCGCCAATCTGAATGCGGTCGCCCACTCGGAAGGGTTGGCGAAGAATAATGAAAAGCCAGCCGGCGATATTGGCGATGATGTCCCGCAGGGCAAGCGCCATCCCGGCGCTGACGAGACCCAAATATGTCGCCAGGGAGCTTATGCCTTTTATCCAAGTGACAACGAGGAGGATGATTCCCAGAAAGGAGATGGTATAGGTTGCTGCGCTCGCCCAGTAATAATGGCGTTTGACGTCTTTGACATGTCTGTGAATGAGACGTCCGCTCAGAAGTCTTAAAAGAGTCAGCAACACAATATAAAAAACTGTTAATCCGATTTTAGTCTGCATGCTTTGAGAGATGCCCAGATTATTGAGCCATTTAAGCAGAGTCATTAAATAAAATCCTTTGGGTAAATGATGCGCTTCAAATTAAAGAAGCATTATCGCGGAGCCGCGCGCGGGAATACAAGGGAAATTTGTTTCGGCGGATGGATGCGTCCGTTAGGCGAAGCATTTATCTTGATTGCGCCATCAAGGGTAGCGGCGGAAGCGGATTGACGATTAACGATGCGGGGGTGAGCGTTTCAAATTTTATCATCCGCGATTTCAATTATGGCGTTGATGTTTCAGCAGATTGACGGCGATTTCCCGAATTCGCATCCGGGCAGGATCCCACAGTTCCGCTTGAGTTATCAGCATTCTCTGTCAAATATAATCGCAATAGAAAGGAAGGGGGTGGGGGATAGTTCTCCCGCTTTTTTTATTTCACAAAACGGTATTTGAGGAGCGTCCAAACGGCGGTGATGAAATCCCGCCAGCCGATTTTTTTCCCCTGCTCAAATGTGCGAGCGGAGAATGTGATAGGGGTTTCGATTATTTTTTCGCCTTTGCGCAGGACTTTTGCTGTGACTTCCGGACAGAACTCGAACCGGTTACATTTTAATTCGATGGAGTGGATGACGTCCGCGCGGAATGCTTTGTATGCGGTGGCTTCATCGGTGATTCGATGGAAAAAAAGAATGGTGACAAGCCATGCGAGGATTTGGTTGGCGACATAATTTGGCAGAGCCATTTTTTCTACGCTTCCCAAAAATCGCGAACCATAAGCCACGTTGGTTTTGCCTTCAATGATGGGGGCAATGACACGTGGAATGTCCCGCGGGTCGTATTCCATATCGGCATCCTGCACAATAACGATGTCGCCGGTGGCATGTTTGAGTCCGGTTCGAATTGCCGCGCCCTTGCCTTTGTTCACGTCATGATAAACCACGATAGTATCGGGCTTTTTCTCTTCGAGTTTAAGGATGTCGCGGGTGCCGTCGCGGGAGCAGTCATCCACAAGGATTAATTCGTGGTCTGCTGGCACAGCCGCGCGCACTCTTTCAAGGACGGTTTCGATAAGAGCCGCTTCGTTATATATGGGAATAATAATAGATAATTTCATAAATTACCGCCATTTATCAGATATAATTAAAGAAATCACTCCCCGATTAATTATTCATTGTCAATTGTCATTTGACCGCCCGGCTATTCTTTGAACAGACAGTCAATACGAATGACGGCGGCAAAGATGCCATAAGGGAAGCAATGAGCCGGTTAATGAATTTATGATTGATTTGAAGAATTCGGATAATTATAGTTCTTATCCGATATCTGGGTTAGATGATAAAAAAGGAAGTGCGATAAAATGAAAAGGCGCAAACATTTCGCAGGTGTTTCGTTTTTTTTATTTTTAATAATTTCCACAGGAGCGTTTTCTATGAGGGAGTTGAAACTTATTCCTAAACCAAGGGAATATCAGTTTTTGAAAAAGGAAGTCCGGTTATCGAGCGATTGGAAGATTTATCTTGCCACCCAAACAGACGAAGACATGTTTGCCGCCGAGTTGCTGGCGATGGAGGCGCGCGGTTGTTTTGGATGGGATATGTCGGTAGCTTCTAGCGAGCCGGAAAAAAATGCGATTGTGATTCGTTCGTGCGCGCCGCAGGGCGGCGGGGACAATTTGTTCGATGCGCAGGGATATTTTTTATCTGTCGAGCCGGAGCGGATAATCATAGAGGCGCCTTCTGCGGCGGGGAAGTTTTACGGCGTTCAGACATTGCGCCAAATTTTCCGCAATGCCGTTGGGTCCACCATCCCTTGTATAAAAATCAAGGACTGGCCTGAATTGGCGTGGCGGGGTGTTTCTGACGATATCAGCCGCGGTCAAGTCTCGATGGTTGATGATTTCAAATCTATCATCCGTGACCTTGCATTTTATAAAAAGAACCTCTACCTGCCTTATATTGAGGATATGTTCGCTTTTGATATCCATCCGATGATTGGACGGAATCGCGGCGCTATATCGAAAAAGGAAATGGCGGAGATTGTTGCCGAAGCGAAAAAACATCATGTGGTCATCACGCCTGTTTTTGAATCGCTGGGGCATCAGGACAGGATGCTTTCGCTGCCGGAGAACCGAAAGTATGCGGAAATTTTGAATCCCGCCGAAGCTCCTTGGTCTTTTTCGCCAGTTAACAAAGAGGCATATAAATTTGTGACAGGACTTATCAGCGAGATGGCGGCGGCTGTGCCTTCTCCCTTCTTTCATATCGGCGGCGATGAATCTTTTGACGTCGGCAAGGGCACAAGCGCGGGCAGGGTTAAAAAAATCGGCGTGGGGCGCGTCCATGCGGAATATTTTTCGCGCCTGAATGACTTCATCGAGCAGAAACTCAACCGCCGCATGTTGGTTTATGCCGACATGGTTCTGAATCACCCGGAGGCGCTCGAGGCTATGCCCAAGAGCTGCATCATGGTGGACTGGCAGTATTTCCAAACCAATACAGATTTCCCAAGCATCAAGGTGTTGAAAGATGCGGGGTTCAAAAATATTATGGCAAGTCCGGGCATCTGGAGCTGGGCGACCTATTACCCGAATTGCTCTGCGGCTTTTACAAACATCGCCAATTTTTCTGCGATGGCAAAAAAGGAAAAGCTCATGGGCAGCATTGCGTCCTCATGGGGCGATGGCGGCTCGGAAAATCTCCGCGAGAATAATATGCTTGCTTACGCTTATTCTGCGGCGGCGGAGTGGGAGGAAGAGGCTCCGGATGCGGATCGTTTTCTGCATCGTTTTGCGTCCCTTCATTTGGGAGATGATTCGGATGCGGCGGCGGCGGCGCTGAAAAATCTGGGATGGTTCGAAGAATATCTGAACGAAACTTATTTTGGCAGATTGTTTCATCGAACGCCCAGAATCAGAATCCAGGATGCCGGCTGGTTGGAAAGGGCGGAGCAGCTAAAGGAAAAGATGCGGGAGGCGTTGACACATCTTGAGAAGCGGCGAAGCGCGTTCAGGTTTAACGGGGATTGGGCTGATGTGCTTGAACATGTTGCGCGGCGAAGCATCTATCTTGCCGACCGCGACCGATTGCTCGATTGGATTGCCCGGCAGATTGGCGATAGAAAATCGGGAGACCTTTCACAAGGAATTCAGAATGAGATTATTAAAGAGCTGGAAGGATTGCGCGATGAGCTATCGTCTCTGATGGGCGATTTTCAGCGGCTCTGGCTTCGGCGAAACAAGTATCCAAAATTGGATTACAACATGCAACGGTTGGGCAACCAGCTGGGCGCGCTTCAATCATTCATCGCATCGGCAAAGGCGGGGCAGTTGACGGCGCGCAAGCCTGTCAGCGCCGTCTGGTTCTGGAGCCCTGAGCCAAATCCGCAGGAACAGGCTGCCGCGGCAACTCATTATTTTATGCGCATGGTTAATCTTGATAAGACGCCAAAGGAGGCATTTGTCAAATGCTGGGCAGACGACAAGGCAACGGTTTATATCAATGGACAAAAGGTTATTGAAATTTCCGCCTATAATCCCATTTTGATGGATTTCAACCGTCCGCAAACGGTGCGGGTTAAAGACATTTTCCGCAAAGGGAAGAATTACATTGCCATCAAAGGCGAAAATGAGAGCGGCGGACCTGCGGGAATTCTTTTTGAAGCGGCGATTATTGACGCCGATGGCAAGTCTTTAATTTTAACAGGCGATGAAGAATGGCAGACAACTCAGGAACCCGGCGACAAATGGAAAACACGCGCAATGAAAGGCAGCGGCGCGCAGAATGTTATGCTCCTTGGAACGGGTTTCATCAAACCGTGGAGTTATGTGGATTGGTAGGTCATTTAAGAAGAATGACGCCGCGCCATCAACTTTTCGGTTTATCATCCGCTCCGAGGTTGGTGCGGAGAATTTGTCCATTGCTGACGGTTCCATTTGTGGGGTCGTAAACAACCAAACCCGGGAGTCCGAGATAAACATAATTTGCGATATCCGGACCGGGAGAATTGAACGCCCATTTGACCACGGCGCCATTTTGAGAAAATCTTTCCCAGATATCAATGGAATCAAATCCGAAGTCAAATTTGGCGTAATCAAAAACAATGGGCTGTATGACTGGATTTCCAATCGCGGCGTTTTCCTTGAAAGGTTTAGCAATGCTGAGGTTGCTATACGCAATATTGCGGGCGAAAAAGTTATCGGGAAGGTTTGTGATAAAGGCAATCGGCGTTGTAAGAAATTTCAAGCGCCCCATGAAAGTATTAATGCCGTCCGTATAATCCGGCGGGTAGCGGTTATAATCCACAGCATAGGCTTCGAGGGGAGCCGCGAGCGAGCGCATGTCGCTTCGTGTGCGGCTGACTTTTGAGCGCACCTGCGCCTCAAGAAAATTAGGAACGGCGATTGCGGCAAGGATGGCAATAATCGCCACCACTATCAAAAGTTCAATCAGCGTGAAGGCTGACGAACGATTTTTCCAAATCGTTTTGACCATAAAGCTAATATCATCCTTATAGAGGTTATATCTTCGATACAAATGCAAAGCCCTCCCCGTCAATTAAGAAAATTTGGATTTCGCGCCAAACCTTTCAGCCCGTCCAAAAAAAGTTGGCTGCTCTTCGCTAAAAAAGTTTGGGAATTACCCGCAGCGTATGTGAGCGAAACTCAAGAATAATGAATCTGTTTTGAGCATGGACGATGCCATTCCCAATCGGATTTTAGCCATTATCTACGGAACAAAAGATGCGGGACAAAGCCGTTAGCTTTTGGGAAAATGGCACGCGGAATCCCAAATGGAATGGGCAAGTTATCAATAATTATTCCGCAGGAAAGACTTTCAATTCCACGAGATGAAGGCTTAGATTGGCGCTGTTATAGAGCATGTTAATCCGCACATAGCGCGCTTGAATCGGTGCGAATGTATGCAAATCTCCCAATCGGACGGCGGCGTTGGTATTGCGGCTCATATCCGCCACCTGTGTCCAATTTTTTTCATCGGGCGAAACTTCTATTGTATATTGATAATATCGGCTGCCATCCCAGTATGGAAAAACATGGATGGAATTGATGAGAGTCGGCTGCTCCAAATCCACCTGAAGCCAAACCGGTGCGGGCGGCACAGACCACCATGAGGAGGCTTCTTTGTCGTATGCATTGCCGTCAACGGCAAGGTCGGGGGTGTGATTATCTTCATGCGGTTTGGAGGTTTTCACCGGTTTTCCAACGGCGATGCCCATCTTTTGCTCGTCATAAATGGAATCAAATTCAATTTTGCGTTCATCGGCTGAGAGAAGCGGCGAGGCGCTCACAACAACGGGTTTATTTCCCGCGGCGGTATATTGGGCAAAACGCTGTGCATATTCTTTTTTGTAGTCCGCAACGGCGCGTTCAAAACTCATGGGTTCTACGGATTTTGTTTTCCATTTAAAGACAACATGGCGTACGGAAGGGTTAAAGAATATTATTTTTTTATCTGATTTTATATGCGGGGCATCGGCTTCAAAATAAGAAAGTTCGACGAAATAAGGGATATGAAAGACGATGGACTGGGGGGGTGTTCTGAATTTTTCTTTGATATCCAAAATCGCGCCATCATCAAGGAAGCGGAGGCGGAAGGAGATTCTGCCGTTATCAACGGGCGCGTTTTGGAGGCTGACTTCTTTTCCGGGTTTAGCCCACTCTGGCGAAAGAACAGAACAGAGGTGAATTTCGCGTGGTTTTAATCCGCCGTCTCCGCCTTGTTCGTTGAGGAGCATGTTTCGGAGGAGGTGGTTGAACATAGCGGCGCCCCATCCGTGCGGCGGATAGTTGCCGTCCACGTCGCGGTCGCCCCATGGCTCCGCCATCCATTCGAACATTTCATTTGTGGAGCCGGTGTGCAGGAGTATGGCATAAAAATCCCGAAGCGCCTCTTCTTGTTCGCCGCGAAAGATAAAGTTCTGCGCAGATTTAACGGTGAGGTAATGATGGAGGCGTCCCATATAGGTCATGAGACCTTCTTGATATTTTTCTCGCCGCATTTTTTGAAGGGTGGCGGCAAGGCGGGGGTCAGCGGGGTCGAGGACTTCTGTCGGATAGACGCCTATCAAGTTGCCCCAATCCTGTCCGCCTTCAACATCCAAACCCGGCGGGATACAGCCATCCGCGCCGGAGACCTCTTCAAGTTTTTTCATAAAGGCTTTGAACAAATCGTCATATTCTTTTTTGAATTTTACGGCGTCGTCTTTATGAGCTGTCATTTCAGCGATACGGACTGCGGTTCTTAAACCGAGAAGCGCCCAGAAATTATGTCCGGTATAATGCCCCTTGATATATTCATTGTCGGGAACATCGGTATAGGGCATGATTTGGAACGGGTCTTTGGCTCGCGCTTTTTTGAGCCATTCGACGGAAGGCGGGATGTGTTTATAAATCTGCTGCGCATAGTCGCGGTCATTTGTGATGATGGCATGGCTGCCGAGGATAAATAAGGCTTGTCCAAATCCATCGAGTTCCCCTTCTTGAGAAGAAAAAAGTCCATCGGATTTTTGATATTTGGGAAAAACTTCAAGCGCCTTGCGGGCGATGTCATGATGTCCCCAGATGTCGTATGCGCGGATAATGTAGGCGGCATCCCGCAGCCAGAACCAGCGATACTGAAAGCGGTTGACGCCCTGCATCCAAAAGCCGTCCTTCTGCCAGAATGCTTGCCAGTCATACATGAGGCACGAGCGATGAGTATCCATGACCTTTTTTTCTGGGATGGAAACCTGCGCTCCGCTTTTCATGAGATTATTCCAGAATTTGATAGTGCGGCGCCGCATGCGCGCGAAGTCCGCCTTTTGAATGGCTTTGATTTCAGACTTGTGCCGGAGGGAAACGGGGTTTGCGGGGATTTTGAATATGAAAGAGCGGGATTTGCCTGGGGCGAGTTCAGGGTCGAGGCGCAGCATCCCAACCGGCGACCAGTCCGTGATGTGGAACTCTCGTCCTTTGAACGGCGCAGAATAAGGCGCGCCGGGAACAGATTCTCTGCGCGCCTCTTTTGGATAAATGAGGATGAGTTTTCCATCGCGAAAAAGTGCGTCCTCAGTCATCTCATACCACCAGTCGGGCGAAAAGGAAAAAGGGCGCATATGCTCAAAGCGGTGGTCGCGTCCGGCGAAACAAGTGGCGGCGGCGAAGGAAGCCTTTGCGGGTTTATTGCCGATGTTTTTCATTTCCACTCGGACAAAAGTAATCAGATTAGAGAGGGGATCTTTTGTGAGAGTCATGGCAAATGTTTCGATGCGATATTGAATAGCGCCGTCATTGATGGAGTATTGAACGATGGGGAGCCATCCATCAAGGAGGGTTTTTTGTCTTGCCAGAATCGGTTTGAGGGGCTCGCCGCAAAAGAAACACAACTCCACACCGCCGGTATAAAGCGAGCCATCAAAGGTTACTTGCGTGCCTTTTTCACAGCCGGGAACACAGAGGGATGTGGAGGGTTTGGCAAGATAGCAAAAAGGTTCTTCGCGGTCAATGGCGGGGTCAACCATGAGCGGGGTTTTCGGTTCAGCGGCATAAGTCAAAGAGATTAAAAAAAACGCTCCCAAAATTATAATATTTCTCAACATCGCTTTGTTTCCTCGATTATCCAATCTATTGTAAATTGCCAATTACTTCAACACTTTTTCCCAGCCGGTTTTACTCATAATGGCGAACATGAGAGTTCCGCTGATGACGCCGATGGCGATGAGCCCGATGCCCTGTCCGGCGTAACCAAGGATGATTTTCCCGATTCCGAAAAGGAAGGAATAGACAACAATAACGCCGAGTATCCAGCAGGCAAGGTTGCCGGCAATGCCTTTATCAGGCACAACATCCGAAGCAAGGAGGCGCAAAGGCGCCCAGCCTGCGCCGCCGGGGCGCACACGGCGATAAAAATCAACAAGGCGTTTTTCCTCAACCGCAGGCGTCAAGTAGGTGACAGAGAGCCAGACCAGCAGGGTTGAGAACGCCGTGATAAGAATCTGATGATGCCCTTTGAGCTCAACGGGATGAATCAGATAAAGAATCATGACGAGCGCCATGACAATGACGGTGCAATGGGCTGTTACTTTGATACTTTTTTGCAGGGCGGGAAATACCGCGCCCGTCCATAGGGCAATCACCTCAATAACGGCGAATGTTCCCAATCCGATGCCGAGCAGATGGATGTAATCGAATATATCATTCATGGGATATTTGAAGCCGTAGATAAGGAAAAGGGCTATTGCCAGCGATGCGACCATCGAGGAAATCTCGCTCCATGCGTTGATGCGCCACCAATACCATCGAAGAAGGAAGACGACGCCGGTTCCGGCGCCGATAGTCAGCATCAATTTCCACGCCCCCTCCACGGATGTTATCTTGAAGGAGATGATGGTTCCCAAAAACAGGATAAGGATTGTGGAAAGACGGGAAACGCGAGTGTAATGTTTTGCTGTGGCATCTGGTTTGATAAACCTTTTATAAAAATCATTCACCACATAAGAGGCGCCCCAGTTTATCTGCGTGGAGATAGTGGACATAAAGGCGGCAAAGAAGGCGACAAGCATGAGTCCGCGCCAGCCGGGGGGCAGCACCTGCGACATCACCATCGGAAAACCAGCATTGGCGTCTGCGCCCGGGGCGATGAGGTGCGGGAATTTCACAGCCGCCACGAGGGCGACGATAATCCAGGGCCAGGGGCGGATTCCATAATGGGCAATTGTGAACCATAATGTGGCAAGGAGAGAGTGTTTTTCATCCTTGCAGCTTGCCATGCGCTGGACAACGTAGCCGCCGCCGCCCGGCTCGGCTCCCGGATACCATGACGCCCACCACGTGACGCCGATGAAAACGAAGAATGCGGAGAGTTCCATGAGCGGTTTGTCGGCGCTGAAGTTTGGTAAAAATCGAAGGACATCGCCGCTTTGCGCGCCATAGGCATTAACCAGTCCCCCCTTGAGCCCCGATATTCCGCCCACCCATTTGAGGGAAAAAATCGCAAGCGCAATGCACCCAAACATGGCAATCCAGAACATGATGAAATCCGTCACGGAAACGCCCCACATGCCGGAGACGGCGCTGAAGAGTCCGGTGACTCCCATCAGGAGCAAAAGGAGGAGGATATTGGCAACGCTTGAGGCGCTCCATGAGGCGTGGAACATAGAATTGAGGCTGGCTGTGATGGAGTTCAGCGCAGGGGCAAAGGCGGGGATTTTATCCGGCTGAAGCGTGACATTCAGAACTTTTATCATGGCATTGGAAACCCATCCGACAATCAGGCAGTTCATAAGGATGGCAAGGTAGATGGCGCGAAAAGCGCGCAGGAAAGACGCTTCGGGTCCGCTGTATCGCAGTTCGATAAGTTCCACGTCTGTGATAACGCGGGAGCGGCGCCAGAGGCGCGCATACATGAAAACAGTGAGCATCCCGCCCACAGCCATCGCCCACCAGACCCAGTTGCCCGCAATGCCGTCTTTAATCACCATACCGGTGACCGCAAGAGGCGTATCTGCGGCAAAGGTCGTGGCGACCATGGATGTGCCGGCAATCCACCACGGGAGAGAGCGTCCTGAGATAAAGAATTCCTCAAGACTCTTTCCGGCGCGTCCGCCGAATCCGATGCCGATCGCCGCCATACCAATAATGTAGATGGCGATAACCCAGATGTCCAGCCTCGTCAGAACCATCGCTGTCGTTTGAGTTTCCATATTATCCTCCTTTTATTCATTGACTTTCTTAAGTATTTTATCCGTGAGCGAGCGGTCAATGTTTTTTAGCGCATCCTCGACTGTGCGTTTGCCGCTGAGGACGAGGTCGAGTTTGGGATTGAAGACGTCGTTTTCGAGCGTGCCGTAAAGGGGGGCGGCGGCAAGGGATGCTTTCATGGCTTTGGTTTGAGGCTTGAATTTGAATGATGCGGCATAACGTCCGTTGGAATCTCGAACGGTTGAGATGGATGGCGGGGATTGATATTTTTCCCTCTGGGCAGCGCCCGCCAGCGGGAGCAACAGGAGACACAAAAAAATAAGGGCGATTGATTTTCTGGGCATCATAAAGGGGAATATTCGTGGAGAAGCCCCGCGCAATCAATATAATTCTATTAATAATTCGGAGAATTTGATGTTAGGGCGCTGGGAAAATTTTCAAAAAATATGTAAAATATATTGACGTATTGTCGGGAATCCTATATATGGAATTAAAAATTATATGTTTGCATAATTAAGAATAGAATAAATCCTCTTTTGAAAGGCAGCGGGATCTATGAAAATTGGCGATAAAGTGCCCGACTTTTTTTTGCCAGACTGTAATGCCCAGCGAGTGCATATAAGCAATTTTTTTCGGCATTGGGTGGTTCTTTATTTTTATCCGAAGGATAATGTAACCGCCTCTATACAACAGGCAAACGCATTTTCAAAAAACATCCAAGACTTTGAATCTTTGAACGCCGTTGTGGTGGGCGTTTGCAACGATACCATTGCCGGACTTTACAGTTTTACGAAAAGACATGCCGTCAGAATTATCCTTTTAAGCGATAAGGATGGTAAGGTGGCGCGCCAATTTGGCGTTTGGACTGCCAGAAGGATTGGAACGGAAGAAAAGCCCACAATAGCGCGAACAACCTTCATCATCAATCCGGGCGGAACTATTGTGCATAAATGGGATAACGTCCGCATTGAGGGGCATCTCGAAGAGGTCAAAAACAAGCTCGAGGAATTACGCAAAAAGAAATAATTGCCAATCAGGATTTCCCGCCCAGCCGCAGGCAAACAACTGCAATTAACGAAATCAAAGGGGCAAAGCGAAAAATAAGCGCGGCTTTTTGTTTTGGCGATTCAGCGGCGGCATAAGCCGCAAGGCGCTCCCCTGCTGCCATGCCCAGAGGACAGGCAAGCGCTGAGAGGGCAACGGCTACCGGCGCGAAATAAAGCGCCAAAGGATATTGGGTTCCCGGATAAACGCAGGCGGGGATGCCTGTCGCATATTTGACCAGCGGGAAAAGATTTACCGCCAGAAGCGCCGTTATTCCGCCCCAAAGGGCGCGCCCAGCATTTTTTTCCTTTAATCGCGCATCCAGTATCTTCCATATTAAAATAAATGCAAAGACTTCCGTATAGAAGGCGAACACGGGATTGGCGATGGCGCCGTGAAGAACGGGCAGTTGAAGAAAGAAGGCGTCAAGGAGTTTATACACGGTTGCAATGCCCAGCATGAGAAGGAGACCGGTTGATTTGCGATTCATGGCAAGCCCGGCGGAGAAAAAGAAAATCGCCGCGCCGGTCATGATGGAGCCTGTGAGCATGCGGGAGCATCCTCCCCGCAAAGCCATGCCCATTCCAGCCTCTGAAAGCCCCCAGAGGGAACCAAGCGCCAACGACGCCGTCCAGTTTGATTTATTATTAATTTTGTCCATCAAACCCTCTCCGCATATTATATATGGTTTTGATTAATCTTGCCGGCATGAGCAGGTCAAGGAAAAGATTTTACAGAAGGCGCCGGCAAGGGCGCGCGTCGGCTCCGGATGGAGGCGTGTGATTGTTTTCGTTTTCCTGATTGAAGCGCGATTTTTTTTCGTTGATGTAATTATCGAGGGAATCTTTGAGGATGCGCATATTTCGCGGGCTCATGCGCAATGCGGAAAGTTTGCCTTCTGATACGAGTTGATAGACAAATTTTCGGGAACAGTCGAGGATGTCGCTCACTTTTTTGACGCGTAGAAGTTCGGTCATGATTGCCTCCCATAAATTAAGAATTAAAACGAATCGGGTTATGGGGAAATTTATTATGTTTGTATCTTGACGTTCTATGGGATGTGTCTGATATTAATCTTGATTTTATCAAGAAGGGCTGGGGGGGGCATGTTTGGTAAAAAGGTGAAGAAGAAAAAGAGCGGCAAGGAGATTCCTTCGCCAGTGTCTTGGTTGCTCAAACGTGTTATCCTTATTATCATTTTGATTGTGGCGGCTTTTTTTATCTTTCGCGGAGCATATCGTTTTTTGACGGGATGGGAATCTGCCAAATACAAAAATTTCCGGGATGTTAAGATAGGAATGTCTTTTACGCTTGTTGAAAAATATATGGGAAATCCTGACCGTATGAGCGAGTTTAATATAGACCAGATGCCGGTCATGGGATTCAATGAGCTCAAGCAGCGCGCGGCGTCAAGCCAAGCGGTCAAGTTTTATTATTATGACAATGGATTGCGTACGGTTTATATCTTTGGCGCGGACAAAAAAAATACGCTGGTTTTTAAGGAACAGGTTCAAAAGTAGCTGATAATTGATAATGAGAAGAATAAATTCCCAAGATTTATACGATTTTGATAGGGTGTTTTTTGAAGAGGGCGCGCGCCTTTTGTGCGGGATTGACGAGGCGGGACGGGGTCCTTTGGCTGGTCCGGTTGCCGCGGCGGCGGTAATTTTTGCGGAAGGGGTTTTCATCGAAGGGGTTGCCGATTCCAAGACTCTCGCGCCTGAAAAACGAGAGCGCCTTTATGAAGAGATTCTGAGCCGGGCATCGGAGGCGTCGGTTGGAATTGCTTCTGCGGAGGAAATTGACCGATTGAACATTCTTGCGGCAACGCATCTTGCGGCGGGGCGGGCGCTTGGGGCGCTTCCTATCACGCCCGACCTTATCATTACGGATTTTCTAAAATTAAAAGATGTTTCGGCGCCGGTGCGCTTTTTTGCGCGGGGGGACGCGCTATCCCACGCCATTGCATCGGCTTCGATTCTGGCAAAGGTGGCGCGCGATAGGCTCATGATGAAATATCATGAGGAATATCCGATGTATGGTTTTGCCCAAAACAAGGGATACGGCACAAAGGAACATTTGGATGCGCTGCGGAAATGGGGTCCGTGCCCGATTCATAGAAGGTCATTCAAGCGTGTGCTTCCCGAACGCGAGCGGATTTCAGATAGCATTGACGGCGGGAGGGGCGAAAAAATGTTGACGCTTGAAAGGGTTAATATATAGTATTTATATTAATAAATATATTAAAACCAAAGTTAAAAATTCAACGGGAAAGCATCTATGATATTTAAACGCCTCTTTTTATCCCTGCTTCTTTTTTCAACATTCATGACATCTTTTCTTTTTGCCGACAGCATTATCATGAAAAATGGCAAGAAAATCGAAGGTCGCATTTTGAAGGAAGAAGAAAACTCTATCACAATTATGACCGCCGCCACATCCATCGTCATAGCGCGAGCCAATATTGAATCTATCGAACGGGATCAGGTTTTATCGCCCAATGAAATACAAGGGGACATCGCCGTTGAGGACAAACGCTATAATGACGCCTTGAGTTATTATCAAGCCGCTTTGAACGAAACGCAGAACAAGGAAAGCCTTCAAAAAAAGATCGCCGAATTACAAAAGATTCAAGAGGAAGAAGTCTCCCGCCGTTTTGGTCAGCAGCTGAAACAGGCGGATAGGTTGTTGGAGATGAAGGATTTTGACGGTGCGGAATCGTTGCTAAAGCAAATCCTCGATACGCTTCCTAATGAATCCCTTGCTAAGCCTGTCAAGGATAAGCTGGCGCATCTTTATTATTGCAGGGCGTTAGAATACCAAAACACCGTGGATGACGCTAAGGCGTTTGAATTTCTGAAAAAGTCCATCGCCGCATCGGACAAGGCATACGAGGCGCGGTTGATGATTGCCGATATCCTTGCCAATAATCCCAAAAACAATGATCAGGCTGTGGAAAATTATCTGAGCGGGCTGGAGGCGGCGGGGGATAAACTTTCCAAATCTGATAAAGCGCGCTATCATCGCAAGGTTGCGGTTATATTTGAGCAACAGCATAAATATATGGAGGCGATTGAACAGCATAAATTTATTTTAGAATTAGACCCGGTAAGTTTTCCCGATACAAAAGAGCGGATTGTTACGGCGTATTGTTATCTTGCGGCGCAAACCCCGCCTTCGGATTATAATAAAAGGTTGGAATACCTGACAGCTGCAGTCGAAACGGATACTTATTCCACAACCGCCCGTTATTCGCTAGCGTATTTTTATTACGAGAATAATAAAATTGAGGATTCCATCAATCAGTGGACTCACCTTATTAATATGAATGCGCGGATAACGGGGATTCATTATTATCTGGGCATGTGTTATCTGAAACAGAAAAAATATGAGAACGCAAAAGATTCATTTGAGCGCGAGCTGGCGCTTGACCCCAATAATTATGACGCGCTTTGCGCTATCGGCGATTATTATCTGACCGGCGGAAAATATGAGCAGGCAATCGCCAACTATGAAAAAGCAAAAAATGTCAGCATCGAAAAATACAGAGCGTATCTCGGTCTGGCGAGGGCATACAAAAAACTGGAGCAGCCGCAGCAGGCGCGCGAAAATCTGGATCTGGTTTTCAAGACGAATCCTGAACATATTGAAGCGACCATTCTTTCCGGGGCTTTATACAAGGATGACAAAGACCATAAAAAAGCGCGGGAGCTTTTCGATAATGTTGTGAGCCGTCTTAAAGAAAAGGGGCAATTGGAAGATCCCGAAAGCAAAGACCTGCTCATCGAGGCGCTGAACCAGCGGGGGGAGTTGAACCTAATTCTGGATAGTCCGCGCATCGCCCTTGCGGATTTCAATGAGGCGTTGAAATACCAGCCAGATTTTGCGGAATCTTTTTACCTAATTGCGCAGGCGCACTCCAAGATGAGCAACTTCAAAGAAGCCGAGGAGAATTATATCAAGGCGCAGATGCTCGACCCCAAAAACCCGAAATATTATTTAGGGCTTGGCATCCTGTATCACACAAAAATGAAGGAAACCCAAAAGGCGGTTCCGCAATATACAAAATATATTGAACTGGGCGGCGAGGATTTTGAAAAGGTTAACGACTGGATTAAGGAATGCGGCGGTCAGCCGGTGAGCCCCATAACTCATTAGCCCTCATTCAACATCATGAAACCCCGATACATAATCCCGATAATTTTGAATGTTTTTTTGTTATTATCGGGATGTTCTTTTTTATCCAAAAAACCGGCGTCGCATCCTTATGAAAATCTTTTAACTATCATGGCAGACTGCCAGCGCGCGCTGGGAGCGGATATTTATCGCTTTGCCTATCCTGTGGACGCGGCGGGTCAGAATGTTTATAAAAGTTCGCTTGTTCGTCTTGCGAATTATGAGAAACTATATCCGGGGAAATTTACGGAGGCGCTGACTTTTATGCGGGCGCGGCTATATGAACGTCTGGGAGATTATTCGCAGGCTAGGCATTATTACGGACAGACCGCGGCAATGAAGGGCGAATTGGCGGAACTCGCCGAGGATAGGCTGCCGATTGCGGACAATTTTGATACCATAACAGGACATGTTATACGCGCCAGAACAGCGGAGGAATATCAGCGGGAATCGGCGTTGAAGATGGAGTCGCTGCGGACGCTCATCGAGAAATGCGCCGGTCTGGATGCCGAGCCGCTTGCGCGCGTTGAGCTTGAAAAGGCGGAGGTGGATTATGCAGTTTTTCTACAGGACAACCGCCATCTTTTAAAAGAGGGAACGCGCCTTGCCATTGAAAAATGGAAAGAAATCATTAGCAGTCATTCGGAGAGCAAGAACCTTCCTTCTCATCGCATTCATTTGGCAGATTTTTATTATTCGCTGGCAAAGGAATATGTGTCATGGGTTCCGCCCGAGCGCATTGGATTCGAGTGGAAGGTTTTTGAAAATTTTGCCATTCAGGCTCGCGATATTTATTATGAGGTCAGCCAGATGGACGGCTTTCCCGAAAAGCGCGAAGGTCGCGCTAAATTGGAGGCAATCCTCGCCTTCATCGAAACCACGCGCAAGCGCAGCCAATGAGAATATAAATTCTTGACGGCGAAAAACAGTTCGCATTATTGACACTAAATTTGAGCCCTTGCGTGTTAAAGTGTGCGGATTTTTTTTAGCGATGAGGCGTCTCCTTTAATTATCTTAGTCCGGCAAAAAGGCGCTCCTGTTGCGGTTTAGCACCAAATTGCAAGACTTTGTGCGCCATCAAAAAAATCAATGTCCGTGAAAATCAAAATCTGCGGGATAACAAATGTCGAGGATGCGCTGGCGGGTCTTCGGGCGGGGGCGGATTATATCGGAATGGTTTTTTATCCCAAAAGCCCGCGCTATGTCTCGCTGGAACGGGCGGAACATATCGTCCAATTCGTCCAAGGACAGGGCTTCCCGGATGCTCGATTCATTGGAGTGTTTGTCAATGAGCCGCCAAAAAAAGCGGCGGGGCTTGTCGAGCGGTTGGGGCTTTTTGCGGCGCAGATTCACGGGGATGAGCCGGAGGAGTATTTTGAACATCTGGGATCGTGCAGATTTATCCGAACCATCCGCGTGAAAAGCGAAGAGAGTCTTTCGGCGTTAGGACGCGGCGGGGCGGCATGGGCATGGTTGTGCGATGCCTATTCCGAGCAATACGGCGGCGCGGGAAAAAAGATTGACGCCGCTATGCTCGCCCCTTATGTCTCGCGGCATCGAATATTTTTGGCGGGGGGACTAACGCCGGAAAATATTTCTGATGCTTTAAAACAAATTAAGCCTTATGGCGTGGATGTTTCCAGCGGCGTGGAAATCGCGCCGGGAAAAAAAAGCCATGAGAAAATTATGGCTTTTATAAAATCAGTTAAAGAAGCAGACAATGAAGCAAAAAATAAAAACACAACTTCCTGATTCAATGGGGCATTACGGACCTTTTGGCGGGCGATATGTTCCCGAGACGCTGATGCGGGCGTTGACAGAGCTGGAACGGGAATACCATCGGCTGAAAAAAGACGCCGCTTTTCAAAAAGAACTGGATGATTTATTGAAAAACTATGCGGGGCGTCCCACTCCTTTATATTATGCGCGGCGCCTTTCCGCCGCTTTGGAAAAAGGCAAAGCCCGCATATTTCTGAAACGCGAAGACCTTGCGCACACAGGCGCTCATAAAATCAATAACACGCTGGGGCAGGGGCTCCTTGCCAAGCATTTGCGCAAAAAGCGCATCATCGCAGAAACGGGGGCGGGACAACATGGGGTCGCCACGGCAACTGTCGCAGCTCTTTTGGATATGGCGTGCGATGTTTATATGGGCGAGGAAGATATTGAGCGCCAAAAGTTGAACGTCTTTCGGATGGAACTCCTCGGCGCGCGGGTCATTCCGGTTTCTTCGGGAACGCGGACGCTGAAGGACGCCACCAATGAGGCGATGCGCGACTGGATGGCGAATGTGGATAGCACGCACTATATCATCGGTTCAGTTGTGGGACCTCATCCTTTTCCGATGATAGTTAGAGATTTGCAATCGGTAATCGGAAAAGAGACAAAGTATCAATTGAAAAAAATGGCGGGACGCTTGCCGGATCATCTTGTGGCATGCGTGGGCGGCGGCAGCAATTCCATGGGACTTTTTGCTCCTTTTTTCAAGGATATGTCTGTGAAATTTAGCGGTGTTGAGGCGGCGGGATTCGGCATCTCATCGGGGAAACACGCCGCTTCCATCAGCATGGGCGAAATCGGTGTTTTTCACGGGAGCAAGAGCTATGTTTTACAAACGGCGGACGGTCAGATTACGCCGGCTCATTCGATTTCTGCGGGTCTGGATTATCCGGGCGTGGGACCGGAGCATAGTTTTTATCATTGGAGCGGGCGCGCGGAATATGCGGGCGTGACGGACAAGGAGGCTTTGGAGGGGTGTTCTTTGCTTGCTAAAACGGAGGGGATTATATGCGCTCTTGAGACAGCTCATGCGATTGCATATTTACGAAGGCTTGTGCCAAAGGTTAAAAAGGGGGCGCTAATCGTTGTCTGTCTTTCGGGTCGCGGGGACAAAGATGTATTTACTCTTGAGAAGAATTTGGCAAGGTAAGCCGGCAAGATAAAGCGGTTAAATGACAGATGGTCGGGCGCGATATATCAAGGCTATACAGGGTAACATGGGAACTGGCGAATCAGTTAACAAAGGGCAAAAAAGATGAACAGGATAGAAAACCTTTTTAATAAAAAACGCAAAAGCGGTAAATCGGCGTTAATTTTTTATTTGACGGCTGGGTATCCGGATTTGATGACAACGGAGGCGTTGCTGCCGGCGCTGGAGAAGGCGGGGGCGGATATGGTTGAACTGGGCGTTCCTTTTTCCGACCCTATCGCAGACGGTCCGGTCATACAAAAAGCCTCTTCGGATGCACTTGAAAAAGGCGCAACAGTCAAAAAAATCCTTTCGATTGTTCATCGCTTCCGCAAAAAATCGGAAATGCCGATAGTTCTTTTTGGCGCGTTCAACCCTTTTTATAAATTCGGTCTGGAAAAGCTGGTGAAGGAATGCGCTCGCATCGGCGCGGACGGGTTGCTTGTGCCCGACCTGCCGCCGGAAGAGGCGGAAGAGTTGATTTCATTTTGCGACGATGCGGGGTTATGCCATATCTTTCTTGCCTCGCCGACCACATCGCCCGAACGCTCCCGTTTAATTGTGGAAAAATCAACGGGGTTTATTTATTATATTTCCACAAGGGGCGTGACGGGCGCAAGGGACAAACTGGATAAATCCATACTTGCGCAAGTTAAAAAAATTAAAAGTTTGACGGAAAAACCTGTGGCTGTGGGATTTGGAATATCCAAGCCTGAGCATGTGGCGTGGCTTCGCGGCAAAGCGGACGGCATCATCGTTGGGAGCGCGCTCATCAAAGAGATAGGAAAAGGCGCGAGCGTTGAAGAGCGGGTGCAACTGGCATCGCAGTTCACAAGAAAACTGGCTCTAATGCTATAAGTTTTTTATTCTTTTTTTTCCGTCAATTCAAGAAATATCACTTCGACAAGGCTCTGCCAACGGCGACCGCCGGGACGCGCGGGGGCATCCTCAACTCCCATAATTCTTTTCACATCTTCAAGCGATTTGCCTTCCTGCGCTAACGTTTTGACCCTTGCCTGTTTTTCTTCTATCATGGCGAGAAGGTTTTCAACGGTTTTTCTATCCACAGGTTCGCTGTGTCCGCTGAGATAAATATCCGCATCAAGTTGCAATACGGCTTTTAAAGCGGCGACAAGACCAAAGGAACTTCCGTTTTTTGCGCGGTGGATAAGCGGATCGCGCCCGATGAAGATAAGGTCTCCTACGATAACGGCTTTTTCTGCGGGGAATAAAACCGCAATATCTCCGCTGGTGTGTGCGGGTCCGAAATAGAGCAGACGTATTTCCATGTCATCTATAAAAAGCGACAAGTCATTTTTGAATGTAACGTTGGGAAGCGGGATCTTAACCGGCGCGGTTTTATTAGCATCCGCCATCAATTGCCGCGTATTCTCGTGGGAAATAATGGTTAGGTTTGGCGGGAAGGCGGCTAATCCATTGACATGGTCTCCATCGCTGTGCGTAAGGATGACGCGGCGAATGGGTTTGTCCGAGATGCCTTTGATAGCTGAGAGCAACATTTTTGCGGTTTGTGTTGTGATGGTGGCGTCAATGATGAGCGTTTCCTCTTTGCCGACATAAAAGAATGCGTTGCCGACGCTGCCGGTTGTTTGATAAAGATTGCCCCGCACATGGATGGTAGCAAAGGGATTGGGCGCAGATGGCGCGGCAGGCGGGTAGCCCTGCTGTTGAGCGCGCAAGGGCATGAGAAACATTAGCGTGTAAAATAATGCTGTCATGGCAAAACCTCCTGATTGGATTTGATGCGCCTCAAGCGCGGACGATTTTGCGATAACGGGCGCGGCGGTTTTCAAAGGGTTTGACGCCTGCTTCTTTAATGCGCCATTCCTCATATTGCTGGTAGTTGCCTTCGAACCAGCGCACAAAGCCGCCGCCTTCAAAAACGAGGAGGTGCGTGCAAACTCGGTTGAGGAAAAAGCGGTCGTGGCTGATGAGCATGACACATCCGCTGAACGCATGAATGGCTTCTTCAAGAAGACGAAGCGTATTGACATCAAGGTCGTTTGTCGGCTCATCAAGCAGGAGAAGGTTGCCGCCTGTTTTGAGGAGTTTGGCGAGATGGCAGCGGTTGCGCTCTCCGCCGGAGAGGTCTTTGACTGCTTTTTGCTGGTCTGGACCGCGGAATCCGAATCGGGAGATATACTGCCGTGCTGGGACTTCCCGCCTGCCGATGAGTATCTCGGAGGCGCCGCCGCTGATTTCATCAAGGACGCTGTGTTCTCCGACTAAATCATCGCGCCCCTGGCTAACATATGATAATTTTACGGTGCTGCCGAGGATGACTTCTCCAGCATCTGGTTTTTCTTCGCCAACTATCATTTTGAATAGCGTTGTTTTGCCAGCGCCATTGGGACCGACAAGCCCGACAACGGCGGCTTTGGGGAGAACGAAGTTTAATTCTTTGATAAGTATTGCGTTGTCGAACCCTTTAGATACGTTGTGGAATTCAAGCACTTGATCTCCGAGGAGGGGTCCGGGCGCTATCTGAATGACGGATGCGTCATCTTTTATGGAGGCGTTTTCGCGCGCGACGAGTTGCTCATATTCGGCGAGGCGATGGCGGGCAAGTTCGCGCCTGTCTTTGTTGCTCATGCGAATCCAGTCGAGTTCGCGCTGAAGGGTTTTGCGGCGGGAGGATTCTGTTTTCTCTGACGCCGCCATGCGTGTGATTTTTTGTTCGAGCCAAGATGAATAATTTCCCTCGAACGGGATGCCATGCCCGCCTTCCAGTTCGAGAATCCATTTGGTAATATTATCAAGGAAATAGCGGTCGTGTGTGACGATGATGACCGTTCCCGGATAGTCCTTAAGCTGCGCTTCAAGCCAGTCAACGGTTTCGGCATCAAGGTGGTTGGTTGGCTCATCGAGCAGGAGGAGGTCGGGGCGTTCAAGGAGGGCTTTGCAAAGGGCGACGCGTCTTTTTTCGCCTCCGCTCAATGTGCCGATGATGCGGTTATCGTCGGGAAGGCAGAGCGCTTCGCTGGCTTGATTGAGTTGTTGGTCGAGGTTCCAAGCATCGGCGGCGTCGAGTTTATCCTGAAGTTCGGCAAGGCGGTCGAGTGCGGCTTGCATGGCGTCGGGGTCAAGGTCGGCGCTCAGTTTTGCTGTAACGTCGTCGTATTCAACCATGAGTTTCTGAATGTCCGAAAAGGCTGATTCCAGTTCCTGCCGGACGGTTTTATTTTCGTCCAGTTTAGGCTCCTGCGGGACGCATCCTGCTTTGTAGCCTTTTGAAATTTGCGCCTGACCGAGGAATTGGTCGTCCTGCCCGCCCATGATGCGAAGGACGGTGGATTTGCCTGAGCCGTTTTCGCCGACTATGCCGATTTTTGCGCCGGGGAAAAAACAGAGGGAGATGTCCTTGAGCACCTGTTTTTGTCCGTAGAACTTATTGAGTTTATACATTGTGAAGATATACTGGTCAGCCATGGCAATCAAACCTCGTATGTGGAGTTTATGGTATGGGACGCCGCGCTATGGCGAAATTTTTCGTCCAGAATTCATCGTATAATGGGTCGGCGGGGTCGTAGCTGGAAACTTGCACCTCCGGCGGAGAGGAATGGAGATAGCGTTTGCCGCCGATGGAGATGCCCACGTGATATATTTTGCCTGTATTGTGGTCGAAAAAGAAAAGCAGGTCGCCGGGTTGAAGCGGGGGCATATACCATCTCGCGGCGACCATGCGCCCCATAATCACTTGTTGACGGGCATCGCGCGGCAGGGCAAGTCCCGCCGCCGCCCATGCGACGCTTGTGAGACCGGAACAATCCGCGCCTATCGCGCTTTTTCCTGCGAAGACGTATGGCGTTGTGAGATATTCCGCAGCTGCCTGCGCGGCAAGCGAACCGGCGCGCGGTTGAGAGGGCAGCCGAAGAACGTCCAATGGGACGATAACCTCTTGCTTGCCTTTTATGGCTCGTACGCTTTTGGGCAGGCGCAACGCCGCCGTTGTGGCGTTATCCTGCGAGAGGAGCGGAAGCGATGCGCCGGCGGGGAGGCGAAAATCATCGGCTAGATAATCTTTGATTAAAACAGCGCGGGAGGCATCCGCCCATTCGGAAAACGTCTTTTCATCCATGCGGAGGATTGCCTCGCTGCGCACCCATCCGATATATCCATCCCAGCCCTGAATGTGGTAATAGGCGCCGTCAGGAGTGGCATCAAGGAGATATACGCAATCGCCGAGGAGGAGCTGGGTCTCCCCTTTTGCGCCGGCAGGGTCTTCGACAGGTTCGCTCCATACGATAGCCATGGGGATTTGCGTCACGCCAAAACAGTCGAGCCCCAGCCGCGCGGAGGGGAGTTCCTCCATCTCATTGACAAGGGGGACGCAGCCGACAGTTTTTAATATTGCCTCAAGTGTATTGGAGAAGAGGGCGAAGTTGGTTGCGCCGCGGAGAACCCATCCATCGGGCGTTTTTTCGATTCCGGCGCGCAGGAGGAAAAAAGTGGAGTCCGAGAAGACGCGCTGGCGGTATTGGGCTATGATGAATTGCGCCTCTTTGGAGGTTTGAGGCGGATGGGGGAAGACCCAGAGGGATGCGGCAAGCGACTCGATAGGGGATGCGATTGTCTGGGTTGCGGGTGAGTCTTCATCCGCTATAATATCCGCATAAACCTTTTTTCTGAGGGCTTCGAGTTCTGCGCGATGCTCTTGCCACATGCGGACAACGGCGTTATAGGCGCCGATTGCCTCAGCGCGATGGCTGCCGCGTTTGCTGACCCATGCGTCAAACTCTGGATTTGTCAGGAAGCCGAATTCCACGCAAGCGGAAGGGATATCCAAAGCAGAGACAAGAGGATGTTCATTTGACCATGCATCAAAAGGTTCGGCGTGGTGGACTTTTTTTTCAATCTCTTCGCGGAGGATGGCGGCAAAGGCGCGTTCAAGGGGCTGATCGTTGCCGGCGGAGTCTTTGGGATAAATGAGAATCATGACGCCATCGGCAGTGGGGCGTCCGGCGGCGTTATGATGAAGCGAAAGAAAAAGATGGGAGGCGGTCTGCCTTGCGATTTGAGTTCTTGCGCCGAGTTCTTCGGCTCGCGGCGTGTTGCCGAGCGTGACCTTGCGGTCATCCCAGCGAGTCATATAGACCTTTGCGCCCGCGGCGATGAGATGGTGGCGAAGCTGTGCGGCGACGAGCATATTGAGGTCTTGTTCAACGACGCGGCTCTTCACGCCTCGCGCGCTTCCTGAGTAGCCTTCCTGATGCGAAAACCCGCCGTGCCCGGCGTCGAGTGTGATAATCAAACCTTTGAGCGGCTTCCCTTCTGGGGTGAAAGGAGTTTCGGGCGCAAGTGCAAGAGGAAGGATAATCTGCGCAGGGCAAAAGAGAGTAACGAACGCAATCAGGATAATGAGTATTAATCGTATCAATATAACACCTCCTGTGGTCTTGGAAAAGAAAACCCCCGGCGATATAACCGGGGGATTTGTTGAGGGAAACGTTTCATTAAAAATTATGGTTTAGCCATAATAAATACTGTGGGTTTATCTCCCGGGGCGTTGGAATTAACAGTCAACAGAGCGGAATCGCCCTCAGGCGAGTAGGCGAAATCAACTGTGACGTCAATGCGCGCATTGTTGCCCGACGTGATTTCAAGATCCTTCACTGGCTTGCCGCTATGTTGAACAATCAGCCAATCATAGGCTTTATCTGGGACAATGGAAGAGACAACCAGTTTTTGCTCGCCAACGTTGGAAATCCAGAAGGATTTGGTGAGTTTAATCGGTTTGATTGGGGCGAAATCACCGATGGGGTCAACAACGAGCGTGAAGTGCTGTTCGCGTTCGCGGGACGCGATGTTGTATGATTTGATTTGCGCCTCCCAGATGCCCTTGGCAGGATTTGTGACATAAACTTGTTCAACATTGTCAACATGGTTGGGACCTTTTGTTGCTGCAGCCTGAGGGTCCCAAGGGTTGAGGTTCCATGGATAATGTTTGGTCGTGCCATCAGGAGCCACAAGGACGAGGTCAAGGTCGTTTACTAAGGCTATTTTGGATTCGGGAGCGGCGGGCGGATCTGTCCAGACAAGAGTAGCCTTGAAAGCGCTGATGCCTTTTGTGATTTCTATCGGGAAGCGGATAGTGCGATCGCCGGCAAGCGCCTTGCCGTTGACAAAGCAATCATAGACAAGGGAGCGGGCGCTGTTATAAACATTGACCTCGCCCCAGCCGAAATCATAATCGGGACCCGGATGTTTGCCTTTTTCCACTGCGCCATGAATCAAGAAAGCCTTTATGGTTTCGGGACGAGGTTTTTCACCGATATACTTTTTATAGATTTGCTGGAGTAGTGCGCCGCAGCCTGTGACCGCGCCGCAGGCGTTGGAGGTTCCCGCCTTGTCAAACGTAATCATAGTATGTCCAGGCACCCCCATCAGTCCGCCGAGTTGCCAAAACGTGGATGCCATTGACTCATAGTAGCAGTTGCCGACACCAAGGGAGAATACTGTGTAGCCATTGGCAACAAGGTCGGGTTTGATGCGTCCATCATCAACAGGACCGGCGTTGCTGGCAAGCTGGAGTTCGCCGTTATCGCCCACCGCGCCGACGGTGATGACATTCTTGGCGACGCCTTTGGGGTCAATACAGTCATAAGGACCGTCCACGCAATACCATTCGGAGGGGTCTTTATCCCAGTCGGCGTCGGGTCCGTCGCCTCTATCGTTGCCAGCAGCCTTAACGATGAGGAGACCTGTGTCATAAGAGATTTTATCCCATGCGCGAGCTTCGGTTGTGTATCGCCCGAATTCGCCGCCATTGCCCAGATAGACCCAATAGGGATATAGGAGTTTGTGTCCGGGAACAAGCGGGTCGTCCACTTCATAAAATTGTATTTCCCAGCCGAGCTCTGTTTCATAGGAGTGGTTGGAGATATCCATTTTATTAGCCGCAACAGCATTTGCCATTTCGGATAGTTCATTGTCGTAATCATAGGTGTAAAAGTCGCAGGCGGGGGCGATGCCGAGCGTGCGGGAGAGTTTCCAGTTTTGCGACATTATCAGGTCGGCAACATCAATTCTATGGTCATGGTTCAAATCAAGGTAGATTCTATCGCAATCGGTTAGGGCATGTTCACTGCCCATCAGGGCTTTGGCAATGGCTTTGCCAAGCTGAAGATAACGCATACCATTAGAACCGATTGTGCCCGCCACATGGGTGGCATGGGAAACGATAAAGAAGTTGGTTTCCCACATTGCCGTGGGATAAAGGATGCGCCACCACCAGGGTTCAACCGGTTGAAGAACCGGCGGGATTTTAGCGCCATCGCCGGAGAAAACGCGCGTGAAGTTGAAATCTTTGTGGGCGTCCACGGGAAAGGCGTCCCAGACTCCGACCCTGATATCCTTGCCATCCACACCCTTGGCAAAGCCGATGTCATTCAGTTTTGGAATCCAGAGGGTGCTGGTTGTGACCTGAACAGGATCCACATTGGCGCGGCGGCGGACATTGTCGTTGCAGGGTTTGTTTTTGGCAGGGGCGGGTTCGATCCATTCAACCTGATCGAGCGCCGCCACGAGTGCGGCGTCCTCAGGTTTGCAACGAACTTTCCAGATGTTGCATGCTTCAGATGCAACTATTTCGCACGGCGCGCCGAGCGCGGCTATGGCTGAGCGGAACTCTTCATCGGAAACATCGTTGAAGGCAAGAACTTGAAAGAGAACGTCGCCATTATCGAAGATGATATCATCCCAGAAGAGTTTTTCTTCGATATAAGAAGCCATTTTTTGTTTGGCGGAAAGCGAGGAAGCCCAGCGGATGCCGCCGCAATCTTTGACGTTGGCAAGGGTTTTGATTTCTGGAGACACGGCGACCCAGTAGGCGTTGTTGGGGATATACTGGAGAATCTTAACGCCGTTCTTTTCAAGGGCGGCGATATCTTCTTTTGTGGGTGTTTGATTAAATTGAACAAGGACGTGGCGCCCGGAGGCGGCGCTGCGGGTTTTTGTCGCCTCGGATTTTTTGTCGGAGGCAGTGTCAATTTCGCCGCTGAGGAGGGTTATTTTGGTATCCTTAATAATCGGGGATTCCATAACGGTTTTGAGAGGCGCTGTTTTATTGTCGAGTTCGCTTCTTTTGAATGTTAGCTGGGCAGGCGATACGACAATTTTTGGAGGCTGCGGCGTGCGTGTGGGTTGCGGCGTGGGTGTGGGCGTGGGTGTGGGTTCGTGCTTGGTGACGGTGGCATAGACGCCGCGGGAATAATAATTCTGTCCTTGTGCGTTCAGATTTGAGTTTCTGGTGTCGTTAGAATAGATGAAAAGACGCAAGAAAATGGGATTGTTATATTTGGTGTAACCTTTGATAATCGGGTCATCCCAGTTAACAGAACAGGTGACATCTATTTGTTCGTTATTGCCGAGAATAAATGAGGAGGGGTTGATTTCGAACCATGAAATAGGTTCCAAATCTTCGCCATATTTGGGCACAATTGAATCAACGGATAATACACCGGTGCCTTTATTGTAAACGGTAAATGTGTCGGTGAGTTGGGAAATGGAATCAATATCAATGAAGTTGGGGTTAGCCTGAAGGTTGATGGTAACGCCGTAGATGAGGAAAACATCGCCTGATAAGGTGCCGACGAGGATGTCGCCGGCGCCGTCGCCATTGACGTCTCCCGCGCTTGCCACTTTGATGCCGGAATAACTGGTAGAACAAGCATTATTGGACGGGGGATCTTCGCATCCATAAATGCGTATGCCGTTGATGCCGTTCAGGGAGTAAATATCGAAAAATCCGCCGATGCCAAGTCTTCTTGCGCCGTAGATTAAATAGGTTTCGCCAAGGACTTTGCCGCCATAGGGATATGCCATTGGGGCGCCGATGAGGAGATCGGCAAGACCGTCTGAGTTGACATCTTTGACAATGGCAACATCAAAGCCGAACTGATCGCCGGCATCGAGCCCGGGGATTATCACGCCGTTAGTTCCGTCAATGCGCCGGAGGTTGGTTTCAACGCCATTGGGTCCGCCATAGAGGAGATATGCCTTGCCTGTATTTTCACGCAGTCCCTTATCTGCGAGGTTTGCGCCGATAAGGATGTCGCTATATCCATCGCCATTGACGTCAACTTTGACGCCTTCGATATCGGATTCCTCATTAATGCCTGCGACCGACCAGCCGAAGTAATCGAAGGGTGCTTCGCCGGGAATCCATTGATATTTAAGCGAGGAGGGTGTGGAGCCGCCATAAAGGATGCAGACTGCGCCGCTGTTTTCGCCGTTGGAATCCACATAAGGCGCTCCGATAATCACGTCATCCTTGCCGTCTTTATTGATATCGCCGGCGCATGCAACGCTCCAGCCAAAAAAGCCGTGAGCCTGATAACCGGTGAATTTGAATCCGTTTATTCCATCAAGGCGGTCGAGTTCGAGGACGCCGCAGATGCCGAGGCAGTTGGCGCTGTCGGTGTTGCCGTAGATGATGTAAACTTCGCCAGCGTTGATAAGACCATTGGGGTCGGCGGCGGGGGCAGAGATGATAACATCCGGTATGCCGTCGCCGTTGAAGTCGCCGGCGCTGGAGACTGACCATCCGCAATCATCATAATCGTTGATGCCGTCAAGGCGAGTGCCCGAATGCGCTTCAATCCACGCTGTGGAAACGGATTTGTTGTACTTAAATCTCTCATCAATCGTATTGCCGTCAACGAGATACCCAGCGCCGGTGGGCTGTATGCTGGGCGAGCCAAAGATGAGGTCGTTTTTGCCGTTTTTATTAACGTCGCCGATGCCTGCCACGCAGGTTCCGACATCGTTGGGGTTGCGGTTGGAGCCTTTATTTTTTTGGAGCTTAAGAACGCCGCCTGTCCCGATGCCATTGGGATTGCCAAGAATAATGGCAAAACTTCCTCTGGGCGACCAAAAGTCGCCTTCTTCTTTATAGGAGAGGACAAAATCGTCCACGCCGTCGCCGTTGATATCGCCCGCGCTGGCAAGGCTGAGGTCGGGGTATTGCTGCGGTTCTGTGACGCCTGTAATAATTCTGACACCAGCGACTGAATCGCCTACGTCTCCCAGATAGAGTGGGCATGGCAGCTGCGCCCAAACACCCTGAATAAAAACCATGGTGAAAAGTGCGAAGAGCGCCACCGAAAACTTTTTAACGCTCATAGCGAACTCCCTTTTTTATTTCTGACTTCATTTATGACGCCTTTTACAGACATCCGTTTGTGGTTCGGTTTTTTTAGTTTTATTTGCCTTTTTTTGCCTTTTTGCCTTGATGAGAATTTTCTCTGGACTGGAAGAATTCCTTCGGGAGATCCCAGCCGTAATCAATCTGTTCATATTGAATTTTTTCGAGCTCGCTCATTGTGGGGTCCTTGATGATATGAGGGGTGACGAACATGACTGTTTCGAGCTGTCTGTTTTCCATGTTGTTTCTCTTAAAGAGCCAACCTATGATGGGGATATCCATGAACCAAGGCGTTCCGATATTAATATTTGTATTAGTATCCATGCGAAAACCGCCAAGAAGGACGGTTTCTTCGTCGCGAATGATGACGTTTGTTTCTGCGGAGCGTCTGTCCACCTGCGGCAGATCGCCGACGATTTGTTCGCGTCCGCGGTAGATTTTTTGTTCAGGTTTGATCTGCATACGGATATAGCCGTTATTGGTGATGTAGGGGGTCACGCTGAGGGTGATGCCGGTTTCCTTGAATTCAGCTTTGGCAGTGACTGAGCCTCCGGAACCGATCACGCTATCTTGGTAGGGGATTTCCTCAATCATATCAATTTTAGCGGTGACGTTGTTGAGTGTGATAACTTTGGGGTTTGCGAGGACTTTGATAAGGTTTTTGTTTTGATTGGCGTTTAGGAACATATCAAGGTCAAAATCTTCTCCAAGAATGGTGACTGCCTTGCCCCATGAATAATTCGAGCCAAGACCTTCTTCATTTGTGCCTGTGGCAGAGACGAATTTGTCAATGCCTTCTTTAAGAGGAGTTTCGGAAACGAGTCTATACTCGCCGACGAATTTTGCTTTATCTTTATACTCTCCTTGTTTGTATGTGGTGAAAACGGGGGTGTTTTTATATTCGATGTCCGTATAGCCTGTGATCCTTTCAATCACCTTTTCCACTTGACCGGTGATGGGGTTTTTAACGGTTTCGGTTTCGATGATGGGCTGTCCGCCGCCTATCTTGGTTTGCTTTGTGCCTTGCAAGAGGTATTTCTGGCGCTGCGTGAGGCTCCAGTTGGCGCCGATGTCGCGGAGGAGGTTTTTGCCCATATCTATGAGGCGCATCTCAATCATGACTTGTTTGTCGGCGACATCGAGTTTGTCAATAAGCGCAAGAAGGGTTTCAACGTTGGGAGGGGTATCTGTGATGATGATAGCATTGGAATCGTTATCGGGTTGAATTTGCGCGCCTTCCGCCTTTGAGAGGAAGGGGCGCAGAGTTTCTGACAATTTGGCAGCGGGAACCCAGTTGATGGGGACGTGGACAGTTTTGAGTTCGACGGCGGAGATGCGAATTTCTTTGCGGGGGACTATGCGGACGATGCCGCCGGGCTCGCGCACAAAGGCAAGGTCGTTGGTTTTCAAGATGGCGTCGAGGGCGCTGCCGAGGGGGACATCTTCGAGGTCGAGTGTGATAATGCCGCTGACTTGATTTCTTGCCATGATGACGTTGAGTCCGGTTTTTTGGGCTATCATGCGAATGACGCTCTGCAGGTCGGCGTCTTTAAAGCGCAAGGTGACCAGTTGGGAGAAGAT
This sequence comes from candidate division BRC1 bacterium ADurb.Bin183, assembly GCA_002070185.1. Classification (GTDB taxonomy): domain Bacteria; phylum Sumerlaeota; class Sumerlaeia; order MWCT01; family MWCT01; genus MWCT01. The sequence goes on from MWCT01000002.1 coordinate 314,106, forward strand.
GTCTTCTTCCGGCAAGACTGCCTGCGATGCCTTTGGAGCTGTATCTTTTTCTGATGGGGGAACAAAGAATGATTTGGCGGTGGTTTCTGGTTTATCCTGCCCTGCCTGCGCCATCATGATGGGCTTTTCCGCCGAGTCTGCATTGTCCATAATCTGGTCAAGCCGGTCTGGCGACGCATGAGCCGCAGCGGATGCGGGTTCGGCTTTGCCGGATGAGAATGAGAAGAACATGTTGGGGTCATTGGGAAGGTCGCTTAGGCGCTCTTTTTTTTCGGCAAAGACAAATTTGATTTCGCTCTCATCTTGTTCGATTGTGTAGGGTGCGAGTTTTTTGAAATAGAAATAGACCCTGACGGCTGGATTGGGAGAGGCTGGTTCCGTTTTGAGGCGGACGCTTTCCAGATAGAGACCATCCTGTTTGATTTCGCGTTCTTCGCCGGTAAGGGTTGCATCCGGGAATTCCACATAGCCGTAGCCGGCTTGTCGGAAGATGTGGTCCCGATAAACGGGGGTTGCGCCTCCGGGGGAAGAATTGCCCAAGTGGATAACCAGCACCTCGGCATTTCCCCTTGCGCCGATGCTGACTCCGGCAATTCTAACGGGTTCAGCCGAAGCTATTCCCGCCAAAAGGATGATGATGGCGACACCCCATACCATAAGGGAGGCTTTTCCTTTAAACATTCCGCCCGCTCCTTTCATGATTAGTCGTCTCTTTTCGTGATATAGTATTTTTTTAATCATCAAAAAAAATAACAAATTTTAGCCTGCGTTCAAATTATCAATCAGGTCTGTTGACCTGAATTTCTTCCGAGATCCCTCTGTAACCGATAACGACCGAGTTGGGATTGATGCGCTGCACTACGGCATCGGGATATTTGGAAAGCGCCTGTCCTTCTTTTAGGAGGTCATCGCCGATGAGCACGATTCTATCTTCGGCTTTGGACGCCCACATAACGCCGCTGACATGGGTTTTTATCCATGAGGGCATGACGATAACCGGCGTTTCGATAGGTTTGACGGCTTGCTCGCCGGGCTGGGAGGTGTCCAACGGCGCGGCTGCGATTTTTTCGATTTCTTGTCTGGCAAGTCCAATTTGGGTTTCGGCATTTTTATGAAGTTCGGCGTCTGTGATATCGGGGAGCAACTGTGAAATTTGGTCAATAAAGGACCGAGCTTCATTGATTCTTTTATTTTTGATATGGTTCTGGAGAATTTGGATGTATTCTCGGACGAGGAGGGAATTGCGAACCCATGGGATAATCATGGGGTCTTTGAGGTCGCGTGGATTATAGACAAATTTTGGGGTTTGATTCATCAGGCGTTGAACCTCCGGGTTATCCATGAGGTTGTCCGCTTTTTGAGGTTCGTCGCTTTCTCGGTTTGATTGTTTTGCGGCGGGGAGTGTGAGCAGTTGTGCTTCTGAGATCATTTCTGGCGTGGCAGTGGGCATGGGGGAATCGCTGAGTTCCTCTTCTGGTTGTTCTGCGGCATTAGCGACAGGTGTTTGTCCTGCGGCTGGGGGTTCTTCCGGCGCTGGCGGGTCTTCGCCTTGGACGGTTGCAAGGTCTCCTGTTGCGTCTCTTGGGGCGACTTTATCGGCTATTTTTGCCGCTGGTCCGGCAAGAAGGATAATAGGGATAAGGCAGGCGATGAGAATGGCGATTATTTTGGCGGTTTTTATTTGTTTTTCCATTATAAGTTCTCCTTCGAGGGCAAACTTTCCTTACGGAGTCTTGATAATTTTATTAAACATAAAGGTTGAGATATCAATTGTTGCCGGGTGGATGCTTGGGCGGTTGTCATTGTTGGAAATGCTGAAAGACTTGACGCGCATGAATCGGCGTTGGTTTTCCTCGATGAGATTTAGAAATTGTCCGAATTCGTGGTATCGGCAGGTTGCTGTTATTTTATATGGTATTTCTGTGTAGAGGACGGCGTTTCGTGTTTGGACTGGGTCCACTCTTCTGGGCTGGACGCCAGTGAGGCGGAGGATGCGGATGAGTTCCTGATAGAAGCCGGGCGCATCCGGCGAGGAGGGAAGCCTTTGAGAGGCTTCTTCAACGATTTTACGCATTTCTTCGATGCGGGGGCGGTCGCGCTCCGCTTCTTCAATCTCTTTTAAGTTTTCTCTTAATTTTTTGATTTCTTCATTGAGGGTTTTTTTCTGGTTTTCGTTTCTTTTGTAATGGTCTTGGAGGATTTGGAGGTGGAAGTATCCGAACCCTACAATAATGAAGATGGCTATGAACAAACCAACACCCAACGTTTTTTTTGTCTGTTCATCGAGCGTCATATATTATCCTTTCTTTCCAAACTTTTTCCGCGGGAAAATTATTTAGAGGCGGCGGAAACGGTTTGGGGTTTGGTTTTAAGTATCAGTTTAAACCTGTTGATGGGGCGACCCGCCACTGTTTCTTCATAGGTTCCTTCGATGCCGATAAGGTCCTGGAAGTTATCCATGAAGTTGCGGGTTTTTCCATTTGAGCCGCGATTCGAATAATTTTTCATGCCGTCATGGAATTTCATGATGAGTTGAAGGCGCTGGTCGGCATCTTCGTGCCATGTGACGCCGGAAATGGCAAGGGTTTGTGTGACAAGGGGTTTTTTAACTGATGGGGGCGCGTTGCCCTTTTTGCCGCCTTTTTCCCATGTGATGCGGGCGTTTTTGGATTCTTCCGTTTCGACTTCTTGGAGGTCTTCTGTGACGACGATGTTTGTCAAATAAACTCCTTTGGGGACGATGTCAGCCATCATGTTTATTTTTTCCGCCCAAAGGAGGCGATCGGGCGGATCGAGCGATTTGAGGATTTCAATCTGGTTGGAAAGCATCATACGGAGGTCGAGGAGTTCTTTGAACTCTTTTTGCCTTGATTCAACATTTTTTTTCAGGTTGTCTCGATTTTGGGTAAGCGAAACCACTTTTTTGTCATCATCCATTTTGGTCTTGATGACCCAGTAAGCAAAGGCAATGGCAACGATATAGACGAGGATGAGGATGATAGCAACAAAGGGGGTGGCAGAGGAAGGAGGTGCGGAAGCCCGGCTCGAGTCCTTCTTTGCCTTGATTTTCTCAGGGGGAAGAAGGTTGATCTTAATCATTTAATCTACCACCTTTCGTAGGGCTAAACCGATGCCAACGGCTAAGGTTTCTTGTGCGGCGGTGACTTCGGAAAGGAGGGACTCTCTGACGGTGATGCGGCGCAATGGGTCAATAATTTCGACAGGGAGTCCGAGTTCTTTTGAGAAGAATGGCGCTATATTTTTCATGCGGGAGGAACCGCCGCCGAGGATGATTTTCTGAACGGTGCGACCAGATGCTTGATTTTCGAAGAATTGTATGGAACGGCTGATTTCGCTGAGAAGGTTTTGGAGGTTATTGCGTATAACTTTTTGAGCGATGGCATCCTGAGCATCATATCCGAGTTCCTCGCCGGTGATTTTTTCTACCGTGCCTCTGATGGATGCGATTAATCCGCCGGAAGATTCGCGCTCGGAGGAGGCGGCGGGCTGTTCCCATGGGGCGCCTTCTGAGATTTTGATGGCTTCCGCTTTAACAAAATCAATGTTCATTTTGCTTGAAATAGCATTTGTAATAGCGTCGCCGGCAATGGAGATGTCGCGGGAGAAACGGGAGTTGCCGCTCATGTAGATGTTAATGTTTGTGACCTCCGCGCCGATATTGACCAGCGCGACGACTTCAGAGGAGCCCGGCGAATGATTAATCTCAAAACAGTTGAGGAAGGCAAACGAGTCCACATCAACGATGGACGGGGTCAGCCCAATCTGCCGGATGATGTCAAGGTGTTCCTCGATGAGGTCTTTTTTGGCGGAGACTAAAAGGACGTCCACCTTGCCGGTTTCGTTTTCTGTTTTGCCGAGGATAACGGAATCCAGATTGACCTCGTCAATGCGGAAAGGGATATATTCTTCCGCCTCCCAGCGCAGGGCGTTTTTAAGCTCATTCTCCGGCATTTCCGGCAGTTGAATGTATCGCACGATGATGGATTCTCCGCTGACGGAAGAGACGGAAAATTTGGCGCTGATGCCCGCGCGTTCGATAGCTCGTTTGGCGGCATCAATTTTGAGTTGCTTCATATTCAAGCCAGCCGCTTTTTTATCGCGTCCGGCATATATCGGTTCCATGGCGAATTTTTCCAGCTCGATGCCCTTTCCGGCGCGTTTGAGCTGAACGACCTTCACTGCGCTGGATCCGATATCCAACCCGATGGTAGCCTTTTTGCCGAAGAACATAGATTAACTCCCTTATTAATTTGGGAAAACCCTATTCATACGATTCAAACCTTTTTAATCTAATTACGATTTGTTTTCATAATCTCCAATGATTCTTTTGGCAAGTAAAAAATGCGCCTGCCTTTTGAATTATTGTTTATATTATCACCCGCCTTTCGCTTTTTGTTCGCGATGCTCATGGCGTTATCAAATCCATTGGGGAATCGGCGATTCTCTCCGCGCCCATTTTTTTGAGTTCTTCGCGGCTGGCAGAGCCCCAAGAGACAGCGCACAAACGGCAGCCGGCGCCTTTTGCTGCCTGAATATCCGGCATGCTGTCGCCCACCATCCATGTTTCATGGGGCGCCGCGCCCATTTGATTCATAATATATATTATTCCATCGGGCGCGGGTTTGCGGGCGATGTTTGTGTTTTCGCCAATCACGTATTTGAAATATTGACGGATGTTTAAAGTTTCCAGAATACGCTCAACAATTTCTTGTAGTTTATTGGATAGGAGCGCGATGGCAATGCCTTTCTCGCGCAATCGGGCAAGAACTTCAGGGATGTTTGGATAAGCGCGGGAAAAATCAACCGGATGTTCAAGGTAATATTCCCGCCAGAGCCGGACGGCTTTTTCAATAATGAGGTCATCCGCCCAACCGGGTTTGCAGCCGTTGGCATGATTCAATGCCCAATCGAGCAGAACGCGTACGCCATTGCCCACATGCTGGGTGATGTCATAGACTTCGTGATGAGGCAGCGCCCACTCATCAAGGGTGTGATTGACAGCTGCGGCAATGTCATCGAATGTGTTGACAAGGGTGCCATCCAGATCAAAGATGACCAGGCGGCATGTTTCAAGGTCTATGCTCATAAGAGCCTTTCGCGCGATGCTGTAAATGCCCTTTGTGCAAAGAATCCTTTCGGCGAACATTCCCCCCTGTAAAACGAAACAGAACGACGGGTATACAAACCTTTATGGCGGTGGTGCCGGAGGTGGGAGTTGAACCCACACAAGGTTGCCCTCGGAGGATTTTGAGTCCTCTGCGTCTGCCATTCCGCCACTCCGGCAAAATCAAATCTATTCATCATATCAAAGACAGTTTTTTCCTTAATACAGGTTTGGGATGTGTGTCAAGACCAATCAAAAGAAAATGATATACGGCATTGAGGGCGGAGCCGTTGGCTTTCAGTGGCAAACAACCGGCGTGTTGGTTTGGGTTCATTAGTTCGTAATTTTAATCGGCGCGGTCTCGTCAAAAACATATTGCTGGAATTTGGCGATGGGGCTTTTGTGAATGGCGCACATGAGCAGGGCGCGTATGTGTTTGTGTGTGATGATGAGGATATTTTCGCCGGGATATCGTGCGGTTATTTCTTTTGTTGCGTCGAGGATGCGCCGCTGTGCTGATTCGATTGTTTCCGAACCGCCGGGGATCGGAATTTGCGATGGGTCTTTTAACCAAAGGGCGTATGAGCTGTGTAATAAATCTTCCAAGCGCCGCCCTTCCCATGCGCCGTGATGAAGTTCGCGGAGGTCGTCATGTATTTCGACTGGGATATGGAGCTGGTTTGCATATATGCGGGCGGTCTGGATGGCGCGGCGCAAGGGGCTGCTGATGATGCGGTTCAGATTCAGCGGAGCCAATAGCGGAATATTTGCGAGCGCCTCGGCGCGTCCTTCTTTGCAGAGGGGCGGGTTCATAGAGCCTTGAAGTTTATTTTCAAGACTCCAAGCGGTTTTGCAATGTCGAGCGATGAAGAGCATTTGATTAACTTAAATTTTTGCCGGGTTGTCCGTTAGAAAGATTCCCACTCCTTTTTTTCAACGGTGCAAAGAGATCTGGGGCGTTTTTCATCTGCGCTGGCGACGGCAATGGGTAAAAGGGCGGCGATTGCCGGCATCGAATAAGCAGATTTTTTTTCCATAGATTTGCGCCGTGTAATTTTTATGGAATATGGAGGCGGTTTATCTTTTTTTTCTGTGCGGAAAATCAAGAGAATAATATTGACTTCAATATGATGGTTTTATCACGTTACAAGATTTGAATGCGATTTATGAAGAGAGGGATATTTTAGGATTTTTATTTTTATATAGGATGGCATAATGGCAAAAACAAATAGCGGCGATGTGATTTATCCCGCGCAATTTGGAGATTCAATAAAGAAAATCGGAAGGATTATTCGAGATCATCAAAGGTTTTTAGTTTGCGGGCATGTCCGCCCGGATGGCGACTGTGTTGGTTCGCAGATGGCGTTATACCATCTGCTCACGCAAATGGGCAAGGACGTTCAGTTGTATAACTCCGGTCCGATTCCCCCTTATTTCAAGTTCGTGAAGCATATTGAGAAACTGCGGGCGTTTTGCGATCCGGCGTTTGAGCCTGAGGTTTGCATTTATGTGGATTGCGGAGCGCTGGATCGTGCCAATGGGAACGTAAAACGCTGCGGCGTTGTTATCAATATTGACCATCACAAATCGAATGAGCATTTCGGCGATGTGAATTATGTTGATTGGACCGCCACAGCGGTGGGCGAGCAGCTGTATCATATCATCAGCGAAATGGGCGAGCCAATTTCAAAGGATATCGCGGGGTGCATTTATCTTTCGATTCTGGCGGATTCTGGTTCGTTCACATTTTCTAATACGAGCAGCATGACTTTTAAGGTTGCGTCGCGCATGGTGGAGGCGGGCGCGGATCCGGCTGAGATTGCGCAGGGGCTATATGAGGAGCGTTCGCCTCAGTCTGTTTCTTTGAAGGCGCAGGTGCTTTCGAATATGCATTTCCTTTGCGGCGGGCGCATTGTCTGGGGCGAGATAACCCAAACCATGTATCGAGCGGCTGGCGGCGAGGAGCACGAGCCGGACGGTCTTGCCAGCGAGATGCGCGGCATGACGGGTGTGGAGGTGTCTATCCTGATTCATGAAATTCCCGAGGGGGGATTGCGCGCTGGATTTCGCTCAAAAGGTCTTTTTGATGTGAGCCGAATCGCCGTTGAACTGGGCGGCGGCGGGCATGTCAATGCCTCTGGATGCTACGTCAAAGGGGATTATGAGGCGATTAAGAAAAACCTGCTGGAAATTTCTGTTCGCCACATGGGGGAATAACAAAAAACGGCAAGGCAGGGAGCTGTTTTGCCGGATCGCCTTCAAAAAAAAAGAAGGGGGATTGCTCCCCCTTCATAGTAATTCAATAAACTGATAGCAGTTTATTTCTTTTCTTCTTCTTTGTCTTTCAGTAGAAATTCAAAATTGCCCGCTTTTAGAATTTCCTCTTTTTTATCTTTGAGGAAATTTCGCTGTTTTTCCGTGAACATATCGTTTTCCACCGAGCGTTTGCTTTCTTCAAAGGGGCGCAGCGTTTCCTCTTTAACGTCATTGAGTCGGACGATATAAACAAAGTTGCCGTATTCGAAAGGCTCGGTGATTTCGCCGGGTTTAATCTGGTTGAGCCGTCCGTCATAGGCGTTTCGATAGGATGCTGGGACAAATCCGACGGCTCCTTTTTGCGGGGCGGTCGGGTCTTCCGAGATTTCTTTGGCTTTGTTTTCGAAGTCTTCTTTCGTTTTTAAAATAGCGCTGACTTGTTTTAGGTTTTCCGAGAGTTCGGCGATTTTCTTTTCTTTAAGTTCCTCTTTCATTTCCTCGCCTTGCTCCATAATTTTAAGACCGATGAGGCTGATGTCGTATTGTTTGGGGTCTGTATAGCGTTCTTTATTATTTTCATAGTAAGCCTTCATTTCGTCTTCTGTGGGTTTGGTGACTTCTTCCATCATTTTGCGGAGCATGTGATCTGCGAGGACTTGGATTTTGCGGTTTTCGAAAGTGGTTTTGAATTCATCTGATTCGTGGATTTTTTTGAATTCGCCATATTTGACGAGAAGGGGCATGATGACTTTTCGGGAATTAAGAACGGCATTTGTGCGGTCTTTATTGTTTTTTAGCATCAGCCGTTGGGCTTCGGGCATATCGGCGGCGTAATCGCCAAGGGTGTATTTAAATTCTGGTTCGATTGAGATGATGACGGAATCGGAGGTGCGGTTTTCTGCGGTGAAGATGTTATCATTGAGGACGATGCCGGGGGTTTGTCGGGCGAAATCGAAGAGAGATTCCTCGGCGCGTTTGTTGATGCGTTCGGAATTAAGGCGCGCTTCGATGCCGCGCCTTGCCTCGTCAAAGGGGACAAAGCCTTCCTCTTTTTTTGATTCGATGCGGATGATGTTATAGCCGTGTTTGGTTCGGATAATATCTGAGACTTCGCCGGCTTTAAGTTTATTGACGGCGTCAAGGATTTCGGAGAGCATGGGTTTTTTATCTTTTGAGGGGATGATAGGTCCGAGGAGTTCGCCGCTATTGGCGCCGCTTTCGCTGTATTTTTTAGCGATGAGGGTGAAATCGCCGCCGTTTTTAATTTCCTCTTGGATTTTTTTCATACGGGAAAGGATAGCATCTGTTTCCTCTTTGTTCATGGGAACGAGGAGTTTTTCATCTGCTTGGACGGGACGGAAGGCTTTTTCTTCGCGTTCTTCCGGCTTGACCCAGCGCGGTTCTTTTTTATCGTCATCAGAGAGGATGAACTCGACAGCTTTTTCATCGCCGGAGATTTTTTTGGCGATGGACTCAAGGGTGTCGCCTTCCTGAGCGGTGTAGGGTTTGTATGTGGAAAGGAAGATGTGACGCATGGAGAAGCTCAGGGGTTGGTGAAATATTTTTTCTTTGCTGTCTTCATAGTATTTTTTGATTTCCTCTTCGGCTGGTTTGGCGCATTTTTCCACGACTTCCTTTTGGTAGATGATGCTGCTGAAGGATGAATGTCGGATGCTTTTGATAGCATCTTTGACTTTTTCATCTTCCTCGAGTTTTTGTTCCGTAGCAATTTTGGCGATTTTTTCGTTGAAGAGGAAATCGCGTACGAATTCCTCAATCTGAGTTTTAGGCATATTTCGGATTTGTTCGGCGTCTGCGCCGCGGAAACGCAAGCCGCCGCGGATATTGGCTTTATTAATGAGGTCGTTCATCATAAGGGTAGAGCCGTCGAATTTGGCAACGGCAGGATTGGCTTCTTCCGATTGGGTTTCCTCCGCCTTTTTTTCATCGGATTTTGACTCAGCGCCCGGAACGGCAAAGAGTGTTCCGGTTGCGGCAAGCGTCCAGCAAAGGGCAACGAGGGCGATGAGCATAAGGAATCTGAGACGTTTCATCTGACAAAACCTCCTGATAATGACATTTGATTATCACATACAAAAAGCAAAAGAGACTATGGGGAATCAAAATACGGGAGGCAAGAGAAAATTATTTTTTTTATTTTTTACCTTGACCTGAAATCAAAGAGAGAGATATAAACATTGTTTAATCAACTGTTTTACAGGGATAGATTGGGAAATGATCGAATTGATACAAAGGAGGTGCACTTAATCGTATGTTCGCCAGTATTCTTGGGGCGGTCATTGCGCTGCCCTTAGGAATTCTTGGCGGTTATGTCTGGTTCAAAAAAGTATCTCAGAACAACCTGACGGCAGCTTCGGAAAAGGCAAAGCAGATTCTTGCCGAGGCGGAAAATGAGGCGCAAGCCAAGTTGAAAGCCGCAGCCATTGAATCGAAAGAGCAGGTTTTCCGCAGCAAAAAGGCGCTGGAAAAGGAATTCGCGCGCCGGAGAATAGACCTCGACCGTTTGGAGAAAAAGGTTCAACGCCGCGAGGAGATGCTCGACAGCAAGTTCGAGCTTATTGACAAACGCGACCGTTCCTTAAACTCCAAAGAACAGCAGATAGAAAATAAGCTGAAGGATCTGGATAGCAAAATCAAGGAAGCGGATGAAATCAAACAATCCCAGATTCTTAAATACGAGGAAATCTCCGGCATGACGGTGGAACAGGCAAAGCAGAGCCTGCTTGAGAGCCTCGAAAAAGAGGTGAAGCAGGATGCGGCGATGCTGATACGCCGAGTAGAAACAGAGACGAAAGACCTTGCGGAAAAAAAGGCGCGGCAAATTATCACCCTTGCGATTCAGCGTTGCGCCACAGACCAAGTGAGCGAATCAACGGTATCGGTTGTGAATCTGCCAAACGAGGAGATGAAGGGGCGCATCATCGGGCGCGAAGGTAGGAACATCCGGGCGCTCGAGGCGGCAACGGGATGCAACATCATCGTGGACGACACCCCAGAGGCGGTGGTCCTTTCCTGCTTTGATCCCTTGCGCCGCGAAGTGGCGCGCCTGACTCTGCAAAAGCTGATCTCGGACGGACGCATCCATCCAGCCCGAGTTGAGGAGATTGTTGAAAAAACTGAAAAGGCTTTGATGGAGCAAATCGTTGAGATCGGGGAACGCGTGGCATTCGATACGGGTGTTCATAATGTGCATCCTGAAATCATCAAGCTCCTCGGACGTCTGAAATATCGCACAAGTTATGGACAAAATGTTTTACAACACTCGATGGAGGTTGCCAATCTGTGTCAGGTTATGGCATCGGAGTTGCACGTTGACGAGCAGTTAGCCAAACGGGCAGGTCTTCTCCACGACATCGGCAAGGCGGTTTCATACGAGATGGAGGGGACGCACGCATTGATCGGAGCCGAGTTGGCAAAGAAGTATTCGGAGCCGCCGGCAATAATCCACGCCATCGCAGCGCATCATCAAGAAGTGGAAATGAAAACGATCATCGCCGTTCTGGTTCAGGCTGCCGATGCCATCAGCGCAGCCCGTCCCGGCGCCAGACGGGAAACTTTGGAGTCTTATATCAAGAGACTCGAAAAGTTGGAGGACATAGCCTCCTCCTTCGAAGGCGTCGAAAGATCGTTTGCCATTCAAGCAGGTCGGGAAATCCGAATCATTGTGGAGCCCGACAAGATAAACGATCCGGAATGTGTTAAACTGGCTCGCGATATTACAAAAAAGATTGAGACAGAAATGGAATATCCGGGACAGGTCAAGGTTACGGTAGTGCGTGAGACACGCGCGGTCGAATACGCACGATAATCCGCCTTCGTTCGCCAGCGCGAGCTTCGGCGGGAGATATAGGCTGAGGCGAAAGTCAAAGCCCCTATGAACATGACATAACAAGTCAAGAATAGAAAAAAATAGGCCGGAAGCGACATTTGTTGTTTCCGGCTTTTTATTTTGTTTGTTGACTTGTCCGGCTCTGAGTTGGGAAAATCTCAACATTAGCTGACAAAAATCATGAAAATGATGGAGGAGTATCATGAACACTCGGTGCGGCATAAGGAATATGGACTTGCAGGGCGCTATCACGGAAGCGAACCGTTGTCTTCTTTGCCATGACGCACCCTGCGATACGGATTGCGGCGCGGATACGAAGCCATCCCAGTTTATACGACAGCTTAAGATGGGCAATATCAAGGGGGCAGCGCGCACCATTCGGCGTAATAATATCCTTGGCGGAGTCTGCGCTTATGTCTGCCCGACATGCCGCCTTTGCGAAAAAGGGTGTTCCCGTTCGGGGCTCGATGAGCCCATCCGCATCAATGAGATTCAGGCGTTTTTAACGGGTTATGAACGCGCGGAGAGGTTAAAGGTTTTGGAGGCGCCCGCGCGCGGAGATAAAAAGATTGCCGTTATCGGTTCCGGTCCGGCGGGGCTCTCCGCCGCCGCCTATCTTGCCCTGAAGGGATATGCTGTAACGGTGTTCGAGAAGGCGTTAAAAATCGGGGGCGTTCTGCGCTATGGCATTCCGATGCACCGCCTGCCGATGGAGGTTCTCGACCATGAAATTGAAGTGATTGCCGGGTTGGGGATTGAATTCAAATGCGGTGCGGAAATCAAAGGGAAGGATGCGATTTTTGATTTGTTAAAGAATGGATACGACGGGGTTTTTCTTTCTGTGGGGTTGGATAAACCGCGGCGGTTGGGCGTGAAAGGCGAGGAGGCTGATGGCGTTTATATGTGGTCGGATTTTTTAGCTTTGGCAAAAAAATCGGCGGATCAAAAAGATTTTGCGATGCTGGTAAAGGGCAAAAATGTGGCTGTGATAGGCGGCGGTTCGGTTGCGCTTGATTGCGCCGCATCCGCCAAATATGCGGGCGCGGATCGGGTTTATTGCGTTTCGCTGGAGGCGATGGAGGAGCTCCCCGCCGACTCGGAGGAGCGGCGGATTGCTCATGAATGCGGCATCCGCTTCAAGCCCAATGGGCGCATTCTTGAGATTTTGACGAAGGACGGAAAAGTCTGCGGCGTTCGCGGCGAGGAGATTCGCTGGATTGCACCGGGGCGATATGTGCCGGAAAATGCTGAGGGTGTTGCGGGTTCGGATTTTGCCCTGCCTGTGGATATTGTAGTGGTTTCCATCGGGACAACGGTCTCCGAGGATGTGAAAGAATTATTAGGCACATTGGAGCGGTTTGGGGCATATCTGCGTGTAAATCCGGACACTATGCAGACATCTCATCCAAAAGTTTTTGCGGGCGGGGATATCACAGGGGCAGGCAAGACGGTTGCCGCGTGCGTTGGCGACGGACGCAAGGCGGCGGAGGGCATCGCTCGGGCGATTCCGCTTAGTGTTCCCGCAATTATTCCCAAGCCTTCGCGCCCTTCGTTGGCTGTAGAATTTTGCGGTGTGAAGTTTGCCAACCCCTTTTGTCTTTCTTCCTCCCCTGTCGGCAACACGGCGGAGATGGTGTCCCATGCGTTTGAACTCGGCTGGGGCGGGGCGGTGTTCAAGACGCTGAATCTTGAGAGGGATTATCCGATTGTGGACCCGACGCCGCGTCTGAATGCTCTGCATTACGGCGAAAAACGTATGGTCGGTTTGCAGAATATCGAGATGATAAGCGAGCGTCCTTTTGAGCAGAATCTAAAAGATATTGCTTGGTTGAAAAAGCATTACCCTGAACGCGCCGTGATTGTTTCCATCATGGGTTATTCAAATGAAGGGTGGGCGGAGCTTGCAATCGGCGCACAGAGGGCGGGCGCGGATATGCTCGAGCTGAATTTTTCCTGTCCGCAAATGGCTGTGGAGGGCGCGGGTCACAAGGTGGGTCAAAGTTATGATATGATTCGCCAGTTCACAAAAGCAGTAAAGGATGCGGTTTCGATTCCGGTAATGGCAAAGATGACGCCGAATATAACGGATATAATTCCAGTGGCAATGGCTGCCAAAGAGGGCGGGGCGGACGCCATCTCCGCAATTAACACCCTGCGCGCCATCACAGAAGTTGATTTGGACGCGTTTGCTCCAAAGCCGACTATCGAGGGCAGAGGCTCCATCAGCGGGTATTCGGGCGCGGCGGTGAAACCAATTGCCTTGCGATTTATCGCGGAACTGGCAAAGGATGAAAATTTGAGGCTGCCGGTTTCAGGCATCGGAGGCATTGAGACATGGAGCGACGCCGCTATGTTTTTGCTTTTGGGGGCGGGAAACTTGCAAGCCACCACATCTATTATGCGATACGGTTATCGCATTGTGGCGGATATGGTCGAGGGGCTGGAGGATTATCTTTTGGCAAAGGGTTTTGATAATCTCACCCAGATTATCGGGCTGGGGCTCAAAAATCTTGTTGACCCATCGGAGCATCATCAGACGAGGCATGTCGTTTCGAGCGTGAATCAGGATAAATGCATCGGCTGCGGGCTCTGCCATATTGTATGCCATGACGGCGCAAATCAGGCGATGAGGTTCGATAGGGAAAAGCGCAAGGCGCAAACGGATGAGGAGCGTTGCGTGGGCTGCCTGCTTTGCAAACATGTCTGCCCTGTTTGGGATTGCATTGCCAGCAAAGAGGGCGGGGGCGCTATTGCGGGCGGGATGCATGAGGACGCTTTGAAATTTGTGTATTCATAATCTTGATTGCTGATGGCGCTTGACGCGCGGGACATTTTTTCGCATCGTCCGTTTCATCATGGGGCGCGAAGGGACAAAATTACAGCGGAGATTTCGGCGGTGGGTGCATGGCATCATCGCGGTGACGGCTGTTTTTATTCTTATCTTTTCTGTGGCGGTTGGTCTCCTGATGATTGTTATCCGCACGTTGCCGCCGATTGAGCAGCTGGAGAATTACTCGCCGCCGCAGGCAACTACCATTTATGACGGGACGGGGCATATTAAAATCGCCACGATGGCTCAACAGAACCGCGTGGTCGTGCCTTTGGATAAAATGCCGCGCATTTTGCTTGATGCGTTTATATCGGTCGAGGATAAGCGGTTTTATCGTCATTTTGGGGTGGATCTCGTCCGCGTGGCGGGGGCGATGGCTGTGAATCTTTCTCGCGGGAGGCTGGATCAGGGCGGGAGCACTATTACGCAGCAGCTGCCCCGCAACCTTTTAAAAAGCGTTTCGCGCAAGAAGATTTATAGCCGCAAAATCAAGGAGACGCTTCTTGCCTTTCAGATTGAGCGCCGCTATTCCAAAGATCAGATTCTTGAGTTTTATCTGAATCAGATTTATCTGGGCAATGGCGCATATGGGGTTCAAGCCGCCGCGCGCACGTTTTTCAATAAAGATGTGTCGCAGTTGAGCGTCGGAGAATGCGCCGTTCTTGCCGGCATCCCGCAGATGCCGTCTCGATTTAGTCCCATCAACAACATCGAAGCCTCAACAAGAAGGCGGAATATTGTTTTGAAGCTGATGCGCGAACAGGGGCGCATCACGCAGGCGCAATATGACGACGCCGCAAGCACCGGCATTCTGCTCACGCCTCCGCCGCCAGCATCAAACCTTGCGCCTTATTTTGTGGAATATACGCGCCGCTCGTTGATTGACGGCGGGGATTTTGATAACGAGGGTCTTTACAAGGATGGATATACAATCTACACAACGATTGATATGGATTTGCAAAAAATTGCGGATGAGGAATTGAAAAAAGGTCTGCGGAATCTTGAACTGATGCTGCGGGAGAGCAGCATCCCGAGGCGTCTAGCGGAGGAGCGCGCCAATTTTAGGGAAAGCCCGCCCGTCCCGCGTCAAATTCGTTTCGCAAAAATCACGCGGGTTTTTTCGGATTTGCTGAACGTGGAGGTTGGGGGATATTTCGGGACTATTTCGCTGAAGGATGCGCAGCCATATTATCACATGGATTTGATTTTGAAGCAGGGGGAATATATTGATATTATTCCGACGGAGGTCAATAAAAGGGCTCGGACTTTTTTTGCGGAGTTCGGGCATAAAAAACCGATTCAAGGCGCGGTTGTGATTCTGGATGCGCGGACGGCGGAAATTAAAGCGATGTGCGGCGGCGAAAATTTTTACGATTTTTTGAACAATGGGCAATGGAACCGCGCGGCTCAAGGGATAGGGCGTCAGGCGGGCTCCGCCGCAAAACCTTTCATTTTTAGCGGCGCCCTTGAATCGGGATACACGCTCGCTTCGATGCTGAACGATCGGAGGATTGTATTCCCCGATGGTTATACGCCGCGAAATTATGAGAACCAGTATTTCGGCATGACCGCAATTCAAACGGCGATTGAACATTCCAGAAATGTGATTACTATTCTTTTATATCAGGATTTAAAACCGGCGCGGACGATTTCATTTATGCGGCGGTTCGACATGTTCGGCGAACGCGCCGGATGGCATCTGGAGATGAATCCAACCACGGTGCTCGGTTCTTTCAGCGCCACGCCTCTTTCCATTGCGGCGTCCTACATTCCTTTTGTGCATCACGGCGTGGGAATCCGCCCGATGTCAGTGCGCAAAATTCTTGATTCGGATCAAAAAGAGGTTTTCCGAGCCAAACCGCTGGAGCGGGAGATTATTTCGCCGCAGACGGCATATCAGATAACCTATGCCCTCAAGGGTGTCATTAAACGGGGCACGGGTCGCAAATATATCGGAGAGGCGATTGCGGGAAAAGAGATTCCTGAAATTGCGGGCAAAACTGGGACGACCAATGATTGCGTGGATGCTTGGTTTGTGGGATACACGCCAAATCTTGTGATATGTGTTTGGGTCGGTTATGATGATAACCGCTCGATGGGCGAGGCGATGACAGGCGGGCGCGTGGCGGCGCCCATTTGGCGGGATATTATGCTTCGGGCAGTTGAGCTGGAATCATATACGGACAAGACATTTCCAACGCCTGAGGGGCTGGTTTTTGCGGATGTGTGCGGTTCGACAGGGCTGCTTGCCACAGAACGCTGCC
Organism: candidate division BRC1 bacterium ADurb.Bin183; assembly: GCA_002070185.1. Classification (GTDB taxonomy): domain Bacteria; phylum Sumerlaeota; class Sumerlaeia; order MWCT01; family MWCT01; genus MWCT01. The sequence goes on from MWCT01000002.1 coordinate 330,431, forward strand.
GCCGAGATCCGGACAGCGACCTTTATTTGCAGATGCCGTTTAAAAAGGGAACCGAACCGAAGCAATCGTGCAAATACCACTGATATTTATAAATTGCGGATTGTTGAATAACAACAATAAAAAAGGGCGTGAAGTTTGCGGCTTCACGCCCATAAAAATAATTTGGTATCAAGATTAAATAGGTTTTTTCAAATCGGGATCTTTTGAGGTGCGATAGATATCGCCGACGCTGACTGTTCCGTTGGTGGGGTCATAGCTGGTAGTTGTGAAAGCGGGCATGCCGTCGCGCCCTTGGATTGTGCCGTTAAAAACCCAGCCATCAGGACCGGCGCAAACTAAGCGCCATTCGCCGTAGGTTTTGACAAACCATTCTCCGCCAGCGGGATTTCCATGAAGATAATAATACTCGCGGTTCATGTATTCATAATAGAAGGAACGATGGTCGAGATAGGTTGTGCCTTTTTTGAGGGGGTCTTTGTAGGAAGCGCCGCCGGAGATGTAAGCGACGGGTGTTGTGAGTTTCCAGATTTGCATCACATGATGGGCAAATCCATCATCAACGACCACCTCTGCGGGGGGATAATGGTTTTCCTGCGTGGCGTAGCTCTCGATTGCCGTAGCAAGCGAGCGCATGTCAGCCTTTGCGCGCGAGACTTTTGAGCGCACCTGCGCTTCGAGGAAGTTTGGGACGGCGATGGCGGCAAGGATGGCGATGATAGCAACGACAATCAGGAGTTCGATTAGAGTAAAACCTTTTTTCATAAAAAAATCACCTGCCTTTCATAAAAATTTTATCGAGGTTGTAACCTCAATTAATACTTACATAAATCAGCGTCGAGGAAATGTCATCGGCGTCAAGATAATTTTTTATTCAAACGATTCGACTTAGGAAATTTGTCAATGGATTCCAATAAATAAGGTTAATGCGTTGAAAAAATCAAACGGGTCGGTTGAATGCTCTCCCACAAAACGCGCTCCCCTTGCTGGGTTTTTCACTTGACAGGAATTGGGCTTGAATTTTATTCAGGTTTAGATTCTTTGAATTTGAAGAATCCGGCATCCTTGTTGTTTGTTGCGTTATCCGCCGGTTTGATTTAAACGGCGGAGAGTTGTCTGTTGTTGCGGAGCGCCGTGAGAATTAAGACGCACATTTTTATTTTTGTTCTTGGCTCTGTGTATTTTATCCCTCCGTGCCGCAACCCTCTTTTTGCAGCTACACCGCCTAATCTAAAAGGTAATTATGATTATTCAAAGGGATGGTATCATCGCATTGAGGCGGGCGACACACTGGATAAGGTGGCGCGGAAATATAATAGCGCGGCGGTGACGCTGGCGCGGGTGAATAATATTTCTCCCACCGAGCCGCTGAAGATTGGGACGTATCTTTACATCCCTCCGGGAAGCGCCGCGAGTTTGAAAAGTTCGCCTTTGCCTCCAAGTCAAATCAAGCCAAAAACCCCCGCTTCATATACGCCGCCGAAAAAAACTCCCGCCCCAGTAAAAACAAGCCCTTCTAAAACCTATACTCCCCCGTCAAAAACCGCAAAGACCCAGCCAGTCAAACCGTCTTCATCGAAGGTCATTGCCCAGCCTGCGGCAAAAACTGCCATTGCCTCTCGCGCCGAGACGGCGCCGCCCGCGCCGGTTCCGCAAACAAAATCATCGCAGACGGCTTCTTCTCGCGGGTATATCTGGCCCGTTCAGGGAAAGGTGACCAAGGGCTTTTCCGCCAGCAAGGAAGCGCCTCATAAAGGGCTGGACATCTCCGCGCCAAAGGGGACGCCCATCCGCGCCGCGAAAGAGGGCAAAGTCATATACAGCGGCAACGATATTCCGGGTTATGGCAATCTTGTCATCATGGAACATAGCGATGGGATTTCAACCGTGTATGCGCACAACAGCGAAAATCTTGTGAAGGCGGGGCAATGGGCGGCGCAAGGGATGGTGATTGCGCGAGTGGGGAGCACGGGCAGCGCCGCATCGAATCATCTTCATTTTGAAATTCGCAAGAACGCCCTGACGGTTAATCCGTTAACATATCTGCCCTGAGCTAAAAGAGCCGTCACAGGCGGAGATGAGTCAGTATTTTCTAATAAGTCCGATGATAACACCGCGAATCTGCAATTCGCGCTCATTCATGACAATAGGCGCCCTTTTCGGGTCGGCTGATTCGATGCGAACCGATGCGGCATCCTGGGCATCCCGGAAATATTTTCCAATAACTACAATACTTTGGATAATATTTATGCGTGCGATGGTGTTTTCGCGTGCAGCAAAACCGAAAATATAATTGCCCATCTCCCCGTTTCTGCGCCTTTCCACTATCAGAAAATCGCAAGGAAGAAAAGCCTCATCACGAAATGAATCGTCCTTAACCTGAAGGATAAAGGCATCAGAGTTTTTCAATAAATCTATAGGGACGGAAAGAAATGTTTTTTTTTCCATCGCCTGAATAGAACAACCGCGGGAGACCGTCCCAAGGATGGGCAAGTCAATTGTGTTGGCAATGTTGACATTTTTCCCCAGTTCTATGGAGCGGCTGAGGTTTTTTTTGCGTGTAATGACGCCGCGCTTTTCAAGGTTTTTAAGATGTTTATGGGCGGTGGCGACGGAGTTATATCTAACGCCTTCGCAGATTTCCTGCAATGTGGGGGAGTATCCTTTTTGTTTGATAAACCGAATAATGAATTTATAAACATTGTTCTGGCATTTCGTGAGAGACATAATTCGCAAGCGCTCCTTTTTTTAGGTTTTGCATTCATTGCGGAAAAATGTCAGAAGCGAATCTATATATTTGGCAAGTTTACGTTCGCTGATGCCTTTGATTTTGCTGAAATCTTCAATCTTCATGGGGCGCACTTTGACCAGCGTCAAAAGATGGGCGTCGTGGAGGACTTGATGGCGCGGGAGGGAATTGCGTTGAGCTTCCTCATTGCGCCAGTTTTGGAGTTTCATGAGGAGAACCTCCTCTTCGGCGGTGAGGGGTTCATAAGAGTCGAACAAGATGCGTTCGCCATCAGCGAGTTCAACGTCGTTCTGCGGGGTATAAATCACAAGAACGCTCCAGAATGGTTCCACGGGGTGGTGAATGAGTCCCGACTCGATTTGTTTTGGGATGACAGATTCAAGGAAATCGTTGAGGAGTGATTCATCCGAATCGCGAAACATTTCCGAGAGGCGTATTTTCAATGTTTTGGCATAGAACATTATTTGGTTTCCAAAAAAAGATTTTATTGTGTTTTGGTCATATCTGCGAGCAGTTCTTCATGACCGATAAAACCAACAATTGATTGCTTGTTGCCTTTGGTGTCAATGAGAATAATGGTGGGATAACCGACAACGCCATATTCCTTGAGATCGGCGCGCTGCTCTGCGTTGGGATTGGTGGCGTCAAACCTGATCATGACAAAGCGTTGCGACTCGGCGAGAATTTCCGGTTTGGGGAAGACCTCGCGCTCCATTTGTTTGCAGACGGCGCACCATTCGGCTGTGAAGTCAATGAAGATGGGCTTGTTTTGCTCCTTTGCCAGCTTAAGACCTTCCGCCAGATTTGAATGCCAGATGATGGATGATTGCCCTTCGTCAGACTCCGGGCTTGAAGCGGGGTCGGTTGTTTGCCGAGGATGATAAAGGATGGGCCAGGCAAGCCAGACGGCGATGGCTATCATGGCAACGCCGAAGGCTTGTTTGACGCGGATCATCCATGCGCCAGGTCGAGGCATGGCTTTGAGCGCGCCGGAAATTGTGCCGATGACAACAAGGATGGTTCCCAATCCGAGCGCAAAGGCGCAAAAGAGCTGCGCTCCCACAACCCAGCTGCCGCTCTGAATCACATATCCGATGAGAGCGCCGACCACCGGTGAGACGCAGGGCGAAACAAAGAGGGCGGAGATAAAGCCCATGGCAAAGACGCCGGTGACGCCTTTTCGCTGGTCTTTCATAAAACGGGACGTGAATGAGGCGGGCAGGTTGATTTCAAAAAGCCCCAGCATGGAAAGTCCGAACACGATGAAGATGGCAGCCATGGCTGCGACAAGCCATGCGCTTTTGAGATAATTTGCCGCCACCTCGCCTAATTTGCCGGTGACTGCTCCCAGAATTGTATAGGCGAAGGCAAGTCCGAGAAGGTAAACAACGGAAAGGAGGAACGCCATTTTTTTGGTTTTTACGGCGGAGCTGCCGATGATGACGCTGGATGTGATTGGATACATAGGCCAGACACAGGGGGTAAAGCTAAGCCCAAGTCCGGTCAGATATGCCAAAAAGAGACCCGTCAATCCCGCCCAACGGGAGGCGGCGGGGGCATCCGCTTCAGCGGCAAAAATTGCAGCGGCAAGAATGCCGAAGGCGAAAACTGAAAGATATGAAAGGCGTTTTTTCATGAAACATCCTTATTTAATTTTTTTGATGGTTGCAAAGAGGGGCAGATGGTCTGAGGCTTGGGTCTGGGGGATGCGGCTGCTGATAGGCTGCCATCCGCAGTTTTTACTAATCCAGATATAATCTATCCGAGCGTAGGGTTTGTCTGCGCGGAAGGTGAATCCTTTTTGGGATTGAGGCTCGGCAGCTGTCGCCGCCCAAACATCGTCGAAAAACTCTTTGAAATTGTTGTAAATGCCAATCTTGCCATCGGGCGTATCATTAAAATCTCCAAAGATGAGAACCGGACCGGGGAGCGATTTGGCGTAATCAAGGAGTATTTTTGCCTGAGCTGCGCGGTCTTCGGCGACGAGGCTCAGGTGTGTGTTGAGCGCCCAGAAGACGGCATCCTCGCCGAGTTCAATCTGAGCGGCAATGAAACTGCGGCGTTCATCTTCTTTGCCTTCGGGAAACAAGCGATGTTCGCTTTTGAGAATGCGTCCGCTTGTGAGGATGCCGATGCCGTATTCTCCGCCTTGATAATCTATGCTTTTACCGAAAACGCCCTCTTTATTTGTGAGTTTTTTCAATTCGGCTATCTGGTCTATACGTTGGCAGCGTGTGGTGAGTCGGTCAACTTCTTGAAGTCCAATCACATCGGCTTTATTGGTTTGAATAACATTGGCAATGCGTTTAAGGTCAAGTTTGCCGTCCATGCCTTTTCCGATGTGGATGTTGTAAGTGCCGATTACGTATTGCTCTTCGGCGGTTTGAGCGAGTGTTGGCGAGCCTATTGCGGCGGCAAACATCAACACAAGAAGCATCCAGCCCCAAAAAACACGAGCATTTTTCATAATAATCGCTCCTTCCATGCTTTTAACGAATATTGGAAAAACTCTCTTATTGGGCGATGCGATTTCAAGAGTTCTTTTTCAATTGGCGGACAAAAATTACAAATGCCATTGACGCCCGATGAGGGGGGTATTGTAGATTTCATATCCTTTGAAGGGGAAAAAAATGGAACCGAAGAATATTGTTATAGTTGGCGCATCGGAGCATAATCTCAAACATATCAATGTTGAGATTCCGCGAAATTCTTTGACGGTGATAACGGGGCTTTCGGGTTCCGGCAAATCCACCCTTGCCTTTGACACGATTTACGCCGAAGGGCAGAGGCGTTATGTGGAAAGTCTTTCGGCATATGCGCGCCAGTTTTTAGAGCAAATGCCCAAACCTCATGTTGACCGCATCGAGGGGCTCTCCCCTGCGATTGCAATCGAGCAGAAATCTGTATCCAAAAACCCGCGCTCCACAGTGGCGACCGTGACGGAGATATACGATTATCTGCGTCTGCTTTTTGCCAATATCGGGACGCCGCATTGTCCGCAGTGCGGCAAAAAGATAACGCGTCAGACGGTTCAGCAGATTGTGGATAGGATTTTGGAGCTGCCGCGCGGGACTCGCCTCTTGATTCTGGCGCCGGTTGTTCGAGGGCGAAAGGGCGAATTCGGCGAGATGCTGAAAAAAGCGGAACGGGACGGGTTCACGCGCGCAAAGATTAACGGCTCCATATATGAGTTTTCCGAGGGGCTCCCTCGGTTAGATAAGAATTTCAAACATAATATAAGCCTCGTCGTTGACCGCGTGATTGCGGAGCCGGAGGCGCGCAATCGCCTGACGGATTCGGTGGAGCTTGCGCTCAAAAAAGCCGAGGGGATTATGGCAGTCCAGATTGTGGAGGATGCGGAGAGGGGGAAAATCGAAGAGGCGGAAAGGCTTTATAGCGAAAACTTTGCGTGTATTGATTGCGGGGTGAGCATCGAGGAGATTGCCCCGCGGCTTTTTTCGTTTAACAGCCCGTATGGTGCGTGTCCGGTTTGCAAGGGGCTGGGGCAGCTGCATGAAATGGACGAGGATTTGATTGTGCCGGATAAGTCGCTCAGTCTAAGCGCGGGCGCCATTCATCCGTGGACGAGCAAGGAGGATTCGTGGACCTTTTCATGGATAAAATCTGTCGCGGAACATTACAAGATTGACATGCACAAGCCATGGAACAAAATCCCGCGGCGGTTGCAAAAGGTTCTGCTGTATGGCACGGACGGAGCCAGAATAGAAGTCAAATTCGAGAACGAACGGGGCATTCGATATCAACAAAATTTTGTTTTTGAGGGCGTTATTCCGAATCTTCGGCGGCGATACCGAGAGACCTCATCGGATTATATTCGAGAATGGATAAGCTCCTACTTTTCCGAAAAGCCCTGCGCAGCCTGCCGCGGAGAGCGGCTGAAGCCTGAAGCCCTTGCGGTGCGCATCGAAGAAAAAAACATTTCAGAATTAACCCGTTTGACGGTGCGGGACTCTCTTGCCTTTATCAGCGGCTTGAAACTAACGGCAAAGCAGCGGGAGATTGGGCAGCAGATTTTCAAGGAGATTATTCAGCGGCTGGGGTTTCTTGCGAATGTGGGGCTGGATTATCTGACGCTGGAACGCGCGGCATCCACACTTTCCGGCGGCGAATCGCAGCGTATCCGTCTTGCCACACAAATCGGTTCGCAACTGACGGGGGTGCTTTATATCCTTGACGAGCCGTCCATCGGTCTGCACCAGCGGGATAATCAGCGGCTGATTGAGACGCTGACGCGGCTGCGAGACCTCGGCAATACGGTGATTGTTGTGGAACATGACGAGATTACTATCCGAACCGCCGATTATGTGGTTGACCTTGGACCCGGTGCGGGCAAGCACGGCGGCTATCTGGTTTGCGCGGGAAAGCCGGAAGATATGGAGAAATGCCCGGATTCTATAACGGGGAAATATCTATCTGGGAAAGAGTATATCCCCGTGCCGAAGAAACGGCGCGTATCCGCCGCGGGGCGTTCTCTATGGGTGCGCGGGGCGCGGGAACACAATCTTAAAGATATTGATGTGGAATTTCCTTTGGGCGTTTTTATTTGCGTTACGGGCGTTTCCGGTTCGGGGAAATCCACGCTGCTGCTTGATATACTGGATAAGGCGCTGAGCCGCCAATTGAACAAAACGCTGGAGATAGCCGGCGAGCATCGCCGCCTTGAGGGCGTCAAATATCTTGAGCGCGTTATTAATGTGAATCAGTCGCCTATCGGGAGAACGCCGCGTTCGAATCCCGCCACATATACCAAGACGTTTGATCCGATACGGGAGCTTTTTGCGCAGTTGCCGGAATCTCGGATGCGGGGCTACAAACCGGGGCGGTTTTCGTTTAACGTGAAAGGCGGGCGGTGCGAGGCGTGCCAAGGGGCAGGGGTGATTCAAATTGAGATGCACTTTTTGCCGGATGTGTTTGTTAAATGCGAGGAATGCCGCGGAAAGCGGTTCAACCGCGAAACGCTTGAGATTTTTTACAAGGGAAAAAATATTGACGATGTGCTGAATATGACGGTGCGGGAGGCTTATGATTTCTTTCAGAATATCCCGCCGATTCGAGATAAGTTGCAAACGCTCGATGATGTCGGGCTTTCCTATATCACGCTGGGGCAGCGCGCCACAACCCTTTCCGGCGGCGAGGCGCAGCGTGTGAAACTTTCCCGAGAGCTTTGCAAACGAAGCACAGACCGAACGCTTTACATTCTTGACGAGCCGACAACAGGCTTGCATTTTGACGATATCCGCAAACTGCTGGTTGTGTTGAATCGTCTGGTGGATATGGGGAGCACGGTGGTTGTGATTGAACACAATTTAGATGTTATCAAAAGCGCGGACTGGATAATTGACCTTGGTCCCGAAGGGGGCGATGCGGGCGGGCGGGTTGTCGCTACCGGCTCGCCGGAGGATATTATCAAGGTTCCCGAATCGTATACCGGGCAGTATTTGAAGAAGGTGTTGTCATGATTTGTAAATTAAAAAATTCGGATTACAAATTAAAGGAATTATCAAATCGGGGGTGGTTGATATTTATTATTTATTCGTCATTTATGATTTGTAATTTATGTTTCGGCGAGGCGGCGCCGTGGATTTCGGGGCATGCCATTACGCCTTCTATCAGTTATCAATACCGCATTGAGCAGCGACCGGGGATGCACCAACAAATTCATCGGGTCATCGCAGACCTGCGCGGGGAGAATGTTTCTGTTGGACTGATTCCGTCGGGGGATTTCCCGAAGGGTCTGGAGTATGCCAGTTCGGTTCGCACGCGGACAAATGCGCAGGTTGTTGTGCCTGCGCCTCTTTTTATCAAATCGGGGGTTGAGCGTTTTTTGCCGTTGGGCAGCTTGCTGATTGGGGAAAATCCAGCCGTCCAAAAATTCGGATATCCGCTTATTTGCGCGCGTCCGTTGAATCGGATATTTCTTCTGCCAAATGGGGGCGGGATTGGCGCGCCGAACCGCATGGATGCGGAGACCAGCGGTTCTATTGCGATTGAGGGATACAACATTGAGCCGGAACGGAGGGGATTTTATCTGTTCACAAAAATTTTTTCTCCCATCACTGGGCGGCAATTTGCCCTTTGGGGAGCGGAGGAATGTCTTTGGCTGGAGAGGGTTTCGAGCGGGGATGCGTCCCTTTATACAATCCGCAGGATAACGCAAACAGAGCAGACGGCGCATATACCGGACAAGAGTCTTCTTTTGGTTTCTGTGAATCAAAAACGCCGCGCGGAGGCGAGCGGCTTTGCCGTTCGGAGCCGGGTTCGGCTTGTTTCGGAAAATCCCGCATTGCTCCAGTTTGCCTTTTGCGGCGGACCGCAATTTTTGAAAGACGGCGAATATGACGAGGAGGCGGTGAAGGCGTTTTGCGCTCTGCCGGGCGCTCCTGCTTTTTCGCATTACACCGAGCGGAAGGCGCGCTTGGCTTTGACGCTGGATGCCTCGCAACGGTATCTTGGGGTTTATGCGGTGGATCAGAAGGGGTTCATGCGGGAGGGAATGAGCCTTGAGGAATTTGCCGAGTTTCTCAAGGGAGAGGGGGCAACGGATGCGGCGGCGCTGCCGGACGGAGATATGGCTTCGCTGATTCTGCCGGACGGGCTTATGAACGCGACGCCATCGGGGCTGGAATCGCCGTCTCTTGCCTTTTTGACGATTTCAGAGCGTGCGACGGAAAAGGGAAGGGCGGTCAATCTGTTGCGGAGCGTTCCCAATTCCATCACGGCATGCGGGGCTGAGCCGCGCAATCCGCCGGACGCCTTGAAGGATGGTTCATACAGTCTTGCGGATTCTTTGGATAATTATTGGGAGCACGCCAGCCTTGACCCATCGCATCAGCACGGGATTTTGATAGACCTTTTGAAGCCTTATTCTTTGGATGCGATTGAGGTTTACCACGCGGAGGAGGCTGGGTTTTCTCCGCACTATAATGCGCGTCTTTTAAGTATTTACGGCGGCGAGCGGGACAAAAACAGTATGGAAAAAATCATGGATATTGTTAATCGGGACGGGCGTTCTTGCCAGCGGGCGGCATTTCCGGCGAACTGCCGTCTGAGGTATATCCGCATTGAGTTTGCGCAGCCATCCGCTTTTTCAAACATCTCATGCGTCCGCCTTGCCGAGGTTGTTTTGTTGGGGCGTTTAGAATAAAAAACCCAAGGCGCCCCCTTCCTTGCCGTTAATCGAATGAAAATAATTCTTTACATTAACAAACCGTTTTTGAGATATGGTTTGAGTAAGTATCTCCAAATATGTGTTTTGGGATAAAAATTTTTCAGTAAGAAATTTGACCCGCTTGGGTCGGCGGAGGTGAAAATATGGCTGCAAAAGGGATTACATTTGACTATGCCAATGCGATGTCCACCATGATTGGGGATCAGCACGGCATCACAGAAAAGGAATTGAAGGGTCTGCAAGGGAAGGCAGATGCCGCCCACAAACGGCTTCAGGAATTGAGGACGAGCGGGAAAATCGGTTTTTTTGATCTTCCTTATGATGACAATCTGGTTCGGGCGTTTATGGCGATATCGAATGATATCCACCGCAATTTTGAAAATTTCGTTTTAATCGGAATCGGCGGCTCATCGCTGGGGGCGCTTTGTATGATTAATGCGCTTTGTTCCAGCATCCATAATTTTTTGGATGCTCCGAAGCGGCGCAATCGTCCGCGAATTTTTATCATGGAGAATCCCGATCCTGATGCTGTAAAAGAGCTTTTGGACATTTTGGATCTCCGCGTGACGGTGTTCAATGTTATCAGCAAATCGGGGGACACGGTGGAAACGATGTCCCTTTTTATGCATATCTATAATATTATTCAGCGTCGCTTTAGCAAGGCTGCGCTTTCTAAACATTTCATCATTTCCACAGATCCAGAAAAAGGTGTTCTGCGCGAAATCGCTGTGGCGGACAAGATGAAAACTCTGCCGATTCCTCCTAATGTTGGCGGGCGTTTTTCCGTTTTAAGCTCGGTGGGGCTTTTGACCGCTGCTGCAGCCGGCATCGACATTCAGGAATTGCTGGCGGGCGCGGCGGAGATGGACAAGCGTTGCTCTTCGTCGAAGTTGACGGAAAACCCTGCGTATCTGAATGCTGCCATTCATTACATTGCCCACACAAAGAAAGGGAAAAATATTTCTGTCATGATGCCTTATTCATCCGCTCTGCGAACGTTTTCAGACTGGTATGCGCAGATTTGGGCGGAAAGTCTCGGCAAACGGATGAGTCGGGCGGGCAAGGAGTTTTTTATCGGGCAGACGCCTGTCAAGGCTTTGGGGGCGATTGACCAGCATTCGCAGATTCAGCTTTATGTGGAAGGACCCAATGATAAAATCACAACCTTCTTGAGTCTTGCCAAATTCAACAAGGAATGCAAGGTGCCAAAAGTGTTCCAGAACATTGCATCATTGAATCATCTTGCGGACAAGGATTTGGGCGAGTTGTTGAATAACGAGCTTATTGCCACAGAATTCGCCCTTTACAAGGCAAAACGTCCCTCTGTTAAGTTCATTCTTGATGAATTGAATGCGAAAAATCTCGGCGGGTTGTTCTATCTTTACGAGGTTCAGACTGCCTTTATTGCGGAGTTGTATGATATCAATGCCTATGATCAGCCGGGCGTTGAGGAGGGAAAAAAGGCAACCCACGCCCTTATGGGGCGCGATAAGAAAGAGGACAAGGAAAAGATGAAGGAAGTTCGCGCCTACCTTAAGGAGAAGAAATCTCACAAATGCCTGTAGACTCCATCTGCTGGAAGGCTGGGGCGTGCCGCATCATTGACCAGACGCTTCTGCCCGAAAAGTTAAGGTATTTGAAGCTGACGAATATTCGAGACATGTGGGAAGCCATCCGCCATCTTCGTGTGCGGGGCGCTCCGGCTCTGGGTATTGCGGCGGCTTATGGGCTGTATCTGGGCATCCGAGACAGCAAGTCTTCCACTTTTTCCTCGTTCATGAAAGATCTGAATCAGGCGGCGGATTATCTCAAGACGTCCCGTCCAACCGCAATCAATCTCTTTTGGGCGCTGGAGCGTATGAAGCAAAAGGCGGAGGATGTTTCGCATCTGCCGATTGCAAGCATCAAGCAGAGTTTGCTTGATGAGGCGCACCGCATTTGGAAAGAGGATTATGAGGCGGGGGTGGCAATGGGGGACGCCGGCGCGGCGCTGATACCGGACGGCGCGTCTATTTTGACTCATTGCAATGCGGGAGGACTGGCATCGGCGAGTTATGGCTCCGCACTGGCTGTTGTTTATCGGGCGGCGGAATCCGGCAAAAAAATTAAAGTTTATGCCGATGAGACGCGTCCGTTGCTTCAGGGCGCCCGTTTGACCGCTTGGGAACTTTCGATGAATAAAATCCCCGTGACGGTGATTTGCGATAATATGGCGGGGTATTTGATGTCTCTCAAGAAAATAGACGCCGTCTTTGTGGGCGCGGATCGCATCACGGCTTCCGGCGATTTTGCGAATAAAATCGGGACTTACAGCGTTGCGGTGCTGGCGCATGCCCATCGTATTCCTTTTTATGTTGTGGCGCCTCTTTCCTCTTTTGACATCTCCATCAAAACGGGCGGCGAAATCCCAATCGAGGAGCGTCCGCATGAGGAGATTCAATGCTGGCGCGGACGGCAGATTATCCCTACCGCGGGCGTGGATGTATTCAACCCCGCCTTTGATGTGACGCCGCACGGCTATGTGACGGCTTTTGTCACCGAGAAAGGCGTTATCAATCCTCCCTATCATAGAACAATAAACCGATTATTTAGGAGTCTCCATGACGTCAAAAAGTGATTATATTTATCGGAAAGCCACCGTGAGCGATGTGCCGGTGATTCACAAGATTATCAACGCCCTTGCGGCAAAAGATGAGATGCTTCCCCGTTCGCTTAATCAGCTGTATGATTCGCTCCGCGATTTTTGGGTGTGCGAGGTTAACGGGGCGGTGCGCGGGTGCAGCGCTTTGCATGTGCTTTGGGGAGACCTTGGAGAGATTCGCTCTGTTGCGATTGAGCCGGAGTATCAGAAAAAGGGAATCGGCAGGGAATTGGTTAATCGCAATATTGCTGAGGCGAAGCAGTTGGGTCTCCCCCGCATTTTTCTTTTGACCTACAAACCGGAATTTTTCCAAAAGTTCGGTTTTAGCGTTATGGACAAACATTCGCTGCCTCAAAAAGTTTGGACGGAGTGCGTCAATTGTCCGAAGTTTCCGGATTGCGGCGAGACGGCGATGATACTCAATTTCAATTAAAAATCGGGCGATTTTCAATTGGTAATGGATAATGGGCGTTTGGCAATTCATAACCGATAATTATTCGACATGATTTATTATCTGGGGACATTTGGCGCGGCGGCGCTGGGTTGTTACGCGCTGAATTTTCCGGTGCGTAAATGGGCGGCAATTCGGGGTTTTCTGGATGAGCCGGGGGAGCGCAAACTCCACGCAAGCGCAGTCCCCTACGGCGGCGGAGCGGGAATATATTTTGCGTTGGTTCTGACGCTTATCTTTCTTTATTACATATATCCGCCTGCTTTTTTATTTCAGCGACAATTTCTGGCGATAATCATCGGCGGGCTGTTTGCCGTTTTGGCGGGGCTTTGGGATGACGCGCGCGGTTCGGGCGCGGTCCTGAAATTAACCGTTGAGGCGCTGATTGCCGCTTTCATGTATTCTCAGGAATTTCGCATCAGCCGCTTGAGCGTTCCGGGCGTGATGACGGTTGAATTGGGGTATTGGGGGATTCCGGCTACGATTTTTTGGTTTTGGCTGATGATGAATGCCATTAATCTGATAGACGGGATGGACGGCTTGGCGGCTGGCGTAACGGCTATCGCCGCGACGACTATCCTCATCATTGCTTATGACTCTTCCCGCCCGTTCGATGTTTTTTTTGCTTTGATAGTCATTGGATTGTGTGTTGGGTTTTTGCCGCACAATTTTCATCCGGCTCGGCTTTTCATGGGCGATGCCGGCAGTCTGACTTTGGGATTTCTGCTTGCCTCGCTTTCGCTTTCGACAAGCACTAAGGCGCCGGCTCTTTTGCCGATACTGATACCTTTTTTGGCGGTGGGGATGCCGGTGTTTGACACTGCGCACGCCTTTTTTCGGCGGATTTTTATCGGGAGGCATCCTTTTCAGGCGGATACAAAACATCTGCACCATCGGCTTTTGGCTTTGGGGCTTTCGCAAAATCGGACAGTGCTTTTCCTTTATTACATATCGGCTTATTTAGGCGCGATGGCATACGTGTTATCGAAGGCACCTGCGCACATAACCGCTTTGGTTGTGGCGCTTTTGATGGTTGGTCTTTTTCTTTTGGCGGAGAATCTTTCTTCGCTGGATAAAAAAAGAGACGAAAAAGAATAATTTTTTTGCGAATTGCACTTGACACACTTTTGATGTTTTGCCAGTTAAACTTCACTTTTGTTATTGAATGAGAAGACTTGCAAAGGAGTTTTTTTTGTAAATGCGCACCTTTTCGCCCAAATCAGAGGATTTCAAGGAGACTTGGTATCTGGTGGATGCGGAGGATGAAACGCTGGGGCGTCTTGCCGCCCGCGTTGCCCGCGTTCTGCGGGGAAAACATCTTCCCACCTTTTCGCCTCATATCTCTCCCCGCACCCATGTGATTATTGTCAATGCGGATAAAGTCAGGCTTACGGGGAAGAAGTGGACGGATAAAATCTATTATTGGCATACGGACTGGCCAAACGGTCTTCGTTCGACCACGCCGCAAAAGTTAATAGAGAAAAAGCCGACGGAGCTGATTCGGCGCGCCGTTTGGGGGATGATTCCCAAGAATCGTCTGGGACACGCAACCATGACCCGCCTTAAAATTTATGCCGGTCCCGAGCATCCGCACAAAGCCCAGCAACCGGAAGTTCTCACTCTGCACACCAACAAAGCGAAGGAGGTTAAGGCATGAGCACTGCCACGGCGAAAACAATCGAGCAATATCAAGGAACGGGGCGCCGCAAGGCTTGCACCGCCCGCGTATTTTTACGTCCGGGCAAGGGCAAGATTACGGTGAACGACCTTTCTTGGGAAAAGTATTTTGACCTTCATCCGGGTGTGGAAACTATTATCAAGGCTCCTTTGAAGGAGACGCACACTCTGACAAAATATGATATATTTATCCGCGTTGAGGGCGGCGGGAAGATGGGGCAGGCGGGCGCAATTCGCCACGGCATTGCCCGCGCTTTACTGGAAGCCAATCCGGCATACCGGCTGACGCTGAAGAAGGTTGGGTATCTGACGCGCGACCCCCGCGAGACAGAGCGAAAGAAATGCGGACAAAAGAAAGCCCGCAAGCGTTTCCAATTCTCCAAACGTTAACGCGTATTTTGGGATGTATATTCAAGACCGGTTCTCTGTTTTGGGGAGCCGGTTTTTTAGTTTGCCCAAGTAATTCTTGACAGACATCAGGTTTGCCCTTATAAAATCAATCAATTATTTGCATAAAGGACAAGGAGTCATTTTTTGCATACATTACATACGGACGGACTTGTAAAAAAATACGGCGGTCGCACCGTCGTGAATCAGGTCAGCATCGAAGTAAAACAGGGCGAGATTGTGGGTCTTTTAGGACCTAACGGCGCGGGCAAGACAACCACATTCAATATGATTGTTGGGCTTGTCAAACCGACGGCGGGTTCGATTTATTTTGACAATCAAGATATCAGCCGCCTTCCGATGTATCGCCGTTCTCTTTTGGGGATGGGGTATCTGACTCAGGAAGTTTCGGTTTTTCGCAAACTGACTGTGCGCCAGAATATTATGGCGATTCTTGAGATTTTGCCTTTGAGCAAAGCCGAGCGGAAGAAGCGGCTTCAATGGCTAATGGAAGAGCTGGGCATCCAGCACCTTTCCAATAATGTTGCATACACTCTTTCCGGCGGCGAGCGGCGGCGGGTTGAGATAGCGCGCGCGCTTGTGCCGCGTCCTGCGTTTATGCTTCTTGACGAACCTTTTTCCGGCGTGGATCCCAAATCGGTGGAGGAGTTGCAGAACATCATTTATCAGCTGAGGGATCATAATCTGGGGATATTAATCACGGATCACAGCGTTCGGGAGACGTTGCAGGTGACAGACCGCTCCTATCTAATCTACGAGGGGAAGGTGGTTATCACCGGCAAAGCCAGCGAATTGGTAAACGATCCGAAGGCGCGCGAGGTTTATTTGGGGCAGAGATTTTATATGGATTTGACGCCGGACGAGCGGCGCGCGCGGGGCGCCAAAGACACAAAAGATGCGAAGTGATGGATGGTCGCTGTCCAATTCTGAACTGATGATTCACACAAAGGAGGCGCTATGGAAATTAAAATCACGGAACGTCATCTGATTCTTGAAAAAGAATTGAAGGCTCTTGCGACAAAAAAGGCAGAAAAGCTGGGCAAGTTTGATCGGGGAATTCAGTCAATTGAAGTGGTTGTCTCCAGAGAAAAAATCATGAACAAGGTTGAGGTTTTCGTCAAATCGCGCCGTTATTCACTCGAGGCGGCAAGCCTTGAGGTGGATTTGCGAGCCTGCCTTGACGATGTGATGGCGAAGATTGAGCGCCGCATCCGCCAGCAGCGCGAAAAGGTGATTGATAAAAAACATCGCAAGAGCGCCGCGGCTCCGAATGTTGCAGAAGAAGCGGAAGAAGACGAAGAATAAAGCCCTTATGAGACAAAAGCCTCCCCTTTTCATCCGGTTGTTTTTCGGATGGCTGCCTGCTTTGGTGTGCGCCGGTTTGATTGTTTACCTTTCTTCGCGTCCAGCTCGGATGCTCCCCGCCATGTGGTTTGCAGGAATGGATAAAATTATCCACGCAATGGAATATGGCGCGCTGTCTATGTTGATATTTCGCGCCTTTTTCTGGCCAGATTTCCGCAACATCCCCAAGAAAACCCTTACTCGCGCCTGTATTTATATTGTTTTATTTTGCGCCTTTTTTGCCTTTACGGATGAGGTTCATCAGTCTTATGTTCCGAGGCGCGCGGCGGATTTTTGGGACTGGGTGGCGGATGTTTTCGGCGCGTCATTGGCGCTGGCTTATTGCTGGTATTGCTTTCAGCCTCGCTCTTTGGACAAATCCCCAAAGCGCTTTGGGCAGACATAAAAAGGTCTTGCAGGCAGCGGCGGACATTATTATGAGTGGGCGATATTTTTAATTTTTTGAAAGCATTATGAAAGAATTCAAAAAATTTGACGATGATATTCTTTCCCCTTTTCGCAGCGAGGAAGAGCAACGCGAGGAGGAAAATCTGCGTCCCGCCCGCACAGAGGATTTTATCGGGCAGAAGCAGGTGGTGGATCAGCTCAAACTCTTTATATCCGCGGCGCGAAAAAGGCGCGAGCCGCTTGATCATGTCCTTCTTTATGGACCGCCGGGGCTTGGCAAAACCACCCTCGCCCATATTATCGCTCATGAGATGGAGGGTGAAATCAAATGCACATCAGGTCCGGTTTTGGAGCGCAAGGATGATCTCGCCGCGATTTTGACGTCTTTGAAAAATGGAGATGTTCTTTTTATTGACGAGGTGCATCGCCTGAGCCGCATTGTGGAAGAGTGTCTTTATCCGGCGATGGAGGATTTCAAAATTGACATCCTCATCGGCGAGGGACCTCATGCCAAATCCATCCAGTTGGAGTTGCCGCGTTTTACGCTGGTTGGGGCGACAACGCGCGCGGGGATGCTGACCTCGCCGCTGCGCACGCGGTTCGGGATCACGTGCCGTCTGCAATTTTATCCGGATGAGGAGATGTTTGAGATTGCCCGCAGAACGGCGCGCATCCTGAAGGTGGAGTGCGACGACGATGGCGGCGCTGAAATTGCCAAACGTTCTCGGGGAACGCCGCGCATAGCCAACCGTCTTCTTCGGCGCGTCCGCGATTATACGCAGGTTCGGGGCGACGGCAGAATAAACGGCGACTCGGCGCGCGCCGCGCTGGATATGTTCGAGGTGGATCACATCGGGTTGGATGTGATGGATAGGCAGTATCTGCTCACCATTATGGATAAATTCGGCGGCGGCCCGGTGGGCGTCAATACGATTGCGGTTTCTCTGGGCGAGGACCAAGAAACGATTGAAGATATTTTTGAGCCTTATTTGATTCAGATTGGTTTTTTGAATCGGACGCCTCGCGGGCGAGTTCTCACGCCCCATGCCTATAAACACTTCGGCAGAAAATGTCCGCTGCAACAGGATATTTTTAGATTATAGTCAACGGTTGGCTGAATTACGCAAATGTTCGGGGGACATTTTGCCTGTTCCAAGATGCTCCGCCAACAGCCAGCGGAAAAAGTTCTTTATCTGAAGTTTGCAATCTGTCGAGCATCATTTAATATAATCTGTCTCATTAAGATTTCTAATTTGCCGTTTGATATTTATTTTTTTCATCAATTAGCCGCTTTCGACGTTCCAAATACAAGTAATTAAAAAAAGGTGAATAATGTCATGATGAGGATTTTGATGTCGAAGAGGAGGTTCCAATTTTCAATATAAAAGAGGTCATATTTGACGCGTTCTTCGATGGAGGAATCGCCGCGGAGTCCGTTGACTTGCGCCCAGCCTGTAATGCCGGATTTGACGCGGTGGCGCGCCATATAGCGCGGGATGCCGTTTTTGAATTTTTCAACGTAGTAAGGACGCTCGGGACGAGGACCGACAAGGCTCATATCGCCGCGGACGACGTTAAAAAACTGCGGCAGTTCGTCCAGATTGTGGCGGCGCAGAAGGGCGCCAATTTTTGTGCATCGGGGGTCGTTGGATTTTGCCCAGACGGGACCATCCTTTTCCGCATCAACCCGCATGGAGCGGAATTTGTAGATGATGAATTGGCGGCCGTCCGCTCCCACTCGTTCCTGCGCGTAAATGACAGGTCCTTTGGAATCGAGTTTTATGACGATGGCAATAATCAAAAGTATGGGGCTTATCAGTATGAGAATTATTACTGAGAACGCGATATCAAACGCTCTTTTGATAAGAAGGTTCATCCCGTGCATCGGAGATTCCTTCAATCCAAAAAGCGGCACGCCTCCGACTTCATTCACGCTGATTTCTGTGGACATGATTTCGAGCAGATCGGGGACGACGTGGACGGTGATGAGTTCCTTTTCGCAATCGAGGAGGAAATCCACAAGGTGGTTTGTTTTTAAGTCAGGGCGCGCCAGCATGACTTCCGATATGCCTTTGCTCTTTGCCCAATTATGCAATTCATTAACCAATCCCAAAACGGGGTGCCCTTCGATGCTTTGACCGACTTCGCCGGCGTTTTCCGTCAGAAAACCTTCAAGGCGAAATCCATATTGGGGATGTTCCTTGATGCGGCGGGCAAGTATGCCGGCAACGGGACCTGTTCCCACAATGAGAACAGGCGTTATGCCGATACCTTTTTTCATTCCCATCCGCGTGAGATAAACTGAAAGAATATATCGGAATAGGCAGAGCACGCCGATAACCACAAAGGGCGCCATGATGATGATAGGGCGGGAATATTCCGCCTCGCGCAGAAAGTAGTTCAAGCCCACAATGATAAAGGCGGCAAGAAAACTCCCTTTCACGATGCGCCATGCGATAAGGAAGCTGAACACCCTTTTTCGCGGTTCGTAGATATGAACCAGATTCAAGGATATCATCCAAAGAATAAGGGCAAATGGAAAAAGGCGGAGGTATTCTGATGGGTTATAGCCTTTGCTGACCGGGAGGATTTTAACTACAAAACGAAGGATATAAGTAAGGATGAGTCCACATGAAATAGCGACGGCGTCCAGCCCGACAATAAGCGCGGAAAATGCGCTGCCTCTGCGTTTTTTTAACATGAGCGTTTCTCCACTCCCCTCATGAAATCCATCCAACGGTTTGCAAAGCTTTCCTTTGAGTATTCGCATGCATGGCGGCGCAAATCTTCGGGGATAAAAACATCCGGATTAAACTGCTCAAGGGCATTGCGCAGCGAAGCCGGCGTCTGCTCGCGGAAAAAGATACCGGTCTTTCCATCTTGTATGGTGTCCAGCGCCCCGCCCGCGCCATAGGCGATTACCGGCTTGCCGCATGCCATCGCTTCCAGAGGCACAATGCCAAAATCTTCTTCCGGCGGAAAGATGAGCGCCCGGCAGCGGCGATATAATTCGCGCAAGTTTTCCTGCCCGACCCATCCAAGAAATTTGACGTTTCTGGGGGCGTTCCGCATGAGGCTTTTCGCTTCGGGTCCGGTGCCGGCGATTATCAGCTGTTCATGCCTTCCACGAAACGCCTCAACCGCCACATCCACTCGTTTGTAAGGAACAAGCGCGGAGACAAGGAGATAGAAATCTTGCTGTTGTGATTGATCCGGCGTAAAGAAATCCGAATCAACCGGCGGAGGAATTATCTCGCTTTCCCGCGCGAAATAAACTTGAATCTTCTCGGCGATGTGGCGCGAGGTTGCAACGAAAAAATCTACGCTTCGGGACGTTGCAACATCCCATCGGCGCAGGCGTTCGCGCAGGAGAGCCATAGTAATTTTTGTGGGAGAGAGCATGCTGCGGTGTCTAAAATAGACATCGAACAAGTCCCAGATATATCGCATCGGCGTCAGGCAGTAACAGACGTGCAGGGCGTTGGGCGGAATGCGGACGCCCTTTGCGGCGCAGTGGCTAATGGAAATGATGCGTTCATACCCCGAAAGGTCGAAGCGTCCGATAGCCGCGGGGAAAAGGGGCAGATAATTGCGGTAATGCCGGCGCGAGAAAGGAAATTTCTGCAAGATGGAGGGGATGATTTTGCGGCGTCGGATTTTTTGTGAAACGCGGTCGGGTTCATAAAAAAGGGTATAAATCGGAGCATCAGGGTAAAGATCGCACAAGGATTCCAGCACCTTTTCCCCGCCGCGCATTCCATTGAGCCAGTCATGGATGATAGCCGTTTTCAAAATCGCGGTTTCCCTTCAAGAACTTTTCGATACACCTCAAGCGTGGCTTGAGCTGTTTTTTTCCAATTAAATCTCATCAAATTCTGGCGTCCTTTTTCTATCAATTCTGCGCGAAGGTTTGAATCGCTAAGGAGTTTAAGCAGGGCTTCCGACAGGCTATCAGAAGATTCAGGGTTAAAAAAAAGGGCGGCATCGCCGAGGACTTCTGTCATGGGCGGGCGATTGGAGGATAGAACCGGCGCGCCATGATGCATCGCTTCCAGCGGCGGCAGCCCGAATCCTTCATAAAGGGACGGGAATATAAGGGTTTCAGCGTTTTGGTAAAGAAGCGGCATTTGATTATTTTCAACGTAACCGGGGAGAAAAACTTTTTCCGCAATGCCTATTTTGTGCGCGATAGTTTTGATTTCTTCATTATCTTTTTCGCGCGGGCCGGCGATGACCAGCGGCAACGCCAGCCGTCCGGATTTCCAAAGCTGCGCCAACGTTTGTATCAAAAATATGTGATTTTTGTGGCTTTTATGAATGCCAACAGCAAGCAAGTAACGCGGCGGGATGTTTTGAATGGAAGCGATTTGGGATTTTTTACTGCCGTTGGAAAAAGGACTAACCGCCAGAGGGATGACGCTGATTCGTTCGGGCGCTATTTTTAATTTTTTGATAATTTCCTTTTTCATGAATTCAGAATCTGCGATGATGCAAGCGGCGCGGGCGGCAGCCTCGCCAAACATATAGCGCGCATAAAGACGATGGAGCGGGGTGGGGAGGTTTTTGGAAAATTCAAGATGGTTCAGGTCGTGAATTGAGACAACAAGTTTGCCGCGAAAACGCAGAGGGATATTGTAATGCGGGGCGTGAAAAAGCGTCTGGAAACGCAGCCTTTCCGGAAAAAGGATTTGTTCCTGCCATGAATAAATTGGGAAATCGCGAACGACATATAATTCGCAAAGCCTTTCCGGCGCTTCGCAACGATAGCGATGAGGACCCAGAAAAATGAATTTTGGCGCATCCGGTAAATAGGACATTCCTTCGAGGAGTCCCCGAATATACGTGCCGATGCCAGAGTGGCGAAGCATTCTTATATCAAATACAACTTTGAAATCATTAGTCATTATTCATTGGCATAAAAGGTTTTATTTGGTTGTTCATTAATTCTGATAATAGCGTTTCACACAGAAAAAGAACGTGGTGTCGCTCGCCGCTGGTGTCAATCTCTATCTGAGGCTTGATGCGCGGTGTGTTCGCTTCAGGGCTCGCTTCAGGGCATACATGTCCTCGTTCCGCAAGCATGCGGACAAGCTGCCGCGCGGTTCCCAGATTTCCGTCAAAGAATTCGATGTTAGTTTTGAAAATCGTCCGCAAATTATTTTTCAGGAAAACAAAATGGGTGCAGCCCAAAACTATGGCGGAGATATTGGACGCGGGGAGATCTCCCAGAATTTGTTTGAGGCGGGCGTTCATTTCCGGCAAGTCCTTTCCCCCCGCCTCGATGAGATTGACAAGCCCCGGACATGGCAGCGAGATGATTTCCCGCTGGCGCTGGAATCGCTGCAGGAGCTCCTGATATTTGGGTTCGCGGATGGTGAAAGCCGTTCCGAGGACAAGGATTGTGCCGTCATGGGCGTTTTCCGCCGCAGGCTTGAGAGCCGGCTCCATGCCGATAATGGGAAAGGAGTAGCGCTGGCGCATTTCAACGATGGCGCTGGAGGTGGCGGTGTTGCAGGCGACCACAATGGCATCCACGTTGCGTTGTGCCATTTTATCGGCGATTTTGAAACAGCGTTCCAATATTTCGCTGCGAGATTTTTCGCCATAGGGGGCAAATCCTGAATCGGCAAAATATAAATAGCGCGCGGCGGGCAGAAAACGAGCGGCTTCCGCCAGAACGGTCAACCCGCCGACGCCGGAATCAAATATGCCAATGAGAGGGTGTTTCATAATATATTAACAATGCGCCAAGTGGATACTTTGTATATATTTTAACAACATTAGCAAAAAGTGTGATAATCTATTGTGATTGCAAATTTAAATCAGTAAGTTTTCGGGTCAACATATTTTTAAATATGAAAAATAATGCTTGCGTTAAGGGGCGGGATTTAATTAATAGAAGAGTGATTTTGTGTTGCACAAAAGTGGGCCCTTGCCCACTTTTTTTATTATTGCAGCTGCGATTGAAAAAAGGAGAGGCGCAATGCTGGAAGGAAACCTTATCAACTTTGTAAAACAAATCAGCAAGGAAAAGGAGGTGGACCTTGAGATAGTCAAGAGCGCCATTGAACAGGCGATTATTTCCACATCCAAGAAAAACACTCAATACCATGGGACGCGTCCGGTGCTTGATTTAGAGGCAAACACACTGCGCATCTTTGTTGAGAAAAAGGTTGTTGAGAATGTTTCCAACGATAAAACCGAGATTAGTTTGAAATCCGCTCATAAGATTAAAAAAGACGCAGCCATCGGGGATCTGATTGAGGTTGAGACGGATCCGGCGGAGTTCGGACGCATCGCGGCGCAATCCGTTCGGCAAGGTATCATGCAGCGTCTGCGGGACGCCGAGCAGGAAAAAATCATGGACGAATTTACCGTCAAGGTGTGCACCGTTGTAACCGGCATCGTGCAGCGTTTTGAGCGGCGCAATGTCATTGTCGGCATAGGCAAGGTGGAAACAATACTCCCCCAAAGCGAAATACCCTACGGTGCGCAATATCGCTACGGAGATCGAATCAGGGTTTATGTTCAGGATGTCCAAAAAACGCAACGCGGACCGGAGATTCGAGTTTCACGAGCCTGTCCTGAATTAGTGATAAAACTTTTTGAGCAGGAGGTCCCGGAGATTTCAGACGGCACTGTTAAAATTGTGAGCATCGCCCGCGAGGCAGGTATGCGGACAAAGATTGCCGTTACGAGCAATAATCCTGATGTGGATCCGGTCGGCGCCTGCGTTGGCATGAAAGGGTCGCGCGTTCAAATGATCGTCCGCGAGCTGGATAATGAGAAAATTGATGTGATTCCATACAGCGCCAATCCCGAGGAGTTAATCAAGGCGGCGTTAAATCCGGCGGAGGTGTTGAGCGTTCAGCTTTCCGAGGAAAGCCGAACGGCGCAGGTGATTGTTTCTGAAAACAGTCTTTCTCTTGCAATTGGAAAACGCGGGCAGAATGCGAAGCTGGCGGCAAATCTGACGGGTTGGAAGATTGACATCCTTTCAGAGGAGCGGCGCGAGCTTCTTGAAAAGATGGAGGAGCTTAATCGCCGTTATATGGAGGACTTCCTGAGTCAGGTGGAGGGTTTGTCAGAACTGGGACGCGACGCTCTTTTAAAATCTCCCTATAACAGCGTGGAAAAAATTACAAAAACTGCGCCGGTGCTCCTGCTCAATTTCACAAACGGGGATTCGCAGTTAGCTGAAAGCCTTGTGGCGGGCGCCAAAGAGTATATGGAGGCGCTGGAAGAGCTCGCCAAAAACCTGGGGGATAGCAAGGAGAAGGAGCAACCGGATGCTGTGGCGGGGGGCGAGAATGCGCAAGGCGAAGAGAAGGGCGCCGAGCCTCCCCAGCCGCCGGATGAATCGGCGGGAGAGAATTAAAATATTGACGGCGATTTGCGGGGAGTTTTAGTTTCTCTTTCTAAATTACGATAAAACTTCAAGTTTATGAAGTTCCTTATTAGATTCTATAAATGGATGAATGTCCATTGAACGAAATTCGGATTTGCCCGAAATGCGGGATGGGAGCGTTAATGTATGAAAGTTCTCGAGATTGCTGACCAGCTTGGAATCGCCACAAAAGACCTGCTTCAAGAATTAAAGAGGATGCGTTTGCCCGTTAAAAATCACATGAGCGTGATTGAGGATCGGGAATTGGAACGCATTCTTCCCATCCTGAAAAATATATTCGAGAAGAAAAAAACCCAAGATACCGGAGCGGGGGATTCTGTGGATTCCGCGCTTGTTGAATCCGGCGATGCCGAGCGCGCGCAGGAGCCGGCAAAGGCGGAATCTGTGCCTGAATCTGTTACGCTTCCGCCCAAACCCAAAACAAAGGTATTCCGTCCGGGGTTCCTTCTCAAACCTCAGGCAGCGGCGGCGGATAAATCCAAGCAGGAAGCCATCGCAAAGGCAAAAGCAGCTAAGGAACAGCCCACACCGGCGGCTCCGAAAACCGCTCAACGTCCGACGGTCATTCAACCGCCTGCATTCATAAAGAGAAAACCTGCAGCGCCGGCTCCTGTCAAAGAGGAGCCTCACAAACCGATTGATTCCGCGCCTGCGCCCCGCATTGAGCCGGCGCCGAAGCCCGCCGCGGAAGAAGCAACGGACAAAACCAAAGGCAAGCGGCGCAAAAAGGACGCCAAACAACAGGAATTAATTGTTCCCACAATTGAAGTCATGAGCTTCAAGGAATTGAGGAAGGATATAGCCGAACGTTGGAAAAAACGCACCAAAGGCAAAAAGGGTGCAAAAACAGAAATCGTTGAAGAACCCCCAAAACGCGCAAAAAAAATTCGTCCGAGTTTTTATGTGGATGTTGATACACTGCCCGCCGTTCCCACCAAGCGCCCCAAAACATTGAAGAAAAAAGCCGGGCAGGAAAAGCAAAAAACAAAATCGGTTATCATTTATGGAGAAGCCACCGTTGAGGAATTTGCCCAAAAAATCGGCGCATCATTGGAAGATGTTATAGCAAAACTGGAATCATTGGGCGAGCAATTTACCTCAGAGCAGTATTTATCTCCCGAGTATTGCGAGTTTCTTGCGGAGGAATTCGGCGTTGAGCTGGAGATTATCCCGGAAAGCGATGAAAATGATATCCGCGAATTTGTTGCGGCAGATGATGAGAAAAAATTAGTCCCTCGCATGCCAGTTGTCACCATCATGGGACACGTGGATCATGGCAAGACCACGCTTTTAGACAGCATCCGCAAGTCTGACATTGCTAGCCATGAATACGGCGGCATCACCCAACATATCGGGGCATACTGCGTCAAAACTCCCAAAGGGGATCTTGTGTTTTTGGACACGCCCGGTCATGCGGCTTTCACGGCGATGCGCGCACGCGGCGCAAAAGTGACGGACATTGTTATCCTTGTTGTTTCCGCCGATGACGGCGTCATGCCCCAGACGATTGAAGCCATCAACCATGCCAAGGCAGCAAACGTTCCCATCATGGTCGCCATCAACAAGATTGACAAACCCGGCGCCAATCCGGAGCGAATCAAGCAGGATTTAATGCGTTTTCAAATGGTTTCGGAGGATTTGGGCGGCGATACAATCTTTGCTGAAGTTGCCGCCCGCTCCGGTTTGAATGTGGAAAAACTTTTGGAGATGATTCACATCCAGGCAGAGGTTCTGGAGCTCAAAGCAGATCCGGATCGTCCTGCCGAAGGCGTCGTTCTTGAAACCCACATGGACCCCCTGCGGGGCGTTATCTCAACGCTTCTTGTTCAAAAGGGCACGCTCAAATGCGGCGACGTTATTCTCACCGGCACGCAATTCGGAAAAATCAGGGTGATGATGGATGACCGCGGGCGCCCCATTAAAGAAGCCGGTCCTTCGATTCCGGTTGAGATTGTTGGATTGACGGGCATCCCAACGGTAGGAGATACTTTTATTGTTCTTCCCGATGAAAAAGCGGCGCGCAGAATCGCGGCAGCCCGAGCCCTCAGGCGGAAATCGCGCCGCATTCGCCAATCCCGCCATGTCACTTTGGAAAATCTGCATTCATACATCAGCGATACGGAAAGCAAGACTCTGAATATTATTTTGAAGGGCGATGTGCAGGGTTCCCTTGAGGCTATCACTCAGGCTTTGGAAAAGCTGAACTCGGAAAAGGTTAAAATCAATATTTTGCATACAGCCGTGGGAAGCGTTTCAGAATCGGACGTGAACCTTGCGGATGCCTCGGATGCTATTATCATCGGGTTTAATGTGAGACCGGAGCAATCGGTGGTGGAGTTGGCACAGGAACAGCATGTTGAAATCAAGACTTATCGTATTATTTATGAATTGCTCGATGAGGTCAGGCTTGCCATGCAGGGCATGCTGGAGCCGAAATTTAAGGAAGTGGGGCGAGGCAGAGCGGAGGTTCGCCAGGTTTTCAAGATTACCAAACTGGGCAATATTGCCGGTTGTTTTGTGACAGAAGGCGAGATACGGAAAACGGACAATGTGCGCCTGTTGAGGGATAATGTGGTTGTCTATCAGGGAAAGATTTCATCTTTGCGCCGAGTCAAAGATGACGTTGCCAGTGTCTCGAACACGCAAGAATGCGGCATCGGGCTGGAGAATTTCAATGACGTCAAGGTTGGGGATATTATCGAGACTTTCATGATGGAAGAGATACCGCAGGAATTATAATCAATAGTCGTTCGTTTGCAGTTGTTTTTATTTCATTATCTTGTGCGGCGGTGGTTGCATGGACAAGAAAGAGCTGGCGGAGGTTCTGGAGGACATCGCCACTCTGCTTGAAATCAAAGGGGAAAATCCCTTCAAAAGCAACGCCTACCGAAACGCCGCTCGAACCATCGAAACATTGGAAAAGCCGCTGGAGGACTTTCAGGTTGTTGAGGATTTTCGCGGGCTGAAAGGAATCGGCGTTTCTATTGCGGAAAAAATTCTCACCTTGCTCAAAGAGGGCAGGCTCCCGTATTACGAGCAGCTGAAAGCAAGCATTCCCTCCGGTTTGATTGACATGCTTTCAATCCCCGGTTTTGGACCGAAAAAGGTGCGCGCGGTTTATGAGAATCTGGGCGTGTCAACTGTGGGCGAATTGGAATATGCCTGCCATGAAAATAAGTTGGTCGAGCTTGCCGGCTTTGGCGCGAAGACGCAGGAAAATATTCTTAAAGGCATCGAATATCTCAAAAAATCGCAGGGGCGTTTTTATTTTCATGAGGCGCTTGATCCGGCGCGGGAACTTTGCGCCGCCATGCAAAAGGTCGGCGGGTTGAAAAAGATTGAGATTGCGGGCAGCCTTCGGCGTTTCAACGATACAGTGAAGGATATTGATATTCTGGCGTCGGCTGAGAATCCGCATGCCGTGATGGATGCGTTTGTTTCGCATTTGCTTGTGGAATCGGTCATAAACCGCGGCGACACCAAATGCAGCGTCCGGCTTATCAATGGCATCAATGCAGATTTGCGCGTCGTCTCAGAGCCGCAGTTTCCCTATGCGCTCATGTATTTTACCGGGAGCAAGGCGCACAACGTTGCGCTGCGCGGGCGCGCCTTGAAAATGGGATACAAATTAAATGAATATGGTTTGTTTCCGCGCGATTCTGAGACATCGGAGTTTTTGGGTTCTGAAAAAGAGGTGTTTAAAAAACTCGGGCTTGCCTTTATTCCGCCCGAGCTGCGCGAGGACAGGGGCGAACTGGAAGCAGCCGAAAGCGGGAGCATCCCGCGCCTTGTGGAAATGAGCGACATCAAGGGGATATTTCATGTTCACACGCCTTATAGCGACGGGCTTGCTTCCATTCGAGAATACGCCGATGAGTGCCTAAAGCGCGGATTTGAATATCTGGGCGTGAGCGACCATAGCCGTTCCGCCACCTATGCCAACGGGCTTTCGCCTGAGCGGATTCAAAAGCAGGGCGAGGAGATTGACGCCCTCAATAAAAAGATAAAAAATTTTCGGATTTTTAAGGGAATCGAGTCGGACATTTTGTCGGATGGTTCTTTGGATTATCCTGACGAGGTTTTGAAAAATCTGGATTTTGTCATAGCCTCCATCCACAGCGGTTTCAAAAAATCAAAAGAAGAGATGACGCGCCGATTGATTAAGGCGATAGAAAATCCATATACGACTATGCTCGGGCATCCGACAGGTCGGCTGCTTTTGGCGCGGGAAGGCTATGAGGTGGATATGGAGGAGGTTATCCGCGCCGCCGCGCAGAATGGGAAAATTATTGAACTCAATGCCAATCCTTACCGTTTTGATATTGACTGGAGGCTTATCCGCAAAGCCGTTGACTCGGGCGTGCTTATCAGCATTAATCCCGATGCGCATCGTTTGGATAATCTTGATTATACTTTTTTGGGTGCGGGCATGGCTCGCAAGGGATGGAGCGAGGCGCGCCATATTTTCAACACCCGCTCCGCCAAGGAGGTGGAAGAATATTTCAAGAAACGGTCGGGGTAAATCCAAACGTTGCTCAGCAATGAAAAACGTTTGACAATGCGGGGGAGATTGGGGAACGTCCGATTTGTTTATTCAGCCGGAAATTTTAATTTGATTTGTAAAAAAAGGTGAACACTTATGATGGGCAAACACAAAGACAAACATCCAGAGAAGAGACTTTTTTTGATAGGCGTTTCGCTTTTCATCTGCGCCTTTATTGTGCTGGGACAGGTGGCGCTGAAGGTGCGGGCGGCGGAGAAAGACGATGATTTTTACAAATATGCGGATATATTCACGGAGGTTTTTTCTGAGGTAAAAGGCAAATATGTGGAAGAGGTGGATTCGGGCAAGCTCATGGAAGGCGCCCTGCAGGGGATGTTCATGACGCTCGATTCGCACAGTCAGTTCCTTGAGCCCGATTCGCTTTCGCAACTGGAAAAGGATACCGAAGGGGAGTTTTCCGGTATTGGCATCCACATAACAATCCGCGATGGCGTCCTGACGGTCATTGCGCCGATCCCCGGGTCACCTTCGGCAAAGTTGGGCATTCGGGCATGGGATCGCATCATTGAAATTGAGGGGAAATCCACGGAAGGCATCACAATCATGGAAGCGGTCAAAAAACTGACCGGCACCCCCGGCACAACCGTCAATATTACCATCTATCGCAAGGGCGAACCCAAACCTTTATACTTTACAGTAACGCGTGCAAACATCAAGGTTAATAGCGTATATTTCAAGAAAATCGGCGATGATATCGGGTATATCCGCCTTGCCAAATACAGCGAGAGCACGGCGGCGGATATGAAAAAGGCTCTGCTTTCCCTGAAAAAAGAGAACATCAAAGGTTTGATTATTGACCAACGGTTTAACTCCGGCGGTCTTTTGGATCAGGTGGTGAAGGTGGCGGAATATTTTGTGCCCAAAGGCGAGATGATTGTCAGCACAAAGGGGCGTCTTTCCAATCAGAATCGGGAATTCAAATCACAGGCTGAGCCAATTATGGAGCTGCCTCTTGTGGTTCTGGTCAACCGCGCCAGCGCCAGCGCGGCTGAAATCCTGACGGGCGCCATTCAGGATCATAAGCTTGGCGTGATTATTGCGCCCCGCGGCGAACATACCTTTGGCAAAGGCTCTGTTCAGACTATTGAGGAGCTGAAAAATACAATTTCTTGGGACGAGAACAACAACCCCAAACGCTGCGCCCTTCGTCTCACCACCGCCCGCTATTACACGCCGAACGGAAAAACCATAGACAAGGTGGGCATAACCCCGGATATTGAAATTGATTTGCCGGAAAACCACGAAGCGGAGTTAGCCTCCCACGGGCTTATGGGGGATCCGGATATGACGGAACCGGCTATCAGTAAAACGAAAAAACCTCAAACGATTGACGAGGATGAAGAGACTTCGCCCGTTTCTGAACTTGATAAATCAGATGATGATAAGTTTTATATGAAGGCGGAAAAGGAAAAGGAAGCAAAGGAAAAACTCTTTTTGGATGTTATGCTCGAGGAATCGGTCAAAATTATGAAGGCATATCTTTTGATGAGCGGCGCAAATTCCGGCAGCGCAAAAATTCAAGCGGAATAGCTCAAGCCCGTCCGCAAACGAGGTTCAAAAAATCGCGATGAAAATTACCACAGCTGAAGAAATGCGGGAGATCGACCGCATATCCATAGAGGAGCGCGGGGTTCCCAGCCTGTCCCTGATGGAAAATGCCGGCATGGCTGTTTCCCAATATATTCTTCATCGCATTGCGCCGAAGCATGTGGCGGTTGTGACGGGCAAAGGGAATAATGCCGGCGATGGGTTTGTGGCGGCGCGGCATCTTTACAACGCGGGAATCAAAGTTACTCTTTTGATGCTTTCAGGAGAAAAGGAACTTTCCGGCGGCGCCGAGAGGAATTACTCCGTCCTTTCTTTGGAAATTCCGCGCTACCTTTGCACAATGGGCAGCCAGATTGCGATGAACCTTGAGGAGGCTGATTGCGTAGTTGACGCGATTTTAGGAACCGGCGTCAAGGGAGAGGTGAATGGTTTATACCGCGAGGCGATTGAGGCTATTAATGAATCGCAGACTACGGTGGTGTCGGTGGATATTCCCTCAGGTTTGCCGGCGGATGCGGAATATTTTGACGGACTTTGTGTTCATGCGGATTGCACGATAACGATGGGGCTGCCAAAGATTGGGATGATGCAATATCCCGCTGCGGGGTTTTGCGGTGAGATTATCGCCGCGCCCATCGGACATCCGGAAGATCTTTTGAATGAATGTTGCGAGTCGCGCACACATTTAATTACTATGGAATTAGCGCGCGAAACGCTCCCCTATCGTCCGGCGGACGGGCACAAGGGAACCTTTGGCTCGGTCTTGGCGGTCGCCGGCTCCACGGGGATGACGGGCGCGGCTGCGCTCTGTTCGCTTTCAGCGGCGCGTTCCGGCGCGGGTCTGGTTTTTCTTGCAATTCCGCAAAGTCTCAATCCGATTCTTGAAATCAAGATTACTGAACCGATCACGATTCCCCTGCCGACCAAAGAGGACGGCATTCCTGATACGGGGATGCTTTCGGGCATTCTGGATAAATCTCGCTTTGTTGACGCCATTGCGCTTGGTCCGGGCATGGGACGAACCGCCGGAGCGCAGAGCCTGATTCGGGAGGTTTATGCGCAATCAACGGTTCCCCTTGTTCTGGATGCGGACGGTATCAATGCCTTTCAGGGCGCGGCGCATCTTTTGGGCGAACGCAAGGCTCCCGCTATTTTGACGCCGCATCCTGGAGAGATGTCCGGACTTATTGGAATTCCATCGGGAGAGATTCAAAAAAAGCGGTTAAGCATTGCGCGGGAATTTGCCATTGAACGGGACGTTGTTCTGGTTTTGAAAGGGGCGCGGACAGTTATTGCGGCGCCTTCGGGAGACGTCTATGTGAACATCGCCGGCGACACGGCATTGAGCAAAGGCGGAAGCGGGGATGTTCTGACGGGATTAATTGCCGGATTTCTTGCGCAAAAGGTTGAGCCTTTATATGCGGCGATTCTGGGTGTTTATATCCATGGTGTTGCGGGAGAAAAAGCCGCCGAAGCCAGAACGGAACGCGCGGCTCTGCCCAGCGATGTTCTGGACGCTATTTCCTCCGCGTTTAAAATTATAGAAAAGTAGTAAAGGATTTGCCTGCCTGCAAACCTCATCAGGGTTTATCGGTTTCAACGCTTGAAAATCTCTGCGAGCTGCCTTTGAGAAAGACTTGAAACGAGGGGCGATATGTAAATTTTGCCTCTTCTTCTTTCAGCTGCCATATAAAATCAATTTCGGCTGTTTCGCCGGGTTCGATGCGCGGGTAAAGCGTCTCGCCGATAGTTGTTTCGGGTGTTTGAATTTTGCTTTTGAAAAATCTGACGGACACGTTTTTAGCTTCGGTCTCCCCTTCATTTCTAACTTTTGCCACAAGATGGGCAATGAGGTCTTCTTTTTCTTTTTCTGTCTGACGAATTTCAATGCCGTCGGTTATGAGTTTTGCTTTTGTGCGGACATAAATTTCCACAGAGGCTGTGTTGTTATTTTCGTTTGATTCCGCCAGCAGCTCTGATGAATCCGCTTTGACGAAGATAATATTTTTGCCGCTGTTCTTGATGGGATCCCATCGGAGGCGAACGATTTTAGTTGTCTGCGGTTTGAGATGGGAAACTTCGCGCTCGGGTTTTCCGGTGTAATCGAAGAGGGGGCGTCCGCCTTGCGCGGGGTCGTTATCAAAAAGGCATACGCGGAAGTGTTCCGCGGGGGATTTGCCTTGATTTGTGACAGGGACGTCAAAGAAGACGGTCTTCCCTTCGGTTGGTTTTTCCTCCGATAGTGTGATAGTTTCGGATTGGATTACGAGGTCGCATAAATCTTCTGGATTGTATTCGAATGTAAAATAATTATTGTCGGGATTGACGTCGCTTATGCCTTGAGGCGGCAGGGCTTTCAGGGTGAACATTTGTCTGGTGGAGGCGTCCTGAAAGTTAAACGTCAAAGTTGCCGGATTGGGAAGTAGCGCCGCCATCGGCGGGAGCCGCAAACTCCGTAAGACAACGCCTTCGGTTGTTGCGCCGGAGCATAGAACCAGATTTGCATAATCAAGCGGCATGGTTCCCAGATTATAGACGGGCAGGTTTAAGTTCATCGTCACGGATTCGCCGTTTTGGGCAAACGAGCGTTTCATGAGCATTTCTGAGATGCATAAATCCGGCGAGGTTTGAGAATCGTCAAGGGCGGCAACTGCGATGATTTCGGATGATTGAACAGATACGTCCGGCGCGGGGTTTTGATAATAATTCATCAATTGAAATTTGTAGATATTAAGTCCGGCATGGGGAATAACATCCGCCGCAAGGGTGCGCGAGGCATTGGCGGGAATTCCCCGCGAGAATGTTTGAGGAGGGTTCGACGGCTGGGTTAGGTTGAGCAATTCAACACGCGCATCCGCGCAGGGGACAGGGGTGTTATTTTTCAGCTCGACAGAAATTTTTAGGGGTTCGCCGAGGCGGATTTCCTTGAGGGCTTTTTCGGGGCGGGGATTCTGCAGCGAAAGGCAGGGGTCGCCGACAATGATTGAAACCGCCCCAACGGCATCTTGTCCTGTTTTTTCGTTGAAGGCGTAACACCGAGCCGTCCATTCACCGGCGGCGGAATTTTCTGGGAGTTCAAGAAAAGATTCATAAACGCCTTTGGTGTAATCAACAATGGGGAGCGTTTGAGAGGGTTCATTTGCTGGCGGCCAGAGTTGAAGGATGGCTTTGCCTTTTTGGGGCGAGGCAATTGCGGCGGTGATTTTGATGGTTGCGGGCAGTTCCTTTGATGAGATTATTTTTTTATCGGCAGACAAGGAGACATCGCCCCGAGGGATTTGCAGGGCAAGCGCGGGGTCTCCAAGAAGGATGAACATTTGCATAATCTCGACCTGATTTTTTCTAAGGAGATAAAGTGAGCGGGCAAGCGCGGTTGCGTCGCCCATCCGGCGAACGCGTTTTTCAAAAAAGGCTTCATGGAGAGCCGCTGAGAGTTTCATGTGTCCGGAGCTGAAGCCGGGACCAGACGGGACAAAAAGACCGATGGCGCCGCCTGACGGTTGCCGCAGCATGTCTTCCGAGATGGCGATATTCCACTTGGGGACGGGGTAATCAATGGCTCCGCTGTTGCAGGTCATGTTGGCAACAAAGGTGAGATGATTTTTATTTGTGAGGCGGATGTTGTCGCTGTTGATGGTGTCGCCGCCGAACCAGATGCGCTCATCTGCCCAGATATTGGGCGAGCCGTGTCCAAAGAATGAAAGATACACTGCGCCGTTTTGGAAAAGGTCGAATATTTTTGCTGTGGCAACAGTGCTGATTTTGGCTTTTGTGCGTTCAACAAAAGCTTGGTCCAGATAGAAATTATCCTCAAGGGGCAGATATTCCAGATAGACGGTCTTTGCGGAGAAAGCGGCGGGGGTGAATTCTTTGCGCAGCGTTTCCGCCTCCTTGTCAAAAGGGCCGTCATCCGCCACCAATCCAAGCGTGGCGCGCCATTCGCCAAGAGATGGTTTTGTTTCGTAGTGTATGATTTTATTTACGACATTTTCCGCATCGGCAAGATTGTTAACGGAAATCCTTCCGAGGAGGATATCGGGGTATTCATCTTCGCCGATGAGCGTGGTGAACCAGTGCTCGGACGCCCATTTATCCTGATCGCCCATGCGCGAGATATGGGAATAGGCAGGGACGTAGTTGATGATATCGTTGCGCGCCTCATGCTTGTAATCGCTTGTGGCGTCGCCGATAAAAAGGACGTAGGCAGGCGGAATTTTCCAGCTCACAAGGGTTGAGGCGAGAAATTGTTTGATGGGGACGGGGCTTTGAATGCCGTGGCTGAACTCGTCATAAATAGCGCGAACATCCACGATTTTCACTTTCATGCGGGATTTTTTTTCTCGATGAATCGCCAGACGTTTTGCGGCTGGGATGAAATCGGGGTGGGCGATAATCAAATAATCGGCGGCTTGATTCGGGGCGTGAAGGTTTTCATTCAGGAGAAAGCGGGTTTCATCCGGATGGCGGACGAAATCAAAAATGGTGAGAAGGCAGGAGGCGGGCTGGCTTCCTAAAGAAAACGTCAACTTTCCGGGGATTGTTTTTTTTGTGATGATAAAACGGGGGCGGTAGCAATCGGAATAGTCCATAGCGACGATGGCGCGCGGCGGGACGTTGCCGATGGTGTATTGAGCGGGGAGGGAGTCCGGGGCTTTTTCGAATTTCAGTTCTCCCTTTTCCATCAAATACTGGCGCGGATATTCGAGAGCGAGATTGTCCATATACAAACCTGCTGGGGTTGGCGGTGCGAGGGTTTCGGTCGTAAGAGATGAAAGGCTCATTGAAGAGGCAAGAGGTCTCATGCGGATCGAGAGTTTATTTCCACGTTCGCGCAATGCGGCAAAATCATATTCGAATTGTTTGGTATTATCCTGCGGACCGGTGATGGAAAACCTCTGGGAGGGGGCGTCGTTTATTTGCATCTCCAATTCTGCGGGGGTTTCCCAGCTGTCCGGCTGGCAGTAGATTTTAAGCGTTCCATTCCCCTTGCCGGGCTGCTCGGCATAACCGGGGAGATTAAAGACGGCTTCAAAGGGTTCATCGGCGGAGAATTCTTGCCAGATCCAATGCATGCCTTTTATGGAGAGAAAATTACCCGAGTGGATTTTGCATTCGGTATCTTCTTCGATGGTTGTTTTCGAGATGAAATACTCGGGCGATTGAGCGTTGGGGATATCATCCGCGCCGATGGTCTCCATGCGCAAGCCCTCCGCATCGGGTTCATAAGTCAGCACGAAAACATTAGCATCGGTGTATTCGGATTCAACGGGATAGGCATAGAACAAAAGGGCGTCATTTTCCTGAAAGCGCTCTGTCAGGCAGCCCCAAGAAAAAAGCGGGATATCGCGTCCGGCGCATCGTAGATGAAAATATCGGGGGTTCATATCGGCGGCGTTGATTCCGGATTTGGAGAGCAGCGCGCGGTCAATTTTGCAAACGCCGGGCTCTTTGTTTATGAGGACGAGAGGCGTCATGGTTGAGGCGCGGAGCCCTTTTGCCTGTTGAACGGATTGAGGCAGGGTATTGGTTGTGGGGATAGAGATTTCAGCGGCGCGCAAACGATACGCATGAGCCATTTCGGGATTATCTACAAGGGCATCAAGGATAGGCTGGAAATCCTGCGGTCTGTTTTCTTTTGCGGCTCCATGCAAGGAGGGCAGAGCGGATGTGTCATCGAATTGAAGTTGCAGCGCGATGCTTTTTAATCGCGGGTATTGGGCAGCCTCGCCCGGAACGTTGCTAAAGACAACGGGCAGCGCCATCATGTTGATTGCGGGGTTCAATCGAATGGACTGGATGTAGTGGAAGCGGAGGAAACCCTCCGGCGATACGAGGATGTTTTTGAGGATGTTATCATTGATTATTTCTCCAAATTTATCTTCGGCTTCCTTGCGAGTTAGAATCGTCGGCTCTTCGGATTTATCCCAGAGCATCAGGTTGTAATCGAGAAGAACGGGGCGCAAGTTTGCCCGCGGCGGTGTGAGAAGGACGATGAGGCGTTCTTTTGAATCGTCATTTTCCCACTGGCAGAATATGGAAATATGGGTTTTATCCGAGCTCACTTCGAGACCGGCGGCGGGGAGAATCTTCCCGACGGAAGGGGGCGACTGCTCGCGCCGGCGGACGCAGCCGGGGGCAAGTATCGAGCAGAAAATCAAGCCGGTAAAAAGCCTTAATAGATAACGGGGGAAATGCCGCCTTGATAATTTTTTCATAAACGCCGCTCCCGATTATTTAATAAAAAACGACGCCCGCAAAGCTGACGGAGGTTGTCCCCTGCTCGTCCACAGACTGGTCATAATCCACAACGGTTCCTTTTGCGTCTTCCATCATTTTGAGAAGGGCGTAAACGGGCGGCAAACCGCACACTCTATAGCGGTCATTCTGTCCGGCGATGATGCTGAAAAACTGTTCTTCGTCGGCGTTGCTGATGGCTTCCAGAATTCGTTGGTCTTCGCTCCGCGTTTCCAGAAGAAAAGGATTGGAGAGCATTTCGGGGTCGCCAAAGGCGGGACCAATATGGGAAAAATCCGCTCCAACAACAAAGAGAACTTGTCTGTCATTTTCGGCGAGAACTTTTTTAAGGGCGCGGGGAAATCTCATATAATCTTCATCTTCGGCGGGGGATTTGCCGCTCTCAACATAGTCGCCCAGCGATGAACACAGGATGGGCAGGATGGTTATGGGTCCAGTTTGGCGGTAAATATATTGAAGCCAGAGAACCTGAAATTCGATGGAATGCTCGGCGCGATGGCTGAATTCATCGCCATAGAGTTCATTGGGTGGTATGATATCCTCGAGCGCGCCGAGGATTTCTAAATCCGTCTCCGCCAGCCCCAGCGGGGTTTGAAAGTTTTTTTTAGTAAAAATGAAACGCGAGGCAACGGGCTCATGAAGCGTTCCCAGAATGACGATAAGGTCTGGCGGGAGGCAATCGGTCAGGCATTTATACACCGAGCCATAAACGCGTTCGCCGCGGAAAAAATCAATATGCGGGGCGATGATAGCGCGGGGACATGCGGGGGTTTCCTGCGCCGTTTCCTGCGGGTAGGGTTTGCCCTCCGCCAGAATTGAATCAAGCAGTTCCGCCACATCTTCTTTTTCGACGGGATAGGTTGAGCCGGCGTGGAAGGATTTTCGGACGCGGGATTTAAGATAGTCTTTGATAACGCCTTCGCTAAATGCGCGAAAATTATCGTTATCGAGAAAGTAATTCTTATCCAGTTTTTCGATGATGGAGTCCAGTTGTTCGGACATGAGAAGCGCGCCGAAATTGCGCATAAAATCCGCTTGAATATCGCGGGGCGTATGGTCGCCATTGAGGCAGGCAAGGATGAAAATCATGGCATCGTTATCGGGGACAACAAGCGGCGCGGGGCTGAAATGCTCCGGGTCTTCGAGCAGGATCATCGGCGAATTCTGGAGCATAATCCGACGAGCGGAGATATTGCGAAGTTTTAATTTTTCCAAGTTCACCTCCTTTTTTTGGAAGGGGGCAATAAAAAAAGCGGGAATGGTTACCCGCTTCTTAAATATAAAGAAAGTTGGGGGTTAATTGTCCCAACGTCCCGGAGGACCAGGAACCCATGTGCAATTGGGCTCTCTTTGCGAACGCCAAATGTTTCCATCAGAAACGGTTCCATTGGTTGGGTCATAAGGTCTCTGAGGGTTGCTTCCTGTTTTAGTGCTTGCAAAATATTTATCCGGTCCAATTGAGCACATCCGCCATTCACCGTAATACTCAATAAAATAAGGTAGGCTTGTCCAGTCATATTGTTTGAGTTTCTGGTAGGTAAACCACCATTCATCCTGAGCAAGAGCGCCTTCAGCCTCAGGAACAAAGGGATCTCTGATACGGTTGCTTGTAATATAGGCAACAGGGGTGGTCAGCCAATGTCCCGATAGCCCCCAGCCTCGAGGATCATACCAAGGCGATGATGAATCACCTTCTGTGTGCGGCGGCAAAACATTATAATCAGTAGCATAAGACTCAACGGCTGTTGCTAGACTTCTAATATCGGCTTTTGCGCGCGAGACTTTGGAGCGGACTTGCGCCTCCAAAAAGTTGGGGACGGCGATAGCCGCTAAGATGGCGATAATCGCCACAACAATCAAAAGCTCAATCAGAGTAAAACCTTTTTTCATATACTTCCACCTCCTTTTTGCGAAATTGGATGTAACCTTAAACGAACCATTTCAGGAAGACAATTGCGAATTTTGATTGTAGGTGTCAAGAAACAATTTTAATTTTTTTATTTTTTTGAGCGGGTGGGCGGCTTTTCCATCGGCGGTGAAACCAGAAGTATTGTTCAGGATACTGGCGGATGATATCTTCCAATATGCGGGTGTGTATTTGGGTAAGTTTCTGAATTGCGGATTCGCGGTCTTCCTCTTTTGACGGGGGATAAATCGGAGGCAGGAATACAACTTTGTGGGTGGCAAGCCCTGTTCGGATGTCAAAGGCGGGTAGAATGGGCAGTCCAGAGCGAATAGCAAAGAGGGCGGGACCGGTGAATGTGGAGGCAGGTTTGCCAAAGAAATCTACAAAAATCCCCGCTTTACGCGCATCCTGATCGGCAAGAAACGCCACGCAGCGTCCGCGTTTGAGGGCGGCAAGTACTTCGCGGATGGGTTCGCCACGTGTGGAAATGACCTCCATGCCTCGTTGTTTGCGCATTTTGTTAATCATTTTATCCACATGGGGGTTATGGATGGGTTTAGCAAGAACGGAGAGCGGCACGCCGCGCGCGGCAAACCATGCGCCCATAAGTTCCCAGTTGCCGATGTGGGCGGTGATGGCAAGGAAGGGTTTTCCGCCCGCGCCGACTTGTTCGAAGTATTCGGCGCCTTCGATTTCGGCAATCTGGCTAGTGGCGTCTTGGCTGTCTTTATTACGGAAATGGATGAACTCAATGATGAGGAGGAAGAAGTTTCGGTATATTTCGCTCAGGAGTTTTTTTCTTTTTTTAGCGTTCAAATCGGGAAATGCGGTGTTGAGGTTTCGAAGGACAACCGATTTGCGGACTGGGAAAAGAAATGCGAGGGCGGGCGCGAGGGAGTCGGCGAGTTTCATCGCCCACGAAAAGGGTATAGTGCGCCAAATACCGAAGGCAATAAGGAGTCCTGCGTATTCGATGAAATGCCGAAAAAGGCGCATGGGATTTTTTTTACTCTTCATGCAAGCCGCAGAAGAAGCGGTTTTCCCAAGTGTAATTGGAGTTGATAACCTCGCCGCTCCAGATATGCCCAACGCTTGTGGGGACATTCTCATCATCAAGCGTGAATTCTTTTCGGTAGCCCAGCGGACGCAGGTGGCGCGCCGCGATGCGCCGGGCGGCGCGCTCGACTACATTGAAAGAGCAATCGTCAACCGCGCTTTTGATGGCATCTTTCCATTCGATTTCTGTGATTCCGAACTCCGCGAGGTTGTATCGTTGATAGGCGGTTTCAAACTGGATGAGTTCATCCTTCATTATTTTGACAATCTTTTTCGCCTCCGCTTGTTGATTAATCCAGTGATAAACATGGATGGCGTTGGACATGCCTAAAACGAGCATGGCAACATTTTGGTAAACGGCGCGCTGGTCGAAATTTTCCCAGAAGACGGCGCTGGATTTCCTCGCATCAAGGCAGAAGTAATAAGCCTGAGCAGCGGTGGCGGCAACGGCATATTCGCGAAGGGAGAATTTGTTTTTCAATCCTTTGAGGAGATGCCCGCCGACAATTTCCTCGATGGTGAGCTCGGGTTCGGAGTAATTGTTTTGTAGGAAGTGCTCCCGCCAATGGAGGAGGGAGTAATGGAGGATGAAATCCTCGACATTTTGCTGGATGATTTTTTTTTCTTTTGAGGAGACGAGGCTGGCAAGGACGCCGAGCATGCCGCCCTGCAAGGTTTGGCGATCGCCGATGACCGCTTCAGCGCAGATGTCCACAGCGCGGTTGAATGCGAGTTTCCAGCATTGGGGACCGGGCTCTTCGATTTCCCCTTTTGGGGTGACGCGGATATAAGGATGGTTTTCATCCACGAGTTTGTATTCGGCGTTGCTATCCAGCGTGCCTTCCCAACGCCCGAGCGAGACGTTGTCATGATGCCAGTCATTCCATGCGGTGTTCTCCTTGAGGGTTATGGTGTTTGTGTCTCTTGGGGAGCGGGCGTATTTTTTTAGGAGTTTGCGGCGGATAAAGATATCGGGCGAGACTGGCAGATAGCCGAGTTCGGTCAGTTTGATAACCTTCTGTTCGAAATTGCTGGCGGCTTTGATGGTGTAAGTGAGGGCGGAGATGTTTTCGAAGTGCGCCCAGCCGTAGTCAATTTTCTTTTCGTTGAGCTCGGAGTCCATTTTGGCGATGGTGCGATCGAGCAGTTTTTTCACCGATGGGTTGGAAAAGGTGACCCAGTCGGAGAAGTTGCGGTCTTTGAAAACCACTGTGATAAAATCTTTTTTATCCGATTTGAGGGGAAGTATGTTCCATGATTTCATAAGGATGTCATTGTCGCGCTCTTCCGCCTGCGCGTTATCAAGCAGGATAATAAGATGGCTTTCTTTGATGCCGTCCGCCTTGCATTGGGCGGAAAATTCTTCGTGCAGAATTTGAAGAATCCGATTATTGTAGCCCCCTTCTGGGAACCAGAAGCAGGCGACGAAAAGTTTTTCTTTATGCACATCGGCGATACACTGGTGATAGGATTTGAGGATGGGCCAGTAGAAGAGCAACCCTGCGCGGATAAGGAAGCGGATATCGAATTCATGTTTGAGCGCGGGAAGTATGATATGAAAGGGGATGGTTGCGCAGGGGGCGACGATGCCTTTGTTATAAAGGTCTATCAATTTGCCGTATGTGTTTTCATTCAGTTCATAATCAAGTTCGATAATACGATGCAGCGTATCCGGGTCAACGCCGAGCGTTGCCATAGGCACCAGCCCTTTTTCGCGGAACATATCCTGCAGGGTTTGCGCCACATAGGCGGAGATATGGGAAAAGATGCGGGCGTAGATACGGTAGCATTTAATCATTAGCTCCGTCCAGTTTTTGCCTCTGATTAATTCCTGCCCGAGGCGAGTGCTGACGGGGGCGATGCGCTCTGTGTAGCGGGGAGGCTCGGAAAACATTTCAATGAGAAATTCGGGGTCTTCTTTGTCGATGTCAACGGGGAGAAGGCGTCCGATGTCAACACGCGAGCCAACCTGAGGCGAGAGTTCAACGAAGATCGGATGTAAAAAGTTCATGTTCCAATGCCTTTACACAAATTCATTTTTCGTCCATTTGGCGCGAAAAAAGTGGGATGGGAAAAAATTTTGAGCATAACAATAATGTGAAAAAATGATGTTTGTAAACGTATTTACAATTATACCTGTGAATAATAGGGTTGATACCCTTTTGGATTCAAGAAAAAAAAGTGTTGACACCTATTTTTTTAGGATAAAGGTGATTATTTGCTTTTTGGGGCATTTTTTTCCCTTTCAAAAAATTATGAAATCTCCCGCTTGCTGGTTTTTCATTATTAAAAAACATAAAAAACCTTTTATAAAATGACTTGCGGCGGGTAAAAAGGGTTTGTTAGAAACGGCTATTAATTGAGTGCGGGTGTGGCGGAATGGCAGACGCGATGGCCTTAGGAGCCATTGGGGAAACTCGTGGGGGTTCAAGTCCCCCCGCCCGCACCAACTATCCCATTCAAGCAATTCAATTTTTTTTATGCATCACTTTTTCAGATAATCTTCCGCCTCGGCGCGCAAGGGATGGTCGGGGAATTTTTCCAGAAACTGGCGATAATATTTTCGGGCGTCAGCTGGGCGGTCCATATTATCAGAGTAAAGCCTGCCCAGATTGAGGTATGAGAAGGGGTCGTTGGGCGCAAGGGCAAGGACGTCTTTGAAATACTTCTCCGTCTCTTCCGGGTTTTTCAATTCCAGCGCCATCATGCCGAGGTAATAATATGGCGCGGGGTCTTCTGGGAATTCTTTTTTTGCCTGTATGAAATACTCGTTTGCTTTTTGATAATTTTTTCGCCGCATCTCAAGCTGCCCAAGAGCAGTCAGAGCGGGCAACAAACGGGCATTAAGCTCCCGCGCTTTTTTTAGATGTTCCTCAGACAGCTCGGGCTGCGAATGGTGGTCAAGATACAGCATGCCAAGCCTGAGGTGAAAGAGCGGCATGAGAGGGCAGAGGGCAATAGCGGATTTATAAGATTCGGCGGATTTTTTATAGAGAGCGGCATCGGCGTTTTTTTCACCGGCATCGCGGAGGGCTTCGGCATGGAAGAAATGCGCCGGGGAATAATCCGGTTGCATGGCGATGACTTTTTCCTGCAGGGGGATAGATTCTTCGGGTCTGCCCATAAGGCGCAGGACTTCTCCTTTATTGGCGATGGGCGCGCCATAAAAAGGGGCTATCTCCGCCGCTCGTTCAAAGTGGATGAGCGCCTTGCTGTAATTTTTTTCCTCTTTGAGAACGGTGCCGATATTATTATGGATGCGAGCCACATTGGGGCTTGTTCGCAGGGTTGCCGCATAAAGGGCGTTATCGTCCTTCCATTCGGGATTTCTCAAAAGGCATCGGACGCCATAGGCTAAAACCAAAAGGGCGCATAAGATAAGGGCAATGCCGCGTCGGCGGAAATATAAATCCGCGCGGCTGAACGCCCAACCGACGACTATGCAGAATCCCGCCGATGGGAGATAAAGCAGCCTCTCCCCTATCAGCGTGCCAATCATTTTGAATGCGTTTGAAACAGGCGCCAGCGCAAAAAGAAAAAATAGAACGCCCCAGAGGGGTATCCATTGTTTATTTTTCCAAAAATAATAAATCAGCCAGACATGCGCCGCCAGCAATATGA
Source organism: candidate division BRC1 bacterium ADurb.Bin183 (assembly GCA_002070185.1). Lineage (GTDB taxonomy): Bacteria > Sumerlaeota > Sumerlaeia > MWCT01 > MWCT01 > MWCT01. Next base: position 373,653 of record MWCT01000002.1, read on the forward strand.
TGGAAATAACCGCGCCCGCTTCAAAGAAGCCGGTAGCGAGCGGGACTTGATTATAGGAATAATCCGCCGAGAGCGTTAAAGGGAAAAGGAGGAGGCGCACATAAATCCCGAAAGCCTTGATGACAGTGGCGTAGTAGGGTATCCACCCGCCGCGCTGTTCCGCCAGAACGAGGACGTTATCAATCGGGGAAACTTTCATGCCTGAGGTGACAAATCCGCCGAGGGCGTGTCGGCGCATTATTAGATATAGGACAAGGGTAATGCCATAAAAAAGGAAGGCGCGGACGGTGTTTGTTGGGGGCATTCTATTCATTAACGCCAGAAACAGGACGGCGGGGAGAAGGGCTATTGCGGATTCTTTGGAGAGCATTCCCAAGAGAAAAAACATGGCGCTGGCAAGCAGGCATACCAGTCTTTTAGCGGGGAGGTTGGTTTTATGGGCGTTCCAAAACTGAATGAGCCCGGCAAAGACAAAAATGGCGGCAAGGATTTCCGCGCGTCCCACGATGTTATTCACGGGTTCTGTGTGTATGGGATGGGCGGCAAAGAGGAGCGCAGAGATCAGCGCCATTTTTTCATCGCTGCCAATCTTTTTCAAAAACCAGTAAAACAAGATAGAGAACAGCGCGTGCAGGAGAATGTTTACGAGATGATAACCTAATGGGTTCAATTTTCCGGCGGTATAATTAAGGGCGAAGGAAAAAACAGCGAGGGGGCGGTATTCATTTGAGCGGCGTCCCGAACCGCTCCACCATGATGTGCGCCAGATTTCCGGCATGTTTTTCAGGCTTCGGATGAGGAAGTTATTCTGCACCATATCCACATCATCAAAGGCGAATCCGCCGCCCAAAGCGTTTAAGTAGCATCCCGCAGAAACAACAAGGATTATCAAAAAAGGGATGAGATTTGCGCGTGGGTTTTTCATATTGCTTTTGTCATTTTTGATGCGCCGCCCGCTCGATTCTAAATGAAAAAGAAAAAGCAGCCAGTATCCAAAAAAGCAGCGCGCTCAATGGCTGATGAAGCGGAAAATTAAAAAGGGCGTCGGCAAGGATGCAGAGGATGCCCGCAAGAATGCCCGGCAGGATTTGATTTTCGAGCTGCCTTTTAGGGTTGGCAAGCGTCTCCCATCCGCGCAAAAAGACAAATGCAAGGAATGCCATGAATAGGGCAAATCCGATGATTCCCGACTCTGCGGCGATTTCAAAAAATTCGTTATGGACGTTAATCGGCGGCACTCCCTTGCCGTAGTTGAGGAGGTAATCATAGATTCGATTTTCGGGACGCATTTGAAACTGGTTAACATAATCCCAGTAAAGGACTTTGTATCTGCCATATCCGACGCCAAGAAAGGGGCGGTCTTTCAGCATTTCGCCCGCCATGCGCCAGCTGTAAAATCGGCTCAAAAGGGGCATCGAATCCCCGAGGCGTTCCCGCAGGCTGTAGCGCGGGGCTGCCAGCGTCAGAAACAAAATTGCGATAACTGCCAGAATGATGAAAGTTTTGAAAACGTTGCCTGCGATTTTGACTCCATCAAACGGGATGTTTTTCATTTTTGAGCGGAGAATAAATAAGACGGGCATCGCCAGAATCAGGGAAAGCCATGCGCCGCGCGTTCCCGCCAGTGCAAGGCAAAAAGCCAAAAGAAAGGACGAGGCAATAATCAGGCAACGCTTTAGCCGCGCGGTTGTATTCAAAAAGGCGTTAATGTGGATTGGCAGGAGCGGGGTCAGATACGCCGCCAGATAATTGGGATGACCAAATATGCTCAGGACATTCAATTTGCCTTTTTTGGATTCGGCGGCATAACCGAGGAATTCGATTCCATAATTTTGCAGGATGCCATAAATAGCGGACACCGCGCCCACCGCGCATAAAAGGATTAATATCTTATTCATATCAGCGGGCGTGATTTGCGCTATGACCAGCGCCGCAAAAAGTCCCATGCACACAAGGAGAAAAAGCATCTCTTTTAGACTGAACAAAAAAGAACCGGAAAAAAATGCGGAGATTATGAGCGCTGCCGTGTAAAGCCCAACAAGGATAAGCGGCGAGTCTTTGGGACTCAGGGGAAAAATCTTTATCGGAAAAATAAAAACAGCTGCGGCGATGCCGAAAATAAGCGCCGCACCGCATACCATGATGTAATGCATCTGGCTGAGCGAGGGGCGCTCAAAAAGCGGATATAAAAAAAAGGGGGCGGATATAATCAGGGAGGATATTGATATTAGAACAATTCTTTTGAATATTGGATGACTCATTCGTGATTATTCGCCCATATTGCCCGCGAGCGGAGAATCAATAAAACTCGTAGGTTGTTTTGCCCTGCGAGCCTTTAACCTGCGGCTCCCCTCTGGATATTCGAACCAGACCGTGCCTTGTCAGCGGATCGCCCAACAGCAGAAACATCTTAACCGCCTCCTCAGAGGGACATGCGCGCGAGGCATAAAGGAATATATCGCCCATGTAGCGGTTATCGTTATCATTGAAGGCGGCGTTGAACATTTCCTGCATGAAGATTTCATCATTTTGGATGTAGCTATAGGAGGAGGAGGCGATGACGCCGATGGCGCCTCCGTTATTTTTGATGAGGAATTTTTCGCCGATGCAGTTTCTGGCGGCGGGATTATCGAAGTTATTTGTGAAACAGGTGGCGGCAAAAACCATAGGCGTCATGTGGGGGTTGTTGATGAGGTCAATTTTTTCCGGCTGGAAGTTGTATTGGAGTTCTTCGGAGGAATGAGCGATGTTGGTTCCGGTGAGCCAATAATAACGGGAGCCGTGCCCGGCATAAAGGAGGAGGGCGACGCCTTCGTTGCAGGCGTCTATGATGCGCTGGGTGACATCGAGAGAGCTGGTGACATTGCAATAAGCCTTATCCACGGCGTAATCCTGAAGATAATCCGAGGCAAGGCGGTTGCAATAATCATGGAAATCGGAAAGGGCGCTGGCAGTGAGCAGGACTCTATGACGCCATCCCGATTGAGTGAAATTGATTTCATAGTTGATGATTTTATTGACCACCATATCCGCCTCTGCCGGCGTTTTGACGGGGAGTCGCCCGAGCGCAACTTCGGGGACGAAATCGTCGTCCACGCTGGCAAAATAGGAGTCGGTGGCGTATTCTATTTTATTGTGCGGGACATACCATGTGGGGATGAAATTCTGTTGCATCCCTGTGGGGTTTGCCTGCCTGTCAATATTGTGCCAATCCCAGCTCCAATCTCCGATTAGCAGAACATATTTGAGTTTTGGCTGCTGCCAGTTATTGTAAATATGGGCAATGGCTTGTTTGATGGCAGTGGGGTGGATGTTAGAGCCGTTGAATTCATCGTAGATATAATCCACAGGTATGACCTTGGTTTTTGCGCCGCGTTTGGCTCTGTATTTTGCAAGCCTTTCCGCCTGAGCAAGGAAGTTTTCGTGCGTGATGATGATATATTCGGCGGCATGCTGGCTGGTTTTGAGCCCCATATATTGCGAGAGTTTAATTTTTGACGGAGCTAAAAGCGCCGGTTCAGCGGCGATGAAATATTCCTGAACGGTGGATTGCTCAGTGACAAAGGAGGCGGTATAGTTGCGTCCTGAAACCATTGATACAGCGGGTGTAATGAATTTATTTTCGCCGATATCATAAAGATATATTTTGTTGTTGGAAAAATTGCCGATAGAGATTTCGCGTGTCTGTTTGTAAAATCCTCTTGCGACCTTGAAATCAAGCGCGTTGGAGATGGCTTCGGATTTGATGGGGTATTCGATTTCATACCAGTCCACGTTGATGTGATCCATTTTCAGGTCGTTGACGTTTATGAGTTCGAACACTATTTCATTTGCGCTTTCTTTGAAAACATTGAGCGGGATGTTGAAATTCTCAAGGAGGCATTCTTTGACGCCGCGCCAGCGTCTTTCTCCGAGCGGGTGGTCGTTGATGCTGAACTTGATATTATGGTCGTAATAGTTGGGCATGTTCAGTTCTGATTTGCCGTAAACATAAATGCGCGCGCCGCCTGTTTGCTCGACGGCGTTCGGGTTCAATCCGGGGAGATTGAAATTGAGGACGCGGCGGTTTTTATCCAACAGCCAGGTGACAGGGATGTAAAAACAGTAGTCGGTATCTTCGCCAAAGGGATGGGCAAAGCGGTCGAGGAACAAGTCCTGCTCGAAGTGGATTCTGCGGCGGAGCACATCGCCCGCTTTTGGCAGTTGGGCTTCGCCGCTGTGATAGACCTGCGGCTGGTTGAAGAGCCCGCGGCGGTTGAATTCAAGTCGGAAAACATTTTCATCGGAATAAAGGGAGCGATATGAATATGTGCCGCGCGGTTTTGTGGCGTAGAAGACCATATAATCATCTTTGTCGAATCTGTTATCCTCTTCATATCCGACGATTAGGAATGGGTATTCCTTTCCATTGCCAAACAGGGATGTATTGCTGAAATCTATTTCTTCGGGGGCGATGCCCAGATTTTTAATCTGGCGATAGGTGATTTTGTAAATACCGTCGGCGGGGATGTAAAATTTGATGGCATCCGGCTCGCCTATTTTTTTTGGAATGGGCTGTTCCTTGAGGAGGAGAAATTGGGTTTTTTCCTCGCCGTTAAGGGCAACAGCCTGAATGAGAATCAAAAAAATCGTCGCCAAAAAAAAACGGATCATTTTTGCGCGGGTCATGCGATTATTGTGCCTTCCTCGTAATTTGGATTCGGCGGACAAGGCAGTTGCGGTCCTGCCCTTTTGCCAGCCGTTCGGAATCGTTGTTATATTCGAAATCAATTGAATTTTCTCCTTCTGTCAAAAAAAAGACCATAGAGTATTTCCGCCAATCTTTTCCGCGAATGTAAAGGCGCTTTTGGAAGATGCCGTTCACTAAAACACCGGCTCGGGGCCAGATAAGATTGGAAGGCGTTCCCCGCGCTTCTATATCAACTATATATTCCCCGTTGGCTGGGGCTGTCAAATTAAAACCGAGCCGAGCATTTTTGAACAGGACAACCGCCGGAACTTTTTCATCCGGAACAAGGGACATTATATCTTTTTCCATCGGATAATGTTCAAAGGTAATCTGCTTTTGAAACGAGGTGTCATATCGCAGGGCGGGGGCGGAGATGGTGCATCCATCAAAGAACCCGCCGATGCCTTTGCCGGCATACTCATCCCGCAAGATGAGGTCGGCATCCACAAAATCAAGGGCGCGCGCGCAGTCATAACAATAAGACGCCTCGTCTGGCTCGCCGCGCAGGAGATAAACCGCGGCAAGGTGCGAGAGCAGGAGGGGGTTATCGCCGAAGATTTTTAGGCTGTCTTCGAGCGCTTCGCGAGATTTTTCCAAAAGGTTGACTTTTGAGCAGGCTATGCCGAGCAATCCTAAACGGACGGCTTCGAGTTCGGATGAGAGTTCTTGGGGTTTTTCCAAAAGGTTCAGCGCGGCGTATATGCGCCCTTGCTCAAAATCTATGATGGCTTTGGCAAGGGATTGTTCGCCGGTGGATAAAACTTTTATTTTACTGGGCTCGGCAAGGAGCGGCGAAAGCATCTCCGCAGATTTAATGATGTCTCCGCGATGGAATTGAAGAAACGCCATTTCTTTTATGGCTTTTTTATTTGCGCGATTATTTTTGATAAACAGCGCCAAAGATTTTTCTGCGGCGGGGTAGTCGCCCAGTTTCCAATACGCCATCGAGAGATAGTATGCGGCGGGGTAATCATGCGGGCGGCGGAGAACGGCGGTTTCGAGCTTTTGGATTGCTTTTTCATATTCGCCTTTATTGAAATAGAAAATGCCTTTGTTGCGCATGAAGAAGCTGCGGGAGGAATAACCCGCCGATACAACAATGAGAACGAGGACAATTATGGTTATCCAAAATTTCCGCAATGAATCCAACCGCCAAAGGAAAATTTTATCTGGGTTTGCCCGCTCCCATTTCGGTCTGTTGAACGGGCTGCTTCTGAGTCTGTTGAACCGGCTGAGGGGCGAGTTGATGTCTGAATGAGCGCAGCAGGTGTTCCGCCACTCCCCAAATGACATATCCCCAGAATCCAAAGAAGAAAATCAACGACTGTAAATGCCAGAGGGCAATCATAAAACAGACAAAGACAATGATGAGGACGAGATAATCGAACGGTTTTTTTTCCCGAAATTCAATATGCTTAAGGCTGGGGTAGCTGATATTGCTGACCATCAGGCAGCTGAGCCCGACAAAAAGGACTGGGAGGAATCGAAGAAAAAAGCTGGACGGCTCTCCAAGCCGGTATAATCCTGTGTGCCAAAAAGCAAGAAAGGTGACAACCACCGTGCAGGCGGCGCCGGGGATGGGGAGGCCGGTAAATGTTTTGCGTTCTTCGCGGGATGACTGCACGTTGAACCGCGCCAGTCGCAACGCGCCGCACAGGGCAAAAAGAGCCGACACGCCGGTCGCAACTCTGCCGCTGCTTGCTGGAAAGATATTCCGCAACCAAGCATAAATCAGCATGGCGGGCGCGACGCCGAATGCCACCAAATCAGCAAGGGAATCAAACTGGATTCCAAAAGAGCTTTGCGTCCGCGTCAGACGCGCAATCTTGCCGTCAAGCGTATCCAGCAATGCGGATATCATAATCAGATAGCATGCCATTTCATACTCGTTTCGGAAGACGTGCATGATGGATAAAAGTCCGCACATAAGGCTGGCGGAGGTGAAAAGATTGGGGAGTATATAAACTTTTCTCATGGTTTATTTTTTTCCTTTGCGGGCATTTGAGCGATGACGGAAAATCCGCCTTGGACCCGATCGCCCATTTGAACTTTAATTTCTGAGCACAAAGGCAGAAACGCCTCTGTGCGGGAACCGAAGCAAATCAGACCGATTTTATCGCCGCGGCGGACGGCGTCGCCTTTTTTTACGTCGCAAATAATTCGGCGCGCTATCAGACCGGCAATCTGTTTAACAAACATTGGACCCCACGGGGTTTTGAATTCTACGAGATTGGATTCATTGGCTTCTGAGGAATCCTTGTTCATGGCGTTGAGGAAACGTCCGGATTTGTGGCGCGTTTCTATGATGTTGCCATCGGATGGCGCGCGGTTAATGTGGACATCAAAAATGGAAAGGAAAATCCCCACCTTGCGGGCTTTTCCCTCCGGAAAAGCCGGATGCGGCACTATTTCGATTGTGTCCACTTTGCCGTCGGCGGGCGAAACAACGGCGCCGGGAATATTGGGTGGAATTCGTTTAGGGTCGCGGAAGAAATAAAGGACAAACAACGTCAGAAGGCAGAACATGCCCATGAAGGTCCACCATTTTGCAAAACCTAAAACAATGGTCGCAATAAGCAAAACAAGAATAAATTTCCAACCGCCGCCTGCTATACGCATTACACGCCTCCAAAAATCCGTGTTTTCATTATGAGCCATACCCTCCTTGCGCAAGCGGTTGTTTCGGGGCAGAAGCGCCGCCTTTAACGATAGCAACGGAGGCGCTGGCGCCGATGCGGGTCGCGCCCGCCGCAATCATTTTTTGCGCGTCTTCGGTTGTGCGGATGCCGCCGGATGCCTTGACGCCCATCTGCGGACCAACCACACGGCGCATGAGGGCGATATCATCTGCGGTTGCGCCGCCCGAGCCGAATCCCGTTGAGGTTTTGACAAAATCCGCCCCTCCGGCTTTGGCAAGAATGCAGCCGGCAACTTTTTCATCATCGGTCAGGGATGCTGTTTCAAGGATGACCTTGACGCAGCGTTTTTGTGCCGCGCGCGCCACCGCCCGAATATCTTCAAGGACATATTCAAAATCGCCGGATTTGAGTTTGCCGACGTTGATGACCATGTCAATCTCGTCCGCGCCTTTAGAAACGGCGTCGCGGGTTTCGAACGCCTTTGCCTCCGAGGACATGGCTCCAAGGGGAAATCCGACAACGGTGCAAACCTTGACGCCGGTTCCGGCAAGAAGACGAGCGGCAAGGGGGACGTAAGCCGAGTTGACGCAGACGGAGGCGAAGCGATATTCAATGGCTTCTTTGCAGAGTTTTTCGATTTCATTATCGGCGGCGTTGGGCTTAAGGAGCGTGTGGTCAATGAAGGGGGCGATATCCTGAGTGGAGACTTTCGATGATTGCGAGCCGACGCGGTTTGCGCCAGCTTCGATAATGTTGATAACCGCGGCTGGGTTTTTATCGGCGCATTGACCGCAACCCGAGCAGGAAACGCTGCAGGACGTTATGGCGGGCGCGGTCGGCGGGATGGTTTTAACATCTTCCTGCGCCAGACGCGCGGCGACGCGCTCAGTCACGGATTTGACGAGTTCTTCAATCTGAGCGGGTGTCAGGCTGCTGAGATTCATAATGTTTTATTCCTCCCAAGATTTTTTTACAAATGAACCGCCGGGTGCTGCTTGTGTGTTTTTTTATAATGAGAAAATTCATATTCTTGAAATAGTCTGCCCCATTCGGTTTTCATGATTTCCTTCACGCGTTTTTTTCCGATGAAGTTAAACCAGTATGCGTCATAATAAAGGCGCGAGGCGGCGTAAGACCATGGGACAATAGGGGAACGCAGGAGGATTTTTTCCAGCGGTTTGAGCCAGCCGTGATAAATCATTTTTTGTCCGCGGGAGGCGAAGGTTTCCTGTTTTCCCTTAAAATGAAAATTCACATCGGAAATGTTCTCTCCGAGGATTTCGATTTCGCGGGGGTCGCCGACTCCAAGCCCGTCTTCATGAGCGCACCGAATAAAATCAAGCGTCATGGGATCAAAGCCCTGCATTTTGGCGCTGACGGCGTCAATGGCAACTTGATCCGCCGAGGCAAGGATGTAATTTTTCACATGGGGAACCATGGCGCGGGGACCGGGTCCGTCGCCTGCGATAGTTCCATCCATCACGGCAAAAATTCCGGTGTGAATCTCCTTTTGGATGAGGAGTAAATCTACAAGGGTTTCGTGGATTACGCTGTGCGTCCAGTGCCGCCTTTCGGATAGAAGACCGCCGAAGGCGTTTTTCATGGCGCCGGTGATGGTGGTGAAGACGTGCGTTTTGACTGTGGGCATCTGGATGATGTTCTTGCCAAAGAAAAAGCCGGGGATTTTGACGCCGTCGGGATAGACCTTGTCCAAAACGCGAAACTTTCCTTTGGGGCGATAAACCTGCCAGTTAATAGGCGGATCGTTTTCATAGAGATGGACGGGGCGGAGTCCGTATTTCCAGTCAATGGCTTCAAAATGATTGTTGATGATTCCCAATTTGGCATCCACGACAACGGTGCGGTTGTGGGCTGGGATAATTTTTTTGAGGTTATATCCATCCTGCGCAAGGGCATTGACCACGCCGTCATATTGCCAAGGAGATGTTGAGCAGGCGGGGTAATAGTGATGCCAAGAGATGTTTATCTTGATGAGGGTATCTTTATCAATGGGCAGAAAAGTTTGATAATCTGCAAGGCGCATCAATCTGCCAATATCTTCAACAACGGACTGTGGCGAGGTTTTTAAAACTGCGACCTTTGATTTCATTGCGAACTCCTAAAGATTGAACAATCCTTTTGATTTCATGGTGAAAAGGATGCCGGCGATTCCGGCGGCGAAGATGAGCCAGCCCCATTTTTTTTGTCCGGGAAGGGCGATGCCCGCGCCGATGATAACCAAGGCGATCTCAATTACGAACTGATAAAGCATCGGGAATTCCTGAAAGAATTTAGTCATGGTTTTCTCCTTTTAATTATTGCTGTACCGGCTGCGCACCGGCGGAATGGTTCCTGATACTTTCATTTTTAATTTGCTGTGAAAATCCTTGCGGCATTGATGACACAAATTAAAGCGATAACTCTCCCAGACCTCATCCGTGAGTTCATCCACATCCATTTTTTCCATGCGGGCAATCAGGTCTTTCATTTCCTTCAGATGGTCCTTTTCGAGGTCTTCGGGCTCAAATTCAATAGGTCCGCCTTTGGCGTAGATATCTATGCGAATTTCAAAGAGTGTTTCGCCTTTGAAGACCGCGCGTCCGCAGTTTTCACACCGACCGAGGAGTTTTTTCAATTCTAAAGATACCCTCCTGTCTGGTTATCTGAGGTATCAATCCCGCGGGCGGATGCCAGTTGGCGCTCCACCTCGGCAAGAAGAACGGCGGGTTCCACGGGTTTATGGAGATAGCCCTGCGCAGGGGTTGCCATTTTCCAGAAACCGCCCGGCAGATAAGAATCCGCCATCAAGCCGGACATCATGACAATGGGGATATGGCTCAGTTCTGGATTGGCTTTATATTTTTCCGCCAGCATGAGCCCATCCACACGCGGGAGGTAAATATCCAGCAGGATGAGATCCGGTTTATCGGCGGCGAGCCGCTCATCGGCTTCATCGCCGCTGGTTGCAAAGGCGAGTTCGTATTTATCGCCGAGTATCATCCGGCAGAATTCTCGAACTTCCGCGCTGTCGTCCACAATCAATATTTTTGCGCAAGGCATATTATTTCCTCACAAAAACAAATAAAGCTTATACACCTTCGCGTATTTGGCAAACAATAAAAAAATGTATTCAATGCTCAATGTTTTTTGCAATGCCGGTCTGTTGCGTTCCATCCATAGCGTCGGGGATCCCATGCCTTTTTGAGATTTTCGGGGATTTCGTCAATGAAAAGCGAGGGCAGATTCCAGTCGCGCTTCCCATGAAAAAGACGGCTATCAGCGCGGGAAAGGAAAACACGGTTGCGGGCGCGGGTTAGCCCGACATAAAAAAGGCGGCGCTCTTCTTCGATGGATTGTGATTCTTCAACTGTGCGGCGGTTCGGGAAGATGGGGTCTTCCATGCCGACCATGAACACCGCATCAAATTCGAGTCCTTTGGCGGCGTGAAGGGTCATCAGGGCAAGGCAATCGTCGGCGTTCTGGAGCTCATCCACCGGCGCGGCAAGCGCCAGAGTTTCGAAATAATCCTCCAGAGCGCTGCCGGGATTGCGCTCAAAAAAATCCTGAACGGCGTTCTGGAGTTCTTGAATGTTATCCTTTTTTGAAATGACCTCGATGCTTTTGGGATCGCCAAGCGATTCAATGTAATGAGTTTCCTCGATGATGCGGCGCAAAAGTTCAAAGGGCGTTATGCGGGAAGCGGCGCGCATCCAATCTTTGAGTTGAGCCAAAAATTCTGTAATTTTGGAAGAAGCCTTAGCGGGAAGGAGTTTTTCCGCCACCGCAAATTCTAAAGATTGAAACAGGGTCAGCGTTTTTTCCATGCCGATTTCCAAGAGTTTTTCTACGGTGCGATTGCCGATGCCGCGCGCGGGGGTGTTGATGATGCGCTGGAGCGCGATGGTGTTATTGGGATTAATGGCAGATTTGAGATAGGCGAGCAAATCTTTAACCTCGGCGCGGTCGTAGAACTTGATGCCGCCAACGATGCGATAGGCGACGCGGCGCCGGCGGATTTCATCTTCAAAGGTGCGGCTGAGGCTGTTTTGACGATAGAAAATTGCCATGCGCCCAAGCGGGACATTTTCCAGATGGCAAAGGGTTAGGATGGTTTCCACAACACGGCGGGCTTCGTCCGTTTCATCCATCGCCGCAATGACAAAAATCGGGTCGCCCGCCGGTCGCTCCGACCAGAGGGTTTTTCCGATACGCTCCATGTTGTTTGCAATAACGGCATCTGCGGCTTTGAGGATATTTTTCGTTGAGCGGTAATTCTGCTCCAGTTTAATAATCTGCGTGCCGGGGAATGTCTTAGAAAAATCAAGGAGGTTGGAAAGCTTCGCGCCGCGCCAGCTGTAGATGCTCTGATCCTCATCGCCCACCACGCAAAGATTATCATGCGCGCCGGCAAGGAGTCTGATGAGTTCGAATTGGAGAAAGTTGGTGTCTTGATATTCATCCACAAGGATGTATTGGAATCGCTCTTGATAATACCGCCGTGTTTCCTCGTCTTTTTTGAGAAGGCGGACAATATGGAGGATGAGGTCTTCAAAATCTGCGGCGTCGCTTTCGGCAAGTTTGCGCTGGTATCGGCGGAAGACTTCGGGAATGATTTCTTCCACAGAGCTTAAGTAAAATTCATTTTCTAAATCTTCGGGATTCAGGAGGTTAATCTTTGCCATGTTGATGAGGTCTTGCGCCTGCTGCGGCTTGCACACTTCGGGAGGGATCTCCATGCCGTTCAGGCAGTCCCTGATAACCGCCAACTGGTCGCGCTCGTCCACGATGGTGTAATGGGGGGACAATCCGACTTTGGGCGCTTCGCGTCGAAGGAATCCGGCGCAGAGGGAGTGGAAAGTGGAGATGTTGAGTTTAACCTCGCCTGGAAGTTTCAGCAAGCTAATGACGCGCTCCTTCATTTCATTGGCGGCTTTATTAGTGAACGTGGCGGCAAAGATGCGCCAAGGGGGGACGTGTTTTTCTTTGATAAGGTAAGCAATTTTATGAGTGATGACGCGGGTTTTGCCGCTGCCCGCGCCGGCGATAATAAGCTGGGGACCGTCCGTCAGTTCAACGGCTTTCCGCTGCATGGGGTTGAGTTTATCTAAAAGCTCATGCAAAATGATAGCCTCCTTTTCGCATCAAACAAACGGAAGAGATAAGACGCCCCGATTGGCAATCGGCAAGAGAAATATCAAACTCTGCGAATTTATTTAAGGGAAAATTAAAAGAAATTAGGGGCAAAAATTGGGGTCAATCAAAAATTGGGGTCAATCCCGGCATTTCGTTAATATTCGTTTCGGAAAGCTTTGGAAATATTGGGGTCATTCATGATAAGTAAAGGTCAAGGAGAAATGTTATTTTCCTGACGATTTCCAGATTCTTCAAAATAGTTGAGTTTTGTTAAAAATAAAAGTAATGTCCATCGGAGCCCCAGTTCTATTAAGGATTAAATCAACAAACCACTTAAAGAAAGAGCTTTTGATTGTGAATATGAGCCAATCAAAACAAGGCGGGAAATCAAGGTAAATTTTGCTGATGCAAACGCAACGGCTTTCGGCGGACCGGCGCTGGCGGAACGTCTGACAGGGCGTCTGGGTTTATGGTCGCATCTATTCAATTGTGCGGGTTCTGTTCGCGCTACCGGCGCGTGCCGCAAGCCATGCCTAGATTTCCTCCGCCTCCTCCCATTTTTCATCTTCCAACGGACACATTTTTTTCACTATTTTGAAGGTTCAAAGTTACGTCAAAATATGGGGCTTTTGGGGTTGATTTTACTTTGTAGGTTTACGCATATTATTCCTTATAAGCAAAACATCATTTTTCGATGGTGTTTCTATGATAAATTTTATCAGTAATATATGGCATTCTATTTTATTCGCTGTTTTTTCCGCGGCGGATTTTCTTTTTGAGGTTATTAAGTTAATTTTATATGCTGGAACGGTTGTAATTATTTTCTATTTTTTGTTTTATAAAAAAAACGCAAAAGCAAGAATTTCCAAAAAGTCGAAATCGAGTTTTCCTCTCCAAAAAGATAGACATGGTTTGAAAAGTGTTTCCAATAATAAAAAAGACAACACGTTTAAGGACAACCATGATATAACGGGAAATGGGATTAAGGTTGATATATCAAAACAAAAAGGCAAATTTGGAGCCCATCCTGCACATATTGATTTTTTGAAAAATAAAGAATCCGTTTGTCAGCTTAGGTGGGTCAATATACCTTTTAATCCAAACCAAAACATCGGCGATTATTTTTTTCCTTATGGTTGCGAATTTTCAAATGAGATGCAATGTGATATAAAGTTATTCCATCCTAAAGAAAAATCACATTATTATTGTCTTTCAGATATGCTTTTTTTTGATATTGAAACAACAGGTTTGAGCGGATCTGGAGTCTATGTTTTTCTTTGTAGTATGGGATATTTTAAATCTAATAACTTTGTTATAGAGCAATATTTCATGGAAGATTTATCAGATGAATCATTTATGTTAGAAAAAGCGGTAAATAAAATGAAGACTTTTCCGATTTGGGTATCATTTAACGGAAAATCATTTGATATAAATAGACTTTCAGATAGACTTGCAATTCATAGAATTCGTGTAAATTTAGATATGCCACATATTGATCTTCTTTATCCTTCAAGAAGACAATGGAAAAAGCACCTTTCCGATTGCAAATTATCAACAATTGAGAAAGATATTTTGAAAATTTATCGTAAGAACGATGTCCTGGGCAAGGACATACCAGAGATTTATTTCGATTATATTAACGGTAATAAAGTAAATTTGATTTATCAAATATTTAATCATAATGCTCAAGATGTATTAACATTGCCCATTTTATTAATTGTAATAAATACTATTCTCAATAAAAAGAAACTGAAAACATTTTGAAATTTAATGAAATTTAGGGAGAAATTAAGGGTCACTCCCGGCATTTCGTTAATATTCGTTTTGGGAAGTTTTGGTTGCATTCATATTTCGTGTGCATAATTTCGCGTGTATAAGTATTAATTGCGAAATAATATGCCTCTTTAATTATACAGTGCTGTGGCAGTATTAAATCGAGCTAATCGAGTAGTCTGACCCCAAGTATTTACCAAATATTTACAGAAAGTTTTTGACCTTGACAAATTCGGGAGAGGGCGATGATTCTGCTGTCTGGTATATTAGAAATCCGGAGAAATTTTATGAACCGTTGGTTTTTTTCTTCCGTTCTTTTTGCGATTGTTATTTGTTTTCTTTCGCCCCGACTTTGCGGCGATTCGCTTATTATGACGGAAAATCGCGTTTTTGATGCGGTCTGGACAGAATCTTTTACAGGCCCGCCGGAAAATTCCTTCATTTTTAGACCTGTCAAAGATGGCAAAGCGGAATCGCAGGGGTTTCCGGTTCCAGAAAATAATGTTATCAAAATAACTTTCAAGCCGCTGGGCGATGGCGAGGAAATCTCCTACAGACGCGCCGACATGACTTTGTCCGGCGATAGGGTGTTTAACGGCGTGTCGGTTCTCCAATATGAAAATAACGAGAATGGCGGCGTTTTTACCGTTCGCCCGGCAGACGCTGCGCCCGATAATCAAGGATTTCCGGTCAGGAGCGCCTCCATAATCAAACTGCAATTTATCAACGACGCCACTCCAACGCCAACGCCGAGAGTTGTCTTGCTTGCGGATTTGCTTGTTGCGACGCCTTCGCCCACGCCCGCCCCGCCGAAGCCCACAGATACGCCGCCAGTTACGGATGAACCTGTAGCGTTCGAAGGTCCGCCTTTGTTTCTTGATAATTCGGAGTCCGCGCATGTCACAACTGGAACGGCACAAGCCACAACTGGGGCAACGCATGCCACCACTGGAGTTGCACATGCCGCCGCTGCGGCGACGCAAACCGCAGCTGGGGCAGCGCAAACTTACGGCGCCGCTGAGCGTTTTGTTGAACCTCCTTTCAGTCAGGGCAATGTTCAGATTGTTGACGAGACTCGGTTTTTTGGTCTTAGCAAAATGGCTTCGACCAAAGAAGGCTTTTTGATTCTTGATTTGATTTTAAGAGCATTTGGAGCCATTATCAGCGGTTTTGTCATTTGGCTGAGTTGCCGCAGCGCCAGAGCGCCCATGTCTTTTTTGAAATCTATTTTAACTGCGGCAATTATTTCAATCGTTGGCGGGGTTGTGTGGAAAATCTGCATGTTTATTCCCATCTGCGGTGTGAATGTGTTGATAGCGATTGTGGCGTGGTTTTTCGCGACGCGGGCGATTATCATGGGCATGGCGGATGTGCTGGAAGAAAAGGCGACGTTAATCGTCATAACAATTATCATCATCAATATGGCGTTATTTGTCGGCGTGATGTTTCTGATTGTCGGAGGGATTGCGCTGGTTCTGGCGGTGTGAATGTTCCGACATCAATTCATTCCGGCTGAGCCCATGTGAAAAGTCCTTGGAATTCGAAGTTGAAATCAATTATTTGGACGCCTTTTTTCTGAAGGGCTTTGCGGACATCGTGTTCGCGGTTGTCTTCGCAATAAAAAATCAGACACCCGCCGCCGCCCGCTCCGAGCGCCTTGCCGCCAATGGCGCCGTTTTTGTAAGCCGTCTTAAATAAGGAATCAATTTGGGCGCTGGATGTTGAGGCATCGAGTTTTTTTTGGTTCTGCCAGTTTTCATCGAGGAGCGAAGCGAACCATTTGAGGTCGCCGGTGAGGAGAGCTGATTTCATTTCATGGGCGATGCGTTTGAGGGCGAAAAGCGCCTGTGTTGTTTTTTTCTCGCCGCGTTCATAGGCTTTCATGACGGTTGATATGATGTTGCCGGAAAGGCGCGATTTGCCGGTGTAGCAAAGCACCATGTGTTTTTCCATTTCGGAGATGACATCGGGGCGGATGTTTAGGCGGCTGTTGCTCACGGCTGGGTCTTCGAATTCGATATAATTAATGCCTCCCAGAGCGGAGGCGTAGTAATCTTGTTTGCCACCTGCGATGTGGAGTTCTTGCAGTTCGAGCACGCGCCCGAGTTTGGCAATTTCGTGCGGGCTGAGTTTTTCTTTTTGGAGACAGTTGAGGAGACCGATAAGGGCAACGCTGATGGACGATGAGGAGCCTGTGCCGGAGCCGGGAGGGGCGTCGCACCGAACGTATAAGTCCATCCCCTGTTTGATGCCGAGCACTTTAATTCCCGCCTTGATAAGATCCAAATTTCCGTCATATTCCAGTTGTTTGAAGTCATGGACTTCGAGAAAGGTGTCAAAGTCGGCGGAGATGATGCGGATGTGCTCATCTTTGCGGGGGATAAGTGTGGCGTAAGTGTATCGGTTAATGGTGGCATTGAGGACGGCGCCGCCTTCTTTTTCGGAGAAAGGGGGGACATCCGTCCAGCCGCCGCCGAAATCGAGACGAATCGGGGCGCGGGCTCTGATTTTCATTTTTCAACCTCGTCAAAGATAATTGTTTTAGGTATGGAGATCACAAGACGGGTGGAGCCGATGTCAATCTGATCGCCATCTTCCAGTTCCTGTTCCATTGTGGTGCGCCCGTTGATTTTGATACCGTTTTGGCTGCCGGTATCGCGGATGATGAGGCGCCCTTCTAAGAAAATAATTTCGCCGTGTTTGCGGGACATGGCGCGGTCATTGAATTTCAGGTCGCGATCCTCTCCCCTGCCAAATGTGACAAGGGGTTTTGAGACAAAAAAGGACTTGCCTATTTCAGGACCAAGAATGGCTTTCATCAAGGGGATATTTTCGCGTTTTTCTGAATTGTTTAAAAGTTCATTTGTCATTCCAAAACCAACTTTTGGGTGAATAATATTTACCTCATATCAATGCCCCGAATCCGAATCAAGAAAAAATGGCGTTGAACGGCTATATTTTTTGATGCTGTTTTATGTTTGATATTGACATTCGAGAGGCGAATAGACGTATTGTTTTTTAAAAATGAGAGCAAGGGAACGCATGAAAAAAACTGCTTTATTGGGTCTGATTATCATCTTGTCTGTGATGATGTTTAGCGGCTGCAATACGCCGACGGTGAAGAAACTTGTTTGGGAAACTTACCCGCCCAAACAAAGCGATTCGGATGTTGAACTGTTTGTGGGCTCGATGGAGCGTCCGATAAAATCCATCGCCATTATTCAATCCCGTTATTTCGACGAACAGACTGCGGAAAATAAATCAAAAATGCTGGCAGATATGCGCAAGATGGGTCGCCGCATCGGCGCGGACGCTGTGGCGGATATTCGCATTTTGCCCAAGCGTTTTCAAGGTATGGTGGTTGACGAACGGACGCCTTTCCCCGATTGGAAGCCGGGCAACACATACGCCTTTTTTATGCGCGGAACGGCTGTTGTTTATCAGGATGACAACTCGACAAGCCCTACAGAATAGTTAAAATTTATTTTATTTGAAAGGAGGTGAAACCATGAAAAAGGCTTTTACCTTGATTGAGCTTTTGATTGTGGTTGCGATTATTGCTATTCTGGCTGCCATAGCCGTGCCAAACTTTTTGGAGGCGCAAGTGCGCTCGAAGGTCAGCCGCGCCAAAACAGATATGCGCACGCTGGCGACGGCTATCGAGTCTTACGCCACGCAGAATAATCATTATCCTTCGCTTGTGGCGCCGAATTCGCCTTATGCGTTAACCGGCGGCGGTTCTATCAACGGTCCTTCTCCTTTTCTTCCGGGAGAAGAGGGCGTAAGTTCCCGCTTTGTTTGGCTGACAACGCCGGTAAAATTCATTTCAACGGTGTTCCGGGATCCTTTTATCAACCCAGAGGTCAAGTTTGCTTATGGACCAAATGGCGCGATTCTGCCTGCTTATGATGGGTATGATTACGTGGATGCGCGGACGCTGGGTCCGGGGGGAAGAATCGGCGGCACAAGGGCATCGGGGGCATGTTCGGGAGCGGCGTGGCATATTGTGAGCGCGGGCCCTGATAAAAAGAATTGCTTTGGGGGCGGGGCGATGACATCCTCCTATTCCTTGCAGTGCCATGAGGAGGGATGCGATTACGACCCTACAAATGGAACGATCAGCAAGGGGGATATTGTCCGCATCGGCGGAGGACCGGGTGTTTTCTGCGGTGTTTTGCCCGCATGGGATCGCATCCAGAACAAGAAGAATTTCTGATTTTTTATCTTAGATAGCGGCGTCTTTTATGGCGAAAGAGACGCCTGTTTTTTTGATATTGCCCAGCCAAAGAAAGACAACGTGGGAAGCGAAACAAAACATCAAACTGGAACGGAATCCGCCCTAATTGAGCGAAGCCGGCAGGGAGATCTGGAAGCCTTTGACAGCCTTGTCCAGATTCATCAGGATCGCATTTACAATTTGTCGCTGAGGCTTTTGGGTAACGAAGAGGACGCCCTTGATTTGGCGCAGGAGGCGTTTTGCGCCGCCTTTCGCAAAATGGGCTCATTCCGCGGCGAGGCGGCATTTTTCTCGTGGCTGTATCGGATTACTGTCAATCAGGCGAAAAACTTTTGGCGGAAGGGCGCCCAGCGCGTGAGCGATCGGAGCGTTCCTTTGGAGCCAGCCAATAGCGAAAATGAGCGGGAATATGCGCCGCCAATTCCCAACGGCGCTCCGAACCCTCGCCAGCAAGCCGCCGGTCATGAACTGCGCGCGATTCTGGATGAAAAAATGAACGAGCTTTCTTTTGATTTTCGGACGATTCTGTCGCTGCGGTTTATGGAGGGGCTTTCTTATGAGGAGATAGCCGAGGCGCTGGGATGCAATACGGGAACGGTCAAATCACGGCTGAACCGCGCCCGCAAAGAATTAAGAGATTTGATGGAACCTTATTTATAATGACGCATCTAAATATTAGATGGTTGAAGATGAAGAGATGAAGAATTGCGAGAACATTGTTAATTTGCTGGAAGGATATCTGGCAGGCACGCTGGCAGAGGCGCAGAGGGCTGAGGTGGAGTCGCATCTTGCGGAATGCGAGTTGTGCCGAAAAGAGGTGCGTCTTTTTGATGCCTTGCGGCAGACACCCGCCGTGCCTGCGCCGCCGATATTGCGCCGTAATGTGATGGAGCGGCTGCGGGCGGAAAAGACATGTCATAAAGTTCGCATTTTCGATAAGGTTCTGAGCCTGTTCCGATTTCGCTTTTTTGTGTGGGGCGCGGCGGCAGCGGTCATCATATTTTCCGTTGTTATCGGGATACAATTACTGAGTCCGCGCTACTATATTGGAACTTATATTCCGGATACCTATAGGTTGCCTTCAAATATACAGGAAGATATGGTTGCAGCGAATCGAACGGCGCTTTTCAGGAATGAGGCAAGAGCGCCTGAGCTGGAAACATTCGCCGAGAGGGCGCTTCTCCGGGACGCGGACCGCGAAGCCGGCTCTGCTTTGAATATCCTCAATCGGTTCAATGCCTCCAAAATCAAGCAGGTTCGCAAGATTGAAAAACCTGCGGAAACTTTTTATTCGTTTGAAATCTCTGTTGAAGATTTAAAAAGATTTGAAACAGCTATTAAAAACACAAACATTCGTATTGTGAAACAGCAAATGATTGTTGCCAGTGCAGACTCCGATAGCGACGCAAAAGCGCATGAAGGGGGAGCTAAAAATCTTTTTTATCAAGCCGATGAGGAATCCAATCGGTTGGGCGAGGCTTGGAAAAGAAAGGATGCGCCTGCGCTTTTAACCGCTCCGGAGCCGGTTGGCGCGCGCGTTGCCGAAACAGTTCCAGCCTTGGGAGGCGCGGCGGGAAGTCTATCGCCACAGTCGTCCTCAAACCTCAAATCGGCTGAGGTTCAAGTTGCTGATGAAAGAACAACGCCGATTGTCCGCGGGGCGGAGTCCAAATCCAAAATGATTCAGGGGACTCCCAGCCGCAAAAGCGGCGGCGATAGATATTATCAAGTGGAAATTGGCATCAGAGACCAGCCATGAAGATTTGCCTGATTACCCGTTCGCTGCCCGTTCACCGCTCCGGCGGGATGGAAACCATCACTTGGGATCTCGCATGTGGACTTTCTCGCGGGGGGCACGGTGTCCATATTTTGACAACGGCGCATCCCAAAGGGCGCGATTTTGAAAAATTTGAGAATATATCCGTTCATTATCTTTCCGGCACAAAACCATCGCAATATACGCCGTTTTTTTTTCCGCTCCTCAACAAGGCAATCAGGCGGCTGCATGAAGAAGAGGATTTCGATATTCTCCATTCGCAGGGATTTGCGGGGTTAACGTTTAAACCGCCTGCTAATCTGCCGATGATTATCTCGCCGCATGGAACGCTATTCAGCGAAACGCCGCTTTACCGCAAACAGTTCGGTAAATATTCCTTTGTTGAAAAGGCTCGGATGGTTTGGCGCCATCGCTGGCGCCTTGCTATGTATCCCTTTTATCAGAGATATCTGAAAAGGGCATCGCTGATTTTGGCAGACAGCCGCTTTTCTTATGATGAATTGCGGCGCGATAGAAGTGATATCGGGGATAAGTTGCGGTTTTTGCCGTTGGGGGTGGATGTTGCCCGCATCCCGCAACCAGAGCGCTTTCTTGCGCGTCAAAGGCTGGGGCTCCCGCCCGAAAAGATAATCCTGTTCACGCTCAGCCGGCTTGAGGAAATGAAAGGCGTTGATGTCGCTTTGCAAGCCGCTGCGGCAGCAAGGGAAAAGGATTTTGAATATATCATCGGCGGAGAGGGGCGCTGGCGGGGGCGCCTTGAGAAAATGGCTCAAACCCTTGGGTTGAAACAGGTCTTTTTTCCGGGAAGAATCCCCGGCGACAAAATTCACGATTATTTGGCGGCGGCGGATTTATTCATCTATCCTGAACTGGGGCAGCCAGCCTTCGGACTGGTTTCCATCGAGTCGCTGGCGCATGGCACGCCGGTTTTGGCATCGGCGGCGGGCGCAACGCCGGAGATTGTGAAGCCGGAGGTCGGCTGGCTTTTCAAGCGCGGAGACACAACCCATCTTGCGGAACAATTAAGGAGCATCCTTCCCCATCTGCCGGAATGGCGAAAACGCGCCGATTATTTGCGGCGCTATGTTGAACAAAATTTTCCGCTCGAAAGATACCTTGAGCAGACAATTCAAACATATCGGGAAGCAGCCGCGTCTCGATAACCTCTCTTTTTTTATTGACTTAGCCACGCTCCATCGCCTATAAAGAGAAATTTAATTATGCATTATGTCCATTTTTAGATAAGCGTTTTTTTCGGAGGTGATTATCATGGCTGTTTCAGAAGAATGGATTCGGGCGCTGCCCAAAACGGATTTGCACTGCCACCTTGACGGCTCCTTAAGAATTGAAACCATACTTGAACTTGCCGAGCAGCAAAAGGTCAAACTGCTGGCAGATAATCCTGATGACTTGCGCAAATTGATTGTATGCGGCGAACACACAACCAGTCTTGAGGATTATCTGCGGGGGTTTGATATCACGCTCTCGGTGCTTCAGACAGAGGACGCTCTTCGGCGGATTGCCTACGAGCTCGTGGAGGATGTAACGGCGGAAAACGTCTGGTATGTGGAGGCGCGTTTCTCCCCTATCCTTCATACGAATAAGGGTTTGAGCATGGGGCGCATTATTGAGGCGGTTCTTGCGGGGCTCAAAGAGGGGGAGAAAAAATTCGGGACGCGAGCGCGGATGATTCTCTGCGGTATGAGGAACATGAGCCCCCGCACCACGCAGTTGCTTGCCGAGCTTTGCATCGCTTACAAATATCTGGGCGTTGTGGGATTTGATCTTGCCGGCGCGGAAGAGGATTTCCCAGCCAAGCATCACCGCGAGGCATTCGACCTTGTCCGCAGCAACAACATCAACTGCACGATTCACGCCGGCGAGTCATACGGACCGAAGAGCATCCATCAGGCAATTCATGATTGCGGCGCGCACCGCATCGGGCATGGGACGCATCTGAAGGAGGATGGCGACCTGCTCAATTACGTGAACGACCACCGCATTCCGCTGGAAATCTGCCTGACCAGCAATCTGCATACGAAATCCATTGACGACATCAAAAGCCATCCGCTGAGGCTCTTTTATGATTACGGGTTGCGGGTGACGGTCAACACGGACAACCGTTTGATGTCCGACACGACGGTGACAAAGGAGTTGATGCTTGCCGCGGCTGCCTTCAATTTTACGGAGAGCGAAATACGGGACATCATCATTTTTGGATTCAAGAGCGCCTTTTTGCATTATCAGGCGCGCGTGGATTTGTTAAACGAGGCGCTGCGTCGGTTGGCGGATATTAAAATTCCCGCTATTGTGGATAAATTGTAAAAAGAGGCGTTTGCGTTTCTAATCATTCGCTCGCTTTTTTTGCCCAATATGAACCCGCGCCATCAATGAGGATAATCTTATCAACCAACGATTTTGCTTTGTCCACCTCGCCCTTTTTTGCGTAGGCGCGGGCAAGCGCCGCATAAAGGCGCGTATCGTCATCAAAAATGCATCTCTTCATTCCTATCTCGCCCCATGAGATGGCTTCATCCGCGTTGCCTTCCTTGAGTTCGATGAGAACATTCGTAGCGGCGGCGGAGGTGAGCGCGGGGGAAACGCGAAGCGCCAGCTCCGTCCACTTGCGCGCCTCTTCGATTTCGCCTTTTTCAAAGGCTACCCTCCCCAGCATGGAAAGGGTATTCTCATTAAACGGCATAAACAGTTTGCATTTTTCCAGATAGGGCTCCGCGGCAGAAAAATTGCCGAGCTGCAGATAGCATTCCACCATTGCCAGATATATCGGTTGCAGTTCCCAAACGCCGTATTTTTTAACCTTCAGCCACTCTTCAAGTTCCGCAATGCCTTTTTGTTCTTGTCCCATGCGAAGGCACATCCGCGCAGTGTCGAGTTGGGGCGTTATATGCGTTGGAAAAATTTTTTTGTACCCAATAAAATTATCAAGAGCTGATTCTTTTTGTCCCAAACGATACATAGATTCATACATCGCGAGATGAGCCTCTATTGGCAAAATGAATTCAGGGTCAAGAAGGGTTTTAAGTATGTAGTCTTTTGCCTCTTGAGGGCGGTATTGTTTTAACAAGATTTTTGCTTTTAATTCAACAGGGTATGCGTGATGATAGCGTTTAAAGCTTGCTTCCAGTTCTTCAAAACACAGCTGAGTATTGCCCTCGGCGTAGGCAATGTAGGCGCGTCCGAGAATTGAACCTCCCTGCCAAGAGTCAATCATGTCTGATTTTAAGTAATAAATTTTTGCTTTTTCAAACTCTCCTTGAAAGAAATAATACCACCCGATATTCTGAAAAAGAAAAGCGGAACTAAGCGTTGGACCTATTTTTTGGGCGCATTTTTCAAGAGTTTCCACATATTTTTCCGGCTGCCCAACAAGGCGGTATGTTAAACCCAATTCGTATGCCAGATCATCATCATCGGGGCTCATTTCAAAGGCTTGCTTGTATAATTCAAGGGCTTTATCCCAGTATCCGTTGGCTCTGTAAGTAAACGCCGCAAGCGAAATTTTTGTAAAACCGGTCGGGGTTTTGCCGAATACGTTTTCAATTTCCTCAGGCGTGATGAATCTTTTTTCCTGATATTTTTTTATATGAAAATTATAGGCAATTGCATTGATATCTGCGGGGTATAGATAAAGGAAATAATTCAGAATATCGCGCGCCAGCTCGATTTCCTCAATTTTAAATGCATCCTTGTAGGAACGGGACACGACATTTTCATTGCCTGGGTCAATGGATATATGATTATACATGGCTCTCATTAAGTCGGGGGCACTGCCGCCTTTAGAAATGTAATTATCCAACTGATAACGGAGTACGTTGAGGTTGGATTGGTCAATTGCATACATTTTTTTTAGATATGCAGTTCCTGTGGGACCATCTCCTGTGCTTTTATACAAAACCCAGAAACATGTGTCGTAAACAAGCATATCGCGGGGGAAGAGTTTTTCAAGAGCCGGCATCACTTCTTTTACTGTTTCAAGAACATACCAAGATGTGCCGATGATATAAAGATTCGCAAGGGGACCGCATAGGAGTTCCCGTTGCCCTAAAATGACGGCATCGCGTTCGGTCAGATTCACAGAATCGTAAAAATGGGGGGCATCCGCGGAATCGGCATTGATTTCGGCAAGGGCGGATTTATGAACCTCGCGGCAGATTTTCAGAACCTTTAATGGGATGCAGTTAAGGCGGAATTGGTATGCTTGAGCATTGCCATATTGCGGTTGAAGGGTATCAAAGATGGCGTTCAAGCGTTCATTGATATCCTCTGATTTTTTTTCGTTGTTATTTGCCAAAGATTCCAACTTTTTAAAACAATTATCCACAGATTCTTTTGATTGGTTAGAGTCGCGCTTTTGCAATAAGTCGAGCCATTTTTGCAAAAACTGTTTTTGCGCCAGATAGGTATGCACGAGCGCAAAGCGGCGGGACTCGGTGAAATCTAAATCCAGAAAAACAGAATACAGTTTATGATATATAAGCGTTGATTCGGGGTTAGATTCCACCAGTTCATTCATCAGCGATGAGGCGTCTTTGGCGGGGACTGATTGGATAAAGTAAACGAAATCTTCAGGTGATTTTACCATCAATTTCAGGGCATCCAATTGGGCGGCGGGGGTATCTTTTTCCAACGACAAATATTTTGCGAGCGGGTCGTCCGGGCGCTGGGATACAAAGGCTTTTTTCCATTTATTGATTTCATGCGGGGATTTGTTGACGCCGGCGGAATGCAGGGCGGCTTTTGCCAATCCGGGGTTCTCGGGGTCAAGGCGGCGGGCGATGGTCGAGGCTATCAAAGAACGCAGGCTCATTTCGTCGCCTGCTTGGGTTGTGCTGCCATATAAATTAAGAGCCAGAATGGAGTAGGATTTGGAGAGGGCAATCCAGGCATCTGTGAAATTCGGGTCGGCGCGGAGCGCCTGATAAATGATGTTGATGGCTTCCATTTGGGCGGGGATTGTCAGAGATTTTTGAATTTCTATTGCCTTTTTCAGCAAATCTTGCGCTTCCTGCGTGCCATCTGATTTCGATAAAAAAGGCGCGGCGGTGTTCTCCTTGCTTAAAAGGTATTGGGCGGTTTTAAAAGCAGATTCTTCATATAGGGGCAGCGTGGCAAGGAAATTCAGTTTGACCGTCTGTGTGGCGCATTCGGTTTCCCAAAGCACGGCTACGCCTTTTGATGGTTCAATAATCTGAATCTTGTAGCGATAATTGCCGTCATCATTGCCATAGAGGCTTGGTATAACAAGAAGTTCGGCTTTTATTTCGTTTCCAAAATTGGCGGTCTCTATGAGATTATATGTTTTGCGGCGGCGAGCTTGGAAATTGGGCGCGATGAGTTTTTTTTCCAAGGCGGCGTCAATAACAGCGGAGCGGCGCGGCGTGCGTATGTTTCCATACATTTCAAGGAGCGTATTGACAAGAGCGGGAAAGTAATGCCTGTTTTGATAATTGCCGGGCGCGTAGGAGCCGTTCACGCAAGCCATCGGCATAACCACGACTTTTGCTGGCATGAGCGGGGCTTCCATGTATGATTCTTTTTTTTCTTGTTCGGAATTATCAACTTTGGGCGGAGGCGGGTTATCTTTTTTGCGCGCCAGCACTTGTTCAGCATAGGATGTGACTTGCGGCTGATTAGTTTCCTTATCCTTGCCGCAGGAGGATAAAAAAATAATACATAAAAAAAAGAGGGCAGCTTTTCTCATTTCACCGCTCCGCTTGATATAATCTTCAATACAAAGGTGTTTGTGAGATAGCTGCCCGCGATTTGTCAATGTTAAACGCTATGCTTCAGTCTTTTTCTTTTTGCCGAATTCGGGATCCACTTTGATGAGGAGCGTGACAAAGGCGCAGGGGATGATGGAGATTATGACCCACCAGAAGAAGTTCTGGTATCCCACAATGGATTGCACCCATCCGCTGAACATACCCGGTATCATCATGCCCAACGCCATAAATCCTGTGCAGATGGCAAAGTGGGCGGTTTTGTGCGGTCCTTCCGCCGCGTAAATCATATAGAGCATGTAGGCGGTGTAGCCGAACCCATAACCGAGCGCCTCCGCGCCGACGAGCGCGCATACTATGCCGAAGTTTGTGGGGAGGTATCGGGAGAGGATGACGTAGCTGAAGTCGGGGATGTTAATAGAGAGGAACATCCACCAGAGGCATTTTTTAAGTCCCCATTTCGAAGCCGCCATACCGCCGAGGATTCCGCCCAGCGTGAGACTGAGGAGTCCGACAGTGCCATAGGCAATGCCGACCTGCGCGGTGGTCAGGTTCAATCCGCCATTTTCGCGCGAGTCGAGGAAAAATGGGTTGTTCATCTTGACCAGCTGCGCCTCAGCAAAGCGATACATCGAAAGGAAGATGATAATTTTTATGATATCCTTCTTTTTGAAAAAAGAGACAAAGGTTGTGAAGAATTCCTTGACGAAGTCTCCAACGCGGAGCGATACGCCCGCTTGCTTTGCCTCCATATAACGGGAGGTGTCCGTGTGCGGATAAGGCAGCACGAAAAGATGATAGATGGCAAAGAAAAAGAAGAGGGCTGCCATGAGTCCAAATGTGAGGCTCCAGCTCAATGGGATGTTTCCCGCCGAGGTGACAAACAGCGCCTGTTTGACATCGAGAAGGTTTTTATCAAGCTGGATAGCCGCCATGACTGGTTTATTCCAGTTATCCTTAGTGAAAATGAATCTTGTGCCTTCGCCGAGTTTGAGGCTTTTATCGCCTTTTCGCCAGCCGAAGGTAACGGTTACCGGTTCGGCGTCTGCGGGAGGCTTAGAAAGGTGGAAATAGATATAGCCGATATTGCCTGTGAGTTTTGTGGCGACGGTTTCTTTAGCGGGAAAGATTTTCCTTAATCCGGTTTCCAGCGGCTTTACCACGTGGGAATTCCAGGCGGTGGATATCGGTCCGGGGGTTTTCTTTTTCATTTCCTTGCCGATTTCTTCCTGCTGCCCCTGCACAAGATTCCATCGCTTAACTTTGAATAAAGTCAGATTGGAATCATCCTCCGGTATGAGCTGTATAGGGATTTCATAATTTTCCGAAGAAACAACGATGCGCGCCTCTCCTTCAAGCGGTTGGATTTGAGCGGTTTGGGCGTCTAATTGTTCTTTCAAGATTTTATCCATAGGGACGGCAATGGCGCGATAAAGGTTTTGAGCCATATTCAGTTGGGGGTCGTCGGGGTCGTCCTTGCGCATGGTATCAACAATCTTGCTTGCCTGATAGGCTAAGGATGCGGATTCATCCAGATTGGCAACGTCTTTAGATTGTTCAAGAAAGAATCGAAGTTTTTCGATAGCGGGTTTATTTTTCAGGGCGTCGAGATGCTCCTGCTCTAGCGGAATATATTTGACGTATTCCATTTCCGGTTTTGATTGGATGGTAGAGGAAACGTTGACGTTGACGGGTGGAAGTCCGCTGTGCGCTTCAATCCAACCTGCTATAATCACGAGGAAACCCTGTCCCATAATCATGGCAAGGCGATAAAAAGAGGCGCGTATTCCCACAAACCAAGCCTGCTGATGTTTGGAAAGCCCCAGCATGTAAAAGCCGTCGCAGGCGATGTCGTGCGTTGCCGAGCTGAAGGCAATCAAGAATAAAAAGACGAGCGATATTTTAAAGAAATTCGGCAATGGCAGGACAAGGGCAACGGCGATCATACCGATGGCAAGAACCAGTTGCATGGAATAAACCCACCACCGTTTTGTCTTAAAGATGTCAACGATGGGACTCCAGAGGGGCTTGATGACCCAAGGGAGGTAGAGCCAACTGGTGTAATAGGCGATATCCTTATTTGAAACGCCCATTTTTTTATACATTATGACCGAGACGGTCATGGCGAGGATGTATGGGATACCCTCAGCAAAGTAAGCGGAGGGAACCCAAAGCCATGGCGTTTTGCGTTTGCCTTTGGCATCCAATATCCCCTTGTGGACGCTATCCACCTCCTGTTCTTCCGGGACTGGGGTTTTTTCTTCCTGTGTCATGATAACACTCCCTTCCTGTGGGTTAATGGGGATATACCCCGGCGCTAAAAAAATTATTAGCGAGCCGAATTTTCATTGAGACGCCAAATATACAAACGTCATTCATTCCTTTTCGTCAACAAGATTGTCTTTATCAAACAGATTATATTTTTCCATTTTATTATGGAGGCTTTTACGGCTGATGCCGAGGATATCGGCTGTTTCCTGCCTTCGGAAATTGGCTTTTTTAAGCGCGTGCCGAATCATCTGCTCTTCGAGTTTATCCGATATAGCTTGAATACGTTCGGGCATCGGGACAGAAAAATCATCCGCAATGGCGGCTAAATCGGGCATAGCCGGTTCGGTGTGTATATTTGGAGGGAGCAAGTCAACAGTCAGTTTGTCGCCAGAGGAGAGGATGATGGCGCGCTGGATGATATTTTCAAGTTCGCGCACATTGCCGGGCCAGGAGTAATCCATGACGGCTTTCATAAAATCTTGGTCCCAGCTTGTGATTTGTTTGCCGAGTTTCTGATTGTAGTATATAATGAAGTGTTCCAAAATGAGGGGGATATCGTCTCTGCGTTCGCGCAACGGCGGTAGATAGATGGGAATTACGTTAAGGCGGAAATAGAGGTCTTCGCGGAAGGTTTGGTTTTTGACACACTCCGCAAGGTCTTTGCCGGTGGCGGCGATGAGGCGGATATCTACCTTAATAGTTTTTGTGCCGCCGACGCGTTCCAGTTCCCGTTCTTGAATAACGCGGAGGAGTTTGGGCTGGAGGCTGAGGGGCATATCGCCGATTTCATCAAGGAAGAGCGTGCCTTCCTGCGCCATTTCGAACTTGCCGGGTTTGAGTTGATAGGCTCCGGTGAAGGAGCCTTTTTCGTGTCCGAACATTTCGCTTTCCAGCAGGGTTTCCGGAATGGCAACGCAGCTCACTTTAATGAAGGGTTTTTTTCTGCGATAACTTTGGTAATGGATGGCAGAGGCAACAAGTTCTTTGCCGGTTCCGCTTTCGCCGCATATTAAAACGGTGACATCGTTCGTGGCAACCTTGCGGATGAGGGCGAAGACTTCCTGCATTTTTGAGCTGGCGCCGACTATTTTATCGAAACGTTTATGTTCATGGCGGAGTTGGGATTCGAGGCGTTCAATTTTTTTGAGGAGTTCTTGCCTTTCTTTGACCCTTTTAACAACGAAGACGATTTCTTTGTTGTCAAATGGTTTGGGGAAATAATCATAAGCGCCCTCGCGTATGGCTTCCATAGCGACGTCGGTATTTCCATGAGCGGTAATCATGACAACTGCAACGGAGGGGTCAATTTTTTTGATTTGACGGAGCGCCTCCATACCGTCCATTTTGGGCATTCGGTAATCAAGGATTGCAAGATTGAAGGGCGCATTGCGGAGGGCGAGGATTGCTTCTTCCCCGTTGGCGGCTTCCTCAACTTCATACCCTTCTTTAATAAGGAGTTCCTTTAGGATGAGGCGGATGGTTGGCTCGTCATCTGCGATAATGATTCTAAAGGATTTCAAACTTTGACCTCTTTTATAAAATTGTCTTGCGGGAAAGATTTCCCAATCGAATCATGAAAACGGTTTTATCCGGTTTTGACTGAACTTCCACAGCCCCTCCGTTGGAGATGATAATCTGATAGGCGATGGGAAGCCCCAGACCGGTGCCTTCCGACCTTGTTGTGAAAAAAGGCTCAAAAATTTTATCAATCTGGTCGGAGGGAATAGGATTCCCATCATCCACAATATCCACTTGAACATATTCTTGCCCATCGGCATCATTGGCAGCGAACGTGCTGATTTGAACCTTGCCGCCGGGTTCAACCGCCTGAAATGCGTTAATGATAATATTGGTAAAAGCCTGCAAGATACGGTTCGGTTGAACGATGCAACGGGCTGTCTGGTTCAGATTCTTCTCAACAGTTATATTCGGCAGAATTTTTTCTACGGAAGGATAGGACATGGCATCATTTAACGCTTTGAGGATTAAATCGCTGACATCCGTTGGGACGTTTTCTTCCGGCTCGGGGTGGGCAAAGTTGAGGATTGTTTGAATGACGGCGTTCAATCGGCTGACCTGACTGACAATCAGGTCGCAATACTTTTTGCCTTTTTCTGGTTCGGGATTTTCGGCAAGGAGCTGCGCCAGCCCTTTGATGGAACCGAGCGGGTTGCGTATTTCGTGTGCGATGCCTGTGGCAAAAGAACCGATGGCAGCCAGACGGTCTGCCTGCTGGATCTGTTCGGTGAAAAGGGCAAGGATGGAGAGGTCGCGGAAGGCGATGATGGAGCCGATAGGGTTGCCTTTTTTATCAATGATGGGGCTGCTGCGCACGGAGAGATTGAATCTTTTGCCGAGCGAATTGACAAATCCGACATTGTTGAGGGACTGGCGGCTTGATTTTTTGAGAGATTGGACAAGGAAGTCATTCAGGTAGAAATTTTCTTGGAGCGAACCGAATATTTCGCCGCAGTGGCTGCCGATAACATGGTCTGCATTGAGTCCGATAATATTTTCCGCCTGGGTGTTGATTGCCTGAATTTCGCCTTCCGCGCCGATGCTGATGAGCCCTTCTGAAAAGCCTTCCAAAATGAAACGATTGCGTTCTTTGAAAAGGTTATTGAGGTGGCTTATCAACGAATTGAAGCTTTCGCCAAGGTCGCCCAGTTCGTCTGAATAGGGGATGCTCACCTTCATGGAAAGGTCGCCGTTTGCCACCTTTTGCGCGCCTTTGGTGAGGGCGCGAATGGGGCGGATGATATAGGTGGCAAGCCCGACGCCAAAGAGAAGGGCGACTACGCAGGCGACAAAATTGGCAATGAGGATAAGGTTTGCTGTTTTTTCGAGCGCCTTTTTGTGCAGGACAAATTCTACTTTATCCACCAGATTCATGACGACTTCATAACTGATTATCCCCGCTGTGAGGGAGATGAGAATCATGAGGGCGGGGATGGCTATGACCAGTCGAATTCGGGCGTGTTCTTTTTTTCCTATTTCCAATTGCGGAAAAGAGAAAGTCATTGTTTTTCCGTCCCGAGACATTTAATTGTCGAAAGGTCTATCAACGTCCCTTTAATTATTTTAATCTGATCCATTTTGAATTTCTTTTCCACAATACCCGCGCCTTCGCTATAAAATAGCCCCATCAGGCGGTCTTTGCTTATGAAACTGATGACCCCGTAACTTCCGACGGGCAATTGTTCAATTTTTTTGATGGTTACCAAATACTGCCCCATCTCAATCGGCCCCATCGGCGTATCAATGCTGCACTCGCATTTGGGTATTTTTTTCAGAGCGGAAAGAACGTCCGGGAATCCGCCGCAACAGGCGAGTTCATCTATGAGGAAGAGCAGGTTTCTGCCCAGCGGCGTGCGTTGGATAGATTCGGGAACCTGCCTTGAGTTAAGGCTGTCCATAATAAGATTTAGGTTGTATCGTTTGCTATCCTTGGCAAGACACCATAATAAGGATTTAAGATGGAGCATCAGATCTCGTATTAGCATAAAATCGCATCCTTTAATGAGGCAAGGTCATTGGAGTTTTTCTCTCGATGACCTGTCCAAAATTTTTCGCAGGAGTCTGATGTATTCGGGGTCTGTGCCGCAGCAGCCTCCTGCCAGCTCTACGCCTGCGGCTATTAAATCTGTCAGAACCTTTTCAATATTTTGTATCGGGTCGTAAAAAGTTTTGCCGTTCGATATTCTTGGTTTTCCCGCATTGGGCTGCATTAAAATCGGAAGTTTGGTGAGCGCGCGGTATTGCTGCGCCAGTTCAACCATATCAGTCGGGGAGAGGGTGCAATTGGCGCCGCAGACATCCGCATGGGATGATTGCATGAGGCTGACGGCTTCTTCCGGTGTGACGCCCATCATCGTTTTGAATCCGCCCTGAGCGGCTCTGTCAAAGGTCATGCAGGCGATGACGGGGATGGATGCGGCGGATTTGCATGCTTCAATAGCGGCGGCAAGTTCCTCCTTTGAAGCCATTGTTTCAATGATAAAAAGGTCTGCGCCGCCTTCCGCAAGGGCAAGCGCTTGCTCGGTGAAAACCTCGATGAACTGCTCCATGGCAAAGGAGCCATAGGGTTCGATAATCTCGCCGGTGGGACCGATGTCGCCCGCAACGAAAACGTTTTTTCCACTGGCAGCGCGGCGCGCTGTTTCAGTATTGCGTTTGTTGATATCCGCCGTTTTTTCCGCGAGGTCGTATTTGGCGAGTTTGGGTCTGCTGGCGCCGAAGGTGTTTGTTGTGATATACTGGGCGCCTGCCTCGATATAGGCGTTGTGGATGGAGAGCATGACATCGGCTGGAGCCGTTTCAGGGCATCCGCCGATTTCGAGCCCCAACTTCATCAGCATGGTTCCTGTGCCGCCGTCAAAACACCGCATTCCTTTATGTATCATTTCGGAAATATTCATCAGGATGGAACCTCGCTTTATTAAACGCTGAAAAGGAACAGCATCACATCGCCGTCCTTAACGATATATTCCTTGCCTTCGATGTGCAAATCGGCGGTTTTTTTGGTTTGGGCAAATCCCCCCGCCGCAAGGAGTTTATCCCATCGAACCACCTCGGCGCGGATGAATCCCCGTTCCATATCTGAGTGGATCGCGCCCGCCGCCTGCATGGCGGTGGAGCCGTCGCGGATTGTCCATGCGCGGACTTCTTTTGGTCCAACCGTGAAGAAAGAGATATATCCGAGGAGGTCGTAACAGATTCTGATGACGCGCCGCGCGCTCGGCTCCGCGATGTTGTAATCCTTGAGAAAAATCTCCTGTTCTTCGGGGGAGAGTTGCTGAATCTCCGCCTCGATTGCCGCGCACATAGCGGCAACCTGTTCATTCTTTCCGAGCGGTGGGATGTCAATTTTTGCAAGGGAGTCTCCGCCTGATTGGAGAGCGTCCTCGCCAAGATTGATAACGTAGAGTATCGGTTTGGCGCTGAGAAACATGAACCCGCGCAGGATTTTTTCATCATCTGGAGAGAGGTCAAAGGAGCGAATAGGCGCGCCCTCCTCCAAAATTTTTTGAACTTTTTGCAGGGCGGCAAATTCCATTTTGCTCTGCTCGAGTTCCTTTCCTGAAACCTTGTGGATATTTTTTTCCACCTTAGGAAGACGGTTTTCAACTTTTTGAAGATCCGATAGGACCAGCTCAAGGCGGATGGCGTCCAAATCTCCGGCGACATCGGGAGGGATGCCGCTGCCATCATCAAAGGCGCGGATGACGGCAAGCAAGGCGTCCAGATTGCCCAAGGCGTTGAGCTGCTCGTCTCCCAATCCGGTCTTTTTTTCCGCATCGCCCCTATCTATTCCGGCAAGGTCGTAATATTCCACAGCGGCGAAAGTGGTTTTTTGGGGCTGCGTTTGAACGGCAAGGCGTTCTAAACGTTCATCGGGGACTTTGACAACTGCCATGTGCGCAACGCCGCGCGAGCCGCCATGGGAAGATGCCGCGCCCTCTTCAACTTTGCTGCCGGTCAGGGCGCGGAAGACGGCTGTCTTTCCCGAGCGCTGGAAACCGATTATGCCAATTTTCATGTTTTATAGTCTCTCAGGCAACCTGCTGGATTGCCGCGCGGAATTGTTCGACGATGGTTTTAATTTTCTGAAATTGAGAATCTTTGTAATCATAAGGTTCGCCGAGTGTTTTATCCTCTTTGATATCGCGTTTGACAATCATCTGATAACCGGCGTCCATTTGGCGGCGCTCATCGAACTGCTTGTAAAGGGATTCGAGTTTATCAAATTCGAATTGTAGAACCATTTTCCGATTGATTTCAGAAGCCGGTTTTTTCAGGGCTTTTTGATAATGTTCCATGATGGCGCCTTCAAGTTTCACATCGCGCAGCTGTTTGAGAACCAGCACTTGATGCTCAAAGGCGACCATGTCGCTGGCGTCCGCCAAATCCCACCAGATCCAGATCTGAATCAATTCAACGATGCGCTCCAAAGATGGGTCGAGCGCGGAGTAAAACGTGCGCATGTCGTGGATGGGGAGCTGCCCCGCGCGGCGCTGCTTCTCCTCCTTGTCTTTGAGGTTAATTATCTCATTAAGGATGCTGTTCTGGTCGGTCGGGTTGAAAAGAGATTTTTTCCTCATGACGTTTTCTTCGCAGAGAATGTCCGCCACATAATAGCGATCGGGTCCGTAAGCCTTTGTGCTCTCCAGAATCAAACGGAGCGCCGTCAACTGCTGCCAACGGATATCAAAATAAACTTGAGAAACCTTGGGGTTGCAGCGCGCGGCGTGGGCATATCGGGCGTCCATGTAATCCTGAATGTGTTTTAGGATGCCGTCTAAGCGTTTTTGTGTTTTGGGGTTGAGCGCCATAAGACTCGCCTCCTGATAAAATAAACAAATCATCGGCGCAGGGAACGCTTTTCAGAACGTTTTGCCTGCACCTGTTTTATATTATATATAATTGATGATTCATAATTAAAGAAAACAACCAAAGTCAAAGAAAATTAACCTTCAAATGAAAATGATTTGCGGGGCGCCGCTACCCAACCGCAAGAATCGCCGTAGGAATAATGAATCATTGGGGTTCTTCAATTATTGGAGAGCCAGAGGCTATAAACTAATTAGCGATGTTGCTAAACGTTGATATTTACGGCGTTTGACCTTTCAAGAGGCTGCCCCCAAAGAGAATTTTGTCAGGGGATGAAGAGGGCGGTGCGGAGGATATCGCCGCGGGAGATGGTTCCGTTAGTGGGGTCGTAGAGCATGGAAGGGGCGACAGAAAGTCCGCTAACCATGTAGGCGTTGCGGATGGCGTTGGACTCGTTTTCGCCATCGGGTCCGCGGCTGCGGAGCATCCATTTGTGTGTGCCCTTTGCAGGAGCCAACGCATGAGTATCCGGAAAGTTGCGGAAATTCGTCCACGAAATCCATCGTTCGGAACCGCCTGTGCCGGTGATGTCGCCCCTATAAAAAACATCCCTTTCGGGAATGGAGGTGATGAATGCGATAGGTGTTGTGAGCGGGACATAGCGGTCAGGGTAGGCAATTTCGGAACCATCGGGCATCCGATGGGGCGGATAGGCGTTGGCATCCACCGCGTAGGATTCAATAGCGCCTGCCAACATGCGCAGGTCGCTTTTCATTCGGCTGACCTTAGAACGGGTCTGCGCCTCCAGAAAATTGGGAACGGCAATGGCTGCCAATATGGCGATAATGGCAACCACAATGAGAAGTTCGATAAGAGTGAAACCGGTTTTTTCTGCGGCTTT
Organism: candidate division BRC1 bacterium ADurb.Bin183; assembly: GCA_002070185.1. Lineage (GTDB taxonomy): Bacteria > Sumerlaeota > Sumerlaeia > MWCT01 > MWCT01 > MWCT01. The sequence continues at coordinate 409,184 of MWCT01000002.1, forward strand.
TTTCATATTAAACAACCTTTAGCAATAGTTGAATACTAACCATTATCGTTCGAGCGCAATAGAATAATTGACATCGGGGCGCGGTTTTCATATATAAATGAAATAGAGGCTTTAGCGATGAAAAATAAATTTTTTATTTTTGCGCCGCTTTTTATTGCGGCGATGGCGGCTTTATGCGCGGCGAATCCGGGCTCGATTGTGGCGACTCTTTCGGAGATGCAATCGTTAACGGATGCGATGGAACTGGTCTATCTGGATATTGGCGGTTATGTTTCTATTGAGAATTTGAACGACCTTCTTTCTGAGCAGACGACGCATGATTTTGACAATATCAGCCAAGGCGGGGGCACGCGGGTTATTGATACGACAACGGCGTTTTTCTATCCTCAACTGCAAAATCTTTCTATGCCGCCGCGCCGATGGCTCGGTCCTTATGTCACCTATCACGAAAGCCGCATCTCATTGACAGGCTCCGGCTACGACAAAGGGACGCTTTTAGATTTTTGGGGCACGCCTTATTATTTGTTTTCACCGGCGGGGCTGGTGCGCTCGGATCAGGGCGCGATTACGTTGGAACTTTATGGCGATTATTTTGATTCGTATGCGATTGTGAGCCTTGGACCGGACGGTGTTAAGAGTTCGGACGATCTTATTCGAACGTTCGGGATGCCGCCCATAAAACCGGTCATCACTTCGCTTTCTGCAACAAGCGCGTATGCTGGAGACGAACTGCGGCTGCGGGGCTGGAATTTGGGGACGCAGAGCGGAGAGCGAGCAGCGGCGGCGCTTTTATTGGGCGCAACACCTATCACAACGATTAAAAGCTGGAGCGAGCGTCTCATTGAATTTACCGTGCCTGAAGGCGCTGCGAGCGGAAACATCCGCATTGTGCGCGGCGCATCAGAGACCAATTCGCTGCCGTTGACGATTCTTGAACACCCCACCGCCGTCCGGCATTGGAATCTTTACGAATGAAAAACGGGGGACTTGGCTGTCCCCCGAAAGAAAAAAGAAATGGTATGTAAAAATTTTGTTTAGGGCATTTCGTTCATGGGAATCGCCATGACCCTGACCGACTTCAGCCCGACCATTGCATCGGGGCTGTCCGCCTCGTTGAAGTTGAGCATGTCAAATCCGATATAGAGATTAGCGCCGACTAGTTCAGGCGCGGCATAGTAGAATTGTTTGAACTCGGCACCCATGCAGTCGGGAGATTCATCGCCTTCGGTGTTGCTGAAGATGAACTTGGCTATGATGAATCGCTGGCTGTCTTCGCCGGCTCGGAGCCTGATGCCGGGAACAATGGATTTATCAGTCTGATCGGAAAAGAGCGTCCAGTTGATGGCATAGACAGTATCCGCTTGGATAGGTATCATATCCACAGGGCTGACCCATGCGCTATAGGTGTCTTTGTTGTTGAGCGCCTTCATGCCGAGGCAGGTTTTAGATTGGAATTCCGCTGCCGTGAATATAGGAGCGGTCTCAGTATGCCATCCCGCATTGCCCTCTGAGAAATCGTAGGAGACGACTTTTTCTCCTTCGGGAACCCGGTCTTCCGGCACGGCGTCAATATTTATCCAATTGAGGGAAACCTCCGCCTCGGCGGCATCGGTATTATCAAAGTTCACAACGTCAAATGAGACGTAGATGTCATTTTCATCTTTGGGCAGGGCGATTTCCGTCTGGGGCGCGGTGAAAAAGAAGGTGTAGGTTTTGCCAGCCGGTCCCGGGGACATGGCAGCGTCGCCGCGGCTGTTGATGACGATGATATCAGCCATCTGCTCATTCTGGCGGTTGAAACGGACGCGGATGCAGGGGACTTTTGTCTGGTCTTCAATGTTGCTTGCAAGGGAGAAGGTTGATTTGTAGATGGTTCCCGGCGCCACAGGTATGGCATCTTTTTGGCTGAACCAATAACCGAATGTGTTCGTGTTGTTATGGCAGCGAAGGTTGAGGCGTTTATTTTCTCGAGAGGCATCCGGCATGAGGAAAGAGTCGGGCGCTCCGGCGGGATTCCATCCTTCGCCATCGCCCCATTCATAAATGCATCGGGGTTCTTCGCAGGGTTTAACAATATTAACAGGCAGGAGCATGAAGTTGACTCTGGTTTCAGTCATGCTGCGAATGAGCGCTTTGCGAATCTGGGGCGCGAACCCTTTCTTTTTAGCGATGGCGATATACGCGCCGAAGGGGAGATTATCCACGACGAATAGACCGAACTGGTCGGAGACGGCGCGTCCGGCGGGGATGAGCGGTTCTTCATCTTGAAGATTTTCGCGGATGTCATAGACAAGAATATCGGCGCCTTCCAGAGGGCGGGCAATCGGGCGCGCGCCGATTGTTGTCGGGATGTCCATCGTCATGACCTTGCCGAAGAGGGCGCCGACCTTTGTTGCGTTTTCATCGGCGGTTTGGAGGATAAAATCGAGCGGCGCGCTTTCGCCTGCTTTGACTTCGGCGGAGGCATAACCGGGTTCAAAGCCATCCGCTCGGGCAAAAATGACATAGCGTCCGGAAGCGAGTTCGGCGAATTTGTAATAGCCGTTCTCATCGGCGGCTGTCCTTTGGGCGGGTCTGGCATCCATCATTTCCTTTGCGGCGGCGCTCAGGCGGAAGGCGATCAGCTGCGCGCTTGGGATTGCGATTTTCTCGCCATTTTTTTCATAAACCACCCTGCCTTCGATGGAACCAAAGCCGGGCACGGGGACGGGTGTGGGGAGAATTTCCGGGCGGAGTTTGAAGATTATTTCTGTGGCGCGACCGGCAAAAACGGGCGCGGGTTGCAATGCCGGCTCGAATCCGGGCATTTTAGCCATTGCCATGTGGCGTCCGGCTGGTATTTCCTCCATCACAAAACATCCATCGGCGTCTGCAACCGTCTGTCGGATGGGCGCTGGGATATTTACTGTCGGGGCATCAACCGGCGGGAAAAGGAGAACCTCCGCGCCTTCGAGCGGCTCCGGCTTTCCGCCGGGATTGACGTCCAAAACGCGTCCGACAATTTTTCCAAAGGGAACCGGCGTCGGTTGTGGAATTATAGCAGGGCACAATCCGAAATCAAGGCGAATCTTTTGAGCGGACGGGATAAAGACGCTTCGCATGGCGCGAATATATCCTGCGGCTTCCGCCACCGCCATATAGAGCCCGGCGGGGATGCCTTCGATAATATATTGACCCGATTCATCGGTCTTTGTCTGGGCAATGGGTTTGGGTTTGCTCCAGTCTGTATTGGTTGCGGCATCCATCGAAAAGATAGAGACGACAGCGCCTTCAATCGGGGATGTGGGTTTATCCGCTTGGCGCGGCGCCATGACAAAGACCCCGCCGAAAAGGGCGCCGGGTTCAGGCGCCGGCGTAGGCGCGGGTTTGGGCGCAAGGGCAAAATGAACGATTTTAACTTCGTTCACGCGCAGATAGAGATGGCGGAACTGGGGATAATACCCTTCCGCTGAGACTTCCATCTTGTAGGCTCCCGCCTTCAAATCAGTTGCCTCATATTTCCCTTCGTCATCCGTAAAAAGAATTATCGGTTTATTGTTTTCTCCGATGATTTTGACTTGAGCGCCTTTGATGGGAATGGGTTCGCGGCTCGCCGTTGGGGAAACCTCGAACACACGACCTCGAATAATGGACGCCGCCGGCGTTGGCGTCGGTTGAATGTGCGGTTTGAGTTCAAAGTTCAATTCCAGCGGTCTGCTCAGGACTTCGGCTTTTTTATGCTGGGGATAAAAACCTTTTGCCGATGCCTTGACCAGATAGACGCCGGTTTCGAGGTTGTCAATTTTGTATTCGCCGTTTTCGTTGGTTATGGCAGACGCAATCGGGGCATTGTGCGCTGGCTCGATATCGCCATTTTTGGTGAATATAGGCGCAAGGAAAACTTCCACTTTTGCCCCGGCAATGGGCGCGGCGGCGATGGGCGCGCTAAAATCTTCGGACGCATCGGGACGGAAGCCCATCACTTTGCCATATATGATGCCCGGCTTGGGCTCCTCGCCTGCCTTGAGCAGGAAGTTGACTTCAACCTCGGCTTCCGGTTTCATTTCCAGAGGTTCTAATTGAGGCAGATAGCCCTCGCGGGAAGCCTTGACCATCCACAAACCTGCGGGGATTTTGCCGATGCGGTAGTTGCCGTTTTCATCGCTGAATGCGCGGGCAATGGGCGGGAAGACGCACTCGGCAAAGTTGATGCATTCAATCCGGGGATAAACCTCCACGATTGCTTTGACAAGGGGATACGGCTCTGTGGAGTATTCGTCCTCGCCAAGGACTATTCCAAAAATTTGTCCGGGCAGGATGGGGGTCGGCGTGGGCGTGGCGGTAGGCGTGGCAATGATTTTCTTTAACTGAAAGTTCTGTATAAATTCAGGGACGAACAATTTAACAAAGGCGGCGGATTCCTGATATCCTTTGGCATTAACGACCACCCGATAATATCCAAAAGGAATCTTGGAGATTTTGTAATTGCCGTTTTCATCGGTTTCGGTTTCAGCGATGGGTTTGGCGTTCCAGCTGATGGCGCCGGCGGGAGTTATCCAGCACGGGAAGACTCTGACGGCGGCTTTGGCAATGGGCGGGGGAACGATATCCAAATTGCCGACATCTTCTGTGACAATGCCCTTAAGGGCGCCTTTTTCCGCATTTGTAATGGGTTTGAGAAAATATTCCCGTTTGAGAATAACACCGGGCTGGATGTGGACAGTTTCCTCAAAAGGTTGGTATCCCTCGGCAGAAATTTTTACCCTGTAAAGACCTGCGGCAATTTTGGCAAATTTGAATAAGCCCTTCTCGTCAGTTTTCGTGGATGCAATAGGAACCGTCGAGGGTCCAGCGTAGAGTTCGATATTTGCGCGGGCTATGGGCGCCACTGCGGAGGTTGCCGGCGCAGCGCCGACAAATCCTTCAAAACCGCCAAAGATGGTGGGCTTTGCTTCTTCGGCAAAGGATAGCGCCAAACCGCATGCAAGTATCAGCAGAAAAAAAACAACCGCAGTTTTTATTATTAATCTCATTTTAAATACTCCGTTTGAAAATTATTTTTCTTTTTAGGATAATCCGCTTAATAAAACATAGAGGTGTTCAATACTTGGTTTTTCATACAATATTTGGTTGAGGCGGTGCAATAAAGTTTTTGCAAAAAAATGTTGATTCTGAACCAAAAAGTAAGGGATGAAGGAGTGGGATGTTCCAATTGGAACTTCTCGCCCTCTTGCTTAAACGTTTGAAGCGGTGAATTCTATTGAATATATTGACGTTATACCAGCTTATGATGGATGCGTGGTATTGGCATCAATATTGCCTATTTATGAAAATAGCACAAACCAACTATAAGCGAGGTATTTAATATGAAAACAAAGCGCACAAAAATCCTGAGCCTTTTGGCAATCGGGTTGCTGGTTGTAGGAATATCCGTTGCATGGGCCGCCCCTGAGGCGGGGTGTTGGGGGCAAGATTGCAAAATGGCAAAGTCGCTGAATCTGACAGCGGAGCAAAAAAGCGAGATTCAGAAATTGCGTCTTGCGAATGAAGAAAAAAGAATTGACCTTGATGCCAACATCAAGAAGATCGCGCTTCAGATTCGCGAAGAAAACAAAAAAGACGAGCCTGACGAGTCAAAGGTGATGAACCTTTTGGATGAAATCGGCAAGGCGAGAACGGAGGTTGCCAAATTGTGCGCCTCCCAAAAGATCGCCATCAAGAAAGTTTTGACTCCGGAGCAGCGCGAAAAAGCGCGCGAGATGGCTGGGAAACAGGCGCGCAAACGCAGCGAGACGTTGCGTAAAAATAGAGGCGGGCATGGCAAACAAGGCGCGCGAGGAGCGCTCCAGCCCATGGTTCGGCAGCGCATGCAAAGAATGAGAAGCGGGATGGGACGCCCCGCATTTCGCGGTATGGCGCAAAAACGCGGCGAGAAGGGCATAATGGCAGGACATGGCAGAGCCGATAACCCCAAAAAACGGGTCAAAGCCGCAAAGCCCAATCGTCCCGCAAAAGGAAAATATCAAAAGAAGTCGGCGCCCGTTGAGTCAAAGGGTAAATAAAACATTAAACTATTGCATGCTTTTTCATGCAATTTCACCTCCATTTGGGGGGGCGCAAGCCCCCCGCTTTTTTTTATTCAAACCTTGCTTCCAGATAAAAGGTCATAATATCTAATGCTCGAAATTTAATAAAAGGGAGGGTGTGATGAGGGGGATTTATTTTGTTTTGGGGGTCGTTATTTTGTTATCGTTGGCGTCTCTTGCGCCGGCATTAGATGTGATTTATGACAATAGCGATCCGGGGTGCGTGGTCAGCGACACATGGACAACATCCACGAGCGGTTGTTATGGACCGAACAAGCGCATGCATACCAAAGGCACGGGTTCTGAAACGGTTGTTTGGACTGTTCCGCTTTCACCGGGTTGGTATCGCGCAGAATTTCGTATAAATAGCAACACCTCGTATGCTATGGACGCCCGTTATTCTATTGTTCACAGGGATGGCACGGAGAATCTGGTTATCAACCAGCGCCGCAGTTCAACCAGCTGGTTTCTGCTTGGCGGGGCGTATTATTTTAATGGTTCCGCCGTTGTTACGCTCACGGATGAATACACAACAGGAACTTATGTTGTCGCCGACGCCCTTCGGTTCCGTTCTGTATTTTCCTTTGTTCAGATGTCCGACTCCCATGTTGGATATTCGATGGGGACAAACGACGCCACGCTGGTTGCAAATGAGCTGAAGACGTTGGGCAGCCTTGGGATGGCGACCTACGGCTTTTCGGCTCCGCCGCCCTCCTTTGCGATTCATTCAGGCGACACAACAGAATACGGGCAGCAGTATTGGAACACATTCACAAACATCATAAACGGTTTGCCTTTTCCGGTTTATGTCACGGCTGGGAATCATGATTCGACATGGAGTTCGATTCGGGAGAGAATTCGCGACAGACACGGCGCGCCGTTTTATTCTTTTGATCATTATGAGCAGGGGACGCGCTATCATTTTGTGACTCTCAATTCGCCAATCATACAGAGTCCGCGGGCTGGTTTTTCACGCGAGGAGCTGGATTGGCTTGCCGGCGATTTATCCGCTTTGGAACCGAATACCCCTGTATTCATCAATCTTCATCATCCTATAAACGGCGCATCCGACCCGAAGCCTTTTGACGCTTATCGTTTATTGGAAACTCTGCGTCCCTATAACGCTGTTGTTATTTTTTATGGGCATGGGCATAATTTTAACACTACCACGTTTGACAATATGAGAATTGTTCAGGGCGGAAGCACGTATGATGCGGCGGCAGGCAAACGGGGATACAATATCGTCACGGTTTCACATGACAGGGTTCATATTGCTAAAAAGATTTACGGACAGGAGACGTCTTCGGGGCTTTTGAATAACATGCTAATCCCCGCCGCGCCAGCATATCCGACGATAACTGTGGATGCTCCCGCAAAAGATGCGATTATCCAGACTTCTTCGGTTGCCATCTCGGCTTCCATCAACGGCGCCAGCGGCACTGTGGACTCTGTTGATTTTGAATTTAATGGGGACGGCAATTTTAGAGCTATGAGCGGTTCGAATAATGGTCCATACACGGCAAACCTCAACCTGAGCGCAGCCATCCATGGAAGGCAGTGGATTCGCGTTCGCTTTACGATGTCCACCGGTTCCGTATATTGCAAGATGGTTCCCTTTTGGACGTGGGATAATTTCCCCAAACCGCGCTGGATGGTTGACCTTGGCGCTGGAAGCCAGAGCCGACCGGCGGTTGCCGATGGGCGCGTTTATGTGGGAACCAACGGCGGGGCGGACGGCGGCTCGATGTGGTGTGTGGATGCCTCCGACGGCTCGCTTATCTGGAAGGTCAATATGCCGGCGGATGTTGTTTCATCGCCCGAAGTGGCGGACGGGCGTGTGATTTTCGGCTGCGGGGACAGCAAGGTTTATGCGTTGGATGCCTTGACGGGCGCGCAAATCTGGAACAAGAGTTGCAGCGGTCCGCTTTACGGCTCTCCGACCATCTCCGAGGGCAATGTTTACATCGGCTCAATTGGAACCGTCGCCACAAACGCCTATCTTTATTCTATCAACGCGGCAACCGGCGCGGAAAACTGGAAGTTTTCCTGTTATGCCATCGAGAGCAAACCTTTTGTGTTGGGAAACACGGTTTTTGTGGGGGCGTGGAACTCTTATTTTTATGCGGTGAATACTACCAATGGGACGCAGCGGTGGCGTTATCAGCGCAATAGCAACATCTATTACAGTCCCGCGGATAGCTGGCCTGTGGCTTCGGCATCCGCCAATCGGGTTTTTGTAGCGGATCGGGAATACGTCCTGAGCGCCATCAATATCAACACAGGTCTGGCGGATTGGACAAGGACGTCGGTTTCATCGCAGGGGCTCACGCCCGACGGCAAAGGGCTTTTGATTCGAAACACTACCGGCAATTTGGAAAGGGCGACATTTGACAACAGCACGACTTGGGTGCGAAGCGCCAGTTTGGATTCCGCTCCTGTTTCGCCTTCGTGCAACGGGTCATATGCGGCGATTGTGGATCAGGACGGTTTGGTGACCGTGGCGCAAGTCGGCAATGGTTCGCTCGTTTATCAATTCATGGTTACGCAAGGTTATCAATTGCATCCGGTGAATGTGGATTCGAACGGGCGCGTTTACGCATCAACATTAGAGGGCTTTTTATTGTGCGTCCAGAATAATATCACAGATGTTGAGGACTGGAATTTATATTAGGAAATCTGCATCGGGCGCATGATGGCTGTTGACTTTGCCTTTTGCGGTTCGTTAGCTTTGCCCTGTTCTTTTGTGGATTAAGCGCACGAATAAAGGGAATTTGCAAAGATGCTATTATCAGTCATCATGCCTGTTTATAACGAGAAGAAAACAATCCGCGCTATTGTGGATCGGGTGATGGCGGTGCCCATCGAGAAGGAGCTGATTATTGTGGATGACGGCTCCAAAGACGGCACACGGGAGATTTTGAAGGAATTCGCGGGGCGCCCGGATATCAAAATTATCCTGCACAAGAAAAATCAGGGCAAGGGCGCCGCCATTGCTACGGGGCTGAAAAATTTCAGCGGGGATTATGTGGTTATTCAGGACGCGGATCTGGAATATCATCCCGAAGAGTATTCCCGCCTTTTAGAGCCGCTCTTACGCGGCGACGCGGACGTGGTTTACGGCTCACGGTTCAAGGGCGCCGGGCGCGCCTTTTTATTCTGGCACAAGATGGGAAACATCTTTTTGAATTTTGTCACCAACATCCTTTACAATTCCACGCTGACGGATATGGAGACGTGCTACAAGATGTTTCGGCGGGATGTGGTCAAGGGGATGAAAATTGAATCCCGCAAGTTCAACGTCGAGCCGGAGGTGACGGCAAAGATTTTGAAACGGGGTTATCGTGTTTATGAGGTCCCCATCACTTATAGCGGGCGGGATTTTTCGGAGGGGAAAAAGATTACCTGGCGGGACGGTTTTTCCGCCCTTTGGACGCTTATCAAGTTTCGGTTTAAGAATTAGGCGGATTGTTTATCAATATTGAGATTTATAATTTCAGGGGATGAGAATTGAACCCTATCATGGTGTTTGTGCTGCGCTGGAACGGGCGATATTTTCGCTTGTGCTTGTCCTGTTGTTCGCCACGCCTTTGTTTTTAATTCCCAAAGTCGTTACTCAAAATTCCGTTCTTGATCAGAAAAATCTTTTTGCGGGCGTTGTTTCCAGCATTGCGGCAGCGCTATGCGCCATTCGCCTTTTTTTGTTTCGGGAGAAAAAACCGCTTCGCCGGGATTTTTTTCGTTTGGCTATTTTAGGTTACGGCGCATCTATCATATTGTCGGCTTTATTTTCCGGAGAGGTTTGGTATTCGCTGGGCGAAGGGTTGAAGGTTTTGCCATTGCTGACTATTGTTCTGGCGTTTCCAGAAATAATAAAACGCGAGTCTGATTTAAGCAAGATGCGGGCGGCGATTCTTAGCGCAGGTTTTTTGGTTTCGGCTTTTGCCCTGTGCCAATATATGCAGATGGATATTTTTAAGGAATGGTTTCCTTATCGCCTTCCGGGTTCGCAGGCGCGGAATTATATGATCTCCACAATCGGCAATCCGGAATATTTGGGGGGCTATCTGGCGCCGCTGGCGCTTTTGGCTCTGGCGGGCGGATTTTCCGATTGGGGCGGATGGCGCGGCTGGACGGGGTTAGCGCTTGGCGCGATTTTTCTGCCTTCGTTATTATTGACGGGTTCGCGGGGGGCGCTTATAGGTCTGGGGGCGGGCAGCTGCCTGCTGCTTGTTTTTTATCTAAAACACTCCGCGCCCATTGCGCGCAGAAGGATTATTATCGCCGCGATTATTCCGGTATGTCTGGCTTTTTTTGTGGCAATCGTTTTTTCTTTTCCCAATCCGATTAATCGGCGGAATCACGCGATCCTCCAGAGATTTCGCGAGGCGATTAATATCCGTTCAGAGTCGTTGAAAGAGCGCGTGCTTTTCCACGCCATCGGGGCGGAAATAATCGCTGAGAATCCATTATTGGGCGCGGGCGAGGGGATGTTCCGCGTGCGGTTTTTTCCGTCGCTGTCAAAGATTGCGGCGCGGGATGAAAGGGCGGGCGTTTTGCGAGCCATTGAACAATTGCGAAACCGCGTGGCGGATCATTCGCATAATGATTATCTTCAAGTTTGGGTGGAGAACGGGGCGCTGGGCTTTCTTTTTTTCACGCTGGCAATAGCGGTTATTATCGGGGAGATGTGGCAGGGGTTGTTTTTGACAAAACGCGGCGCGGCGGTTAGCCAGCATCTGCCCTCCTTTGGCGCTGCGCTGGTTTGCATTTTGGTCAATGCAGTGTTTAGTTTTCCGCTTCATACGCCTTCGAGGGCGGTTTTATTCTGGTGCCTTCTGGGCGCGAGCCATGCGGCGGCGTTGTGGAACGGCATGGAGTCGGGACTTTTGCCCAAATCTGATGAGGGAAAATAACAATGAAGTTTTTCAGATGCGCGATGGTTCTGTTTGTCCTTTATCTTTCGGCGTTCCTGCCGGCGGCGGAAATAGATGATTATTCGGCGAAGATTTTAAAGTCGCTGGGAATCAAATCGTCGCCTGAGACAATGATTGCTTTTTTTGAGAAGGGACCGAGCCGTCCGCTTGATGGCAAGGTTCTGGTTGAACATGGCATTCCCGCAACCCAGATTATGATTATCATTATGCAGGAGTTTGCGCGGATTCAGTATAAACCGGCGGTTCCGTCCTTGATTAAAACAGCGCAAGGGGAATTCACATGGGGGCAACTTTCGCTAGTGGATTTTGATTGCCAGCGTTCCCCGCGTTCCTCGCAGGAAAATCAACGGCGGTTTTATTATGAGTTCCTGAAATTCAACGCAGTCAATGCGCTTGGATTGATTGGCGACCCATCCGCGCTGCCTGTTTTGGAGGGTATATACAACACGTCGCCGCAGGGATATGGGCGCACAAACGCTGCGCTTGCCATGGCGTCGCTCGGTTATGGCGCAGGGATTGTTGACATCGTGAAGGAGACAGGGAGCAAAATTCGCCGACGCGCGGCTGATGCCTGCCTTGCGCTTTCGTATATTACCGGAATCCAATTTGATTATGAAATGCATACCCCTGTCATCCGGCGCAAGCGCACAGCGGAAAAAGCGGCGCAGTGGTGGAAAAATAACAAAGACACATTTCGACCGAACGGAGAAGAGATTCGCGAGCGGCGGCTTAATCCCCCGCCGATTCAGCCTCCCAGCCTTATCTCCCTGCGCGAGATGCTTTTAGCCGCCTCCAACCTGAATGATCCAGATAACCAATTCCGCAGCATGGATGCGCGGGAACAGCTTGCCAATCTGGGGACAGGCGTGATTCGGCAGATGCGGCTTTACTGCCTTGATCCGGAGGAGGACTTGAATATCCGCATGGAGGCGCTGCGGCGTTATAGCCAGATGGCTCCGCGGGATGATGTTGAAAAAGTTTTGAAAAAAACGCGCAAGGATGATAATCCCGAAATCAGGGATTTATCCAAAAATCTTATCGAGCAATTGAAAAGGAAATCCAAATGAATATAATACCGGCGATAGATTTGATGGACGGCAAATGCGTTCGGCTTGTGCAGGGCAAAAAGGATTCGCAGATTGTTTATTCATGCGATCCGCCTGCCATGGCGCGCAAATGGGAAGACGCCGGAGCGACCCGCATCCATGTGGTGGATCTGGACGGAGCGTTTGAGGGCAGTCCCCGCAACCAAGATGTTATTAAAAACATCCGCAATGCGGTCTCCCCTTTTGTGGAAATTGAAGTCGGAGGCGGCATCCGCACCGCGGAAACTATTAACGAATATCGCAAGATGGGCATAAATTATGTGATTATCGGAACGAAGGCAATAGCCGACCGCGCCTTTTTGAAAAATATCATCAATGAGCATGGAGAGGCGGCGATTGTCGGGCTTGATGCCCGAGACGGTTTTGTTTCAACACATGGTTGGACTGTGACAGAGGGCGTTGCCGCAACAACCTTTGCAAAGGAGTTGCAATCCCTCGGAGTGCGGAGCATCATTTACACGGATATTTCGCGGGATGGGATGCTGACAGGACCGAACCTTGCCGCGCTGCAAACCATGGCGCTGAATGTTCAGATGGATGTGATTGCCTCCGGCGGAATCCGCTCCATAGAAGATGTGCAAAATATCCTGAATCTTAAAATGGCAAATATAACAGGCATCATAACTGGCAAGGCGATTTATGAGGAAACGCTCAATTTGAAAGAAGCGATTCAGTTGGCTTGTGAGGATTTCAAAGCCTGTAATTAGAGGAGGCGGGAGATGCCGAAAATCTCTTGGCGGCTTTTGCTTTTGATTTTTATTGTTACCGTTCTTTTGCGATGGTCTTATTCTTGCTATTCGGAACGTATAAGCCGAGATTATCAAAGGCATTATATTGCCGCCAAAACGGTGGTCGCCGGTGAGAATCCATATTTGCGGAAAACTCCCAAATTCAAGTATCCTCTCTTCAACGCCATTCTCCTATCGCCGCTTAGTTTTTTTAATATTTATTTGAGCCAATCGCTCTGGTTTGGGTTGTGCGTTGTGTTGATTTTGGGCATTTGTTCAATGACTGGGGCTTTGTTGGGGCGGGAAAAAATGCATTTCCCATTATGGCTTTGGCTTATTCCGATATTTATATCCGCGCGGTTTTTCTGGATGAATTTAAAATTGGGGCAGATTAACACCCTTGTTTTTTATTTTACCGTGCTGGGGCTTTATTTAATGGATGTGCGGAATAAAAAATGGATTGGCGGCGGATTCATCGGTTTGGCTTCTGTTATGAAATACATGCCGATATTATTCATATTTTATTTTGCCCTGAAAAAACGGTGGAAGGAATGTCTGGGGATGCTTCTCGGGTTCATTGTGTGTTTTTTTATCATTCCCGTTATGTTTCTTGGCGTTCGAAAAACCATAGAATATTCAAAAGATTTTTTTTCACAAGGAACGGAACGTGTCGAATATATGGTCAGCAAGGATTACGTTGTTGGTCAGTCTATTCATAGCCTTTTATACTCCTTGCTAACTCCTGTTGACGTTTCTAACAAGGGTGTATCCGGCGATAAACTTGATACAGATATTCCGCTTAATCCTGATGACGTTTCTAATAAGGATATATCCGGCGATAAACTTGATACGCATACCCCTGTCTATATCAATTTATTGAATGTTGAGGCATCTTTGGCAAAAACCGCCGCAAGACTTTTTTGCCTTGCCGTAATAATTGGGGCGGGTTGCTTTTTGTGGAAACAACGGAATATTAATTATAGCATGATGGGGCTTCCCAAACATATATGGGAGTATGGGTTGGTATTAATGATAATGCTTATCATATCGCCGGAGGCGCGAAAGGCGCAATTTCTGACAACATATATCCCTTACGCGGCATCATTGACAGGTTATTTTATTTTGTCGCAAAAAGATTCGAAGAAAGCCAATTGGTTTTTGATACTCATCATCCTTTCACAGATTTTGATGTGGGGGACATCGCGCAAATTTGTGGGCAAAGATTTGGAGAAATGGTTTAATTATTACAGCAGTGTCGGTTGGAGTGCGGTTATTCTTGCCATAGCAATGATTTTCGGATTATTATCCGGCAAAGAAAAACAATTTGAGGAGCGCAAATGAAAATCTTTCGGATTAATCTATGGGCGATGTTTTTGTGGTTTTGGGCGGCATCTATTTCGTGGTGCTTTGTTGATTTGCCCGTTGCCTACATCAAACAACCGGACGGCCAAACTTGCCTGCCGACCTGCCTGACTATGGCGCTGCATTACAAAGGCAAATGCGAATTGACAACAGACACTATTTACATGCTGCATAAAGAGACGCGGTATAATCGTTATAACCTGCCGAAAATTGTGAGCCGATATGGTCTTTATGCGCTGCCTTGTTGGTATGAACTGGGGTGGAATGCGCAAACGTTGAAAGAGGAATTGGATGCGGGGAATCCGATTATCACAGGCTGCGATGTGGGACGTTCTGGGCATTTTGTGCTGATTATCGGTTATACCGATGACGGGCGGTGGATTATTCATGACCCGACGTCCAAGTGGCAGGGCTACGCCCTCGGCGGCAAACATAATATTGTCCCTTGGGAGGCGTTCAACTGGCGCGGCGGGGTGTTTATCCATGACAAACCATTTCCCGAACCAAAGATTTCAGGGCGAGTAATTCGGGTTTCAGCGCCTTCCATCATGAGACCGGCGGAGATTGCCGAAGTAAAAATATCCATCAGAAATAACGGGAGCCAGCCGTGGCAGAGTCCGATATTCCTTGAATCTGTGGAGCCTTCATTCACGTCGTTCATCAGACGGGAAAGCCCGTTTTTTTTCGAAGGGACATGGGCAAATAGGTCGCGCGTTCTGAAAGCGCCGGCATTGCAGCCGGGGGAAACGGCGGAGATGGCGTTCAAGATTCAGGCGCCTCAAATCGCGCAGGCGGCTTCATTCAGGGAGTTTTACAATCTTTTAACGGAGGAGGGCAAACCGCTTTCGTTTGAGCCGGTTTCAGGACCGGGAATATTCGAGATGTCTCCCAAAATTCTGGTTGAGCCAAAATTCCCCAAACCGCTGCCCTTTGCCGAAACGCTAAAAGATGGAATGCCCTCTCCGTTTTGGTCTGTGAAGTTCGGCAGCCTTAATTTGGATTCTTCAACGACAAAGCCAAAGGCACTTCGTCTGTTGGCGAACAATCAGCATTATAACGCGGCGTGGGTTGGAGATTCCTCGTGGAGCGATTACACGGCGGAGTGCATGGTTTATTGCGATTATCGTCCGGAATTAAAAGCTAAAGGCTGGGACAGAGTGGGACTGTTTGTGCGCGACAACGGCGATCACGCCGCGGACAGGAATAATTATTTTGAATCGGGCGAGTTTTATTGTATGACTTATGACTCCGATGACGGACGCATTCGCGCGGGCAATGTGATGAACGGCGGCATTGACGACTTTCATCCGAAGCCGTTTATCTATTTGAAAAAAAGCGGGTGGCATAAATTTGCCATTAAATGCAAAGGAGAAACTATCGCCTACGAATTGGACGACACCCCTTTCCATACGGAAAAAGACGACTTGCGAACCACTGGCAGCTGCGGCATCTTTTACAAGACAAACTTCGAAGACCGCATGCTGACGCACGGGGCTTTGTTTGCGGAATTCCGTTGCAATCAATAGATTAACTGCGCCAGAAATCCCACGCCAAATAAGGCAAGGAAGGTGCCGAGGATGTTGCCGACAATTGCCATGAGCAACCCGACCACGGCAAGATGGGGCTGGTAAGCCGCCGCCATAACAGGGGCGCTGACAGGTCCGCCGATATTCGCTTGGCTTGCTGTTGTCGCAAAAAAGATTGGCGCTCGTATGAGTTTTGTCCCTAAAAATAACACCGCAGCATGGATGGCAATCCAGACGACGCCCATAAAAATATAAAGAGGGAATTTGCTGACTGCGTTGAGATTTGCCTTTGCGCCAATCATGGCAAGGACGATATAAAGCAGGGCGTATCCAACGCGCGAGGCGCCGTAATCTTCTAGCTGCCGCGCTGGTGTGAGCGATAATCCCAAACCTGCAATCGTGACCAAAACAATCAAAATCGAATAATAGCCAATCACGCTTTTAACAAGTTTGTTGGCGATGGCGGCTTCCAGCAGCCCGCCCAGTTTTTGGCTGCAATAAAAACATACAAACACGACCACAAAGGCAAGTGCGATGATGTAGAGGAATTTATCGGTCCGGAGATATTTGGCGTTTTGCTCTTGAACTTTTTTCATGTGCTCGTTGACTTCCTCAATCATGCGGGTGTCCGCCTTATTCCAAGCATCAAAACGTTTTTGAAAGGCGGATAGGGCGATGAGAAGCGCCATCCATGAATACGCCACAAGGACATCCACTGCTATCATGGCTGAGTAAATTTCGCCCTCAACTGATGTGGGGGGGGTGCTGGCAACGCTTTCCCAGACCGCTGCCATGTTGGCTCCGCCGCCAATCCAAGAACCCGAAAGCATGGACACGCCCTTCCATAAAACCTCTTTATGTTCCATAGGCAGCCATCCCCATGCAAAAAAAGGTTTGACGACCATCATGGCGCCCAGCGCGCCGATAACCACGCCGATTGAGCCGATGAACATGATGGCGAGGGCGCGCGCGCCGAGTTTTGCGATATCCGGCAGGCTGACGGAGATGAATAGGATGAAGAGGCTTGCGGGGAGCCCGAAATCGCGCAGGAGATTATATGCGGCAGATGCGGCGGGGAAGATGCCGATGGTGGACATCAACATGGGAATAAAATAGACCCAGAAAACGCAGGGGAGGATATTGAAAATCCATTTGAGTTTTTTTTGCTCGGCGGCAAGGTAGATAGCCGCAACGATGCCAGCCAGCAAGGCAAAGACGCCCACAGGATTCACGGAAAGAAAGTCGTTGATGGTTTTTATCATCGGTCATTCCTAATTTTTGGTTTTATAATTTTTTCACGCCAAAACTGGTGCCGACCGCTTCTGCCGAGCGGAAGATGTGATGATTGCGGGGCACAGTTTTCAACCGGCGTATTGCCCTTGCTATCGGGACGGATGCGATACTATTTCCTTTTTGGGCGGTCATCTGCCCAAAACGCCCCTCTATCACAAGGTCCATTGCCCTGACGGCAAGGTCGGTGGCGAGGATGCGGTCGAATGCGGTGGGAGGTCCGCTGCGCTGAAGATGCCCGAGAACAACGGGACGTGTTTCCAGACCTGTGGCGTCTTCGATGAGATGCGCCATATAGGCGCCGATGCCGCCGAGTTTGATGCGTCCTTTTTCCTCCGCGCCCATGACGCGCCCTTTGACCTTGACGCCCTCCGCCACGACTACGATGCTGAATTTCTTACCGACTCGCCCGCGTTCGATGACTCGCTCAAAGATTGCCTCTTCTTCATAAGGGATTTCGGGAATGAGAATCACATCCCCGCCGCCCGCGATCCCAGAAACCAGCGCAAGCCATCCGACAAAACGCCCCATCACCTCAACGACCAGCACGCGATGGTGGGACATGGCGGTGGAGTGAAGGTTGTCTATGGCTTCCATGATTATTGAAACTGCGCTATTAAATCCAAATGTATAATCCGTTTCCATGACATCATTATCAATAGTTTTTGGGATTCCGATGACGGGGAATCCATTTTCAAAAAGCATGTTTGCCATTGTGAGCGTTCCATCTCCGCCGACGCATAAAAGGGCGTCCAGTTTCAAATTCTTAAACACCTTGTGAAAACAGGAATAATCGCCGTCAGCTACGCCGGCTTCCTTGAATGGGTTTCCCCTTGCCGTGCCGAGAATGGTTCCGCCCTGCGAGAGGATGCCCGACACGTGGTGATTTTGGAGGAGGTGCCCTTGGGATTTAACGAGTCCTATGTAACCATCTTCAATGCCAAAGACTTCTACACCATAATCATTGATGGCGGTTCTGGTCACGGCGCGGATAACTGCATTGAGACCGGGGCAGTCGCCGCCTGCGGTGACAAGCCCCACTCTTTTAATTCTCTTCCCTACCATGATTAAATCTCCGTATCCCATTAATGTTAATGAAAAAACCATTTGACTATTTGGGCGAGGCGTCAACTTTTTTAATTGTTTTTTGCAAAATTTGGTTATATATACAGATTAGTTTATCTGCATCAACTCTAATGATACAGGGGATGAGGTTATATGAAACGCTCCACTTACATGAATTACTCCAAAAAAGACTTGGAACGCCTGGATGAAAAAGAGCGCCGGCTTGCCATCCTAAAAAAATATTACGGGCGGTATGGCGAGCGCATCTTATCCATCATGATGCAGCACAGCAGCACAGAACAGGGGTTGAATAATCTTCTGAGCAGACTTGAAATTCGCGTCATGGAAGACGGCGATGAGGCAATTCATAGCGAGATTTCAAAATGGATAAGCGTTTATGGCGAGCGCAGGTTTCTGGAGATGTATAAAACCGAAGCCGGAAAACAACAATCCGCTTACGCCATCAAACCGCTTGGTCCGGCGGAAAGCCTTTCTCAGCCCGTGGCACCCACCGAGCCGCCGGCATCGCCCTCGCATCCCTCAACAGCGCCGACAGGGCATGTTCCCCCGCAGGCGCAAACGCCGTCCCCGCATGTTGAAAACTCGCCGCCTGAGGCAAAACCATCCGCTATTACGCCGGTGGATGCAACTCAGCCGGAATCTCCTGCGCAACCCGAAAAAACCTGGCCAGAAATTGAGCGGCGAAGCGGCAAGGAACGCCGCGTCAACGAGGATCGGCGCAAGAACGTTGAATTGATTTTCAAAAACAAACGATTCGGAAGAGATAGACGCAGCGGCAAGGACAGGCGGCAAAACAGGAAACCGACCAATTAAAAATCTCGTCAATCAACCTTTTTTTCCGTATTGACGTTCGAGTTCCTCCAGCGTGGCGCTTTTTTTACGGCTGGAGGATTTCTTTTTCTTTTTGTAAAAAATCATATAAACTAAAACGCCCAAAGAAACGGAAAAGCCAAGAAATATCAAACTGGAAAACCAAGCGAAGTCAGGCATGCAAAAACTCCCCTTTTAGATTGAAAGGATTGAGGCGTTTGCGCCTTCTTGAACGGCAACGATTCCGATACCATAGCGTTCGGCAAAGGCGATGGATTCCTCTTTTTGAAAAAAGAGCAGCTCGCCTGCTGTTATTGCCAAAAGGGATGCTTGAACGGCGTGCATCTTTTTGAGAGTGGTCAGCCCGATAACGGGGATGTCAAATCGGAAATCCTGATGCGTCCGGCTGACTTTGACAATTATGGAATCGGCGATGCCCAACTCGCCCACGCGCTCAATGGCGGCATTGGTGCCTTCCATAGCTTCCACAGCTATGACTGCCTTGCGGCGGTCAATCGCAATGGACTGCCCGATATCCGCATCTGCAATCCACTTGGCGATGGGATAGCCAAAACGTATGGCATCCTCCTCGTCGGATGTTAAGGGACGCGATGGGGTCAAGAGCCCCGCCGGCGGTATGAAATCTTTGAGATAGGGGCGTGTGTCAATTACCTGAATGCCCTCTTTGGCGAGTTCCTGCTCGATGGCGTAGAAAATGGTTTTAGGTTTGAAATCGGGCAGTTTCATCATAAGAACGATGCTGCGCAGATCATAATTAAACGGGTTGAGCGAGATTTTTTGTTTGATGCGCCCAATCATGGCAACATGGCGGACGCCCTCTTTTTTGCAAATCTGT
This sequence comes from candidate division BRC1 bacterium ADurb.Bin183, assembly GCA_002070185.1. Classification (GTDB taxonomy): domain Bacteria; phylum Sumerlaeota; class Sumerlaeia; order MWCT01; family MWCT01; genus MWCT01. The sequence goes on from MWCT01000002.1 coordinate 428,947, forward strand.
ATAACTGAGCTGAACTTGCCGAGTTTGATCCAGTGCATGGCATCGGCATATTGTTCAATATCCGGCCAAGTGATGCCCTCGATGCCCACGATGGTTACATGGATACCTTGGGAGCGCGCTCCCTGCGCCACATGGATAGGCGGCTTGCCTTCGCCGGCGATGATTCCTATTTTTTCCAATTGGCAACTCCTGTTGTGTAGGTCTGCCCTTTGCCTGCATTAGGCGGAGCGAGTGTTTGGCGCCAGCATGAAAGAGATATCGGCTTCCGCGGCAATTTGTCCATTAACGGAGGCGATCCCATGAACCTTGCCAAAAGAGCCTTTGAGACGCATGTCGCACAGTTTCAAATCCAGCCGGTCGCCGGGAACAACCGGTCGGCGGAAGCGGGCGTTGTCCACGCCAGCCAAAAAGGCGATGCGCCCGCGATTTTCAGGCTTAGCCAGAATAAAAACAGCGCCCATTTGCGCCAGCGCTTCGATGACCAAAACGCCGGGCATGATGGGCTTGACAGGGAAATGTCCCTGAAAAAAGGGCTCGTTGATTGTAAGGTTTTTATATCCCTCCACATTGCCTTGTTCATCAAAATTCAAAACTTTGTCCACGAGCAGGAACGGGAAACGGTGGGGGATAATCTCGCAAATTTGTTCCACGTCGAGCGGCGGGGTGTAAATTTTTGGCTCGCTCATGATTCTATTTCCTTTCTGATTAATTTGACAAAGCGGGCGTGGGAGTTATGACCGCTGCGCGATGCGGTGACATGCGCTTTCAACGGAGCGCCCAAAAGATATAAATCTCCGATTAGGTCCAGCAATTTATGCCGGGCGGGGTCATCGGGGTGATTCATTTTTCCACATACAAGACCCTTTTCGCCGAAAACCAGCGATGATTTCATTGTGCCGCCTTTGAGAAGTCCCCAGTCCAGCATGTTTTTAACGTCCTTTTCAAAGCAAAAGGTTTGGGCGGATGCCAGTTCTTTGATAAAGTTTTCTTTTGTGACTTCGAGGGTGAAGGATTGGTTGCCGATAAGGGGATGGGGGTAACTGGCAAAAAACGTTGCTCGGAAGGAATCCGCCGGAAAGGCGGTCATTTCTACATCGCCGTCTTTATAGACAATGGGATGGGATAAGGCGATGAATCGGCGGGGTTCTTTTTGCTTTTCGATGCCTGCATCTTTGATGAGCGAGACGAACATCATGGCGCTGCCGTCATCAAAAGGGGGTTCCTCGTTGTCTATTTCTATGACCAGATTATCTATTTCGAAGGCGCAAAGGACGGACATCAAGTGTTCAATGAGGCGCACCTGCGCGCCATTTCGTCCGACAGTGCTGCACATAATGGGGGTTTCGATGTAGTGATCATAACGGGCGGGGATTTCCGGTTTGCCGGGTAAGTCCACGCGCCGGAAACGGATTCCGCTATTAGGGGGGGCGGGCTGGAAGACCATGCGGGTTTGTTTGTTTGTGTGCAGCCCGATGCCTTTGTATTCGATTATTTTTTTTATCGTTTTTTGATGCATATCTAACCTTGCAAGGGATTTTAATTTTGCGCCCAGCAGCCGCGTTGCCGCCATTCAAGAATTTGGACGCGGGCGCGCGCGTCTATGAGTTCGCGGAAAAGGCGCATTTTAAATGGGCGCAACGGTTCTTCGCGGCTCCTCTTATGTTTTTCTTGCCGGAGGTAAAACTCAAAATCATCTGGCAGCTCGTCCTGACCAAGGGTCAGGAACGATTCGCGGAAATCCATATATTTAATCAATTCATCAAGTTCAGAATCCTCCCGCAGGAGGAGGCGGCGTAGGATGCGGCGCCCGAGCGCGCGCTGAAGCCGCTGCCGCGGCGTGAGCGCAAAGGAATCAAGGGCATCGCCGTCTCTCTGGAGCCGTTGGCGCAAATCCTGCAGGATGCCTTGTCGGGCGTAAAAAACATCCCGCGCTTGAAAGACGCGTTCATCGGGCTTGGTCTCTGCGATAAAAATCTTTTCAAAGGGGGCGTATGCGGGGCGTTGCTCCATCTCCCTTTTCATTTTGATAATACGAAACTCTTTTATGGAACGTCCTTCAGGTCGCATGGGTTTCAGATTGCGCCAGTATGCGGTTAGCGGGTGCGAAAGATTCTCGCGCAATCTCTGGCGCGCCTTCGTCTCAGATACCAGCCCTTCCTTTTGTTCTGCCATAGCGGAAAAACCGTTATAAAAAAAGGCAAAAAACAAAAATATTATAATAAAAGCAAAAAGACGCATTTACCCCCTGCCCAAACAAACGTTTGGGTTTTCTATTTCCCGCCAACTATAGTCTGTCAATAATATTCTGAATGATGATTGGCATGAGCCATATTTCAAAGGGTGAAAAAACGACCGCAAAAACAGCAAGGGCTGGGCTCTTTCGGAGTTTATTGATTGACATCGTTAAGCGGCGCAAATAGGGATTAAATATATATTTGAGTGGGTGAGTATAGATGGCTGAAACGAAAAGCCCGTTATCCGTTTTGGTGTTGGGAATCGGCGATTTTTTTTCGCGAAAATATTATCATACGAGCATGGTTTTGCTTGCCGAGGGTCGCCCCATCTTCGTGGATTGTCCGGATCCGCTGCCCAAGATGCTCCACGAAGCCTCGCGCAAATCGGGCATCAATCTAAGTCTGAGCGATGTTGACAATGTTATTCTCACGCATCTGCATGGCGACCATGCCAACGGGCTGGAGTCGCTGGGTTTTTTCAGTAAGTTTATGCGGCATAAAAAACCGACTCTGCACACAATTCCGGAAGCGGCGGATGTCATCTGGGATAATCGGCTGAAAGCCTCGATGGGCCCGCTTGTGGACGGCGATTTTGTGCCGTGCGGCGAGATGTGTCTTGAAGATTTTTTTCGCATAAGGATTTTGAAACCGGGAAAATGGTTCAACGTTTCGGGCGTGAAAATCAAAATCCATTATTCTAAACATTTTATTCCCTGTTTTGGATTTAAGGCGTTCTTCAAAGGGCGAAGATTTGGCTATAGTTCGGACACCGTATTTGATCCGGCGCACATCGAATTTCTCAGCGATTGCGACCTCATCATTCACGAGACCAACAAAGGCGGGCATACGGAATATGAAAAACTCTTGATGCTGCCGGAGGAGATAAAGCAAAAGATGATGTTGATTCATGTGCGTGATGATTTTAATGCGAGAACGTCGAAAATACGCGTTGCGCGCGAGGGCGGACTTTATCAGGTTTGAGGGAGCGGAGACGGGGACAAAAAACGAGAACGAACCACGAACGCGAATAATAAAATGCATGTTCCTATCGGGATATTTGGCGGGACGTTTGATCCGCCGCACATCAGCCACACGCTTGCCGTGCTATACGCGCTGGAAACAGGCGGGCTGGAAAGGATTGTCGTTATTCCCTGTTTCAAGCATCCGCTCGGGAAATCCGCCTCAACTTTTGAACATCGCCTTGCCATGACGCGCCTTGCAATGGAGCCAATCGGAGAGCGCGCAATCGTTTCCGATATTGAGGCAAGACGCGATGGAGCCAGCTATACGATTGATACCGTGCGCAGCATGATAAAAGAGATGCCCAATGCGGAGATATCGCTCATAATCGGCTCGGATATTCTGAAGGAGACGCGTCTTTGGAAGGACTTTGCCGAATTGGAAAAGATGGCTCGCATCATTGTGATTCCGCGTCCGGGGGGAGAAAATCCGCCGGCGGCGCGTTTTTTTCTTCCGGACATCAGCAGCACAGAGATACGCCGCCGTTTAAAAAGCGGAGAAGATGTTCTGCCGTTTCTTTCGAGGCGCGTCCTTGAATACATTCGGCGGCATAAACTTTATCAAGAATGAAAAATGAACCGCGGTTTTACACTTATTGAATTGCTAATTGTAGTGGCAATTATCGCCATCCTTGCCGCAATTGCGGTGCCGAATTTTTTGGAGGCGCAGACGCGCTCTAAGGTAAGCCGCTGCAAGGCGGACATGCGCTCGCTGGCGACGGGCATCGAGGCTTATGCAGTTGAGTATAATTTTTACCCGCTCAATGGTTCGCTGGATGCCGGGGGCGGGATTCAAAACCCGCAACAAAATCAAACCCTCGCGCCCGCCCACAAATTCATTAATGAAAAATTGACCACGCCGGTGGCTTATGTGACGCAATTATTTTTTGACCCTTTTATTCTGCCCGAAAGCGCGCCTTACGCGGACTGGCGTCCTTACTGGTCGCGTTATTTTTACACCAACTTCGACTGGTTTACCAAATTCACGCACCCGTCGCCGCCGCCGGTCGTCGCCGTTAAAAAGGCAATTTACGGCACATGGGTTCTGACCGGCGCCGGACCTGACAAGGATCGCCTCGACCTTGCCCGCGACCTCCCCTACGACCCCACCAACGGAACTGTTTCGGATGGGGATATTATAAGGGGAACGAGGGTTCAATAACAAAAAAATCAATTGACTTGCCGCATCCCAGCATTTACATATTTCGCAAAATATTCAGAAAGGAAAATAAAATGAAAAAAATCTTATTGGCGTTGGCTCTTTTGGGTGTTCTTTGTCTGACTGGTTGCGCCGGATATATGTCTCCTGTTGTCCCGCCTTTTGGATGCATATATTCCGACATCAAAGCGCCTCTGAGCCATGAAGTCAATGGCGCAAAGGTGGGAAGCAAAGTCGGCACTGCCGAAGCAACGAGTGTTCTGGGAATTATCGCGCTTGGAGATTGCAGCATTAATACCGCCGCAAAAAATGGCGGCATCGAGACCGTGACTTTTGCAGACTATGACTACACAAATATACTGTTTGGATTTTTTCAAAGTTATAAAACAAGGGTTTACGGCGATTAATCCAAAAAGTTGCGGCGATAATAATTACTTATCGTTAATGGATAATAAATCCATTAATTGGCGAAAGCCGTAACGGGTATAATTCCAGACTTTTGAAAACGAATCCAGCTGGCTCAGTGTGCGCAGGATGTAGGCGGGGCGGAGGTAGAAACGTCTGAGAAATCTGCGGCGCCATTGAGCCAGTTCTTCTTTTTTGAGATGAAGAGTCGGCATGGCGGGGGAATCGTAAGCCGCCAAGGGAATTTCGCCATCTTTTAACAAACCTTCCTGAACGGCGATTTCATAAAGTCGCGTGCCGGGGAATGGATAGACGTAAAATATCTCGATGAAATCGGGGTCAAGTTTTTTGGCAAAAGCCAGATCCGTTTCAAACACGTCGGGGGAATCCCACGGCAGACCGAAAAGGAAATAGATGCTGGAGCGTATGCCCGCCCTGCGCGTAAGTTTGAGGGCGTTCAGGGCTTCTTCTTTTTTTAGTTTTTTGTTCATTTTATCAAGGATTTCCTGTTCCCCGCTTTCTACGCCGAACGCAATCAACCAACATCCGGCGCGCTTCATGGCGGCAAGGATATCGGCATCAATGGTGTCCACGCGGCTGTTGCATGCCCACGAGATTTTCATTTTTCGCGCCACAATTTTATCGCATAGTTCTATAACCCACGTCTTATTTGCCGTGAACAAATCGGAGCGGAATAGGAAGTTGCGGATGTTGTAACGGGAAACGCATTCCTCCATTTCGGCAAGGATATTCTCATGGGAACGGACGCGGTTTTTGCGTCCCGCCACCTGATTGGCAAGGCAGAAGATGCAGGAGAAGGGGCAGCCGCGATTGGTGACGATTGTCGTTTGCGGCTCTCCGGTATCGGGTCGGATGTAAATTTCATTGCGGACGAGATGGCGGGCTGGGAAAGGCAGCGAGTCGAGGTCTTCGCAAAAGGGTCGCGGCGGGTTGCGGCGGATTTTGCCGTCTGTGTCGCGCCATGTCATGCCGGCGATAGACTCAAGGGGGCGCCCCTTGCCAATTTCATAGCAGGTTATTTCATATTCGCCTTGCAAGACGGCGTCCAGCGCGCTGTATCGCTCCATGGCGTCAAGGTCAAGGGTGTTGAAATGGGCGCCTTTGGCGATGGCGAAGATGGCGGGGTTGATTTCTTTTGCCATTTCAGCGGCGCGGACATCCTGTTCAAGCGAAGGCGTTGTGATGCTGATAGCAAGGATGTCCGGATTAAATTCGCGGAGTTCGCTGCGCAGATCATCCCATGATTTGCCTTCCGCGGGTAAATCAATAAGTCTGCAAGAACATCCCGCCTGCTCGAACGCGGCGGCGGAATACATGAGGTCAATCGGCGGGCGGAGCGCAACTGTTTTCAATTTTTCAATAGGCGTTTGGCAACGGTCTTCGCGGATGTATTTTCCGGTGGGCGGAACAATCAGGAGGACACGTTTCATGAGAGATTACCTGCGTCTCATTGGACGTTTTTCTTTGCGGTCGGCTCTTTGGGCGATGCGGCGGGGGCGGGCGTAGGCTGCGCAAAGGGAATGACTGTTATAGAATCGCGGTGGGTTTCTTCTGGGGCAAAGTAGATTTCCGCCTCGCGTCCCAAATCGCTTTTGCGCGGATTGAGGGCGTCAATATCGCCATCGAAGGCGTATTTTCCCTGTTTATCCGGCAGATAGACCGTTCCATGAACGGAGCAAGAAATCTCGAACAGACCGGGATGTGTTTTGCTGGGAATCAAAGAATAAGTTCCTTTTGATGGGCATTTGGGCGTATCGAGTATGTAGCGGCTTTTGCGCTCCACGAGCGGGAGGTTGGCGGTTTGTTCTTTGGGTTTGAGTTTGAGCGCGCCGGAGGTTGTGTCATCAAGGACGACGGCGCCGAAGTGGAAATAATATGCCATGAGGAGCGATAAATCTTTAAAGGAGATATCGGCTGGGACATCAAATCTGTGCTCTTTTTTCATCTGCAACATGCCTTCCTGCATAAGAGCCATTGCCTTGAAGCAGTTTCGCGTTTCGATTTTTTTGAAAGCGGAGCGGGCGTTAAGATAGAGGATGGCAACAAGAATAACGCCGAGCGTAATGCCGATGATTAGCATGGTGTGTTTATCTTGTTTTTGTATTTTCACTTTTCTTTCTTTGCGCATTTTCCATCCATTCCAGATTTCTTGTTGAATATTTATGGAAGAGATATTTGAGAGACCGCCTTTGTTGAGTCAATAAGATTTACTGGGTTTTTGCCGCTTTTTCCTTTGATGTGAGTTCTTTTTTGATGCCATCCAGTTTCTGCCGGACTGTTGCCGGGGCGCCGAGGATAAGCGCCATGCGCCAAGCATCCGCCGCCTCCTCGCCGGCGCCGATGGCGGCGTAGCTATCGCCGAGCAGCTCGAGCAGCGTCGCTGATTTTTCCGGCATAAACGCCACGCCCGCCACAAGGCGAGGGATTGCCTCGCGATGGCGACCGGTCATATAGAGGGCTATTCCGAACTGCGCCTCGTTTTGTTTAAGTAGGTCTCCGCCGACCTCCGCCGCGCGTTGATAGTATTGAACGGCTTCTTCATATTTTTTATCCCCTAAAGCCATATTGCCCAGATTCAAGAGGTCGGGGACACTGCAAGGGTTGATGGATAGGGCGCGTTCAAACGATTCCTTTGCCTCAACAAGTCTGCCCATGTTAAAATAGCTTTGTCCCAGTCTGTTGAATATTGGGACATAATTAGGCTCAAGCTCCGCCCATTGCAGATAGGCGTGAACGGCTTCTGTCTCGCGTCCGGGGATATTTCGAAGGGCGTCCGCCTGAAACGCGGCGGCGTCAATGCTGATAGGGTCGTCATCAAGAACGGCAGCTGCCCAATGAGCCGCTTCATCATATTTGCCAGCGGCAAAAGCGGTTTCCGCATTGCGGAGCATTTTCTCGTTGCGCCAGACGGATTTCAATCGAGGCGCTCCCGCAAGCAGGAGTCCCGCGAGGAAGATTAACAAGATTATGCTGACCGTCATGCGGGGGATAAGAGGCTGTGTTTTTTCGCCACCCTCCCGCAGATGCGCGCCTGCCAATAAACCGGCGGTGAGCCAGAACAAAAATCCGGAAACGGGATTATATAAATTGAAATCAACAAAGGATTGGACGGCTGTTGAAAAGAGGCAAGCGGCGATTGCCGCGATGCGAAATTTTGCCTCATCAGACATGCCGTCATTTTTCATCATACGAACAAACCCTCTTGCCAGAAGGAAACAAATCGCAAGATAGGCAAGAAGCCCCGCCGCTCCTGTTTCGCAGAGGATGTTGATGTAATCATTATGCGCCTGAAGCAGCCGGAGGCGCCCGAAGGCGTCGTTTAATTTCCAGAACTCGGCGTCAACATACAAAGGATGATAAAAGCGATAATGTCCCGGACCGACGCCGATAAGCGGTTGCTTTGCGGCAAGGCGCAGCGATGCCTTCCACGCAAGAATGCGGTATCGGTTCGATTCGGGCGAAGCGCTAAATGAGGACATCATTTCATTAATGATTTGTCCGTGGTCGAGAATTAAAAAAGTTCCGGAGGTGATAAGAATCCCCAGAATCAAAACGAGGACGGTTTTACGGTCGAAGCGAATCAGAGAAATTGCCGTTCCATTTTTTTTGCGGGCGGAGATATAATGCCACGCGCAAATCATAAAAAAGAAACCCGCGCAAAAACCGATGATGCCGCCGCGGCTTTTGAGGAGGAGAATCTGCAACACGCCGAATAGCAGCGCCGCGCCATTAAGCGTGCGCATCGAACCCTGCAACGTAAAGACTGCCACAAGAGGCAAAACGGCGATGAGGAACTGCGCCGTCATATTGGTATTGCCGATAAAACCGACCGGTTTGCCCGGCTCTTCAAGAACTAAAAAATCATACTGCCAATACTGGGCAAAACCATAAAGGGCATTGATGACCACCGCAGCCGCCAGAACGTTTGAGATTGCGCTCAACAATCGAATGCTCCCCGCCCGCCGATATGCCCACCAAGCAAACACAGCCGACGCCGCGGGGAAGGCGGTCTGCTCCATGGCGAGCGTTGGATTTTGGGCGTATATTGAAGAAATAATATTGATGAGGAGCCAGAGGCAGAGGGCGAATAAAAACAGCGGACTTGCCGGTTTTTCCGCTCTTTTTCCCAAAAAGATATGCAAGGCAAGGATTGCCAGCAACGGCAGCATCAGCCAACCCAACGCCAAGAACTTGGGCGTCATATAGGGGTGATAGACATCCGGATGCAAAGCCAGCGGGATGATAAAGAGCGCAAATAAAATAATGGCATCGCCGACGAAATTGACGATGCGATTCAAGATACCGGGGGGATGGGCGTTGTTGTAATTTTCAGCCATTTATTCCACCATTCGTTATTCCAGAGTGTTTCGCTGAGGGGCGTTCGGCATCATTTGCAGAAACCTGCCATACATTCGGCGCATGGCATCCTTTTCGCCTTTGAGGTAATGGATTTCGCCAAAGAGGAGATAAACATTCGCCTCATTGGGATTCATTTTTTCTGCGCGTTCGAGTATGCGGAGCGCCTCGTCATAATCTTTTGTGCTAATGTGAAATGAGGCGCGAAGGCACAGCCCGCGCGCATCAAGAAGCGATTTGGCGTCCAGCTGGGCGAATAATTTTGCGCCGAAGTCGTTCATGTTTGAAGTTTTCAAACCGAGCGCCCAATCGGGAAAACGCTCTTTTAAGATGGGATATTTTGAAACGGCATAAAGATACTCAAAAGCAGCGGCATCCGGCGCGCCAAACCATGCAAAAAGGAAGCCAAGATTGGGACCGGCAACCGGCGAGGATTCTACGGAATAAATAGCGCGGCGAAAAGCGGAAAGCGCCTCTCCCCCGTAACCTGCCAACTGGGCGGCATGTCCAAAATTGAGCCAGACCTTGCCCTGATTAACCCGCGGGGCGGGATCATAGATTAACGCTTGATTAAAATGCTCCGCCGCAAAGGCGTATTTTTTTTCCTCCCATTCGGTATCCGCCATAAGACGCAGAACGGTTGCGGGATGCGCCGTTGTGCGCAAGGATTTTTCAAGGGAGTGGAGCGCTTCCTGATTCTTCCCCGCTTGAGCCAGATATGCAGCGCGGTAGTAATGGGCGTATCCGCTTTGAGGATTGAATCGAATAGAAAGACGCGTGGGCAGTTCCGCTTTCTGATACTCGGCAGTATTGATGAATGGGACGGCTTTTTGCATTTCCAGTTCGGCGCGATAAGCGTAAACGGCGAGCATGGCGCTATATAAAAATCCCAACGAGAAAAATAATGCGCCTGCAACCCGCAAAAAAGAACGGGCTATGCGGTTTCTATTAGATGGCTTGGACGGCGCGGATTTTGCCATCGCTAATGCACCCCTGTCACAGCCAAGATAACGGGGGCGGCTTCAGAATTTGCCGATTCAAGAGAAATTTTCGCAATCTTTTGATGCGGCGATGGATTCCTCCAGACTAGATCCCATGCGCGGACAGTCTCTCCGCTTTTTGCCTTGCCCTCCCAGGCAATGCGGACATTCTGCCCTAACCGGAAATCTGTCGCAAAAAAAACATTTTTGCCATAGGCAAGGGGCAGACGGCTGGCGAAACCATCCTCGTAGTTGATGATAATTGCGCCCATCTCCCTGCCGTCCACCGTTCGGCTGGAGCTGTTCATGAGAAAGTGAAGTTCCGATGCTGTAACGGGTTCAAATGCAAGTTCAACGGATTTTGGATATTCGCCTGCTGGGTTGAATTTACTTGCGAGCAAAAAAGCGGCGCAGCCATTTTTATTATCGGGAATGTCAAACATGATATTGCCAAAGAGATTTTCACCTTTGGGAAGGGCGGATAGGTCAATATCCGTTCCCAACCCCATCCAGCCGCCGTCTTCTGAAACGCCGCCAAGCGAGCGATTGGCTATCGCGCTCAAATCCACAAAGAAGCCTTTTTTTTGCTCCACATCCGGTTTGACGCCCGACCAGATATCGCTGAAAACTACATTAGCGCGAAAAGGGAGTTTATCATCGGGCGCGGTATCGCCGCTCCATGAGTAATAAGCGGCAAGGATGTAAGACCAGTATTGACGCCATGCCGGCTCGTTGCCTGTGATAGCGAAATTGAATCCCGCCCATGTTGTTTGGAGGTAGCCAAAAGCGCCGTATATATCGCATGCTTTGGCAAGATTGCGGATGTTGTCGGGCGAATCCCATCCGGCGCCAATGGCGGCAAGCCCTTCATCCTTCCAGAGTTTCAGCGAAATAAAATCTTCCGGCTCGGCGAAGCCGTAATGCCAGTCTGCGATAATGACATCGCGCGGGAGACCGGCTCGGCGCGCCTTTGCCTCCGCCGGCGATTCGGCGTTGTGGGCGTCTGTGGCTTCAGTCTGATGGAGGAACATGTCGCCCCAGAGCATGACTTTGATGCCGCGCTGCGTGAACCAGTCATGGTAAATGTTGATATCGTCAATTATGAGTTGGGTTATCGTTTTTCCGCTCGATTGGCTGCGGTATGGAAAGCGCCCGCTGCCGGTGACTTCGTCATGACCGATGTTGAAGATGCGCGGCTTGAATAAATCTACCGCTTCTTGATAGACATCAAAGACGAGTTTATAGGCGTCGGGATTGGTGGGGCAAGAATGATACGGCTTTTCGGGGTCTTCCGCAAGTTCAAGGTTCTGCCCGCCGACGAACATCCATTCGGAATGCCCCAGCGATTGGATGAGTGGGATTATTTCAATCATGTTTTCATCGGCTGCCTCGATAACCTTTCGAGCATCTGCTTTCTCCATGCCGTATTGCGGGTGCGCCAGTTCGGGATGGGAATCCCAGATGATGTATTCAGTCTCCCAGCAAAGGGTGTTGATTTTGAAGCGCGCCATCAGTTCGCGGACGGCGCGGGCAATCTCCGCCCCTTTGCCTTTGCCTGTCAGACAGTGAATGCCTCGAAAATTAAGCGTGGGATAATCCACAATCTCCGCCCCGCGCAAGTATGCGCCTTCGGGTTTGAGACAAACCATCTGGACGAGTGTTGTCACGCCATAAAAGACGCCTTTTTCCGTTTGTGCGGCAACATAGGCGCGGTTTTCATCAACCATCAGGCTATATCCGTCGTCGTGCGCGGGGAGAGGCAGACCGAATTTGGCGCATTGAGCGGCGGGAAAAAGATAGCGGTTTTGCTCGCCAAGGACAATCGCGTTCGATCCGTCCGCGGGGGCATCGTCTCGCGCGACCTGCGGTTCGATTCCGTAGATGTCCCGCAAATCCTTCAGCAGAAAACGCGCGGCTTTTTCAACGCCGGCGCCGGGATTTTTGCTGATATAAATACGGGTGGATGCGGAAAGCGGCATCAGAGCCTGTGTCCATTTCAATTGCTTTGGTTTTGGGATGATGTAATCGCGCCCCCATGAGGGAACTTTGGCTGAATTGGTATTGGCAATCTTTGGGGCAAGAGAAATATTTTCCGCTGCTTGGGATTCGAATCGAGGCGCTTTGGGAAATCGCATGGTGACAAAAAAGGTGTGGGGTTTTTGCGGCTCGAATTCGCGATCCAGCACGCCCATCCAAAAGATGGGCTTATTGATGTCTGCGTGAACGCTTTTACGATAATCAAAAAAGATGATGCCGGTTTGGGCGTCGGATTCGATTTCAATGGGTCCCATCCGCGAATCAACCAAAAGTTTGTTAAAGCCGCGCGCAACGGTGCTATCTTCAACGGAGACAAAGCGAGCGAGAACGGGGATTATACCTTCGCGTTTTTCCTTTTCGTATTGAGCGGTGAAAGACCTGCCTATAATCGGAGAGGGGTTAAAATCCCCCACGCCCCATTGCAACCAGACAGGCTCATCTTTGTGGAATATGAATTCCAGCGTTGCCGAATAGGTGTTATCGGGCAGGAGCGTGAAGGTTTCTTTGGCTTCAAACGGCGGCGTGCCCTCGGTTCGCAAGCCGGGAAGCCCTTTGTGAATGAGCGTTATTTTCTTGCCGCCTTGCCAAGGTTCAATTTTGGCATCGGTCAGAATATTGGGATCATCGCCCGCGCTGTAATAATGTCCATACCAGCCCGGCTTGACCGCCCAGAGGGATGTGCCGTTGAAAACGGGGATGCCATGAACGGTGAGCGAGACGCCCGCGCCGTGACCATAATAAAAATGCATAGCGCCGACATCTTCCACAAGATACGTTTTTTTAGGTGTATTTTTCGGTGTTTTTTTTGGCATTGAGCAGGATATCATTGTCAAAAAAATCAGGATTAAAATCAACCAGCGGGAACAAATATTTTTCAACGCCGCCTCCAAAAATTTGAATGAAAACATATTTTGTGGCTTTAAGGATGTTGGGGCAAGAAGTCAACACTTAATGGACATAAGCGGACGCTTTGGTTTCAGGGGGAAAAGAGGCGGGGCAAATCAATGCAGCATTGGGGCTCGGCGGCAAAAAGGTCGCCGCTCATGGCATAAGACAGCGCGCGGCAGCCGATGCAGCCGGCTTCGGGGCAATTGCGGCAAAGTCCGCCAAGACGCTCTTTACGAAATTGGAAACGGAATGCGCGCAGTTTTTCCAGAATGTCGGCAAAACTTTCGCCACATAGATTCCCCAACGGGATGGGCAGACGTCGGCAGGGATACACGTCTCCATTGGGCATGAGCGCCATTGCCTCGTCGCCCAGATTGCATGGCGCGCCCATGAAATTATCATTTTTCAAATCAATATAAAAACCCTTGTAGGGGATGAGTTCATCCGCATCGCACTCCGCCAGCGCCGCCATAGCGGTTAGAATCTTCTGCCAGCCCGCATCGTCAAGAACGCTTTCGCGCATCGCATTGCCGGCGCCCATCGGAATAAATCGCTCAAGTATCACGCCGCCGACTTGAAGGTTCGTCGCCAGTTTAATCATCTCGTCGAGTTCGCGATAGTTCAATTGAGAAAGCGTGAACATGAGGGTGATGAAAAAAGGCTGGGCTTTGAGATTATTCACGACCCTTTCAAAGTTGCCTTCGCCGCGGATGGCGTCGTTAGTTTGCGCCGTTCCGCCCTCAAGCGAGACGCGGATTTCGGCAAGTTTTTTGAATCGGCTCAGATGATTTGAATGCGTTTTCAGTTTCAGCCCGTTGGTGATGATGCTCACCTCGTTCACGAAAACTTCGCGCTCAAGGATGGACAAAAGCGGGTAAAGGAGGGGGGAGATGAGCGGCTCGCCGCCGGTCAGATTGATGTCCAGAGCCGAATAACCCTGCGCGCGGAGCGTTTCGATGATGTTGCGGATGATGGCGTTCCATTGCTCTATGGGAATATCGCGGGCGGCGTCGAACCGCTCCTGATAGCAATGCCTGCAGCGCAGATTGCACAAGTCGGTGATATGCCATTGGAATGCGAAAAGTTTGTCCATTTTGATTTGCGAATTTATGTTTTGGATTAATCGAGATTTTCTTTTAACAGTGGTATTAGAACACTTCCAAATTCTTTAGCAATTTGAACCATTTGATTCATCTCTGAAAGATCTATCTCCCGCCAATCATCAGGATACCTCGACTGCACACTATGCTCGGTAAGTATATCTGCAGAGTCTTTTAATGCAGAAAGGCTGGGACAAAGAGATTCTGATAATTCAATAAGGCGTCTAAGGTCATGAGTTCTTGGCGCTTCAATACTATGCAATGTGAGCAATCCCTTTAAAAGTTTTTCCACATATTGCTGGCAATGAAAACAAACGGTATCTTTGGGGCACCGAACATTATCCAAAAGGATTTCAATAGTTACCCAATCGCTTTCCGCCTTGGAAATCCAGAGATTTACAGCTTTACGAATTTCCTTGTCCATAAATGACCTTGCCATATCGGTCGGCGAAATAGACTATATGATTTACTACATTTCGCAGACGGGCAAATTCTTCCGGTGTTTTCACGACTATATCAAAGGATGCAGGATAACCCGCCAAAAGACGCCTGACTTCGGCATAACGCTTTTGCGGCGGAAGAGGCGTGTCTGCAACGATCAACAAATCAATATCGCTTTCTTCATCAGCCTCGTTTCGAGCATAAGAGCCAAAAAGCACGATGCGTTCTGGTTTCATTGCCTGCGCGATTCGGTGAGATAATTCCTGTATTTGATGGTTTTCAAGCATCGTGATTCTCAATAAAGATTCTATTAATTTAGATGAATCTCAGTTCACTCCCTGTTGCGTCAATTATTAATTTGAAATTGGAAGGATTGATTCAATTATGGAGTTAAATGAACAAACCACATTAAGACTAGTATCTCCGATGGTGAATAAGAGTCAATCAAAGCAGGGGCGGGCGGGCAAGATAATTTTTTAGGATGCAAAAGCGACGGCATTCGACGGACTGGCATTGGTGATTGGGAGGGCTTTTGTTCTCGTTGCCAGCGCGTGTGATAAACCACGCTCAGATTTTCCCCGCCTCCTCC
This sequence comes from candidate division BRC1 bacterium ADurb.Bin183, assembly GCA_002070185.1. Taxonomy (GTDB): domain Bacteria; phylum Sumerlaeota; class Sumerlaeia; order MWCT01; family MWCT01; genus MWCT01. Next base: position 444,176 of record MWCT01000002.1, read on the forward strand.
CGCTTTTCATCTTTCAACCGACGAGTTTATTTTTTTCCTATTGAAATCCATGCGAATCGAGACGATATATTATTTTGTTTTCTGGAGTGGATAATGTCCCCAACAATTTTAAGAGTTGGATCTATTCGTTTTTTCTTCAACAGCCGCGAAGAGTTGAGGAAACACGTGCATGTACAAACGCCCGACGGTGTGGCAAAATTCTGGCTTGAACCCATTATCTCGCTCGATCATTTTCATGGTTTGAATAACAAGCGTCTGAATGAATTACAGGATTTGGTGAAGAAGCATGAAAAAGTCTTTATCCGTGCGTGGGAAAAACACTTTTCAAAGTGAAGTTACCAATATCGGCGCATTTGGTTTCTGGCTGATGGTGGAAGAACAAGAATATTTTGTCCCATTTGACGATTATCCCATGTTCAAAAAAGCAAGCGTGGAACAAGTTTTTTCATTCCAACAAATATCTCCCACCCAATTTCACTGGCACGAACTGGATGTTGATATTGAACTCGAAGCGTTGAAAGAGCCTAATCGCTTCCCGCTTATTTTTACCAAATAAGCGTTGAATCCCTATTCAAAACCTTATTTTTTTTATTTCAAAAAGTGTTTGACAAGGTGCGGGGAAATGGCGCTGTTTATCCTGCATTTCTTTTTTATTCAAACGCCCGTTTTTGGCAAAAATTTTGAATGATTAGACATTTTCAATATTCAAGGAGGAATGTATGAGTCCGAAGAACGTTTACTTTTTTGGAGCGGGGAAGGCGGAAGGGCGCACTGACATGAAAAATCTGCTCGGAGGCAAAGGCGCCAATCTGGCTGAGATGACCAGCATCGGCATCCCTGTCCCTGCAGGTTTTACGATTACAACCGAGGTTTGCACTTATTATTATAAAAACAAGAAAAAATACCCCCAAGGTTTGGATAAAGAAGTCGCTCAAGCCATGGCAAAAGTGGAAAAGGCGATGGGGATGAAATTCGGAGACCTGAAAAATCCCTTGCTCATTTCGGTGCGTTCCGGCGCCCGCAAGTCCATGCCCGGCATGATGGAGACTGTCCTGAACGTGGGTCTTACCACAAAGACTATCCCCGGCTTGATTGCCAAGACGAATAATCCGCGTTTTGTGTGGGATGCTTATCGCCGTTTGATGATGATGTATTCGGATGTGGTTATGGAAAAAGCGGCGGGTATTGAGCCGAAGGATGACAAGGGCATCCGCGTTCAGTTGGATGAAATCATGGATCGCTTGAAACATGAGAAGGGCTATAAGCTGGATACGGATTTGACGGTTGAGGATTTGCAATATCTTTGCGGCGAATTCAAAAAATGCATCAAGGACGTTCTTGGGAAGGAATTTCCCGATGACCCTATTGCCCAACTTTGGGGCGGCATCTCCGCCGTGTTCCAGTCGTGGATGGGCAAGCGCGCCTGCGCTTATCGCCGCATTGAGAATATCCCCGATGAATGGGGAACGGCGGTCAACGTTCAGGCGATGGTTTTCGGCAACATGGGCGAATCTTCCGCCACCGGTGTGGCGTTCACACGCAATCCGGCGACGGGCGAGAATTGGTTTTATGGCGAGTGGTTAATCAACGCCCAAGGCGAGGATGTTGTTGCCGGCATCCGCACGCCTTATGCCTTGAATGAGCGCATTAAAAGCGACCAGAATATGCAATATCCCTCGCTTGAAAAGGCGATGCCTAAACTTTACAAGGAGTTGGACGGCATCCGCAAAAAATTGGAAAAGCATTACAAGAATATGCAGGATATTGAGTTCACGATTCAGGAAGGGCGGCTCTGGATGCTCCAGACGCGCGACGGGAAGCGGACGGGTCCTGCCGCGCTCAAGATGGCTGTAGATATGATGAAGGAGAAATTGATTGAGCCCGCCACCGCTATTATGCGCGTGACGCCTTTGCAATTGGACGAGCTTTTGCATCCGATGGTTGACCCTGTTGAGGAAAAGAAATACACGCCGATTGCCAAAGGGTTGCCGGCTGGTCCCGGCGGCGGCACTGGAAAGATTGTTTTTTCCGCCGATCGCGCCGAAGAGATGGCGAAGAATGGCGAAAAGGTTGTGCTCGTACGCAATGAGACCAGTCCGGAAGACATCCATGGCATGCATGTTGCGGAAGCCATTCTGACGGCAAAGGGGGGTATGACCTCCCATGCGGCGCTTGTGGCGCGAGGATGGGGCAAATGCTGCATTGTCGGCTGCGGCGCTCTTAACATTGATTACGCAGGACGCAAGATGACAGTTCATGGCAAGGTGTATAAAGAGGGGGAAATCATCACCCTCAACGGCTCGAAGGGGTGCGTTTATGAAGGCGCCCTGCCGCTGGTGGTGATTGACCCGACAAAGAATCCTGAGTTGAAAATCTTTCTTGATGCCTGCGACAAGGTTGCAAAGCTCAAGGTCTGGACGAATGCTGACACGCCTAAGGACGCGGCTCAGGCGCGCGCCTTTGGCGCGAAGGGCATCGGGCTGACCCGCACGGAGCATATGTTTTTTGCGCCCGACCGCATCAAGGCAATGCGCGAGATGATTGTGGCGGAGACTAAAGAAACCCGCCGCGCCGCTGTTATGAAACTCCTCCCCTTCCAAAAAAGCGACTTTATCGGCATTCTCGAAGCGATGCAAGGACTGCCGGTCACAATCCGTCTGCTGGATCCCCCTCTGCATGAATTCCTGCCTCAGGAACCGAAACAGGTTGCGGAGTTGGCGGCGGATCTGGGCGTCACAGTTGAGAAGATTGAGGGACGGATAAAGCAGTTGCATGAGTTGAACCCGATGCTGGGTCTGCGCGGCTGCCGTTTGGGTATCATATATCCCGAAATCACGGAGATGCAGGTTCGCGCTATTCTTGAAGCCGGCGCCGTTCTTACGAAAAAGAAGGTCAAAGTCTTTCCTGAAATCATGATTCCGCTTGTGGGCAATGTGAAGGAGTTCATCCATCAGAAGAACATTGTGCTTCAGATTGCTCAGGATGTTAAGAAAGAATACGGCATCAAAAATCTTTATTTCACGGTTGGGACGATGATTGAAGTTCCGCGCGCCGCCTTGACGGCGGATGAAATTGCTAAGGAGGCGCAGTTCTTCTCCTTTGGGACGAACGACCTCACCCAGATGGGCTGCGGCTTCAGCCGCGATGATGCGGGGAGCTTTTTGCCCGAATATGTCGGCATGGGCATCTACGCCGTGGATCCGTTCGAGACTCTGGATCAAACGGGCGTGGGTCAGTTGGTGGCGATGGGCGTTCAAAAGGGGCGCGCCTCGCGTCCGGATTTGAAAATCGGCATCTGCGGCGAACATGGCGGAAATCCCGATTCGATTGATTTTTGCCATCGCGTTGGACTGAACTACGTTTCGTGCAGTCCATTCCGCGTGCCGATAGCGCGCCTTGCGGCGGCTCAGGCAGCCCTTCGCAACGCAGACAGCTGCAAATCTTGCAAAGCGTCGCCCAAACCAAAAGCGAAGGCAAAAGCAAAAAAGAAGTAACGGCATCCGATTACCGAAAAAGCGCGGAGTCTCGTAAAGGGATTTCGCGCTCTTTTTTTATTTCCTCTTGCGCGGATACGACCGTAGTTTGTAGAATCATGCCGTTTTATCGCAATAGGAGGCTGGATATGTTTGATGGTTTGAATATGGGTTTGGGAACGATTCAAAAGATAGCCGATGCGGAGACTCGTTCCATCACGGCGGAAAATGTTTATGGCGAAAAAGGAAAGGGCGGCATGGCTGAACCTTTTCAGTGTCAAGAAGAGGTTAAAAAGATCGGGCAGGCGTGGAACGAATGCGCGGCGGCGCGGGATCTGGGTCGTCCGTGGAAGGTGCGCCCTTGTATAACCCTTCCCGCCAATTCCACCACAACTCTCATGGACATTTCGGGTTCGGGCATCATTCAGCATATCTGGGTGACATTTCATGAAAAGTTTTACCGCGATTTGATTTTTCGTATTTATTGGGATGGGCTGGAACATCCATCCGTTGAAACGCCTCTTGGAGATTTTTTCTGCAATTCTTGGGGCGCGCGGACAAAAATCGCCTCTCTGCCGATTAATGTAAATCCCTGCGGCGGGTTCAATTGTTTTTTTCCCATGCCGTTTCGGAAACATGTTCGCATCACTTTGCAAAATCTTGCGCCGGAAAAACTTGAAGGGTTTTATTACGCCATCAATTACGCTTTGGTTCAAACAGGCGAGGATGACGCTTATTTCCATGCTCAATTTCGCCGCTCCAATCCTCTCCCCTACAAGGAGGATTACACAATTCTCGACGGCATTCGGGGGCGGGGGCAATATGTGGGGACGTTTATGGCTTGGCAGCAAAATAGCAAAGGCTGGTGGGGCGAGGGGGAAATCAAGGTCTTCCTTGATGGAGATAAAGATTATCCGACAATATGCGGGACGGGGACGGAGGATTATTTCGGCGGGGCTTGGTGTTTTCAGGATAATTTTTCCGCGCCTTTTATGGGTTATCCGATGGGCTCATGCGACGGAAAACCCGGCAACCGCCACCTCCTTTATCGTTTTCACATCATGGATCCTATCCGATTCAAAAAAGATTTGCGGGTGACAATGCAAGCTATCGGTTGGCGCTCGGAGGGGCGGTATCTTCCGCTGCAAGATGACATTGCCTCTGTGGCATACTGGTATCAGACTTTGCCGCACAATCCCTTTCCGCCGTTGCCCGGCAGAGATGAACTGGAAATTATTTAACTGGCTGGGAGGTTGAACAGGAAATGAAATTAGAAAAACTTCGCGTGAGCGTTGCCGGACTGGGCTTGATAGGGCAGGTGCATTTGGTCAACTATCTTTCGCATCCAAATGTGGAGGTTGTGGCGCTGGCGGATACGGACCCCGAACGCCGCGCGGGCAAATTGAACCGATTGCACGGCAATCTGGACGAGTTCACCAAAGAGCCTATCGCGCTGGGAGAATTCCGTTCTTATGAAGACCCTTTCAAGATGTGCGAGGACAAGGATATTGACATCATATCGGTCTGTCTGCCCACCGATCTTCACGCGGCTGTGACGCTTAAAGCGTTGGAAAACGGCAAACATGTTTTCTGCGAGAAGCCGCCCGCGTTGACCAGCCGGGAGGCGATTCGGCTAACAGTCACCGCGGAAGCCATGGGCAAAACGCTGATGTTCGGGCATGTTCTGCATTTTTGGGCTGAATATGTTGAGGCGGGCAAAATCATCGAATCAAAGAAATACGGGCGCTCTCTTGCCGCATCATTTGCTCGATGTTCAAGCCGTCCCGCATGGAGCATCGGCGGGGCGGAGCAGGGATGGTTCGGCAATCCGGAGCGGAGCGGCGGCGTTGCGGTTGACCTGCACATCCACGATGCTGATATAGCGGTTTGGTGGTGGGGGCGTCCTCAAGAAATTGACGCCTCCGGCGCCTTTATCGGTAATATGCCGAGCGTCATTCACAGCCGCTGGCGTTTCCGCGATGGGTTGATTGCTCAGTTCGAGGCAACTTGGGAGACTGTTACAACCATGCCTTTTTATTTCAATTTCAAAGTTACTATGGAACGAGCCACTTTGTTATTCGATTCGAGGAATGCGGATGGTTTGCAGCTGGCAACAGAGGACAAACTCGTTTCAATCCCTTTGAAAAAAGCGGAGGCTTACCGTTTGGAGGATTATTATTTTATTGATTGCATTCTGCATGGCAAGCCTGTGGATCGCTGCCCGCCCGAATCGAGCATTCTTTCGCTGGATTGCGTGCTGGAGGAGGCGCGCCAGATAGCCGAGCGCCATCGGGGAATCACTTCTGTATAATGTAAAAAGGGCGCAAATTTCGGGCGGCACAAAAACCGCGCTTTAGGCGCATCGCCCAATATGCCTGCGCCGCTTGGCGCACAAGCAACAAGGTCCCATTAAGGAAGGCGTCTTGGACGCAGAGAATTTCCCGCCGCCGTCGGGATTAAAGCTACCCGCGCGGGCATTGCATTCATCCTTTTATTCCTTCACAAGCGATGGTTCGAGTTCCACCGCTTTTTGGAGCATGGCGGAGGCGTGTGATTTTTTGCCCATTTTTTCATAAAGGCGCGAAAAGTCAAGATAGAGCCATGGGCTGTTTTTTTCAAATTCGAGCGCGGCGAGAAATGTTTTTTCAGCGGTTTTATAATCTCCCTTGAGGGCATGGAGATTGGCGAGCCGGTGGAGGAGGTTGGCGTCGCGCGGGGCTGCGGGGCGCGCCTTTTCAAGGATGGCGATAGCTTCGTCCACTTTGTTTTCGGCGGCGATGATTTCGGAAAAGGCTTTGGCGGAGGGAATATGAACGGGATCTCGGGCAAGCGCCTGTTCAAGGGCAATTCGATATTCGTGATGGTTTGTTTCCTGAGCCGCCAGTTGCGCCTTGAGATAGAAAGATTCGGCGTCTGGGGAATCGAGTTTCAAAAGCGTTTCGATGATTTTGTGCGCCTCGGGAAAATTTTTCAATTGGATATAAGCGCGTCCTTTTTCCAGAAGGACAGAGCGGTCATCGCTTTTTAATTTGAGCGCTTCATCAAAAGCCTCCAGCGCCTCTGCGTATTGCCCCTCCGCAAGGGCGCGCCTGCCTTGATAATAAAACATCTGAATCTTGTCGTCTTCGAACATAGCCAAGTCTGCCAGATAGGCAAAAGCGGCGGGCATATCGGGTTTGAGTTTTAGGCATTCAAGCAAAAGGCGGCGGGCTTTGCGGAGTTCGGATGAATTTTTCATATCTTCGGCGCGGCGGGGATTATCTTTCAGCATTGCCCACTGCTCCGCCGCCGCCCGATGGTTTTTCTGCGCCTCCACCCGCAGGGTTTCTACCAGCTGCGTGGGGTCGGCTTCGGGATATTGGATGTAATTGATTAGCCGGACGCTCTGGGCGCGAATCAGGATGATGCCGAATCCTGCGGCTATCACGGCGGCAATCCAAAAGGGCATGATTTTTTTGAAAACCGCCTTTATGCTTTGCGCGTTTTGGGGGTTAGCCTCATTCATTCATCAATCCTCAATCTGGATAGAGACATTGCGAATTACCGGCGTATCTTTTTGCCAGCCGTATAAATCGGCGCGCCATTGGATATAAGGCGTTTCGATTTTTTGGGGCGCTTCCAAATTGTTTTTATCCAAAAGACGCCACTCGCCCCAGATAATGTTGCCTTCGTCTTTCATTTTGCCGAAGCGGCAATAATGGTCAATCCATGACCTGCCCGGTGCGTCTTCGTCAAATATCAAATTGAATACGTCGCCGCGCATGCGTTTGGGCATTTCGACAACGACTGATTCATACATGCACATGATGGGGACGATTTCCACCTGATTGACGATTGTCCAATAACGCTCAGTGACATCGTCAATGACGATATCGAGGTATCCATCCACAAGGTCGTAGCGCCCGATGAGATAACGCTGCTTAAAGAAGGGCGGTTGCTCGTTTGCAGACCAGTCCTGGGTCTGGAATCGTTCCTCGTTTTCCACTTTGATGCGAAGTTTTGAAGATGGAAAGCCGTCTAAATCGGCGATGGTCTGAACGTGGATGTAAACATCATACATGGTGGTTTTGGAATCGGATGGAATGGGAAATGCAAGGGTGATGGGCGGCGCATTTTCATCGGGCGAAGAAGCGAGCCACCCCGGTTTGAGAGTCCACTGGTTATCGCGTTTTTCGGGAAGTTCGGGGTTTGCTTCGGGCGCGCCCTCTCTCACGTATTGCTTTTCAACATCAAAAACGACGCCGGTTGCATCTTCGAAACCGGTGCTGCGAATTTCGCGCAATGGGGTGATTTCCGCCTCGCGGCGAACGCCATCCATCAGGTTATTTTGATAGGAGTAGATATTATTGCCTGTCTTGGGGAGGTTTTTAAGATTTTCAATCACGTAAAGAGTTGCTTCAGCTGTGTTGTCCGCGCTGTTTTCTTCTTGAATCATGTGGGAGTGGTTGAGGTCTATGCGCAGTTTATTTCTCCCCGCGCGGTATATCCATGCAAACTTGAGCGGCAGGGCGTCGCCGGGGTTGACGCCAATTACCCGTATCTCTGCGCCGATTGGTTCGGGGCGTTGATTGATGCCATAATCCTGAAAAAGGATGTCAAACGCTCCTGCGGGTTTTGTTGAGTCGTTGCGAACGATGAAACGGACATCGGTTTTATCGCCCTTGCGGAGGATGTTGCGGGAAAGGACGAGGTCTTTGGAAGAAATGGCGATGTTGGTATGCGGAAAAATCTCCACCTCGGCGAAAGCAACGTTGTTCTCATATTGCTTTTCCGGAATGGCGCGGGTGCTATTGGCAATAACATAAATGTTATGCTTGCCATTGACGCCGATGGGATCCCATCGAAGGCGCACTTTTTTTTCTTGTCCGGGGCGAAGTTCTTTGATGCGCTCCCCTTCGCCGGAAAAGAATGGACGCGCAAGTGCGGAGGCAACCCAAGGGCGGTTCACAAATGCTTGCACCAGAACATTTTCAGCCACGCGCGTGCCATTATTTTTGACAACGGCGTTGATGAATATGGTCTGCCCTGTGAGGAAGCCTTCGCTTTCAAATGTGACTGAATCGGGAAGGGTGACAAGGTCAACCAGCGTTCCTACGTTAAAAACTCGATTATCTGTTTTGATGCGGTCGAATTGTTGGGTCTGTTGGTTGAACGCCTCAAGGGAAACTTCAAGAGGGATGTTGCCGGTGGGGAATGATGCGTCCGTGGGATAGGCAATTTCGATACGCTGCCCCGTGTTCAGATAGCTGATTGTTTTAGGCGAGCCGATGACGGAGCCGCCGACTTTTAGGGTCAAAGCCAATTGATAAAAAGCCATTTTCCCGATGTTATGAACGGGGACGATAAATTCTGGTTTGACGCCATCAATAAGGATTTCGGGTCTGGTTTTGATTTCATCCATGTTGATTTCGGCGCGATTCATCGCCTTGCGTGAAATGACCGACACAAATTTTTCGCGCCTGTTCCAATCTTCTTCGTTCTGACCGGGCAGCCATGCCTCGAGTATCAATTGATGGACGCCCGCCTCAGCAAGCCATGCAAGGTCGTATTTAACGCCTTGGCGCGGCGACAGGGATATGTTTTTTTCAAAAATGGGCGTTTTGATGGTTTTTTGGCGGAGCCGTATCTGGATATTTTCCAACGGGAAGGGGGATGTGTTCTGGACGGTTGAGGAGACGATGACTTTTTCATTTTCATAGATATCGCCCGGGCGCTCTGGGTTGACATCCATTATCATATTGAAACGGGGTTGATCCACATAAAAGAAACCGCCGCCGTGTTCCTGCTCTCCCAAAAAACTGTTATATGTCAAAGCGGATACGCCGTATTTTCCCGCATCGGCAAAGGGCGGGACGAAATATTCCGCAGTGAACGAGCCGTCGGAGGCGTGTGTTTTAATCTCCAACGGCATGGGGTCGGAGTTGGGAGGCTGAATGAATATTTTAGTCAATCCCCAGCGGGGCTGATTTTTGATGCGCCCCTTCATTTCAACTTTGCCGCCTTCGCGCCGATTGATAAAAATCGGCTCAACGGACAATTCCGTTGCGGGTAAATCCATTGGGAGAAAAAGGGAGGGGTCGCCCAAAAGGATAAACTGGTCGAGGAGGTATTTATTGCTTCGTTCAAAGCGGTATCCGATTTTGGAAAAAATAACCGCTTCGCCGATGTTGCGGATGCCTTTATTGAAGATGCCGTTGTAGAGCATCCACATAAGAATTTTATGGTCGGACGGGCTGGCGCCAGTTGTGGGGGCATAAACGGCGATTGCTCCCGCATCTGGAAGGAGGGTCAGGCGCTCCCCTAACGACCGATTGACGGGCGGGGTGGGATAATCCAGCCAGCTGGTGTCGCACGTGGAGGCGGTAAGGAAGAAGAGTTTATCCGAGTTTTTGAGGGCGTCAAGGTCGTTGATATGGAATAGACGTTCGGATGTCCAAAGATTGGGTCCGCCATGTCCGACGTAATTGATAGTCAGTGCGCCATCGTTCATCGCTTTGATGAGCTCTTTACGCGCCTTGATGCTTGTTTTTCTATACCAGATGAAAAGAAGGTCGGAGTAATCATAGTTCTTTTGAAATATGCGCAGGATGCGGGCATCAACGGGAAAGAGATTTGAGATTAAGGATTCGGCAATTTGGCTGAATTCCGCCTCGTCATCGGTGACAAAGGCATTAGTGATGCGCCATTCGCCGGCGGGGAGTCTGCCTTCGTAAGATTCCGCTTTTGCAATCAAGTCGGCGACCTCTTCGGCTGTTCGGGCGGGGAAACGTCCGAGCGAAAAATCGGGGATATCGTCGTTGCCGCAGATGAGCGCGTATTCCGAATCGGAGTGAATATTCGTGAATGGCGTCCCGAGGTTGTAAACGGGAACCATATCCATGAAAACGCCTTTGGGCATATTTGCGGGGTCTCCCACGTAATCGCTTGTTTCGCCGACAAGGAGTCCATACCGCAAAAGCGCCCCCTTTGCCTGATAATACCGGAAGCGGAAAAATCGTTTGATGGCGTTAAAATCTTTTGCGCCAAATGAGAAGGAATCATAAATATCATCCACATCAACCAGCAGGGGTTTGAATCCTTTTTTTTCCTTTATAGCAACAAATGGCTTCATGGCGTCCATCAATTCATGGTGGCTGATTATGACATAATCTCCCTCTTCGCCATCCAGAAGATTGAGAGGGTTGACTGGGGTTATCTTTCCAACAGACTCCGCCTTTGCCCACGAACCGAGAATAAGGCGCCTTTCGCTCGGGATATCCACCAAAGTTGAATAATTGTATTCCTTTCGCTCCGGATGAAGCGATGTGTGAACGGTATATAAGCGCGGGTTGTAATCATCGGTGACGTCGAACAGGAAATAGGACTGCATTGGCGGCTGGCTGAACCAGAGGCGATGCCATCCAGGCTGCTCCGGCGCGGGCACGGTGAAAGAGAAGGGGGCATGGTCGTTGGAAAGCCGCGCGGTATAATCAACCTCAAAACCGATGAAATTAATATGGGGCGACTGCTCCTTTTCGGCGCGCAGGGGGATATACAAAGCCAGCTCATTTTCGCCGTCTTTGAGCGTGGCGATGGGCAGTTTTTGCGTAAATGTGTAATTTTGGCTCCCCGTCCAATCGCATGTCCCCAGATACATCTGGTTCCAATACACCTCGCAGTAGTTTTTCATACGCAGCTGGGGCCCAGCCACGTGAACCTGAAGGGTGTATTCTTTCGCATCGGTATCGGGGGCGAGGATTTCTCGATGATAATATCGGAACTCGCCCCTCCTGATTTCATCCCAGAACCAATTGCCGTTAAAATGCGGTGTGGGCAATTTGTGGAAATAATTCACAAAGGGAAAGAAACTCGTCCGCTGATCGGCGTTGAAAATATCGCCTTTGACCTCCCTCTCCGACGTTACGACTTCCCGCTTTATTCGAAGGGCGCCGGTGGATGAGGCGTCCTCGCTATAAAGCAGCCAGTATGTGTCGTGTATTACAGGCTCAGGAGTAGGCGGGGCATAAAAATAAAATTTCCCGCCGGTATCAAAAAACTGCCCTGATGACTCTTCAAGGAAAATCGGAATCTGGCGTCCGTTGTGGTAAAGGCTCAAACGCGCGGGAGATAATTTAGCGACGTCAATCCCGGCGGCTTTCATCTCGGCGGCGCTGACGCCGTAAAGCCCGCTGCGATAAACGGTCAGTTTGGCGGCGGGAGCGGAGGAAAGGCTGTCATTGACCCGCGCGGCGAATGATTGATAGGGAGCAAATTCCTGCTCCAGCTCCGGCGGAGCAAGGCGCCACATTTTTCGGCATTCATAGTTGAGCACGGCAGATTTGAGAAGATTTTCGCCCAGCGGGTCGGAAAAATTCGCATCAGAAATCGCAGGGTTGGTAAATCGGATGCTGATGCTGATATTCGTCAAACGGAGGTTTAAATCTTGGGCGCTGGTCATGGGGAACACGGTGGTGATTTCGAGGCTTGCCATTTTCCAAGAGCGGAAAATGCCATAGGGTTCATAGGTGAGAATCTCGTTTTTTTCAGGCAGGTTATAGGATTTTTTTTCGCCCCATTTCGCCTCTTCGACGAGGATGTTTTTTTCGAATCGGGCAAAACCTGCGGAGAGGACTTCCATTGTGACGCCCGAATTTTCGGGGATGATTAACAAGAATCGTTTTTTTTGTTTCACATTTTCTGGAGGGGGGTTGCCTTCGGGTATTTCATTGACCACAGAGAGGACTATCTCGTTTTCGGAAAAAGAGACAATATGTCCTTTGATGTTATTTTGATAAGCCGCCTCTTCTGATGTTGCGGGCATTGCGGCAAAAAGCGTTCCAGTTATGAAAATGATGGAACCAAGCCAGAACATAAAAGCGATTCTTTTCATAACACACCCCCTTTGCATCCCCAATCATGAATCATTATGTCTTTAATTACACAAGGCTTGCGACCAAATCGCCGACTTCGGTTGTGGAATAACCCATTTTCCCGGCAGCCATGCTTTTCAATTTTTCGCCGGTGACTTTCATGACGGCTTTTTCAATCGCCGCCGCGGCTTCCTTCTCGCCTAAAAAGTCCATCATCATTTGCCCGGCGCAGATGGCAGCGAGCGGATTGATGACGTTTTTGCCAGTGTATTTAGGCGCGGAGCCGCCGATAGGCTCGAACATCGAAACGCCTTCGGGATTGAGGTTGCCGCCGGCGGCGATGCCCATCCCGCCTTGAACCATAGCGCCAAGGTCGGTGATGATATCGCCGAACATATTGTCCGTAACGATAACATCGAACCACTCGGGGTTTTTAATCATCCACATACTTGTGGCGTCCACGTGGGCGTAATCGCGTTGGATATCGGGATATTCCTTTTCGCCGATTTCATGGAAGGCTCGCTCCCACAGGTCAAAGGCAAAGGTGAGGACGTTCGTTTTCCCGCATAAGGTGAGTTTTTTATTTTTATTGCGTTTGCGTGCGATTTCAAAAGCGAAGCGCAGGCATCGCTCGACGCCTTTACGGGTGTTGATAGACGTTTGGATGGCGACTTCATCGGGTGTGCCTTTTTTGAGATTGCCGCCGCTGCCGGTGTAAAGACCTTCAGTATTCTCGCGCACGACCACAAAGTCAATGTCTTTCGGTTCTTTATCTTTCAGAGGCGTCCAAACGCCGGGATAGAGTTTGACCGGACGCAGGTTGATATATTGATCGAGGGCAAAACGCAAGGTGAGCAGGATGCCTTTTTCCAAGATGCCGGGTTTGACATCGGGGTGTCCGATAGCGCCCAGATAAATAGCGTCATATTGTTTGAGGTCTTCGACGGCTCCTTCGGGCAGAATTTCGCCAGTGCGTTTGTATCGCTCCCCGCCATAGTCATAATCTTTGAGGTTCAACACGAAACCGAATTTCGCGCTGGCAGCTTTTAAAACCTTGATACCCTCTGCAACGACCTCCGGTCCTGTTCCGTCGCCGCCGATGACGGCGATTTTGTAAGTCTTACGCATAACAATCCTCCTGAAAACGAGATAATCTTTGAGTTAAGATACATTTCCCTACAACGTTAAAATCTTTTTTTGATTAGGGAATCCCGCTTCATGCCGTCAACTCTATTTTATTTCTTATGAAAGTGCGCGAATATAATCACAGAGCTCTTTTTCGTTTGTGCGAATTTTATAAAGAAAATCATTTGTGTCTTGCTCTGTTGAAGGAATTTTTAATACTATTGTATGCCATTTGGCTTTATCTGCCCATTTCGTGTCTATATATGTGGAATAAGGTTTGTCATCTGGGTTCTCTGATGGACAAATCAGGCCACCTATTTGCGAACCGGTTAAATAGAGATAACACATCAACTGATGGATATCTTCTCTTCGAGGATGTTCATTTTTTGTTGCCGGATGCTTATACTTGGCATCCAGAACAATATTTTTTTCGTTGTGATAAAAGTCTGGTATTACAGAATATTGCCACGGTTTTTTAAAAGCAGGGATTTTTTTCTGTGATTCAAACCCCTCACTTTTAAGTAACGTATATATGTAATTCTCCCAGAGCCATGCTCCGTCAAAAATAATTCCTTCTACCTCGTTATCAGATTCACTATTATAGTATACTGCGCCTTCATCTTTCAAAACCAATAAGCAAACTTGCCTTAATGGCTCATAAGCATAAAAGTATGAATGATTAATTGGCTTTAAATTTTCTTTGATGCAAGGAAGTACGTCTCGCGATCTCCAACTTGGTGTATGCTGCTCAATTTCGCGCATGGCTTCGGCAACTCTTGTCCCTGCACTATCAAGAAAACGCGGATACTTTAAATGAATATGTCGCAAGGTATGTCTTATCAAACGCGTAATCGGATTATCATAAGAGTATTCATGAGTTGTGTATGCAATATTGCCACAAAAGGGAACGTTTTTTCGTAAGTGTTCATTAAGATTAAGGCATCCTCGATATTTTGTGTTGTTATATTCAGATCGGATATAACGTTTAAATAAGCCCTGAGAAATTGCCTCTACTAATCTATTAAGAAAAACCAAAATTAGAAGAATCTCCCACATATTAGAGCGGCCGATATCCACTTCATCAATAAATCTTCCCCCGAAGACTTTACAAAACATATGGTTTAGAAATAGCTGTTTATCGTAAGAGTCAAACCGCGAGCCGATCTCCAGCGTAACTGATCTGCTCCCCATTGGTTAGACCAAACCGAGTGCAAAATAAGGTGGAACAACATGTGGATGTTGGGGGGAACT
>MWCT01000003.1 GCA_002070185.1 candidate division BRC1 bacterium ADurb.Bin183
TCCCGCAGGCACTGTCGCCGTGTAATTGCCATTGACATCCGTCGTCACAGTCTGCGTGCCGCCGAGGCTGTCGGTAATGACCACGTCAACACCCGCCAAGTCAGGCTCGCCCGCATCCTGAACGCCGTTGCCGTTTATGTCGTTAAAGATATAACCGGAGATTGTCCCCTGCTGCTGATAACCGACAGGAGCAGCCGCGGCGTTTGAACCGCCGGGGACGATAACCGTTTGCGGATCGCTGCCAGCCGTCAAGACAGAGCCAGCCGGGACGGTTGTCTCGTCAATATTCGCAGTCGTGCTTCCCGCAGGCACCGTCGCCGTGTAATTACCGTTGACATCCGTCGTCACAGTCTGCGTGCCGCCAAGACTGTCGGTGATGACCACATCAACGCCCGCCAAGTCCGGCTCGCCAGCATCCTGAACGCCGTTGCCGTTTATGTCGTTAAAGATATGCCCCGAAATCGTGCCCTGCTGCTGATAGCCGACAGGGTCGGTTAACCGTCTGCGGATCGCTGCCAGCCGTCAAGACAGAGCCAGCCGGAAGAGTCGTCTCGTCAATATTCGCCGTCGTCGAACCCGCAGGCACCGTTGCCGTGTAATTGCCGTTGACATCCGTCGTCACAGTCTGCGTGCCGCCAAGGCTGTCGGTGATAACCACATCCACCCCCGCCAAATCCGGCTCGCCTGCATCCTGAACACCGTTGCCATTTATGTCGTTAAAGATATGACCGGAGATTGTGCCCTGTTGCTGATAGCCCACAGGGTCAGCCGCGGCGTTTGAACCGCCGGGGACGATAACCGTCTGAGGATCGCTGCCAGCTGTCAAGACAGAGCCAGCCGGAAGTGTTGTCTCGTCAATATTCGCAGTCGTCGAACCAGCAGGAACAGTCGCCGTGTAATTGCCGTTGACATCCGTCGTCACAGTCTGCGTGCCGCCAAGGCTGTCGGTGATAACCACATCAACACCAGCCAAATCCGGCTCGCCCGCATCCTGAACGCCGTTGCCGTTTATATCGTTAAAGATATGACCCGAAATCGTGCCTTGCTGCTGATAGCCCACTGGGTCAGCCGCAGCATTTGAACCGCCGGGGACGATAACCGTCTGCGGATCGCTGCCAGCCGTCAAGACAGAGCCAGCCGGAACGGTTGTCTCGTCAATATTTGCCGTCGTAGAACCCGCAGGCACGGTCGCCGTGTAATTGCCGTTGACATCCGTCGTCACAGTCTGCGTGCCGCCGAGGCTGTCGGTGATAACCACATCAACGCCCGACAAGTCAGGCTCGCCAGCATCCTGAACGCCGTTGCCGTTTATGTCGTTAAAGATATGACCGGAGATAGTCCCCTGCTGCTGATAACCCACTGGAGCAGCCGCGGCGTTTGAACCGCCGGGGACGTTAACCGTCTGCGGATCGCTGCCAGCCGTCAAGACAGAGCCAGCCGGAACGGTTGTCTCGTCAATATTCGCAGCCGTGCTTCCCGCAGGTACCGTCGCCGTGTAATTGCCATTGACATCCGTCGTCACAGTCTGCGTACCGCCAAGGCTGTCGGTAATGACCACATCAACGCCAGCCAAATCCGGCTCGCCCGCATCCTGAACGCCGTTGCCATTTATGTCGTTAAAGATATGACCAGAGATTGTCCCCTGCTGCTGATAGCCGACAGGGTCGGTTGCCGCATTTGAACCGCCGGGGACGTTAACCGTCTGCGGATCGCTGCCCGCAGTCAAAACAGAGCCAGCCGGAAGAGTTGTTTCGTCAATATTCGCCGTCGTAGAACCTGCAGGCACAGTCGCCGTGTAATTGCCGTTGACATCCGTCGTCACAGTCTGCGTGCCGCCGAGGCTGTCAGTGATGACCACATCCACGCCCGACAAATCCGGCTCGCCCGCATCCTGAACACCGTTGCCGTTTATGTCGTTAAAGATATGACCCGAAATCGTTCCCATTTCTGGTCCAACTCCAAAGTCTATTGTGTCCACATTATCGCCCGGGTTGAGTGTCGTTTCAACAGGATTGGGGGTCGTCAACCGAGGCGAATTTGCCGTAACACGATATTCCCCCGGCATAAGACCTGTAAACAAGTATGCGCCGTTAGCATCTGTTGTTACTGAAGGATAGACAATATCATCAAAAGTTTCAAAAATACCATCCGCGCCAGCTCCAATCAGAGAAATCTGGACTCCTGCTCGGCCTGTTTCTCCCTGTCCCGGATTATAAACACCGTTTGAATTCAGATCATTGAAAACAAAATCTCCGATTGTTCCGAACGTTCCCGATGCTGATGCATTGACAGGCGGAGAATCTTCTGAGGCTACTGAGGCGGTATTTAAGAACGAAGTAATCCCTTGAGGAAGGGGTTGATTGACAAGAGCCTTGAAAACCACGGTCATTGATTCGCCCGGGAGAAGGTCATAGCCGCTTGCCAGAAGAGGAGGCGGCGTTCCTGTTTGAGTGGAAGAAACACGCGGCGCATAATAAACCCCGATATTATCAAAGAAAACAATATCGGCATTCCCCAAGCTGGGGGAAGTCTGGAAACGAATCGTCGTATTTGCAGTAATCAAATTGGAAGGAATTTCATGGCTCGCTTCTCGGTAAAAATTATCTGTCCCTGTGCCGTTTGCATAAGTGTATCGAGCGATTTCAGTAAAATTAGACCCATCGCCCGAAATAAGAACTCTTACATAATCATTGGCATCATCCAAACCCATACGGCGATAAATATATTTTAGCGTAGCGGTGGCTTGACCTGATAAATTTACGCGCCGTTGAATATATCTCTGATTGCCGCCAGAGATGCGAAGCCGCCGGTTATTACCGCCTTGATCCGTTTGCAGATAAATCTGCCCCGAAGAGTATGGCGGAGAACCGCTGTCGCCTGATTCAGTCCAGCTATTAGCCCAGTTCTGGCTGCCAAGATTTAAACTGTATGAATTGCTGTTAAAACCATCATAAACAAAATTCATTGTGCCGGGAACGTTGCCCGTAACCTGACAACTTCCATCAACATAAGTCAACCCTGCCGGCAAATTGTCTGTTACACTCACTAAATCTGCGCGGGCTCCGCCGGTGTTTGAGACTGTTATGGTAAACTCAATGGGGTCATCCGGGGAATCGAGGCTGCTATAATTAGATGTTTTGGAAGCTGAAAGAGTTGTGGTTGGAGCGTGGGCAATATACACCTGCGCGGGCTTATATGGACGGAAAATATAAGCCTCCGCGCTCGTTTCATCAGATATGCTCGTTCCATAAGCCTCCGCCATTGCCACGTTCCAGCCAGAGGCAAAACCAGATGTGGTTTGAGCGGTAAAGGTGATTGTAATGGTCTGACCTGCCGCCAAATCTTTATCGAGAAGCCAGGTCAATAACTGCCCGCTTTCATCAGGGTCATCCGAATTAGAAGGCGAACCATCGCTGTAAACAACATTGCTTGTACCGGGCACATATTCCCAGCCGTCGGGCAACAAATCGGTTACATCAATGTTATAAACAGGGTAATCTGAAGCCTTCACAACAATTGTAAATTGAGCGGAGCCGCCGGCTTGAGGCAATGCGCTGGGAGCTGCATCATGCTCAATGCCCAAGACTGGCGAAAACCAATAAAGAGGCAGCAATGTATATCCTTGATCATAGTCCGGCGTGGACTCGCCCGGGTCAAACTCTGTGTCATTCTGACCCCAAACAACTAACGCTGGACCTGTCGTTCTGATATGAGCGCCCTTGAAATCCAGACTTGGAGGAAGAACTTGTTTTGTTTCGAAACGGTTGAGAAAAAACGTCATGTCATCATTGCCATCGCTGTCAAAATCAATGAAGAACTGCGTATTGTCATATACAGGCGTAAAATGCAACGGGTTAATCGGTCCATAAGGGACAAAATACTCATTAAGAAGGAATGGCGTGGGCAAGGCATGATATGCCCAATCCACATTGGAGTTCCCATCATCACAGGCGAGCATAACACCAATTTTTTTGGTCGGGTCTGTTGATGTGACTCGCGCGCCGTAAAATCCCTGATATACGCCAAAAGGGGCGCGGGGCATAAGATAGCGATACGTCTGATTTGCCATGAGAGTAATCGTTGAGGTTCCGCTCTTTGTGGCGATTTCAATTTCCGTGTTGTTATCCTTGGCATAAATGTATGCCGCCGTGTCCACATTGCGACCGCTTTCCTCATTGGGTGGGTGGGTCATGGAAGGGACTCCAAGATAATACTCATAGCCAAGATTGACATCGGGTTGCAACGTATAATAACGGCTGGTGGAGCCTCCGGGGCTTGTGACTAAACCCGCCTGTATAGGTTTGGGAACGTCCGTTGTAGCATCTGTGCCTGTCACGGTTGTTCCGACCAACGCACCAGCGTAACGAAGGCTTTGCCCGCGATTCAATACCTGATTAACCAACTCGACCCCCGCTGGGCTTTTAACAATGACACGAGTATTGTCATCGCGCACCTGCACATGGAGATCCGTTATTCGGAACGGACGAACAGAGCCGTTTTGAATATCCGTTCCCAGAGGGACAGTGTATGAGGAGTCCCAGAACACTGTCGGATAAAGGGGGAAATTCCCCGAAACGTAAGAGCCCGGAGGATTGTCAGGATAGCATGTGCGGACTATGGTAATAGGAGCACCGGTGATATAAATACGGTCGCCGCCATTGATGCCAAGACTTCCGCTGCAATATCGGTTTGCCGGACTTTTGGTCAGCGTTAAAACTTGACCAAGAGAAAGAGCAGGACCTTGATAACCGGGACCGCCGCCGGAAGAATCCCACCTTGCGTCGGATGTTGCTATCGGATTGTCAGGGTCGAAAGAATAACCATTTTCCCATTCATCAATATAGATGTGAACCCCATCGGCGCTTGACACCAAACTCAGCACTGAAACCAGATTGGCTGCAGTGTAACTGTTCGAAACACCGCCGCTTGGAATCGTTTTTAATGATTCCATGACTTGACCATCGTCGCCAAGCAGGTAGTATTCGGCATAGCCAACTGTGCTTTGTGGAAAAACTTGAGAAGAAAAAGCAAGCAGACATAACACGACCGCAACGATTAATCTTTTCATTTCTCCCTCCATGCTATTATTAAAAAATTTTTTCATCAAATTTAAACCTCTTACTTTCTGCAACATTCTGTTATTGTAATTTTTTCCGGAACCAATCTTGGGGTCATATTCACTTGTTGCTTTCCCACAACTTTTATTGCGCCCACAGGGCGGTCGCCGGATTTTAAACAGTTCGGACACATCACCGCGCGATACGCGGTCAAAAATAAAAGCTTCAAATCGAGTAAAATGCCGCGCTTCCTTATATAGAAAAGATCATAACGCGTCTTTTTTTCCGGCGCGCAATAATAGCCTCCGCGCAACTGCGCCAAACCGGTCAAACCGGGCTTAACAAAAAAACGCTTTTCATAATTGCCAATAATTTTAGAATACTCTGCTGCCATTGAAGGACGAACCGGGCGGGGTCCCACAAAATTCATATCGCCTCTCAAAATATTAAAAAGCTGCGGCAATTCATCAAGTTTGAGGCGGCGCAGAAAATGACCCAACGGGGTGATATACCCATCGTCATCCAACATCAGCCGCCCTCCTATCGCCTTCTCTGAGCCGATGCGCAAGGTGCGGAACTTATACATTTCAAAAGTTTTTCGATTCTTGCCCAGCCTTGCGCCGTAATAAAATATGGGGCGTCCATCAAGAAACAGGATTAACATATAGATAACGAACATCAACGGGGAGCATAAAAGAACCAGCCCCAGCGCAAAAATAAAATTATAGATGCGGGTGAATTTAACGTATATTGGATTGAATTTAAAACTCTGCATTTTTTCTCCTCGAAAATGAAACAAAACAAAAAACTTCGTCCTTCTATATTATTTTCAAAAAAACCGAGTTAATTTATTTTACTTGAAACGTTAAAATAAAAGGAAATTATATCGCTTTATGATGAAAGAAAATCCTTACACAATGTAGGGAAATGCTTACATAAAGTGTATGAGGCTTTTATTCGATTAAACGGTGCTTTATGGCATAATGAGTCAGGTCTGAATTCGATTTGAGGTTCATTTTTTTCATGATGCGCGCTCGATATGTGCTGACGGTTTTAGGGCTGAGAAAAAGGGAAGCCGCGATATCTTTGATACTTTTGCCCGCAGCCAACATGCAAAGGACGCTATATTCACGCTCGGAAAGTTCTTCGTGTTTGGGCTTTTCGGCATTAGAGCTTATATATAGAGCCATTTTTTGCGCAACAGAATGGCAGATGTATTTATTTCCACGCAACACTTCGCCAATTGCGGCAACAAGTTCATTCGGCGCGCTTTTCTTGGTCAGATAACCCATCGCACCCAGCTTTAGGGCGCGCATGGCAAATTGCTCCTCATCATGGATGCTCAACATAATGACGCGTTTTGATATTTCATCTTTGTTTATCCGAGATAAAACCTCCAGTCCGCTCATGATAGGAAGAGAAATATCCAACAGGACAAGGTCGTAAGATGTTGCCGTAATTTTATTAAGAGCATCCTGCCCGTTTTCAGATTCGTCAATAGTAACAACACCCGGAATTTCTGATATAATCTGCCTCAACCCCTGCCGCACTATGGGATGGTCATCAACAATAAGCACGCTTTTTGGCATTTTTTATTCCCCTTGAATAGTGGACTTGCCGCTCAAAGGAATTGAGATATGAACTCTTGTTCCTTTTTTATCGGCTCCGATTATATCGAGTTCTCCTTGCCAGGCATGGAGCCGCTCCCTGATGCTCAGAAGTCCAAGCGAATTAACATTTTTGATCTTATCCTTCGTTATCCCAATTCCATTATCCTCGACAATAAGGTTCAGAGTTGAGGATTCTTGTTTAAGTGTAATGAATACCTCGGTTGCCTTTGAATGCCGAGCCACATTAGTTAAAAGCTCTTGAAAAATACGAAAGAGCGTCGTTGATAATTCCGGTTCTACAACAAGCTCCGATTCAAGGTTCGTTATGACACGGATGCCAGATCTTCTCTCGAACTCCTTTGCCTCCCAATCCATCGCGTCCACAAGACCGAGGTCATCAAGAATGCCCGGTCTAATCTTGCGGGAGATGTTCTGCACCGCCTTGATTAATTCATCAATGGAGACTAAAATACAATCAACCCTTTCTGCGACAGCTTGCGGGACTGGCGCTTTATTTTTGCACCAAACCATGTCCATTTTGAGCGCTGTGAGACGTTGTCCAAGGTCGTCATGAATCTCGCGCGAGATAGATTTCCTTTCATTTTCCAGAATCACCATAAGATGCTGCGATAAATCATGGAGTTGTTTATTCGTTTCGCTGAGTTCCTTGGTGCGCTCGCGGACAAGCTCTTCCAGATGTTCCTGATACTTTTGAACTTTATCTTCGGCTTTTTTGCGAGCTGTGATATCCACCCAAAAACCGATAATCTCTATGGGAAAACCTTCATCTTCTTTCGTCAACCTGCTTTCATCGCGAATCCACCGAAAGCGTCCATCGGGAAGCCTGAAACGATATTCCAAAACATGATAGCCCTTTTCAAAAACTCTGGGAGCCTCCTTAAGCACAAGCTCTATATCATCGGGGTGGATATGATTTTTCCAAAAGTCCGCTTTGCCGGTAAAGTCCTCCGGCTCATAGCCAAGTATAGATTTTACATTTCGACTGACAAAGGAGACGGCGTAATCGCCGTATGATTTGCTGGTGTAAATTACAGCAGGGCTGTTTGAAAGGATAAATTCAAGCCGTATGCGCGTCTGGTGCAATTCCTCTGTCATTTGATTGCGAATGGTTATCTCGTTTTGCAACGATTTGTTCGCCTTTACCAGCGCTGCGGTGCGCCGCCTTACTTGAGCCTCCATCTGGTTATGCGCCTTGCGGAGTTGGTACTCGGCTTCTCGGCGCTTTGTCACGTCGCTTATTGTTACTACAAATCCGGAAGCAGTTTCAGATGGGTCCGTGCGTACGATGGATATTTCCGCCCAAAATAGATTATTGTCAAAATCCATCATCTGCACTTCCACAAGGCTGCTCGCGGCGCTCCGAATGGACTCAGTCGCATAAGACTTGAAAGCGTTAAAGGCTTCATCTGTGGGGAACAGGTCGCCAAAGGAATATCCCTCATATTCCCGAGAACGTGTAGGATCCGCGCAAAAGATGTTAGTAAACGCATGATTATGAAATATAATAACCCAATTCGTGTTGAGCATGCACAATCCCTGGGTAGTGCTTCTAAGAACGGCATGGTATCGAAGGCGGATTTGTTCAAAATCTTTGTGATTCTTGCGCAGGTTGGCATCAACGCGTTTGCGCAAAGCAGCGTGAAAGAGGACGCGTCTGAACTGTCCGTTATTCATATCTGCCTTTATTAAAAAATCTTGCGCGCCTAATTTGATTGCTTGCACGGCAAGGGATTCATCATCCTTATCGCTGAGTATGAGTATCGGTTCATGCGGCGCCAGAGTTAGAATTTTGGACAGTGTTTCAAGCCCCTGACAATCCGGCAAAAATAAATTAAGGAGTATGAGGTCGTATGAATTTTTTGAAAGAAACTCCAAAGATTGCCCGAGTGTATTTGCCGCATCAAAGACAAAACGACAGGCGCCCTCGCCGGCAAGGATTTTTTCCATCAAGCGCATTTCGGAAGGATCGCCTTCGACATAAAGGATTTTAATGTCCTGCGCCGCATCCAGCCCTGCCTGAGTAAACG
This sequence comes from candidate division BRC1 bacterium ADurb.Bin183, assembly GCA_002070185.1. GTDB lineage: Bacteria > Sumerlaeota > Sumerlaeia > MWCT01 > MWCT01 > MWCT01. The sequence goes on from MWCT01000003.1 coordinate 8,716, forward strand.
ATTGCATTATTATTTTGATGCCTTAAAGTATTTGAGATGGAACACTTATTGAAAAACGTTCCTTTTCGTCAAGAATCTTTGAAAAAGATTTTTCGTGCCTTATCCCCGAAATCATTTTCAAAGAGGGTTAAATGAAGTCTTGACGAGGGGAAAAGGACGGGGATATTCATCTCATTTATCTCGTGTGAAACAATTCAAGTTCCCGCGATTAATTCTATTTTGGGGTAATGCAGAAACGATGGATATTGCAATTGTTGAAATCTTGAATCAGATTGAAGAACTGTCTCGGCGGTCGGAAATGGAATCAGACCGTATGACCCGCGAGCTGGCGCCGCTCGAAAACCGCAGAGAGGATCTTTTCAACCAACTTTCCCGATTGGGTAATAATGAAAATCTCAGCAGAGAACTCGACCAAACCGATGAAAAGATTTCTGAATTAAAAAAGAAGCGCCAAGAAGCCCATAACGAAGCAGTCTCAAAAATTAGAGCCCTGCGGCTTGAAGCAGAACAGGTTCGCAACCGTAAAATTGAAGAGTTCAAACGCAAATACGCGCAAATTGCCGAGGAAAGGGACGCCATCAGGGATGAAATCATTCCCGAACTCGAACAGGAACTTCGCGATTTAGCCATTAAAAAGAAAAACTGCGACAGCCAACTTTTAATGCTTACCAGCGAAATCAATGCCCTTGACAGGCTGGAAATTAATACTCCTCGGCTTGAATAAACTCATAACACCCGGCTGGAGGAATTCATGAGTTCTGTTAAGGATAAAAAAGAGCTGTGCCGTAACTGGAATCTTTATGTAATAACTGATATTGGAATGGCAGCGCCTCGTTCCTATCATCAGATATTTCACGAAATCCTGCTCGGCGGCGCCAACGTAGTTCAACTGCGGGATAAAACAACCCCCTTTGAAACCCTTGTGGATGTCGGAAGAAAAATCAAACCCCTTTGCGAGGAATTCGGCGCCACCCTCATCGTCAACGATAATCCATATCTTGCCAAAGAAATTAATGCCGACGGCGTTCATCTGGGACAGGAGGATATGCCCGTTGACATCGCCCGTGAGATTGTCGGGGATGAAAAGTTAATTGGGCTTTCCACCCATACCAAAACTCAGGCGCTCATGTCCATGTTGATGGACGTGGATTATATCGGAGTCGGACCCATCTTCCCCACACTCACAAAAACACAAATCTACAAACCGTTGGGTCTGAGCATGCTCGGCTGGGCATCAAAAGAAATTCGCATCCCATTTGTTCCCATCGGAGGAATCAACACCGATAATATTTGCGATGTTTGGCGGATAGGCAAACGCGCCCCGGCGGTTGTTTCCGCAATCATGAAAGCCTCGGATCTCACCGCAGCCACAAAAAGTTTGATAAACTTAATCACGCAAACCAAACAGGAACTGCAATGACACAACTCATATCAGCCAGAAACGGAATCATCACGCCGCAAATGCAGGCATCGGCGGCGGCAGAAAATATTGATGCCGAAACCCTTCGAAAAAGAATCGCCGAAGGCGTAGCAGTTCTTCCCATGAATATCAAACACGAAAACTGCCGAGCCACAGGCATCGGATTTGGATTAAAAACAAAAGTCAACGCCAATATCGGCACTTCAAGAGAGCATTGTTTCCTCGAAGAAGAAATCAAAAAACTTGAAGTCTCCATCGAAGCAGGCGCGGACACTGTTATGGATTTATCCACCGGCGGCAATCTTGACGAAATCCGAAAAATTCTAATCAGCCGCTGCCCCATTCCTCTTGGTTCCGTGCCAATTTATCAATGCGTTGTGGACTTGATGAACGAAGGCAAAAGCGCCGCCGAACTTGACGAGGCGCGCATTATTGACACCGTCCACCGCCATGCGGAATCCGGCGTTGATTTCATCACAATCCACAGCGGAGTAACCAAACGCGCCGTGCAAAAAATGGCGCGAAAAACGCGGATTATGGACGTTGTCAGCCGCGGCGGCTCCTTCCTTGTGAGTTGGATTCGCGCTCATGGAAAGGAAAACCCATTTTACACTTGCTACGATAAACTAATCGAGATTGCGCTTGAATATGACGTCACGTTTAGCCTTGGCGATGGGCTGAGACCCGGTTGCCTGCATGACGCCTCGGATGACTTGCAATTCGATGAACTGCTTGTGCTGGGCGAACTGCGCGACCGCGCGGTTGAGGCGGGCGTTCAGGTCATGATTGAAGGTCCCGGACATGTGCCGCTGGCGGATGTGCAAAGCAACATCGCCCTGCAAAAGACCATCTGCAAAGGCGCGCCCTTTTATGTGCTGGGACCCTTAGTGACGGATGTGGCTCCGGGATACGACCATATAGCAGGAGCAATCGGCGGCGCAATAGCGGCGGCTTATGGCGCGGATTTCCTCTGTTTTTTGACCCCCTCAGAGCATCTAAGACTGCCCACAGTGGAAGATACGCGCGAAGGGGTCATCGCCACAAGGCTCGCCGCCCATGCAGGCGATATTGCCAAAGGCATTGCTGGCGCGAGGCAATGGGATGATGAGATGAGCCGCGCCCGACGCAATCGCGATTGGGAAAAAATGTATCAACTGGCTCTTGACCCCAAACGGGCAAAGCAATATCATACTTCCGCGCCGCCTGCCGGAGATAAAGATGTCTGCACGATGTGCGGCGATTTATGTTCCATTAAACAAGCGGAAAAGGCGCTCTCAAAAACTTTTGAGGCGCCGACTTTGTAACAGTCCAACAAACGAAAATTAACGGCTCCCAATGTTTATTTTTTTATATATATTCACCACACTGGCAGTTGCAGGTTTATGCACGATGGCGCATATTGAACCGGTTGCCGCTTTGCCGGCGGGCGGTTTTGCCGCCGCATTGATAGTCAATCTAGGCAGGCGCCTTGGAGCCAAACACGCAGACATCCTCGGGGCTTTGCTTTCAGGAGGCATTCTGCTTTTAGACCGCTTTAACTGGGCGGCGATTGTTTTCATCCCCTCGCTCCTCATCGGCTGCCTCTGGCTCAGAATCCCACAACACAAATCGGACAGCGATGACAGTATTTATATCCCGGCAATCGGCATAACGCTGGGCATAGCGTTACTCTTTTTTATTAAAAAAAAACTCATCAGCGGCTCGGAGCCCATCGCCGATATTTCCGGGCTAACCCGCTCTTTGAGTATGCTGGGCGAGATTCTGGAGGAGGGAGGAAAGCAATTTTCCGGCGATTCTCAAAAGGATTATTATTCTATGGTGGAAGAGTTGAAGGGGGTTTATCCTTATTATTTTCTCGGCGGACAAGTTGTGTTTTTCACCCTTGCCATGAACCTGATTATGCGCATCCAAAGGTTGCCGGGTATGTTTTACAAACCATTTATTTTTTTCAAAATTAAAGAACGATATGTTTTCTTGTTGATTTTTGCCATGGGGGTGGAAATATTCAGATACCTTTTGGAACGGAAGGATTTATTATACATCTCTCGCCCGATTTTTATTTTTCTCGGCGCCACCTATTTTATCGGCGGGCTCTCTGTGCTGGGATATATGATATGGGCGAGCAAACAGCGCGCGAATTCCATCCTTTCGCGATGGTTTTTGATTTTGTTATGCGTGCTGCTTTTAATGAAACCCATTATCGCCTCGGCGATAGGTTTATTGGATATCTGGTTTGATTTTCGAAAACTCAAAATAGCAAAGAAAGGGGAAAAAGCATGAAAGTGATACTGTTCGATGACGTCCCTCGTTTGGGTAAAGTTGGCGATGTTGTCAATGTGGCACCCGGACATTTTCGCAATTTTTTGGCTCCGCGCAATCTTGCCGTGGAAGCCACTCCGGAAAATATAAAAGTTCTGGAACATCGCAAAAAAACAATCCAAAAAGTTCAGGCAAAGGAAAAATCGGAGGCGGATGCCCTTGCCTCCAAACTCTCCGCTCTGACTCTCAAAGTGTTCTTAAGAGCCGGAGAAAACGACCGATTGTTTGGCTCTGTCACATCCGCGGATCTGGTGGAAAAACTAAAATCAGCCGGGTTTGATGTGGATAAGAAAAAAATCCACCTGCCCGAACCCATCAAATCCCTCGGAGAATTCCCTGTTGAAATCAAACTGCACCCCGAAGTAACCACAAAGGTGACCGTTGTAGTTGAAAAGGCTGAATAATGGCTTTCATGGATAAAATCACGGAGACGCGCGCCCTGCCTCAGGACATCAATGCGGAGATGTGCCTGCTGGGCGCTATTCTCCTTGATAATTCCAAACTGTCACACATCATTGATAAAGTCAAAAGCGAGCATTTTTACAGCAATGCCAACCGCATTATTTTGGATACAATGATCTCCCTTTATGATCGGAACATCCCTTTAGATCTCACCACCCTCAGAAGCGAACTCGAACGGAACAATCTGCTGGAAAAAGCAGGGGGCGTCGGATACATCGCCTCCCTTGAAGAGAACGTTCTCTCCCCTGCCAATATTGAACATTACGCCCAGATAGTCTTCGACAAGGCAAAAATGCGCGAGCTGATTAGCGCGGCTTATTCAATTCTGGAATCAGCCTATAATGAGGAAATGCCCGCTTCCGAACTTCTTGAGCACTCGGAAAAAATCGTCTTCGACCTCACCCAGTCCAGCGTGATCGGGGATTTTCTCCACGTAAGCAAGACCATGCCGAACACCCTTGATGAGATTCAGCGGCGTTATAGCGACAAGCATGATGTCTCCGGTTTGCGAACGTCTTTTCTGAAATTGGATGAATTGACATCCGGCTTCCAACCTTCGGATTTAATCATCCTTGCCGCCCGCCCCTCAAAAGGGAAAACAGCATTTGCTCTCAACATAGCCCTGAATGTAGCGCGCGATAATAACGGCGTGGGAATATTCAGCCTCGAAATGTCCAGCACGCAGATTAACCAACGATTTATTTCCTTAATGTCTAATGTGCCGTTGTATCGCCTGCGTTCGGGGCGCTTAAACCAGCAAGATTTAAGGAGCGTGTCCGAATGCGGATTAAGACTCGCCAAATTCCCGATATTTGTGGACGACACCCCCGGCATGACAATGCTGGAAATGCGAGCAAAAGCAAGGCGGCTCAAGGCGCGCATGGACAATCTCTCGCTTATCATCATTGACTATCTTCAGCTGATGCACTACGGAGGAAAGGCGGAAAGCCGCCAGCAAGAAGTCTCTCAAATCTCCCGCAGCTGCAAGGCGCTCGCAAGAGAGCTGAACATCCCCGTCATCGCCGTCTCACAATTATCAAGACTCATAGAACTGAGAAAAACCAAAGATAAGCGCCCTATGCTTTCGGACCTGCGCGAATCCGGCGCCATCGAACAGGATGCAGATATAGTAATCTTCATTCATCCACAGGAAAGAGACCAAGACGAGGCGCAAGTTTCAGCGGATGAGGATACGCCGCCCCCGCCCGCTATTATCGAGACGGACATCATTATCGGTAAACAACGCAACGGTCCTCTGGGAACTGTCAAACTCCTCTTCACAGGGGAAACTACATATTTTGCCAATCCTCCCTTAAAATGGCAGGAGGAGAAATGGAACGACATGTAATGGACACGAATAAAGAACGCAACGCCTTGTATCCTGGGTCCTTTGACGGTTTGACCTATGGTCACATTGACATCATCCGACGCGCAAGTTTGCTCTTTGACCGCCTGGTTGTCGGCGTGGCGCACAACCCTCAAAAAAAACCGTGCTTTTCTGTGATTGAACGAATGACGATGATTGAAAAAGCCATCGGAGATTTGCCCAACGTATCTATCCGCGATTTTGATGGATTAACTGTCAATTTTGCCCGCAAAATCGGCGCAAAATTTATTGTGCGCGGACTTCGCGCCATTTCTGATTTTGAATTTGAAATTCAACTCGCGCTCCTCAATCGGCAAATGGATCGCCAGATTGAAACCGTCTTCCTTGCCACATCCACCGAATATATTTTCCTCAGCTCGAGCGCGGTCAAGGACGTCATACTCCATAACGGCAACGCCTCAGACCTTGTGCCGGATTATGTGGAAAAGGCGCTGCGTGAAAAACTCCTCAAGAAAAAGGGGGAAATGCCATGCGCATGAACAAGATGCGGACGCTCCGACTCAAAAAGATGAAAACGGAGAACTGTAAAATTGTTATGCTGACAGCTTACGATTATTTTACAGCCCGCGTTTTAGATGAAGCAGAAGTGGATATTGTCCTTGTCGGCGATTCAGTAGGCATGGTGCAGCTTGGGTTTTCGGACACACTTCGCGTCACCCTTGATATGATTATCCATCACACCGCCGCCGTCAGCCGAGGCATCAAATCCGCCCTCGTTGTGGCGGATATGCCGTTCATGACCTATAAAATCAATGAAGATGAAGCATTGCGCAATGCAGCGCGTCTGGTGCAAGAAGGCGGCGCGGAAGCCGTGAAACTCGAAGGAGGCGCAGAAATCGTCCGCTTCGTTTCCAGAATTGTGAACGCCGGCATACCCGTTATGGGACACATCGGACTCGTCCCGCAATCTGTGCATCAACTGGGCGGATACCGCGTTCAAGGCAAACAAGAAGAAGATGTGGAGCGTATGCTCAAAGACGCCCAAGCCCTTGAGGATGCCGGCGCTTTTTGCCTGGTGATTGAAGCCGTTCCGCCAGAGGCGGGGCGGCGCATCACCGAATCGGTCGGCATCCCAACCATCGGAATTGGCGCAGGTCCCGATTGCGATGGACAGGTTTTAGTCATCAACGATCTGCTGGGCTCGACTCATCAAAAACCGCCCTCGTTCGTTAAACAATATGCGGATTTGAGAATAGTCACGCAAAACGCAGTGGAATCCTTTGTTAAAGATGTCCGCAACGGCGCATTCCCCGAAAAGGAACAATGCTACCCCTCCATTAAAGAAAAATGAAACTCGCCCGACGCCATCCTTGGAGTTTAACGCCGCAAAAGGCAATCCATTTGCAGCAGCGGCTTGCCGCGCATTCATCAGCCGGCTTGCGGGGCGTTTGTCCGCTCAACATGAATGAAGTAAAAATCGTCGCAGGGGCGGATGTTTCTTATTCGAAAACCAATAACACATGTTATGCCGCCGTGGTTCTTTTTTCATTCCCAGAATTTAACATCATCGAAGAAAAAACATCCGCGCGCAAAGCCGTTTTCCCGTATATCCCCGGACTGCTCTCCTTCCGCGAGGCGCCGCCGCTCATTGCCGCTTTTTCTCGATTGCGCCAAAAACCTGATCTGCTTGTTCTCGACGCACAAGGTATGGCGCACCCCCGCCGGTTTGGTCTGGCAACACACCTCGGTTATCTCTATGACATGCCCTCCATCGGTTGCGCGAAAACTCGGCTTACCGGCGTGCATGAACAACCGGGAGCCCGTTTGGGCGATTGGACCTATCTAACATCAAAAGATGAGATTATCGGATGCGCCCTTCGGAGCAAAAACGGCTGCAAACCGATTTACATTTCTCCAGGTTATTTGATGGATGTGGATTGGGCGCTGCGGTTTATTCTCCGCTGCCTGGGACGATGCCGCCTGCCGGAAATCACACGCCGCCCGCACTGCTTTTCCAACGTGCTTCGGATGTCCCATCTTTCAAAACCTCCGTCTAAATAATTTTTATTTTTGTTCTTGCCATCGGAGAAAAAAAAATTCCATGAAATCTTATAACATGAGGGAGAAAACTCGAAGGATTTATGGAATGCCTTCCGGTTGTCAAAAAAAACCAAATGTTTTGATTGGCTTGATAATTTTTTTGTTTACAGTCCATCTCCTCATGGTTAAGTTTCTTTGAGTAAAATTCAAAAACATACAACTCATTAACGGGTTTTTTATTGGGAGAATATATATGGCGATGAATATTTTTCAAAAATGGTTTTCAATGGATATAGGGGTTGATTTGGGAACTGCCACAACTCTTGTTTATGTCAAAGGCGAAGGCATCGTCCTCACCGAGCCTTCGGTTGTGGCTGTGGATAGGACAACGCATGAAGTTTTGGCGGTCGGGACGGAAGCCAAGCAAATGCTCGGGCGCACACCGGGAAACATTGTTGCTATCCGCCCCATGAAAGATGGCGTCATTTCCGATTTCGATATCGTCCAAGAAATGCTCCGAGCCTTTATCAAGCGAGTCAAAAATCGCTCACGAAACATATTCCATCCGCGTTTGAGAATCGTGGTCGGCGTTCCTTCGGGGATTACTGAAGTTGAAAAACGGGCGGTGCGCGAATCTGCGCATCAGGCGGGGGCGTGGAAGGTTTACATGGTCGAAGAACCGATGGCGGCGGCAATCGGAGCGGGAATGCCCGTCATAGAGCCAACGGGCAATATGATTATTGATATCGGCGGCGGCACGACGGAGGTGGCAATCATTTCGCTGGGCGGCATCGTCGTCTCAAAATCAGTGCGCGTTGCCGGCGACGAATTCGATATGGCAATCTCCCAGCACATCAAGCGGAAATACAATTTGATGATTGGCGAGCGGACATCGGAAGACATCAAAATACAAATCGGTTCGGCATATCCGCTTCAGGACGAAAAGTCTATGATTATCAAAGGGCGCGATTTAATTACCGGACTTCCCCGCAGTATCGAAATTAATTCGGTTGAAATCCGCGAAGCCCTTCTTGAGCCGGTTCAAGCCATTGTGGACGCTGTCAAATCCACATTGGAAAAAGCGCCGCCGGAACTCGCCGCGGACATTGTTGATGCAGGCATCACAATGGCGGGCGGAAGCTCGCAGCTGCGCGGTCTTGACTCGCTTATTTCTGACGAAACAAAACTGACGGTGCGCCTTGCCGATAACCCGACAACCGCCGTAGCGCTGGGTACCGGTAAATGTCTGGATTCAATTGCGATTCTGGCGCGATATGAATATACGAAACGTTAGGATTTAATTCAAACAATTAAACCTTCCATGTTATGCAACCGGAAAAAAGAAAGAAACGAAGCCGTATCCTGTTTTTGATTTTGATATTTTTATCGCTGGGACTTCTTTTCTCCAATATTTCCGAAAATTTCAGCCAGAAACCAGCAGGGCGGGCGATTCTTTTTGCCGCCAGACCTTTTTTGATTGCCTCCGGATTCATCAGGACTGTGACGGAAAAAACGGGGGCGGCTTATTTTTTTTATGACCGACTCGCGGCGGATAAAAGACAACTTCAAAAGGAACTCGCCCAAATCAAACTACAACTCATCGAATCCCGCAAGGAGACCAACGCACTGCGTCAGGCGGCTCATCTCATGCAAACGCCCCAGAAAAACATCATCGAAAATTATGCGCTGCTTCCAGCCGATATCATCAGCTTCAATCCCAATCCATGGACAAGAAGCGTGTTGATTAATCGAGGCGCGCGTCATGGGGTCAAGCCGGAACAAACCGTCATGAACGAACGAGGCGTGGCGGGCGTTGTCAAAAACGTCATATCAGACATGGCGCTGGTATCTCTCGCCATAGACCAGCGAAGTGCAGTCACCGTTAGGGTGCAGGAAACCGGCGAACTTGGCATCGTTGAAGGAACCGGCAGACCGGAGTCGCTCAGTCTTAAAATCGAAGGACTCAGCCGACACATTCGCCGCAATGACCATGTTGTTACCGCAGGATTGAAGGAATCCCTTTATCCGGGCGGTCTTGATATCGGCGTTGTCGAAACTGTGGATAAGGATAAATTCGGGCGCGCAACCATATCCGTCAAACCATCGGTGGATTTCATGCGTCTGAACACGTTATTCATCCTGCTGGGAAGCGAACAAATCAGGGAGCGCGGATTTGAAGGCGATTAAAATTATCATCATATTATTTTTCGCCCTGTTCATGGATGTGTTTATGACGGCGCCGGGATTGAGGGAGGCATTTACTCCGCCAATGTTGACGCTCTTTGTTTTTTTTGCCGCGCTTCGCTGGAAGGAACGGGCGGGCGCGGCGGCAGGTTTTCTTATCGGATTAATTCTCTCAGGAATATATGGCGATCGGGCGGGACTGCTTTCCTGCGCGTTCGCCGCTGCGGGATATTTTGCCGGATGGGTGTCGCCCTTTTTGAGGGAATCACCCAGACCCATACTTTTCTTTTTTGCCTTTTTCATGCTTCTCATAATTGATTTATTAATCGGCGTATTATTAACTTTTATTGGAGCGCCGCATTTCAGATTGCGCGTTGGAAACGCCTTAACAGGTGGGTTGGTATTTTCCTTTATATATCCGCGGCTTGAAAAGTTTTTTATTCCCGATAAACATCGCTGGTATGATGAAAAGGGATGGTCATGATAGAGGAAAAAAAATCGTTATTCAAGCGCCTATTCGCCCGATTTGATTTTATATTGTTTATTGTGATTTCCCTCATAACAATTTATGGAGCGTTCGCGATTCATGGCGCAGTCTATAATGTTCCGGGACTTTCGAAATTTTCCGAAAAACAAATAATGTGGTTTTTTGCGGCGCTTCCTATTTTTTTAATCATATCTTTTTTGGATTATGAATGGGTTCGGCATTTATGCTGGCCCATGTATCTGATATGCATCATCGTCCTTGTGCTCCTTTTATTTTATGGACACAAAGTCAAAGGCGCAAGGAGCTGGTTTGCAATTGGCGCATATAGAATTCAACCCTCAGAGTTTGCCAAAATTGTGGTCACAATCTGTCTGGCGCATTTTTTGGCATGGAAGGAAAAACCAGTTGCGAGTTTGTGGGACTTGATTGCGCCCGCCGCAATTGTCGGCATACCCGTGTTTTTAATTCTACAAGAACCTGATTTTGGAACAGCCGTCCTTTTCTTCCCATTATTTCTAATAATGCTTTATGCGGGCGGGGCAAGCCGCCGCCTGATTTTATTATGCATTCTCATGACCGTCTGGGCGGCATTGCTCGCCTATCCGATGCTCAAACCTTATCAAAAGGCTCGCATTAAAGTCTTCCTTAATCCCGAACACGATACAAAATGGCATGGCTACAACATTCGTCAGGCGGAAATATCCCTCGGTTCAGGCGGAATCTATGGCAAAGGATGGAAACAAGGTACACAAACCAAGTTAGGATTTTTGCCGGAAAGGCACACTGATTTCATTTTTTCCACGTTGGGAGAGCAATTTGGCTTTTCCGGTTGCGTGCTTTTGGTGTTTTTATACGCCATTGCCGCTTGGCGCGCCGGACGCATTGCCATGCGGGCTCGGGATAAATTTGGACGCCTTTTAGTCACTGGTCTGATTTCCTTATTTCTAATTCATATCATTTTTAATATCGGAATGTCGCTCCGTTTCTTTCCTGTCACAGGACTTCCACTTCCACTTTTCAGTTATGGCGGTTCCTTTTTGTTGACAAACTTCATCATGTTTGGGATTGTCCAATCAGTTGGTGTGAAGAAAGTAAATTTTTAGGAGGCGCCAAAGTGCCTGAAATCGAAAAAACAAGCGAGACCTCTTGGCGGATAATGATTGTGGATGATGAGGAAGATATCCGCGCATTGATGGCTGCAACTTTTGCAAACACATACGAAATTGTTGAAGCGCACGACGGGCTGGACGCACTTGAAAAGCTTGAACGATATCAGCCCGACTTCATCATTATGGATGTGATGATGCCGCTCATGAACGGTTTTGAGGCAAGCATTGCCATCCGTGATAATCCCAAATTCAACCATCTGCCGATTTTATTTTTATCCGCGCTTACTACACATGAGAATATGACTAAGGCATATCGCGCAGGCGCTGACCTTTATCTTACAAAGCCGATAGACTCATCGCGCCTTCTTTCAACCGTCCAAAACTTTTTAAAAAAAATAACACATCCCCCCCAGAAAAAAAACTACACCATTGACCAATTGCGCGAAACAGCAAAAGCAGGCGTTATTCCAGATACCCGCGCTGCCCAGCCAGCTTCCCCTCAAACAACGCCCCCCTCCTTGCCCAAACAAGCCGAAACAGAACAAGTTAAAACAGAATTTCAAACAATCGCAGATAAACAACCCGTTCCCAAACGCAAGGAAAGCCCTTATGTCACGTATAAAGCAGTCCTCCCCCACCGTATCATGATTGTTGATGACGATCCCGATATGGTGGATTTTATCAAAGTGTCGCTTCATTCCGCTTTTGAAGTTGTCAGCGCTTCGGACGGTTTGGAAGCCATCAGAAAATTGGTCGTATATCAGCCCGATATATTCCTCCTTGATATCATGCTCCCCAAGATGAGCGGATACCAGTTATGCCAGTCGCTCCGCCGTAATGCCACTTTCTCCAACGCCCCCATTTTGATTGTCTCCGCCAAAAGCACCCAGAAAGATATTGACTACGCCAAAAGGATGGGCGCGGATTCCTATCTGACAAAACCATTCACCCCCAAAGAGCTGCTGGATATGATTAATGATTTGATTAAACGGCGTCAGGTTGTTGTCCGCTCCAAGACCCATTCCATTAAAGATATTAACGAACATGAAATAGAAAAAAAATAATTGCCGAGGTAAAAGAAGAACGCATTGTAAAGAAAAAGGATAATCATGAGGGAAAAAATTGGTGAAAAAACCTTTCCATTTTGTGTAATAAAGGTTACATTTTAAATGAAAATATTGCAAAATGACAATTTGGAGGAATTACGAAAATGTAACCGTCAATAAATCAGTTGACAATGATTTTATAGTGTGTAAAACATTTTTACAGTTTGGCATTGAATTTGCTCCCCTATTTTTTCAAAGGGGGCTTTTTACTCTTTTTATGGCGAAGAATAAATGGAACCAATAGAGGGAAAAATAATCGGAATTGATTTCGGGACGACCAACTCTCTTGCCGCTTATGTGGAAGGCTCCGAACCGGTCATTATATCAAACCCCGAAGGCGTTCACAAAACACCGTCCGTCGTGGCTTTTCTTGAAAATAAGGAAGTCATTGTTGGAGAGATTGCCAGAAGGCAGGCGCCCACAAATGCCCGCCGCACCATCCAATCCATCAAACGCCTGATGGGACGCTCCTATTCAGATGTTATCGAATCCGGCGAACAATTTTCGTTTAATCTTCTGGAAAAAGACGACCAGATTATTATTGATATTGATGGGATGGGATATCGCCCTGAGCAGATTACCGCCCTTATTTTGCAAAAACTAAAAGAGTCTGCCGAGATGTTTTTGAATGAGCCTATTCAACAGGCGATAATATCTGTTCCCGCCTATTTTGACGACCTGCAAAGAAACGCTACAAAAGAAGCGGCGCGCCTTGCAGGGCTTGAGGTCCTTCGGCTCATCAATGAACCGACCGCTGCAGCAATGGCATACGGTCTGGGACGCAAAACAGAAGAAGTCGTTGCAGTTTATGACTTCGGCGGCGGAACTTTCGATATCTCCATTCTGGAAATCAACAACAACGCCTTTGAAGTCATTGTCTCAAATGGCGACACCCATCTGGGCGGAGACGACCTTGACAATGCCATTGTCCGCATGATCGCGGATGAATTCCAACGCCAACACGGCGTCAATCTTGCCGACGACCCTGTCACTCTCTACCGCCTTAAAGAAGTTGCCGAAAAGGCAAAATGCGAACTCTCCATGGCAACCCATACTTTGATTTCGCTGCCTTTTGTGGCTTACAAAGATAAAACACCCATTCATCTGGAAAGGACAATAAGCCGAAGAGAATTCGAGGCAATAATCGCCCCATTTGTTGATCGCACTATCAAATGCTGCAGGGACGCCCTTGATGCAGGCGGCGTTGCAAGAAAAGATATTTCAAAAGTTATCCTCGTAGGCGGCACATCGCGCATACCATTGGTTCAAGATGAAGTGGAGGACTTCTTTGAAATTGCTCCTTTCAAAGGCGTCAACCCCGATGAAATCGTGGCACTGGGCGCGGCGACCCATGGCGGCGTCTTTTCCGGCAAACTGGAAGAAGTCGTCCTGCTGGATGTAACACCCCACTCCTTAGGCGTGGAGGTCAAAGATGGCAAAGTATCCCACATCATTGAGAAAAACAGCACAATCCCCATCAAGGCGGCAAAGACCTTCACCACAACCGAAAATAATCAATCCTTTGTCAATATCCACGTCGTGCAAGGCGAAGGCGAAAATACGGAGGATTGCCGAAGTCTTGGCAAATTCACACTGAGCGACATCGAGCCTGCCGCGGCGGGCATACCGCGCATTAGAATCTCATTTTTCATCAACTCCGACGGCGTCGTTGAAATCTCCGCCAATGATATGGCGTCCGGCAAAGAAAAAAAACTGACCATCACTCACTCATTCCTGACATCCGATGAAAAAAAGAAACAAAAATTCCGCAAACGCCAAAGGCTTGCAACGGGTTATGCGCCGCGAACATCACGGGCGGAATCCGCATCGCAAGACATCATCTACCCCGTAGGCTCCCAAATTGCCCCGGAACCCACTTATGATACCAGCGAATTAAAAGGACGATTCCAACCCGTTTCCGATGCACAGATATCTCCAACAGACACCCCACCTTATCCAACACCGCCCGGAGAAGTAGCCGCACAGCCAATACCTCTTCAAACGCCGCAACCCGCACAACCAGCCACACCCCGCGAGATTCACGAAGCCTCCACAATTCTTTACACATCAGAGAGTATATCTCAAGCAGCCCAAACCCCGCCAAAGCCCGTGCCAAAACCGCCAACAATGGCTCCCGAACCCTCAGTCGTTTCCCCCGCGGCGATCCCGCGGCATATCATGCCAATCAATCAGGAACTCCTACTCACCGTTCAAAAAGCCATCGCAAAAGAAGAACGCAGCGAAGAAGCCCTCGCCTTTTACACAAAATTCTTTGAACATGTCGCCGAACTGCAACAAAAAGGCGTAGATATCCCATCAAGTATCTACCCCACCCTTTCCGCCGCTTATGTCCTTTCGCGTTTCCCGGAAGAGGCTCGAAACACCATCCGCTTTTATGAAGAAAGACCGGACAAAGAAACGCCCGATTCCCTCGAGGCTTATGAATTCCTCATCAAACATTACCCCAATTACAAACTCGCCATCCGCGAACGTGCCTCCCTGTATCAACAATTGAAAAAATACAAGGAAGCCTTCACAAGCCTTGAAAGCCTGCAAAGACAAGCAGAGGATGAGGAAATCCAGACAACTCTTGAAACCCTCTACGAAGAATATCTGCAAGAAAACAAAGACCCCGTGATTGAGTTCAAACTGGTAAAATTATACCTGAAGAAAAACAAACTCGATGAGGCAATCGGAATTTTGCAGAGTCTGGCAAAAGATGAAGGATACCGACCGCGCGCCCTCAAAATTCTCGGCTTGACCTACTGGCAAAAAAATATGTTCACACTTGCATGGCACACATTCAAACTCCTCCCATCCAGCGCGGAACTCACCGATATCCTTTACCGCCTTGCCAACGACGTAGAAAAAGTGGGCGACCTCGCAAACGCCCGCGAAATTTATCAACGCATCTCAGACAACGCTCCCAATTACAAAGACGTTGCCGCGCGCTGGAAAAAGATAGACTACCGGCTGCAGCTCCAGCAAAAAGAAGCTGAAGGCGCCCGCTCCGTCCCAATACTCGAAAACTCCCGCTTCCTCGTCTTAGAAGAGGTTAACCGCGGCTCTATGGGCGTCATCTACAAAGCGCGGGATAAAGTTGTCGGCGACATCGTTGCCATCAAAGTCCTCAACGATTACCTCTGCCAAGACCCCAAAGCCGTTGAACGATTCAAAAGCGAGGCGCGCGCCGCTAAAAAACTCTCCCATCCCTACATCGTCCGAATCCATGACCTATTCGAAAGCGGACGCCAGTTCTTCCTTTCGATGGAATTTATCGAAGGCACCGACCTGAAAAAAATGATCAGCAACAAAATTCAATTCTCCGAAGAAACCATCACCCAGTATTTCCTCCAAATGTGCGATGCGCTCACCTATGCGCACAGTCTGGGGATTATCCATCGAGATATCAAACCCGCCAATATCATGATTTTGCCCTTCAATACAATCAAAATTACCGATTTCGGAATCGCCAAAATACTCAAAAGCGACGCCGTCACACAAAGCGGCACAGCCGTGATCGGAACACCGCTCTATATGGCGCCCGAACAAATTATGGGAAAGGGCGTAGATGCCCGCACAGACATTTATTCGCTCGGAATAATGCTTTATGAAATGGTCACCGGCAATCCCCCCTTCTGCCAAGGAAACATCGAATATCACCATGTCCACACCGAACCGCCGGCAATAGAAGGCAACGTTTCAGATAAACTCAAAGGCATCATCACAAAAATGATCGCCAAATCCCCAGAAGATCGTTTCCAAAGCATTCAAGAAATCTTCCAAACCATCCGCGATACTTAACCATAAGACGATATATGCGATTTATATTATGGGGTTTTCATAAAACCAGTTCCCACTTTGCTGAAACGACGGCTCGTGTGTGATAACATTAAATGCGTTTCAGTATTCTCTTGATTTGGGCGCGGGGAGAAAGATAGTTATCCCATAATGTGACGATGGAGTAAAACCTGATGATTCTCCCTGAGTTTCGTGTGATGGCGCCGGAAAATCTTTATGAGGCTCTCGACCTGCTCGACGGCTACGGTCCCGAAGGCGCGATGGTGCTCGCCGGTGGAACGGATTTGCTAGTGCGTATGAAAGAGGGTTCGCTCTGTCCGTCAACGGTTATTGTGCTGGACAAAGTTCCCAATTTAGATTTTATCGAGATGTCCGCAGATAAAATACGCATCGGAGCAATGACAACATTCGATCAGGTCATAAGTTCGGATATCATCCGCGATTACGCGCCAGTTTTATGGAGCGCCGCACAGAGCCTCGGTTCGCCGCAACTCCGCAACCGCGCCACCATCGGCGGCAACATCTGCAACGGCTCGCCTTGCGCGGACAGTCTTCCACCGCTTTATGTATTGGACGCTGTGGCAATCCTTGAAAGCGCCAACGGCGAGCGCCGGCTGCCCATCGAAAAATGTTTCAAAGGTCCCAAGGAGACGGTCTTTTATCGGAATGAACTCCTCACAGCGGTTGAATTTGCCATCCCTGCGCAATCGGCGAATTCATTCTTTTTTGCCAGCGGACAACGCAAGGCGCTTGCCATCACGAAAATTTCGGTTGCCGGTCAGTTCAATTTTATCGAGGGCGTTGTTCAGATGGCGCGCATTGCGTATGGTTCGGTCGCGCCGTCCGTCCTACGCGGCGCGGCTGTGGAGGAATACATCCAGTGGCAATCCCTTTCGCAGGAGACGATAAAAAAATCCGTCAGCCTCTGCCGCAATGAAATCAAGCCCATTGACGACATCCGCTCCACAGCAGACTGGCGTCGGGAAGCAACAGGCGTTCTCCTGCAACGCGGGCTTGAATTACTGGCGGAAAAGAACCAGCCGCCGGCTCAAATCTAAAAATCATGTTTCAACTCTCATGCATTATATCAGACGCACAATCGGAACCGTCCTCGCCATAATCATCATCTCGCTTTTTATTTACTACAATTTTTTACGGCGGCGTTGGGATTTTATCATAATCCATCACAGCGCCACAACGTTCGGAAATGTTAGTGTTTTTTACAACGGGCATAAAGCGCGGGGCGGCGCATGGCTCGGCAACGACCCCATGCTTTATCATCTGGTCATCGGCAACGGGCAAAAGGCGGGCGACGGCGAACTGCAAGCGGGCGGGCGATGGCTGAAACAGCAACTCGGCGGCGGATGCTCATCCGTAAAAAAACTGATGCAGGCGCGCACAATCCGTGATTTCTTCCGTTCATGGTCGGATTATTACAACTTCAAAGGAATCCACATCTGCCTTGTAGGCGATTTAAATAAAACCGCCCCATCCTCCCGCCAAATAGACACCCTCACAAATGTTGTCGAGGCGCTATGCCGAAAATACCGAATCCCGCCGTGGCACATCATGGGGCATCAAGAGGCGCAGATTTCTTCAACGGCTTGCCCGGGAAAACGATTCCCGCTTGTTAAATTAAAAAATGAGATTGCCCTGCGCTTGCCTCAGCCCGCCAAGTTAAACCCGACGGGGCTTTTCAATTGGAAAATCCGCCTGATAAATTTTTGCCCTCTTTTGGGACTTTTTTTCGGCGAGTTTTATTACTCCGGTTTGCTTCTCATCATAAATGCAGGGCTTGCGTATTTATTCATCCGCATCGCGCTGCCGCTTGCCCGCGCTTCCTTGCCCGCCAAGCTAGATGAAGAAATTGAAAAAGTTGTTGCTCAGGCATTCCATGATAAAGATGAAAATAAGCCTGTTGATATGCCGGGAAATTTTGAAGAAAAGGATTTGCAATGTTGAGCGGACAAATGACTATCGAAGGTCGTTGCGCTGATTGTGTGTTAGACCTGCTTCAATTGAGCGGCAGGGGACCGGGACGTTTCGGATATTGCAGATTGCGGCGGATTGTGCTCGAGCATCCCTGGGCGATGATCTGCTCGCATTATCAATGTTGGGAGGATCGCCCGACGCCGGGAAAACCGCGCATTCTTTTGGAACGACCCACGCAACCCATCCTTGAATACTCATCGCAAAAACCCATTCAGGTTTCGTTTTCGCCTGATGAATTAAAGGCGCGACATGAAAACGAGGTGGATGACGATATCAAACGGAACGTTGGCGCAGCCGCAACAGCGCAAGAATTTGTGGACGCGCCCACTGAGCGGCAATACGACTTGCTAAATGGTTTTCTCTCGGGGTTCAATCCTTATAATTTCACCATCGCCGTCAACGCCCTGCATCATTTTCCCATCGAAGATTTCTCAAAAGATAAACAGACCGCGCTTTTGGAAATGCTGCTCTCCGAGGAACGCAAGGCGGACTTGAGCGGAGACCCGGGCATCATCGCCGACAAACTGGCAATGGCGGCGGGCTGGGCGCTTGCGCGCATCGGACGCGACCTTCCCGCTTACCTCGATTCGCTGAACATCAAAAAAATGAAACCGGATTATGAAAAACGCCTACAGCGCGCTGCGCTTGAATTTGTGCGCAACCCCAACCTCAAACCGCGGCTCGGACTCTTTTCATTCCTATTCGGTCGCTGATTCAACAAACACACATCGGTTAGTAGCTGATGATTCCCGTTGTTTCGGTTGCAAGCGGCGGCGCGGCGAGCATGAAAATTCCCATGCTCGAAATCGGCGCAGAAACGCGGTTCCATTCGGGGAAATGAGTTGATTTGAGTTTTTCCCACTTCCCGCTTTTTTCATCCCACTGATAGAGAGACATTTCTGAAACGGTTGTCCGGTAAGCCTCATCCAGATCCATCGCATAGGACATGCTCAGATTTGCCTTTCCACGCAACTCCTCGCCATTATTGGAATAAAGACGGAATGGTCCCTTGACTAGCGAAAGGTTCCTATCGCCGGCATCGGGACGCCCTGTCAACTCAAAGGCAAGGGTTGCACCCGGGGGATAAGATTCCGCCTTCATGTGAAGTCCGAGGGGCGCTTCCGCACCGCCCCAGTCCAGTTCTTTCCCCTTTGGCGGGAAGATAAAGTTAAATCGCGCAGCGCCCACGCTTTCCAAAGCATCAATATCTATTGTCTGCGCAACAATCATACCTTCGGGATCTGTCGCCACATCCATGATAACCGTTCCCTCATAACGGCTCGTCTTTGCATCCCAAGCCATGACAGGCATAATCGGTTGCGGCAGCAAAGAATCTTCTATCCAGACTAAAACCTGCGGCGGCTCAGCAAGAGTCGTGGTTGTGCTGACAGCTATATGCAGCGTGTCGGTTGTCGCACCCGGAATAGCGGAAACCCTGACAGTGTAGGGATTGGGTGGAGCGACAATTTCCTGCGTCGTTGCCTTGAGCGTCTGCTTTGGATTCTCCGCCATTTCGTTGCGCCTATCTCCTTTTTGAACTTTACGACCCGTCGGGTCCTGAATAGTGACAATGCGGAATGAATCGCCGTGCTGCAGCATGGCTTGGTCGTACTTATGGACGCCATACATCATAACTTCGCCGTTCGAATCCGTACGCCCCATGTAAGCCGTAATGCCCGAACGCGTCAGCAGCGTCACATCGCAATTGCGGTCAGGAGTGTCCCATACCGTTAAAAAGCGATAAATGGCATCATGGGCGCCCGTATCCGAATCATTGAGAATCTCCACAGTGCACCACCCTTTGCAGGGGAGGCTGTCTGGTCCCGGAACCTGATCGCCGCGATCTGCGGGGCTGATAAGAGTCCACCGGGGAGTCGCCATCTTGTCGGCATAACGCTTCTTGAGCCACTCCCAGCAGGACATGCCGTACTGGCGATGCTGTTCCGTGCGATGGTTATGCGGATTGGCTGCAAGGATATCGCAAAAATTGGGCATTACATTATCCATAACGGATGCCGAGTAAGCAGAATGTAGTGCATATTTTGAACCTGGCACAAACTGCTCCATTGTGCAACTGGCGGCATTTTCTTCTTCGGTTTCCTCATTCCTAATAAAATATTCGTCAAAGAGAGCCAATCCATAGTGTCCGAACTCATGGATGATGGTGTTATATCCGATAAGGTTGGTATAAGGTCCCACATGGCAATTTCTGCCATCGAAAAATCGTGGCAAATGGATTTTCCTTTCCACATTGGCGCTATCAATCCCGCCAATACCGGCGCTGGGCCATCGATAACCCTGATACATGCGGATATCGGCGCCCAACCACTGATTTTTATTATCGCGGATTTCCACATTCTCAAAGAACATCTGCCCGTCCGTGCTAGCGTAAAGGAAATCGCCGGCAAGACGATAGCCTTCACGCAAATGCTCCAGATAACGCTCCCCCGCGTCCCACTCCAAACTCACCACAATATTGAACCCAATGACTGTGTTCTGCTTTCGCATCGTTATCATAATGGGTCCGGCAAGCGATGAAACAACATGGGGGGCAACCGTCCCGTCATCATTGACTACAACATTGGATATGTAGTGGCGCCTCTGCCATGCCGGAACGCCGCCAGTATTGTGAAATGGACGAACCGTCGGAAACTCTTGTTTCATATAGAGGACATACAGGCGGTCGCTAAGGAAAACATCGGGAACAGTTATACGTCCCGAAGCATTTGTTTTTCCAATATACTCATTATTGCGAAAGACTTTTGCATTTGCCCTAATGGGATAACTCACTACGCCTCCTGAATCAATTTCTTCCCGAACAATAACCTCAATGGGCGTGCCTGCTCTCGCGGGGAAGGGTCCCAGAACACTTGACTCGTTGCCGCAATTATCCACTAGCGCCAGTCCCAATTCATAACCCTTTGTCGGGTCGGGCGGTGTGAATATTATATCGGTTGATGTTGAATGAGAAACATAGTTGTGGGGATAATTATCAGATTCGCCAAACTCACGATATACGATATCCCAATCGCGCACACCGCTTAAAGTATCTTCGGCGATAACTTTCACATTGAATTTGCCCGTCCCCGCTATAGATGAAATTCTCAGACTGCCGCGCGGCGGTGTTTTATCTATCCAAAAAGGTCCAAAATGCGCCGCTTCTGAATAATTCCCTGCAACATCCTTTGTTTGAGCATGACAATACCACGTGTTGCCATCGCCAAGATTTTCGCTCTTAACATACGAATATAAAATAGTTTCCGTCCCTGTGACAGGGATGGAATCAGGCATAAGGGTGTAATTATACCGAATACACTGATTGCCGCTAAGGTTATCATCCATAAGGGTAACTTTAACCACAGCATAATTGCTGGAGAGCCAGGTGCTCGTCTTGTATTCATTGCTGTATAAGTTGATTGTCGGCGGCGGCGGCGGCGTGGCGTCTATCCAGAACGGACCAAAATGGAGAGTCTCAGCGGCGGCATTGCCCGCCTTGTCCACGGCGCGAAGATGAAAATACCAACTCTTTCCATCCGATAGAATCGGAGATTCAATGCTCCTCGGTTCATACCCAGTATCAGGTATGGCGTCGGGGATGCTTGCCGCCGATTGCGTAAAACTATATGAATATCCACCGATGCCAGAAATAACATCCGAACCCATATTCCAGGTCACATTGATGCGGTTGAAGCGGCACCACTCCTCTACCCGATGAGCATGCGTGTTGACAATGCTCGGATTCGTCGGAAGCGTGATGTCCGTCTTTACATAATAAACCGGACTGTTGCCGATGTTTCCATTTAAATCCTGTATGGAGAATTTGATCCTGTTCGCGGATCGCGATTCCTGATTGAAAGGCACTCCAATGGCAATCAGCGTCGCTGAAGTCGAACCTTCGCGGGCGGTGCAGACGGGTTGAAAAGGTCCATGCCATAACCCGCCGCCGTTGGTGGTGTAATAATACTGCGCGCTGTTGATCCGCAAACCCCCTTGATCCGAAACATGAACGCGGCAGTCCGGCGTCAGGTCATTCGTCCAGTCAGCAGGAATGAAGTTCGTCCAACCGCCCGGCGGCGTGCCGTCCCCATGATAAAAAACTGAGCAGAATTCGCTCGGAGCGACGGCGACAATATCAGGCACATCATCAAAATCCATCGCCATAAAACGAGCACAGGAGTATCTCCCAATTGAAGGCAGAGAACCATTCGACGCCTCTTCCCATCCCCCCGTACTCAGCGATTGCAAAATCTTTAAGCCCCCCTCATCCCCGCAAACAATAAAGTCCGGTATTCCATCGTGAGTTATATCTGCGGCGGATATGGATGTAAAATTCCCAATCATAACGGGCAGTTTAACTTGCTGCCATTTTCCGCTGCCAGGGTCGTTTTGATATAACTCCAAACCCGATTCAGCCTTGCAGAAAATCACATCCTGATAACTGTCATTATTTACATCAACCGCTGCTATACTCACATAATTGTCGGTTGCAGGCAGTCCGTCATCAAAGACACTCCATGTTCCAAGGGGCGACTGACGCCATATCTTAACGCCCTTTTCCAATGTTGATGCTGCAAGATCCATAATTCCGTCCTGATCAAAATCCGCGACGGCAAATTTAGTGGGCGTTGCTGCTGTGGGGGGTCTTGTCATGCTAACCCAACTGGTCGTATCGGTATCATAGTGATAAATAAAAATCCCCGCGCCCGGCTTTCCGGCAATAATCTCCATCTTGCCGTCGTGATTCAAATCTGCAAATAAGACAGGATTATAATTTTCGCCCATGGGCAAGCCCGCATTTGCCTCTTCCCAGTTATTGTTTCCACGATTGCGGAAGCAATAGATCCCTTTATGGGAAGTACTTCCCGCCACAATATCCGGTTTGAAATCGCCGTCAAAATCGCCGACACATACTGATGGAATATCCCCAAATGTTGGAAATTTCTCAGACGTAATTTCCGACCAATGAACGCGATCTGTCCGACTCCAAAGCGTCAAACCAATCCCCTGCGTCCCAATGACAAGATCCGTCAAACCGTCTCGATTCAAATCCGCGCCATCCACACACAAAGCGCCCACCGATGGCTTCTGGGGCGCTGTGCCCGTTGTGTAATCCACATCAACATGAGTCGGCTCGAAATAATATATCGCAATCCCGCCGTTTTTGGATGCGCCTGCCAGATCATATCCGCCGTCATGATCGCTGTCCGCCATATCCAGATTCCAATACAAGTTATTTTTTTCAATATCCTCCTGCCAGAGCCATGAACTCCCCACAATACCCTTATAGGCATAAAGCCCGCCGATTGTCATATTGCTGAAAAAGATATCGGTGTGGGCATCGCGCGGCTGATTGCCAACCGCAAGCCCTATAAACGCCCCGCTGGGCAAACCAGCGGATATATTGGGAAATGATGGTTCAAGACCAGAAAACGCGTGCACGCCCAGTTTGGACGTGGAAATTACATCCATTTTACCGTCGTGATTGACGTCCGATATGCCAACTTGATGAAAATAGCCTGATCGCGGCAGATCGAAATTACCAAAAATAAAATTAAAAAACGTCGTGTGACGCCAAAACCCAAGCCCTTGCCCATCCGCCGATGCCGCAACCAAATCAAGCAATCCGTTATCCGTCCAGTCCCATGCGGCAATCCCCCACCATGAACCGGTGTTTGAAGGTTGGGGTGTCTGTGCAGTCCATGTCCCGTCGCCACTGCCCTTATAAAAATGGACGCCCTTATCATTGCCTGATGTGGCAATAATGTCCGGATTGCCGTCGCGGTTGAAATCGGCGACAAGAACTTTATTGCATGTGAACCCGGATGAAGGAAGACCAGCGGAGGATTCGACCCATTTGTTTTCGGAAAAGCGGCGATATACTTTTATTCCAGCCTCATCGGCGCAACCGGCGATGATATCAAGCCAGCCGTCATGGTTCACATCCATCAAGGCAATGCTATTGAAGTTTCCCGTTTCGGGAAGTCCCCAGGTTTCCTTTGTCCATGAACGGTCAGGCGCGGCGATGAATGCCGCCAAACCTTTATTTTCAGCAGAACCGGCAACGATGTCCAATATGCCGTCTTTATTTAAATCACCAAAAGCGACGTCGCGATAATACCCATCAGTTGCAATCATGATAAGGGTCTTGGGCGAAGGCGTAGGCGTAGGCGTCGGCGTCCCCGTAGGTCGCGGCGTGGGCGTCGGCGTAGGAGTGGGCGTGGGTGTCAGGCTGGGCGTGGGCGATGGTGTGGGATCCACATAAGGGGTTGGAGTAGGCGATATTGTCGGCGTAGGCGTCGGCGTAGCGATTGGCTCCGAGCTGTATTCATCTGCCCCGATATCCCAATCGGAGCCGTCGCCTCGCGCCTGCGCCGTTCCATCAAAAGGGCGCGCTTGCCCTTCGTAATCTATGGCGACTTCATCAATGCGCCCGCCGGCGTCAATGCAGGGAGATGTGGAAGAAATATGATAATCCATGTTTTCCGGATCAACAAGAGAGGGATTGGTATTAATCGTACCCGTTCCGCCGCCCGACCAGTTTTCCACACAGCAATATTGCGGCGAGGAGCAATCGCTCATCTGCGCGCCGGATATTGCCGTATTACCCCAGATGATATTATTTTTGATAACACCCGAACACCCTTCCATTCCGCCGCCGGTGCCCGATGATGAATTCCCATAGATAGTATTGTTCTGGACTTTGACGCTGCAATAAAGAATGCCGCCGCCCTTGCTGTTAACGGAACCGCTTGCCTTATTCTTCGCCACAATATTATTTTCGATAACAGCGCCGCAGGAATTAATTCCCGCCCCGCCGTATGCATTATTCGATCTGATAACATTTCCTCGAATTGTCCCATCGCATGATGAAATACCTCCTCCATAACCTCCAGCCCTATTATTGACAATCTCATTATATTCAATAACACCATTACAGGAGAGGAGCCCGCCGCCATTTTGCGAACCGACAAGCGCCTTGTTTGCCGAGATTTCATTCTTGTAAATATGCCCTTGGCAATAAGCCAGCCCGCCGCCCCATGATGCGCTATTTGAATAAATTATATTATTGCGAATTGTGCCGTCGCATCCATTCAAGCCTCCGCCGGCATCATCAGCATCATTGTTTAATATTGTGTTGAATTCGATTAAGCCATCACAATCATAAATTCCCCCGCCGCTCCCGCTCGGATATGTTGTCAGGACAGCCTTGTTTTCTATAATCTGATTATATTTGATAGTGGCGTGAGTGCCATTGCCCAGAATACCACCGCCATTATTGCTTTTCCCCTTATAAATCTCGAACCCCAGTAAAGCGCAACTTGAGTTTTCCGTCCCTGAAAAAGTTACGACAGGACCATCCCCCACGCCATCGTTGTCAATATCCCCGTTAATAATTGTTGCCCATACTGTTCTTTCATTCAAAGGATTGGTTGACCGCAATATGATATTCTTTCCATGGAAATGGATATTTTCCCGATATTTTCCCTCCGCTACGATAATCACATCGCCATCCGCTGCCATATCAATCGCCCCTTGAATTGTCGCGCTGTCTGCTGGAACCTTTATGACACCGCAAAAACCTCCTGCGCTCAGCAAAAGCATGATAACAAAAAACAACCCCGTCTTTGAGCAAGTGCAAAGTGCTTTCATAATCTGTTCCCTCTCCAATATGAATTTGGAAAACTTTCACCAACAATATATTTATATACGTTTTGCAATTTATGTAAATCAATAATTTATTTGGGTTTTTTGCAGATTTCGCACGGAATGAAGTTGTATCTTGACGAAATATCGCAGCTTTATGTTACTGTCCGTAATTTGTATATTACAAAATAATGAACCAATATTTTAAGGGGCGGCAATGCGACTGTTTATATTATGTCTTTCGGTTATCCTTGCCTTCATCGCGAACGGTTTTTGCGAGGAGAATGGAACGGAGTGGAAATCGGACAAACTGGGGGAATGGATTATTGTTCCCATGAAGAATGCGCCATACCCCCATCAAAGCCGTGAAAACGGCTGGTCGAACAAAGATAATTCATACTCCTTTTATGCCAATTATAGCGACAGCAGCGTGGGAATTCTCATCCCGCCTTTTTACGAGCAGAAGGATGCCGTTGATCTGGCAATCCATTTCCACGGTCACATGAATAATGTGGCAAAGCAGATTGAACAGTTCAACCTGCGGCATCAGTTAAATGACTCCCATCGAAACATCATCCTGCTGCTCCCGCAGGGTCCAAAAAATGCGCGCGACTCCGGCTGCGGAAAAATGGAAGACCCCAACGGATTGAAGAATCTGATTGCGGAAGCGGTAGATTTTCTTTTTGAATCGGGTAAAATTAAAACAAAACAAATCGGTAATGTTATACTCTCAGGTCATAGCGGCGCTTATCGCCCGCTTGCCTATTGCCTTGATGTCGGCGGCATGGATTCCAATATCAGCGAGGTCTATCTGATGGACGCCAGCTACGCAAATCTGGAAAGCTATTCCAACTGGGCAGCGCGCTCCGGCGGCAGATTCATCAGCATCTTCACAAGTCATCTGGCGGGTGAAAACGTAAAAATTATGCGCAACATCCAGCAAATGGGCGTCAAAGATTTCCCCATTCTCCTTGATGAAGATGTCACAACTGAAACGCTTAAAAAGAATCGAATTATCTTTATCCACACCGCACTCGGTCATAATGAACTTATGTTCGAAACCCAATACCTTTCACGATTCTGGGAAACGGGAGAACCAGATAAGGCAAAATGAAAACGCCCTTATTTGCCATTATTATCAGCTGCATGCTCCTCGGCGTGGCGCATTCGCAAGAGGTCATCAAAATCAGCCCCTCGGATATATTCTCAGGAATGCCTACTTCACCCACGCTGACCCTGACACCGACCCCGATACATTCTCCAACGCCATCCCCTTCGCCGACATTCACGCCAAAGCCAACGCCCACGTCCAAACCAAGCCCTACGCCGATGCCGACTCCCACGCCAAGCCCCTCTCCCACTCCCGCGCCAAAACTGTCCCCCGCTGCCGCGCCGATTAATACACCCGCCGCAGACGCGCCAACAACTCCCGCGCTAACCCTTTCCAATCCACAGCCCCGCAAGACCAACATCATCTTCGATAATGCCGCCTTGAACGATTTTATCCGAACCAATCCCCTGCCCGATGAAAAGCAGATATCGGAAAAACCGATTGCGCCGCTTCCAGATATCGAAACCCTTCGAAGGCAGCTGCACGCGCCGGATTCCCCGACGCCCGCGCCCGCTTCCGGATATGTCAAATATGAGCTGCCCTTCCGCATCCAAAACATCGAAAATCCATGGGCAGAAAATGTTGCCCGACTTGATGTGAATTATTTATTTCGCGCATTCCTCGGAAGCATTGAGATAACCCGCATGAGAGACGGCGAAACCATCCGCTTTCTCAAAAACATACGCTCGCACGAATTCCTTACACTTGAACCGGGAGTCTATCAAATACGCGGCGAATTCTGGCTTTTGCGAAACCCATCCGAAAAAATTAAAGGGCTTTTCGGCGAATACACATTCGCGGCGCAGACATCTTATCTGATTGAAATGGATTCGCAGCTCGAACAGGCGCTCCTTTATGAATTAGAACTCCGCGAGGCGGAAAAACTTCAGGAAAAACAGCGGCGCGATACAGCGCCGTATGCGCGCGAAAGGATGCCCAGACAATGACCCGCGTCCTCATCCTGACAACCGAACCGCTGCCCTATCGCGGCATGCTCACAACAGGCGCGGGGCTGCGCGCATGGGGTTTGGCGGAAGGACTGCGCGCCTGCGGTTTGGACGTCTCAATCGCCATGCCCGCCGATACCATCGAAGGCAGAACAATTAACGACCCCGCCTTCTCAGCCGATACCAACATTTTCAAACGCCCCTTTCTCATGGAATTCATCAACAAAATCAATCCGGATGTTCTTGTCTTTCAACATTGGGGACTCATGGAGCATTTGCAAGGAGCAACCTGTCCCCTCGCCCTCGACCTTGCCGGTCCCCACCTTTTAGAGCGTTACTACTGGAGCGATTCTAATATCACTTCAAGCGATGAACCCGCAAAAGTCTTCAGCACGGATTATGAAAAAAACCTCTCGGAAAAACTCCGCGCTTTGCGGCTTGCTGATTTCATCACATGCTCCGGCACATTCCAGAGGCATTACTTCCTCCCATTTCTCGCAATGACCGGATGGCATATCAACAGCGGCAGCCTACCTGTCATCCCTTTCTCCATCAACCCCGTCCCGCCCGAAGGACGCGGCGCGTTGGAGCGGCAGCCGGATACATTTGTTTACGGGGGCATGTTTCTCCCTTGGCAGAATCCGGAAAAACCCCTGCGTTGGCTGCTTGAGGTCTTTGATGAATTCAATCGAGGAACGCTCCTTTTCTTTGGCGGCATGCACCCGACTATGGACGTCTCGCAGGGAAAATTTGAGGGACTCCTTCAACATCTTTCCAAACATCCCCGCGTTGTCATGAAGGGGATGCTCCCCTTTGACGAATTATGCAAAGAGTATATTCAGGCATCTGCGGCGTTGGATTTGTGCGAGCAAAATCCCGAGCGCGAACTCGCTTTCACCACACGCACTGCGGTATATCTATGGTGCGGATTGCCCGTCATTTATAACAACTACTCTGAGCTTTCGGGTTATATCGAAAAAGCCGATGCCGGTTGGTGCCTTGATCCCGAGGATGAAAAAACCTTTAAGCAAACTATTCGAGATATCCTCAATAACAATACCTCTCTTGAAGAAAAACGGCGCAATGCAGCAAATCTCTGCGCCAACAAACTTGACTGGACAAAAACAATCAAACCCCTTGCTGATTTCTGTCTGGCGCCTTTTTATCGCGAAGGCAAGTCCGGCGTCCTCTTGGCTGCCGAATATCGCACGCAAAAAATGTCGCAATTGGAAATGGATTTGGAGCAAACGCGGCGCGAACTGCTCACGCTCAAAGGGAAAATGATATTCAAATTCTATGAACGCGCCTCGCTCTTTCGTCCGCTCCTTGCGCTGATTATTTTCATCCTCGCCCTCCCCTTATGCCTTATGATGCTCTTGCTTCTCATCTTTTCAGATATCTTCCGACCGGCAAAAGGAAAGTCGAAAAAAGTTGACAGTCAAGGACAGTAGGCTTTCCATCGCTTAAATCAATTGAATACAATCCTCATTAAAAGGGCAAAAAATTATGCGTTATTTCTTTATTGTTCTATGCTTGATATTTCTTATATTGGCGCTCGCCCCGGCATCCGCTCAGACAACATTTGCGCAGGATGCGCCCACGTCACAATCCGTTCTCGAGCTGCCGGATTTTTATAAAAAGGACGCCCTTCCCTTGACCCTTAATCAGGTCATCACAAAAACGCTTGAAAACAATCTCAAGATTCGCATCAGCGATTATGACCGTCAAATTGCCGAGGCGGAAATCAACATCCAAAAAGGCATATTCGACCTCATGCTCAGCGCAAAACTTTCCGCAAGCAATAACGAGTTCCAACAACCCGCAACCAACTTCCCCGTTTCTGAAAATAAAAAATACTCAGGCGAAACAACCCTCTCCCAATTGATTCCAACCGGCGGGATTCTTGGATTCAGCTATAAAACTAGCCGCGATAAAACCAACACATTCGCCATAGATCCCTACTATCAACAGGGCGGCTCTCTCTTTTTCCGCCAACCTCTATTAAAAAATTTCGGATCCTACATGACACTTGCCGGCATCCGCATTGCCCAAAACTATGAACTCATGTCCCGCGAGGCGTTCCGCTCTATGGTTCAAGAACAAATTGCCGCCGTCACAAAGGCGTATTGGAACCTCGTCTTTGCCATCCAATATTACGAAGTTCAAAGGCTCACCCTTTTTCAAGCGCAGGATTTTCTGCGCATCGCCAACGTCAGCTATCGAACAGGCGTCATCCCAGAATCGGAGGTTTTGCAGGCAAAGGCGCGAGTCGCCGTTCAAGAAGAACACGTGGTCATCGCTGAAAGCGCAATCAAAGCCACACAGGACCAACTCAAAATTTACATGAACATCTCCCGCGCGGAAAAAGGGTGGGATAAATTCTATCTTCCCATTGACGAACCCAATGTTGTCTCCATTCAGCTGGATACCGAATCCTTTATAGCCGCAGCATTCAAGATGCGCCCCGATTATCTGCAGGCGCAGATTGATTTGCAAAATAAGAAAATCAACCGCAATACAGCAAAAAATCGCAAACTCCCCGATTTAAGCATTGTCGCATCCGCAGGACGTTCCGGTCTTGATGACAGCCACTCCGGCGCGTGGGATGAACTGCACACTTATGATTATCACAACTACACCGCCGGTCTTGAACTCGAATTTCCACTCCAGAATCGCGCCGCGCGTTTCCGATACAAACAGGCGGTTCTTCAATATGAAAAATCAGAAGAAATAATACGCAACCTCGAAAATATTATCGTCTTAGATATTCGCAACTCCGTCCGCAGCCTCGAAACAGACCAAAAACGCGTTCAGGTGACGCAGGTGGCGGTTGATGCGGAAAAGGCAAAATTGGATTCAGAAATGCAGCGCTACCGTGTCGGTCTTTCCACAAGCTATAATGTCCTTGAATTCCAAAAAGATTATGCCGAGGCGCTTGTGCGCCATATACAGAGCAAAATAAGTTTCAACCAAGACCTGATCGAACTCGAAAAAGCAAAAGGGACGCTCCTTCCGCGCTTTGGAATCGTTGATGTTCCCGCTATTCAACAAAGGCTGGAGCCGGTCAGTCTGGATGAAGTTCAGCAATAAATCCACTCCGCGGTTGAGCCTTTCATGATAAAAAAAATCGGGATACTTGCAGCGCCGGCTTTATTATCCGCTATCCTTTTGCGTTTAAGTTTCCCAAAGCCTTCCCTTTATCCGCTTGCCTTTATCGGGTTTTTTCCCTTATTTGCCGCCCTGATGAAGATGGAGCGTCCGCGCGATGGACTCTTCATCGGATTTATTTTTGGATTTATATTTTATTACTCTAATATTTTTTGGCTCAATACGCTCGCCTATTACAATAAATTCATCTACCTCGGAATCCTGCTGCTTGGAATCTATCTGGGACTATTCGGCGCGCTCTTTGGATGGCTGGCGGTTCTGCTTAAAAAACGCATCTCGAAAACCGCCTTATTCTTTTACCCGTCTCTTTGGGTTGCAATTGAGTATCTGCGCAATATGGGACAGCTTTCTTTCCCGTGGTCATATATCTCGGCATCGCAAGCGGCGAATCTCCCGTTCATTCAAATATGCTCCATAACAGGCATCTGGGGCGTCTCATTCTTTTTGGCTCTCGCAAACACGGCGCTCGCCATAGCATTTCTCCGCATCAAAGAACGGAGGAAGTTTAGCGAAATTATCTCCGCGCCATTATGGATTGCCGCCGTCATTGCATTAAATCACATATATGGGATAACCCGGTTATACTCCAAAAATGAACCAACTCATCCGCCGTTGCGGGCGGCGCTGATTCAAACGGACATTCCGCAAAAAATCAAGTATGCCGGTTATGCGGGAACTGAGGATGATACCAAAAATATCCCCCCGCAATTGGAATCAGTCAATTTTGAAATGCTCTCCAAAATAGAAACCCGCGGCGCCGACCTTGTCCTCTTTCCGGAATCCGCCGTCATATCCCCTTATTTCGCCTATCAAAAAGAATTGCTGAATAAACTCAGCAAAGAGGCGAAACGCATCTCCGCCCCCATCCTCATCGGCGCAAACCGCGAGGTCTTCTTTGATGAGCAGGGAAGAATCGTCGGACCAAACGATAAAATCTTCGCCGTCAACGCCTATAACTCCGCATGGTTTATAAAAAAAGACGGCAGCCTCTTCCAGCAGTCTTACGATAAAATTCACCTTGTCCCATTCGGCGAACACCTCCCATATTTTGACCTGATACCCGGCTTTCAGCGCATCATCGTCCAGACGGGCAGTTTCCTCAAAGGCGTAAACTACACGCTTTTTCCCGTCGAGTCTGAGGGACATCAATACCATTTCGGCGCGGTCATCTGTTTTGAGAGCAGCTTCGGATGGCTGTTTCGGAAATTCACAAACCGCGGCGCGGACTTTATCGCTATCATGACAAACGACGGCTGGTATGAAAATAGCGCCGGACCTTTCCAACATGCAGACCTTTCCATTTTTCGGGCTATTGAAACAGGGCGCTATGTCTTGCGCTGTTCAAACAGAGGACCTTCTTGGATTATCAAACCCAACGGTAAAATTGCAAAAACAACATCGCTCAATGAAAGATGCATCCTGACCGGAATTATTTATCCCATGAAGAATAAAACCATCTATGCGGCAATAGGCGATTGGATGGCGCTCCCCTATTTCATCTTGCCGATGCTGGCGTTTTACAATCATTTCAAAAAACGCAGGAAAATAAAAAAATGAAAAAATTCGCTCCCCTTTTATTTTTCCTCCTCTGTTTCATGGCAGCGGCGCAGCCTCCTCAACGCATCATATCCGGCGCCCCCAATTTCACGGAAATACTCTTTGCGCTGGAACTGGGCGAACGTCTGGTCGCCGTAACTGATTTCTGCAAATATCCGCCCGAGGCGATGCGCAAGGAGAAAATCGGCGGCTACATCAACCCCAACATGGAAAAAATTATCAGCCTCCATCCAAACCTTGTCATCATCCCAAAAACAAAAAGCGAACTGCCAAAAAAACTGGCGCGCCTGAATATCCCCGTCCTTGAACTGCCCAATGAATCCGTCGCCGACGTCCTGCATGCTGTTTCAGCTATCGCAGAACGCTGCGGCGTCCCTGCTATGGGAACGCATCTGAAAACCCAAATGGAAAATGAACTCGCCCAACTGCAATCGCGCTTTGCCGATAAGCCAAAAGTGCGGACCCTGCTTGTCGTCAGCCGCGCCCCCGATTCGCTGAAAGATATCTACGCCGCAGCATCGGGAACGTTTCTGGATGAGCTCCTAAATATTGCCGGCGGGGAAAATGTCTTTGCCAAACAGCCCGCGCTCTATCCAAAAATATCCCGCGAATCTCTAATCGCATTCAATCCCGATGTCATCCTCGATATGACCTTTTTCAACACAACGCACACAACAGACACAATGCAAACAGCGCTCAAACCGTGGTATGACCTCCCCGTAATCAACGCCGTCAAACATCGGCGCGTTTATCTTATCACAGACCCGTCTCTAACCATCCAAGGCGCAAGGCTTCCCCAATCGGCTCGTCTCATCGCCGACTTAATCCATAAAAATGAAGAAGATAAACCGTGAACACCTGCCTCGCATATCACAATGTCTCCTTTTCATACGGGGAAAGAGCCGTGCTTCGCCGCATCTCCTTTTCTATGGATAAGGGAGAGATTCTCGGAATTCTCGGACCAAACGGCGCAGGCAAAACCACCATCCTCAAATGCCTTCTCAAAACGGTATCCATAAAAGAAGGAACCATTAACCTTTTTAACAAGGCATTAACACATTACAGCCAGATGGAGGCATCCCGCCTCATAAGCTATGTCCCGCAGGAAATAAACATACCATTTTCTTTCAGCGTCTCTGAGGTCATCATGATGGGACGCTACCCGCATAAATCTCCCATATCTATCGAAGGCGATGCCGAGCGCTGCCTTGTCGAAAAGACTCTCCTACAAATTGAAGGGCAAAGCCTTGCCCATCGCCCGTTCAATGAACTCAGCGGCGGGGAAAAGCAGCGGATTTTGCTGGCGCGCGCAATGGTTCAGGATACGCCGCTCATGCTGCTTGACGAACCGACCTCCAACCTTGACATAAAAAATATTACCATGCTCCTGAAAATCCTTCAAGAGCGCCGCAACAATACCGGTCAATCTATCTTATTTGTGACACACGATTTGAATTTTTGCGCCAGCCTTGCCGATAAAGCGGTGTTATTGAAGGAGGGAGACATTCTGGCAACTGGAAAGCCGAAGGATGTTTTGACGCCGGATAATCTGCGCAGGCTTTATGAAACGGATGTGCGAATCATAGAGGATGCCGCCACAGGCGAGCGATTCTTTACATATCAATCCAAAGGCGGATAAACCCGTTGCGCCTTTTTCATTTCGATTCGATGTCTTTGATAAACGCCGACAGTTTTTCGCTAAAAAGATTTTTGACGACCTCTTTTTGTTTCAAACCCAACGTGCCAATCGGAGCCTTGCCGCACAAAACCTGCATGTTGTCAAAAGCAGACTGAATGCCTGAATCGCGTGTGGTGCAAAAAAAGGCAACCGACTTAAACATATCTTTGAATTGCGTGAGATACGCCCTCATCGCGCAGGATATTGTACCTGTCCAAACCGGCGTCCCCAAAATTACCAGATCATAATCGCTCGGTTGCTTTTGCGGAGGCTTAATCTCCGTCGCGTGTTTAAGGGCGGCATCCTTGCACGAGACAAAAAAACCTATCGCCCCTTTGCGATCTTTCAAGTCAACTATTTCCTCCATATCGCAGGAAAGCTGGCTGCGCATCGCCTCTGCCAGTTTGCGGCACGTGCCGGTTCGCGAATAGAAAGCGATAAGAATTTTCATGGCGTCAGACTCCTTTTTACGAAAAGTTTGCTTTGAATTTTTTCAAATAACTCTCCTGCGCCGTCGCGCATAATATCAATCAC
This sequence comes from candidate division BRC1 bacterium ADurb.Bin183, assembly GCA_002070185.1. GTDB lineage: Bacteria > Sumerlaeota > Sumerlaeia > MWCT01 > MWCT01 > MWCT01. The sequence goes on from MWCT01000003.1 coordinate 43,602, forward strand.
AGGAAGCGCCATCACGCGCCGGAATTCATCCCCCAGCTCCTCCCTATCAATGAAAGATGGCTCAAAATAACCGCGTCTGCCAATCTGGCGCGGATAGAATGGATTAATAGCGACGCCAAGCACATCCAGAGGATGCCTGTATTGGATGCCCGCGCCGCGCATAATCAATTGAGTGAGATTCTCCCATACGGGAATCGGCTTGCCCCCCGCCAAAAGCATGGTCGGCGCAAACAATTCAAAAACCTTCTCTTCAAGGCGGGCATCGCCCTGTTCCAAAATCCCCTTTAAAGCCTTGTGGGAAAGCACGCCTGGGAGCGCAATCCGCGCCGCGCCCGCCGGCATCGCCTCGGCAACAAGCCCGCCCTCTTCTGCCGTCAAAAGCGATGAAAGCCCGTTTATGCTTTTTGTTTCCCCGTTGCCCTGTCGAATAATTACCTGCTCGGGATGCTCCGCGTCCAATAAAGAAACGCCCGCGCCGCCCAGATGAAATATATCAAGAATCGCCTTCATCTCCTGCGCCAGATGCGGAATATCAACGCTGCGTGCGGCGCCGGTGGCAAAAATGACGGCGTCTGCCGCCGCCATCGGAACCATCCGCCCGAGCGCTCCATCAATGAGAATCACCCGCGCAAACGGTTTCAACCTCTCCAAAATAGAACGAAGCCCGTGCGTGTTATTCGGTCCGGCGAGCATGATGCGTCCGGGCGATGCGATGCGGACGAGCTGCACACGCCCAAGCGAGGTTTCTTCATCGGTTGTCTCAAGGATCTCGCAAACGGCTGTGGCTTGGCGCACGCATGCCTCCGCCGTGCAGATATGGATACCTTCATAAACATCAAGACGCGGCTTGGGCAGCAGCGTCAAATTGTCAATCGCCTCGCCGTCGTAGCCAATGCCCGTCAGCGCCAAAGGAACGCCGCGGCGACGGGCTTCCTCCATCAAGGCTGCCAGCACGGTGGTCTTCCCGGTATTCTTCGCCGTGCCAACAATGCCGACGCTGATGCGATGAACATCATTGCTCAAAATAATAAAACCTTTTACGATATTAGTAATTATTCTCTAATACTCACCTCAAACATCTGTCAATTTTCAAACAAAATTTTGCACCTCTGGATATGAAAGTTATTATTTTGCAAGGGACTGAATTTTTCCTTGCGTTCTATTTTGCGCCCAATATAGATGTCTAAGCCTTTGTTTTTGAAGAAATATAATGGGAAAGTCAAATTTTTCGGAGGGTGTTTGTTTCTGCAATGCATATCCCTGAGGCAATTAAATCAGATTGGGCTCAAATTATATCCGGCGCTGTGGATGTAATTCCCGAAGATGAACTGGTCGCCAAAATTGAAAAATCTAAAAAATCGGGACAGCCGCTGCGCGTCAAATACGGCGCAGACCCTTCCGCTCCCGATATTCATTTAGGTCATACAGTCCCCATCAGAAAATTGCGGCAGTTTCAGGATATGGGACACATTGTCGTTTTTATCATCGGGGATTTTACCGCGCGCATCGGCGACCCCACCGGAAAATCGGAAACTCGCAAAAGACTCTCCCCGGAAGAAGTTGACGTCAACGCCCAGACTTATTTGAACCAAATTTTCAAAATCCTTGACCCGGATAAAACAGAAGTTGTGCGCAATTCCTCATGGTTCGACACTATGACCTTCACGAAAATTATCGAACTCGGCGCCAAATACACAGTGGCAAGGATGCTCGAACGCGACGATTTCCACAAACGTTTTACAGAAGAACGCCCGATTTTTGTCCATGAATTTCTTTATCCCCTTGCGCAGGCATGGGACTCCGTCGAGGTTCGCTCCGATATCGAAATCGGCGGCACAGACCAACGCTTCAATCTGCTCGTGGGTAGGGAAATCCAGCGCGAGGTGGGACAGACGCCCCAATGCGTCCTCACCGTTCCCCTCCTTGTAGGCACAGACGGCATCAACAAAATGAGCAAATCGTTGGGCAATTACATCGGCATCACCGAATCCCCGCGCGAGATGTTCGGCAAAACCATGAGCATCCCCGATAACCTCATCGGCGATTATTTCCTCCTTGCCCTCGGCTATAAAAAAGACGAGGTGGATAGATTCGATAAAGAAATGAAAACGGGCGCGCTCAATCCGCGAGACCTCAAGGCGCGGCTCGCCCGAGAAATAGCGGCTCTCTATCACAGCGCCGCCGCCGCACAGGATGCGGAAGAGGAGTTCAACCGCATCTTCCGCGAAAAAGAACTGCCCGATGAAATCGAAGAAAAAACTTTCGGCAAAGATGCGACTATCACGAACATCCTCACAACCGCCGGCATGGCGCCCTCCAACCGCGAGGCGCGCCGCCTCATAACAGGCGGAGGCGTTTATATTGATTCCTCCCGCGTGGACTCGCCCGAACTGGCGCTGCCGCCGGGAGAACATATCATGAAGGTCGGCAAACGTCGTTTTTTAAGGATTATTATTCAATAGAACAGACATTAATATTTTCAAAACGAGGTGGAGGCAATGAAGCTACGGGACTTTCGTTCGCGAAAAACAATGAAAAGAATCATGATGGTGACCCTCGTGCTGGTCATCCCATCCTTGGTTGTCTATTTTGGGTGGGTATCGGGAGGCGCCAGAGGCAGGGACAGTTCCAACTGGTATTATATTAAAATTAAAGACAACGCCTTGCAAATCCTCAAATGGGGGCAGGTCAGCGATTGGGAAATGAAAGAGGCTCATAGCGCCGCCGTCAGCGACTACCAAACCATGATAAACATTCGCGACCAAGCCATGGCGGAACAAGTTGAAAAAATGATTACCCCCACCGCTCTGGTCATCTCCGCCCTCAATAACAGAGTCCTCCACAAAATTGCCCGGCAAAAAGGGCTCATCGCAACAGTTAACGAACTGAAAAACCTTATAGAAAGCATCTACCCCCAAAACCCTCAGATGGCTCTTCAATATCTTATGCGCGGGCAACGCTTCGATAACGAACAGGCTTTTGTGCAATCCCAAATTTACCGCATGACAATTGATAAAGCCCATTTCCTTTTCACCTCTCAGGCAAAGGCTTCCCTCTTTGAACTATGGCAGGATTATCAACTCCGCGAGGAAAAGATTGACCTCCCCTACGTTTCCTTCCGCGGCGATGATTACATCGAAAAAGTTGAGGTTAGCGATGATGAAATCGCCCAATTTTTTGAAGAACACAAAGAAGATTACCGCATCCCCAATCAGGTCAAATATGAATATTTCTCCATTACCAAAAACGTCTTGAAAGACGACGCCCAAACCACCGAAGGCGAACTCCTTGCTTATTATGAAAAAAACTTGGAAACCGAATTCAAAGAGGAAAAACAGGTTAAAGCCCGACTCATTCTGCTCAACCTCTCGCCCGATTCAGATGAAGAACAAGTCAAGGCGGCGGAGAAAAAGGCGGACGACATTTTCACGTCGCTGACAGTCCATCAAGCGGATTTCGCAACCTTGGCGGATATTTACACCGAAGACCCGAATAACATCACACAGGAATTTGATTCGGAAGGCAAACCCACAGAAAACAAAACCAAAAAAGGCGGGTTGATGGATACGTTCTGGTCTATGAAGACGGCGGCAACATCCGCATACGGCAAAGAGGTCGTGGAAGAGGCGCTCAAACTTGAGCCCGGAAAAATCTCCAGCCCCATCAAAAGCCGGCGCGGGTTCAACATCATCCGAGTTGAGGACACAAAACCCGAAAGAACAAAACCATTCTCCGAAGTCGCTGAACAGGCAAAGGACGGCGTCAAACGCGAAAAATCTGAAATCGCTTTTCAAAATATAAAATCGCTCATCTACGCCAAATATGAAAACGCCACAACGCTCTCCGGACTCGCCAAAGAAGTCGGACTGGAAGTCAAGGAAACGCCCCTTGTTAATGAAGACTCTATGTATGTGGAAGGGCTGGGCAATATCTCAAGACATCAAAGCGATCTTGCCCAATTAAAAATCGGCGAAATGAGCGATGTTATCGAAAGCCCCTTTATGCTCGCCGTCGCAAGCGTCAAAGAAAGAGTGCCCTCCCATATCCCCGATTTCGAAAAAACCAAAACACAAGCCGCCAATGACCTCAAATTCAAAAAGGCGGTGGAATTGGCAAAAAAAGATGCTGATGAATTCCTCAAGGATGCCGCATCATTTGACCTAATGAAAGAAACCGCAGAAAAGAAAAGCTTCAAACTCGCCGAGCCCGAACCGTTCAATCATTCCAATCTTCCTGACGACCTCATGGCTATCAAGAACTTCGCTCAGATTACCATAAAAACAAAAGAAGGCGCTATCAAAATGTCAGACATGTTCCGACAGGGCAAAAAAGGCAAAGATGAAACCACAGGTTACGTCGTCTGGCACATGAAAGGCAAAACCCCTCCGGATAAAGAAAAGTTCAAAGAGGAAATCCCAGACCTTTTGAGAAACACCATTCACGAAAAACAGCGAACTATCCTTCTTGAAAATCTGGCTGACCTCCGTAAAACATTGCATTACAAAGTCAATCCGGAATTCCTTAAATCCGAACGATGAAATTAGGATGCAGGGCAACAAGACAAAGGCAAAAGAGGACATCAGGACTCGGCTGCTCCTTATCATCTTCCTCGCCTTCAGTCTTCGGATGATTGACGTCTCCATCCCATGCCATCACCCGCAACCCGATGAGCGCTTCTCGCTCGAGGCGGCGACTCAGCCCGCTCTGCTGGATACGATTCGATTCACAGCGGCGGACACACATCCGCCGCTTTATTTTATCATCCTGCGCGGCTGGTTGAAAATTCTCCCCAAAAATTATGATTCCCCAAAACTGCTCTCCATGATTTTCAACACAGCCAATATCTTTCTCACATTCATCCTTGCCCAATTGTGGCTCAATAAAAAAACCGCTCTTCTTACCGCGCTTGTCATGGCGCTCTCCCCATGGAACATCTACTGGTCTCACCTTGCCCGCAATCACCAAATGCTCCCCGTTTTCTTCACCCTTTCCACGCTGGCGCTTTTTCGATGGCTACGCTCGGGGACAAAAAAAATTCCCGTCTGTTATTGCATTATCGCCGCCATCATGATTCATACGAACTATCTTGCCTTTTTCATCCTCGCCTCGCAGGGCGCTATCGCCCTGTGGGAATGCCGCAGAAATCTCCGCCGGCTTTTCATGCCCGCCATAGCCGCCTGCCTTGCTGTCGCCTCCTATTCCCCATATCTGAGCGCGCTGAAATATCACATCACCGAAGGACCCATGAACCCCGGCTGCTTCCAGCATGTTGTCTCGCCGATTTACCTCTTTTATCATTTTTTATTTTTCAACATCTTCACATGCAATCTCGGACATTTATGGTATCCGCCGCCATCGCATCCGGCACCCCTGCTATCCGGCGGTTTAGTTCTGGCGCTTGTCGGCATCAAAGCGGTAAAAAAAATCCCAGACGTTTCATTTTACATCCTGCTCCTTCTGCCGCCGACACTGAGCGTTTTCATTGGCTGGCTCAAAGGAACAACGATGGCGGAGCGTTATCTCGCATACGCCGTCGGACCATTTGCCATTCTTTTTGCGGCTGGACTTGCCGAAATCGCCGCATCCGGCAAGCCGCATGATTTAATGAAAGGATGATATTATTCTTTAAGCAGGCGCGCCGGATACAGGCGCAATAAACGCCGAATTGGAAGATAACAGATAACAGCGCCCCAAAAGGCGATGAAGAGTATAACAATCGCCAGAACCGCCGCGTCCAATCTCATCTGAGGAATTGCCGAACCGATAATCGGCAGACGCCGAACCGCATCCGGCAAGTTTGTCATAACAATATTCCAACATAAGGCAAATGCCCCTGCGCCAATCAGCCCCGCCGCCAGACCCGTAATAGACTTCTCGCCCAAATAAATCCAACGCATCATCTTCCGCGTCGCCCCCAGCGCGCCCAAAAGCCCCAGCTCGCCCCGCCGCTCCATCAGCGCCATCCGTTCAGAGTGCGTCAGATTCACCGCCGCAAGAAAAAGAACGCCGACCGCCAGCGACATTATAATCATCGAAATGATGTTGGCGATCATTTTCAAATACTGCATCACATTGCGGTTGGATTCAACCATCAAACCCAGACCGGATAATTCCAGGCGGATTCTATCAAACTCTCGGGCGTCGGCAATCTCCACCTGCGCCTGCGTATAATCCGAGACCTCCCGCCCCGCATACCACAAGTTGTATTTCTCAACGGCTTCAAGCGGAATAATCAACCCGAAAAGCGAAACATCCGGCGTAAATCCGACCACCTTACAGGCGATCGTCTTTGATTTTGAAACGGAGACCAGACCGCTGATGGTGGACTCGCCCAATACAAGGCTAAACGTGCGCCCAACGGCGGAGGATTCGTTTAATTGCGGCAGGTTATTGCTCTGCGCAAGCCCCAAATTGTAAAGGTCGAGAAAATAACGGGAAATTACCACAGGCAGCGGCTCGCCCGGCAGCGGCATCGCAAACGACTGCCCCGCGGAAAGCGAGTTTTCCACAAGCTCCGGCGGCGCGCCGCTCACAACTATATCCGATGAAATCTCCTCGCCAAAGATGCGCCCTTCCGCACGCACCGGAAACCAAAGCGGTTGAATCGGATACACCGCCGTAACGCCGCGTATCCGCCGAATTTTGGATATCACATCGCCCGTCAGTTTTGAGCGGTTCACCTGCAACGGTCCCAACCCGAGCGTCTTGGGTTTTGCAAGCAGACGATTTTCCGGAAAGGCGCGCCCTAATTCGCGCAGAAGCGGTTCGCGCACGCTGAAATATGCAGTCAGCGCCGCGCACAAAATTGATGCCCCGATTGCCATTGAGATAATATTAAAAATTATGCGGCTTGGATTTCGGCGGATGCTCCGACCGATAAGAAAGATGTATCCCCTCAGCCGCATGGTTTGAAAATTATTTCCCATATCCGCCTTTTAACGCATCATAATGCGCAAACCGAATACCCCCTCCATGAATCGGTAATCAACAAGATATTGCGTATAAACGAGCCATCGCAAAAAAAATTGCGCCGAAATCCCCGTTTTCAGATTTGTCTTGAACTGGATTAAAAGAGGCGTGTATGAATCCCCGCAATTTTGACGACAAAAAATAAAGGAGATTTTAAAAATGGTTCGCGTTGCGATTATGGGCGCCACCGGCGCCGTTGGTCAGGAAATACTCAAAACTCTCGAGGAGCGCCGTTTCCCCTGCGACAGCCTCAAACTGTTGGCATCCCAGCGCTCGGAAGGAAAAAAGTTCCCATTCCGCGGACGTCTGCTTGAAGTGGAGGTGTTGAAAAAAACCTCCTTCAAGGACGTGGATATCGTTCTTGCATCCGCAGGCGCCTCCGTGTCCATCGAGTTTGCCCCTTACGCTGTCAAGGCAGGCGCAGTTGTGATTGACAACACCTCCGCCTTCCGCATGAAAGAAGACGTCCCTCTTGTCGTGCCTGAAGTTAATCCGGAAGATTGCAAATGGCATAAAGGCATCATCGCAAATCCCAATTGCTCCACCATCCAGATGGTCGTCGCGCTCAAACCTATTCAAGACACCGCCGGTATTAAACGCTTGGTCATCACAACATTCCAATCCGTTTCCGGCACAGGCACCGAGGCGATTGAAGAATTGCTCACCCAAACAGCGGAGATATTGGAAGGAGAGCCCATCACACGGAAAGTCTATCCCCACCAGATTGCATTCAACTGCCTCCCCCATATTGACTCCTTCCTTGAAAACGGATACACTAAGGAAGAGATGAAGATGGTTAACGAGACGCGCAAAATCTTGCACGCGCCGGATATGGCGATTACAGCCACAACCGTCCGAGTCCCCGTCATCCGCTGCCACAGCGAGAGCATCAATGTGGAGACCAAAAAGAAAATCACCGTCAAACAGGCGCGCGAAATAATCGCCAAAGCCCCCGGATGCGTCCTTGTGGACGACCCCTCCAAAAATGAATACCCGCTGCCGATTTATAGCGCGGGGCGCGATGAAACTTACGTGGGTCGCATACGCGAGGACGACTCCATTCCCAACGGCTTGAACATGTGGATTGTCAGCGACAACCTGCGCAAAGGCGCGGCTCTCAACGCCGTGCAGATAGCCGAAGTTTTAATCGAGAAAAAATGGCTTAAAGCAAAATAACAAATGCGCTAAATGCGCCGTCAACCTAACCATCAAAAACTTAAAAGCGCAGACGGCTTGAATATAAAATGAACGGCAAAGTCTAAGCCCGCGTCCTTAAAAGATGCGGGCTTTTTTATGATATGGAATTTATACAAGACCGATTAAATCAAGGGCGTCGCGGATGTTGGATGCGGCAAGAACCTCGATGCCCGCCGCCCTGTTTTCCCTGCCGTGGGTTTTGGCGGTCAGGCACCGCTTGAAACCCAGCCGCTCGCCCTCGCGCAGCCGCCGGTCAAAATGCGTGACGGAACGAATCTCGCCAGAAAGCCCCACCTCACCTATGGCAAAAAGGTCAGAGTCAACTGGACGATTGCGGAAACTGCTCACAATCGCAACCATCGTGGCAAGGTCTGCCGCCGGTTCGTCAATCTTGATACCGCCAGCCGCATTCACAAAAACATCCTGATCCACAAAAATCAGCCCAATCCGTTTTTCGAGCACAGCAAGCAGCAACGCCACGCGGCGGGCGTCAATGCCGGACGTCGTGCGGCGAGGCGCGCCGAATCCCCCGTTATAGCTTGTGAGCGATTGCACCTCGATAAGCAGCGGTCGAGACCCCTCCAGCGTAGCGCAAACTACCGAACCGACGCCGTCAATCGGACGCTCCTCTAAAAAGCACGCCGATGGATTGGTCACCTCCGCCAACCCCGCCTGCGTCATCTCAAAAATGCCTATCTCATTAGTGGAACCGTAGCGATTCTTGACAGCGCGCAGAATGCGATAGGCGTGATGGCGCTCCCCTTCAAAATAAAGAACCGTGTCCACCATGTGTTCCAAAATGCGCGGTCCGGCGATGATGCCCGCTTTTGTCACATGCCCGATGAAAAATATCGGAATGGTCATGCTTTTTGCCTGATAAAGAAGACGCGCGGCGCATTCGCGCAATTGAGATATGCTCCCCGGAACCGATGCCACCTCCGGCGCATATTGCGTCTGTATGGAATCAATCACAACAACGGCGGGCTTCATCTCGCGCAGATGATTGGCAACGCGATCCACCTGCGTCTCCACAAGGATGTGCAGATTGGGGTCAAGCGAACCGAGCCGCTCGGCGCGCAGACGAATCTGCGCCAGCGATTCCTCCCCCGTCACATAAAGAGCGGGGATGCCCAGCCTCCCGCTGAATGTGTGCATCACTTGAAGCATCAGCGTGGATTTGCCGATGCCCGGTTCCCCGCCGATGAGAACCACAGAACCGGGAACAAGTCCGCCGCCGAGGATGCGGTCGAATTCTCCGATGCCGGTCTGAAGCCGCACCTCGCCTTCTGCGGGTATAGCCGTTATCGGGATCGGCTTTTCCAGCGAGAAATCCTTCTGCGCAACGGGAATCGCCGCTTTTTCCTCCTGAATTCGCACCTCGCGCAAAGTGTTCCACTCTCCGCAGGAGGCGCAACGCCCCTCCCATCGAGCCGAGGAATTGCCGCATACGTCGCAAACAAATTCCACCCTGTTTTTTGCCATAGCGCCTAAAAAGTCCCTATTGAAATTATTTTCCTACTAAATATGAATCGTGAACGCGGCGATTCTGGGGCTTTCAAGCCTCTTGAAATCCTCAAAGGAAATCCTGATAATATCGTGATGTGTGCCAGCATTGAACACGACATCTTTATCCTCATTGAGACTTTGGTCAACAATCACTGGAATATTATAAAGCTTTCCAAAGGGAGGCATGGCGCCCGTTTCGCAATCGGGGAACAAAGATACAAAATCCTCCTCCTTTGCCAACGCCGTGCTCTCGCTGCCAAGAATTCCTTTGAGAGTTTCAAAATTAATCTTGCGGGTGGCGGGCAGAGCCAACATCACTATCTCCCCATCCGCCTTCACTATCACCGCCTTTGCCAGCTCCTTGCCCTTCACATGAGTCACGGCGGCTATCTCTTGCGCGGTATAAACTATCGGGTGTTCGATGACATCATATTTGACTCCGGCGCCATCCAGATATGCCTTGACTTTTCGCGACGGCATAACATCACCCCCTTTTTTGAAATGATGTTATTTAATTACCCGACATGCCTTTCCATGGCAAGCAAAATCGGCTTAAATAAAGCAAGGGGTGTTATATCTTCGTAAGGATTCGTTTTCGCTTTTCAAAATATGCAATCTCTTTATAACCGACCTCTTTAAGGAGGCTGATAGCGCGGTCAAAGTAACGCCCGACATCCTCCGGGTGATGGGAATCAGAGCCTAATGTTATCGGCACGCCATGTTTGTGGAGCCGTTTCAAAAATTGGGTGTTGGGATAAAAGTCTTGCGCCGGCTTGTCCATGCCGCTGGTGTTCAACTCCACAACCATGCCGCTTTCGCCAATCAAACGGGCGACATCCTCCTGAATATCGTCCCAGCCGGATTCGGGGAAATAACCAAATTTCTTTATCAAATCAAGATGCCCCATAATGTCAAAAATCCCGCTTTTCACCAATTCCTTCACAAGCCCAAAATAGTGTTCATAAATCTGCCGAACCGGCTTTGTTTCAAATTGGGAGATCTGCTCCTCCTGATCAAATCCCCACGTGCCGATGTAATGCACAGAACCGATAGCATAATCAAAATCATATTCTTTTAAAAACCGCAAAGCCTCAGAATTATCCTCCGGCAAAAAATCCATTTCCATCCCCATCAAGATTTTTATAGGGGCGTCCGGCGCGGATGAAAACCGCCGTTGCAGCTCTTGCACCCGCTCAATATAAATGGGGACTTCATCGTATGAAAGCGCCATTTTGATGCCTTCTTGCTTCATCCACGGCGAATGGTCGGCAAAGCCAAAGATGGAGATGCCTTTGGCAATCGCCTGCCGGACATAATCCTCCATCGCGCCACTGGCGTGGCAGCATAATTCAGTATGGTTATGCAGGTCAACAAGCATCGCTTGAAATCCTTTCGCTATAAAATTTAATCTTTTGTTTTGCGCCGAAGTTTGAGCCGAATGGGAGTTTTGGAAAGTCCCAGTTCGATGGCAAACTGATTGCGCATAAATCGTTCATAGGAAAAATGCAAAAGCGCGGGGTCGTTCACAAAAAGCGTAAAAGTCGGCGGAGCGGTATCCGTCTGTGTGATATATTTGATTTTTAACTGCCGCCCTTTTTGAATCGGGGGTTGATGCCGTTGGAGAATTTTATGAAGAACATTATTCAAAACGGATGTCTCGATGCGCGCCCGATACTCTGGAATCACCTCGTCAATCAAATCGAAAATTTTCCGGACGCGCTGCCCCGTAAGCGCGGAGATGAAAAGAATCGGCGCATAGGGCATAAAGTTAAAACTCTCTTTAATCTTCTTCGCAAAAGCGCCCGCCGTGTTTGTATCCTTTTCTATCAAATCCCATTTATTCACAACAATTATTGCGGCGCGGAAGGCGTCCTGAATATAGCCGCCGATGTGCATATCCTGCGCAGAAATTCCCTCGTTTGCATCCAATAAAAGAATGGCAACATCGCACCGCTGAATGCTCATAATGGAAGAGGTTACGCTCAAATCTTCCGGACCCCGCTGGATTTTCCCGCGGCGGCGTATGCCCGCTGTGTCTATAATCACATATTGTTTATCGCCGATGCGAAGCGGCGTGTCCACCGCGTCGCGAGTGGTTCCCGCAACGGGGCTTGCAATGACGCGCTCAACGCCAAGTATCTTGTTCACGAGTGTGGATTTTCCCGCATTCTGGCGTCCGACAATTGCCACGCGGATCTCGTCTCCATCCTCCGTCTCAGCCTCAGCCTCCGGCAGCGGTTCGACTATCCCATCCAAAAGTTCCCCGATTCCCAGACCATGCGCTGCGCTGATAGCCAACATCTTCCGACATCCAAACGAGCCAAAAGCCGCCGATGCCCTTTCCAATGCATGATTGTCGCACTTGTTGATGGCTAAGATAAACGGCTTGCCCGATTTGCGGAGCATATCCACAATCTCATAATCAACCGGGTGATCCAACTGCGCGACATCTGTCAAAAAAATTATCCCATCAGCTTCGTCAATTGCCATCATCACATGCTCGCGGACGCGGACGCTGATGTCATCCGTCTCAACAGGGTCATACCCGCCCGTATCCACAAGCAAAAAAGGCTTTTTGTTCCACTCCGTCATTGCATAATTACGGTCGCGCGTCAAGCCGGGCGTATCCAGCACGCTTGCCTTGCGCCGCCCGATGATGCGGTTAAAAAGCGTGGACTTGCCCACATTGGGGCGTCCGATAATGGCTACAATAGGCTGGGGATGACGTTTCATATTTTAATTATAATTCCCGACGCTCGGCAACATAATCAATCAACCCATATGTCTTCGCCCCGTCTGCGGAAAGGAAAAAATCGCGGTCAGTATCGCGGCTGATAACATCCAAAGGCTGCCCTGTGGATTCAGAAAGGATTTCATTAAGGCGTTGGCGTACGCGCAAAATTTCATTGGCGTGAATCTCAATATCGCTGACCGCGCCCTCCATGCCGCCCATCGGCTGATGCAGCAGGATACGGGCATTTTGGAGCGCAATGCGCTTGCCCTTTGCCCCCGCCCCTAAAAGCACCGCAGCCATCGAAGCCGCCTGACCGATGCAGATTGTCTTCACATCGCTGCGGACATAATTCATCACATCATAAATTGCCATGCCCGCCGTCACATATCCGCCCGGACTGTTGATTATCATGTGAATGTCCTTTGTCGGGTCAATCGTATCCAGATATAATATCTGCGCCACAAGAACGTTAGCTTTCTCATCGTCAATATCGCCGGTCAAAAAAACCATACGGTTCAAAAGCAAACGCGAATAGATGTCAACCGCGCTCCCGCGCGCGCCCTCTGCAACCTGCGGAATCTGCGAACCCTGATTTATCATGAACCCCCTCCTTTTGGGAAAAACTTTTAACTATGAAACCCGCCCATCTCTGTGAATGATGTTAACTTCATGCCCTATCCAATTGTTTGAAATCAATGAGATTTTGGCGGACGAAAACGGGCATTAGGCGCTTTGGCGGCTGCCGGTCTGACCGTGCGGGAAAGACGCCAGAAAACCGCCGCAGCCCCCAGCATAAAAATACTCAACCACTGACCCCGCGTCAGATTCAACCACTGGTATCCAATATCGGCATCCGGCTCCCGAAACTGCTCTCCCGCAATACGCAACAGCGCATAGAAAAAAAAGAAAAGGGCGGTCGCCGCTCCGGGGCGGACATTTTTTTTCACCCCAAAAAACCATAAAAGGCAAAAGAGCACAACGCCTTCCAAAAAAGCCTCATATAATTGCGAAGGATGGCGCGGCGTTAAAAGCGGGTGCGCAATCGCCGCAACAGCGTCGTTCACTCGAATGGCGGTCAAAATTGACTCAACTTTATCAAAATGAAAACCATTCTGCGTTAATAACAAGGTTAATTGCGACAACCTCTCGCCGCTCCAGTTCATTATCTCAGAAGGAAAACACACAGCCCACGGAGCGTTTGTCGGACACCCATAAAGCTCGCCATTGATAAAGTTCGCTATCCTGCCAAAGAAAAGACCAACTGGCGCAACCATGACCACCGCATCGCCCACATGCAGCCATGAAACTTTGCGCCTTCGCGCAAAATAATACACAGCAATCGCAACGCCGATAAACCCGCCATGGCTGGACATCCCCCCCTGATTGATGGCAAGCGCGCCCCAAAATGGCGGCGAAGATGAAAACTGAACCAACAGCGACGGGGCGTAAAAAAGAACATAACCCAAACGCGCCCCGACCAAAACGCCAACGATTAAAACAGTCATCAGCTCATCCAAATCATGCGCCGTGAGCTGCAAACGTCCCCGCTTTGATAAATAACGCAGAAGCAAAAACCCAGCCGCAAAACCCGCCACATAAGAAAGACCATACCAGCGCAATCCAAAACTTTCGCCGAATCGAATGACAAAAGGGCTGATGCGGTGGAGATAATACAGATGGGGATTCAAAAATGCCTCCGCTCAAATTTGTTTTTTGTAATATATTTTATCGCCGACAATATCAACGGAAATCAGCCCCTGAGCAAGCAAATTTGAAATGATTCTTTCGGCATTCTCCGAAGAAATATTCATACTCTCCGCCACATCCTCCGCTGTGGAAGGATGGCGCGCAATCAAATCGAGGACATCGGCGATATGCGCCTCATTGTGAAAAACTGCGTTTGCCGTTTTATAATCGGCAATAACCTCCGCCGGCGGGTCGAACATTTGGGCAATTTCGTGCAAACGCTGCGCATCAACCGGACGGACGTTCTTTTCCGACGTCGGACGCGTTGCTGTATTCAACTGAACTTTATCAGGGCGAATCCGGCTTGTCAGATTGGCGACCTTTTTAATATCCTCATCGCTGTCGTTAATGCCCGCCATGATAAAAACCTCAAGCCAAATCTGCCCCTTAAATTCTTCACGAAATCGAATCAACCCATCCGCCATCGCCTCAAAGCTGATGTCCGGTGCGCATCGGTTGATTCTTTGAAACAGCGCGCTCTCCCCCGCATGAAGCGAAGGCAGAACCACATCGGCATCCGCCAGCGCTCGGCGCACCTCCGGCATCCAAAGAAGCGAGCCGTTCGTAATCACCGCAATCGGAATGGCGGTTATCTGCCGTATGCCGCGGATAATATCACCCATCTGGCTGTGAAGCGTCGGCTCGCCGGAGCCGGAAAGGGTTATGTAATCAGGCGCGGGAATTTCAGAAAGTTTGCTCTTGAGTTCTTCCAGAATCTCTTGCGCGGGGGCATACGCCGCAAGCTCAGCCGTTTTGTTCGTCGTCCTGCCCAGCTGGCAAAAGATACAATCATAGGAGCAGGTCTTGGGCGGGACAAGGTCAACGCCAAGCGAGCGCCCAAGACGTCTGGAGGGAACCGGTCCAAAAATGTAATGATACTTCATCATTTTTTTTCGGCTGAATCGGCAGACTTTTCAGCCGGCGCAGATTCAGTCTTTTTCTCCGAAGGCTTGTCGCCGCTTTGGGAAACCTCAGGGGATTTATTTTTGACATAATCCGTGATATAAAAACCATGCCCCTTAAAAATCAAAGCCGCGCCCTTGCTAATCAAACGGCGAACCTTGCCCCCGCATTTGGGACATTTGGAAATCGGCTTTGCCCGCAACGATTGAAATTCCTCAAAATAATTTTTGCATTCCTCGCATTCATACTCATACGTTGGCATGCTTCATACCCCTTCAAAAACTTTTTTGTTCCATCGCAACCAAAGATGCAATTAAAAAGCGAAAAGGAAAATCGCACCGCATCCATTTCTTGTCCAGCGAAAAACTTACACCCGCCGATGCTTTTGCGGCGGCATCCCTTATTTTTTTTAACAAAAAAGTTGACACCATCAACATACGCGGCAATTATCCACCCTTGAATTACTCATAATAAAAAGAAAGGATTAACGCGTTGAAAAAGTATTTTTTTCTAGGGTGTCTTTGTGTCTTGTGCTGTGTGGCTTCCGCCGCCACGCTCTCGCTGGATTGGTCAATCTCGAGAAATCAGGGAACAAACAAACAACCAAATTCTTCAACCTATGACGCCGTCTCCGACGAGGTTCTCGCCGCAAATTATGGAACAGATTTGTCCATAGAAAGATATTCAGGAGCTGACGGCAGCTTTCTTGGCTCCGTGCCGCTGACGCCCGCAGAGGGTCAACCAGAACTTCAAGCCCTTTCCGGTTTCGCCATCGGCGCCGCTTCTAACGGCGCTATCTACCTCGGCGATACAAGCCCCTTTTTCCCCCTTTGGAAGACAGACTCGCACACAAGCCCGACAATAAAAAATGTTGCACAGCCCGGACAACCCTTCGCCTTCGCCAGAAACCTCTCCATCGTCGGCGCCGGCAGCAACACTTATATCGGCGGAATAGGCGCCACAGATAACGGACCTGCTGAAATCTGGAAATCCGACGACGACCAGAACACAACATTCAGCCTCTGGAAAACCATACCCAACGCCGGCAAATCCGGCATCGGCATCTCGCCTGTCGAGGACGGCAATCCTCCCGAATTCGTTGCCGCCGCAAACGTCGTCAGCAACCCCAGCCTCCTGCGGCTATATAAATACAATCCCGATATTGATAATTATGAATTTAAAAATGAGATAACCCTTTATAGTCTCGACGCAGATTTTGATTTAACAGACCCCGACACAACAACTCCATTAATCGCAGTTTTATACACAACATCCTCAACCGGAGGAACAGGGCGCGTCGCCCTTTACAACTTGAACAAAACAACCGGCAACCTCTCGCTTCAAACTCAACTTATCCTGAGCGACCTTCCCAATATAGGCAATAGAGGCTCCCTTGATATTGACACCCTGAACAAAAAAATCTATGTCTCATGGAGAAGCGCAACATCAGACACAACCATTGCCATCGCGCGCCTCTCCTACGATAAAGACCCGCTCGGGACGCCGACTCCTACGCCCACCCCAACGCCGACACCCTCCCCCACGCCTACCCCAAGACCGGAAGGACCGGAAATTCGCGCTATGTGGGTCTCCCGCTTTGACTGGGGCAGCCAAGGCAACGAAAGCCAAATCAAAAACTTCATCTCAAACATGATGAGAAACCTTGCTGCCAATAATTTCAATACAATCATGTTCCAGATTCGCGGACAAATGGACGTCCTTTATCCCTCCCCGTATGAGCCATGGTCGCCGATTCTGGGCGCCGGCGACCCCGGCTGGGACCCCCTTGCATTCGCTATCCAAGAAGCTCACGCCAATGGTCTGGAATTCCACGCTTACATTAACACACACACGGCGTGGCAAAGTTCCACAAAAACACCGCCCGCGGTTACCAGCCCACTCCATCAATACTTTAACCACTGCGATTTAGCCGCAGGCAAAACCGATTGGCTCATTGCCAACACAAGCGGCACGCCCGTTCAATATGAAGAAAGCGACTACGTCTGGTGCGCCCCCGGTGTCCCGGATTTCATGGCTTGGGTTCGAAAACAGGTTATGTATGTGGTGAATAATTATGATATTGACGGCGTCCATTGGGATCGGTTCAGGACTCCCAACATCCAATATTCCCACGACTTAATCGGAATGGAGCGCATGAATGGCAGGGGCAATCCCGATTCGCTCGGATTTGACGACTGGACTCGGGATCAGATTGTCCGCATGATGAATGATATTTACGGCGAGATTCAACTGAGCAAACCCCATATCAAAGTCAGCTCCGCGCCTTTGGGCTTGTATAAACAGGATAGATATCCGGGATACCCTTCCGGATTCCAATATGGCTACACCCGCTGCCATCAAGATGCGCAAGCCATGATGCAGATAGGCGCGCTTGATTTCGTTTGCCCGCAGATTTACTGGGCTAACGGCGGAGCCAAACCGGATTTCAATGAAGTCCTTCCCGACTGGGCGCAACATGCCTATGGCAGATTCGTCTGTCCGGGGCAAATAAGCACCATGGGCGCCGCGGAAATTATCAACAACATTAAATTCGCAAGAGAACAGGGCTGTATGGGCAACATCATCTTCTCTTATAATTCCATCGTCAGCTCGCTTTCGCAATTCAAGAACACCGTATATACGCAAAAAGTCTCGCCGCCCCAACTGCCGTGGAAATTAAACCCGACAGAGGGAACCATCGCCGGATACGTCCGTGACGAAAACACAAGCCCTGTTCTGGATGCTGTTATCACGCGTTCAGGTTCAACTTATAAAACCCTTTCCGGCTCAGATGGATTTTACGCCATCCTGAGAGTTCCCACAAATGAATATATCAACATCTCGGCATTCCATGAAGATGCGGGAACAACCGTTGTTTATAAACTCAGATTCCCTCAAGGCGCATCGGTGATAAGGCTGGATCTTAACCTCAACCATGAAACAATTCCCACACCATCGCCCACGCCGACACCAACCCCAACACCCACACCCTCTCCAACACCGACACCGTCTCCAACGCCCACGCCAACAAACACCCCAACCCCGACGCCCACAGCATCGCCCACTCTTTCACCCACGCCCACTCCGACCCCAACGATAACCCCCACGCCGACGCCTATCAGCTGTGTTATTCTTGTTCCGGAAGATTATTCAACAATTCAGGCGGCTATAGACGGCGCGGATGAAGGATGCGAAATCATCGTTTCGCCCGGAACTTATTTCGAAGGCATCAAATTCAAGGGGAAAAATATCATCCTGCGCTCCACCGACCCAGAAAACCAGACGGTTGTAAAAGAAACCATCATCAATGCGCGCTTTATGTCGCCTGTTGTTGAATTCAACGGAAAAGAACCCCCCTCCTGTATTCTTGCCGGGTTCTCTATTTTGAATGGAGAAAACGCCCTAACCTTCGGCTCCGGCGGCGGTATTTGCGGCAAAGGAACCCGCGCCACCATCAGATATAACATCATTGCCGAAAATAACGCATTCTGGGGCGGCGGCATCGCCGAATGCGGCGGCTTGATTGAGCACAACACAATTGATAAGAACAACGCCGAGCAGCTCGGAGGCGGGCTCTACCTTTGCAATGGGACTATCAAAAATAACGAAATCACAAAAAATGTTGTTGTGATGGACAAAGGCTGCGGCGGCGGACTTTACGGCTGCGGCGGCAACATCTCCTTCAATATTATTGAAAACAACAGAGCCAGAGGTTTGCTGGGGCAGGGCGGCGGACTTTTCAACTGCAATGGCGTTATTGAAAAAAATAGTATCATAAGCAACTACGCAACATCGCAAGGAGGCGGTATCAGCACCTCCTTTGCTCAAATCATCGGCAACCGGATTACCAACAATCAAGCGGCGGATAATCAAGGCGGCGGGCTTTTCCGATGCCACGGGAAAATATCGGAAAATTTCATCATTGGAAATACTGCCGGCACAAATGGCGGCGGCATGGCGCGGTGTTCCAGCTTTGCCGCAAACAATATCATTCATTCGAACAGCTGTTCCGGCAAAGGCGGAGGCATTTTCGATTTCCGCGGATTGCTGGTGAACAACACGATTTATGGCAACACAGCCCAAGTCGCCGGCGGCGGGCTTGCCGATTGCAGCCATTTTATCCGCAGCTGCATCGTCTGGGGCAACAACGCCCCGCAGTCGCCGGGGGCTCACAATTCAAAACACTTTTCCTATTGCGACCTCCAAGAATTAGATGGCAGAGGCTCCCACAATATTTCCGCGGATCCCCTGTTTGAAAATGTCTTGAACGGCGATTTCCATCTTTCGCCCCTCTCCCCATGCATTGACGCCGGCGGACGTTTCCCCGATGTGACCATTGACTTCGAGGGCGATCCCCGACCTTTTGACGCCATTCCGGAGCACAGCGGCGATGGGTATAATTACGACATCGGCGCGGATGAATTCATCGGGAAGTAAAGTTTAGACGCCGCATGCGGCTTTGAAATGTTTACCTTGATTCAAATCGGCGGGAGACTGGAATCTCCTGCCGATTTCTTTTTCATTGAATTCTATTATTAGATTATGAATATTTTTTAATAATTTATTTCGCGAATGGATTTTATTCTAACTAAAATCATTTATTGCCGGCGGAAAAAATAAAATGAACGAATGCGCCATCAGCGTTATTGTTCCCTGTTTTAATGAAGCGGAAAACGTGGAACCGCTTTATCGGGAACTGGCTGAGGTTTTGATGCCGATGAATAAACCGTTTGAGATTTTGTTTGTGGACGACGGCAGCGCGGATGAAACGCCTCATAAAGCGCGCGCAATTGCCGCGGTTCATCCCGAAGTCCGGCTCCTCCGCCACAAGCGCAACTTTGGTCAGAGCGCCGCTTTCATGACCGGATTCGAAAACGCCGCCGGCGAAATCATCATCACAATGGATGCCGATTTGCAAAACGACCCGCACGACATCCCCCGATTGCTTGCCCAACTCGAAGGTTGCGACATCGTCTGCGGAATCCGGGCAAAGCGCAAGGACACATGGCTCCGCCGCCAGTCCACCAAAATTGCCAATGCTGTTAGGGGTTGGATTCTTAAAGACGGGATACGAGACGCCGGATGCGCCTTCCGCGTTTTCCGCCGCCTCATTCTCCGCCAGTTAATCTGTTTCCGCGGTTTGCACCGCTTTCTGCCGACGCTGTGCGTCATTCACGGTTTCCGCGTGTGCCAGACTGAAATCAATCATCGCCCCCGCATGAGCGGCGTCTCCAAATACGGCATCGGCAACCGCCTCTTTGTTGGCATTCACGACCTTTTTGCCATACGCTGGTATCGAAAACGTCATTTCCCCATCAACCGGCTGGAAGATTAAATCACAGATGGATATCCTTCGCGACAAATGGGTCTGGTTTGGAATGGCGGGAAATCTAATCTTCTCCGCCCGTGTGATTATTCAATGGTTCGCAAGTGAAAAGGCAAAAAAAAGCGTCGCGCCGCGCATCTATTGGTGGATTAGCCTCATCGCAGCCGCCATCCTTATCGCATATAGCCTCCACCGCTCCGCAGACCCCAAATACAAAAACGACCCGAACGCCCTCCCTATTTTGGTCGGATTGATTGTCTCCCTTGTGCCATATATTCGCAATCTGATGATTAGCTATAATGCGCGGCGGCGTTGGCATATCTTAAGCTATTTTTTCTCCGCTTGCGTTTTCATCATCTGCATCATACTTCTTACACGCGCCAAACCGCATATCACATGGACGCCGGTCTTCTTTATCGGATGGCTCGGCTCCATCATCTGGTACACTCGGTTCCTCTGGCAGTGGATTTATTCCGAGCGCTCCCGCGAAAGCGCCTTTCCCATCTCCTTTTGGTATTTGAGTCTCGCAGGTCTGACGCTCATAAGCATTTATATCATTATCATGAAAGACCCAGTTTACATTCTGGGCAATGTTTTTAACATCATCCCCATCAGCCGGAATATTCTGATTATGAAAAAAATCCGCGTTCTCCATGCAATATTTCAATCGGCGGAAAAACGCCCTTATCTGACGGCGGCGATTATCGTCCTCGCGATTCTTCTTCTGCCCGCGTGGTTGCGCCCCCCGCAGCTGCCCGATGAAGGACGTTATGCCGAAGTGGCGCGCGACATGCTTGTGAAAAATAATTGGCTGACGCCGGAATTGAACGGCGTTCCCCATCTGACAAAGCCGCCGCTTTTTTACGCTTGCGCCGCCGCCATGATGGTGCTTGTTGGACAACATATCTTCGCCGTTCGCCTCGTTTCCATCCTCGCTTTTCTCGCAGGAATATTTGCCGGAATTCGCTGGGCGCGGCGTCATGCGGGCGTTCGCGCCGCAGGTCTGGCGGCAATCTTCGGCGCCGCCATGCTCCAATCGCTTTTTGTGGGGCATTTTGCCGACTTGAATTGCCTCTTTACATTTTGGCTGACGTTGAGCCTTCTTTGTTTTTATAACGCGGCAAGCAATCCAAAAGACCATTGGGCTTGGGCGGGGGCATGGCTCTTTTTTGCGCTCGGTTTTAATACCAAAGGACCGCCCGCATTGATGATTATTATCCTGACGCTTGTTGCCTATAGATTCGTTTCAGGGAAACGTTATGCCTTCCCATGGACTAAATGGCTCTGGGGCATCGCGCTCTATCTTGCCGTATCGCTGCCGTGGTTTATCTGGATTGTTATTAAAGAAGGCGAGCGGCTAATTTCATTTTGGGGGATTGACATCTTTCGCAGAACCGCGGCGGGCGGAAGCGAGTCGGAGGGCGGGTTGCCCGGTTTTTATATTCTGGTATTTTTTATCGGCGGACTCCCTTGGTCTTTCATGATAGTCCATCATCTGATTAAATCGCTTAAAGGCGCGCCCAAAAGTTTCCGGGCGTTGCTGATGAGGGCTCGCGGGATGCCGCCCCCGCAGCTCTGGCTTTTATGCTGGTTTCTGGCGACGATGCTCTCTTTTTCGCTTCTTATGTCCAAAATGATAAGTTATGTGCAGCCCGCCTATCCCGCCTTTTCTCTCCTGCTGGCGCTTCTCTATGCGGACATGCCAAAGGAAACCGAAAATAAACTCCGCATCCCGCTGCTTGCCGCCATCGCCGTCCCTGCGCTTTTGTTATGGGGTTGGGCGTTTTACGGAAATCATCTGGTCAAAAAGGAAAAGCCCGATATCCCTCGGCTGGCGTCAAAAATCATCGAACCCAACTGGATTGCCAACCGCTTGGCGCAGATGCGGGAGCGTCCTTTCATGCTTGTGCAATATCGAGATTTTGAGGAAATTTTCAATTTTGCCGCGCGCCGCGATTCCGAACTCATCCGCAGCGCCGTTCATCGCGAATGGAAAGTCCCTCGCCCGACGAGAGAGCATCTTATGGATTTGAATCGCTGGGTGGATGAGGGGCGCCCCATTGCGCTGGTTTGCGAGGTTGATAAATATGATGAAGGCTTTCCTGAAATTATGGCAAAATTGACCCCGCTTTTTATTGGACAGCGCTTTGCATTTTTAGTATCTCAATCAGTATTAACTGGCGCGGCGGAATAAAAAACCTCCCCGGATTCATTGAAATGACATCCTCGCCCTTAGCCGTCATATTCAAAGCCAAGCACCGCATGGTTGATAATTACATCCAAGCGATGAAAAACCATATTTGGATTCACGCCATCATGGCGCTCCTTGTTGTCATCATCCTTGTGGGCGGAGGTTCGGGCTTCTTTTATGTGCTCTTTGATTTTCTCCTTTCGGAAAACCTTCAACCATTCGGCGGCGACCTGCTGAACTATTTAATAGGAATGATATTTCTGACCTTTTTTTCCATGCTCATTTTTTCGAATATCATTATAACACTTTCCACAACTTACATTTCCCATGAGCTTGATTTTTACATGGCGCTGCCCATCCGGCACAGAAGCCTCTTCGCCGTCAAACTGGTCGAGTCCGTCATATACAGCTCTTGGGCATTTGCCATCCTCGCCGTGCCGATTTTCTTCGCATACGGAGCGGCGGGCAAACTTCCATGGATTTATTATCCGCTGACAATCTTGATGGTGATGCCGTTTTTGATTCTGCCGGGCGCGCTTGGCGCAATCATCACCATGCTCATCTCCGCCTATCTCCCCGCCAGAAAAACGCGCGCCATATCCATCGTCCTTGCCGCCGGCAGCATCGCAGTCACGGTGATGACGGTTCGGATTCTCGGCTTCCGCCAGATATTCAGCCTCTCCGATGTTAAAAATTTCAACGAGATTATGAACTTCCTCCGTATGGGCAACGAACCCGCCCTTCCCAGCTACTGGGTAACTCAAGGGCTGATTTGCGCCGGCAAGGGCGATGTGCGCCAGTGGTTTTACTGGTTCTGCGTTCTGCTTTCCTCCGCATTGATGGCGCTGCTAATCTGCTGGTGGATGGCGCCGACTCTATACTATAAAGGGTGGTGCCTTTCAAAAGAATCAGGAACGCAATCCACAGCGGGCGGTCGCCTTTCGCCGTTGAATATAACCGAATCCTTCCTGCGCTTTCTCCCCGCGCGCACCCGCGCCCTCGTCGCAAAGGATATCAAAACATTCTGGCGCGATCCGGCTCAGTGGACGCAGATTATCATCCTTTTCGGTCTCCTCTTCATCTACATCGCCAACCTACGCAGCGCCTCCCGCTATACAGGCGCAATTAACATTTTCATCCCGCGATGGCAGATGCTCCTCTCCTTTTTTAACCTTGGCGCAACCTGCTTTATCCTTTCGATTATCACAACCCGTTTCATCTATCCGATGCTCTCATTGGAAGGAAAGCAGTTCTGGCTGATAGGGCTTGCGCCTATGGATCGCTGCCACATCGTCTGGGAAAAATTTTGGCTCAGCGCAATCACATCCCTGATTATGGCGGAGGGGATGATGTTCTTTTCCAATTACATCCTCAAGGTGGACACGCTCATACGGATTGTGTCCGCCTCAACGATTTTCATCATGAGCTTCGGATTGACGAGCCTCTCAGTCGGGCTTGGCGCATACTCGCCGGACTTCAAAGAGGATAACCCCGCCCGCATCGCCAACGGTCTCGGCGGAACGCTCAACGTCATTCTCAGCCTCATCTATACAGGCATTGTGATTGCCTTTGAACTTTTCCCGCTGTATCTGGATGCCATTGGAAAACGCCCCCTTAAAAGCTGGCATATCCAATACGTCCTCCCCTATGCAGCGGCGTTTATCCTCATCAACGCCTTAATACTTATTCTGCCGATGAAGTTGGGACTCAAACGCTGGCGAAAGATGGAAATGTAATTGTAAGGATAAAAGATATGAAAAAAACAATCGAGATTTTTCTTACTTTGATTATTTTAGCAATCCTCTTATGGGGAGGCGCCGTATGGTATTTCAAATATCAAACCCTGCCGCAGTCTGAAATCAAAAAACCGGCGGCGGTAAAAACTCCAGCGCCCAAACCCGCGCCATCAGATGAAACCCAATCGTCCACCCAGCCGACTCCCACGCCGGCGCCGACGCCTGCGCCCGCTGCGTCGCCTTTTTCGCATTTCAGCGGACGTTTCATTGATGAAACAGGGAATCCAATCAGCGATGCGGAAATCAGGCTTTATGCCAAAACGGATATCTTGTTCATATCCATCATCAAGGAAAACGAGCTGGAAACATCCCCGACCGCCACAGTCATAACAGATGCCGAGGGGCGCTTTGCCTTTGATTGCCTTGAACCGAATACTTATTTTGTGGAGGCGCGGCGCAATCAGTCGCATTCGCTCTGGCTTTTGCACCCTTTGAGTTTCGCCGCCGGCAAAGATTTCACCGGCTTCGATATCCCCATGCCGGCGGGCGCTCCGCTGAAGGGCGCCGTTCTTGATGCGCAATCAAAACCAATCGCGGAAGCGGATGTGTTTTTATTTGGAGACGTTTACGCGCGCAAATTTTTCAGCCGCATTAAAACAGATGCGCATGGCGAATTCCAATTCCCAGACGCCCCGCGCAACACAAACCTTGTCCTCGCTTCCAAAAAGGCGGGTTATGCCTATACCTTCCGGACAGGACTTCGCATCCCCGCCGCCGAAACCAGCGGAACTATCAAACTCCACCTTGATGAGGAGCTCTCCATCAAAGGCGCCGTCTTTGCTCCGGATGGCAAACCTGCCGAGGGCGCGGAGATTTTCTGCAAATTCGTTCCCGATAACGCCGAAAAATTTCCTGTAACACTTAAATCAGTCAAAACTCTATCCGATGGCTTATTTGAATTTCACAACCTCGGCGCGGGCAGGGCATATCTTTCTATCATCGGAACAGGCGAGGAAAAAATCCTGTCCCGCATAATCCTAATCGAAAAAGGCAAATCGCCGGAAACCCTCTCGCTCAAACTTGAACAAGGCAGAACAGTCTCAGGCGTTGTGGTTGATGAGGAAGGCACATCGCAGACCAAAACGCGCCTTTATTATTTTGATATCACAGGGCATGTTGTTTCCGCATGGACGGATGCCCAAGGGGAATTCACTCTTAAAGGTTTGGGCGAGGGCGGCATTTATATCAAGGCGCTTTCTGCCGATAAACCCGAAATTGGAAAGATGCTCTCTGCCGATGGCAGACGGGAGCGCATCGTGCTCAAAAAAGGCGCATCCATTATGGGCAAGATTTTTCGAGCCGATAACAAACAACCCATCCCTCTGGCTATATTTAGCGTCAGAAATCACGGCGAATGCCTGACCAATTCCCGCGGCGAGTTTCAGTACCATTACCTTTCCGAAGATAAAACCGCTTACACCTCCGCCAATGCGGAAAACCTTGCCAGCAAATACGGACCCATCCTGCAATTAAAACCCGGCAGCGCGCATTATGGATTAGATTTCGCCCTAAGCAACGGAGGCACTGTCAGCGGGTATGTCTTTGACGAAGGAACAAACAAGCCCATCATCGGCGCAAAGGTCTTTTGCACCATCCCGGATATTGAACCTGTTTATACCGATGAGAACGGGCATTATAAATTAACAAATATGCCCGAAGTTGACCTGATGCTCAGCGCTTCCGCCGAAGGATATTCAACCGCCAAAGAACAACTGGCGCACCCCAAAGAGGGCGAGGAATTAACCAAAATCAATTTCTATCTTAAAAAGGCGGCGCAGATTAGCGGCGTGATAAAAACCAAAGCCGGCGAGCCCGTTTGCGATGCCGAAGTCGGCGCCGCATGGGGACGCTTCTCCTCCTTAATCAAGGATTTCAACAATGAAACCGCAAAATCCGGCAGCGACGGGCAATACACCCTTTCCGATATTCCGGCGGAAGAGCCCATCTCCCTCCGCGCAAAACACGACGACCATGCCCCAACGTTTTTAGGACCTCTCTATTTAAAGCCCGGCGAAAAACGCCAGAATGTGGATTTCATTATGACCGAAGGCGGAAGCATCGCCGGCGCGGTCATGGATGAAAACGGCAAGCCGCTCCCCGAAACGGAAGTTGCCGCAAACCGACCCACCAACAAGCACATCATGTCCTCCTTTGTGGACATCGCCAGCACGATGGAAACAGCAAAATTTGTATCCGCCGATGAAGAGGGCAAATACGAAATAAAACACCTTGCGCCCGGCGACTACCTTGTTCTGGCAAGAGCAAAGAAAACCGCAAAACCCCAATTCGTTTATGATTTGAAAAAAAACATTGTAGTGGTTGAAGAGGAAACAACCGCAGGCGTTAATTTCAAACTCAAGCGCGCGGCGGCTCTTGCCGGATTCATCCGCGACGACACCGGCAAAGGCATCGAAGGCGCACGCATCGCCGCCTTCCAGATGAACTTTGAAAAACCCATGATGCAATTTGACAGTTCAAAAAACGACGGCGCATTTCGCATTGATGGTCTTCCCGCCGGCGGATACATGCTCACGGCTGAAAAACGCCCCCATCCGCAAATAATGAAAACGAACGTTATTGCGCCGAATGAAAACCTTGAATTGATTATGGAATCAGGCGGAACCATTCGCGGAATCGTCCTGGATAAAAAAACAAAAAAGCCTATCGCCGATTACAAAATCATCGCCGAATATGCATCCGCCGGTTTGATGCCGGGGATGGGCATGAACATTGAACGGCAAAACAACCGCTCGCAAGATGTGCGCAATGATACCGGAACGTTTGAAATCACCGGCTTAAAATCGGGCAAATATAATTTGAAAGTTCGAGCCGCATCGTATGCCTCTGGGCAAAAATCCGGCATCAAGGTTGAGAGCAATAAAACGGTTGAAGGAATTGTGATTGATATGGACGTTGGCATTGCCATCAAAGGACGCGTTGTGCGCGCGCTGGATAAAAGCCCCGTGAGCGGCGCCAGCGTCCGCGTCGCCGGCGGCGAGCCCAACATGTTCGGCATGGACATGGACATCTTTGATTTTCGTCCCAAGGATTCAGCAAGTCTTTCAGACGAACAAGGTCAATTCACACTCGAAAATCTTACCGGCGGGTTGAAAAATATCGAGGCAAAAAAGGAAGGCTTCCTCAAAGGCAAAAAAAGCATATTCGTTCGCGAGGATGTCCCCAATGAACCCGTAGAGATAGAAATGGCACAAGGCGGAACGGTCTCAGGGCGCGTGATTTTGAAATCCTCCGGCGAGCCCCTCTCCGATGCCGAAATCACATTCGCCGGTCAGGGGTTGATTCCCGATATGGTGCCCTTTCTTGCCGCAAATGTCAAAAGCGATAACGAAGGCAGATTCTCATTCAAAAACGTTCCCGCTGGCAAACAAACCCTCAAAGTCTCCCACAAGAGCGCCTCGCCCGCTATGGTGGAAAATATTGAAGTGAATGAGGGCGGCGAGCTGGACGTGGGCGACATCGCCCTTACCGCCGGCGGCAGCATCGCGGGCGTCGTGCTCGACTTGGGCGGCAAGCCTATCTCCGGCGCCTTCATCGTCGCCAACGCCTCAACCGGCATTTTCCATAACGCAACCAATGAGCAGGGCGAATACTCCATCAATGAACTTGCGCCCCAAACCTATACAGTCAGCGCCATGTTGAGCCATGATATGTTTTTTTGGGGTCAAACCGGCAACGTCCAACAACAGCAGGCGCTCGTGGAGGAAGGCAAGGTTACGGAACTGAATTTCACTATATCGCCGGGCTACAACCTCTCCGGACGAATCACGCAAAACAATAAACCCTACACAGATGCCACCCTCAATTATTCTTTGAACGACCCTTTGCAACCTATGCAAAATACGGGAAATATCCGCGCCAATTCCGACGGTCGCTATATTGTAAAAGAAATTCAACCGGGATTATATAACATAAACGTCATGCGCGGGCAACAAAGACCCGGACAAATACCCATACCTGTTTTCACCGGCAGCGTTGAAGTCCGCAATGACACTGTGTATGATATTGAAATCCCGACTGCCAGCATCGAAGGACGCGTCATTGATTTCCAAACCGGCGAGCCTATTGCCGGCGCAAGCCTATCCATTATCCGAAGCACGGACGCCCAAACTCTGGAAGAGGTTGTCCGCACAGGACGATTTGGATTGTTCGGCGATTCGAGCGATTCGGATGGACGCTACCTGCTGGAAGATGTCCAAGATGGAGATTTGACGGTATTCTGCCAACATGAAAAATACACTTATGAAAGACACTCAATGTCTATTACTGCGGGCGAAAAGATAACCAACGTTGATTTCCTATTAAAACCCGGACTCGCCCTTTCGGGGAAAGGCGTTATGAAAATGGGCGGCGCGCCGATTGCCCGGCTGTTTATCAACATGCGGGATGCCGGCGGCGCAATGATTTACAACAGTTTCGTCCCAATGGCAAGCGATGGACAATTCACAATCACCGGTTTGAAGGAGGGCGATTACACCCTGAACGCATATCCTCAAAATGCCGCGCCGCTTTACAATACGCGATGCGCAATCAAGGCGGGAACATCTAACAACGTTCTCCTCGAATTCTCACAAGGGGGAACGTTGATCGCCAACGTCGTCGGCGATGATGACAAACCCGTTGCCAAAGCCAAAGTTGACATCATTGATTCAACAGGCAAGACACTTGAACTTCCCGCAACATTTGACAACATGATGGCTTATAATTCGCTTGCCTTCACAGATGAGAAGGGACGCCTCGAGCGCAAAAACATCCCCGCAGGCTCATACGCCGTCCGCGTTCAGGCGTTCAACTACAAGGATGAAACCGTTGATGCGCGGATTGAAGAGGGAGAGCAAACCTTGAGCGCCATTAAATTGAGCCGTTAAAACGCCGCAGATAATCCCGAGCGCGCTGAACGTCAAAGTTGCCGGCGATATAATCTATAATACGCTCCGCAAAGGCGAGTTTATTTTCAATCGGCTGGTTAAAAAAAGACGCGCCGCGGCGCGATGGCACAAGCATCAAATGCCGAGCATCCACAAAATCAACCCCGTGAAAAAGATATAAAAGCGGAATGCCGCGCCGCAAATAGCCGTCCGCGCACCGTCGGAAATAATCAAACCCGCGCAAAAAAGCGACGCCAAAATGAAAGGGCAGCCGCAAAATC
This sequence comes from candidate division BRC1 bacterium ADurb.Bin183, assembly GCA_002070185.1. GTDB lineage: Bacteria > Sumerlaeota > Sumerlaeia > MWCT01 > MWCT01 > MWCT01. The sequence continues at coordinate 73,137 of MWCT01000003.1, forward strand.
GGCGAAACGCTCACAGGGAATTCCCACAAATCCGCCGCCTTAACCCGATGCGGCGCAAGCAGTTTTAACCCGCCCGCAAATGTCCCGTATTGCCTTTTGCCGCTGAATATCCGCCCGCTGATGTAAGCATCCATCAACCTCATCGCCCCGCCCCACCAAGTCGGAAAGATTGATGAATCATAAAGAAATCCCAATTCAGCCGCCGCGTGCAAAACCCTCGCATCGGCATCATATCCCGGCGAGCGAAACCCGACAGGATAATGCTCTTTCCCCCATCCGCCTTTTTCCAAAAGGCTGGTAATTGCTGATTGGGCTTTGGAAATATTATCTCGGATTTCCAATTCGGAAAGACGCGTCAGACCCAGCGTGTGGTCAAATGAGTGATTGCCGATTTCATGACCGGCTTTTGCAATTTGTCCAATAACGGGCGCCTTCGCCGCAACTTGAGCGTCCCGCCCAACCACAAAAAAAGAGGCGGGAACCCCCTTGCGGCGGAACAATTCAAGAAAGCGCAAAACGCCCTCTTCATAAACAGGGTCGCGCTCGATATAATCATCTTCGGGCAGTCCGTAACATTTACGAACCGCCCAAATGCCATCAAGGTCTATCTGGATAAAAGCGGCGGGATTCAAAAAAATCTCCCAATTTTTTTAATCGCTCATGTTTCAAGTGTGAACGTGCGATAACCCTTCTCATCGTCGAACCATTCCGTCTCTACGTTTTTGACTTTGGCGCATATAGGACCTCTGCCTAAATCCTCAATTAATTGCTCCAACATTAGCTTGTCGCCTTCCGCCTCAACTTCCACATCCCCGTCAAAGCAATTGCGCACATATCCGCGCAGCCCGTATGCGGTCGCCTTGCGAATGACAAAATAACGGAAGCCCACGCCTTGCACAATGCCGCTCACCCTTGCCATGATTCGACTCATTTTGAACTCCTCTTCACAGGCAAATTAGCATGATGATAATCGCAATCGTTCCCCGCGCGGGTCAAGCAATATCGCCCGTTCTAAATCAATCAAACGCTTGCGCCGCAATGGCGGCAACCTTTCCTCCGAACCGCCAATCCCCGCCCGCGTTTTATCTCAATTATTGCGTCATCAATCCTTGACATAAATCCAGCGCATTTTCTATGCATCCGATTAATTCTATTATTTTGCTCTGTCAGGAAAAACTCATGATAATTTATCGCCCGACAATCGCCGCAATTTCGCTCGATGCCGTCAAACACAATATCCAAGCCATTCAAAAAAAAGTCGGCGCCGCATGCCAAGTTATGGCAGTGGTCAAGGCAAACGCCTACGGTCACGGCATGGCGCAGGTGGCGCAGGCATCGCTGGAAGCAGGCGCGGCGCGGATTGGAGTTGCCACAGTGGATGAGGCGGCGATTCTTCGCGATTTAAAAATCAAGGCGCCCATCCTTGTCATGGGACCCGCGCTCCTTGAACACGCGGAGTTCTTTATAGCCAGAAACATCTCAGCCGCCGTCGGCTCGATAGAAGCAGCGCGCGCTTTCGGACGCGCGGCGCGCAAACTCGGCAAAAAGGCGCGCATCCACATCAAAACGGATACAGGCATGGGACGCTTTGGATTCTGGTGGGAAAACCTCGCCGCCCTCCTTCCCGAAATCAAAAAAATTCGCGGACTTCATCTTGAAGGATGCTTTACCCATTTTGCAACATCGGACATCGCCGATTACGCCTACACTAAATGGCAGCATGAAAATTTCAAAAAATTGCTCGATTCTGCCGCGCGGCAAAAGATTCGCTTTGATATCATACACGCCGCAAATTCCGGCGCTATCATGCAACACCCGGAAACATATCACGACTGCGTCCGCGCAGGCGTCATGCTCTACGGCATGCTCCCCGACCAAAAAACCAAGCCCACTGTCCCCATTAAACCTGTGATGACCTTGACCACGCGTCTGGTGGAAATCCGCCAACATCCCAAAGGGCGCTGCATCAGCTACGGCTGCACATGGCAGACGCCGCGCGCCTCGCGCATCGGCATCCTGCCCATCGGCTATGGCGACGGATATTCCCGTAAATTCTCCAACAAAGGACAGGTTCTCATCCGCGGACGCCGCGCCCCGATTGTCGGACGCGTCTGCATGGATCAGACGCTTGTTGATTTGAGCGCCATCCCCGAGGCGCAAATCGGCGACCGCGTCCTCCTTTGGGGCGAAAACGAACTCGGCGTCCTAAAAGTGGAAGAAGCCGCCAAATGGATGGGCACAATCACATACGAAGTTACCTGCGCGCTCGGCGCCCGCATCCCAAGAGTGTATATCAAATAGAACAAGCAACCGCACCGCAATTTCACAAATCGAATTGTGAGATCACAATCATCAAATCGCCGATGGAAAATATATTTTTCAAATTCGGCGCAAATGCCAAACATTTTACCCATCCGCCGAGTTATTTTTTGTAGATTCAACGTTTTCAAATGCTAAAACTTTGCCGCATATCCAGCCTGATTCTGGTATGATTCTGGCATATATGAAATTGTCGTATTGGAATTTATAAAAAACACGAGGCTTTTATGGCATGAAACATACCACCGAACTCCCTCTGGGGCAGATTCTTGTCAATAACGGCAAACTCGACCCCGATGATTTGGAAATGGCGCTGCGCGAACATCGAAAAACCGGCGAGCGCATCGGAGAGATTCTCGTCAAGATGAACCTTGTCAGCATCGAAGATGTGCTCAAAGGCGTCGCCTTCCAACTTGCCATGCCGTATATCAAACTTAGCGAGATTAAAATCCCCAAAGAGGTTATCGAACGCATCCCCGCCAAACTCGCCACACACTATAACCTCATCCCCGTCGAGATGAGCGAAGGCATCCTCCGCGTTGCCGTCAGCGATCCGCTGGATATCCACACGTTGGACGACTTGCGGATGCTCCTTAAAGTGGAAGTCGAACCTATCGTCAGCGCGCCAAAAGAAATCGAAGACGCCATCCGCAAATATTACGGAATCGGCGCGGAGACCGTCGAAGAGATGATGGATGAAAGCGCCGCCACCCAGTCTGTGGAGGTGGAAACGCACGACATCGAGGACATAGACGAAATGGCTGAGGACGCCTCTATCGTCCGATTTGTGAATCAGATTATCAGCGAGGCATTCCGCGACCGCGCCACAGACATCCACATCGAGCCGCTGGAAAATGAACTCCGCATCCGCTACCGCATTGACGGCGTGCTTTATGAGGCGGCAATCCCGCCCGCCATCCGCCGATTCCAAAACGCCATCATCTCCCGCGTTAAAATTATGGCGGATATGAACATCGCCGAACGCCGCCTCCCGCAGGACGGCAAGATAAAAGTCAAAATGGGCGAAACAGATTACGACCTCCGCGTCTCCTCCGTGCCCACGCCCTACGGCGAATCCATCGCCATCCGCATCCTCTCCCGCGACTCCGAACTGTGCACGCTCGATAAACTCGGCTTCGACCCGGAGCATATCAAAATCCTGCGCGAATTGATTTTGAAACCCCACGGCATCATCCTCATCACCGGACCAACAGGAAGCGGCAAATCAACCACCCTTTACGCCGCCCTTTCTGAAATCAATTCCGTAGATAAAAAAATCATCACCATCGAAGACCCGATTGAATACCGCATACCCGGCGTCACACAGATTCAGGTCGTCCCGCAAATCGGACTCACATTCGCCCGAATCCTCAGAACGCTCCTCCGCCAAGACCCGGACGTCATGATGGTGGGAGAAATCCGCGACCAAGAAACAGCAGAAATCACCATACGCACCGCCCTCACAGGACACTTAGTCTTCTCCACCATCCACACCAACGACGCCTGCGGAGCGGTAACACGCCTGCTGGATATGGGCATCGAACCGTTCCTCGTCTCCTCATCGGTGGAAGGGCTCATCGCCCAACGCCTCGTGCGCGTCCTATGCCCCGAATGCAAAGCGCCCTATACCCCGCGCACGGAACTCATTGAGCGTCTGAACACACGGCGCGAAGACATCTCCGACGCCACATTCTTCCGCCCCGTCGGATGCGAAAAATGCCGCTACACCGGCTACCACGGGCGCACCGCTGTTTATGAACTTATCAAATTAAACGAAACCTTCCGCCGCCTTATCATCAAACGAGAACCTGCAAACGTCCTGCGCATAGAAGCCATGAAAGACGGCATGAAACCTATACGGCTGGACGGCTGGCACAAAGTCAAACATGGCATCACAACAACAGACGAGGTTATGCGCGTGACTATGGAGGATGAATTCGATTCACCAGACATGGAAGAAAAAACTCAATAACCGATTAGGAGGCGTTAACCGCTCATGCCGATTTTCACTTACAAAGCCAAAGACACAAAAGGCGAAACCATTCAAGGCTCTATGGAAGCCGATACGCAGGCGATTGTCATCAATCGTCTCCAATCTATGGGATTTTTCCCGCTTATGGTTCAGGCGGATCTGTCAGCAAAGAAAAAAACAAGCGGATTGAACCGCATCTTCCGCGCGCGCATCAAAAACACCGACCTCACATCGTTCAACCGCCAGCTATCCGACCTGATTTCCGCCGGCATCCCGCTTGTCAAAGCGCTGACCATCATCGTCAATCAAACCGCCAACGAAAGCCTCCGCGAAATTGTCGCCACAGTTAGCAGCGATGTCCAAGGCGGCGACACCCTTGCCGCCGCGCTTTCCAAACATCCAGCGGTTTTTTCCAAACTATATTGCGCTATGGTCAAAGCGGGCGAAACGGGCGGCATGCTCGATGCCATTTTGGAGCGCCTTGCAGAATTTTCCGAAACGGAAGATGAAATCAAAAGCAAAATCAAATCCGCTATGGCATACCCGGCGATTATGCTCGTTGCCGGCATGGGCGCGATTGTCATCCTGACAACGGTCGTCATTCCAAAAATTATGGCAATCTTCAAAGACTTGAATCAGGCGCTGCCGGGCATCACCCAGCTCCTTATCAACATCATAGATTTCTTCAGTTCCTATTGGTATATGATTATCGGCGGCGGCATCGTCGGCGGCATCATCATTTATAAATTCCTTCACACAGACGAGGGCAAAACATATTGGCACACACTGCAAATTAAAATACCGATGGTCGGCAATGTGATAGTCAAACGCGAAGTCGCCCGATTCGCGCGAACGCTCGGCTCCCTTCTCAAAAACGGCGTCTCCATACTCTCCTCGTTGGAAATCACGCGCGAAGTCATGGCAAACAAACTCGTGCAGGCGGAGATTATCAAAGTTTCGGAAAACATCACACAAGGCTCCGGCATAGCCGCGCCGCTCAAAGGCAGCAAAATCTTCCCCTCCGTTGTCGTGAACATGGTCGCCATCGGCGAGGAGACCGGTCGCCTTCACGATGTGCTGCTTCGCATCGCCTCATCTTATGAATTGCAAGTTGACCGCTCCATTAAAACGCTGACCTCCCTCATCGAACCGCTGATTATTCTCCTGATGGGCGCGGTCGTGGGATTCGTGGTTATCGCCATGCTCCTGCCCATCTTCACCATAGACCCCACAAAAGACACCGGCATGTGAGTTTTGGAAAGGCGCGTTTCAAGATGCGGAAGATGATAGAACGAAATAAACATATCGCGGCGGATAATACGGGAATGACGCTCATCGAAACTATGATTGTCGTCGTGATTCTCTCCACGCTGCTCATCTTTGCCGTCCCCAATATGCGCGGGCTGCATGAGCGGAACAAATTAATCACCGCCTCCCGACAAATCGCCGGACTAATCCGCTACGCCCGCGCCGAAGCCATCACCGGCGAACGCGAGATTGAACTCAATATTGACATAGCCAACCACGAATATAATCTCGACCTCAAAAAATACGCCAGAGTTCTCGGCTCCGGCGACCGCAAGGCGCAAAAGCCCGAAAGGATTGAGGAGACGCATGAACTGCCGCAATTTGTCTTTTTCAAAAAAGTGGAAACAGAAGACGACCCAGACGGACGCGAAAAGGAAACCACGCTCACCTTTTATCCTGACGGCTCGGCAACAGGCGCGCGGATTATCCTCGAAAATATAACCCCGCGCAGCAAAACACCATCCTTCATGTCCGTCGAAATCTCCCGCGCGACCGCGCTGCCCGATGTGCGCAAACTCTCCGCCAGCGAAATGGGACTGCCCGTCGAGGAGGAGGATTAAAATGAGAACGCCTTTTTTGCGATTGCCGTCCGGACGCGGTTTTGTCCTGCTGGAAGTCATTTTGTGCATCCTGATTCTCGGACTTTCTATGGGGGCGTTCCTCCGCTCATTCACCGTCTCGCTCAACACCGCGCGCAAATCGCAGATACTCACCACCGCCACGCTGCTCGCCCAACAGGTTCTTGAAGAATACGAAGTCATCCCCCCGCAGGGAAATCATGAAGAAGGCTCTTTTGTGGGAAATGAGGGTGATTACGACGAAGACAACTTTCCCAATCTTGAAAAGGCGCAATATAAAAACTACTACTGGAGCGTGGACATGGAGGAGATTCGAGTCGAATATCCGGATGCCTCCTTTGAAGGCGATACAAAAGATTTCGAAAATCTGACCAAAATGACCGTCTCCATAATTTATAACGATAAAAACCTTCGGCATTTCATACCCATCAAAGTTACCACCTATCTGACCAATGCCGAAAAATTCACAAATAACAGCAAAAGGGAAAACAAACTTTATTAAACGAAAATGATAAAACGCCGCCGCAAATTACAACCCGGTTTCACACTTTTGGAAGTGCTGTTGGCTGTGTCCATCTTTGCCATGCTCATCTCCGCGCTCTACACAACCTTCCGCGTCGGACTGCGCGCCTATGACATCGGAGAAAAGGAAATAGACCAGATGCAGCACGCCCGCGTCATCTTCGACACCATGAGCCGCGACCTGCGCAGCGTCTATTATCAAGCGGAAACCTCATACAACAACAACCTCCGCCGTATGCTCGCCCAGTATGAACAGCAGCGCCTTAAAGCGGAGCTGGACGGCACTCTTGATGAATTCCTCTACGGCAGAGGCTCTAACGAAGAAGACACCGGCGTCCCCAACCCCTATGACAGCTATATCGAAATCAACCTCGACTTCAAAGCCGATAATGCGGAAAGAGCGGATTCCATGACCTTTGTCCGATACCAAATAGACGACGGCATTTCGCGGACGCAGCCTTGGGCGCTCGGACGCATCTCCTACTTTGTTGAAAACGGCGAACTCATCAGAACAGAAGAGGATATCTTCCAGCCCGGAAAAGATAAAGAAGGCAACGAGATTGAGGAAAAAATACCGCGAAGGGAAGTGCTTGCTAAGGGCGTTGTTAAATTCGACCTCCACTTTGGTTTCTTCAGAGAAGACGACTGGATGGAAGCGCCTGACTGGGATTCCAACGCCCGCCGATACCGCAACCCTGCCCGCGTCATTGAAGAGGATGACCCCAATTATCAGGAACTCATTCAAAAAGAGGCGCGAAAACCGGTGGACGGACTCCCCGCCTTTGTCCGCGCGGCTATCATCATCGAAGAAAAAAGCAAAAGAAGAATCAAATCCGCGGACGCCAGTATTGAGCCCGGCGGCAAAGCCGGCTCCGGACGCCGCTCCTTCTCCTCTTTAATCCGCGTCCCATGCGCTGAAGAAAACTACACACCGTCGCTCTGCGAGGATGAAGATAATGATGAAAAATAGACGGACATATCCCCAAAGCCGCGCCCGCCGCGGGGTCATCATCATCTTGACCCTCTGGCTGGTCACCGTCCTTGCGCTCATCGCATACTCCCTTGCTTATGAAATGCGCATCGAGGCGCGCCTTACTAAACTAAAAAAAGATCAACTCCTCGCCTACCAACTCGCAAAAGCAGGCGTTGCCAAAGCTATCTGCGACCTCAAAAACGACATGCTCATGGAACGCCAAGAAAAATCACAGATACTGGACGCCGAAGGCGACGTCTGGAAAAACCCCGAAGATAAAGTTGAGATTGAAATGGGCGCGGGCAAGTTCACCGTTCGAGTGATTGACGAAGAAAGCCTCATTAATATCAATACCGTCAATCCAACCGTCATTTCTAAAGCCATCGAATATTTCGTCGGCGATGACGCCAAAGATGAAAAAGAGGCAGCCCGCATCGAAAGAATCGGACTCGCCGTTCTCGACTGGCGCGACGCCGACGACGTCCCCGCCAACAGCGGCGAAGCCACCGAAAGGGAACTATACGATAAACTCATCGCCGAAGACGAAGGAATCGAATATGACAAAAATTATGAATCCGGCTATAAATTGAAAAACGACGTCTTCACCTCCGTTGAGGAACTCCTTTCCGTTTATGGCATCGAGCCGGAATTTTTCTACGGATTCACGCCGGAAGAAAAAAAAGAACAGCAATATCTGGAACGAATGCAAGGCGAACGCCGTCTAAACCGACACATCATGCGAAGCCATACCAGCGAAAAATCCAAATGGCAAGACTGGGAACCCGAAGGTCTGCGCGACATCCTCACCGTCGTCTCCACCGGCGAAATCAACGTCAACACCGCCGGCGAAGCGGTTCTCACAGCCATCCTCGCCGCCGCCAATATCAACGACCCCAACCCAGAAGAAGTCGCGCAGGCGATTATCGAGTACCGCCGCGACGGAAAAAAAGATAAATACGATAACGATAAAGCATTCCGCAACCCTATGGAACTCAGCCAAGTGGAAGGACTCTCCGGACCCCTTGTGCAACAAATGATGGCAATGCAGCGGCTCACAACCGTCTCCACTCATTTCCGCATCATCGCCGAAGGCAAATCTGGACGCGCCCGGCGCACCATTGAGGCGACCGTGCGCAGAACATGGGAGACGTTCACTGTTGAAAAGGATGACAAAGACTTTGACCCGCGGACGCGGGCGCGCGTAAAAAGAATCAATGAAGATGACGACAACAGCCCCCTCGTCGTGGAATCGCCGACTGTCCGCATCGTCCGCTGGCGCGAAAGATGAAAGAAAGGAATTCGATTATCTCTATAGAAAGAATAGCGGGTAAAGATTATGACAAACACGTTCACAGCCTTTGAAATGATGGAAAGCGAATGCCGCGTCCTCCAAATGAAACAACTCAAAACCGGTTTGAAAATCGAAAAATTCTTCGCCGTTCCCTTTCCCTCAAAATCAGGAACGGATGCCGCCCTTCATCAAAAGGCTAAAACGGACGCCCTCCGCGCGGCTATCAAAGAACGCAGCCTCGAAATCGGAGAAAGCACCCTTATCCTCCCCAAACAATACGTCACCGTCCGACACGTCTCCCTTCCGTCGGTGGACAATATTGAAATCGCCCAAATGGCGCGCTTTGAGGCGGAAAAGCACATCCCGTTCAACGTCGAACGGCACAACATCTCACACCATATCATGAAAAAAGAAGGCGTCAGCGGCTCCCATGTGCTCATCGCCGCCGCAGATTCCCCCGTTGTGGATGAACCGCTGGCGATACTTTCCGCGCTGGGCATCCAACCCGCCGTCGCAACCGTATCAACCGTCTCCCTCTACAACATATTCCGCCATCTGAATCCCGCCTTCCCAGAAGAAGCAACCGTCGCGCTTTTGCATATTGGAATGATTAACATAGACCTTGTCATCATAAATAAAGGATTCCTTGTCTTTACACGCAGCACGTCGCACGGCGTTTCAAAACTATTTCAGGAAATGAACGAGCAACCCAACAGGACAAAACCCCTTGGATTGGAAGACATCAAAAATATTGATTTAATGAAACTGGAACAGCCGATGCAAACAAACGGCGAAACCGGCGGCTCCCCCGCGATTGCGGATTTTTCAGAAAACGACATCGCGCTTATCGAGCAATGGAAAAACAAACTCCTCCAATCCATCCGACAAACCCATGATTTCGCCCGAAGAGAATTTGAATGCCCGATGATGGAGCGCATCTTCATCTCCGGAGAGGCGGCGGCGTTCCCATCCATCGAAGAATACATGACATCCGCGCTCGGCATCGCCGCGGAAAAAATCAACGCCGCGGGACACCCCATCGAGGGCATCGCCCAATTGCCCTCCGCCTATCTCCCCTGCCTTGGCGCCTTGATTGAGTTAACCAATCACAACGCCATCCGTCTGAATCTCTTGCCTGAGCGCTACATCGTGGAAAGACTCTCGCGCCAAAAACGGCAGAACATCCTCAGCCTTTCACTCATGATAGGCGGCGTGTTAATCCTCAGCATCCTCTACCTGCAGGCATACACCATGCGGCAGGATCGCCTTACGGAATGGTATAACAAACAAAACGAAAAACTCAAACCCGAAGTGGCGCGGTTGATGGACATGCAGAAAAAAACGCGCATCATCTCCGATTATGTCCGCGACCCGCGCAATGCCCTTGCCATCCTTGACTACATCAGCACATTCCCCTACATGCCCCGCAGCGTCTCCGTGATGGAATTCAAATACACAAAAGGCTCCATCGTTGAAATCTCTGGACACGCGCTGGACATCAAAGACTTAAATCTTTTTATCGGCGACCTTGAAAAATCGGGATTCTTCAGCGATGTGAAAATCAAACAACGCCCATGGATACCACTTTCCGGCAACCGACCAAAAGTCCTCAATTACACACTTACTTGCGCATTCGAAGGAGAGAAAAAGTGAATTTATCAAAACGAGAAAAAATGCTCGGCATAACCATCGTCGTCATAATCGCCGGTTGGTTAATCGGACGATACGGCGCCTATGAAATATACCAATCCCTTTCCACACGCGCTGTCGAGCTCGCCTCCGCGCGGGAAACATATCAAGAATACGCCGAAAAAATGAAACAAAAAACGGAAATCGAAAAAGCCTATGATGAGATTGTCGGCAAAGATAAACTCGCCGCATCAACCAGCAGCGAAGAGGCTGACCCGTCCAAAGAGTTCAGCGTCTTCGTCTCCGAACTCTGCCGCCGGCTCGGGTTTGCCTACCCCAGCATTGACAAACATAAAACCGAACCCATCGAAGGCGTGAACGATTATTCTTTCATCACCCTCCCCGTCAACACCAGCGGCGAAATGCAGAGCATCGCCAAACTGCTCAAAGGATTTGACAAAGAAGCCGTGCTGATTCGCAGCCTCCACCTGCGCAGCAGACTTGATAATCCCATCATGGATGTCACCATCACCGCCGCTAAAATCGTTCAAGAAAAACCAAAGGCGCAAACCAAAAAAAGGACAACCCGCAAAAGCTCCGCCGCGCCCTCATCCCCTTACAAAACCCTCACCCCGCGCGTCTCCGCCAATCCCGATGAAAAAATGCTAACCCAAATTTCCGAAGGAGCCGATAATGAATAACACGAATAAAAAAATAGTAATACTCAACATGGTCTTCCTCTTCCTTATACTCTTCCTCGGATATCTCGTCGCAACCACGCGATTCATCCCGCCGGAAGAGGAATTCGACGCAGACGGCGGCATGACCCTCACCCCTACGCCCGCGCCCTCGGATTTGAACCAATCAGAAACCGAATACAAAGCCCCGGCGCCGCCCAAACCCGCCGTCGTTGCCGATGCGGATAAATACCCCCGATTCGGCAAAAGCCCCATCTTTGACACTATCATCCCCAGACCGACACCGCCGCCCACGCCCACCAAAACACCCGAGCAACCGCCCAAAATTGAGGACATCACCAACCAGTGGCGCCTGACCAGCATTTTTGAAAATACCGCCTCCTTCCGCCATGCCCAGTCCAACAAAGAATGGGACATGACCGTCGGGCAGACATATTCGGAAACCTATCGCGGCAAGGAGTGGCAGATTAAATTAGACCGCGTTGATGAAGACAACCTGCAAGCAATCATCTCATTCCAAAATCAAACGCGGGCTATCGGCATGTTTTAATGTTTTTTGATGGAGTTTGCTGAATTATTTCGTTGAAAAAAAGAGAAAGTTATTTGAGAGCTTTCCATAATCTTGAGTCCAAAGGAGACACATCGAATGGGATTTTTTAAAAATAAAAGGGGAATTTCTCTTTTCCCGCTGATTGCGCTTTGCGCGCTGCTGGCATCCGCGGCGCTCTTTTCAATCCCCGCCTCCGCCCAACCTGCTGATGGCGACGAACAAACCGCCCCTAATCCAGATATGTCCAACCTGCCTCCGCCTATGCCTCCCGACAGTTCGGAGCCGCCGTCGGATTCGCCGGAAGTCCCGCCGATGGACGCGGCGTCCATCCCTAAACCGATAATTGCCGCCGCTTCCGGGCAGGAACCGATTGCCACATTAATTTTTAAGGGCGGCTCGTTGAGCACCATCCTTGCCCAGCTCAAAAAACAAACCGGCGTCAACGTCGTGCCGCGCGGCGCAAAAATAATGGACCTCAAAATGGATCTTGTCGCGCAGAAAGAACCTGTGAGCCAGATTCTTCAAAAAATCGCCAGCAGCAACAACCTCTATCTCCATCAGTCAGACCCCGCAAACTGGGAACTCATGGATGAAAAAACCTATAAAACCGAATTCCTCCCCAAACAGGTCATCCGCAAAATCTTCGTACTCAAATACATCAAAGCGGAAGAAGCGCGCAAAGCGCTTGAAAACGTCAAAACAAAAGACATCGGACAGATGGCGGCTGACCCCAGAACTAATAAACTCATCGTCACAGACCTCCCGCAGGTCGTCGAACTCATTAAAAGAATGCTCGATGAAATTGACGTCCAGCTCATGACCCGCGTCTTTTACATACGCCACGCCGATGTTGGCGACATCGCCGATAAAATCCAAAATTACAAATCCGCGCCCGGAACCATTGACGTTGACGCCAAATCCCATCAGATTATCGTTTCGGACATCTTTCAAAATATTAAACGGATGGAGATGTTGATTGAGCTCCTTGACGTAGGTCCGGAATTGCGCGTGTATGACCTGAACAATATCGGCACCGGCGGCAAAGGCGCCGACGAACTCAGCAAAGCCATCGAACAGGTCATCACAAAAAACGCCGACGTATTCTGGCAGATTGACGAAAAATCCGGCACGTTGATTGTTCAGGATGTGCCCGAAGTCCATGAACGCATTGAGCAAATCCTTGCCGCGCTCGACCGCCCCATCAAACAAGTGCTCATATACGCCGAGCTCATTGACACTAATTTCAACAAGACCTATGATCTGGGCATCAACTGGGACGCCAGCGAGGATTTTTTCTCCGCCGTCCGCGACAACCTTTTCGCAGGCGGGGAGGGAACCAACCGCATCCCCACCGGCACATCCGGCGACCTCACCAAAAATCTTGGCTTCCTGAATCTGGATGAAGAATTCCCCGTCTTCACAATGGACGGCAGCAGCCTTGCCGTCGGATACCTGAACAAATATTTCCGCGCCACGCTCAAAACCGCCCTCAGCCGCTCAGACACCAAAGTCCTCCTCCAGCCGCGCATGATTGTCAAAAATCAGGAAGAGGCGTCGGTCAAAGTCGGCGGCAACAAACCATACCGCACAACAAATTATTACACAGACAACCGCTGGCAGAGCTCCGGTCAGAGCACCGTCCATTACGGTCTTGACGTTACGTTGAAACCGACGATTTCAAACACCGGTCTCATCGAAATGGAAATCAATTTCACAAACAGCGACGCCAGCTTTGTGGGCGACCCGACCAAAGACCCCCTTGTTGAAACAACCGAAGTCGTCGCCAAAACAAAACTCATCATCCCCACAGGCGAAACACGCGTCATCGCAGGCATGCTCAACAACAACAAAACGGAAACCCGCGGCGGCATCCCACTTCTCTCCGAATTGCCTATCGTCGGTCCCCTCTTTGGCGCATACAACCAAAAGGATGGGACACGCAATATTCTCTTCTTTATCACCCCGACCATTATCGAGGAAAAGCCGAATAAAAAAGATCACTATCGCGGCAAGAGCATTGATGAACTGATGGAAGCAGGAGCCGCCCTCCCCGCTTACATCGAAGATCTGACATCCCAAACACTTGCAGCTTCGCCGAAAAAATCGGAAATGGAAACCGAAGGAGAACCCGCGCTGCAAAGCGATATGCCTATTGAACTTAAACGACTCCTGAAAGACTCCTCCAATCTGGACGCACAGAACCTGCGGCAGCAGCGCCAGGACGCGCTCGCCGGTCCCAGCGGAACATTCACAGATACAACAACCGCCGTCGCCGCTCGACCCGCCCCATCCGCCGAGGCTTCGGGTCGCCCGCCCATCACGGCAATCACCCCGCCGGTAGGCAAAGAAGGCGAAACGGCGCCGCCGCCGCCGCCCCGTCCATCGGAAGAAGAGCTGAGAAGATTCGAGTCGGATCGCCCGCGAAAACCAGTATCTCCCGGCGATACAGAAACCAAGTATTGACGATAAGAGCATTGCCTTTTGGATGAGCCGATAGTCCATAAGATTGAAACGCTTTCCCTTGCCGATGCCCAGCGCGAGATGGAACGCATCGGCGTCCACCCCGATGGCGTGCGAATCATGGCGCCCAAAGCCGTCTTTAGCGTCCTTAAAATTTATCGCCTTTCTCCCTATCATGCCAACGTTCTCAAACAGGAGATGCTCTCCATCGGCGCCGAAGCCGCCACAGCCGCCGGCTGCATTGACTGCTCCCGAGCGGAAAGCGATGTCATCCTCATGGGCACGCTTTCCCATTACCGCAAACTTTTTGAAAAGCTAAAACAGCAGCCGCCATCTTTCCATCCGCTGGCGCAAAAAATACTCGAAGCCGCGCAAACGCCATCCCCCAGTTTTAACCTCAACTGGAATTTCGGCAACCGCAAAATTTCGTTCAACCAACGCCGCATCCTCATCATGGGCATCCTCAACGTTACCCCTGATTCATTCAGCGACGGCGGGCAATTCTTCAAAACAAAAGACGCTGTCGCCCAAGCGTTAAAAATGGAGGAAGCTGGAGCGGATATTTTGGACATCGGCGGCGAATCGAGCCGCCCGGGCAGCCAGCCCGTCTCCGATGATGAAGAAATGGTGCGCGTCCTCCCCGTCCTCCAAGAGCTGCTCGGCAAAACCGCTTTCCCCATTTCCATTGACACATACAAAGCGGATTTAGCGGAGGCGGCAATCAGCATGGGCGCGGCGATAGTCAACGACATCACCGCCTTGCGCAGGGATCCCCGCATGGCGTCTCTTTGCGCGGAAAGAAAACTCGGCGTGGTTTTAATGCATATGAAAGGCGAGCCCAAATCTATGCAGGATGCGCCCCATTATGAGGACGTCGTTGCCGAGGTCTCTGATTTTTTTGAAGAGCGCATCAAAGCCGCCATTGCCGCCGGCATCCAGCGCGACGCCATCGTCCTCGACCCCGGCACCGGCATCGCATTCGGCAAAAATCTGGAACATAACATCGCCCTCATGCGCGCCATCCCTCATTTCATCGAGCGGCATCAGCGCCCGATTATGCTCGGCGTCTCACGCAAAAGATTCATCGGGGAACTCACCGGAAAAAATGTGCGAGACAGACTCGGCGGAACAATCGCCGCCGCCGCCTTTTGCGCGCTCAAGGGCGCTTCCATTCTCCGCGTTCATGACGTTGCGGAATGCCGCGACGCTATTAAGGTTGTTCAAGCCTTGAATGATTTATGATAAAGGGATGCTTTTCATGAAAAAAATTAATTTATTTATTACCGCAGTTATCCTTCTGGGTTTGCCGCTTGCCGCCGTCCAGCCATCCGCGGCGATGGAATTGAATCTCCCTATGCCCCTTGAAATTAAAGGCTTCGACCCATCGCAGGCAAACGACCTCTATTCGATGACCGCCCTTATGCAGATTTACGAGCCGCTTTATCAATATGCGTATTTAGAGCGCCCGTATAAACCGGAGCCCCTCATTGCGGAATCGCTGCCGGAAATCTCCGCCGATAAACTCGTTTACACAATCAAACTCAAAAAAGGCGTCCGCTTTCAGGATGATAAATGCTTCAAGGAAACAAAAGGCAAAGGGCGGGAACTGACCGCACAAGACTTTATCTTCTCCTTCAAGCGCATCGCCGATAAAAAGGTCAACTCCAACGGATGGTGGATATTCCGCGACCACATCATCGGGCTGGATGAGTTTTACGAAAATTCCGGCGAGGCGAAGGATATGAAATATTACGACACGCCGGTGGAAGGGCTCGCCGCGCCCGACCCGCACACGCTGGTCATCCGCCTGAAAAAACCCTACCCCCAACTCTCTTGCATACTCACCATGCCCTACACATGCGCCGTCCCGCGCGAAGCGGTTGAATTTTACGGCGAGGAATTTTTGAACCACCCGATTGGGACCGGACCTTACAAACTTGAAAAATCTATTCGCGCCTCCAAAATCACATACGTCCGCAACTCAACCTTCCGCGGCGAAACATACCCTTCAAAAGGCGCGCCGGAAGATGAACAAAACGGAATGCTCGCCGATGCGGGAAAACCCGTCCCTTTTGCTGACCGGCTCACATTTCACATCATCAAAGAATCATCCGTCATGTGGCTGCAATTCCTCTCCGGCAACCTTGACCGCGCCGGCATCCCCAAGGACAGCTACGACGCCGCCATTGACGAGAATAAAAATCTGCGCCCCAAACTTGCTGAAAAAGGCATACAACTCCTGATTACGCCGGATCTCGACCTCACCTATGTCGCCTTCAACATGGAAGACTCTATCGTCGGCAAAAGCCCCGCACTGCGCCAAGCGCTCAGCCTCTGCCTCGACCGCGAACAACTCATCCACCACTTCTATAATAACCACGCCATCGAGGCAAAAGGTCCCATCCCGCCCGGTCTGGCGGGATACGACCCCGACCTCCAAAATCCCTTTGCGCGCTTTGACATGGCAAAGGCAAAAGAAAAAATGGCGGAAGCGCGGCGCGAACTCGGTCTTGCCCCAGACTCGCCCATCGAACTCACATACGACTCCCAGAACAATGACATCACATCGCGCCAGATAGACGAATTTTATACGGACGGTTTCAAGCAGCTGGGCGTTAAAATCAATTACAACGTCAACACTTGGCCCCAGTTCCTCGACCGCATCAAAAATAAAAAAGGGCAGGTCTGGGGACAGGCGTGGGGCGCCGATTACCCCGACGCCGAAAACTTCCTACAACTCCTCTACGGTCCAAACGCCTCCCCCGGCGATAACAACGCCAATTACAAAAACCCCGAATTTGATAAACTCTACGAACAAATGAAACTGATGGAGGACTCCCCAGAGCGGCGGGAAATCATCAAAAAAATGGTCGCCATCGTCATCAAAGATTCACCGTGGATTTTTTGCACGCACCGCATCCGATTCAACGTCAACCACGGCTGGCTCAAAAATTACACCTACCACAGCCTCGGCAGTAATTATTGCAAATATTACCGCATTGATGAAACAGCAAAAAAAGAACTCAAAAAGAAACTGTGAAGATAATGGGACAAAACGTCTTCAAACCGCGAATCCTGATGATTAACTCCGCGCGCAAATGGATCGGCGAAGCGGCGCACACCATCATACTTGTCGAAGGACTCCGCGCGCGCGGCATCCCCGTCGTGCTGGTCTGCCGCAAAGATTTCGCCCTTCATCAAAAAGCCAAAGAAAAAAATATCCCATTTTACAACCTTGCCATGAAAGGCAATTTCAACGGCGTCAACGACCTCCTTGACTTGACGGCTCTCCGCCGCATCATCAAAGAGCATCAAATAGACATCATACACGCCCATCGCGGCAAAGACCATTGGTATTCCGCATGCGTCCGCCTCCTGCCGGGGCTCCCCGCCCGACCTTTCGTGATTCGCACGCGCCACGTGACCGTACCCGTAAAAAACCACATCTTCAACCGCTGGCTTTATCAAAAAGGAACGGATAGCGTGATTGCCGTCTCCCAAAAAGCGGCGGAAAGCCTGCAAGGCGTGCCGATGAAAAATAACCCCGCCGTCATTTACGCGGCGGTTGACACGGCAAGATTCACCCCTGAAAAACGCTCCGACGAAATGCGCCGCGCCTGCGGAATCTCCAATGTGGCGCCGGATGCCCCCCTCATCGGGCTGGTTGCCCGTTTCCAGCGCGTCAAAGGACAAGCCATCCTTCTGGAAGCCATCCCAAAAATCCTACAATTCCTCCCCGATGCCCGATTCGTTTTCGCAGGACAGGGCAAGGAAGGCAACCGCCAAACACTCATTCAAAAAGTTCAAGAATCGAACATCGCAAACCGCGTCCAGATTTTAGGATTCCTTCCCGATATCGAAACACTCATTGCCTCCCTTGACGCCGGCGTCGTGGCTTCGCTCGGCTCGGAAGGCTCCAGCCGCATCACAATGGAATACATGGCATCCGGCGTGCCCGTCATCGCCACCAGCGTTGGCGGCATCCCCGAGCTCCTTGAATGCGGAAGGCTGGGAAGGTCAGTGGAGCCGAACAACGCCGAAGAACTGGCGCGCGGCATCATTGAAACGCTGCTTGCGCCGCACGCCTCCCGCGAAAAAGCCCGCCTCGCCCTCGAAAAAGCGCGCTCCTCTTTGAACTCCGACCGCTTCATTTCCGAAACCCTGCGCGAATACCAAAAAGTCATGTGGAAAAGTTAATCTTGATTTCGCCGAAAAGACTTTGTTAGTTTCTATTCATCATAGATAATATAATCGCGGAACTATGAAAGTGTTGCCATGCTTCGCGTCGCTTCACAATTAAAATCCCTCAAAATGCGCCTGCTGATTGTAACCATCTGCAACACTATCATCTCGCTTTGCGCCGTCATCGTTTTCTTCCTCATCTTGCAATATAAAACGGAAAGCGGATGGAACATATTCTGGAAGGAGTTCTTCCCCTTTTTATTCATATTTTTCGGGCTTAATGCCGCGCTGAACCTTTTCACCACAAAGGTTATACTCAACCCCATCAACACACTCACACGTGAAATTAAAAACTTGGCGGACTCCGGCTCTCTTAATGATTTGAGCGCGGCGCACTATCCGGAGATGGAACTCCTTATCAAGTCCATAATAGACCTCGTCACCTTTGCCAATAAAGAACGCGCCTTCGCCCTCATGCTCAAAGAGGCGTCCCGCAGCCGCAGCAAAACTGCGCAGGTGGACTCCCTGACCGGTCTGCGCACCAGAGAATACATGGATATGTTTCTGCCGGAGGAAATCGCCCGCGCCGGACTGCTTAATGTTTCGCTTTCTATTTTGATGCTGGATGTGGATGACTTCAAATTTTACAACGACACAAACGGACACCCCGAAGGCGACCGCGCCCTCAAACAGGCGGCGGCATTGCTCCAAAATAACACGCGCAACCATGATATCTGCATCCGCTACGGCGGCGAGGAGTTCATGGTTATCATGCCGCGCACGCCCCTTTATCAAGCCAAAGATGTGGCGGAACGAATCAGGAAAGCATTTTTTGAGACGCACTTTGATTTTGAACACAAACAACCGGGAGGAAAACTCACCATCTCCATTGGCGTGGCGACATTTCCCGAACACGCCGCCGAACACGCCGCTCTTATTAAATGCGCAGACGTCGCCCTTTATCAGGCGAAACAAAAAGGCAAAAACATGGTCTGCGTGTTTGAACCAAATCCTATAACTCAATAGCCTTATTTGTGCGGGCGGATTCCATTAAAGCAAACGCCAGACGCGCCGCATTAAAGGCGTCGGCGGCGCCTGCCAGCGGCTTTGCGCCTTCCTGCACGCACTGGATAAAATGACGCATTTCCTTCTGATAGGGGCTTTCGGATGAGGGCGATTCGGGAACGATTGTCCCAGAGGCAGAGCCCGCAGCCTTCTTCTTTTCCGCAAACGTCAAAGTCGCGGCGTCCCGCATGTCATACTCCAACATCCCCTCCGTGCCGCTCGCCTCAAAGCCCGTCAAGAACGAGCCATCCGGCTCCGCCCAGCTCGCCTCAACATGCGCCAGCACGCCGTTTTTGAATTTGATAATCCCCAGACCGTAATCCTCCGCAATCCCTTTCGAGCCGAGATTCTGTCCGAACACCCTTGCCGCCGCGCCGAACGTCCATAAGAGCCAATCAAGGTCGTGAATGGCAAGGTCAAGGAAAACGCCGCCGCTTCTTTTGTAATCCAGATACCAATTATCTTTTTTATCAAAGCTGGCGGGTTTGCCGCAGCAGCGTGAGAGGCGCACAATCCCCGCCTTGCCGATGCCGCCGGAAAGAATCGTCTCCCGCGCATGGGCATATTCCCAGAAAAATCGCACCACATGCCCCGCCATAAAAACAGGCTTGTAATTTCTCGCAGCGTCGCGGATGGCTTGCGCCTCTTTCAGATTTGAGGCAAGCGGCTTCTCGCAAAAGATATGCTTTCCCGCCGCCATATATTTTTTGATAAAAGGCAGACGAAACGGCGTGGGTATGGCGTGAATAACCAGCTCGGTTTCCGCATCTTTAATAACGTCGTCAATACTCGGCGACCAGCGCGCGCCGATGGCTTTTGCCAGTTTGCCGCCGCGCGTCTTATCCCTGTCCACGATCCACTTAATAGACGCCTCGGGCATCTTCGACAAATTTACCGCATGTATGGTGCCCATCAAACCCGCGCCAACTACCGCTGCCTTCATATTTTTCCCCTTATCATAATTTAATTATTAAGTAATCATCAATTTATAATCCCTAATTACTAACTCTTAATTAATCGCCCTATCTCCTCCCCCCGCCTCTGGGCATGGGCGGCATACCGCCGCCGCGGCGTCCACCGCGTTCCGGCTGCGCCGCCCCCTTTTTTTTCGTTCCGGATGTTTCTTCATCGGGGACGTCCAGCTCTGGGATGTTGAATTTGATTTTGATATCCTCCGGACTCATAGCGGGCTGACGCTCCACCTTCACCGCTTCGCCCTGCTCCAGAATCGAATAGCGATTCCCCGGCTTGAAGTCTATCGTCCAACAGGATGAGAGCCTGTCTCCGCTGACAACAACCGTTGCGATGCGGTAAGGACCGGCGGCGACGTCCACGCTTCGGCTCTCATAGGGATTGAGCGGCATGCTGCTGCTTTCCTCTCCCGAAAGATAAAAGATGACCTGCTGCCCGCTGCCGTTCAAAAGGCTGACGCGCGGGCGCGCCTGCGGAATAACTCCGAGCAGCCGCACGGTGTCCGAGGAGTTATGCTCCATTGCAAACACCTCATCCACAATCTTGTCAATCTTCTCTTCCTTTTCCTTATCTTCCTGAGTTCCCCACCGCCCTTTGAACGGAATCAAACCCTTTTTCGTCATTTCCTCGACTATGGCGTTCTGCCTCCCCTCGGCGGTCATCCATTCCCCGTTGTGCAGCACAAGCCCTTTATCTTTCTGCTCAGCGGCAAACTTCATCTCCGGCGTCATCCAGATATCCTTGTATTGAACCAGCCCCGCCTCTTGCGGGTTGACCCATTTATCATTGTAACGGACCAAGCCCTGCTCTTTGTATTCCTGCTCGATGAGGGCGGGCGTCTTTTCCAACGAGAATGAAATGCTCTCGCGGTTTAGAACATACGTTTCCACCAGTTTGGGATGCGTCGGATGGTAGCCCTCTTTTTCAAGCCGAATAAAAAAGGCGCTGCGCGCGGCTCGCTGAGCGGAACAGGGCGTCAGTATTGGATGGCTGCCGCCCAAAACGCGCCATGGTCCTTGAATGTTATCCGAATAAAGAACCGTTGCGCCCGGCGGGTCGGATTCAATGTGAACCTTGCCATTGCACCCCGACAGCGCCAACGCCAGCGCCACAACCATCGCGACTAAAAACCATTTGAAATTTTCCATAATCTCCGCCTGATTTTACAATCTTATCGAAACCCCGCACTCGGCGGGGAATTCCTTAGCCTGATGAGCCGAGCAGCTCCTAAAAAAACGGTTGAAAAAATTGTCCCCTTTGGCGACCCGCCCATCTTTCAAACCCAAATAAAACGCGATATATTTAGCAAGCATAAAGAGCCCTTTGCAAAATTAAGAACCTTGTTTTTTGAATTAAAAACAAAATTTCTATGAATCCTTTCCATATCCATCGTCAATAAAATGTTAAATCGCCGCGATGGATATGCCGCGTTGGAAAGCAGTAATGCGCCGGCGTGAGTGCGGAATATCCTTGACGGCGGCGGGTGTCTTTAACGAAAACCTCATAAAAGAACGGTTTGCAAAAATTTTATAAATAATCTATCTTTGAGCAGATCCTAAAAACGGCGCTATTTTTTTGTAGGGCGGGTTGCCAGCCTGCTCCAGCATAAGCAATCAGCGATTTTAGGACGGTCTCATAAAGGAAGCCGCTATGGCTCTTGTGAATTTAAGAGATATTCTCGCCGACGCCCGCGCTAATAAATATGCCGTGGGCTCTTTTAATGTTGTTGACCTTGCCAGCCTTGAGGCGATTTTGGAGGCGGCGGAATTCATGCAGTCGCCCGTCATTCTTTCCATCGCCGAAGTCCACTTCAAATACGTCAACCTTGAAAACATAACCCCCGCCATAAAGGAAGTGGCAAGACGCTGCTCCTGCCCCGTCGCTTTGCATCTGGATCACGGCGAATCCTTTGAAGCCATCATGCGCGCCTTGCGGGCGGGATTCACCTCCATCATGTTTGACGGCTCCAAACTCGCCTTTGATGAAAACATCCGGCAGACCGCCGCCATCGTCAAGATGTGCCACGCAGTCGGCGTCACAGTCGAAGCGGAGCTGGGGCACATTGGCGGCGCAGAGGGCGGCAGCGGCGGCGCGGTTCCTCCGCCGGAGGAGTTTTACACCAAAGTGGACGAGGCGGTTCGATTTGTGAAAGAGACCAAAGTGGACGCGCTGGCGGTTGCCATCGGCACAGCGCACGGGCTTTACAAAGGCAAACCGCAGCTTGATTTTGAACGGCTCAAGGCGCTGAATGCCGCGCTAAACATCCCGCTCGTATTGCACGGCGGAACAGGTCTTTCCAACGATGATTTTGCCAGATGCATTGAAAATGGTGTGGCAAAAATTAATTTCTACACAGGCATGAGCGTCGCCGCAACGGAGCGTATCAAAGATAAATTAAAAAGCAGCCCCGAAAGTTATGACTATCCCGGTTTGCTTTTAGAAGCAAAGGCGGGCATTTGCCGGACGGTCTCCGAACAGATTGACATTTTCCGCAGCAAAGGGATGTGCGCGCCGGATAGCTCGCTTTGCAGTTTTTGCTCCGGATGTGTGATACCTCGTAAAATTCATGCGCCCGTCGGTGCGCCCGCTCCCGCCGCTGCCGCATCAGACGGCGAAGCCCTCGTGAAAAAAATTGCGGACGCCGTTATTGACGTCCTCCGGCAGATGAAAAAATAACCGAATTAAATGCTATTTTTCCATTGCATCGGATGAATGGGGTTATTATGTAAGAGTGTTTTTTTCGTAAATATTCATAGGATAATTTGAAATACATTAGAAAGGAGCCGGGCCACCTATGGGGAGTATAATCAAGAAGCGCCGCAAAAAAATCCGCAAACACAAATACAGAAAACTCCGCAAACGGATGAAATTCCGCCGTTAGTTTTCGGTGTATGATACGTTTCTCTTAAGCGGCGCGAGAGGAATCCAACCCCTTGGCGCCGCTTTATTTTATATTTTCAATAGGCAATCTAATGGATATCAGAGTATCTCCCTGCAACAGACTGGAAGGGACGATTACCGCGCAACCATCTAAAAACTACACAACGCGCTATCTGCTGGCGTCCGCGCTTGCTGAGGGCGAAAGCCTTGTCCGGCGCCCCGCAAAAAGCGACGACGCCGCCGCGCTCATCTCCTGCCTCCGCGCGCTCGGCGCGGAGATTGTCGAGCAGGGCGACGGCTGCCGAGTTCGCGGGTTTGGACGCCGCCCCCGAAACCCCGGCGTCATCAACCCGCACAATGCGGGCGCTGTCCTGCGCTTTCTGCTGGGAACGGGCGCGCTCCTGCCCGAAGTTCGCTTCATCACAGATTTTCCCGAATCGCTCGGCAAACGCCCCAATGCGGACATCCTCGACGCGCTTGCCCAACTGGGCGTGAAGAGCGAATCCGATAACGGCAGACTGCCCATCACACTCTACGGCGGCAATCTGCGCGGCGGCAAAATCACAGTCTCCGGCGAGAAAAGTTCCCAATTCCTCAGCTCGCTCCTCTTCCTTGCGCCGCTTATCGGCGAACGCGTTGAAATCGCCGTCGTCGGCAATCTTAAATCGAAGGCGGCGGTCTGGCAGACGCTGGATGTCATTCGCGAGGCGGGCATAGACATCAAGGCGGACGACGCGCTGGCATCTTTCGTCATCGAGGGCGGACAGCGTTATCAGCCCCGCGTCTATGAGGTCAACGGCGACTGGCCCGGCTCTGCGGCGGTGCTGGCGGCGGCGGCGGTCTCCCCCGAATCCGATGTTGCCATAAACGGACTTTGCGGCGACAGACAAGGCGAGCGCGCCATTGTGGATGTTCTCGCCGCTATGGGGGCGGACATCGCTTTCGAAAACCGAAGCGCGCGCGTGCGCGGCGGCGGGATGCTTCGCAGTGTTGAATTCGACGGCGACAAAGCCACAGACGCCGTTTTGGCGATGGTCGGCGCTGCGTGTCTGGCGCAGGGGACGTCCCGATTTTTTAATGTGGAAAATCTGCGCCTCAAAGAATGCGACCGCATCGCCGAGCCGCTTGGCGAACTTGCAAAACTCGGCGTGCGCGCATCCGAAAAGCGGGATGAGATTATTATCGAGGGCAACCCAGCCGGCTTTGCGGGCGGCATGGCGCTCAATGGACGCGGCGACCACCGCGTCATTATGCTGCTGACTATCGTCGGGATTCGCACGCAAAAAGGAATCATTATCGAAGGCGCCGAGCATATCGCAAAATCATATCCCGATTTTTTCCGGCATATGGAATCGCTCGGCGCAAAATTCGAATACATCTAACAAGAAAGGTATAAACATTATGATTATCGTCATGAAAAAAAACGCCACAGAGGCGGAACTTGAAGCCGTCAAAGACGCCATCATACGGCTGGGATACAAACCCCATGCTATTCAAGGCGTAGAGAGAACGGTCATCGGCGCAGTGGGACACGAAGATAAAACCCCGCTGCAAATACTCGAACAGACAGAAGGCGTGGAAGCCGTCATCCCCATCCTCAAACCGTGGAAACTCGTCAGCCGCGACATCAAACCCGAACGCTCCGTTGTTGATGTGGACGGCGTTATCATTGGCGGAAAAGAAATAACAATCATCGCCGGTCCCTGCTCCGTCGAATCCGAAGAGCAAATCATCGAAACGGCGCAGGCGGTCAGGGCGGCGGGGGCAAAAATCCTCCGCGGCGGCGCCTACAAACCCCGCACATCGCCCTACGCCTTTCAAGGACTCGAAATCACCGGGCTCAAACTGCTGGCTCAGGCGCGCAGCCTCACAGGGCTTAAAATCGTCACAGAAATCGTCTCCGTCTCGGAAATAGATCTCATCTGCGAATATTCGGACATGATACAAATCGGCGCGCGAAACTGCCAGAACTACGCCCTCCTCAAACGCGTGGGACAGACGCGCCTCCCCGTCCTCCTCAAGCGCGGCATGGCGACAACCGTCAAAGAATTTCTCATGTCCGCAGAATATATCATGTCGCAAGGCAATTATCAAGTCGTCTTATGCGAACGCGGCATACGCACTTTTGAAGATTCGACCCGATTCACGCTCGACCTTAATTGCGTCCCCGTTCTCAATGAACTCACACACCTCCCCGTCATTGTTGACCCAAGCCACGGCACGGGCAACTGGCGCTACGTCACGCCAATGGGACGCGCCGCAATCGCCGCAGGCGCGGACGGGCTCACCGTTGAGGTGCATCCCAATCCCCGCGAGGCATTCTCGGACGGTCCGCAATCTTTGAAACCTGAAAAGTTCACGGAGTTCATGAGCGAAGTGCGCAAGATTGCCCTTGCCATGGGACGCGACCTTGCCATACCGAAGATTTGAGCATTTTATCAAAGAGGTTGAACGATGAGATTATTTCCCGCGGGTTTCATGATGTTGACCATTCTATTTGCCGCCTGTTCCAACATACCAAAAAATGCGGCGATTGCCGTCATAGACGACCCCGCCCTTGATGCCGCCGTTGCCAAAGCCCGCGCGCGTTTAATGGCATCGCGAAAATTCGACCGCTTTGATGTAACGATTCTCATCCGCCAAACAGATGGATCTTGGCGGCGCGGCTCGTATAATCCCGCCGCCGCTTTTTACCCCGCCAGCTGCGTCAAACTCCCATACCTTACCGCCGCCATGCGATGGTGCCGCGATAACGGAAAACCTTATGACCATCTTGATTACTGCGTCCGCCCCATGATAGAAAAATCAGACAATATCCAGACCGGCGTCGTCGTGGACGCTATCACAGGCGCCCCAAATTACTCCCCCGCCGCCCTTGATGAAACCTATCAAGCATGGTATAAAAAACGCCTTTATACAGAAAACTTTCTCGCCTCTTTTGGACTCCTCGAAAATCAAACCGTCATACATAAAACCTACCCATCCAATTCCGGCGAAAGCCCTGTCGGCGCGGAAAAAATCGCACGCGACGAACGCGGCATGAACCTGATGCAACCGCTGGCATCCGCCATGCTCATGCAAAAAATCATAGACGGCGCAATTGAGCCGGACGCTCTTGCCTACATGCGCGAACTCCTCGCCCATGCCCGCCATGATTCCAATAGCGCCTTCGGACACTCCCTTCCACCGGGAACAATATTCGAAAATAAAACCGGCATGGCTTATGACACCGTTGAAGAAATCGCTTATGTCATCCTCCCCAACGGACGCGAGTTCATCATCGCCGGATTTTCCAACGGACGCGATAATCAAGAAAAGCCGCCCTACGACGTCGTCGGCATATCCCCATTTTCAGAAATGATTATCGAAGAGCTTGGGCTGGATGACGGCTGCCCCCCAAAAATCAAAATAGATAATACAGACGCGGGATTTTCCGCTTCCGGAGGCTGGCAGGTCGAAACCGCTCTTGTGGATAAATGGGGAGAAAACTACCTTGCCGCGCCCGCAGAAAGCGGCGCCAAAGCCGCGTGGAATCTCAACGTCCCAGAATCCGGACTCTATGAAGTTTACATCTGGTATCCGGAAGACCCCGCGCACTCAGCCAGCGCGCCCTTCTCCGTCATCCATGCCGCCGGAACAAGCGATGTCAAAGTCAACCAGCAAATACATGGCGGATTCTGGTATAAACTCGGAGACTACCCATTCGAAAAAGGAGGCGGCGTTATCGAACTCACAAGCGCCAATCTCGGCGTCGTTGTCGCAGATGCGGTTATGGCGATTAAGTGGCACGATGCCGTCAGCCCGCAAACAGGCGAGGACGTCATCGTGGATGACGATTACGGCGCGCCCCATTACATCGAAACCGGCGAATGGCGCTCCGTTAACAACAAAGGTTTTATGGGAGGAAACTTCCGCTATGCTAACATCTCCGACGACGCGACCGCTGTATGGACGGCGAACCTCTCAACCGACGGATGGTATGACGTTTTCGCGCAATATCGCAGCATGCTCGACGGAGCGGCTATGGCAAAATTCGCAGTTCATTCAGCCGATGGCGAATTCATCTGCTATGCAGACCAATCGAAAAACATCCTCAAATGGGTTCGCCTCGGCAGATTCCGATTTAACGCCGGCGAAAATAAAATCACGCTCATGGCATCGGGCAGCTCCGGCGGAATGCGCGTCATCGCCGACGCCGTGCGATTCAAACTCGCAACCCCAGCCGATACCGGCTCTAAATAAATCTTAAAAAAGGCAGCGCAAAATTATGAAACCTATCATTGGCATCAACGCAAACTTTTTCCGAGACGATGATGAAAACGTTTTCCGCATCTTCATCAGCGCCAACTACACAAACGCCATCCTAAAATCGGGAGGCACGCCCATCATCCTGCCCGTCGCGCCAGACGCCGAGACAATAGAGCAATACTTGCAGCAGATTGACGGGCTAATGTTCATCGGCGGAGCGGATATTGACCCCGCGCTTTATGGAATGGAAAAAAAATACCCGCTGGTGAGAACAATGTCGCCGGAGCGGCAAAATTTCGACCACGCCCTCGCCGTCGCCGCCATCGCAAAAGACATCCCTGTCCTCGGCATCTGCTGCGGTTGCCAGATGCTCAACGTCGCTTGCGGAGGCACGCTCATACAAGATATCGAGCAGGAAATCCCAGAGGCGCGCATTCGACACTACCTGAAAATTCCGCCCTATTACTTGCCGCATAAAATCCGCATCAGCCCCGATTCCCTCCTTTATAGCATCCTGCAAAAAGAAAGCATCGAAACCAATAGCGCGCATCATCAATGCGTGTTGCAACTCGGCAAAGGAATTCGCCCGACGGCGTGGAGCGAGGATAACATCGTGGAATGTATCGAGCGCCCCCAGTCGCGCTTTTTTCTCGGACTGCAATGGCACCCCGAAGCCATTCACGAACGCCCCGAACAATTATCGCTATTCAAAGCCTTTGTGGATGCCGCTGCCTTGGCGCCCTCCGCCGCCTCATCCTCCTGAGCCTTTTCGCGGTTCTGGAAAATTGAAAGCATGCAAAGGAGATTCAACGCCGAGCGCATCGGCAGCGTCAAAAGAGCCAGCGCCACATCCCATGTCTTTGCCGATTTTTTCTCCCGAACCTTTTGAAGCATCATCAACGCCAGCAGCGTCAGAACCATATTCGCCATAAAATAATATCCAAACGAATGAAAATAATCCGTCGGAAACTGCGGAATCATAAAACCCCAAAAAAGCGGCGTCGCCCCGCCGAAAACACCAACGCCTGTGTTGAACATCGCAAGCGACATCAGACTGTTCCGCTGCGGCGCCGTCACAAACAAAAGCCGCCATGTGGCAATCCAAATAGTCGCCTTCACCATCCCATTATAAATGAACAGACAAATAAGCAGCCATAGATGCGGCTTGAACACACCCTCCGCCAGCATCATCCAAAAACAAAGATAGATGAGAATCGCCGATAAACAAATCTTCATAACCGGCTTGCTCCCCCACCTATCCAAAAATTTCCCCGCTCCCAAAAGCGCCGCAATCATCGCGCCGGAAGAAATCGCGCCGAGCCACAAAATCATCCGCTCCGACAACGCCGATTCCTGCCTCAAAAAAAGAACGATAAAAGAATCGAAACCGCTGTTGGAAAGCGTCCAGATAAAAATAAAAATCAAAAAGCGGCGATAATTCTTATCACGAAAAACATGCCTTACCGCCGGTAAAATCGGACCCCACGCCTCCTCATGCGGCGGAATCTCCACATTCGGAATACGCCCGAGAAAAAACAAACTCGCCATCCCCGCCGCAAAACTGATAAAATAAATAATCGAAAAACGAAACGCCGTCGGACTCTTGCCGACTATCAAACCAGAAAGAAAAAAAATAATCAAACTCATCAACTGAACATAAATATTTTCCCATGCAAAATAACGCCCGCGGTATTGCTCCGGCACCAACCCCCGCAACCAAGGAAACCACGACACATTGGCAAGCCCGCGCAAAAATGACCACGTGAAAAGAATCGCCACCAACGCCAAAACCAGATGATTGGAACTCCAAATATTTTTCAAAAATGGCAAAGCGACAAAACCAAGAATCATCATCGTGCGGCTTGTCCATCCCGCAAGCATCGCCCGACGGTAGCCCAGCCGCGTGATATAACGCGTGGATGGAATTTGCAAAATCGCCAGAAACGGCATGACGGATGAAACGATTCCCACGGCGCGGCTGCCCCCGCCCAGCCACAACGTCAAAAGAACAATGGGCGTGCCGAGTATAATCCAGTAACTTAACGCATTAAAGCTCTGGAAAAGATATAAATGCCGTTTAGCGGGAAAATCGGTCATAAAAATTCGCGAACAGCAAAGGGCAAATACCAAAATTTCAGATTGGACTATCTACACGCGCCCCAACTCGTCAAGGCTTTTTAAGGCGTAGCGCGCCAACTTCTATGCCGATTTGGAAGTTAAGGCAACATTGCATCTCCGATGTCAACATTGACGTTGTTGCCGGGATGTGCGGCTTTGATATGAACAAGATTGTGCGTTGCGTCCTCAACGGTGATATCGTAAATGCCTTGCGGAATATTGAGCAACACAAAGCGTCCATCGGGGAAACTCGTTGTTGTGATATTCTGTCCGTTACCAGTTAAAATAACAGTTGCGCCGGAGATAGGCAGACGCGTGCCCGCATCAAGGGCGCGTCCGTTGAATGTGTTCGGGTCGGGCGTGAGAAGAATGTCGCCGAGGTTGAGATTGCTTCCCGATGTTGCTGTGATGCTTTTCTGGTAGAAACGGTAGGCATAGCCCCACGTCTGGAACAGATGGGTGCCGCCCGTCACATTATATATAATGAAGTCGCCATTAAGCAAACTGGTCGTAAGATATGGCGTGTAGATGCCTCCATCCATTTGCACAAAAGCATTGTAAACAGGCAAGCCATTGTCAGCATCGAGAAGGCGTCCGTTGACTGTGCCGCCGATGGGGCGGATGCCGATTTTGCCTGCATCTGTTGCCGCGCCCGAATTTTGCGCGACCGCCGTCTGATTGAATTGATATGCCCAGCCCCAAGTTTGCAGCTGCCGCACGCCGGCGGGAACGTTAACGAGGATGAAGCGACCGGAGATATTGGTCTTCGTTTCCTTTCCCACGCCGCCGCCGTCATATTGGACATGGGCGTTCATAATCGGGCGATTCGTGTCCGCATCCACAATCTGTCCGCGAATAGTGTTGGGGACGATGGAAAAATAACGGTTGCCGATATCGGTTGCGCCGGTCGCGTTGACTGTGATGGGCTGTTCCTGAAAATTATAGGCGTAGCCCCAAGCCTGCAGCGTATGCGCGCCGGGAGTGACGGAGAGGAACATGAAATAACCCTGCTCGTCTGTGCGAGTGCGCCATTTGCCGCCGCCATCGAGTTGAGCCGTCCCCGCCGCAAGCGGTTCGCCAGTCTGGTTGTCCACCATCCGCCCCACGACCGTGCCTTTCAATTTTGTCATCAGAATCTCATCAATCGGCGTATCCTTGTAGCCATAAACATTAATGTCATACTGCTTGAAATCATAAGCAAAACCCCAGACCTGCAATTTGTGATTGCCCGTTGACGCTCCGTAAATTGTGAACTTGCCTTTGGCGTTGGTGTTTGTCTGCAACACGCCGCCATCGAGTTGGACAATAATACCGTTGATGGGTTTCTGCGTTTGCGCGTCCTTGATGAGACCGGTGATTTTCGCGTTATACCAATCCGCCTGAACAGCGATTGTCCTGCTCAATACATTGTTGGTTTCATCGGATTCATTCACCGTTTCGTTGGAATCCACGATGACCGTGATGATGTGATTGCCTTGCGAAAGTTTCCCAAGGTTGATACCGGAAATAGTCGTCTGATTTTTTGCTGCAAGGGATGGCAGACTGCCAGACGATACGATGCTGTTATCCACCTTAACCTGATAGGAGCAGGAGCCGGACGCCCCATCGCCTTGATTCTTCGCGGTAAATTCGAGCGTGATATCATCTGCCGATTTGGGCGCAGAAGGTGTCCAATTCATCGAGGATACAATTAAATCAGGTGATGTTAGGGGGGAAGTGCGCCAGAGCCATACTCCATAAGGTCCAGGATCATCGCTCCACGAGCCGCGTCCCTTATAGTAAAAACTCCCCGAGCAGTAAATTGTCCCATAAATATCCATCATATCTTCCGAAACAGAAAGCGGAAAGCCTGGCATCGTCTGACCCGCAAGCCTCGTGCAATGAAAATTAGAATCATTCAACGCCCGGATATCTCCCGACCACGTGCCTTTCAAAGTGATTTCATATCTGCCCTGATTGAATGAATAAGTCCCCTTTCCCGATACTGGCGGCATGTCAAACTCATAAAAATAATAATAATAGTATGCCCAGTCGCTAATTCTCCAGCTTAATTTTCCATCATTGGAAAAAGTCACGGAAAGAACAATACCACCCATATCTCCGCGATACGTTCCCTCAAAGGCGGCGGCAATAATTGGTGTCATTAATAGAAAAAAAATAAAGGAAATAAAAACAAAATGCCTGACGTGATTTTTCATACCATCCCCTCCCTTTTGAAAAAATGAACGAATACTGAAGAAAAAAATCAAAGTCAAGCAAAACCGCTCATGATTGCCTGATCGCAGAAATAAATGTAGCAATAGTGGTCAAAAACAATCGGGGTCATTCTCTTCGATTAGCTCGATTTGCAAACCTTGTTATTATTATCTGTTTCCGGCACAAGGATGTAAAATTTCTCGCCGCACACAACCTTGAAGCAATAACTCAACATTATGAAACTGTAGATTTATCCTAATTATGCGCGCCATTAAATAAATACTTATAGATAAGCGCTAGGCACGTCAACAGCAAATCAAGCTAATCGAGGAGTTTGCCCTCAACGAGTTGCCCCAACGGGTCTAAAATTTTGCACTCGAGTTTTTCGTCGGTTAAATGAGAATAGAACGCGGTTTACTCTTTTATCTCGCGGCGGAGTTGAATGTGGACGTCGCGGAGCTGCTCATCGGTTACGTCCGAAGGCGCGCCGGTCATCAAGCATAACCCCGCCTGCGTTTTCGGAAATGGTATCACGTCCCGAATGGAATCGCGCTTCATGAGTATCATCATAATGCGGTCGAGTCCAAAGGCGATGCCTCCGTGCGGGGGCGCGCCGTAGGATAGGGCTTCGAGCAAAAATCCAAAGCGATGCCGCGCCTCCTTTTCGCCGATGCCGATGGCTTTGAAGACGGTTTCCTGAACGTCCGAGCGATGGATGCGGATGCTGCCGCCGCCTATCTCTTCGCCATTGAGCGTAAGGTCGTAGGCGCGGGCGCGCACTTTCTCCGGCGCCGTTTCCAATAGCGGAATATCCTCCGGCATGGGGGACGTGAACGGGTGATGAGCGGAGTCCCATCGGCGTTCGTTCTCGTTCCACTCAAAGAGGGGAAAATCCACAATCCATGCAAATTCAAGGGCGTCGGGATTTATAAGATTGAGCGCGCGTCCGAGCCAAAGGCGGAGCTGTCCGAGCGATTCGGCGGCGACTTTGGGTTTATCCGCCACGATGAGGATGAGGTCGCCCGCCGCGGCGCCCAGCGCGCTCGCAAGGCTGGCAAGGGTTTCCGCCGCGAAGAACTTGCTGATGTTGGAATTGGGGAGGGCTGGCTCGCCTTCCATCTTAAACCAAGCTATTCCTTTGGCTCCATAAGTGGCGGCGACTCGCGGGATTTCGCCGCCGGGTTTGAGTTGGGTGTTGGAGATTTTCTCCGCCGCCGCCGGCACGCACAGGGCGCGGATGACGCCGCCTGCTTCGATGGTTTCTTTGAAGACTCTAAAATCGCACGAGCGGAAAATATCCGTCACATCTTTAATCTCCAAACCAAAGCGCAGGTCGGGTTTATCGGAGCCGTATTTGAGCATCGCCTCGGCATAGGGAATGCGCCTAAAAGGGATTTCAACCTTTGCGCCTTTGATTTCCTCGAAGATTTTTTTGATAAGGCGCTCCATCGGCTCAAAGAGGTCCTCCGGCGTGATGAAGGACATCTCGATGTCAATCTGCGTGAATTCCGGCTGGCGGTTGGCGCGGAAGTCTTCGTCGCGGAAGCAGCGCGCAATCTGGAAATATCGGTCATATCCCGCCACCATGAGAATCTGTTTAAAAAGTTGCGGCGATTGCGGCAGGGCGTAGAACATCCCCTCGCTCATACGGCTGGGGACGAGGAAGTCGCGCGCTCCCTCCGGCGTTGATTTAGTGAGGATGGGCGTGTCCACTTCGATAAATCCGTTTTCGTGCAGGAACGTGCGGACAACGCGGTAGAGTTTGGAGCGGGTAATGATAATTTCCTGCATCTCTGGACGGCGGAGGTCAAGATAGCGGTAGCGCAGACGGTTCTCCTCGCTCATATTGGCATATGAATCCATCGTATAAGGCAGCGGCTGCGACGTGTTCAAGATTTCGAAGCAGGACGCTTTGACTTCGATTTCCCCTGTGGCAAGTTTGGGATTGACCATACCTTCGGGGCGCGCGGCGACTTTGCCCTTAACGGCGATGACAAATTCATCGCGCAATTTTTGAGCGGATTCAAAATACTCTGCGGCGATGTTTTTAGGATCCAACTCCACTTGGCACAGCCCGGTTCTATCGCGGATGTCAAGGAATATGATCCCGCCATGGTTTCGATGGCTGTGCACCCAACCTTTGAGGATGACTTCTTTGCCGATATCAGATTTGCGGAGCTCGCCGCAATAACAGGAGCGCTTGGCTTCGGTGAGTTGAGGCACGCGCGAACCTCTCTTTCAGATTATGATGTTAACGGGCGGCTTTTTTGCTTTTCTTTTCATCCTCTTTGAGAAGGACGTAATCAATGGAATCCAGCAGAGCTTGCCACGACGCCTGAATGATATTCTCGGAAAGTCCGACCGTTCCCCAAACTTGTTTGCCGTCTGAGGTTTCTATCATAACGCGGACTTTTGCGGCTGTGGCGGCTCTGGGGTTGACCACGCGAACTTTGAAATCGGTGAGATTTATCTTTTTCAGAACAGGGTAATGCTGATTGAGCGCGCCTTTGAGCGCGGTGTCAAGGGCGTGAATCGGACCATCGCCCTCCGCCGCCATAATCTTGACATCGTCGCCGATGCGGATTTTGATGGTCGCCTCAGTGATGCACTCCTCCTCCAGCCCGCGC
Source organism: candidate division BRC1 bacterium ADurb.Bin183 (assembly GCA_002070185.1). Taxonomy (GTDB): domain Bacteria; phylum Sumerlaeota; class Sumerlaeia; order MWCT01; family MWCT01; genus MWCT01. Next base: position 107,725 of record MWCT01000003.1, read on the forward strand.
TTTTCCACAATCACGCGAAAGCCGACAAGTTCAAAAAACTTTCGATGTTTGCCCATCGCCTTCTTCATCATGACCTCAAAGGAGGCTTCCGCGCCTTCAAATTGATACCCTTCGTTCTCCATGTCTTTGATAGTGCGCAGAACGTCCTTCGTTTCATCCTGCGCGGCGGCGACATCAATTCCCAGCTCGTCCGCCTTAAAGCGCAGATTGCTCACGCCGCTCATCTCCGAAACCAAAACGCGGCGTTTGTTGCCGACGGCTTCCGGTTCAATGTGTTCATAGGTGGAGGCGTTGCGGAGAACGGCGCTCACATGGATGCCGCCTTTGTGTGTAAAAACGGAATTGCCCACATAAGGCTGGCGCTCGTTTGGAACTAAATTGGCGATTTCATCAATCGTGCGGGAGAGGCGTTTGAGTTCCCGCACCTTTGCCTTTGGCACACATTGGTAATTCGCCTTAAGGACAAGCGCGGGGATAATCTGAATCAAATCGGCATTGCCGCAGCGCTCGCCGTATCCGTTCATCGTGCCTTGCACCTGCGAGGCGCCCAGATGTACGGCGGTGATGGCGTTGGCGACTGCCAGACCGGAATCGTTATGCGTGTGGATGCCGAATGGATGGCTGCCGAGAGTTTTGCGCACAGCGGCAAGAATATCATAATATTCAAAAGTCAGCGTTCCGCCGTTCGTGTCGCAGAGCGTGATGCAGTCCGCGCCCGCTTCCGCCGCCGTTAAAATCGTTTTCAAGGCATATTCGGGATTGTTCTTGAAACCGTCAAAAAAATGCTCGGCGTCATAAATGACCTCTCTGCCCTTGCTTTTCAGAAAGCGCACAGAATCGGATATCATAGCAAGGTTTTCCTCCGGTGTCGCTTGCAGCGCCTCGCGCACATGCAAATCCCACGACTTGCCGAAGATGGTGCAGACCGGCGCGCCGGAGGCGATTAAGGCGCACAAGTTTGAATCATCCTCCGGTTTGATTTTCTTGCGCCGCGTGGATCCAAACGCCGCAAGACGGGCATGTTTCATCTTCACAGACTTCATATGGGCGAAAAACTCATCCGCCTTCGGGTTCGCCCCGGGCCAGCCGCCCTCCACGTAATCTATCCCGAAATTATCCGCCTCCTGCGCAATGCGGATTTTATCCGGCACGGAAAAGGATATCCCTTCCGCCTGCTCCCCATCGCGAAGTGTGGTGTCATAAAGAAAGACCCGTCTTCCCATCTCAAACTCCTTTTATTTATTGATTAAAGTCTTCACTTCTTTGGCGAACTCGCTGACCTCTTTGAAATTCAGATAAACGGAGGCGAAGCGGATATATGCAACCTCGTCAAGCTCCCGCAGACGTTTCATTATCATATCGCCGATTTTCTTCGCCGAAACCTCCCGCGTCATCTCATTATAGAGACTTTTTTCTATCGCGCTCGCAATCTCCTCGATGCGCTCATAGCCGACATCCCTCTTCTCGCAGGCGCGAATCAACCCTTTGATAATCTTCTCGCGTGCGAACGCCTCGCGCCGTCCATCCTTCTTAATCACAAAAAGCGGAATATTCTCAATCACCTCATGCGTGGTGAACCGCTTGCGGCATTCCGCGCACTCACGCCGGCGCCGGATGGAATTCCCCTCGCGCGAACGCCGCGAGTTGACCACTTTGCTTTCTTCAAAACCGCAAAAAGGGCACTTCATTTTGCCCTCCCAGCATTATAAATTTTGGAATAAATGAATATATTCAAAAACCGCGTCAAGAAAATAGTTTGTGCTCCTTCCCCCGCAAAAGCCTGCCGATATTTGAACGATGCCTGATGATGAGCATTAAACCTATCGCCGCCGTTATGAAAATAAGCAGCGTCCGTTCCGGATAAAACACGCCGATCAAAACAGGCAGCAGCGCCGAGCCGATTAACGAACCCAGCGATACATATCGGCTGACGGCTATGATAAGAAGGCATACTGCGAGCGTCGGCAGCAACGCCTTCGGCGCCAGCGCCAAAAAAACGCCCACGCCTGTCGCCACGCCTTTGCCCCCTTTGAACCGCATGAACACCGTGAACATGTGACCCGCAATCGCCGCGATGCCCGCAAGCAAAGCCATATCGGCGGACGCCATGACGCCCCCGCCGCCTCTCCATTTTAAAACCAGCAACGTCGGCAGAAACCCTTTTAGAATATCAATCAATAAAACCGCAACGCCGATTTTCCAACCCAAAACCCGAAAGGCGTTCGTCGCGCCCGGATTGCCGCTCCCGCTTTTGCGCAAATCCACACCGCATAGCCTCATGCCCAAAATATAACTCGTCGGGATGGAGCCAATCAAATAGGAAACAACCAGCATGATGATTAAAAATAACATAAACAAAAATCTGCCTTAAAACATAATTGAAAGGAAATCTAACCAAGCGCCAAACCGCGCGTCAAGGCAGGATAAAAAAAATAAATCCGTCCGGAAGGTGAGGCTTTCCGGACGGATTTGCCGAGATATATATAGAAATGGGAATTGGGGGCTTAATACTGCCAGTACCCCGGAACCCAGACATCGCGCGCTACAGTGCGGTAGCAAACCTCGCCCCAAGCGCCGATGTATTCCTCTGTGTCATAAACCCGATTCCAATATCCCGGAACCCAAACAGGGCGATATGTGTAAGTCAACGTTGTGGCGGGATACGCGCCTAAATAAACCCCATACTTGCGGGAGGTATAAGAACCGCTGAAACCCCACCATGGATAACCGTAGTAGAACCCGAGACTATAGTTGCTGCGATGGCGGTCCCGACTCCAATCACGGCGGTCATATCTGTCATGATCCCGGCGGCTGTAGTCGCGGCGATCCCAATCCCGGCGGCTATGGTCGCGGTTGCTGTAATGCCCGCCGATAGCAGTATTCCCATCGCTATAGCCAAAACCAAACGAATAAGAACTGGACTTAGAACCCTTGTCGCTGTCGCGGCGATCCCCCGGACGCTGGGCTATGCGATTGCTTGAAGAAGAACCGCTTTTTGAAGATGAACCGCCCCTTGAAGAATCGCGGGAGCCGAATGCGCTGGAACTTGAACTGCCGGACAAACTGCCCGAACGTTGCTGGAAGCTCGGAGTGGAAGTCTGCGGCTTGGACAAAGCGCCCGAACGTTGCTGGGTGCGTTGCTGGATGCTCGGAGTGGAAGTCTGAGGCTTGGAATCGCCCCATACTCGCGGAGAACGACGCTCTTGCACGCTGGAGCCGAACGAGGAGCCGCTGCGAGAACTGGAGCCAAATGGGGCGCTGCCTCTTGAACCGCTGCCCATGCGCACCGAAGATGGCGAGCCGCCGCCAGCGCTCCCTCTGCTCGAAGCGCCCGACGGAGCCGGTCTCCCGCCCCTTTGCGCAAACGCCAAAACGGCAACCAAACACAACACCGCAGTCAGGATTAACATCTTTTTATCGAACTTTTTCATCTTAACCACCTCCCTATATCTATTGAACGATTTGACAAAATAATATGCAACTCCCGTGCCAAATAATATTCATTATATTCACATAGCTAACTCTAACAAAATCAGCCCTCTGCATTTTACATATTGGCAGCGCGCCGTCCAAAAATCCATCTGTTTGTTTATCAAACACAACACCTGTATGATTAGCGGACAACCTCCTTTTATTAGGGCAAAAATCGCTTTTTTCAAGGTTGGGTATTGACGAACTATCTTTCTTGGTTATTGTCAAACCCATCAAATGCCTTCATCAAAATAAATAAATTGAGGAGTTTTTATCATGAAAATTGCAGTTGCGTGCGATCATGCGGGGTTTGAGTTTAAAAACAGGCTCATTGAATATTTGCGCGAAAAGGGGCACACGCCGCAGGACTTCGGCTGCCAAAGCTCGGAATCCTGCGACTATCCCGATTATGCCATCCCCGCCGTTCAAAGCGTGGTAGAGGGCAAAAACGACCGCGCCATCCTCATCTGCTCCAACGGACTCGGCATGTGCATGGTGGCAAACAAGATTGACGGAATCCGCGGCGCGCTCGTCTATAACGAAAACACAGCCTCCATGACGCGGCGGCATCACGATTCAAACGTGCTCTGCCTTGGCGCAAAGGAATTTTCCGCCGAGGCGCTCCTCAAATTCGTGGAAATCTGGATGACTACCGACTTTGAGGGCGGACGCCATGCCCGCCGCACCGCCAAGTTCCCGAAGATTCAAAACTGTTAATCCCGCAAGGGCAAAACATGAGCGCCATAAAAAAAATCCAATCGAACGCCGGCGCCCTCAACCCTGCAACGCGCAAAAAACGCGGATGCCTTTTTTGCCAATCGCGATTTCAAAAAAAAGGCTTTGCTGTCAACCAACTCGCATACGCCGTCTTCGACCAATACCCCGTAACGCAAGGGCACGCGCTCATCATCCCCCGCGCTCATGCGGCGGATTATTTCGAGCTGTCGGATGCGGAACTGAAATCAATTCATTCCCTGATTATGAAAGTTCGGGAAATGCTTTTGCAAAAAGACCCTTTGATAGTCGGATTCAATATCGGCGCAAACTGCGGAGCGGCGGCGGGGCAGACTATCATGCACTGCCACATCCATCTCATCCCGCGCCGCGCCGGAGACATGAAAGACCCCCGCGGCGGCGTCCGCGGCGTCATCCCAAAAAAGATGAAATATTAGCCAACGTTAAAGGAAATCGCCACATGGAAAAAGAAAAAAAGTTGCCTTTTCAAAACCCCGAACTTTCCTTTGAAGAACGCGCGGATGATTTGATAGCGCGGCTCGGGCTTGAAGAAAAAGTCTCGCAGATGACGCATTTCTCGCCTGCCATCCAGCGGCTGGGAATCCCCGCATACACATGGTGGAACGAATGCCTCCATGGCGTGGCGCGCGCGGGCGTCGCCACCGTTTTTCCGCAAGCCATCGGACTTGCCGCCGCATGGAACGCCCCTCTGATTCAAAAAGTCGCCGACGCCATCAGCGAAGAGGCGCGTGCCAAACATCACGAGGCGGCGCGGCGCGGCGACCGCGGCATTTACAAAGGCATCAATTTCTGGTCGCCTAATATCAACATCTTCCGCGACCCGCGATGGGGACGCGGACAGGAAACATACGGCGAAGACCCCTTCCTTGCCGGACGCATCGGCGCCGCCTTTGTCAAAGGTTTGCAAGGCGAACATCCGCGATATCTCAAATGCGCCGCAACTCCCAAACACTTCGCCGTGCACAGCGGACCCGAACTCCTCCGCCACAAATTCAACGCCGTTGTCAGCCAACAAGACCTGCGCGAAACTTACCTCCCCGCCTTCCGCGAATGCGTCGTCGAGGCAAAAGCCGAATCCGTCATGGGCGCATACAACCGCACAAACGGCGAACCCTGCTGCGCCAGCCCGACGCTCCTTATCCAAATCCTGCGAAAAGAATGGGGATTCAAAGGACACGTGGTCTCCGATTGCGACGCCATCTGCGACATCCACGCCAACCACAAAGTCGCCGACACGCGCCAAGAATCCGCCGCCCTCGCCGTCAAAAACGGCTGCGACCTTAATTGCGGCGAAACTTATAGCAGCCTTCTTGATGCCATACGCGAGGGGCTCATCACAGAAAAAGAAATTGATGCCGCTCTAAAAAACATCTTGCTGACGAGATTTCGTCTGGGGCTTTTGGACCCGCCGGATATAGTCCCCTACAGCGCCGTCCCTTTTGAAAAATGCGACTGCGAAGAGCACCGAGACCTTGCGCGACAAGCCGCGCGCGAATCTATCGTCCTCTTAAAAAATTACCGCAATCTGCTCCCCCTATCTAAAAACCTAAAAACAATCGCCGTCATCGGACCCAACGCCGACGACCGCGGCGTCCTGCTCGGCAACTATAACGGCACGCCGTCCCAAAGCGTCACCGTTCTCGAAGGCATCCGCCGCAAACTCCCCGACGCGCGCATATTCTACGCCCCCGGCTGCCCGCTGGAAGAACTTAGTGAACGCGGACACGTCGGCACGTTCACGCGCGGGTTTGCTGAGGCGCTTGCCTGCGCCGAGCGCGCCGAAGCGGTCATCATGGTTCTCGGACTCAATTCGTTTTTTGAGGGCGAAGAAGGCGACGGCTCGCTCTCGCCCGCAGGCGGCGACCGCGTCAATCTCAATCTGCCCGGCAAACAGCAAGAGCTGCTCGAAGCCGTTTGCGCAACGGGCAAACCGGTTGTCCTCGCGCTCATGAGCGGCAGCGCCCTCGCCGTCAACTGGGCGCAGGAACGCGTCCCCGCTATCCTTCAGGCTTGGTATCCCGGCGAAGAGGGCGGAACAGCCGTTGCCGATGCGATTTTTGGCGATTACAATCCGGCGGGACGCCTCCCTATCACATTCTACAAATCGCTCGACCAACTGCCCCCCTTCGAAGATTACGCCATGAACGGCGAAAAAGGGCGCACCTATCGCTACATGAAAGAAGAGCCGCTATACCCTTTTGGATTTGGCTTGAGCTACACGCGGTTTGAATACAGCAGTCTGCGCCTTTCCGCTAAAAAATTGCGCGCAGGCGAGCCGCTTGAAATCAGCGCCAACGTTAAAAACATCGGCAGCCGCGCAGGCGATGAAGTCGCGCAGTTGTATTTGAGTTACCCAAAGGAAATAGCGTATGCGCCGCTGCGGCAGCTGCGCGGATTTATGCGCTTCCATCTCAACCCGGGCGAATCCCGCCGCATCGCCTTTACGCTTGCGCCGGAGCAAATGTCTCTCTTTGACCGCGAGGGGAAAATCGCGCTTGCATTCGGCGAATACCAAATTTTTGTCGGCGGCTCCCAGCCGGATGAGCGCAGCGCGGCGCTCGGCGGCGCAAACGTTCTTGCCGAACCGTTCTATATCGTTCCGTAATATTTTTATTTATCCGGTGGTCAGTTCAAGGAAGAGGTCTTCAAGGTTGCCCTCGCGGCGGGCAAAGCGGCGCATCTCTTCTAGCGTGCCCAAAAAAATGAGTTGCCCCTTGTGAATCAAACCGATGCGATCCGCCACCTCCTCCGCCACAGATAAAAGATGTGTGGAGAGGAAAACCGCGGCGCCCTTTTCTGCCGTCTCGCGGAAGAGCCGCTTCACAATCTTCATACTCTGCGGGTCGAGCCCGACCATCGGCTCGTCAATTACAAGCGCTTTGGGGTCATGCATCAGCGAGATGGACATAACCAGTTTCTGCCTCATGCCATGCGAATAATTCTCAATCAATTTATCGCGCGCATCCATCAGACTAAAAATTTGAAAATATTGCTCCATGCGCTTTTCCTGTATGTCGCGCGGGACGCCGAACAGGTCGCCTATAAAACGGAAAAATTCCACGCCGGAGAGTTTCTCATAAACATACGGATGGTCGGGGATGTAGCCGATGAGGCGCTTTGCCTCGAACGGCTGCTCTTGAATGTCGTAGCCGCCGATTATGGCGCGCCCCTGCGTGGGACGAAGCAGCCCCGTCATCGCCTTAATCGTCGTGGTCTTGCCCGCGCCGTTAGGTCCCAAAAAAGCGAACACCTCGCCCGCGGGAATTGTAAGCGAAAGATTTTTGACGGCGCAAACCTCATCGAAATTTTTAGTCAGGTTTTCAATGCGGATTAAAGCGTTATCCATAAAATTAATGCTCCCCCTTCAAAAAATCGGGAAGGATGGTTGGAATCGGCGCGGAGGGCGCCCCGCCGGAGGGTTTTTGCATCAAATCCTCGACGGCAAACGAAGGGCGCGGAATCGGCGCGGCAAACTCCTGATTAAGCGCGAGAATCTCCTGCCTGCCCGCCCGCCGCATCACAAGGTCGGGCATCAACTGGCGCATGAGCGTCGCTCCGGAATTATCCAGCCATGCAATCGTTGTGGAATTATTCAACGTAGTCTCCACGCGCCAAGCGCTCACAGGCTCTGAGCCGAGCGCGATATTCTCGCGCCGCGCCACCCGCACGACCGCCTCTCCCCCGCCGCCGCCCCAAATTGGGTCATACACCGGTATTCGATAAACCTTCCCGGCTTTGAGTTCAAGATTGCGTCCGAGATTTGCGCGCGCCGCCTCGAGCAGCGAAGGCGGACGCTTCATCTCAAAATCGCCCGCCGTTGCGCCGTCCTCGCCCGCGACTCTATAAAAGAGCCGCCCATCGCGATAAGCTCCGTCAATATCCCATTTCTTCCCCTCGCCTCGCATCTTTGCCGCAAATCGCCGCAGGATGAAAGAGCCGTCCAACTCCGCCCCGATAGTCATCATAATCGAATTTTTGAAAGTCAAAAGTTTGAACTCCATCAACAGCCGCGCCAAAAATACATACCCCGCCTCGCCGTCGCGCGCAAGGGACACATTCATAGCGCCGACGGACAGACCTTTGTAAAATATGCGCATCCATTCCTCCTGATCTCTCCAATCGGAGGCGGCGTCAAACGCGGCGGTTTGCAAATCCCGATGGTTCGGCGCGCGCCGAAAAATACGCTCCCTCACAAGCGTGAACATCATGAACACCCAAAAAAAGATAATGGCAAGCTTGATGGCTAGCTTCTTCATAGGCAATCCTTTGAAAAGTTAGACGCCCTATTGTAATCAAAAATCAACGCTTCCCGCAAATCCATTATCAGCCGTTCGCCGTTCATAAAATGTTGCGGCAGGCAAGCGCGGAGATGCACAGAGCAAGCCGCTTACGCAAATCGTGAATGCCGATATAGGAGGCGACTGGCAGCGTCCATTGCAACAGCGCCATCCAATAAGGAATCATGCTCGTCTCAAATAATGTGGTCACATCGGCATAATGGCGCAGACGGCGAATAACCGCATGGCATTTTTTCACCATCGGGTCGCCGCCCCTGTAATCAAACGCCGGCTCATCCGATAGAGAACGCTGCCGCAACAACCCCTGCGCATATTCGAGCAACGGTTGCAAATCATCCCCGCTCTCCATGCGCGGCAACTCAATCAGCATAATCGCCTCCAGACGCGCAAAATCCGAAACAATATTCCGCAGCGCCGTCTCGGAAAAATCAATGACATAAATATTCTCGCGCTCATCAAGCAGAACGTTTTGCAGATTCAAATCCCCGTGCGTGATGCCGGAATACCAAAGCGTCTGCTCCTCCGCCCGTTTCGGATAGATATGTTTAAGAACGTAATACGGGTTGGGCAGCGTTGTTTTGAGCTCGGGGAAATCAATATTTTTCTCATCCAACGAAACGCCCATTTCCGAAACGGCATGCTCCAATAGGCGCGGGAATAAAATCGCCGACGGCGTGTGCTCGGCAAAAAGGCGCAGAGGCTCCCAACGCGGCTGCCCATACCACGGCTTTAAAATGTTTGTAAAAAGGCGGTCGAATAACGGCAAAAATTCCTCAATCGGACGGCTCATAAAATGCTCCCGCAGCCAGACAAGCCGGCTCTCCGGTCCCGAAACGCCGAGGAAATTGTATGTAATTCCTGCCCATCTGCCTTGCGAGGCGCTGCCTAAAATCACCGCGCCGTTATTGAGTATGTATTTTTGAACATAATTGCGGCAGGCGTTTTCCTCGCTGCCGATATTGGCAAGCGAGCCGATTTTGCACACAGTCGGAAGCATACGCCTCCCTTCCGCATCGCAGCTCACGGCTGAAAATGTGGTAGCGGTAAAACCGCCGCTGAGCTTTTTGAGGAGAACGCGGCTGGAGCCTTCATAAAGGCGGCGGATAATCATATCCCATTCATCGGGGATGTCAGCGCCGCAGGGCGGGTTGACCCATTCAATTTGCAAACGTTTCTGCGCGGCGGGGCGAATGCTTTGCAGCGGATAGAGCCAGATGCGCGCGCGTAAAATTTTCGATTCCTCCGCCGGATATAAAATCTGCTCCGGTCCTTCGCCGATGAATTCATGAAGGGCAATCTCCGCAGGGTCGTCGCCGACATCCGGCATGGCGGCGTCTTTGAAAAAAGCCCCAACAGCCCGCAAGGCATCCGGCGTGGTTTTCCCAGATTCCGGAATCATTCCCACAATCAGGAAAACGCCGCGTTCGGGCAGGGCAACCGATTTGAGACGACCGGCTTTCAAGTCCGCGCTGTGGGCATAATATGCGCCGGCAACCTCCGGAACTTCCGCAAGAAGGATAAACCCCAGCGGCAAGTTTGCGGCGCCGACGGCATCGCAATAAGCGCGCAAATCGTTTTTCAAAATCTCAAAGGTTGTCGGTTTTTGCGCCGGCAGCTCCGCCATTTTCTGCGGCGCGCCGGCAAGGCTCGCCCCGGAAATGATGAAGAGCGGAGTTTCATCAGGTTTTTTGGCGGCAATAAAATCCGGCAGATTATTACCGTCCGCTGGAATGACGCCCGCAAAACAACTCGCCGTTATCATCAAACCGAGCGCCTCCGCCGCCTGAACGCGGTCGCCGCCGAATCCGCCGACACCAAATGAAAAACCCAACTCAGAGAGCCGCACAGAAATCAACGCGCAATCCGCTGACGGCGCTTGCGCTGCCTCGCCCCAGATATCCAAATGAGAAACCTGCGCCGCCGCACCGGCATCCTTTATCAGATAGTCGAGTCCGGAGGGCGCCCGCCAAAGAGCCGCCGGCGAAACGCCGCTGGCTTTTTGAATTTGTTCATAGGCTTCCTCCTCGCCGCCCGCTGCGCGGAATATTCTAAGAAGCCCAGCCATCTCAAGAACTGCCATCACATCGGGATTCATACCGAAGAGGAATAAATCCCCGCCTTTGGATTTCACCCTTTTTGCCGCTACCACAAGCGAGCGAATGCCGGCGCTGGATAAAAATTCCACCTCGGCAAAATCAAGCATCCAAAAAGGCTCGGCGTGCTGCGCTGCAAGATGGTTGAATTCTTTATCTGCTACCGACGCCCCGAATCCATCAAACCGCCCCGCCAAACGCAAAAGCGGAAAATTCCCCTTCTCCTCAACTTTAATCTCCAGCATAATCTATTACCTTTTTTCTCCAAATTGATTAAACTCTTCATCACTCATATTTCGCATACTGCCGCGGGTCAAAGGCTTCGCGCACAGACTCGCCCACCAGCGTCACCAGCACCAACGTAACGGAGAGTGCGGTAAAGGGCGCAATCGCCAGCCAGATTTTCGAGCGGTTCTGCACCTGAAGCGCCTGATCTATAATCTATAAGCTCGCCCCAACTCGGCGTGGGCGGCGGAACGCCGTAGCCCAAATAATCCAGCCCCGTCAGCGCGCCTATCGCCGCCACAATCGCAAAAGGCGTGAATGTGATGAGCGGCGCAAGGCAATTGGGGAGCAGATGCTTAAAGATGATGCGCGCCTGCGAGGCGCCGTAAGAGCGCGCCGCAAGGCAATACTGCCGCGTCTTTTCCCGATACATCTCCGTGCGCATATAAAACGTAATCTGCATCCACCAAAAAAGCGCCATCAAAAAAAGAAGCAGCGTAAAACTCGGCGTGAAAAACGTGCCCATGATGATGACAATGTATAAAAAAGGCAGCGTATCCCAGATTTCGATTAACCGCTGCGTGATGATGTCGAACCTGCCCGCAAGGTAGCCCTGCAGCGAACCGACAGCCGTTCCGACGGTCTGCGAAACCAACACCAGCCCCAACGCGAAAAAGATGGAGACTCTAAAACCGTAAAGCAACCGCGCAAAAACATCCCGCCCCTGCGAATCCGTGCCTAACCAATGGCGGCGGTCGGGCGGATTCGGCGGCGGTTCTTGATACGCGCTGAAATCATTCTCGTAAGGATTAAAAGGAATCGGCGGCATCAACGCCCAGTTCGGCGACCCTTTGAACTGCTCCTTCATAGCGCGGTAATCCGCTTCTGCATCGTCAAACCCGAACTCATCTTTCTGCCCGAATTCAGACATGCTGTGGAACTTGAACGTCGGAAAATAAAACCGCCCCTCATAGCGGACGATGATAGCGCGGCTGTTGGCAATGTAATTTGAAAAAAGAGAAAAAAATGTCAGCGTTAAAAGCGCAATAAGCGAATAATACCCGCGCTTGATGCGCCGAAAACGCCCGATTCGCTTCCGCGTGATTGGATTCAATCTAAAAAATCTCATCGCTCACTCAAACCTCACTCTGGGATCAACAAACGCCACGCACAAATCAGAAAGCAAATTCCCCAAAAGCATCAGCACACTGCCGATAACAATCATACCCAGCACAACCGGATAATCCCGCGATACGATGGATTCGTAAACTAAAAGCCCGATCCCTTTGATGTTGAACACCCGCTCGATGAGGACGGAGCCCGTCAAGATGAGCGAGATATTATGCCCAAAGCTTGTGGCAATCGGAATCAGCGAATTGCGCAGGGCGTGGACAAACACCGCCCGACGCCACGAAAGACCCTTTGCCAGCGCCGTCTTCACATAATCCGCGCCCATATTCTCCATCAAACTGTTCTTCATCAACATCGTCATCACCGCAAATGAGCCGACCATATAACAGATAAGCGGCAAAACGGCGTGATGAGCAATATCAAGCGCCTTGCCCATATTTGAAAGACTCGCAAAATTCTCCCCGCAAAAACCGCCCAGCGGAAACCAATCGCGCTTCACAGCAAAAAACACAAGCATAACTGCGCCCAATGCATACCCCGGAATCGCATAGCCGATAAAAATGAAAAACGACGTGATATTATCCAACAAAGCGCGATGGCGGAGCGCCTTCAAAATCCCCAACGGGATGCAGACAATATACGTCAGAACCGTTGTTACAATACCGTAAAAGATAGAGACCGGCAAACGCTGGGTTATAATCTCCCGCACAGGCATCGTATAGCGGAAAGAATCCCCCAAATCCAACCGCGCCAGATTCCCGACCCATCGCCCATAACGAATATAAACCGGCATATCAAATCCGTAATACTCCTTTAAAATCTTCATCTGATCTTCCGGAATGGAAAGCTGGATGCGCTCGCCTCTGCCCGAAACGCCCGCCTCGCCCGCTCCGCCGCCCGCCAGTTGCAGCCGAATCTGGTCAATCGGACCGCCCGGCACAAACTGACATATCGCAAAAGTCGCAACCGTGATGCCCAAAAGCGTCGGCAGCATCAAAAGCATCCGCCGGATGACGTAATTTCTGAGAGCCTTCCCGCGTGAAATTTCCAAAACGCGCCCATCCTTCATCCAAACTTTAATCAATTATATGCGGCGGCGTTTTTCATTTTTCAAGGAACAAAATCTTTTACGCAAAATTTTGATTAGATATTGACAACCCATCGCGCCGTTATCATGTCAATTTTACCTATGATGAAAGGTTGCAAAAAAAATTTATGAAGCATCTGGCAACCCTCCGGATAAAGGCGGACGTGAAACTCATCCCCGCCGCCAAAAGCCTTGCGCGCGAAACGGCGCGCCTTTTTTTCCCGCAGGAGCAGGACATCCTCAACCTTGAACTCATCACGGAGGAATCCTGCCTCAACGTTATCCAGCACGCCTTTGAGCCGAATGAAAACGGCGAATACATCCTTGAAATCATACGCGAGCCCGGCGCCTTTGTCATCGCCATAGAAGACCGCGGCATCCCGTTTGACTTCCGCCGCATTCAGGAAAAAAACGAGCCCGGTATCGGCATGGCGTTCATGAAAAAATTCACAGACGAAATCCGATTCTTTTATATGGGCAGACGCGGCAAACGCATCGAACTCGCCAAAAACATCGCCTATAAAGATTCCGATTCTTTCCTGACGGAACAAGAACGCGCCCCGGCGGATGCAAAGCCGGACGTCTCCACGCCCGTTTCTATACGCATCATGCAACCCGACGAGGCGGTGGAGCTCATGAAATGCATCTATCGGGTTTATGGATATTCTTACACGTATGAGGATGTCTACAAACCGGAAAAAATATCCGAACTGCTCGCCAGCGGCATGGCAACCGCATGTGTTGCCGTCACGCCGGAAAAACGCATCGTGGGGCACCTTGCCCTCATCAAAGACGCCCCGGAAGACCTTGTCCCCGAATCGGCGGAGGCGGTGGTTGACCCGCTTTTCCGCGGGCGCGGCATCTTTGAAAAGATGAAGGATTTCATGCGCCAGCAGTCTTTATCGCTCGGATTCAAAGGGCTTTATAGCCGCGCCGTCACAGTGCATCCCGCCTCCCAAAAGGGCAACCTCAAACTCGGCGCAAAAGAAACCGGCATCATCATCGCCAACTCGCCCCCCTCCTCCGTGTTCAAAAAGATGAGCCAGACCGATGAGCATCACCGCCGAAGCGTGGTGCTTTATTATATGCCTATCAAGCCCGATGAGCCGACGGCTGTTTACCCGCCGCTGCATCACAAATCTATGATTGCTAAAATTTATGAGCATAATCAACTGCCGCGGAAAATCGAGGCGTTCAACGCCGCCGCTAACGGCGTTGCCATCTCCGAACGTTCGCGCATGGACGTCCGCATCAAAGACGAAGTCGGGCTTGCCTTTTTGAACGTTATGGAATTTGGAAAGGATTTCTCCGACCTGCTCCTCTTCCGCTTGAAAAACCTGTGCCAGCGCAAAATCGAGGTCATCATACTCGACCTGCCGCTAACCCACCCCGCCACCGCCGTCTTCGCCCCCGCGGCGGAGATGCTCGGCTTTTTCTTTTGCGGCGTCATCCCCAACAAAAATAACGGCGACATCTTGCGCCTTGAATACCTGAACAATGCCGCATTCGACCCGTCAACGGTTGTCCTCGTCTCCGATTTCTCGAAAGAGATTTTCGATTACATCCTCGCCGCCTCCGGGCTGGCTTAAAAGAAAGGAACAAAGATTATGAACACAAAAGCAAAAATCTTAAAACTCTTCCTCGCGCTTTTCCTCGCGCTCTTTTTTGCCTCCTGCGCCTCAACGCCAATTAACAGCGGCGCAACTCAGCAGCCTTGCGAATTCAAATTCGCCGTCTGGGGCGACACACAGTTCGACACCCCCGCACAGTTTGATAAAACCCTCCGCGAGACGGAGCTCCTCAAACCGGCATTTGTCGTCCACACCGGCGACATGATTACCGGCTATTCCTACGACAAGGAAAAAATCCGCAGTCAATGGGCGCGTTTCAAAAAAGATATCGAACCGCTCTCCATGCCCTTTTATCCCGCGCCCGGCAACCACGACGTTACCACAACGGAAATTGAGCCGCTCTACATCGAGGCTTGGGGCGAGGGGAATTTATACTATTCCTTTGACCACAACGGCTCCCACTTTATCATCCTTGACACCAACCTCAACGCCCGCATAGATGAAATACCCGATGAGGAAATGGAATGGCTCAAAAACGACCTTGAGCAAAATAAAGACGCCATCAACATCTTTTTATTTTTCCACTCCCCGCTCCATCTGGACGCTAAATTCGACTGGCAATCCGTGCATAACCTCCTCCTCCAATACCCCGTACGCGCCGTTTTCACAGGGCATGCGCATATTTATGACCACCGCATTATGGACGGCATCCGCTATTTCTGCATCAACACATCAGGCGCTATGAACAACTCCAACCACATGACCGGTTACTCGCATCATTTCATCTACGTTACCGTTGTGGGAGATAAAACAGATTACGCCGTCATCACAGAGGGGCGCATCCTCCCGCCGGAAGCCGTCCCGCCGTCGGAATACATGCGCGCAGGCTCCTACTTTCAGGACGACGCCACCTACATCATCCCCGATACAAAAGACGGCGCGGCGGATATCGCTGTAAACGCCCTCATCAAAAACCGCACCGGCGAAATCCGCACCTTCACGCTCCTTTGGGAAACCGATAACTTCGATTTCCGATTCGACCCACTCGGCGCAAAATTTGAACTCCGCGCCGGAACAGAACGCGCCGTCCCGTTCAAATTGCACATCCCAAAAGGCAGCCACAACAGGGAAGAACTCCCCAAACTGAAAATCTCCATGCCTTACACCAACGGCGCCGGATACGACACAAACATCGTCTCCTATCACAACCTTTTCTGCCCGCCGCAAACAAAGGCGCTCCCGCTCAATGGAAAACTGATTCTTGACGGCAGGCTGGATGAAGCCGCATGGCAGGATGTCCCCGCCATCACGCGTCTCTGCCTGAATAAACGCGGCGACCTCGCCCGCGAAGAAACCATCGTCAAAGTGCTCTACGACGCCGAAAACATCCACATCGGCATAAAAGGCGAAGAGCCGAATCCAGCAGGGCTCAAAGCCGACGCCCACGGCGCGCTGCCGCTTGTTTTTGCCGATGATGATTTTGAGATTTATCTGGATACAAAACGCGACTTGAAAAACTTTTACCGTTTGATGGTCAACCCAAAAGGCACTGTGTTCAGCAGCGGTCCAAAAGGGCTGTTCACATACACCTTTGATGTCAAGACGTTCATCGGGGAAAATTATTGGAGCGCGGAGTTCCGCATCCCTTACGCCCAGATTGATGCGCAGCCGCCCAAGCCCGGCACGCAGTGGGGGATGAACATCCGGCGCGCCCGCATGCAAACAGACCCCGCCGTCAGCGAATGGTCGCGCATGCGCGGATTTCCCGCACAGCCGCAATTTTTTGGCGTTGTGAATTTCGAATAAAATAAAGACGCCGTTCAGACCGCGTTGCACGGAAAGAGCAGACGCACGCGCGTGCCGCGTCCCGGCTCGCTGGAGATGGCAATCTCCCCGCCGATATTCTGCATGATGCCGTAGGTGACAAAGAGTCCCAAACCGGAAGACTCGCCCTCTTTTTTCGTTGTGAAAAATGGGTCGAATATATTTTTCATAATCTCTTTTGGAATGCCGCCGCCGTTGTCTTCGATGACCACTTCGATAAAGCGCCGATTCTGGGCATCCGGCATAAGATGCCGCGTTCGCACTTTTATCTCGCCGCCGCCGCTGATAGCGTCCTCCGCATTGCGCAAGATGTTCAAAATCACCTGCCGTATTTGATCCGGCGAAAGCAGCGTTTTGGGAACGTTCGGGTCAAAATCAAGCGAGACGCTGATGCCGTGCCGCTCAAGCGATTTAGCCATCAACTCAACGAGTTTGCCCGCCTCATAATTTATATCCGTCGGGGCGGGCGTCGGAGCGACGGGGCGATACAAATCCTGCAAAGTGCGCACAATCCGCGCAATGCGATCCAGCTCCTCGTTGATATAAGCAAGCGGCTGCATGTTCAGCCCGAGCGATTCAAGCCGCGCCTGATAGCGGCGGACGTCGTCTCTAAAAAGGCGCAGGTAATTTTTGATAATGCCCAGCGGGTTGTTGATTTCATGGGCGATGCTGGCGGCGAGTTTGCCGCTGGCGGCGTATTTTTCCGCAAGCACAAGGTTGTAATGCGCATCTTCCAATTGAAGCGTGCGCTCTTTTACCTTCTCTTCGAGTTCATCCGCAAATCGTTTGACTCTCGTAAAAAGGCGGCTATGCTCCACCGCCACAGATAGCGCCCCCGCCACTTGCTCAATCATAGACATTTCGCGACCGGTGTAAAAATCCGCCTGCTTATGCCCCAAAATCATCGCGCCGAGGATGCCCGATGTGGAAATCAACGGAAGCGCCAGATAGGAGCGGATGCCGCGCCGCAAAAGGTCAATCTCCTCCTGATAGCGGCTGCTGCGGCTTGCAATGTCGCCCACCGTCGCCGCCTTGCCCGTGCGCAGGATTAACTCCGCCACCGAGCCGTCCACCGGCATCGGCGGGTTTGCCTCCCATGAGGATTCAATCTGGGGCCAGGAAAGCTCCGGCGGCGGCAGAATAACCGCAAGGCGATATTCGGCGGCGTTTTCCCGCAGGAGGGCAATCGCGGCGTAATCGCAATCCACAACCTTTTTCAACTCATCCGAAAGCACTTGAAAGATGTTATCCAGATTCAAGTCGGAATTGACCGCCTGCGTTATGCTCTGAATGAGCATAATCTGGTTGGCTTTTTCCTCCACGTTGGCAAGGGCGCCTTTCAAATCTCCATACGTCTTTTGAAGCTCTTGCGCCATGCTGTTGAATCCATCAGCAAGGTCCTCGATTTCATCGCCTGTGCGAAGCTTCACGCGGGCGTTCAAATTCCCCTTTGCAATATCATGCAAACCCTTTTGCAATGTCTTAATAGGGACGACTATTTTATTAGATAGGTAAAGCCCCAAAAGCAACATCGCCGCCACCATGAGCACCCCTAAAAGCGACATGCGCCAAAGGAGCAGATTCACCACAACGACCACATCGCTCACGTCGAACACCATAAAGATGAACCACTCAAAATTGCTGCGCCTATCCGCCCATGCCATCCGCAGAAGGCTGATGGAGGAATACGCCACAATATTTTTTGCGTTGACCGCCTCCAATGTGATAAACCACCCGCCATATTGGCTGCGCATTTGCGCCGCGTGCGATTCCAAAACGGGGGAAAAAACGGCGGCGTTGCGCGTTGCCAAATGAAGGGCGCCTTGCGTTGAATAGACGCCCATTGTCCACTGTTCGCCGATGGTTGAAAGGGCGCCGCTTTTCAAAAATTCCTCCGCAGGAAAAATCGCCACCAAAACGCTGGATGTCGCATGGTCATACCCATTGGGAAGCCCCAGCGGCACAACCGCCAGAATCTGCGGACTGCCGCCCTCCGACGGCTTTTCCTCCGCCAAAAAGAGCTGCCCCGCTTGAACCTGCGCGGCTTCGCCCCACCAGAGACGCTCGCCAAATGAGGCATGGGCGATATTATGATTGGATGCCATCACATCGCCGTTTTTTGAACATAATACCAGCGTGTCCTCCTCAAGGCTGCCGCCGCTCAAAAGGATGCGCAGATAATTTTCCGCTACCCGTCTTGCGGACGCGCTTTCTGATTTTTGGAGCAATTCGTAGTTTTGGGAAAGGAATTCCGGCTCGGACGCCAACTTCAAAACGGCGTCGCATTTGAGGCGCAGAGATTCTTCTATCCCTTTTGAAATCTGCTGCGCGCGCTCTTGAAGATAACCGCCGATAGTGCTGTCCATCGCAATCAGACTGCCCCAGTATGTCTGAAGCGTCCCAATGATTGCAGGCACTATGCTCACCATAAGAATGACGAACATAATCCGTTTGCGTAATGACCGGGAAAGCAGCGCCATTGCACCCATCCGGCGTCAGAAATCTACACCGTCTCAAACAAAAGCGAAATCGTTACAATCTCTTTTGGCTTCACGAAAAACTTTTTTAGTTTTCAAAAAACCCTCGCATCGGGGAAGCGGTTCATTGCCGGATAACGGCGTTTTATTCTTCGCGAAGGATTAAATCGGGATAATATAATTTGCCAAGGATGACGCTTTTTTTTGCGCCGGTGGCGGCGGGCACATTACCCGGTCTGCCCAACGCGCACAAAAGACCGAGCAGGGCAAATCCGATAGCCTCCTTTGCCATGCTGTTAATGCCGAGGCTTTCATGGGTCATAACCTTGATTTCGGATGGCAATCGGTTCTTTAAGGCGTTCACGATAAAGCGGTTCTTAGCGCCGCCGCCGCCCAGTATCACCTCTTTCGGCATGCCGAGCGGGAAGCAAAATTTTTCATACGCAAGAATTATGGATTCCACCGTGAGCATGCTCGCCGTGGCTATAATATCGTTCGGGGCAAGCCTGCGCTTTTTCCCCTCGCGCAAAAGTTCCAACGCATACGGCTCGCCGAACATCTCCCGACCTGTTGTCTTGGGCGGCTTTTTGGAATAATACTGATGGGATAAGAGCGATTTCAGCCATTTTTCGTTAACCTTGCCGGATGCGGCGCGTTTGCCGTCGCGGTCATAAGTCTCCTTTCCGCCGGTTAAATGGAAGACAAGCGAATCCACCGCCATGTTGGCGGGACCGGTGTCAAAGGCGATGACTTTTTCCAGACCTGCGCCGGCGGGCAGATAGGTGCAGTTGCCGATGCCGCCGAGGTTCTGGATGATGCGCGTCTTGCTGCCGTGCCTCAAAAGATAAAAATCCGCCGCGGCGATGAGCGGCGCGCCATGCCCCCCCGCCGCAATATCCGCCGTGCGGAAATCCGAGGCGACTGGAACACCTGTCATCTGCGAAATCACAGACGCCTCCCCAATCTGCAACGTGGAAGGGGCGTATTTCTTCAACTCTTTTTGACCCGGCGGAAGGTGATAAACCGTCTGCCCATGCGAGCCAATCACATGAATGGCGTCCTTCGGGATGCCGGAATTGAAAATAACCCGCTGGGCGACTTTGCCAAAAAACTGACCGATTTCAAAATTCAACTCGCACACAAGACGCAACGAGCCGGCTTCGTCGCGGAATAAACGGAAAATCTTCTGCCGCAAATCCTTCGGGTAGGGAACTGTGATAAACTCCAGAATCTGGTCTTCAAAATGCTCCTCTTGGATAACAAATCGAACAAGCGCGCCCGTCACGCCATCCGCCGACGTGCCCGACATGAGACCAAGGGCGAGATATTCATGTTTGCGCGGCGAAAGCAAAGATTCCATCGTTTCCATTGGCGGCTACCCTTTTAATATATGATTGCCAGACCCCAGCGCAAAGGCTGGTTATATTCATCCGATGAACCGTTCCAGCGAAGAATCTTTCGAGGCGGACACATCGCGGAATCCGACTCCTCATCCAAAACAAGATTGAATCCGATCATACAATTTCGCCGCGGCTTCCACCCTCCCAACTCGCCGATGGGAATTTGCGCCTCCATAGTAAAACCATCTTCCTGAATTTTAATCGCGCCCGAACCCGCCTTGCGCGCAAAATCGTTGCCGCTTATGGAAATCGAACCAATGCCCTTCTCCGCAATAGGATACATCTCAATGCAAAAATCGCCTGCGCCCATGATTTGACGGCGGCTGGGTCCATCCAAACCAAGATACAACCCCAACCGGCGGCGCGCTTGCGCTGCGCCATCCCGAATATGCGCCGCAACATAAAGGGCGTCATCCGTCCACCAAAATTGAAACTGATGAAAAAGCTCGTCGCTTGGCTCAATGCCGGCAAGTTTCAATTCCGGCACGTCCATCCATTCGGAAAGACAGCCGTCCACTTTTGGCGACGCCATACGAATCGGCATAGGCATCAACCCGATAGAGTTTTCAATGAGCCGCTCGCCGGAAATCTCCGCCGCCGCAAAAAGCCGCCCTTCGCGGTTGCCCGCCAAAAGACTGGAAGAGGTCGTCAGCTCCTCATTCGGCATTAGACCGCTAAAAGGCTGAGGCGGAATTTCCACTCTGCCCCGCGGACGCAGCTGCCATTGAAGCACGCCGGAAAGCGACCGCTCGCACACATTTTTAAGAATAGTCTCCACCTTGAACCCGTCTTCTGCCTGCCTGCCCGTAATAAAGATTTCAAGCGGCAAAAGCGGCTTATTCATAAAAGCTGAAGATGACGAAGGGGCGTCCGCATCTGAGCCAAAAAGAGGGAATGCGGCGGCGAATAAAACGGAAATTACAAAAATAAAAACAAGACGCCGCGCTGGGCTTTTATGATAATAATGACCAAATAATCGCATAACATCCAACTGCTTATCCCACGCCCCAAACCGACGTCAACCAATTTAATTATCCGATACGCGACCAATTACTTTTACGTTTTTTGACAGCCTTTATCCTTCAAAATAGAAAAAAATAAATATGTCCGTTGGAATCTGTTGAAAGATTAGGGGTTAAAAAATTTTCAATCGCTCTGAGAATCGCCGGGCTATTACTTTTTCAAAATATGAACGATATCTGCAACGTCTATGATATTGTCCTTGTTATCATCAACGACTGTTTTTTGCGTAGGCGTGAGCTTTTTTATGCCCAGAATATGCCAAATAATTAAGGAGATTGGCGGAACATATTCGTATGCTCCCATATCAACACCAGCGCCCTGAGGACGCTTTACGCCAAGAATATCAGAATCCGGCGCGTCTTCTGATGTCCCAGCGTCAATACAAGGAGATTTCGGCTGAAGCTGCAAATCCCATTTTGTTGGGTCATTGCCGGTTACATTGACAAACAAAGGATTATCAGAAATATTGCCCTCGCCTGTTGCCCCAACTTTGAAACAACTGTATGTAATCACACCGCCGGCAAATTTAATATCTGTAAGACTATTACCCCATGCAATACAATTGGTCACAATGCCTTTGTTATAAATCCCGCTGCTCGATGATGTAATGTTGAAATAAACCGTGCAGTTAGTCACTGTGCCTTCATTGTCGTTATAAATCCCGCCGCCGTCAAGTGAAGCGTTATTATGATATACTGTGCAGTTGATCACTGCGCTTTCATTATAAATCCCGCCGCCTTTTCCTGATGCATTGTTTTCATATACCGCGCAGTTGTTCACCTTGCTATTTTTGTAGTTATAAATCCCTCCGCCGTTAGCTGTTGATTTGTTTTCATATACTATGCAGTTGGTCACTGCGCCGGAGTAGTTGAAAATCCCGCCGCCGACATCTGATCTCCCTCTTGTAATATGGAAACCGTCCAAAACTCCTGAGTTTTGCACGCATTGGCGAATACCCCCTCCATCTATGATTGTGGGATGTGCGGAAATATCCCGTTGTGAAAGATGCGATTCCGTTCCCGCAAAGCCGCCATAGAGCGCAACACCTTCATTATTAACGACGGTCTTAGATTCTGCATAGGTCCCTTCTGCGACCCAGACCTCATCGCCTTTTAGCGCATATTCTGTTGCCGTTACAATTGATTTCAATGGAGATGCCCATGTAACCCCCCAATTAGAATCGTTGCCGGTGGGTTTCACATAATACCGAGTTGGTTTAACATGTTCGTATGCTCCCATATCAAAACCAGCGCCTTTCGGACGTTTTACGCCAAGAATATCAAACCCTGGCGCGCCTTCTGAGGTTCCAGCGTCAATACAAGGAGAATTCGGCTGAAGCTGCAAATCCCATTTTGTCGGGTCATCGCCGGATACATTGACAAACATAGGATTAACGGCAATATTGCCCTCACCTGTTGTCCCATCGCCAAAACAACTATACTTAACCTCACCGCCGGAATTTTCAATGTCTGTATTATTATTACTCCATGCTATACAGTTGATAACCGCGCAGCAGATATCGTTATAAATCCCGCCGCCGCTCAATAATGCTTTGTTTCCATAGACGGTGCAGTTGGTCGCTGTGCCTTTGTTAAAAATTCCGCCGCCATTATATCCTGCGTTGTTACTATAGAGGACGCAGTTGGTCACCGTGCCAGTGTTATAAATCCCGCCGCCGCCGAATTCTGCGTTGTTGCTATAGACTGTGCAGCTGGTCACCGTGCCTTTAAAGTTATAAATCCCGCCGCCGTCGCTTGATACGGTGTTATTATAGACTATGCAGTTGGTCATTATGCCAGTATTGTCAATCCCGCCGCCGACATCTGATCTCCCTCTTGTAATATGGAAGCCGTCCAAAACTCCTGAGTTTTGGACGCATTGGCGAGCGTTCTCTCCATCTATGATTGTGGGATATGCGGAAATATCCCGCTGTGAAAATTGTGATTCCGTTCCTCTAAAACCGCCATAGAATTTAACACCTTTACTATTAACAACGGTTTTAGATTCTGCATAGGTTCCTTCGGCGACCCAAACTACATCGCCTGATTGTGCCGTTTGTGTTGCCTTTTCAATTGTTTTAAATGCGGATGTCCATGAATCTCCCGAATTTGAATCGCTGCCGGTGGGCTTCACATAATACCGCACCGCAAAGGCGGATGCTGACATAATCATCCAAAATGCAATTACCGGGAAGATGCGTCGAATAATTTTCATTTTATCCCCTCCCCAAATATTCGATACATTCAAATTCTCGACAAATAGAAAAGTGAATTGCAAGAAATATTTAGGGAAATTTGGGCATGGCTTGCCGCACGCGCCGACATCGCCGATAGCGCCGACAGCGCCGATTATGCCCATCAATAAATTTCAACTATATTGAAAGTTTAGGGGTTAAAAAATTTTCAATCGTTCTGAGAATTGCCGGGCTATTACTTTTTCAAAATATGAACGATATCCGCAACGTCTATGATATTGTCCTTGTTATCATCGGCGGCTTTTTTTTGTGTGGACGTGAACGTTTTTTTGTCCAGAATATGCGAAGCAATTTGCGGGATAGTTATGGTTGGCGGTGCATATTCGTATGCTCCCATATCAACCTTCTCGCCCTGAGGACGCCTTACATCGAGTATATCATATTTCGGCGCCCCCTCTGATGTCCCAGCATCAATACAAGGAGAACTCGGCTGAAGCTGCAAATCCCATTTTGTTGGGTCGTCGCCGGATACATTGACAAACATTGGATCAACGGCTATATTTCCCTCGCCAGTTGTCCCACCGCTAAAACAACTATACTTAACCTCACCGCTAAAAAGTTTAATGTCTGTATCATTACCCCATGCTATACAATTGGTCACTGTGCCTTTGTTAAAAATCCCGCCGCCGTCCATTCCGATGTTATTATAGACTGTGCAGTTGGTCGCTGTGCCGTAGTTATAAATCCCGCCGCCGTAATATTCTGCTTTGTTACTATAAATAACACAATTTGTCGCCGCACTTTCTTCGTCGTTATAAATCCCGCTGCCGGAGTCTATTGCGCTGTTTCCGTAGATTGTGCAGCTGGTCACCGTGCCTTTATAGTTATAAATCCCTCCGCCGTCATCGCCTGAGTTGTTTTCATAGACTGTGCAGTTGGTCACCGTGGAGCGGTTATATATCCCGCCGCCATATTCTGCGCTGTTTTTATAGACTATGCAGTCGGTCTCTGTGCCCGAATGGTTATAAATCCCGCCGCCGTTGCGCGATGCGTTGTTATTATAGACTGTGCAGCTGGTCACTGTGCCGGTGTCTAAAATTCCGCCGCCGTCACGTAATGTGGTGTTATTATAGATTGTGCAGTTGGTCACCGCGCCGTGGTTACGAATCCCGCCGGCTATATCTGATGCGCTGTTTCCATAGACTGTGCAGTCGGTCACCGTGCCTGAGGAATTGTTATTAATCCCGCCGCCGTAATATGCAGAGTTATTATAGACTGTGCAGTTGGTCACCTTGCTGTAGTTATTAATCCCGCCGCCGCCGCTATTTTCATTTTTGCCTTTCGTAATATGAAAGCCGTCCAAAACTCCTAAGTTTTGGATGCATTGGCGAGCCTTCTCTCCATTTATGATTGTGGGATGTGCGGAAATGTTCCGTTCTGAAAGCTGCGATTCCGTTCCCGCAAAGCCGCCGTAAAGCGCAACGCCTGCAGGGTTAATAACGGTTTTAGATTCTGCATAAGTCCCTTCTGCGACCCAGATTTCATCGTCTGTTTGTGCAATTTGTGTCGCCTTTACAATTGTTTTAAATGCAGATGCCCATGAAATTCCCGTATTAGAATCGCTGCCGGTGGGCATCACATAATACCGCGTTGGTTTAACATGTTCGTATGCTCCCATATCAAAACCAGCGCCCTTCGGACGTTTTACGCCGAGAATATCATAATCCGGCGCGCCCTCTGATGTCCCAGCATCAATACAAGGAGAATTCGGCTGAAGCCGCAAATCCCATTTTGTTGGGTCATCGCCGGATACATTGACAAACATAGGATCAACGGCAATATTGCCCTCGCCTGTTGTCCCATCGCTAAAACAACTATACTTAACCTCACCGCTGATAACTTTAATGTCTGTATTATTACCCCATACTATACAATTGATTACCGTACTGGAATCGTTATAAATCCCGCCGCCGGAACGTGATGCGGTGTTATTAAAGACTGTGCAGTTGGTCACCGTGCCGTAGTTATAAATCCCGCCGCCGCGATTTTTTGCGTTGTTACCATAAACTGTGCAGTTAGTCACTGTGCCTCTGCTATAAATCCCGCCGGCTAAATCTGATACGCTGTTTCCATAGACTGTGCAGTCGGTCACCTTGCCTGAGAAATTGTTATTAATCCCGCCGCCGTAATTTGCGGTGTTATTATAGACTGTGCAGTTGGTCACCGTGCCATTATTGTAAAACCCGCCGCCGCTCTGTAATGTACTGTTATTATAGACTGCGCAGTTGGCAACTGTGCCTAAGGAACCGTTAAAAAACCCGCCGCCGGGGTTACCTTCATTTTTGCCTTTCGTAATATGAAAACCGTCCAAAACTCCAAAGTTTTGGATGCATTGGCGAGCATTGTCTCCATCTATGATTGCGGGATGTGCGGAAATGTTTCGTTCCGAAAGCTGCGATTCCGTTCCCGCAAAGCCGCCATAAAGCGCAACGTTTAAAGGATTAACAACGGTTTTAGATTCTGCATAGGTCCCTTCTGCGACCCAGACTTCATCGTCTTTTTGTGCCTTTTCTGTTGCCTTTACAATTGTTTTAAATGCAGATGCCCATGAATCTCCCGTATTAGAATCGCTGCCGGTGGGCTTCACATAATACCGAGCCGCAAAGGCGGATGCTGACATAATCACCCAAAATGCAATTACCGGAAAAAAACCTCGAATAAATTTCATTTTTTCCCCTCTCAAATAATCAATAAACTTAAAATCCCGACAAATTGAGACACCACTTGCAACTAAAATTTTGGGTAAGCGGGCATGGTTTGCCGCATGCGCCGACAGCGCCGACAGCGCCCGCCGATTATGCCCCTCAATAAATTTCAATTATGTTGAAAGATTAGGGTTTGACAGTTAAAATATGCGCTTTTTGCTTGACTGAGCTGCCAATTGGATTGCATATAAAGATGTGATAGTTGCCTAAAATGCGGCGGTTTTTATTATTGCCTTTAATAGGTTAAATATAAAAAAAAGGAGTGCGGTATGAAGAGCAATTTTTCAAAGGCGGTACTTGTCATTTTCATGATGGCGCTGATGGTTTCTTCCATTTTTGCAGTGCCAGCGCCGGTGGTTACCATTAAAAAGTCGCTGGTCTCCCCTGCATCCAAGTCTGTCAACATCGGCGAGTTTGTGAACTATCAGATTGTGGTTAAGAAT
Source organism: candidate division BRC1 bacterium ADurb.Bin183 (assembly GCA_002070185.1). Lineage (GTDB taxonomy): Bacteria > Sumerlaeota > Sumerlaeia > MWCT01 > MWCT01 > MWCT01. The sequence continues at coordinate 134,483 of MWCT01000003.1, forward strand.
ATGAGCGTGACAAAATTTGTTTCCGTAAAGGTTAATGATTTTTTTTCCAGCCGTTTTTTAGAATATGTGTCCGCATCGCCGGAGCCGGATGTTATTTCTCAGGAACAGGGCATGCTTTCTTGGATAAATTTGACTGAGCGTTATGGTCCGCTTATGCCGGGGCAATCAATAACGATTTCTGTAACGTTCAAAGGGATTGCGGAGTCTATGGCGGCGCCTTCCAGCAACAGTGCAATAGTGGAGGTTATGGATGATAGTCAGGGCAATTATGAGGCGCAATCCGAAATTGTTTATGTTATGATTATGAAAGGGTGTCCGTTCGATCGCTACGAGCCGAACAACAGTATGCGCGAGTTGTCCAAGATTATGGTGGAAGAAAAGATCAACGGTTATATTTGTCCCGTTGGCGACAAGGATTATTTTTCGTGCGCGCTCCCGTCCGCCGGCATCTACCGTGTGATGTTGGACAATCTGCCGGAGGATTTCGATCTTTATGTTTATGATTCGGAGGGGAGGCTCCTTGGGGAGTCTTCGAATTCCGGCAGGACGTCAGAATCTTTTATGACTGAGATTTCAAAACCGATGAGCATCATCATCCTTGTTGCCGGCGATAAAATCTCTTCTTATCTGCCTTATCAGCTGCAGGTGAAAAAGGTGCGCCCGCCGACGCTGGGCAGCAATATTATAAAGCCGCGCGGGAATCTTGTTGTCCATGCGGAAGGGTTGAATCCGGGCACGTTGCGCAATCCCACAATCGCCAAGTTTTATTTCAACAAGATTTCGCCCGACTTGCTTTTAGGCTCGACGCATGTTCTGCCGGATGGACGTATTGCGGGAACGGTGAAGCTGCCGCCTGAAGCATCGGGCGAAAATAGTCTCATCACGGAATTAAGCGGCGGGCAATCGGGCACATTTGCAAATGGTTTTCAGGTTCTTGTGCCTAAGGTAGATTTTGATTTGTGGATTGATGACGCATGGAGAACGGAACAAGGGAAAAAGCCGATAGTCAACAAAGTTGTCGCCAGCGATTCCGGCATTTGGAAGCTGACCATTGTGGATGTGGTGTGCAATTACGTGCCTTTGATACCCGCGGGGCAAGTTAAGGTGCAGGTCTTCATCGAAAATGATTTATTGGGCGCGCCTTCCAAAGTTTATACGCGCGCCGGTCACGGGGGCGCTCTCATACCAACTGTTTTCACATCGGATGGAGGGGGGAAATATCATACCACAATTGAATCAGGTTCAAAGCAAATTGTCTTCCGCTTCCGCATTCCGAAGAACACGGCGAAGTCTCAGTATATTGACGTAACAGGCGCCGCATTTGATTCTGATGGGAATCTTTTGAGCGCGGTGACTACCCCGCGCCAGATTCGTATCGTCAACGGCGCCCCAGTCGGGATTTTCATCAATCGAAACACCCTTTTCCGCGATATGGACGATAACGAAGCGGCGCTTCTTTTGGCGGATATTTATTCCCATAGTCAGTTTGACGGCAAGCGAACGCTTCAGGATAGGCGCGCCATTATTTACAACGTTGATTCTTATATTTTGCAATCGTATGTTGTTAACTGGGATAATACAACGGTGAATTATGGTTCGACGGAATCTATTCGAAATGAAGCAGCCATCATGATAAGGCATTTCATGCGCGAACGTTTTGGGGCTTTCATCAGCCCGTCTATCAAATATGTCCTGATTGTCGGCAATGATGAGCAGTTCCCATTTTACCGCCATCTCGACCCCTACAATGGCGAGAAGAATTGGGAAGGCAGTTTCCCCGGCGGGGACAAGGGCAATCCCGCCCTGCGCGCCTGTTTCAATAATTGCTACCTGACGGACGATTTTTACGCATCGCTTGTTAACCTTGTTATTAGCGCGCCGTGGAAGGAGGGCGATGTGGATTTAACCGTCGGCAGAATCATCGGCGACTCGGCGGCGGATATGCGCCAGCTTTATCTGAATGGGCATTATGAAACAGGGCACACATACCGCTCCGTTATGGCGAGCGTGGACGGCTGGGAGCTGGGCTATGAGCCGAGCGCGGGCGGCGCGGGGGAAATCAATGATTTTATCAACGTTCCGCAAAAAATGATTAGCCGCGGCTTTTCCGTTTTCCGCGATACGGAAGTTCCGCGCACGATTGATGTTTTAGCTCCTTATGCCGCCAACTGGGCGACAAAGTTCCAAGAATCCGCCAACGGCGGCATGGATTTGTTTTTCATCGGCGGTCACAATTCTTACAACGGGGCGTCTATCCCCAAAGACAGTTTTGACCCAAGCGACGTCCCGTCCAAATACACTCGTTTTGATAGCGACAGACCGATTGCGATGATTACCGGTTGCCACGGCGGTCTGCCCGTTCCCAATGTCGGATGGGGCGGCGGAGCCAATAACTCTATGGTCTATAACGTAATCCATAACGGCGCGCGCGCTTATTTTGGCGCGTCGGGCTATTCTTACGGCTCGCCGGGGAGTCTCCAGCATTGCACATTTGCCGAGCGTTATCTTCAGATAATTTTCTGGCGTATGTTTGCCGAGATGGGAACTCAGACATACCCGATCGGCGACGCAATCAAATATGCGAAAACGCATTGGACGTTCGGCATCGGCAACGACGCCAATCTTGACAAGAAAACCGTCACCGAATACAACCTCTTCGGCATCCCTTGGCAGAGGATGAAATATCCCGGTTTCTTTATAAACTTGTTCCGCCGCAAGGATGATAAAAAGCCGCTCCTGCCTAAATCCCTTGAGCAAAAAACTACCCTTGCGATTTCCCCGCGTTCCGTGAAGCAACTCTCCGCCAACACCTATGAGCAGTCTTTTGAAGTCAACACAGAATCCTTTACGCCGGCAAATCTGGAAGGTTTTGAAATTATCAACATCCCCGACGGCGTCCAGCAATATATCCACAAAGCGCCGCTGCTCCCCGCTTCCACAAAATACAGCATCATCTTGCCGCCGGATGGGAAAATCGTTAAAATATCAGCCGCGTCGTTATATTCGTTTATCGGAGTCTTCAACATCCCCACTGTCATTATCGGACCTTGGTCGGAATCCGGTGTGATGCTGACCGATGAAACGGATATTGACGAATATTATCCGAAGGAACTTGCCCAATATACCAAATCTGCGGACGGGCATTACCTCTTCAACGTCTTCCCCATCCAGCACAACCCCACGGACGGTCAAACTATCTTCCACAGTCAGATTTATGTGACTATCACCTATGAGACCGAGCACCCCTATGGCATAACGGGCTTTGAGCCGATGCAAAACGTTTTCGACGCCGCGCAGAATCCCGTCTTTAATGCGGAGATATTCAATATGGGCAATGCGGCGACGGAGCTGAGCGGCAAGATGGAAATCCGCGATGATGCCACAAATAATATCGTTGCGGGGACAGATATTGGAATCGTCGTCCAGCCGGGCGCTGTCTTCCCTCTTACGAACTCGCTTTCTTCGCCGCTGCCGGAGGGCTCGTATTCGGCATGGCTGGAGCTGGCAGCCGAATCCGATTATCCCGCCACAGCCACCGCCAGTTTCAGCGTGCGCAAGGTTTACCTTGTTGACCTTGCCGCCGAATATAACAAGAGTAATAACGACATTTTATTTAAAGTCCGCGCCGTCAACCGCTCGCAAAAAGATGGAATGGTTCGAATCGCGTTCGTTGTCAGCGAGGATGACACTCCTCTTTATTCGACGAGCCCGAGCGCTTTCACGTTGAATGGCGATTCAGAAACGACATTCACGGTTACGATGCCGCATCAGGCGGCGGCATACGGCGTGTTGCTCGCCGAGGCGGTTGCCAGCTTTGACGATTCGCCGATTGAAAGCGTCAACGCCCCGCTGATAGCTTATCCGTATAAGATACTTTTGAGCGATCTTATAGACCACATCCTTGGCAGGGAGGCGCTTTTGCCCGATGCGCGCAAGGAGGCGGATATAAACAAGGACGGCAAACTTGACGCCGCCGATGTCATCACGCTGCTTTCATTCAAATAACCTCTAAAGAACATTCTCCGAAAACCCCTCCCCTAATAAGGAGGGGTTTTCGGAGTAATGGATAAGGCGTAAAAATTTCCATCTTTTTTTATGATGCCGCGGTCTTTGGCGCGGTTGATGGCGTCGCTGGCGGTTGAATCAACGCAGCCGGAGATGTTTTTCAGACCGCGATGCAATTCGGTCCATGACATGGGGCGTCCGGCGATGCCGAGCACAGCCCGCACTTGTTCTTCGTTAAGTTTTGAGGGGCGTCCGCCTAACTTTTTTTCCGGCTCATAATCGGGCAGGTCTGCAAACCACAACCGCTCCGGCGCGGGCATCACCCAATAGCGCGGTCCTTCGTTAAAGACGCAGCGCAGCCGCATGTCCACGCGGCAGACGTCGGGGTCGTCCTCTATGCGCGCCGCTTGCAGGTCGCTTTCTGACCAAGCTTCATAAACGCTTGAGCCGCGCGAGATGCCGCCTTTGCCGTGGTGATGGATGAGGATGATGGCGCAGGTGTGGCGGCTGGAAAGTTCGGAAAAATAATAAAGCGCCGCGCCCATGCTTTCCGCCGAGTTTTCCTCCAATCCGGGGCAGACCGCCGCCAGCGGATCAAGAATGAGCGCTTCGGGTTTGATTCGCGCGATGAGCGCTTCCGTCATCTGCCGCCCTTCCGGCGTGGCAAGGTTGGGTCGCGCCTTTGCGGTCTCCTGAATGAACAAATTTGCCAGAGCGCGTTCGCGGTTTATGGCTTGCGGCAGCGTTTGCAGCACTGCTTTCAGGCGCGCCTCCAAAAGCGAATCTGCGATTTCCGCCTGCAAATATAGCACGCGCGCAGGTTTGCCGAATTGAAATCCGAGCCATTTGCAATCGCCCGCCGCAAGCGCCATGCCTGTCTGTATTGCCCACATGGATTTGCCGAATTTGGAGGTTGCGGAGAATGTGAGTTTCCCTTGAACGGGGAGGATGCCTTCGATGTGGAATCGCAAAGGAGGGCGCGCCGCGGTGATGAATCCGCCCAGCGAAAGCGCGCGCGGACGCGGCGACTCGTAGGGCGGCGCCTTATCCAAAAACTCTTGCAAACCTTTCAAACCGCATTCTTTGAGGACGTCGTTCAGGTCTCTTCCTTTTGCGTCGGATTCATCCCAGCGCACGATGAAGAGCCGGCTTGCGTCGAATCCGGCATCCTCCAACGCCTGCGCGGTTTCCAGATTGGCGCGCCTGCCTGTTTCATCGTTGTCGTTGGCGAGGATGATTTTTTCCGGGACGAGTTTTTTCAAAAAGTAATCGAGCCAAGGCGGCGGGATTGCCGAGCCTTCGCCGGTGAGCAGACCGAAGGCGTTATGTCCTGCGGCGCGCGCGGCGGCGGTTTTTTCCGCGCCGTGGCAGATGACGAGCGTTGCGGATTCGGCGTCGTAATATTGCACGCACGGATTTCGCCGGTCATGGAAAAGGAAACGCTTTTTGCGTTTGCCGTTGCCGCCGCGTTCGAATGAGCCGTAAAAAAAGCAGATGGGCGCGCTGCCGATGTCAAGCGCAAGGTAAACGATGCCGTTATATCCTTCGCTTCGCAGCACTTTCCAATCGTGCGGAATGTGCTCCGGTTCGATGCCGTGATTGCTGCGCAGAAATTCAATCGCCTCGGCATCTTCGCAGGCTTTTGGCAGCGCCCCATATTGGGTAAGGGCTTCTTGTGCGGTCTGCCAGAAATGCCGCCTTTCCGGCGCAGGCGGCGGCGCAATCGCGGGCGCATGCTCGGCGGGGCGAAGGCTCGGCGGAGCTGCGGGGGTCGCGGGTGTTTGGGATGCGGCTCTTGGCGGCGCGGCGTCGGCAAATCTTGGAGCGTTTGCGGATGGCTCAAAAAAGAGGTCCTTCATCGTCAATCTCATGGCGCGGACGATTTCTTGGCTTGTGCAACCGGCGTGGCATTTTAAAAGGATTTTGCCGTTTCGGAATGCGATGCTCAAAGATGGTCGGCGGTCGCCATGGGCGGGGCATCGCGCCAGCCATCCGCCCGGTGCGGGTTTTGCGCGTTCCAGACGTGCGAGGAATTCATCAATATGCATGAGACGTCCTCAACGGAAATCAGACACAAGACAATGGAGAAAAATCCATTATCGCGCGTTTTTTAATCGCGGCGGACTGTGTTGTCAATTCCCATAGGGATATTAAAATCCCCTTATGAAACAATAAAATTTTAATGCGCGGTTCGGCGGCGTGTTTTTTTATCCAATCAGTGCTTGATTTCGATTTTGATTTCATTCTTCATCCCTCATTATTATTCATGTATGCGGGAAGGAATATGGAAAATAATCGAAAAACGGCGGTTCAGTCGGCGGTGTTTGCGCTCTTTTTTTTATCGGGCGTGTCGGGTCTTATTTATGAGGTTGTCTGGTCTCGCCATTTGATTTATTTATTCGGAGCGACTCTTTATGCTGTTTCGACGACGCTTGCGGCTTTTATGGGGGGTATGGCTCTTGGGTCGTATTTATTTGGGAGGTATGCGGACCGCGCCAGAAATAGTTTGCGTGTTTACGGCTGGCTGCAATTGGGCATCGGCGTTGCGGGTCTGGCGCTGCCTTTTATGCTGTTGGCGTTGGATCCGATATACAGGGTTGCCTATCGTCAGTTGACTTCATTTTTCATTTTAAGTCTTCTTCGGTTTGTTCTGACTTTTATAATTCTTTTAATTCCCGCCACGCTGATGGGCGGCACGCTTCCTGTTCTTTCAAGGTATCTTGTCCATAAGCGCGATTGGCTTGGTTTGAATATCGGCGCGCTTTATTCTGTGAATACGCTCGGCGCGGTTCTGGGATGTTTTGCGGCGGGTTTTTTGCTGATTGAGACGTTCGGCGTTCGCGGGGCGACATATTTTGCGGCGGGCATCAACTTTATTGTGGGCGCGGCTGGTTTATTGCTGGCGTTGCGTTCGGGGGAAGAGGCGCGTTCGGAGGAGCGCGGTCAGACTGTGCGGGAGATTCCGGACGGGGTTATCGAGGATGCGCAAAAGTCTCGGCGTATTATTTTAGCGGTTTTAATATCTTATGGCGTTTCGGGTTTTATTGCCCTATCGTATCAGGTGTCGTGGAATCGCGCGCTGGTTTTCACGTTTGATATTATGAAGAATACGACGTTTTCATTTACGGCGATGTTGACGGTTTTTCTTATCGGTCTGGCGATAGGCGGCGCGCTCATGAGCGTATTTGTTGACCGGGCAAAAGACCACCTTCGTTTGTATGCGATGATTCAGCTTTTGCTGGGGCTTTCCGGCGCTTATTCTTTGTTTGTGATATATTACTTCGGCGGTTCGATTGCGCCGTTTGAGATTCGGGACGCTTCAGGTCAGATAAATTGGTGGATGGGTGTTTTGAATGTTTTTTCGAAGACGTTTGCCTCTATTTTTCTGCCGACTTTTTTGATGGGTATGGCATTTCCGGTTGCGGCGCGGATTTGCGTTGCCCGCATGAGCGCCGTTGGCTACGGCGTTGGCAGGCTTTATTCCGTCAACACACTCGGCTCAATCTTGGGTTCTTTTGCGTCCGGTTTTATTCTTATTCCGATTTTGGGAGTTGCGGGGACGATTGCGATTTTGGCGCTGGGCAATCTTGCGATTGCGCTTTATATGTTCCACATTAACCCTGCTATGCTTCCGCGTTCGCGGAATTTTTTCATCGGCGTTTGCGTGTTTGCGATGTTGCTTGTGATTATCCGCATCCCGCGCCATGCCCGTTTTCAGGAATTGAGCAAGACGGAGCGGATGCTTTTTTATGAGGAGGGTTCTTTGGCGACTGTTTCCGTTCTTGAAGATTCGTTCAAATATCGCACGTTGTATGTTGATAATGTGGGCGTGGCTGGGACGGACCGCATTCTTTTGACGGATCAGAAAAGTCTTGCGCATGTGCCGATGCTTCTTCTGCCGAATCCGAAGAGCGCGCTGACGGTGGGTTTCGGCAGCGGCGGCGCTTCTTATTCTTACACTTGTTTTAAGTCTCTTGAAGAGATACATTGCGTTGAAATCTGCAAGGAGGTTCTGGATGCGGCGCCGTATTTATTCGCCTCGAACCGCGGGGTTTTGATACCGGAGGGCTGGGGCGGCAGGGCGCCGCGCGAGCCTTCTGATTATAAATATTTAGCGCTGCCGGGTTATATGACTTTTGATGCGCGCTATAAAATTATCATTGATGATGTGCGGAGTTATTTGCGGTTCACAGGGCGCGTCTATGACATCATTGCGACGGATTGCACGGATTTGCGATATAAATCGAACGCCAATTTGTATGATTATGAGTATTTCAAGCTCTGCCGCGAGCATCTGTCAGATGACGGGATGGTGGTGGTCTGGATGCCGCTGGGCGGTCTTTCGGATGAGACGTTCCGTCTTGCGCTTCGCACTTTTTATCGCGTTTTTCCGGAGATGACTATCTGGTATATGAACAACGAGCCGACTCATTATATTTTGATAATCGGCACGCCCAAGCCGTTGCGTGTTGATTACGCCCTTATGAAAAAGCGGCTGGAAGAAGAGTCGGTTCGGCAAGACCTTGCGGAGTTGTTCCTTGACGATGCGGATAAGATTCTTTCCTGTTTTTTGAACGACAATCAATCTCTCAAGGATTATCTGGCGGGGGAAAAGATAAACTCCGAGAATCGCCCCTATCTTGAATTTTTATCGCCTAAATATGGATATGGCGACAAGCCGATGATAGACAATCTGAACACGCTTCTCAAATATGAAACATCCGTCATGCCTTATCTTTTCAATATTCCCGAAGGGGCGCCATGGGGCGATTTGATGAAACGTTACGCCGAGGCGGCGCCTTTGATTATAGAGGGTCACGCCCTTTACCGCGATTTGAAACATTTGAAAGCCTCTTTGAAATATATGGAGGCGTCAAAGTTGGTTCCCGAAGACCGCGCCACAAAGGATTTGTTGGATTTTCGCGAATTGCATTTGCGAATCGCCGCATGGCAGCAAGACCCGTGGGGCTATCGCGAGCTGGCTTCTGTTTATTTTGCGCAGGGGCGGTATTCGGAAACGGCGACGGTTCTTTCGAAGATGCTCGCCAATGCGTCAAAGGCGCCGGAAAATGCGCCGAAGAGCGCCGCCGATTATTATGAAGATTCCGTCTATTACGCCAATAAGACCATCGGGCTTTGTTATATCAAGGTCGGCAATCCCGCATACGCAAAGGATTATTTGCAAAAAGCCCTTGCCATCAAACCGGACGATGAAGAAGTTCGGGCGCTTTTAGCGGATTAGAAAATATCTGCATCTTGTATGATGCGTTTGCTATCGGGGATGTCAACGGGTTGGACGTTCCAGATATCGCGGGCGTATAAATGGATGGTGTAATCGCTGGAGAAGCGTCCCATGCGCGCGACATTTAAGATGGATTTTTTTGTCCACAAATCAGCGTCTCGATAGGTTTCGCTGACTTCCTCCTGCATTTGTATATACGCTTTAAAATCCGCAAGCAGGCAGTAGTAATCGCCGTGATGGATTAAATTATCGAAAATCGGTCGGAATATTCCTGGCTCGTCTGGGGAGAAGTAATCGTCTCGAATCATATCAATGACCCGTTTGAGTTCGGGGATGGTTTTGTAATAGACTGCCGGGGAATAGTCGTTGTTTTTTAGCCGCGCAATCTCCGCGATGGTGTTGCCGAAGATGAAGATGTTCTCCTCGCCGACCTCCTCCATAATCTCCACATTGGCGCCGTCGAGCGTTCCGATGGTGAGGGCGCCGTTCAATGCGAATTTCATATTACCGGTGCCGGACGCCTCAAAACCTGCGGTGGATATTTGCTCGGAAAGGTCTGAGGCGGGGATGATTTTTTCCGCCAGCGAAACGGAGTAATTCGGCAGGAAGATGACTTTGAGCCGGTCGGCGACGTCCTTGTCGTTGTTGACGATTTTGCCGATGTTGTTGATTAGTTTGATAATCAGTTTGGCAAGGTGGTAGCCGGGGGCTGATTTGCCGCCGAAGATAACCAGCCGCGGGACGTAATCTTCTTGGGGGTTGTCTTTCATCTGGTTATAAAGAGCGATGACATGCATGGCGTTGAGCAGCTGTCTTTTATATTCGTGAATCCGTTTGACTTGAACGTCGAACATGGCGCTGGGGTTGACGGCGATTCCCATAATGTTGCGAATATGGCGGGCAAGGTTTTGCTTATTGGAGAATTTCACATTCCGCCACGCCTGTTTGAAATCTTCATCGTGTATAAATTTTTCAATTTCCCGAAGATGGTCAAGATTGGTTGTCCACGTTTCTCCGATATACTGGGTAATGAGCGCGGAGAGGGGCGGATTTGCTTTCAGCAGCCAGCGGCGGGGGGTTATGCCGTTGGTCTTGTTTTGGAACTTCTTCGGCTCAAGGGTATAGAAATCGGGGAATATTTGATTTTTTAAAATGTCGGTGTGGAGCTCGGAGACGCCGTTGACGGCATGGCTGCCGATGATGGCAAGGTTCGCCATGCGTATGCGCTCCTCTCCCCCGTTCTCGATGATTCCGATGCGCTCGGCGATGGCGGCATCTTTTACGAAATGTTTTTTTACGCCGTCCAAAAACTGCTGATTGATTTCGTAAATAATCTGCAAATGGCGGGGCAGGAGTTCGCGGAAGAGAGGCAGCGACCACTTTTCAAGGGCTTCCGGCAAAACGGTGTGGTTGGTGTAGGCGAACGTCTTTTTGGTAATCTCCCACGCCTCTTGCCATTCCACCCCTTCCTCATCAATGAGTATTCTCATGAGTTCGGGGATGGCGACAGCGGGATGGGTGTCGTTGAGTTGTATGGCGTTTTTATCATGGAACTCTTCAAAAGATGCATGGTTTTCTTTATAGGAGCGGATGATATCTTGCAGACTTGCGGAAACAAAAAAGTATTCTTGTTTGAGTCTCAGGATTTTTCCGAGGTGGAAATTATCATTCGGATAAAGCACTTTGGAAATATTTTCCGAGCGGTTTTTTGCTTCGACTGCCGCCATATAATCGCCGCTGTTAAAGTAATGGAAATCGAATTCGTTGGTGGCGTTCGCCTGCCATAGGCGAAGGTTATTAACTGTATTATTTTTATAGCCGGGCACGGGGATATCATACGCAAGGGCAAAAACTTCGTCGGTATCCACCCAGCGGTCTTTCCCGCTACCGGATTCTCCCTCTTCGGAAAGGACTCTGCCGTTGAATCGCACGCGGTATAATAACTCCGGTCGCACAATCTCCCACGGGTTGCCGAAACGGAGCCAGTTATCGGGCTTTTCCATCTGATAGCCGTTTTGAATTTCCTGCCGAAAGATGCCGAATTCATATCGGATGCCGTAGCCGACCGCTGGAATTTCCATCGTCGCCATAGAATCGAGGAAGCAGGCGGCAAGGCGTCCGAGACCGCCGTTGCCCAATCCCATATCCGGCTCCAATTCGCGAATCTCCTCAAGGCTGTATCCCAGTTCTTTGAGGATGTTCGAGCATTCATCATAAAAGCCAAGACTGAGCAGGATATTGCCCAAAAGCCGCCCCATCAAAAATTCCATTGAGAGGTAATGAACTTTTTTCACATCTTTAATTTTATACTCATGCTGCGTGCGAATCCATTTATTAATCAGCCTATCCCGGATAGCCAGCGCCAACGCCTTGTAACTATCAAGTATGGAGACGGTGGAGCGGTCTTTCACGAGCGAATACTCAAGGTGCTCCGCGAAGGATTCTTCGAGAGTTTTAATATTATATTTGGGATTATCGAGAAAGAAGATTGAGCTTTTTCCGCTTATCATAAACACTCCTGAAAATATAAAAAAAAGTTTAACAGTTTCATTTTTTCAAACGTTTATAATGAATAACATTCCTGTTAATTGTTTTAAAAAAACAAATGCAAGCGAAAAGCATGGTTAAAAAATTCGGCGGGCAGACAGAGCCTTAAAAGTTTGCCGCGTTTGAATCGGAGAGATTTTTTTAGCCGCGCGATTTGCGTTTATCTCCTGACCATCTGCGCCATGTTTTTGCCGAGCAGACGGCATTGCTCAAGGTCAGCAGCCGTCGGCGCGCATTTGGCTTCCACCACCGGCTCCACAAGCGTTAGCCTTCCGCAACAGGCAAATTCATGCAAGGCGTTGACGGCGCCCTTGCTCCATGAATAAGAACCGAAGACGCCGATAAAGCGGTTTCGCACTTCTTCATTTTCAAGGATATGCACAAGGCTTTGCATCGGGGGAAAAAGTTTTGTGTTATAGGTCGGACTGCCCAGAATCATGCCGCGAAATCGCCAGATATCCACAAGGACGAACGAGACATGCGAGCGGGAGATGTCATGCACGCGCACTTTTTCCATCTTCTCTTCGGCGAGCGATTGCGAGATGGCTTCCATCATGCGGCATGTGTTGCCATACATGGAGGCATAGACAAGGACGACGCCCTCTTCGGTTTCGTGGCGGCTCCAGCGGTCGTAGAGGGCGATGATATGCGCGGGGTTTTTGCGCCAGATGGGACCGTGCGACGGCGCGATGACGGCAATCTCCAAGTCTTTCAATTTATCAATCGCCCGCTGAACCATATTGCTGTAGCGTCCCACGATGTTCGAATAGTAGCGCAAGATTTCATTTTCAAAATAAACAAGGTCGGACTCATCGTCAAAGATGCGATTATCAAGCGCGCCAAAGCCGCCGAATGCGTCGCATGAAAATAAAACCTTTTGCGTCTCCTCATATGTCACCATCGTCTCGGGCCAATGCACCATCGGCGTCAAAAAGAATTTAAGTTTGAAACCGCCGAGGTCGAGCGAGCTGCCGTCATCAACGCTGATGACATTATCCGCGATGCCGTAAAAGTCGCGGATGAACTCAGCGGTCTTTTTATTGCCGACGATTTTCATATCGGGGAAGATGCCGCGCATGGCTTTGAGCGCGCCGGAGTGGTCTGGCTCCATGTGGTTCACGATGAGATAATCCACGCTGCCGCCTGGGGGGAGCAAGGCGCGGATTTTATCCGTGTATGCGGCGATGAAGTTGCTTTTGACGGCGTCAATGACGGCGATTTTTTCCCCGCGCACAAGAAAGGAGTTATAGGACACGCCTCGCGGGAGGGGCCAGATGGATTCAAAGAGGTCGGTTTCGTGGTCGTTCATGCCAATCCAGAACATATTTTCGCGAACAGGAATAATTCCCAGCATGATTCACAACTCCTTTATCCATAAAATCGAAGACCTTCTAAAACAGCCACACGCGCCTTGTCAATCATTCGATAGCGCCAAGATGCAGCTATCGCTCTTTTGATGTAGATAAAACAGCGGGGGAAAATAATAGCCGTCTGCGTATTTATGTAATCCGTCCCTTTTGAACTTGCATAACTGGCGTTGGCGCATTATAGGTTTTACCATCGTTTAATAAACGTTGGCGTTTGATGCCTTTTATCTATTTGTGAAGAATAAGCTTCGAAAGGGGCGCATGATGAGATTCAAAAAATTTTCCGTTATCATCTTGATTCTTATCATTGCCGCAATATCCGTCACGGGGGTTTTCTTAAGGAAGGGGAATAAAGATAAAAAAATTGAACGTCTTATCCGCGACCTTGATGATAAAAACGAATTTGTCCGCATCAATGCGGTGGAACAATTGGGCATGCTGGGCGATTTGCGCGCAGTGGAGCCGTTGATTAAGGCGCTGGGCGATGGCGCCGTAAGTGTTCGTTTTCGCGCCGTTCGGGCTCTGGATGAGATAAAAGACCCGCGTGCGTTCGAGCCGTTAATTAAGGCGCTGGACGATGACGACAAGGGTGTCCGCCAGAGCGCCGCTATGGCTCTGGGTAAAATTGAAGACACGCGCGCGGTCGAGCCGTTGATTAAGATGCTGAGCGATGGCAGCGCGTTTGTTCGCCAGAGCGCCGCTGAGTCTCTGTGTAGAATAAAAGACCCGCGCGCCGTTGAGCCGTTGATTAAGGCGCTGGACGATAGCAACACGCTTGTTCGTTGGAATGCCGCTACGGCTCTGGGGCAAATAAAAGCCTCCAGCGCCGTTGAGCCGTTGATTAAGATGCTGAGCGATGGCAGCGCGTTTGTTCGACAGGGCGCCGCTTGGGCACTGGGTAAAATAAAAGACCCACGCGCCGTTGCGCCGTTGATTAAGGCGCTGGGCGATGGCGATAAGGATGTTCGTCGGTATGTCGCTGAGTCTCTGTGTAGAATAAAAGATCCGCGCGCCATCGAGCCGTTAAAAAAGGCATTAGAAGATGAAGATCCCGACGTGAGGAGCGCTGTTCAATCTGTTTTGGATAAATTCTCACAAAAATAAACCGCAGGGGGAATAACCATCTTTTGGAAAATCTACGCGGGGATAATCGTTGGCATAACATCGCTTTTTGTTTTTGACACATGCGGCACTTCATTAGCATCTAAAAAGTTCTCGAATTTCCGAAGAAAGCGCACGGCGCGTTTTATTCCGTTGCATATTAATTTATTTTTTTTCATTTTTTTGTTGACGGGGGTTATGAGCATATGCCCATAATCACTTATTATTTTGTTGAGGAGTTGAAATGCCGCGTCCTTTTTGCCGTCGAAAAATTTCAGGCGCGCCGCTGTGCGCGTTTTTCAAACCGGCGGGGATTCCTTTAAACGCGCTTGAGGAAATCTGTCTGACGTTGGATGAGATGGAGTCGCTGCGTCTGGCGGATCTGAATGGGCTTTATCATGAGGAGGCGGCGGGTCGTATGAATGTTTCGCGTCAGACGTTCGGGCGGATTATTGAATCGGCGCGGCGCAAGACCGCGGAGGCGCTTGTCATGGGCAAGGCGCTTCGTATCGAAGGGGGTGAAGTGGTTATGGCGGACGTGCGGAGGTTTCAGTGCGCGGACTGCGGACATGTCTGGGAGTTGCCCCGCGGCGGGGGACGTCCGGCGGGGTGTCTGAATTGCAAGAGCGCGAATTTTCATCGCAGCGCGGATGACCGCGATTTTAGGCGCGGCGGCGCCGGCGCTGGCGGAGGCGGAGGCAGAGGCGGGCGCGGCAATCACAAAGGTTTATGATGGCAAAGGAGTTGTATATGTCTGACCCTTTAACACCTTATGGCAATAAGCCGATGGTGACGCCGATTGTGAATGCGGTGAATTATGAATACCGCGATTTTGAGGTGCTTCGGCGCATCACGGACGGGGAGATTGACGGTTATACGTATCATCGGGACGACAATCCGACGGTTCGGGCTGTTGAGGATAAGATAGCGGAGTTGGAAAGGTCGGAGGATTGCATCGTTTGCACGTCCGGCATGGCGGCGTGCACGTTGGTTTATCTTTCCTATTTAAAAGCGGGCGACAATTTGATTCTCTTTCATGATATTTATGGGGCGCATTACAAGGTGTCTTTGATTCTGGAGCGTTTGGGTGTTGAGGTTACGTGGCTGAATGCGGATGAGAGCGCGGAGCTCGAGCGGTATGTGAAGCCGAACACGGCGATGATTTTTCTGGAATCGCCGAGCAATCCGCTTTGCAAGGTGATTGACATTCCGGAGGCGCGGCGCGCGGCGGATAAATCGGGCGCGCGGTTGATTGTAGATAACACCTTTGCCACGCCGTATCATCAAAATCCTCTTGAACTGGGGGCGCATCTGGTTGTTCATAGCGCGACGAAGGCTCTGGGCGGTCATAATGATTTGATGGCGGGCGCGATTGCGGGTTCCAAAGAGGATTACAACACGCTTTGGTTCACGCGTCAGGCGGTTGGTTGCACGCTGGATGCCTATTCCGCCTCGCTTTTGGAGCGCGGCTTAAAGACGTTTGAGCTGCGTGCGGAGCGGATGGCGTCGAATGGGATGGCGGTTGCGGAGTTTTTAAAAACGAAATCGTCCATCTCCGAGCTTTTTTATCCGGGGCTTTCAGACCATCCCGGGCATGCCGTAGCCAAGCGGCAGATGCGCGGCGGGTTTGGCGGGATGTTGTCTTTTAATGTGGGTCAAACGCAGGAGGATGCCAAAAAGTTTATATCCTCTTTGAAGGTCATCAAACATGCTGTGAGTCTCGGGGCGACAGAGAGTCTCATTTGCATCCCGTATCTGACGACGATGCTTTATCTGCCGCCGGAGCGCAGACTTTCATTTGGCGTTTGCGATAACACGGTGCGGCTTTCTATGGGCGTTGAAAAACCGGAGGCGCTCATCGGCGACCTTGAGCAGGCGTTAAAGTTTTTGTGATTTTTAATTTTTATTAAATTTTTTAGAAAGGGTTGTAAAAGAATGAGAATTGCGTTACCGCTGGCTGATGGGAAACTGGCGATGCATTTTGGACATTGCGAGCAGTTTGCCCTTGTGGATGTGAATCCTGATGAGAAAAAAATCCTGCGGCGGGAAGATGTCGTTCCGCCGCCGCACGAACCGGGTTTGCTGCCGCGGTGGTTAGCCGAACGCGGGGCGACGATGATTATCTCCGGGGGTATGGGACAGCGCGCCCAACAGTTATTTGCTGAGCGGGGAATTCGCGTGATTGTGGGCGCTCCGGCAGAAATTCCGGAAGATATCGTCTTCGGTTATCTTTATGGAACGCTTGTTTCCGGGGTCAACTATTGCGATCATTGAGAAGTTTTTTTAACGCGGTCTTCATTTGTTTTTTTAACGCGATAATTTAATTAAAAAGGAGGATACAATCATGCCAAGAGGAGACGGAACGGGACCTGCGGGTATGGGTCCCATGACGGGTCGCGCAGCGGGATTCTGCGCTGGTTATGCGACGCCGGGATTTGCGAATCCTATTCCGGCGCGCGGGTTGGGTATGGGCGGCGGACGCGGAGGCGGCGGTCGCGGATATCGCAACATGTTTTATGCCACCGGGCAACCGGGCTGGATGCGATTTGGCGGAAGCGCCGCACCGATTGCGTCTGCGCCGATACAGCAACCGAATCCCGAAATGGCAAGACAGGCCCTTGCCAGACAGGCGGAGATTTTGCAATCTCAGCTTGATGCGGTGAAAAAGCGCATGGCGGAATTCGACGGCGAATCTGCCGAGAATAAATAAACGTCGGCGCTTGCGGGGCGGGCGCTCTCGGGCGTCCGTTCCGCAAAAATTTTTCATGAAGGATAACCGTTATGAAAATAGCAATTACCACAACAGGCGATAATTTGAATGCGCCGATGGATGCGCGTTTTGGCAGGGCGCAAAAGTTTATCGTTTACGATTTGGATTCAAACTCTTTTGAGGTGGTTGATAATCAGCAGAATTTGAACGCGATTCAGGGGGCGGGGATTCAATCGGCGGAAGCCGTCGCCAAAACGGGCGCCCGCGCTGTTTTGACGGGTCATTGCGGTCCAAAAGCCTTTCGGGCTTTGAGCGCGGCGGGTATAAAGATTTACAATATCAGCGGCGCGACGGTGTCGGAAGCGATTGAAAAATTCCGCTCCGGGCAAATCGCGGAAGCCGTAAGCGCGGATGTTGAGGGACACTGGTCATGATTATCGCAATTGCATCGGGCAAAGGCGGCACGGGCAAAACGACTATCTCCGTTGGGCTGGCTTGGGCGCTGGGGTCATCGGCGGTTTTATTGGATTGCGACGTTGAGGAGCCGAACGCCCACATTTTTTTGGCGCCTGAATTTCAAGAAAGCGAATCGGTGAATTTATTAGTTCCTCTTGTGGACGAATCTAAATGCACGGGATGCGGTTTATGCGGGAAGATTTGCCGATATAATGCGATTGCGATGCTGAATCAAAAACCGCTTGTATTCAGCGAGATGTGCCATGCCTGCGGCGGGTGCGCGCTGGTGTGTCCGGTTGGGGCGATTTCAGAAGTTCCGCGCGCCATCGGCGTTGTTGAACGCGGATTTGCGGGCGCGGTGGAGTTTGTTCACGGGCGGCTGAATATCGGTCAGGTGTTTGCGCCGCCTTTGATTCGCGCGGTTAGGAAATACGCAAAAGCGGACAAGATAACGATTGTGGATTCTCCGCCGGGGACATCGTGTCCTGTGATTGCGGCGATTCGAGGCAGCGATTTTGTAATTTTAGCAACCGAGCCGACGCCTTTTGGTTTGCATGATTTGACTTTGGCGGTTGAGATGACGCGGGCGTTGAAGATACCGTTCGGCGTGGCAGTGAATCGGGTCGGCATCGGGGACGACCGCGTGCGGCGGTATTGCGCGGAGCAGAATATTCCGATAGTTTTGGAGATACCGGATGATCGCCGCATTGCCGAGGCGTATTCGCGCGGGGAGTTTCTCACGGATGCGGCGCCGGAGTATGGCGCGCTTTTTAAGGCGTTGCCCGAGCGGTTGGCAAATATGGCAAGGGGGTGTTAAAGATGCCGGTATATGAGTATCAATGCAAGTCATGCGGCGCAACGTTTGAGCGGGAACAGGGCATGAACGATGCGCCGGTAAAAGAATGCCCCGATTGCAAAGGGGAAGTTCGGCGGCTCATCAGCGGCGGCGGTTTTTTATTCAAAGGGAAAACGCATGGGGATTCTTGCTCTTTAGAGACATCGGGCAGGACTTGTTGCGGTCGTGATGAGCGCTGCGGCAGTCCATCTTGCGGGAGTTAGCCATGAGCGGCAAGTTTTATCATTATGTTTATGGAGCGGGATTTCATCGCGGCGGTTTCCTTTGCAGTATAAGATGGCTTTGCGGCTTTGTTGGAACGGGTTATGAAAGTGAGCCTTTTATTTGGCGCCAATAAATTCAACGAGCAAATCTAAAACGAGGTCTGCGCATGCGTAGGCAAAAAGAATCGGACACCGCCCGTTATGTTCAATCGTGCGGGCGCGATTTTTGGCAGGAGGTGTTCCGTCTGGAGTCGGATTATCTGGCGCGGCATCTGGAAGGTTGCCGCGATGTTTTAAGCGTCGGGTGCGGTCATGCCGCTATTGAGGGGAAGTTGGCGGAAAAGGGGCTGCATATTGTCGGGCTGGATGTTTCCAGCGAGGCGCTTTCCAACGCGCCGGATAGCATTCAAACGGTTGTCGGACGCGCGGAGGATATGGATTTTGCGCCCGCCTCTTTCGATGCCGCAATCTTTGTCGCCTCCTTGCAATTCATCGAAGGTTATCAAAAAGCGATTGCCAATGCCGCGCGGGCGCTGCGTCCGAACGGCAGACTCATCGTCCTGCTTTTGAACCCGGAGTCGGAGTTTTACAAAGGGCGCATGCAAAGGGCGGATTCTTATGTCCGCAAACTTCGGCATGATAATTTGCAAGAAATTGAAAGGGAAATAAAAAAATATTTCATCGCGGAGACGGAGTATTTTTTGGGGATACGCCAAACGGAGATTTTCGAGAGCAGCCATCCTTCGGAGGCGGCGCTTTATGCGGTCAGGGGGCGGCTCAAAAATGCGGAGAATATATTATGAAAGAACTTGCTATCATCAGCGGCAAAGGGGGAACGGGCAAGACCAGCGTGACGGCTTCTTTTGCGGCGCTGGCGCCTTCTGCGGTTCTGGCAGATTGCGATGTGGATGCCGCCGACCTTCATCTGGTCACGCAGCCTCGAATCATCCAGCAAAATTCATTTTCCGGCGGCGCAGCGGCGCGCATCAAACCGGGGCATTGCACCGCCTGCGGAAAATGCGAGGAAGTCTGCCGCTTTGATGCGATTTATTTTGACGGACCCGGCAATGGGAAAATTCCCAAAACTTTCCGCGTTGATCCGATTGCCTGCGAAGGGTGCGGCGTCTGCGCGTGGTTCTGCGCGGAAGAGGCGATTGCGATGGAGCCGGAGGTCAACGGCGTCTGGTATATTTCCGAGACGCGCTATGGGTTTATGGTTCACGCGCGGCTTGGCATTGCGGCGGAAAATTCAGGCAAGTTGGTGACGACGGTGCGCAATGAGGCGCGGCGCATCGCCGAAGAGCAGGGGAAGGATTTAATTATTATTGACGGTCCGCCGGGAATCGGCTGCCCTGTGATTGCGTCTGTGACGGGGGCGTCGCTTGTGTTGGTTGTGACGGAGCCGACGATGTCCGGTGAGCATGACATGTCAAGAGTTCTTTCGTTGGCAAGGCATTTTGAGATACCGGCGGCTGTTTGTGTGAATAAATGGGACATCAATCCCGCGATGGCGGAGCGGATTGAAAAAAAGGCGAGCCAATCCGGCGCGCGCATCGCCGGGCGCATCCGCTATGACCGCGCCATCACACGCGCACAGTTGGAGGAGCGCTCGGTTGTGGAAACAGACGCGCCCAGCGCCGATGATATTCGTTCACTCTGGGCAAATCTAAATTTGTAAGGAAAGGCTATGGCACAAAACGAGGAGAAATCAACCTGCGATTCATGCGGCAAATCCGATTGCGCGGCGCATCGCCGCCAACAGGATGAAAGCGAAAAAGATTTTCAGGAGCGGCGCGCGCTGCAAGCCCGATTGTGCCGCATCCGCCATAAAATCGTCGTCCTTTCGGGCAAGGGCGGCGTGGGCAAAAGCACCGCGGCTGTGAACATCGCCGCCGCTTTGGCAAAATCCGGCAAAAGCGTCGGGTTGCTTGATACCGACATTCACGGACCGAGCATCCCCACAATGCTCGGGCTGCAAAATGTGATTCCGCAAAGTTCGCCGGAGGGTCTTATCCCGATTGAAATCGGCGGGTTGAAGGTCATGTCTATGGGATTTTTTCTGCGGAGTCAGGACGACGCGGTCATCTGGCGGGGTCCGATGAAATACGGCGCGATTAAGCAGTTTTTGAAGGATGCCCTCTGGGGCGATTTGGATTATTTGATTATTGACTCGCCGCCGGGAACGGGCGATGAGCCGCTTTCGGTTTGCCAATTAATCGGCAAGATGGACGGCGCGGTCATTGTCACCACGCCTCAGAAAGTTGCGGCGACGGATGTGCGCAAGTCTATCACATTCTGCCGCCAGATTCAAGTTCCCGTCCTTGGCGTTGTGGAAAATATGAGCGGATTTGCATGTCCGCATTGCGGCAAGGTGACGGCGATTTTCCGAGAGGGCGGCGGGCGGCGCATCGCCAAGGATATGCGCGTCCCCTTTTTGGGTTCGATTCCGATAGACCCGAAGATTGCGGAGGCTTGCGACGAAGGGCAGCCGTTCATCCATCTTTACGCCGATTCCCCGACCGCGGAGGTTATGCGCGATATTATCAAACCGATTGCGGCGCTTGATGAAAAAGAGGCGACATGAAGGGCAGCAATATTCGCATTACGATTTTGGCGGACAACACGGCGGCTGAAGGGCTGTCAACGGAACACGGTTTTTCGCTTTGGATTGAGGCGGGCGGCGCGCATATTCTTTTTGATGCGGGGCAGTCTGACGTTTTTGAGAAAAACGCGCAGGCGCTCGGGATTGACCTTTCAATTTGTGATTACATAGTAATTAGCCACGGGCATTACGATCATACCGGCGGTCTGGCGTATGCCCTCCCGCTCGCAAAAAAGGCGAAGGTTATCATGCACCCGAAGGCGGCAATACCGCGATTCAGCATCCGCCCGGGCTCGGCGCCAAAGCCGATCGGCATAACGGAAAAGGCTCTTGCGAGTTTGACGTTATTTCCGCGGGAACAAATAATTGACGGCTCAACGCCTCAAGAGTTTATTCAGGGCGCGGGGACAACGGGGCAGATTCCGAAACTTGTTGATTTTGAGGGGTCGAGCGGTCCATTCTTTTTAGACCTGCGCGGCGAAAAAGAAGACGGCTTTGAAGACGAGCAAGCGCTCTGGATTTCCACGCCGACGGGTTTGATTGTATGCGCGGGATGCTGCCATGCGGGGTTGATAAACACGCTGAAACAAGCCAAGAGCGTCAGCGGCGCAACCGGCATTCGCGCCGTTATTGGCGGCTTTCATCTGGGGCAGGCATCGGACGAGCGGATTGAGAAAACCATTGCGGCGCTCAAGGAGATTGCGCCTGAGCTCATAGCGCCTTGCCATTGCACGGGCGAGCGCGCCGCGCTAAAAATTCAAGCGGCGTTCGGCGCGCAATTTTCCCCCGCAGGCGCAGGAAGGCGGTTTTTGTTTTAACATTTTTTAAGGGAGGTTATGAGCTATGAAAGTGTTGATTATCTTCAACCGCGAGCCTTATGACAACACGGATGTGACATGGAACGGCTTGCGTCTTGCGGACAAGTTGCTCGAAGCGGGTCAAGAGGTCAGAATATTTTTGATGAACGACGCTGTGGATATGGCTCGCGATGTTTGCAAACCGCCTGATGGATACGACCAGGATTTGTCGAAAATGCTAAAGGATTTAATAGCCAAAGGCGTTTGCGTCAAAGTCTGCGGAACTTGCATGTCAAGGTGCGGGATTCACAAAAATCATCCCTATTTTGCCGGCGCGGAAAAAGCCACCATGCCGCAATTGGCACAATGGGTCATCGAATGCGAAAAGGTTATCACTTTTTAATAGCAATATTTTTAAAGGAGGAACGATTATGGAATGTGGAAACAGAATGCCATTGATTGGCGAAAAGGCGCCGTCTTTTAAGGCGGAGACAACGCAGGGTATGATTAATTTCCCCGAAGATTACAAGGGGAAATGGGTCATTTTCTTTTCGCACCCTGCTGACTTCACACCGGTCTGCACGACGGAGTTCATGACGTTTGCCGTTATGCAGCCGGAGTTTGAGAAGCTCAATTGCAAGCTGCTGGGGCTTTCGATTGACAGCACATACAGCCACATTGCGTGGTTGCGCACCATCAAGGAAAAAATCGAATACAAGGGCATGAAGGACGTTGAGGTGGATTTCCCAGTCATCAGCGATTTGACTATGGAAGTGTCCAAGGCGTTCGGCATGCTGCAGCCGGCGGCAAGCACCACGCAAGCGGTGCGGGCGGTCTTCATCATGGATCCCAACGCCATTGTGCGCGCGATTTTGTATTATCCGCTTTCGAACGGGCGCAACATGGAAGAGATTAAACGTTTGCTCATCGCCATGCAGACGTCCGACAAGCATAAAATCGCCACCCCCGCCAATTGGCAGCCGGGCGACGATGTGATTGTGCCGCCTCCGGGTTCTTGCGGCGTGGCAAAGGATCGGGTGTCAAGTCCTGAAAAAGACATGAAGGTCCTGGACTGGTTCATGACGTTGAAGAAGTGTCCGGAATCAAAGTAGGGCGCCGGTTGTATTCAATCCGAATGCGCTTTTATTTTGACGGACGTTGCCGCAGATGCGGGCAATCTGCCGGTTTGGATGCGCTGTGTGCGGATTTGCCGAAGTGATTTGGCAAACGGCGTATAAGCATTCACAGATTTTTAATCACAGCGGCGGCGAAATCAGTTGTGCTTAACGGGGTTGCTCCTTCCATTTGGTCGGCGAGGTCTGGTGTGGCTTGCCTTTGTGCGAGTGTTTCGGATACGGCGCGGTGGATGCGTTCGGCGGCGGCGCGCCAGCCGATATGCTCCAGCATCATAGCGCCGGAGAGTATGAGCGAGCAGGGGTTGGCTTTACCCTTGCCGGCGATGTCGGGCGCGGTTCCGTGCGTCGCCTCAAAGACTGCGGCGTCGTCTCCGATGTTCGCCCCCGGCGCAAGCCCCAGCCCGCCGACCTGCGCGGCGCATGCGTCGGATAGGTAATCGCCGTTGAGGTTTGTGGTTGCGATAACATCGCAATCCTCCGGTCGGAGGATGAGCTGCTGAAACATGTTATCGGCGATGACGTCTTTGATGATGATTTTATTTGATGGGGCGCCGCCGAGCGCGCGCGCCTCTTTTTCTGCGATGACGCTTTCTGGGAATTCTTCTCGGGCGACTTCGTAGCCCCATTGGCAAAACGCCCCTTCGGTATATTTCATGATGTTGCCTTTGTGGACGAGGGCGACGCTGCGGCGTCTGTTGTCCAGAGCATATTGTATCGCTTTACGGATAAGGCGTTTTGAGGCGCTCCGCGTGATGGGCTTGACGCCGATGCCGGCGTCTTCCTTGATGCCGCTTTTGAAATTTTCATTCAGGAATCGAAGCACGCGCAAGGCTTCGTCGGAGCCTTGTTGCCATTCTATCCCCGCATAAACATCTTCTGTATTTTCGCGAAATATCACAACGTTAAGACGTTCGGGATGTTTGACAGGCGCGGCGACGCCGGGGAAATACCGCACAGGTCTGATGCAGGCGAATAGGTCGAGCGCGCGGCGCAGGGCGACGTTGATGCTGCGTCTGCCGCCGCCGACAGGCGTTGCCGTGGGTCCTTTAATGGCGACTTTGTATTGTCTGATGGTTTGCAAAGTTTCGCCGGGAAGGGCATCGCCATATATTTGCTGCGCCTTCTCCCCTGCCGCAATCTCCATCCATTTGATTATTTTCGCTCCGCCAAAGGCGCGCGCCGTTGCGGCATCAAGCACGGCGCGGGCGGCGGTCATGACCTCCGGTCCGATGCCGTCGCCTTCGATGTAGGGAATAACGGGATGTTTAATTGTTTCCATAATGTCAATGCTTTCCTTTGAGTGTTTACTCAATTGTCACCCTTTTATACCCGTCAGGGTGACGCCTTCGATGAAATATCGCTGGAGCGCAAAGAAGAGTATGATAACGGGCATGGTCATCATGACGGATGCCGCCATGAGATAGTGCCACTGTCCGGCGTGTTGATATGTGAACGCCTGCAATCCGAGCGTCAGCGTCATGAGGTCGCGGCTCTGGATATAAACAAGCGGTCCGAGAAAGTCGTTCCAAGACCACATGAACTGGAAGATGATGACGGAAAGAAGCGCGGGTTTGATGAGGGGGAGCATGACTTGAAAGATGGCGCGGAAATATCCGCAGCCGTCAATTTTTGCCGCCTCCTCGATTTCCTTCGGGATGGTCATGAAGAACTGGCGCAGGAGGAAGATGAAAAATGCCGAGCCGAAAAATGAGCCGACCCACAAAGGTTTGAGCGTATTGACCCAGCCTATCCGGGCGTAGATGAGAAAGACGGGAACCATTGTAACCTGCGCGGGGAGCATCATAGTGGCGATGACAATCATGAAGATGGCGTCGCGTCCGGGCCAGCGCAATCGGGCAAATGAGTAGGCGACAAAAGCGCAGGAGATGAGCGTGCCGGCGATGGAGAGCGCGGCGACGTGGAGCGAGTTTTTGAAGCAGGCGATAAGGTTCACATATTGCAAGGCTTCTGCATAGTTGTTCCACTTGACAGGCTGCGGGATGAAAACCTGCCGCCAGTTATCCACCATCTGCGTCTGCTCCTCCGTTTTGAGCGAGGTGGCTATCATCCAAAAAAGCGGCACGACAAAAATCAGCGAGCCGATGATGAGAATCAAATGGAGCGCAACGCGCCGCGATTGTTTTTTTCGATTGAGCATATTCAGGCGCCTCCCCCGCCTTCGTAATGCACCCAGCGCCGGGCGATGCGGAACTGCAGCAGGGTGAGAATAAGGATGATGATGAAAAGTATCCATGCGAGCGCCGAGGCGTAGCCCATTTTAAAATAGGCAAAGGCGTTATTGAAAAGGTAAAAGACTATCACCAACAAGGAGTTGGAGGGTCCGGCGGAAGGCGGCTGGGAGACTATGTATGCCTGTGTAAATATCTGAAGGTAGCCGATGACGCCGATGACAAGGTTGAAGAAGATATAAGGCGATAGCATGGGCAGGGTTACATAGAAGAATCGTTTGACGGGACCGGCGCCGTCAATTTCCGCCGCTTCGTAATATTGCCTTGAGATGCCTTTGAGTCCCGCAAGCCAGATAATCATAGAGCCGCCCGCGCCCCACATGAGCATGAGGAGCAAGCCGGGCTTTGACCAAACAGGGCTATCAAACCATTGAGGGGCGCCCAAACGCATCAGCTCTAAAACGGGGCGGATTACGTAATTGACGCCGCCTATCTGCGGATTTAAGAGCCAGAACCAAAGCACGGCGGTCGCCACGGCGGGGACGATGCTGGGGAGGTAAAAAAAGGTGCGGTAGAAGGATATGCCTTTCACCTCCGCATTGAGCAGCATGGCGATGGCAAGTCCGAGTATCATCCCAAGCGGGACGCCGACAGCGGCAAGGTAGAAGGTGTTCCAGACGCATTTCCAGAAATACGGATCTCTCGGCGCCCAGACCATGCCGCCGTCAACGGTTGGCACTTTATGAAATCCGAAGAGTTCGACGTAGTTGCTGATTCCGGCGAATTTGGCGGGGTGGATGACGTCGTATTCGCAGAATGAGAAGACCAGCGAGACGAACATCGGACCGAATATAAAGATGAGGAATCCGAGCAGCCATGGGGCGATGAAGAGGATGCCAAAGGCGGCTTCTTTGCGGTAGAGGCGCGTCGTGCGGCAGAATTTTATGATGGCGGCTGCCCAAATGCCGATAAGGACGGCAAGGATGAGCGCGCCGATGGCGATGACCCAGTCCCATCGAAGAGGCGGATAATCGGGCGGGATATAAAGACGGTTCAGCTCGTCCTGCACGCGGCGCGCCGCTTGCGAAAGCGCCTCCTGCGGGGAGAGGTCGCCGGCAAGCGCGAGATATGTTGCAAGGAGTTGTTCATTCCAAAGGGTCTGCCCTGCGGGGGTGACGGGTCGGAATCGGCTGCGGTCGAGCATTTGCAAAAAGGTGTTTATGACGTTTTGCAGATTTTGATTGGGCGCGGGGAATTCTTTGAATAATTTTTCATTGAGGGAGCGCTGGCAAGAAAGGCGCGGGATGAAGTAATCTTTTTGGATGGTTTTATTGAATTCTTTTTGGCGGAGGCTTTGATACATCATACCTTCTTCAAAGGCGAGCCATTTGGCAAGTTCCCAAGCATCTTCCGCATGTTTGGAAGCGGCTGGTATAGCCAAGGCGAATCCGCCCGACCATGTGAGCGCCTCGCCGCCTTTTGGCGCGGGGGGCAGCGCGACGCCGAAATCGAGGTCTGGTTTGTATCTGACAATATCGTCCAGCACCCAGTTGCCGTTTATAATCATGGCGACTCTGCCGGTGATGAACGGGTCAACGGTTCCGCCGAAGCCGCCGGCGCCTTCAAAGCCGCGAACGTTCAGATATCCGCCGATGGCGTCGTATGTTTTTTTCATCCACTCGAGCGCGGCGGCGTTTTGCGGATTGCTCATGAGGCATCGTGTGCCGTCCTCTGAGAGGAACTCGGCGCCATTTTGCCATCCAAAAAGATAGAGGAATGAGTTGCCCCACATGGGCGCAAATCCGACTTGTTCATATCGGTTGACGCCGGTTTTTACGGTCATTTTTGCGCCCCATTCGGCGAGCTCGTCCCAATCGGCGGGCGGGCGTTCATATCCGTATTTTTTCAAAATGGCGCGGTTGTAGTAAAGTGCGCGGGCGTCCGTATCCCATGGGATGCCGTAGATTTTATCGCGATAGATTGCCTCGTTCCAACAGGCGGGGTAAAAATCTTCTGTGTTGACGCCATCCCGCTCAACAAAGTCGTTGAGGGGGCGGAAGGCGCCGCGAGCCGCCCAGCCGGAGATGGTGAAGCGGTCTTGCAAGATGAGATCGGGTGGTTCGCCTGCGGCGACGGCGGTGAGGAGTTTTTGGGGGTCAACATCGGTTGAGCCGCCGGGCGCGCCGACCAGTATTTTGATATGGGGATTTCGCCGCTGGAATTCTTTTATGGCTTCGTGCGTTCCGCGGTATCGGTCATATTCCGGGATGCCCCAGATGGAAAGCGTGATGGGTTTTTGCCTTTCCGTCTGGGCGGCGCAAGGCGCAAAGAGCGCGGCTATCATTACAAATAAAAGGGCTGCCTTTATGAAGCGGTTCATGGCGTTTCTCACTTGATAGGTGTTGTTGATTGTTTAGGTCCTTGGATGGGCAGAGTGATGGTGAATGTGGAGCCTTTGCCGGCTTTGCTTTTGACGTCCATGCTGCCGTCGTGCGCGCGGAGGATGCGGCGGACGATGGCAAGTCCGAGTCCTGTGCTTTTTTCGCCTGCGGTCGGGCGCGCGCTTCCTTTTGCGTAATCTGTAAAAAGCAGCGGGATTTCCGATTCAAAGATGCCTTGTCCTTGGTCTTGGACGGAGATGGAGATTGAGTTATCCGTTTTGGCGGCGGTGATTTTGACGATGCTGCCGGGATAGGAGAATTTAACGGCGTTACTAACAAGGTTGTTAAGGGCTTGCTCTATTCTTTGAGGATCCATGATAACATCGGGCAAATCTGGCGGGGTTTCGAGGATGATTTCGATATCTTTTGCTTGGGCGAGTATTTTCGCTTCGGATAAAAAGTCGCTGAGGTATTTAGCCATTTCGATTTTTTGCAGATGGAGGTCGAGTTTGCCCGCTTCGATGGTGGTGATATCAAGGAGGTCGTTAATGATGGCGAGCATCGAGTCGCAGTTTTTGATGATGCGCAAGATGGCGTTGCGCTGCTCTTCTGTAATTGGTCCGAACGTTCCGTCTTGGATGAGTTCGGCAAATCCTTTGATGACGCCGATGGGGTTGCGCAGGTCGTGGGCGGCGATGCCGAGTATTTTGTTTTTTGTTTCGTTGAGGTCGGCAAGTTCTTGATAGAGTCTCCCCTTTTCGATTGTGAGGGAGAGCTGCTGCGCAACTTCTTGGAAGAATGCCACATGCGCGTTTTCATAGGACTGCGGGTTCATGCTGGAGAAGAAGAGGAATCCGATGGGGCGCTGTCCGACGAAGAGCGGGCATGTGAGGCTGGAGCGCATTCCTTCGCTGACGATTTTTTTTGTGGATTCGGAATCCGGGTGTTCTTGCAGGTATTGCATAAGGTCGTTGATGATGCGCGGCGCGCCTGTTTGGATGATTTTTTGGAGGCTGCTTCCTTCAAGAGGCGCGCTATATTCGGCGGCGATTCTGATGTCGGAGGAATCGGAGCGCGCCCAGTGTGTGCGGACATATTTGCCGCTTTCATCAATGAGGGCAAATCCGATGCGGTTGTATGGTATGACTTCGCGGAAGCTGTCAAAGGCGCGGTCGAGGATTTCGCTGAGGGTGAGTCCGGCGTTAACGCTGTCTTTAATTTGGGCGATGGCGCCGCTTTCTCGTTTTTGTTTTTCGAGTTCATCGCGGAGTTGAAAAAGGATTTCATGGGCTTTAAGGATTTCGTCATCGCCGTCATGCCCCGTCCATTTATTCTGGCAGATGTCTTTGAGTTCGCGCAGCGCGTCAAGGAGGTCGGGCTTGGACGTTTTAATTATTTCGTCAGTCATAAAAAAATCCCCTTGTGGGTTAAAAAATTATTTGTAATTCAAAGATATATAACGTCAAAGTATTTATTAGTTATATGTTTTTAAGTTTTTAAAATTCAAATTAAAAAATGAACGCGGATTCAAAAAATATTGAGGCAACGGCGCCGACACCGCTCATCAGCCAGTATATGCGTGTGAAGGCGGAATATCCGAATTACATCCTGATGTTTCGCATTGGGGATTTTTACGAGATGCTGAATGATGACGCGCAGACCGCCTCCGAGGTGTTGAACATCGCCCTGACGCGGAAAATGATTGGCAAGGGGAAAAAGAGCGTCCCTCTGGCGGGCGTGCCTTTTCACAGCGTGGATGGGTATCTTGCCAAATTGATTCGAGCGGGGAAAAAGGTCGCCATCTGCGAACAGATGGAAGACCCGAAGAAAGCCAAGGGGCTGGTCAAGCGTGATGTGGTGCGGGTGGTAACGCCGGGAACGGTGATTGAGGATAATCTGCTTTCGCCGCAGACGAATAATTTTCTGGTTTCGCTTTTTCAGGATAAAAACATCTGGGGCGTTGCGATTGTGGATTTATCCACTGGGGCGTTTGCGGTGACGGAGTTTGATTCGCGGCGGGCAAAGGAGGAGTTGTTCTCTGAAATCAACCGCCTGCAACCGGCGGAGCTGCTTGTGCCGGAATCAATTCAGGGGGTTGTTTCGGAGCTTCTCGGCACTTCCTCCGGCACGCTTGTGACGCCGTTGGAGGATAGGTATTTTGAGGAGGGGGATGCGCGGGCGCTTTTGTGCGATCTGCTAAAAGTGCAAAGCTTGCATGGATTCGGCGCGGAACATTTGGGCGCCGCCGTCAGCGCCGCCGGCGCGATTGCGCGTTATCTGCGGGAGACTCAGAAAACGGCGCTGAGCCATATCAATCGTTTGCAGGTGTATTCGACCTCCGATTTTATGATTTTAGATTATACGACGCAGCGGAGTCTTGAGCTGGCGCAAAATCTTCAAGGCGGGCGCGAGGCGACGCTGCTTTCTGTGATGGATAAAACCATCACGGCGATGGGGGCGCGTCTTTTGCGCAATTGGATTCTTCAACCGTTAAAGGAAAAGACCGTCATCGAAGAACGGCTCGCCGCCGTTCAGGAGATTTACGATAACACCTCACTGCGCGAGGGTTTGGAGCATCATCTGCGGAGGGTTTTTGACCTTGAGCGGATAATGGC
This sequence comes from candidate division BRC1 bacterium ADurb.Bin183, assembly GCA_002070185.1. Lineage (GTDB taxonomy): Bacteria > Sumerlaeota > Sumerlaeia > MWCT01 > MWCT01 > MWCT01. Next base: position 164,690 of record MWCT01000003.1, read on the forward strand.
GCGCGTGGGGTGCCGCTCTGCAAATGCGAAAGACCTTTTGGCTTTGCGGCTTTCGCTGGAGCAGATACCGCCGCTGAAGGCGTTGCTTGCCCGATGCGCAAATCCGCTTTTTTTACGGCTATCGGAAAAGATAAACCCGTTGGATAATCTGCGGGATGAGCTCGCTTTGGCAATTCAGGATAATCCGCCGTATATGCTGCGGGACGGCAATATCTTCCGCGATGGATACAACGGCGAGTTGGATGAATTGCGCGGCATCATGCGGGACACAAAAGGGTGGATTAATCAACTGCGTCAAAAAGAGATTGAGCGCACGGGTTATCAGAATCTCAAAATCGGGTTCAATCAGGTATTCGGTTATTATATCGAAATCACGCGGGCGAGTCTGAAAAACGGTCCTCCCCTGCCGGCGGAATATATCAGGAAGCAGACGCTTTTTAACGCTGAGCGTTATATCACGCCGGAGTTGAAGGAGAAGGAGGAGATTGTCTTGAACGCTGATGAGCGCAGCAAAAATTTGGAGTTTGCGCTTTTTGAGGCGTTGCGGGACAAGGTGGGGGGATTCACGCGGGAGATTCAGGAGTTGGCGTCCGCCGTTGCCTTGCTGGATTGTTTGAGTTCAAATGCGCGCATTGCCATTGCCGGGCGTTACGTTCGCCCTGAAATCGGAGACGACGGCAGGATTGAGATTTTTGAAGGGCGGCATCCCGTCCTTGAAGCTGTCATGACAGAGCGTCTTTTCATTCCCAACGACACTCAGATGAACACGGGCGCGGATCAGATTATGCTGATTACAGGTCCCAACATGGCGGGCAAGTCCACATATATTCGACAGGTGGCGCTCATCACATTGATGGCGCACACGGGGTCTTTTGTTCCGGCGAAAAAGGCGCATATCGGAATTGTGGATCGGATATTTACGCGAGTGGGGGCGATGGATTACATCACCAAGGGGCTGAGCACGTTCCTTGTGGAGATGAACGAGACTGCCAACATCTTGAACAACGCCACGTCCAACAGTTTGGTGATTCTGGATGAAATCGGACGGGGCACGAGCACGTATGACGGTTTGAGCATCGCGTGGGCGGTTATTGAATATCTGCATAATAAATCGAAGAAGACGCCGAAGACGCTTTTTGCCACGCATTATCACGAGTTGACAAATCTGGAAGGGAAGCTGCCGCGTTTGAAGAATTACAACGCCGCGGTGCTCGAGAAGGATGATAAGATAACGTTTTTATACAAGATTATCAAAGGGAGCACGGATCATTCGTATGGCATATATGCGGCGCAGCTGGCGGGCGTTCCGGAGGATGTGGTTTCCCGCGCGAAGGAGATTCTTTTTGATTTGGAGTGCGGAAACACGATTAACGTCGAGGTCGGGCGGCTTGGGGGCAAACGCTCTAAAGGGGCGGAGCGGGCAATCATTCAATTAAGTCTTTTTGACGGCGCGGGTCATCCGGCAATCGAGCGGCTCAAAAATTTGGACGTGAGCAATCTCACGCCGCTGCAGGCGCTGACTATTTTAGACGAGCTCGTGCGTCAATGCCGGTAAAAATTTTTCGCTGTCTTCAAAAATCCGCTCATCCTTTTTTTGCTTTGAGATAGGCGCAAAAGAGGTCTGCGAAAAGGCGCGGGACTTTGCGCATGTTTTCCGGTATTTCCACATAGGCGATGCGCATCTGGGTTTTGCCGGGGTTATGCTCGCCTTTTGGGATGGTGTAAAATTCTTCCATCGGGGAAACCAGAAGGGTGGTCGGCGCGCCTTCAAAATCTGTTTTCCCCTCGCTGGCGCACCAGATGACAAAATCTTTTGCGTCGAAATCGGCGGGGGCGATGTTTTTGACGTCCACAACCGAATAGATGGAGGCGTCCGGGCTGGAGACGATGACGCCGGGGAGAATCTCCCGCAGTTCGGTTGTGAGCGCGGTCATCATTTTCTGATAATAATTGCGAAGTTCGGCATACCATTTTTGCAAGTCTTCACGCTTTTCTTGAGCCAGCGCGCCGAATATGTATTGCCCGATGACGTTAGGGCAGAGGTTGGCTGTGTTTTCGGCGATGGAGCGTTTGTTGTATTCTTTGTTGTCGGTAACGATGGCGCCGATGCGCAATCCGCAGGCGTTCCAAACTTTGGATGCGGTTTCGATGCTGATGCGGCGCCCTGCGATGCCGGGGACGTCTTGTTCGGTCAGCCCCCAAACGCTTGATGTTTTTTCAGGGACATAAAAAAGTTCGCGATACGCCTCGTCGCTGATTATCCAGAGGTTGTGTTTGACGCAGAGTCTGCCGAGGGCGATCATGGTTTCTTGATTGTAGAAATGTCCGGTCGGGTTGTCGTAAGGTATGACAACCATTGCGCCGGGTTTGTGTTTTTCAATCACTTGTTCGATTTGGGAGAGGTCGGGCAGTGTGAATTTTCCGCTATCAAGGAGCGTGCGCTGGACGGAGACTGTGGCGCGTCCGGTGCGGTCTGCCATCGCCTTGTAGTTGGTATAGGCGGCGTCTATGAGGAGGAGGGGTTTATCTTTTGTTCCCGCGGCGCCGCATGTGCCGATGATGATGAGTTCCATTGCCTGACTTCCGCCGTCTGTGATTTGCGAATAAAGCCCGTCCGTGTTGAACCCGCTGGATGCGATGATGTTAAGAAAGGCGCGGTTAGTTTCTTCAAATCCGACTGTGGCTGTGTATTTGACCACGCCATCTTTGAAGGGGCTCTCCGGCGCGTTTAGGTTGAACATCCTTTTTTGCATGGCTGGGTGTGTCGGCAGAGAGACGTTGCCAATGGCGACGCCGACAACGGCGGCTTTTTCCTTTCGTTCCATAAATCTTATTTGAGCCAGTCTGATGGCGCTGGGCATTCTGGATTGAAAATGGGCGGACATCTGCGGCTGCATTTTTTACTCCTCCCTCTTTATATTTATTCGGATTTACATATCGTTCAAGCGCATAACATGGCAACGAAAAAAACAACAAATTGGCGGTATTGCTCATTTTGCTTGATTGCATAAAATCTGTTTGTGTTATGATAAATATTATACTGGAAAGCGATTAAGCGTCCTGTCATGAGCGATGTCTCTCATGCGATTGCGAAAGATTCGCTGGGGAGCGCCTTGAAAGGGGGAAGCGATTCATGCGCGCAAAGATTTTAAGAATGGGGGCGTTGATTGGATGCGTTTTGTGGGCGGCGGGTTTGGCGTTTGCCCAATACAAGGTTTATGAATGGGAGAATTTTGAATCGGGCAAGATGCGCGAGGCGATGCCCATCATCGGAAGGGCTGATAAATTATCGGTTGTGAAATGGGATACGGTGCCGGGTATGCCGCCGGAGTTTAGAAATCGCGAGATTGCGAAATTTGGTCTTTCCATTCGAGCGGAGAAGCTGCCCGAGCCGTTGCGCACGAAAACATCAGGGCTGGATGAATATCTCTCCGGGATGTGCTTCCCCATTGTTTTGGATAGGAAGCTGCTGGGCAGCGCAGGACGCGCATTATTTCAGGCGGATTTTTATATTCCGCCCAAAGGGAAACGTCCGCCGAATGTGGCGGTTCTGGCTGTGGCGCCGTTGCTTCCGAATGACACAATTCCGCGTTCGATGTATCGCTTTGGCATGGGCGGGGACAGGGGGATTTATTTTTCGTATGTTGTGAAAGATTCGCAACAGCCCAATATCAAGGCTGATGATTTAGAGTTTTTGGAAAATGTGCCGCGTCCCGGGTGGCATCGGTTTGCGATCGTTTTCGAGGGTCAGAATACAATTCGATGTTTCGTGGACGGGCATGAGCCGAAGTTTTCCCCTCTGGTTGAGCCGTCTATGCAAAATTTGCAATTAGGCATTTTGCTGGCGGACTTTTTCTATGATTATTTTTGTTATATGGATAACCCCAGCATTCAATACACGATGGAGGATGCTCCCCTGCCGATTTCGCCTTATGCCGCTTCATGGGGCGATGCGGGCGGGACGGGGGCGGCAATCGCGGAAGCCGTGCTGCCGGGGATGCAGGGGATTTCATGGCTGACCGCCGAGGCGGGATGGCAGCAATCGCTTCAGACGCAAAAGCCGATGTTTGTATATTTTCAAGCGCCGCATGCGCTGCCCACAAAAGAGTTCAATGCGATTTTTGAGACGAACGCCGCCGCACGAGCTTTTGTTCAGGATTACATCCCAATCAATATAGATATCAACCAGTTGGATGGCGGCAGACAAGCGGAGAAGTTTGAGATATTCAAAGCGCCTGCGGTTTTGATACTTGCGCCGGATGGCAAAATAATCCGCCGCGCTATTTTCGCCCGCAAGGATACATGGGACACGTTTGTGTTGAAGTTGAAATAGTCCGGGATTTATTTGTAGCTTTCTTCAATCAGTTTCACATCAATCACAACAATCTCGTTGTTGCTGGAGGTTTTGACGGGGGGACCCCACGTCTGGATGCCGCTGGTGACAAAGAAGTGTGTGTTATTGATTTTGCGGTAGCCCCAATTGAGAGGATACACGCATCGGACGATGTAATTGAGGGGAAAGAGTTGCCCGTTGTGCGTATGTCCCATGACTTGAATATCCACATCGGCGCGGCTGGTTTCGAGCATATCCTTAGGTCTGTGGTCGAGCATAATCAGGGGGAGATTTTTTGGAATGCCGCGCATCAAATCATCCAGCGGCTTGCGATGGGGATAGTGTTGGTCGAGTCTGCCCGCGCAATAAAAGGCGTCCGCCACGTTGACAAATTCATCTTCAAGGACGCGGATGCCTGAATGGACAAAGAAATCCGAGCCTGCCTTTGCGCCGTAGAATTCGTGATTTCCCAAAGATGCAAAGACTCCGTATTTTGATTTGATGCGACGGAACTGCGCCGCGAATTCATCCTCTCGCGATTTATGGCGGTCGCCTTCAAGGATGTCGCCGGGGATGAGGACGATGTCCGGATTTTGGGCGTTGACCTTTTCCACAAATGTTTGCATGAATCGGCGCGTTGTTATATCCCGCAGGTGGAAATCGGCGGCAAACACGATGCGGAGCTGCGAGAGCGTTGACGCTCGGCGCGGGATTTCAATCTGATATTTTCGCACGCGGATGATATGATAGTTGATGATGCCCGCCGCCATGGCAAGCGCGGGAAGGATGAAAAGCGCGCAGAGGCTGACAAGGCGGAAGCGGTGCGATTGAAGGGTTGCCGTCTCGATAAATTTGAAAATACGATTTGCGCCGAGTGTAAGTTCAAAGAGTAAAAGAAAGAGGAAGAGATAGAGCAGCCAAGGGAGCGTGTAATAAGCGATGATGGCGAAAATGCGGACGAGGCGTCCGCCGTGAAAATGCGCCAGCGGCTCGGATATGGGGAAGTTGAGCGCGAGCAGGGCGTAGATGGCGGCGAAGATAGTTTTATGAAGGGGATTGCAAAAAAGGGAGCGCACCCGCAGGAGAACGTAGAAATTCGGCGCGAGATAAATAGCCAGCGCGATGATAAAAAAAAGGCGCATATCCCTTGAATTTTCTTAATCACCAAAAAATTAATAACCAAAATGAATTTACGTTTCAAAGAGAAGTACTCATCTCGGTCAATAAAAATCAGCATTAAACCGACGCGGAAAACAGGTAGGCGATGTGCGTCTGGCAAGATTTACCCCTTCAAATTGCGGCGGCGACGTTGGCGCGGCTTAGCCCCTTATTCCTCCTCCAACCACCCCAAAACGTTTTCTCTATTATTAACCTCAGTTTGGTTAATCAATGGAAGGCAGGTCGGAGATCAGATTTTTTTCTTTCTTCACAATGTAAAAACTTGACAATGAAGATAGATTTGGTTTATCCATTTTATGAATTTATTCTTTTGCTAAATTAAAAACAATCTATGCTCTAAATAAAAGGCTATTTTGAATGACAAAAAGTGTAAATGAAAAATTCAAAACTGTTATTGATAAGAACACCTTTTATTTTTCCAACCGGCATTTTGAAGAAAAATATGAGGGATATATAAACTCAATTTGTGAGTCATTGCTTTATTTAAAAAATGAAATTGAGACGAAAGGGCTTACCCAAAAAGCATTTGAGCGTTTACTCACCGATAATATAAATGGCCTAACGGCCCTTCTTACATTAACTGGATTCTCAAACGAATCTTTAAAACGTCTAATAACCCTTATTCGTGTTGTTAATGACCCTGTTTTATCAAAATTATCACTTAAAGCACAATGGAGCCAACCCGAAGATTTGGGAAATATAAAAGAATGGTCAGATTCATTTATCGCACACCTAATTTCTAATAATCAGTATTTCAGAACAGGAATTATCAATATATTTTTTGAAGGCGCAACAGTTCCTTTCTTGGCAAAAACTCTGCCGCTTTTCGAATTAAAAAAGTTGAGTATTTCGAAGTTGAAATTTGATGTTCCAGCAATGATTGATACTTTGGTTCGTTATAAAGGAAAAGGATCATATTCTGGACAAAGCGAAAATAATCCCGAAAAGATTATTTCAATGTTGTTAAAAAAAATGGGATTGACTTATGATACGGGTGATTTAAGCGAGCTCATACGACAAGCCCCGGACACTAAACGTACAATGGATTTTATTATTCCGAGCAAGGCGAATCCTCTATTAATAATAGAAAGTTCATTTTTGGTAACAACATCTTCTGGGCAAGGCGATAAATCCAAAACAGAAATTTCAATTTATAAACTTATCAAAAAGCATTATCCAAAATCAAAGTTTATTGGATTTGTAGATGGGATTGGTTGGTATGTTCGTAAGGAAGACCTGAAACGTATGGTAGCCGCTTATGAAGATGTTTTTACATTCCATAAAGAAGAATTGCATCGTTTTGAAACATTATTGCGGACGGAGTTTGGCACCAAATGATTGAAAAATACAAAAATAGGGTGATTCAGGGTGATTGTTTAGAAATACTTGGGGATATCCCTAATAATAGCATTGATGTTACCTTTGCAGATCCACCTTTTAATTTAAACAAAAAATATAAAAGTACAAAAGACAGCCTTAATTTAAATAAATATCTCGATTGGTGTAAGTTGTGGATTAATGAAATGGTGAGAATTACCAAACCTACAGGCTCAATATTTTTGCATAATATTCCTAAATGGCTTACATATTACACGGCTATATTAAACGAATCTGCGCATTTCAAACATTGGATTTCTTGGGATGCGCCAACATCGCCTATGGGCAAATCTTTACAACCTTCACATTATGGAATATTATTTTACACCAAAGAATTGAAGAAAAACAAATTCTATGAAATTCGCTACCCGCATAAGCGTTGTCGTAATTGTGGATATTTGCATAAAGATTATGGAGGGAAAAAAAAACTATTACATCCGTTCGGTCCTTTGTTGTCCGATGTATGGACTGACATTCACCGGATAAAACACAACAAATATAGAGACGATCATCCTTGCCAACTTCCGGTACATTTACTTGAAAGAATAATCCTTATGTCAACCGATGAAGGAGATATCGTATTTGATCCTTTTTTAGGCACTGGCACAACTGCTTTGGCCGCAAAAAGGTTGGGTCGAAATTATATTGGAGTGGAGCTTGATAAAGAATATGTCCGCATTTCTGAAAACAAATTAGCTATGGAAAAATCTGATTCAAAAATTGACGATGTTTGGGTTGGTTTTTTTTTGGATAAAATAATAACCATTCGAGATATTGATTGGGAAAAGATAGCACCAAGTTTTATCATTCCAGAAATGATTACAGATATCGATCATAAAGAAATTATGTCTAAAAACGGGAAAATCAATAAAGGATATGAACCTCAAAAAATTGATTTTCAAGATTTGCCATTGTTTGCAAATGCAATACTATTAGAAAAAAAGTAATCCCCATATACGTTCTGCTTCACTCGAAAGTGGCAATCCCTTCATCGGGAACTGTCTTTGTTCGGAGTGAATTGGGCAAATTGCAATATGATTTTTTGATGGCGGCGAGCCGCCCGCCACGGCGCGTTTTCAACCTGAGACGAAGCTGGTTTTTTTGAAGTATGGGAGGAATCAACATAATCATTTTTCCAAGCGGCGGGGTATCCTTGGTTGAATTTCTCCATCTACCGGCTTTTTGTCGAAACCTCGCTCGGTTATCCCTGGCGGGTTGCTTCCTTGCTGCGTCCGCTTTCGTTTCACCAATGAGAATAAACTTCTTTCATTCCTCGGAACTCGTCAACTCCTTTCTTTTTATGCTTTCTTTCTTTGCCTCCGAATGCATTCAAGTTTCAAGGATTGAAGCCGTGTTTTTATTTTGCGGTTGCGTTGAGGGGAATTTGTCGGCCGGGGGGAATTTTTCGCGCGGTGCGCCGTGTTTTCAACTTGACATGGATTGGGGCGGTCGTAACTTCTGAAACCTGTGATTGTGTTGATATAATTCAAAGATACACAGATTTAATCTATAGGTTGAATCGGATATGAAAGTTCCTCTTTTAGACCTGAAGGCTCAGTTGAAAACTATCGAAGCGGATATGAAAAAATCTGTTTTGGAGGTTTTGGACTCGACGCAATATGTCATGGGCGCTAAGGTGAAGGAATTGGAGGAGGCGGTCGCCGCCTATACGGGGGCGAAATTTGCCGTCGGCGTTTCTTCCGGCACGGACGCCCTTCTTATCGCTTTGATGGCTTTGGACATCCAGCCGGGTGATTTTGTCATCACCTCTCCGTATTCTTTTTTCGCTACAGCGGGCGTGATTGCGCGCCTATGCGCCCGTCCGGTGTTTGTGGATATTGACCCGGACACGTATAACATTTCGCCTCTTGCGCTCAAGGCGTGGTTTGCAAGCAACAAAGCGGATGCGGCAAAGGTGAAGGCGATTATTCCTGTGCATCTTTATGGTCAGTGCGCGGATATGGACGCTATTCTTGAGACTGCTGATGAGCGGGGCATTCCTGTTATTGAGGATGCTGCGCAGGCGATTGGCTCGCGTTATCCTTCCAAGTTTGGCGTGAAGAAGGCGGGGGCGATGGGGGCGGCGGGCTGTTTTTCTTTTTTCCCCAGCAAGAATCTCGGCGGCATCGGCGACGGCGGAATTGCGACGGTCAATGACGAAGCCTTTGCCAAAAAGATTGCGTGTCTGAGAAATCACGGCGCAGAGCCGAAATATTATCATTCTATGATTGGCGGGAATTTTCGTTTGGACACCATTCAAGCCGCGGCGTTGCTTGTCAAGCTCCCCCACCTTGATAAATGGCATTCGATGCGGCAATCAAACGCGGCGTATTACGATGAGCATATCAAGACGGCGGGCGTCAAAAAGCCTGCGATTGCCTATAAACGCGAGTATCATATTTACAACCAATATGTTATATGCGTTCCCGAGCGGCGGGATCTTTTGCGAAATTTTCTTGCGTCCAACGAGATTGGGTGCGAGATTTATTATCCTGTTCCGCTGCATGAGCAGGAATGTTTCAGCTATCTGGGCTATAAGGCGGGCGATTTTCCGAACAGCGAACATGCGGCGCGCAACTCTATCGCTCTGCCGATTTATCCGGAGCTGACGCGGGAGATGCAGGATTTTGTGATTGAGAAGATTGATGATTTTTACAAATAAACGCCTCTATCCTTTTTTTTAGGGCGGCAATTATGTATAAGAATCATGTGGTTGCGACGGTTGTGCCGGCTCATAATGAGGAGCGCCTCATCGGGCGGACGATTAACACGATGCCGGATTATGTTGACCATATCGTCATCATAGACGACGCCAGTTCTGATAAAACGGCGGCGGTTGTTAGCGAGATTGCCGCCACAAATAAAAAGGTTGTGCTTTTGCGCCATGAGAAAAACAAAGGCGTCGGGCAAGCCATCGCTTCCGGTTATGTTTGGTGCCGCGAGAATAATGTTGATATCGCCGTTTGCATGGACGGCGACGGGCAGATGGATCCGGAGGATATGCCCAATTTGCTTGAGCCGGTGGTCAATGACGAGACGGATTTTGCCAAAGGCAACCGCCTATTTACCGGCGAGGCTTGGAAGAAGATTCCCAAGATTAGGTATTTCGGAAATGCCGCGCTAAGTTTTATGACCAAAATCGCCAGCGGATACTGGCATGTGGCAGATTCGCAGACGGGCTATACGGCGCTCAATAAGAGGGCGCTTCAAATTTTACCGGTGGAAAATATTTATCCTCGTTATGGCAGACCGAATGATTTTCTGGTTACGCTGAACATTTACAATATGCGCGTGATGGATGTGCCTGTGAAGCCGATTTACGGCATCGGCGAAAAGAGCGGGATGAGAATCTGGCGGGATCTTTTTAAAATATTCGCTTTGATTATCAGACTTTTTTTCCGGCGCATGACGCAGAAGTATATCATCCGCGATTTTCATCCGCTGGTCTTTTTTTATGCGTTTGGAATGCTGCTGTTGTTGATTGATTTGCCTTTATTGGGCAGGTTGATTTATTATCGGATTGTTGATGGGCGCTTTCCGATTGTCAACGCCCTTGCTTTGATATTTTTCACCATTATCGGCATTCAATGTTTTTTCTTTGCGATGATGTTTGATATGGAAGCCAACAAAGACCTTAAGGGCGGCGCTCGATGAACGAACCCGAATATAAGGATGTGCGCTATTCCACGCGCAATCCGATTTCCGCCTATCTTGTGAAGAATTTTTTTGTGCGCCTCAGGCAAATGCTTTTGCAAACGGGCGCGCGGCGTGTTTTAGAAATTGGATGCGGCGAGGGTTTTGTGACCAATTTAGCCAAAGAGACGCTTTCGCCGGAGCTTCTTATTGGGTCTGATTATTCAAGCCAGTGGCTTGCCCGCGCAAAAAAATTCCATCCAGATTCGCAGTTCATGGTCATTGATGCGAGAAAGATTCCGTTCAGGGACGGCGCGTTTGATTTGGTTCTTGCAATCGAGGTTCTGGAGCATGTGGAGGGTCCGGAGGCGGCGCTTGATGAGATTGCGCGCGTTGCATCGAAGCGGGCGATTATCTCCGTTCCCAACGGCGTCATCTGGCGATTGGGGAATATGGCTCGCGGGAAATATTTTTCGAGTTTTGGCAATACGCCCGGTCATATAAATGAATGGTCAAAGCGGGCGTTTCGCCGATTTTTAGAGCGGCGGTTCGAGATATTGGAACACAAGGCGCCATTTCCTTGGCAGATAGCGCTTCTCAAGAAGAAATAATTGACAATTCCTTCCAATCCTTCGCAAGTATTCCACTCGCTTTTTTAAATAATCGAAAGGTTAATTTATGGAAAAAGTTGTTTTATCGGGAAATGAGGCATTTGCTCGCGGCGCTTGGGAGGCAGGGGTTAATATTGCGGCGGCGTATCCCGGCACCCCCAGCACTGAAATTCTTGAGAACCTTGTCAAATATCCGGATGTGTATTGTCAGTGGTCACCGAATGAAAAAGTTGCGTTGGAATTTGCGGCAGGCGCGGCTCTTGCCGGGGCGCGCACGCTTGCCTGCATGAAGCATGTGGGGTTAAACGTTGCCGCGGATCCTCTCATGACTTTGACCTACATCGGCATCAAGGGGGGAATGGCTCTGATTGTGGCGGATGATCCGGGGATGCATTCTTCCCAGAATGAGCAGGACACGCGCCATTACGCCCGTCTTGCCAGAGCGCCGCTTCTTGAGCCGTCGGACAGCGAGGAGGCGAAAGAGTATATTGGACTTGCTTATGAAATATCCGAGCAATTCCGCACGCCCGTCATTCTCAAATCAACCACGCGGGTATCGCATTCCAAAGGGGTTGTCGCTATCGGCGAACGCAAACCGCACAAGGCGGATGGTTATGAAAAAAATCCTCAGCTTTATGTGCCTGTTCCGATTTATGGGCGAAAGATGCGCGTCGCCTTAGAGGAGCGATTTCAAAAATTGCAGGAATACGCCTGTGCCATGCCGCAGAATATGATTGTTGAGCGTTCGAATGATTTGGGCATTATCACCTCGGGAATCGCTTATCAATATGCGGCGGAGATTTTCCCTGAGGCGTCTTTTCTCAAACTGGCGATGCCCTTTCCTTTTCCCGATGATTTAATAATTAAATTTTCTAAAACGGTCAAACGGATTTTGGTTGTGGAGGAGTTGGACAATTTTCTGGAAGAGCACGTCCGTTCGCTTGGGATTGCTGCGGAGGGAAAAAAATACATCCCCGGCATCGGCGAATTGAGCCTTGATGTTTTGGAAGAGGCGCGAAAAAAATTCGAGGGCAAAACGGATACGGCAAAGCCAGCCGTAAAGCCCGCGCCGAAAGTTCCGCCGCGCCCGCCGGTTTTTTGCCCGGGCTGCCCGCATCGAGGCGTGTTTTATGAGATTTCAAAATTGAAGCCGGTTGTGATTGGAGATATCGGCTGTTATAGTCTTGCCGTTTTTCCGCCGCTTTCTGCGATGGATATGATTTTGTGCATGGGCGCGGGGATATCCAGCGCGCACGGGGCGCAAAAGGCGGACACGGGGCAAAAAATTGTCGGCGTGGTCGGCGACTCAACCTTTTTCCATTCAGGCATCACCGGGCTTCTTGATATTGGATACAATAAAGGCAAGCTGGTCATTTTCGTTTTGGACAATCGCAGCACTGCTATGACGGGGCATCAAGAGCATCCGGGAACGGGCCGCACGCTTATGGGGCAGCCGACGCATAGGGCGTCCATCGAGGCGTTTGCGCGCGCCTGCGGCATTAACCGGGTCGTCAGGGTGGATCCTTATGACCTTCCAAAACTTCGCAAGGTCATCAAGGATGAGATGGATGCGGATGAGGCGTCGGTTATCATCACCGAAGCGCCGTGCATCCTCATCGACCACTCGCGGGTCAAGGAGCCGATGCGTATAGATCCCGACGAGTGCAAATCCTGCGGCTTGTGTCTTAAACTATCGTGTCCGGGGCTTGAAAAAAAGGAAGTCTCCGGCGGGAAGTTCAAGGTTGAGGTGAATCCGGTTTTATGCCGCGGCTGCGAGTTATGCGTGCAGGTGTGTCCGTTCGGCGCGATCAAAAAGCAGGGGGAAAAATCATGAAACAAATAACTAATATAGTTCTTTCCGGCGTGGGCGGACAGGGGATTTTGCTTGCGAGCAAACTGGTTTCCGAGGCGGCGCTGCTCGAGGGCTATGACGTTAAGGCGAATGAGGTTCATGGCATGGCGCAACGCGGCGGCAGCGTCATTGGGCAAATCCGTTTTGGCAAGAAGGTCTTTTCGCCGCTTGTCAAACTGGGCTCGGCGCATATCCTCCTTGCGATGGAAATTATTGAATCTATCCGTTACGCCCCTTATCTTTCGCCAACAGGTTTGGCTTTAGTGAACACGCAGCGCGTCATTCCCACGACTGTGAGTTCAGGGCAGGCGGAATATCCCGCCGACCCCGAAGGTTTGGTCAAACAAACATTTCCAAGATTTCAGATGGCGGACTGCCTTGCTATTGCCAAAGAGGCGGGCGATACGCGCTGCACAAACACTGTCATGGTTGGCTGGCTTTCGAATCATCTCCCCTTTTCGGCGGAGTCATGGCAAAAGGTTCTCGAACAATGCATCAAGCCAAAATTCATTTCCATGAATCTAAAGGCTTTTGCATTGGGCAGAAAAATATCTTAAGACGTTTTTTTGATTTTATTGCATGAGTTGGCGGGCAAGCAAGAGAGCCGCTTGAATATCCTTGCCTCCCATCATGTGGGCAAGTTCTTTGAGGCGTTCTTCGCCTTCAAGGGCGCAAAGTTCTGTGAAGGTTTTGCCGCGCCGCAAGGCTTTGCGAACGGCGATGTGATGTCCGGCGCGCGCGGCAATTGCCGCATGATGTGTGATGCATAAAATCTGATGGCTTTCCGAAAGCGTTTCCATCATCTTTCCCACATGGCGCGAAACCTCGCCGGAAATCCCCGCGTCAATTTCATCAAAGACAAGCGTGGGGATGGCATCGCGTCCTGCCATGACGGATTTGATGGCGAGCATGACGCGCGAGAGTTCGCCGCCGGATGCGACCTTGCGCAGCGGGGCGGCGCCAAGTCCGGGATTAGCCGCAAGCAAAAACTCAACGGCATCCTGTCCGTTTGAATCCGGCGTCTCCATCGGTGAAATCTGAATATCAAACTGCGCCTTTTCCATTGCCAGATTTCTTAAGAGTGTTTGGATTTCTTTGCGCATTTTATCCGCGGCTTTGAGCCTGCTTTGGCGGAGGCGCTCCGCCGCTTCTGATAAATTTTTTAATTCATCCGCAAGTTTTTCTTCAATCTTGCGCCGTTCGGTTTCATCAAAATTCATCTTATTTAATTGCGCTGAGATGGTTTCCCATTCCTGAAAAAGGGATTCTTCCGAACCGCCGTGTTTTCGAATCAGGCGGCGGATTGTCTCAAGCCGATGGGTAACGTCGTCGAGCCTTTGGGGGTCGGCTTGGATTTTTCCGGCATAATCGCGCAATGTATATGCCATGTCTTCGAGTTGAACTCGGATTTCTTCAAGCGTTGGGGGCAGGTTTGCTAAATTGGACTCGACCGCGCAAATCTCGCCCACGCGATGGGCGACTTCGTGCAATAGCGAGATGATGGAGGGTTGTTCATAATCCGCTCCCTCATAAAGAAACGAATAAGACTCCGCGGCAAGACGCGCGAGAGTTTCCGCATGGGCGAGCCGCTTTTCCTCATTTTCTAAAGATGCGAGTTCTCCGGGGAGTGGATTGATTTTTTCAATTTCTGCAATCTGGTAATTTAGGAAATCGAGACGTTTTTCAAAATCGCGCGATGATTCCTCGAGTTCATTGCGGCGTCTGCGCAGCGCGGCAGCCTTGCTCCATATTGCGCGGTATTTATCCAATAATTTTTCGTGTCCGGCAAAGGCGTCGAGCGCCGTTCTGTGCGCCGATGTATGAAAAAGGGATTGATGCTCATGCTGCCCATGCAAATCAACGAGCATCTCGCCGAGATGTTTGAGGTCTGCCACGCCTGCCATCTGGTTGTTTATGAAACAGCGGTTTTTGCCGGAGCGGATTATTTCGCGGCGAATTGTCAGCTCGTCTTCATCTCCCAATTCAATTTGAATTTCCTTCAAACTGGATATGACTGCGTCGGGAAAGGGCGGCGCAAAACTCGCCTCAACAACGGCGATATTTTCATCGGCGCGGATATCGTCCGAGCTGGCTCTCCCGCCGAGCGCGAGTTCCAGTCCGCCGATAATGATGGATTTCCCTGCGCCGGTTTCGCCGGTCAGGACGTTGAATCCGCGTTCTAAATTAATGGCGATGGATTCAATTGTGGCAAGGTTTTGGATGGAAAGGGTTTTCAGCATTTGAGTGTTTTTAAAAATTGGTTTTAAGGTTTCGGTAACGTCTGTCTGCTTTCTGGTTGCGCCGGCGGGTAATAGATTTTCCCTCCCCCGTAAATTGAAAAAAATCTTATGGCATTATTCTTGATGGGTTCAACCACTTTCTTCCAAACAGGTTTTTTGTTTGGGTTGTTTGTTTGGGTTATACGCCGGCGGGAGAGGATTGCAAATAAAACAATTGACGGGGGCGGCGTATGCCAAATTAGGCTTGTATTGCGCCTTCGTTAATGATATTGAACATTTATCAATTAAAAGGATTAACATGCAAACTTCAAATTTTGAAATCTGCGGATTATCAGGCAAAGCCGTTGTGAAATTCGGCTCAAGGAATTATTTCATTCATGCCGAGGATTGGGGAAACGGCGCGCTTCGTTTGGTTGTGAAAAAGGGCGGCGGGGCGCATCGTCCGCCATTTCTTATCGGCGCGGGCGCTGTGATAAAACCGCATATCAGCGAGCAAAAAATCGTTTATGAATCGGGCGCCTCGCGGTTTATCTTTCTCAAAAAAGGCGGATGGGAATGGCTGCATCAAGGACGAGCCATGCTCAAGAGCGCCGATGATTTTTATGTTTCTTTCAAAGGATTGAGGACATTTGCCCCGCCGCTGAATTTGAGCGAATCATCGGCGGAGATTTCCTTCCATCTTAATCCTGATGAGCCGGTTTATGGCGGGGGCGAGACGTTCGGCTATCTGAACAAGCGGCGTCAAAAGCTGCATCTTCGAATTATGGACCCTTGCGGTTTGGCCACAACGGGATACTCCTACAAACACATCCCGCTGTTTTGGAGTCCGAGCGGTTGGGGCATATTCGCCTGCACCAGCTATCCCGTCATGGCTGACATCGGCGGCACATCGTTTATCTCGTTCAATCTGAAAATCGAAGAGCCGGTTTTGGATTTGTTTTTGCTGCCGGGTTCGCCGGGCGAAATAATTAAGAAATATTGGCAATTGACCGGCGAGCCGCCGCTTCCGCCGGAATGGGGACTGGGCGTCTGGTGGTCTCGATGTATGTATAAAAACGCCGAAGAGGTCAGGGAGGTTGTGACGGGTCTGAAGCGTCATAAAATTAAAGGGAGCGTTATCAGCCTTGATCCTCTCTGGCTCAAGAACCGCAAATCGTGGAAATGGGACGCCTGCGATTTTGAATGGAATGATGATGATTTTGGGCGAATGGAGGATTTTGCGAATTGGCTACATGGGGAGGGATATAAACTCTGCCTTTGGGAAAATCCGCACATTTGGCTGGGCGGGGATTCATTGAAGAAATTCAAACCTTATCTTTTAAAAGATAAAAGCGGCGGCGCGTCAAAATCTGAGCCTCCCCTTTGCGGAATGGGAATCATCAAGAGCATGAGCCGCGTTGGGGTTTGGGATTTGACATCCACATCGGCGCGGCAAAAACGCAAGCAGCTGATTGCCGAACTTATCCGACGCGGCGCCGATACTTTCAAGGCGGATTACGGCGATGGCGTTCCCGGCGATATTCATAATATTTATGCGTTTGATTATCTGCAAAACACATGGGAGGCGATTGCGGAAATCCGCGGCGAGGCGGAGACAATTATCTGGGGGCGCCCCGGCTGGAGCGGCTGCCAGCGCTTCCCCGGATGCTGGGCGGGCGACAGCCAGAGCACGTTTTATTCGATGGCTTCGACGCTTGCGGGTTGTTTAAGCCTTGCGGCAAGCGGCGTTCCTTGGTGGTCGAGCGACATCGGAGGATTCCATCATTATACAGGAAGACCGCCCTCCGCAGAGCTTTATCTGCGATGGGCAGAATGGGGGCTTCTTTCGCCGCTGGCGCGTTTTCACGGAACAACGCCGCGCGAGCCATGGCATTTTGGAAAAGGCGCAATTGCAATTATTAGGGATTTGATTAATCTGCGTTATCGGCTGATTCCGAGTCTTATTGAAGATTTTTCAGACTTGAAGCGGCGCGGGCTTCCGCTGGCGCGCCCGCTTGTTATGGAGTATCCCGGCGATCGCAATGTTTGGGATTTGGCTGGCGAATATATGCTGGGGTCATCGTTTCTTATTGCGCCGATTCTTGAAGAAAATGCGTCATCAAAAAAAGTTTATATACCCGACGGAGAGTGGAGACGTTGCAAATCAGGCGCGAAAATTTTTAGCGGTCCGGCATGGGTTGAATGCCGCGCCGAACCGGGAGATCCGATTATTTTTAAACGTTCAGGGTTGTTCAGGGATAAGACGAAACGTTCCCATTTTTAACGCCTTGAAGTCCTCAGGCGAGAGATATTCGAGGGAAAATAAACAGACGCCGGTTGCGCCGAGTTCGCGCGTTATGCGAATCTGTTCCAACAGCATTTCCGGGCGAAAGCCGAGATACGGTCCGAGTCCTACAATCGTTTGAACATGCTCGGGTATTTGCGGGAGCAATGCCGCGCCTTGCTTACGCAACATATTGTTATCGGTTGTATAAGCCATGAAATAAACTTGGTCAAGCCAGCCTTTATTAAGCCATAATTCCCAATCTTGAAATTTATGCTCTTTTGATTCGCTTAAAACTGGGAAAACATCGGCGGAGAGTTTAATTTCCGGTCGAATCTTTTTTTGAAGTTGGCGAACCTGCTCGACAAATATTGTAATTTGCTCTCTGCGATATTCATCCCATTTGAGCCACTGCTCTTTATCGCCAAGGGGATTGAGCGTTTTGGGGTCGGAGCCGAATCGCTCTTGAAAATTTTTTCTGCAAACATTGCAATAACAATATCCCTCCTCCGCAGGAAGGCTGCGCGGGTAGCGGATATAATCCAGTTGCAGTCCGTCAATCGGATATGTTTTAAGAAGACGCTCATAAATTTCCAGCCAAAAATCCCGCACCTCTAAGCGCGACGGGCAGAAATAATAATAGCCCTCTTCAAGGCGCGAGGCGGGGCTGCCATGGCGGGCATGAGCAAGCCATTGCTTTTTTTCCGCAACCAAAAAGGAATCCTGAAAGCCGATGAAATAAACTTCCACCCATGGGATGATTTGGATTTTGTATTGTTTCCCCAGTTTGCAAAGTTCCATAAGGGGATCCCACCCAAGAAAGGTTTGATGCTGCGGAAGAAAAGGATGCGCGTTCGGATATATCGCTCCTCCCCAATAAATGGTTTCGGGGCAGATGCAGTTAAATCCGACATCGGCGATTTTTTTAATTGTGTCATGAAGTTCTTCCGGCGATTTTTCATGAAGGCGATACCAGCAGGCGCGTATTTCTTTTGCGCGCGAGGGCTGAACGCGATAGAGATATTCATAGGCGTTGTTCAGCGCGGCTACAGAATTTTTGGATGCGATAAAATCCGATGCTTTATTTTTATAGGCAGCGGGGTTAATGTCCGAGGGGTATTGGCGAAAAATTTCATCTCCCTGTTTTATGATTTCGTTTGAGAAATAAATTTGCGCGTCGGCATTATCCGTTGCCGCAATCTGTCGTTTATTGACGGATACAAGAACGCCGGGATAGATGTGTCTGCCGAGCCAATCGGCGGCGCGCCCATGTCCGGAGAGCACAAAGCCATCGGATGGGATAGCGGAATTATTCCCGCCGACCGTTCTGGCGACGCCTGCTTGAATAACCGCTTCAATACCCCATTCATTGGTTCCGGTGGCGCCGCCGTATTTCGGCGTGTAAAGAATCATCTCATCGGCGTCGCGCCCGCCGGGGAAGTTGCCGCCGCGCGGGTTTATTTTATCAATGGTATATTTCGATATTGTTTCCGATTCAGCCATAGGGGCGGTTTTCTTTTTTTCAGTTTGACAACCGGAAATTGCGGCAAGCATCAAAAGAATTATGATGATTATTTGCATTTGAGTTTGATTAAGATGGCGTTTTCCATGGTTTGAGTTTGTTAAGATTCCCTTCGCCCAGTCCTTGGTTGGTTTCGCTAATTTCCGTTGTTTTTTTTGCGCGCACGGGATTGGGAGGCAGTCCTTTATTGCCGTCATTTTTCAAGGGCGGCAGCGGCTTTCCTTGAATCAAGTCATCGAGTTCGTCGCCTGTGAGAGTTTCGCGCTCAACAAGGATGTCTGCGATATTTTTCAAAAGGTCGTAATTATCTCTAAGGATTTTCAAGGATGTGTCATGGGCTTCCTGAATAAAACTCTGCACCTCTTCATCAATTTTTCGGGCAGTTTCGTCGCTGAAATTTCGCGTATGGGCTATTTCGCGTCCAAGAAAAACCTGATTATCGGGCTCGCCGAAGGTGCGGGGTCCAAGGTGCTCGCTCATGCCGAATTCGCAAATCATGCGATGAGCCAGCGTGGTCGCTTTGCGCAGGTCATCGGCTGCGCCGGTGGTAAACTCGCCGAAGACAATTTCTTCCGCGGCGCGTCCGCCCAGCATATAGACCAGATATGATTTAAGACGGCGCCGCGTTTGGTGTTTATGTTCATCGCCCGGCAGGATGCTGGTGAGTCCCAGCGCGCGCCCGCGGGGTATAATGGTGATTTTATGGACGGGGTCGGAATCGGGCGTCATTTTAGCGCAAAGGGCATGCCCGACCTCATGCACGGCTGTAATCTTTTTATCTTCCGGCAGGAGGATCATGCTGCGCCGCTCCGGACCCATCAAGACGCGATCTTTGGCTTCTTCAAAGTCATCTTGATCTACGGCGGTTTTATTATTTCGCGCGGCAAGAAGCGCGGCTTCGTTGACCATATTGGCAAGGTCGGCGCCGGAAAATCCGGGGGTTGCTTTTGCTAACACGGCGAGGTCAACATCGGGCGCTTTGCTGATGTCTCTCGAATGCACTTCAAGAATTTTTTCGCGTCCGCGCACATCGGGGATATCCACCGCAATCTGCCGGTCAAATCGCCCCGGTCGGAGCAGCGCGGGATCGAGGACGTCCGGACGGTTTGTGGCGGCGATGAGTATGACGCCTTCATTGGGGTCAAATCCGTCCATTTCCACAAGGAGCTGGTTGAGCGTCTGCTCGCGCTCATCATGCCCGCCGCCAATGCCGGTGAAACGGTGTCTCCCCACGGCGTCAATTTCGTCAATAAAGATAAGGCAGGGATGGGAGCGCTTGCCCTGTTCAAAGAGGTCGCGGACGCGCGAGGCGCCGACGCCGACAAACATTTCGACAAAATCCGAGCCGCTGATGAAGAAGAAGGGGACTCTTGCCTCGCCTGCCACCGCCTTTGCAAGGAGGGTTTTTCCGGTTCCAGAAGGTCCATATAACAGGACGCCTTTGGGGATGCGCCCTCCCAGACGTGTGAATCGTTTGGGGTCTTTGAGGAATTCGACGATTTCTCTCAATTCCTCTTTCGCCTCCTCCACACCGGCAACATCATCAAAGGTTACTTTGACTTGCCCTTCTGAAACAAGGCGCGCCCGGGATTTGCCGAAACTCAGCGCTTTGTTGCCTGTGCCCTGAATCTGGCGCATGATTAAAAAGAATAATATGAGGAACGGAATAAACGGCAGGAGCGAATATAGCATTTGTTGAGACAGCGCCGATGGCGGACGGGGGTCATACTGGATATCATTTTCCAGCATCACCTGAAGCACCTTTTCCGCCTGCGAGTCAAAATATTGCGTGGTAAAACGCCCCCATTTGCCGTCCTGCTTCACATATTCGCCGGAGAGCCGCCCGCCTTTATCCACAACCTCGCCAATGATGCGTTTATCTTTTGCCAGTTTAAAAAAGTGGATGATGTTAATCTTCTCCGATTTAGATTTTTGATTAACCGTCAGGACGATGAGGATGCATCCCACGAAGATTACAATCCACAGGGTTGCCGATTTCAAACCATTCATAATAAATAACCGCCGCTCATGATTAAATTAACAAAAAATAAAATACCGCTATTTTTAAAGCAAATAACTAAATAGATAATCCCTTTTTCTTGAACGGGTGTCAAGACTATTGGTTCACAAGATGAGGCGGAATGTCATTCTTCGCTTTCGATAAGGTCTCTTCGATAACCGCATTTCGGGTTCGGACAGCGCATCTGCTTTTTGCCGTTGCGCCATTCCACAATCAGGAAGCTCGCGGTTTTGCATTCGGGGCAAGGCTTGCGCAGAGGCGCTTCGCGGAGAATAAAATGACAGTCCGGATAATTGGAACAGGAATAAAATACGCGTCCTCGTTGGGACATTCTTTCAACCAGATTTCCGCCGCATGTTGGGCAGGTAACTCCGATGGGATAGGGTTTTGTGTTTCTACATTCGGGGTAGCCTGAGCAGGCAAGGAACCGCCCCCGCTTGCCTGTGCGGATAATCATGGGGCGTCCGCATTTTTCACAATTGATTTCGGTTTCCGCCGGTTTGACAACTTGGATATTGCCTTCTGTATCGGTGTTATATTCTTTGGTATTTCGGCATTTGGGGTAGTTGGGACATGCAAGGAAATGCCCTCTTCTTCCCCAGCGTATAATCATTTTAGCCCCGCATTTTTCGCACATGACTTCTGTTGGATGTGTTTCGCCTCGAACGTTGCGCATCTGAGTCGGCGCCTCGGCAAGCCGCTTTTCGAACTGAATATAAAACTCGCGCAGCAGGTCTGCCCAATTGACCTTTCCCTCTTCAACTCTATCCAGTTGATCCTCCATCATTGCGGTGAAACGAATATCCAAGATTTCCGGGAAGGTTTTAACAAGGATGTTCGTTACAATTTTGCCCAAGTCTGTGGGGATGAACTTTCCTTTTTCTTTTAGCACATATTCCTTTTCTTGGATTGTGCTGACAATTGCGGCATAAGTTGAGGGGCGTCCGATTCCCTTTTTTTCAAGTTCTTTGATGAGGGAGCTTTCAGAGAAACGCGGAGGAGGCTGCGTGAAGTTTTGCTGGGGTTTAATTTCAAGAACTTTAAGCAGGTCGCCTTCTTTTAATGGCGGTATCTTGCGCTCTTCCTCGGCTTGCTCGGCGCCGCTGTTTTGATTGTTAACTTCTTCATCCTTTCCCTCTTCATAAAGGGCGAGAAAGCCGGAGAAAATATTAGTCAATCCGGTTGTGGAAAACAGGTATCGTTGATTGACAAGGCTCTCGACTCGGGTTTGCATAAAGACGGCATTGGACATTTGTGATGCGATAAAACGGTTCCAGATTAATTGATATAGTTTAAATTGAGGTTTATCCAGAAACGGTTTAACTCTATCCGGCGTCCATTCCATTGAAGTGGGGCGGATGGCTTCATGGGCATCTTGCGCCGTTTTTTTATTTTTATAAACGCGAGCCTGTGCCGGCAGGTATTCCTTTGCAAAGTTTTGTTTGATAAATTGACGCGCTGCGCCGAGGGCTTCTTCCGAGATGCGCGTGGAATCGGTGCGCATATATGTGATGAGACCAACGGGTCCTTCTTCGCCGACGTTAATACCTTCGTATAGATGCTGGGCAAGCGACATGGTCATGCTGGCTGGAAAACGGAGACGGCGCGCCGCTTCCTGTTGGAGGGTGCTGGTAATAAACGGCGGCGACGGGGCGCGTTTGACTTCCTTTTTTTCAACTTTTGCGACTTTGAATTCGGCGTTTTCAATTTCTTGCAGGATTTTTTTTGCGTCATTTTCTTTGGAAAGGACGGGCTTTTTCCCATCTATTTCAGTTAAGCGCAAAATAAAATCGGGCGGGTTGTCAGCGCGCACATGGGCGTCAATAGTCCAGAATTCAACCGCCTTAAAATTTTGAATTTCCTCCTCGCGCTCGCAGATGATTCGAACGGCGACCGACTGGACGCGTCCGGCGCTGAGTCCGCTTTTAACCTTTTGCCATAATAACGGGCTGATTTTATATCCGACAAGTCGGTCAAGGATGCGTCGGGCTTGTTGAGCCTCAAAAAGGTCTTTATTCAAACGAATCGGGTTTGCGATCGCATGAAGGACGGCATTTTTGGTAATTTCATTAAATGTGGCGCGGTAGATTTCTTTCTTTTTTGTGTTGATTTCTTCCGCGATATGCCAAGCGATGGCTTCGCCTTCGCGGTCGGGGTCGGTTGCCAGATAGATTGCTTCTACGGTACGCGCCGCTTTTTTGATTGCATCAAGTGTTTTTTGTTTGCCTGCGATAACTTCGTATTCCGGCGCGAAATTATTTTCCAAATCTACGCCAATTTTTTTTGCGGGAAGGTCTTTCACATGTCCAATGGAGGCTTCCACGACGAACTCATTGCCCAGATATTTAACTAATGTTTTGGATTTGGCGGGAGATTCGACAATAACGAGATATTTTTTCATGTCCCCTCACATAATATATTATTCAAAAAACGAAAAATTTTTTAGCAAAGCCTTTAATAGCAATTTACAAAAACAAGAGAACTCATGGCTCTACTGGGCTTTTGTCAATTAAATTATGAAAAAACAATTTTTTAGAATATTTTTTATTTGACATGGATGGGGCATCATCATTATGTGATTAGACAAATTGTGAATAGTTTTTGTTCCAGCTATTTGCGACCGCGCTTGTTACTGTTGCATTATTTCCCGCAGGAGTGGTCATTATGAAGCAGGTTATTGTCGCTGGTGTGTTTGTTGTATTAATCTTTACGCTAATGGCTTTCGGTGTGCGTCCAGTCACTGAGCCCCTGCCTGACTTTGCGGTGTGCCTTTATAATGGCAAGGGAAGTCTTGCCAAATCGGTTGAAGGCGTCAAGTCGTCATTAAAGACCTACAGCGATATCAAAATACAAGAAGTCAGCGAATCCGATATTATCAATGGAAAGTTGAAAGGCTGCCGTGTTCTTATAATACCCGGCGGCACAGCAAGCGGCGAACGGGAAGCGCTCGGAGCCGCGGGGTGCCGCGCTATTGAGAATTTTGTTTCTTCCGGCGGCGGCTATATTGGCATCTGCGCGGGCGCATATCTTGTCCCGCTGAGCGAGCGTCAATCCGCCGCTAATATTCAATTGATTAACGCCCGTCTTCATGATTCGGAGCATTGGGTTCGAGGCGAGCAGACCATCGAATGCAGCGCCTTGACGCGCGGCAATTCGAAAACGACACCTTTTCAGATTCATTTCCAAAATGGTCCAATATTTGTTCCGGGCAAAGATCCTTATCTGCCCGAATACACCTGCCTTGCTAAATATGAAACAGACCTGCATGCCCCCGATGCGCCCGCCGGTCAAATGGCGGGCAATGACGCTATCATCGCCTCTCGATTCGGCAAGGGGCGTGTTATTCTTTTTGGCCCTCATCCTGAATTGACGCCGGGTTTGGAGCCGATGCTCGCTCAGGCGGCGCGCTGGGCTGCCTCATTATCCGAGCCTCAAACAACCGCCCTCGGTCCGGAATTTTCGTGGGAGGGCATTTTCGGCTTGACGCCCATCCATACAAAGAAAAAATAATCCCATAATCTCTTATTAAGATTAGACGATTAATAAAATCTTTTATTAATCTAACTTTTTTTTCAAAGGAACTATCATGCCTAAACGTTTTTTTGCTTTTATTGCCATTTTAGCCGCGATGCTTCTTTTATTTGCCCCTAGCGTTCGGCAATTAACTGCGGCAGAACAATCCGCCAAAACTTCTGAAATGGCGTTTCAGCCTATTGGCAAAAAAGATGTTGTCTATGAGCGCTTTGTGGAAAAGGGCGTCATACACCGCAGGGAATGGCGAAAGAGCGGACCGTTGCTGCTTAATGCTATTATGATTGATAGAAATCAGGCGCATCTCAAACTGGAAACTGAAAAGGGAAAGAAGTCGCTTTTTCAAGGGGAAAAAGTTGCCGCCATGTCAGAGCGGGAAAGCCGTTCAGGTCATTTGATCGTGGCGGCTGTGAACGCCGATTTTTGGGGGAATAGCCATATTCCTATCGGGATTTTTGTGGATGACGGGACTATCTACAAAGGACCGCATCCAAAACGAAGCGCCTTTGTTATTAACAAATCGGGAGAGCCTTTCATTATCAGAGGCGATATGAAGACGTCGCTCAAAATCGGGGAGTTGGAATTTCCCATTTCCGGCATCAATCTGAAAGAGGATAAAGATGCTGTTATATACACCGAGCGGTTTGGCAAAGAGCTCAAATTCGATGCGCCGCGGATAATTTTCAAAATGAGGCAGATTGACAATGAGTTTATTCCGAATCAATCATGCCATGTGGTTGTTGATGAAATTATAAACGATGCAAGTAAGGCTCCCCTCCAAAGCGGTTATTTATATCTGGCTATAAAATCAACCCTATCCAAAAAATTTATCCCACATTTGAAACTCGGCGCAAAGGGCGCGCTTGAAGCGCGGATGGCATCTTTTGATGAGCCGATAGCGGCGGCAGTCGGCGGGGGTCCGAGGATTCTGCGCGATGGCAAGGTTTCTGTGGAATTGAAGGAAGAAGGCATAAGCGAATCATTCAGCACAACAAAACATCCCCGCACTGCGATTGGTTTTTCCAAAGATAAAAGCATCGTTTATTTGGCGACTGTTGACGGGCGCCAGCCAGCCATCAGCATCGGGCATAGTTTGGTTGAGCTTGCCCAGTATATGAAAGAGCTTGGGGCATGGGACGCAATGAATTTGGATGGCGGCGGTTCAACCACGATGTGGGTTCGCGGGGAAATTGTCAATAAGCCGTCCGATGCCACAGGTCCGCGAACGGTGACCAATGCCCTTTTGCTCGCCAGTTCCGCCGCGGCGGGCGGTATAGCCCAGATACGCTTGGAACCCCGCAATCTACGAGTCCCTCCCCTTTCGCAAATACCTCTGACTGTTCTGGGATATGATGCGCATTTTAATCCGGTTCAAGTTGAGCAATCGGAAATTGAATGGAAGATTACGGACGGACTCGGGGAAATAAACAACAGCATTCTTCATTTGCGAGATTCGGCAACTATGGGGAGTGTCGCTGCGATGTTAAAGGGCGCAACCATTTCGGATACGATTTCCATCGAGGTTTCGCCTGTTGAAAAAATTGAAGTCTATCCCGATTTAGTTTTGATGAAATCGGGGCAGACAAGAACCCTTGAAATCACCGCCTTTGATAAAAATGACAATGAGCTAAACCTTTTTTCTTCCATGATACGCACGGAGGGAACTGACGGCGTTAAATGGTTGAGCGCGGCAAATTCCATTACTGGGACAAACGCAGGCAAACACAATCTGGTAATCAGCATTGGTTCGCAAAGCCGCAACGTTCCTGTTTATGTGGATTATTTCCAAACCAAAAATATCGAATCATTCGATGCCATAACCGATTTCAAGATTTCGACACAGAACTGCGATGAGAGCGAAACCAAAGTTCTGCTTGAATCGTCGGTAAAAAAGGAGGGCGCGGCGGCGGCGCGGATTAATTATAAAATGAAATCCGACGGAACTTCCGCGGTTTATCTTGATATTAATCGCCCGATTCCCGCACAGCCGTTTAATATCGGCGTCTGGGTTTATGGGGACGGCAAGGAGCAATGGCTGCGCGGCGTCATTCTTGATAAAGATGGCGAGGAGTTTATCGCTGATTTCACCGAAGGCACGCGGGGGATATTCTGGAAGGATGAATGGCGGTATCTTGAAGTCCCGCTCACCGAGCTCTCGGCGAAATGGTCGAATCCCGCCGCTCGGCTGGACTACCCCCTTACGCTAAAGCAGTTGTATCTTGTCCAGACGCGGGAGGATAAAAAATCCAGCGGCAGTATTATCCTTGACGCCTTTTCGGCTGAATATCCGAGAGATTAAATTAGCGATTGAGATTTGCGCTCCTTTTCAAACATGACACGTAAAAAATTTTTAATCTTTTTCTTTTATCTATTTGGCGCGCCTCTTTTTGCCAAAAGCCCTTTGATTGAGATTTCCTATAAGTTTGATGCTGAGATTCAGCCGATGAACTCTCAGAGTCAGTTTTTGTTTTTTGATTGCACAGGGGATGGTCGGAAGGAATTAGTCATCCAGACGAATCGAGATTTTTACATCTACCGGATTGATATTAAAAATAAGACGCTTGTTTTTATGAAAAAAATATCCGGCATCCCGCCGGGAACGGAATCGGGGCGCTGCCAATACTGCCTTGGCGCGCTTAGCCCAGATCACCCCCGTTCCATCATCGTCAAATCGCAAACGGGCGTTTATTATTTCCCTTTCAATAATGAAGGGTTGGCTGAAAAACCTGAATTAATTTCTCCAATAACAAACCGCAGCGATTTGCCGTCTGTTATTGATGATTTTTTAAAGCCGGCGCGGCTTATCGGCGCCCCCTTTATCCAAGATGTCGAGGGCGACGGCTATGATGAAATTATTTTAGGCATGGGCGATGAAATAAATATTTTGAAAATCTGCGATAAAAAACCGATTTTGTCAACGCCGCCGCAAACAAAAACCCCTCTTTTTCGCAAATATAAAATTACCAATCAAACCGCCGGTATTTCTTATTTTGAGACCAGTTTAACTTCTATCATCCCTTCGCCAAAAAACAATAGTTTTGAAATACTTGTTTTAAAAAATCCAAAAGACGCGCCCTGTTATGAGATATTCGAGACGCTCAATCCGTTGGGTTATGCAGCTTTGCCAAACCAAACTTTGCGATTTGATAAAACACTTGGCAAAAAATTATTTGACGCCGCCGAGCAAAGCCGCGGCGACAGCGCAAATCAAACAGCGCATGAGCTTTTATTTAGACGCTTGTTGGATATCAACGGCGATGGATGGTTTGATTTAGTTACAGTAACCTCCAACCGCAACTTTTTATCGCCTCTGACTAAAGCGGATATTTACCTTTCCCCTGCGGCGGCAGATTTTTATGTTTGCAATCCGTCGAGCACAGTCAGAATGCGGGATCCTCTGGGGCTGGCGGCTTTTGTCGATTTCAATAACGATGGGGCGCTTGATTTATTTAATCTGCGGATGGATTATAATCCTTCATCAATGGATGACGTTGCCGATTATATTCTGGGCGAAACCGTGCGGTATTCTGCCAACGTCTATTTATTTAATAAGGATAAAAATATCTATCCCGAGCAACCCGATTGGGCGCTTCCCTTGAAAATGAAATTCGAGGTTTTTTATCGTTCGATATCGCCTTTTGATGTTTTGAGCGACTTCAACGGCGACGGTCTTAACGATTTGCTTATTTGGGCGGACAACAATGAGGCGCGCGTTCATTTGTGCGGCTCAAAG
Organism: candidate division BRC1 bacterium ADurb.Bin183; assembly: GCA_002070185.1. Taxonomy (GTDB): domain Bacteria; phylum Sumerlaeota; class Sumerlaeia; order MWCT01; family MWCT01; genus MWCT01. Next base: position 192,984 of record MWCT01000003.1, read on the forward strand.
GGTTTCGAAAAACGACCATACTTCAAAATAAAGGGCGATGATATTTCGCTTTGCTTAATTGATAAAATAAATAACGGCGCGGAAGAGGATCTGGTTTTATTCTCCTTAAAGCAGATGCGGATAAATCTTTTTATTTTGGGCGAAGAATGATTCGACGCGGATTAATATTTTTTGTATTGGCATTGTATCCCTTGGCGGCGCAATCTGAAAATTGGATTCGGCGGGAGATTACGCGCCCTATAACGAGCCATGTTTATATGCAAGATTTTCGAGCAAAAGGGCGGTTGGATATTTTGGTTTTCAATGACCGCACTTTTCAATTTTATCCGCAGGAACCGCGCAATCATTTTTCATCGAAACCTTCGCAAACGTTTGCAATCCCTTCTTTTTATCTTTACTTTGATTTTTTTAAAAATGATGCGGACGCATCAGTGCAAATTGCTCTGATGTCGCATAAGGGCGTGGATCTTCTTCCGCTAAAAGAGGATATTTTCACATCGCCGCCATTGGTTTTGGTTAAAGACTCTCTTTTCCTTCCTGCGGATTCGGATGAATTAAACCGCATCAATTTTGTCAGACGTTTTGATTCCGCCGCATTTGATGATTTTATTGTGCCGGATAAATCATGTTTTAAAATTTTCATGGCGGATGATTATTCCACGCCCGCATTGCGCATACCTTTCGATTTATCAAACGATGTGATTTTTTTGTCTCTTGGCGTTCCTCCGCAGGTGGTTGGCAGAAATATGTTTTTAATTAACAAACAACATAGTTTTGAGCGGACAAAACTATTTGAAATCAATTATTCCTATGGCGCCATTTTAAGTTCCGTCCCTGACTTAAAAATAACCGATGCAACTGAAAATACGGTCGCACAATTAAGGTTGGGCAGCGAGGTTTGGGAATGTCTGAACGGTAAATGGTCTGCGCAAAAAGAGCCAAATCTATCCGAAAACAGCCTGCCGGAAGACGACGCCGCTTCGGATGCTTTATACGGGGAAGACTCTTTTTTATACAAACATCATTTTGATTTTAATCAAGACGGCGTCAAGGATTCGGTGATATATAATACTCAGTCAAGCGCTTTTTCCCCTGTGACAACCGTGAAGGTTTTTCTGGCTGACGCGGATGGCGCCTTATCTTCAAAACCTTTCAGCGAAGTGCGCGCCGCCGCTGTATCCCCTTTTATGGACGGAGTTCCCCTCATGGATGTGGATGGGGATGGATATGTTGATTTGATTCTTTTTAATCCAGAAACAAAAGGGACTTCGGTTTCTTCCAATCTGAAGAATTTTTTAACTAAAGGAATCACCGGGCAGATCATATTTTATCTTTGGGAAAAGGATAAGGGCTTTCCCAAATCGCCCACTTTTTCCTTTCCAGCCAAGATAACGCCTGATTGGATAAATTACATTTCTCCGGCTTTTAATTATCTTAATGTTGGCGTTGATTTGACCGGGGATGGCAAACCGGATCTTCTTTTAAAAACCGGCGCAAAAGAATATTCCCTTTTTCCATTCATCAATCGTAAGAAAGGGTTTTCCGCCAAGGCGGCATATATATTCAAGTTGCCTGAGGAGGCGGATGATTTCGATTTGTTGGATATGAACGGAGATGGTTTTCATGATATAATTTTCACAAGTAATAACATTGAAAAGCAGATTTCTCTTGATGTTATTTTTTTTTCAAATATTAAATAATCATTAATTAGCCTGCGAAAACAGGTAATCATTTAAAAATTTTGCTACTCTTTAGCAAGGAGTTCAGTCCTATGCTCGGCGCCCCGCCAAGATTTATTTCGCCGCAGGAGGAACAAATAATTCTGAGGCTTTCCCGTTTTACACTTGAAAAATGGGTCAGAGAAAAAAAATATCCGTCGGAAAAGGATATGAAAAATTACGAAATATCCCCGGCGCTTGAGCAAAAAACGGGCGTTTTTGTTTCTCTGCATAAAATGGGAGAACTCCGCGGATGTATTGGAGATGTGGAAAACACAAATACCATCCTTCGCGGCGTCATCGAGAACACGGTCAATGCGGCATCAAAAGACTCCCGCTTTCCTCCCATTACAGAGGATGAACTTGATAATGTGGACATCGAAATTTCCGTTATGACCCCGTTGACCTTAGTGGATGATATTGAAAATATTGAGGTGGGAAAGGACGGGCTTGTTATTGAGCGGGGATTTCATCGAGGGCTTCTGCTCCCGCAGGTCGCTGTCGAGTGGGGTTGGGACAGGTATGAATTTCTTGAGAATACCTGCCAGAAAGCGGGACTTCCGATAGATGCTTACGAAAAGAAGGATACGAAAATTTTTCGTTTTCGCGCGCAAGTCTTTGGCGAAAAAAGAATATGACCAATAAAAAACCGCGGTCTTAACTGGAAATTTCCATTACCGACCGCGGTTATTTTTTTAATTACTTGTTGTCTTGTTTGCGGTTGCGCACGATTCCTGTAATAAAAAGAGTTTCTTTTTCTGTCTCTTTTTCGGTCTTGTAATTTTCAGTCCACCAACAAGTGTAATCTTTATATTTGAACGTAAAAACGATGTGATAGTATTTATCTTTCAGACTATCGCGCAAATCATCATCGGGAATGGATTTTGACCAGACAACCAAGACTTTGGCATCTGGAACGGTGCCTGTCAAATCAGGTCCTTCCTGAATAACGCGCGCATCGGAATATTGTTTGTAACGTTCAAGGATTTGCTCTTGCGTCGTTTCGTTGGAGGCTTGAAAAAGCCATTTGCCGGCTTTTTTATCTTTTAAGTTTTCCATAACATTTTGTTTATTTTTTTCCCAGCCTTCAGGCCAGTTGAATGTGATGCTTCCGCCATCGGGCAAAGAGAAAATTATCGGAACAGTGCGGCGGGTATCGTCTTGCGCATTAGAACCATCGCTGCCGAGCGAACCGGATTTCATTCCTCCGGAGGAACCAAAGCCGGTTGATTCAGAATCTTTTCCAATGTTTGAATCGCCCTGACCGGATGCGGATTGACCGCCGCCAGAAAGCGCGGAACCGGAGCCGCTTGCTGAAGCGTTGTGGATATATGAGATGCCGCTTCCGGCTATGTTGCGTCCGGCTGCGGAATCTGTTTGAGCTATTTTTGTTCCGCTTCCGCCGCCGGATGATGCTGTATCGGTGCGAGTTATGCTTACGGGTGTGCGTCTGCCTCCGCCGCCCGATGATGCAAACCGCACTCCATATTTACGCCAGTTATTGACGTCATCTGTTTCTTCACCGCGGTAGGGCACGGCATAAGTCGTGCCGTTGCGTCCCAGTGAGAAAATCTGGAACGAGGAGGGATTGTAATATGTTTCCGCGGCGTAGAACGGATGGTTATGGGGATATTGGGTTCCGCCCATAGTTGAATAATGGTCGGCGCGGAGATAGTAATAAGGATTGCCCCATGGGTCGAGTATCTGAACGTAACCTTGCGGTGTGGAAGCCGTTGGCGGCTTTCCAAAGCGATCTCCTATTTGGTCTTCATCCAGTTCAATATAAGGTCCGAGCCAGCGGTAATGCAAGGGACGATATAGATTGCCGCTTAAGCTGTGTGATAGAGCCAGTTGAAGATATCCGCTTCCGAAGGAGCCGCCTCCGGAAACTTCGTAAAGGATGTCATCCGGCGCCAGTGTCAGACCTGAGCTGGAGGGCGGAAGCTGCCCTGTATCCACTTCATACCGATTGATTGCCAGCTCCAGCTGGCGTATCATATCTCGACAGGCAGCGACTCGGGCGCGATCCACATGACCTGTATAAACCGTAACGGCAATGGAAGCAAGAATACCCATGATCATAACGACAACAAGGAGTTCCAGAAGCGTTACGGCGGAATTTTTTGGCTTTGTGATCATGGCAAGTCCTTATTTTTACTAACTGCGGACGGGAACTCTTTCATGGGTTAATATACGGTTTCAGGTCTGATAGCGCCGCCAAAATAGACCCAGATGTCGTCGGTGCCGCTTGGGTTGTTAAAGGAGATGTTGCTTCCTGAAATGGTGGTCGTTCCGTCGGGTCCCAAGCTAAGTATCGCCATTCTATCAAAGGAATGCTCCAGTGTCACATCAGGTGAAGGGATTTGTCCGATTAATGTGACAAGACCTCTTTCTGTTGCCATCAGATAAGGGTTGCCCCAAGGGTCAAGCGGATAGTCCTGAGCGATTCGGTCGTTTGTGGGCGTTGCCGGTTCGGTATAGATCCCCTGCCCCATATAATATCTTTTGAAGTTAATGAAAGGTCCCTGCCATCCGAAGTAAAGTTTGCCGACGGATGGTGTGTCGTTTCTATTAGAACCCAACTGCTTCTGATTGCCGCGTTGCTCGAGGATGGGAATGGCAACATCAATCAGATATGGGTCGAGTATGTTGGCGGTGTTTTCCACGTCATCAACCCGAGGGGGACGTCCGCTTGAGCGATACGGGAGGTCATCCAGCATACACAGAGGCACATAGTAGCCATGCAGAATTCCGCATATCTCTTCTGCATCTGCCAGTTCTCTAACCTCGTGTTTGGCTGTGACAATTTTTGCTTGTTCCATTTTGCTGACATAAACGGGCACGGCGATGGTGGCAAGCAATCCTATAATTGCCAGCACCACCAGCAGTTCGGTCAGCGTGACAGCGCGCTGCCCTTTCTTATTAATGCTCCTCATTTGTCAATCCCTCCTTGAAATATGTTCGATATATTACAAATATAATATTACCATTGTTGAAAAATGTCATCACCGGTTCCAAGGGCGTTAACATCCGCGCCGCCGTCGCCTGGGACTCCGTTAGCGCCAAGGCTCAAGATGGTAAATCGGTCAAACTTGTTGCAATTGTAGCTGCTTCCAGACACGGCGGTTCCATCGGGGAGGAAGCTGCATGTTTCAACTATTATGCCATCGGGTTCCAAGACGAGCCCTTTTTCTGTAAAAAAGAGGTAATCGTGATTCCATGGGTCGTCAGGGATGTCATTATTATTGAAATCTTTGTGCCATGTGAGGTAACGTCCTTGCCAGCCAAAGCTGGTTTCATTTTCAATCATTTTGGTATAAATACGCACAGCGGATGTGTCGTTATACATCTCGCCTGTTGTCGGGCTGATGAACATTCTGATAGGGTTCGAGGCGATTTGGTTTAAGATTTCGTCCCGCAATCCGTCATTTATATCATTGGGGTTGCCGGTTCCGTAACCATCGCCGCCGGGGTTATCATCAAGGACATAGAGGCGATAATAATAACCGGTGTCAATGCCGGCATGTTCTTGGGCTTTGCGAATTTCTTCAATATCGGATTCTGCGGCGCGTCGGCGCGCAAGGTCCGCCCTTGTGGCAAGGCGGGGGATAATAATAGCGACCAGTATGCCGATTATGATGATTGCAATCAGGATTTCAATGATGGTAAAGCCTTTGAACGTTTTATTTATTCCCGAAAGTCTCATCTTATTCCTCCCCGGGGGACGCGCACGTCATCGGATTAAAATACGAATTTATAATCGTCTCCATTACCCAGCGCGCCTGGATGGGTTGAGTCCCTAACCAGCGAGCCGGAATTTACACCCAGCGAACCATCGCCGGGCAATCCGTTTGGACCCATTGAGTAAATGACAGCGTTGGCGTATCTGAACGTTGAGCCGCCGTAATTAGTTTCTCCGGGGGCAAAGAATATATAGGGACCGCCCCATGGGTCTTTGGGGATATTATCATCTCCATTATCAATCCCGGAATATACAGGAATTGGATACCAGCCTTGCGCATTTTGCTGAAAGAAGGCGGGATCCCAGTCCGCCAGCGCGGTTGCAAGTTTTGTTGATGAAAGGGTTTGTATAGCGATGTAGGGTCCTTCCCAACGGCGTGCAAGTATTTCGCGGTTGGTGACATCAAGGAAGCGATCCCATAAGGCGTGTGGAACGGAGACATCTCTTTCATCAGGTGTGCCGGGATAAAGTTTTGTGTTATCAAGGTCTTGGAGGCGAAAATACCAATCTGTATCGGCGTTGGCGAGGATTTCAGCTTTTGCCAAACCTTGGAGGTCATCCTGCGCGGCGGCGATTTTGGCTTTTTCGGCGCGTTTTTGGAAAAGCGGAAGGATAATAAGCGCCAAAATGGCGATAACAGCCGCCACCATGGTCACTTCTACCGCAGTAAAACCTTTGAGTCGCCCTTTCATAACAACCTCCGCTTTGTCCTTAATCCCTTGTCTTGTTGTTTTTTCGCAGAGCCTTTTTATCAACCATTCAATTTAATTATATATCATTAAGAGATTTTTATCATCTTAAATTTATTCAATATTGTAAATCAAATCGTCTGAGCCGGGATTAATTATTCCAATGTAAGGAGCGGCGCGGTCAAGGACTGCCGCTCTGGCGGTGTTGTATTCAGTAATCAGAAGCGATCTGAAAATCGGCGTTCTGATGGCGTCCTGATGATACAGACATCGCGTTGTTCTAAATGTTTCAAAATCTTCGCTTTCATGCAACGTTCCCGGAATGCCGTTCGGTCCATAGCTGACGACTGCCGCCCAGTAATTGGCGTCATCCGTCGGTCCATCCACGAAAGCCCAAGTTCTGTTCACCGCATCGTATTTGAACAAATAAAGGACATAAGGGTTGCCCCACTGGTCGGCAGGCCAATCAATATCTTCATACCCCGCAGGGGACGAGCTGCCGGATGTATATATAGGGACTTGCATGGTTACGACGGATTTGAAGCGGACAGATGTTTGGTTACGGCTGAGGGACTGGGCAAAATAAGGACCCGACCAAAATTTCTGGGCGTTGGTGTATGAAATCCCTCCCAGAGGCATTCCCATCGGCGAAAGGCTCCGCCAGCCGTTCATGCCGAATCGTCCATCAATTACCGCCTTGGACATGTTCAAAAATCCAATGGAGGGATAAAAGCCGATATCCTGATGGGCGAAAATCAGCGATGAGCCTACTTGGCGCGCTTCGCCGATGACGGCTTTCAGTTTATTGTTCCGCAGCATTTGCTGGATGCCAAAAGTGGCAAGCCCAGAGAATAAGGCTACCAGCGCCGCTACGATGACAATTTCAACGAGGGTGAAGCCGTATTTATGACTTGTTATTATCTTTCGAATTTTCATGGCTTTATACATTTCACTGTTAGTGGATATAGGGCAATACCTGCAAGGCTGTCAACACTTTTTGGTGTTTTTTTTATATTTTTTTATAAGATTTTTTTCAGGCGCCTTTTGGCGCGTGCGGCGCTGTCGTGGAGCCAGAGAAATTGCTTCATTCCTTTGCGCCCCAATAACCGCGCCATGTCCCCATCCAAACACTCTTCATGCTTTTTGCGCGATTCAATTTCTACGGTTTTAATCTTGTTCTGGACGTTTAATTTGAGATTTTCCTTAAATTGACGAGTAAGGATAACATTCATTTTCTCCAAAAACTCCGGGTTTTCTTCAAAGAAGGGGCTGGAGACGATGGCGTCCACTTCCTCATCTGATAGATTGACATCCTGTGCAAGGAAATAGAGGGCGTTCCAGACGCGGTAGCGTTTTTCGGTTACCAGACGATTCTTGCCTGCCGTCTCGTTTTGAACTTCATAGTTGGGAAACAAAGAGAGTTTAGAAAGGCGGATGCGGAAAGGTTTTGGGATTTGCCGAATCAAATCAAGGTTCTGCCGGCAATCGCCTTCGGTCTCCCCCGGCACATTGGTGATGAAATCATAGTTCACATTGATTCCATATTTGTTAATAACCTTTGCGGCATCAAGAACAATCTGAGGTGTTTGCTTTCTGTGGAAGGTATCAATGCCGATATTTTCCGAAACAGATTCAACTCCCATGATAATGTATTCAAAATTTGGGCAGGCAGCCAAATGGCGGACGATGTTATCTCTGCAACATCGCGGGTGTGTGTAGCACCAGAATGGCTCGTTAATTTCTGCGTGGTATCGTTTGCAGAATTCGGCAACGCGCTCTTCTTTGAGCGTGAAAATGTTATCCAGAATTTCCAGATAAAAATGCCCCATGCGGGCTTTTGCTTCTTTTAATTCGCCTAAAATGTGGTCAATGGAACGCTCGCGCACATATTTGCGTCCGGGGTATAGCGTCTTGACATACGATTGGTAGCAGAATGTGCAAGAGTATGGACAGCCTCGCGCAGTTTGGGTAAGGTAATTTGTATTGAGGTCGCTTTTAGGGAATGGGATGCCGCAACGCAGTTGGTCTTCATCAATAAAGAAGATGCTCTCGCGAGAGTAATCGGGATAAGGCAGGGTGTCGAGATTATCCACAGGCGGGCGCTCAATGTTTTTAATAATTTCCCCATTGGGTTTGCGCGTCCAGATATTGCTGACATGGCTGAAAGATTCGCCGGCGTCAATCGCCTTTCCAACATCAAGGAGGACATCCTCCGCCTCGCCGCGACAGACATAATCGGCGGACTTGATGCATGTGTCGGGGTCTGTGGTTGGCTGCGGACCGCCCCACATAACGGGCAATTGGAGTTCGTTTTTGATGAGCGATGTTAAACGGCGCGCGGCGGCTTGTTGCACGCATGTAAGAGAAATGCCGACAAGGTCTATCTTCAACCTTTTAAGAAGATCAAGCAAGATTCGGTCTTCTGTCGGCGAGGGCGGGTAGGAATACGCGTTGACATAATCGCCGTTGGGTTGCACCTGAATATGCATGGGTTCGTAAAGGTGTTTATAGACATTGCGGGCGCTTTCCAACGGTTCTGCGGAATAAGTTTTGAATGCAATCATACATGCAAAATGTCCGTGTTTTTTCAGGTTTGCAATAAGGATTCGCGTGCCATGAGCGAACTCGTCATAAAGCGTGATAATCGCAAAACGTGCCATTTTTTTTATTTCCTTTTCGTTTGCACAAAAAAAATTAGGGGTTATATCTTTGAATTGAACGCCTATATGCAAGGAAAAAATAATCTGAGCCATCGGAAGCGTTGCTCTATTAAGGAGTAAAATGAACAAACCGCCTTTAAGAAAAAGGGTTCGATGGTGAATAAGAGCCAAGCAAAACAGGGGCGGGAAATCAAGGTAAGTTTTTAGGACGCCAAGGCGACATTATGGGGGTGGCTTTGGCGGCGCGGCTGATAGGTCGTCTGAGTTTGTGGTCGCATCTGGCATTTGCGGGACTTTTATACGCGCAACCGCAATCGGCGCGTGCGACAATCCATGCCCAGCATTACCCCGCCTCCTCCCACTTTTCATCTCCCAACGAACACATATATTTTTTCATTCTTCTGAAAAATCAAGGAAACACCCGTTGTTAAATACGTTTTACTTGACAAACACTGGCCTTTCCCAATAAAAACTTATTCAATTTACAAACAATCGAAAGATGGGAAAATATTGACGTTTATTATACCGAAAACAATTATAAAGAGATGATTATCAAACATGTTTTGAATAGAAGGGATGGAGTTCGCAGCCTGGTTGATTGGCTGTGAACCTCCCTATACAGTTGTGTATAGGCGGATCAGACATGAAAAGAAGAAGCATAAAAAGAATAAGAAAAGCACTGTTAAGCGCAATAATTGAGAAGAGACAACAACTTTTTCTTCAGAAAGAAATAATCTGAGCTTGCCATTTTCATAAAGATTGTATTATTATTTTGGGGTAAATAAAAGAACTATATGAATAAGCATATTGATCATCCCTTTGATAAAGAGTTGTCTGTCTCGATGGAAAACATACTCTTAACTTTTCGGGGCATGAGCAACGTATCTTGGGCTGATTTTATGCTCAACCCTCGGCGCCTTCGCGGAAGTGACTTTCTAATGCGTTGGTCTCAAGGTGTGTGGAGCGAAGAACGACTAACTCAAGCTGTGAACGATACAGGCAAGTATTTCGCTATACCTTATGGTCCCAGTGGAACAGCCCCGAACAATGATGTCCGGGCCTTTGAACTTTATTTCGAGCGTTTGGAAAAAGCTGGACTTCGCAATATAAAACGCCCAGACTTGTTGATCTATCGTACAAAAGATAAAACCAAGATTGACACTGCTATAAATGGATTGAATGGTCTCAGTGAATTACCCTTCACAGCCGAAGACGACGCTAAGATGCAAGTCCTATTAGAACATGCGGTTATTGCCGTCGAATGCGAAAACAGCCTTTGGCGAGCCAAACAGATGCCGGACTACACAACGCCTTTCACGCCTCAAAAGCGACTCGGCGGTAAGGCAGGATTGAAAAAGACAGCAGTGATTCCAACGATTATCATCAAGGAGGAAGATAGATCGCCATTGAAGAATTGGCAGAATGAGAGAAAAATTCCTATTCACGTTTGGCATGCTTTCTTTGATGAGGCATTTGGAATATCGCTCATAGATGCAGAAAATCTGTTTTCACAGGGTTACATCGAACCTACCGAGCAAGTGTTTCAGGCACCGGGCGGTGCTACATCGAAAAAGGTGATCTACAAGATTTATTACAGGTATGCCTATCACTTGGCAACCACGATAGAGGAACCTAAATTGGTTGCTGATTCCATTACGGATAAAAACGGGCATATCCTCCCTTATGTGCGGTTTGTAGGTGGGAAGTCTCAATTGTGCGAGCAGGCGTTGGCTATTCTGGATTCCGTCGAGTTGGTAGGATGAACAGAAAACGACATCAAGTAGTCCAAAGGTCAAGAAGTGAGCGTGAGACACTGCGCACTAAAGGTCAATTCTGGACACCCGACTGGGTTGCAGAATTCATGGTTGCTTACGCCTTGCAAGACCAACCAAAACGACTCCTCGATCCAGCTCTGGGTGAAGGTGTTTTTTTCCGTGTCGCCAAACGCTATGCCGAATCGCACCGGTTTTATCTTTCCCTTTTTGGGCGGGACATTGACATGAACATCGTTGCACAGGCTCGTCAATCGGGATTGAATGACAACGACCTACGGAATGTGGAAATTCGTGATTTTGTCCTTGACCCACCAACCGAACAGTTCCCGGCAATTATCGCAAATCCCCCCTACATACGCCATCATCGTCTTTCGACGTTACAAAAAGCTTCTTTACGTGACTTTGCACGAACTGCTATCGGCAGGCATATTGACGGACGAGCCGGTTTGCACGTCTATTTCCTCATCAGAGCGCTTCAAACGCTATCACCTGGAGGGCGCCTCTGCTACATCGTATCCGCGGATATTTGTGAAGGTGTGTTCGCGCAACCACTATGGCAGTGGATCGCTTCCCGCAACAAATTTGATGCAGTAATCACGTTCTCCCCTGAAGCTACACCATTTCCCGATATGGATACTAATGTACTCGTTTTCTGTATCCAAAAAGAACAACCCAACAAGCACTTTCACTGGTTAAAATGTCGTAGTCAGAATGCCGAAGAATTAATCTCTTTTCTTTCAGGAAATAGACACAAGCAGTTCAAGACGCTAGAAATCCACCATAGGAGCGTTGACGAAGCGATTAAAACCGGGCTATCTCGCCCACCGACACAAACAGCAGCCGATCGTTACACCCTCGGCGATTTTGCCTCGGTCATGCGCGGCATCGTTACTGGTGACATCGCTTTCTTCTTCATGACCCTGAAGCGGGCGAGGGAACTGGGTATTCCAAAATCCATGCTGATAAAAGCAGTTGGGCGGACCCGGGATATTGAAGGGGATCTTTTTTGTTGCGAAGATGTTAAACGTCTTGAAGCCAAGGGCAGACCCACCCGACTACTCAACGTCAATGGTTTGGCATTCGACCAACTCCCAGCTACCGTTCAAGCATATTTGGAAGAAGGCGCGAGCCGCGGAATTGACAAAAAGACACTTATTCGAACACGTAACCCCTGGTACCGAGTGGAAACGCGAACAATCCCGCCGATTATGTTTGCCTATCTTGGACGCAGGAATGCACGTTTCATCAGGAACTGCGCAGGTGTAGTGCCACTCAATTGCCTCTTATGTGTCTATCCAAATCATCCGAACCTTGAGTTTGTTGAACATCTTTGGAATATACTCTCACACCCGGAAACAATCAACAACCTTCGCATGGTTGGCAAATCATATGGCGGGGACGCGATCAAAGTTGAGCCACGCGCACTGGAACGTCTACCTTTGCCCGATCATCTTGTTCAAACGGAAGGCATTGAAAAGTATGCAAAGCCGAAACAATGCACACTATTCGATTGAGATGAGCAATCGCTTACAGCATACAGCGTTACGTCCCGCGCCCTAAACTGTTATGCTGGACGTTTAATTTTGAGGAAATCTTACATGGGCAAAAAAAGAACAAAGATTCCAAAATCTGTTGAAAATGAAATTCTTAGCCGGTCGAATAATCGGTGTTGTATATGCCAGACACCATTTATTCAATTTCACCACGTTGATGAAAATCCTTCTAATAATGCAATTGAAAATATTGCACCTCTTTGTCCCAATTGTCACACTCAAGCACATTCTACTGGTAAACTGGCGGTCAATTTGACATCAAAAAGAATAATTACTCTAAGGGATAAGTGGTACAATTATTGTCAGTGTAGAAAAGATGGCTCAAACATTAGCATAAACGCGCTTCTAAAATTGAAGAACCTCGTCCGTCTTTTGGGACTTGCTGATCATAGTTGGTCAAAGACGTTTGGGACTATAGACCCATCCTACAAGCAAATGTCACCCGACGAAATAATTGATAGGGTTTTTTCCACTTCTAATCGAGATGATTTGACTACATATTTAGACACTATCCGGGGAATGTATGCTAGCAAGCTTAACGATATTAGCATATTAGATAAGTTCAAAAAGGTCTGCAATGCATTTGGAATTGACTATGATGAACTTTAAGAAGAAATCAAGAGCCCAACATTCGAAGCCAGTTGATCCCTAATCCTTCAAAATAGTTGAAATATATTGAAAAAATAATCGGTGCCGCCAGAGCCCCTGTATTATAAGGAGTAAATCAACAAACCTCTTAAAGAAAGAGTTTCCGACAATGAATAAGTGCCAAACAAAGCAGGGGCGGGAAATCAAGATAAGTTTTGAGGATGCCGAGGCTGGGGCTTTGTAGGGGGTGGATTTTTTTATTGCACGGGGAGGTTTGATGCTGAGATTTTTTTCAGTAATTTGTTTGGCATGGAGGGCGCAGATGTTTTTGATTAAAAGGTTGTTCTTTGTTTTTTTAATCTCAGTTTTATTTTTTATGGGGGGATGTATGAAAAAGAATGCTAATCTTTTGGAATCCGATAGCGGCATTTTAGAAAGCCGTGAAATTTCCATCAAGCCGATAACTGTATCTGAAAATCCTGTTCTCAGCCAGAGGATCAAAGAGGTTGTTGATGGACTTGGTTACAATGTGAAATATAAAACGGAAGATGGCGATGACGAAGTTATCAGCATTACTGTCATGGATTTATCAAAGGATGCGGTTGAATGGGGCGGTTTGAATCCTCATAAAAAATCATATCCTGCCTCCGCCTACAAGGCTTTTGCGGCGGCGGAAATTTTCAGGCGCGTGGCGGAAGGTTCGTTGAAGTGGGATGATATGATTACTTTTGATCCTAAAAATCACAGAGGCGAGGACACGGTCAAAGGCGGGGAGCAATACACTCTGCGATATTTGGTGAATACTATGCTGGATTTGAGCGACAATTCGTGCGCGAATCAGTGCATTGATATTGCGGACAGAAAGAAAATCAATGAACTCCTCCATCAGATGGGGATAATGGACAGCGATGTGACCAGAAAATATCTTCCCAGAAAAATGGAGGATGAGGAATACAAGGATGCCCCTTCCACTTTTGGAACGAGCTATGATTATGCTTTGTTTTATGCCATTCTTGGCAAAGGTTATTTCGTGAACAAGCAGACAAGCCAAGATTTTTACAATCAGCTTTTGAAGAATCAGAGAAATTTTTCCATTCCCGGCGGGCTGCCGCCCACGGCGACCTTTGCGCATAAATCGGGTTTTTACGGCGATTTTAATATTGATGCCGGCATAGTAAAAGATGGCGGCAAATACTACGTTCTTTCCATTTTCTTTCCTGAAAAGACGTCAACCTCCAATTCGAAAGTCCATGAGATTGTGAAAAGGATTCACGAGTTGATGTAGTCCGTTGCAGCATATGCGCTTTTATTGAGATTGACGCAACGGGCTGTGTTGAGACATAATTCATAATAATGAAAAAGGCAGCAAACAACGTAAGGAAGTATTACGGTAAGGCTATAATTTATATATTGCTTTACTGGTCGCTTGGGGCGCTTGCGCTGACGGGGCAAGTGAGTCTTGGTTTGCTTTGCCTTTTTGCGGGTCTTGTCGCCTATACGCTATATCCCAATTCTATTTTGACAAAGCTGCCTCCGCTTTTATGGACTTTTTTCACTGTTATATTTTTTATAAGCGCTCTTTATCTGGCGGGGCGCGATTTTTTCTTGGCTTTGCTCATCCTTTTCTTTTATCTGATTCTGAACAAGATTTGCAATCCTATGCAGCCCAGAGATGAAATACAAACGCTTGGGCTTTGTTTTTTCCTTTGCTTAAGCAGTCTGGCTATTACGGATTCTTTGATTGTGAGTGTTTTTATCCTTGGTTATCTGTTTCTGTTCACGCTTGCCATGCTTTTGATTACCGCGAGAGCCGAACAGGACGAGGCGGCGCGTCAGGCGCGGATGAATTTTTCCTTCAACAAACCGCTGCCGCTCTCCCCTCCCGTCGGGCATAGAAATCAGGACTTGCGTTTGATGATTAAAATCGGCGGGAAAATATTGCTTGCGCTTCTTCCGATGGGTGCCTTCTTTTTTGTTTTAGTGCCTCGCTTTAACGTTCCCCACTTTTCTGCCAACTTTAACATTAAGCGGCGAGAGGAACGGGTTACGGGCTACAGCGAGAATATTGACCTCGGTTCGATGGCGGGGATTAAGAAAGATTCCCGCGTTGCGATGCGTGTTCAGACGATTGATTATCACGGCAATCAGCTCCGCTTGCCGGGAATTTATATGCGCGGCTCCTCTCTTGATTTTTACGACGGGCGGCGCTGGTCTCGCAGCTGGGGCGCCAGCCGTTTGACTGAATTTATCCGCGCTCCTCGCAGTGTTTATTTTCCTTACGTTCCCAACATTGAAGGCGTTCGTGTCATTCAGCGTATATTCGTGGAACCCGCCGCGACGCCTTTTGTGTTTGCGTTGAACTATCCTTGGACTTTTTCATTTTCTCAACATCATGACATGGTTATGGATAATGAGGGGAACGCCATTCGGCTCATTAAACCGAGCGGCGATAAACTATCCTACACGGCTGTGTCCATCATTGAAACTCCCGATTCGCGAAAAAAGTTGATTGCAGGAACAAACAATAATCCTGCACCAAATTCGGGGGATGCGAATTACCCCAAACGTCTTGCGAAATATCTGCAGGAGCCTCGCGGAGGATGGGATGTGCGCCTTAAAGAAATGTCTGAGGATTTGACTCGCGCGGAAAATACGCCGTATGAAAAAGCAGTGAAGATTGAAAACTATCTGCGCACCGTTTATCAATACAGTCTTGATTTTGTGGAGAAGGGCGAAGAGAATCCGTTGAGCGAATTTCTTTTTGACCGCAAGACGGGGCATTGCGAATTCTTCGCCACAGCGATGGTCGCCTTGTGCCGCGCCGCCGGCGTTCCCGCAAGAATTGTGAACGGTTTTTATAGCGATGAGTGGAATGCGTTTGGCTCTTATTACATCGTGCGGATGCAGGACGCCCACTCTTGGGTTGAGGTCTGGTTTGAAGATGCGGGATGGCTGAGTTTTGAACCAACCCCGCCGGGAGGACGCGCGCGCGACTCCAGCGGTTCGTGGATTCCTACCGGCGCGCAGCGTATGTATGATACGATGAAATTTCATTGGTATCAATATGTTATAGATTTCAACCTGCGCGACCAGATGCGGATGAGCCGCCATTTTAATACGCTTGCCCGATTTATTAGTTTCACGATGGCAAATGCAAACAATGGGCTTCAAAGATTGTTTCATGGGGAATCATCAAATTTCACAATGCCTTCATGGGGAAATTCGATCTTTGTTATAATCGGATTTTTAGCTATGACATCCATCGGAGGGTATTACTTTAAACGCCGCAGGAAGAGAAAAAAAGATTTTGAGATTTCGGAAGTTTTGAGGCGCTATAAAGGCAGCCCGCATGCGGTTGAATATGAGAGGTTTTTAAAAATTTTAAAAGAGCGCGGGATTGCGCGTCTGCCGTTTCAAACGCCGCTTGAGTTTGCGCACATCGCCGTCAGTCAAGGGAATGCGCCCGCTGAATTTCTGCCGCTCACTTCGCGGTATTATGAATTGCGTTATCGGCATGATTCAAAGACATCGGGGGATGATGAGCTTTTTCAAAGTTTTTTCAAGAAATTGGAATCTTGGATATCTTCTCGATTAAAAGATGCAAATTCTCCCGAGTATCCACAAAATAATATTTGAAGGCGCGGGTGAAATATTCGAGCGACGCCTTGCTGTTATTGGCAAGCCGATAAGCGACGCCCAGCGAGTAATTGATGCCGTAATCTTCCGGTCCTTCAAGGGGCACTGATTTCAAAAGGGCGATGCCTCTATCATACTCTTCCAGATAATAGGCATAAAACCAGCCTGTAAGGCTTATGAAAAGCGGGCTTTTCTCCCCTGCGCCGCATTCCGCAAATGCAAGGAGCCGCTCCTTTGCTTCCGCATAGCGTCCCAGTTCCGCCAGCGCAAGAACAAGGTGGTATATTCCGATTAAATCTTGGGGTTGGTCATCCGATAGGATATAAAATATCTCGGCAGCCTTTTGGAAATTTTTGGAATCAAGGGCATCGAATCCTTCTTTAAGAAGAGATTTGCGTTTTGCCTTTCCGATACTTCCAGCAGCGGTTTGAAGTCTTTCAATCGGGGGCTGCGGCGGCAATTTTAGTTTATGTGTTTCACCTTCGAAAAGGCTGCAGAATCGGGCGAGAAATCCGATATTATTTTCCAGCGCGCGGTTCGCGGCGAAAAATCTGAGCGCTTCGCTATGTTGACCCGCTGCGTATTGCGCAAGATGGCGATAGTGGCGCACGAGGGAGTTTTGCGAACATCGTTTAAGGGATTCATCGAACGCCTGAATGGCTTCTTCAAAACGTCCGGCATCATACAAGCGAATCCCCTCGAAAAAGGGCGCCGCAGGATTATCCGGCGAATCCTTTGGGAAGCGCTCCTGATTTTGAATTAGGAGTTTGAACGTTTCTTTGATTGTCACCAAAAGAGGCAATTTGCTTTCGCCGATTTTTTTATCATATCTCAAAACGAATGGGATCTCGGATATCTTTTTTGTCAGCGTTGCCAGACGCACGAGCAGGTCATCCGTGCATGCAAATCCGTTGCGCGTAATGATGCCGTCGCCGTAAATCTCAAGAGCGCGTTTAATCAATCCCGCCCGATAGGCGCGGTATCCGCATGTGTAATCCCTCACGTTTGGAAGGCGCAGGAAAACCCAAAATAAAAAACGCGCTCCGCGGCTATAAAGCCTGCGAAGCGCGGGCACTCCCACCTCGCGGCTGCCGGTCTGGTAGCGCGAGGCTATAACGATATCCGAGCCTTTTTGAATTTTTTCAATCAGCGCTGGGATGTATTCGGGAAGATGCGTGTTGTCCGAATCCATGCAGATGATGATGTCGTCATCCGATTGGGCGCGGGTAACGCCTTCGCGGAGGCAGGTTCTGATTGCCTGCCCCAATCCCAGATTTTGGGGATGATTAACTATCTCAAGAGGAAGCCGCCCTCGATATGCCTCCAGTATGCCGAGCGTGTTGTCCTTGCTGCCATCATTCACAACAACGATTCTAATTTTTAGCGCGGCGTTGTTTTGAATGAGCGTTTCAAACGAGTCCAAAAGAGCCGGAAGCGATTGCTCTTCGTTGTATGCCGGTAATGCTACAATTGTTTGCCATGCGCCAGACATGCGTGGTTTCTGTCTTTATTGGCAGCGCGGCGTCAAGCGAATTCAAAAGATGGAACGACGGAAAATCCGCTTGTCAGTTTTTAACTGTCACGGTTATGGACTTTGTGCCAATATTTCCCGCCGCATCATAAGCCTTGACCACTAAGGTTTGCGAGCCGTTGGGAACGCACCCTTTTGTCGCCCAGTTGATGGAATAAGGCGCTGTTGTATCCGTGCCGATGAGGTAACCGCCGCCTGCGCTGTAAAATTCAACTTTTGTCACGCCGACATTATCGGTGGCTGTGGCGCTGATTGTTACGGTTCCGCGTACAGTCGCTCCATTAGCCGGCGATGTTATGTTCACAGTCGGCGGTGTTGTGTCAGCATTTTGGACGGTCACTGTGATTGATTTGGCGCCGACATTTCCCGCTGCATCGTAAGCCTTGGCTACTAAGGTTTGCGGTCCATCGGGGACGTTGCCTTTTGTCGCCCAGTTGATGGAATAGGGCGCTGTGGTATCTGTGCCGATGAGGTAACCGCCGCCTGCGCTGTAAAACTCAACTTTTGTCACGCCGACATTATCGGTGGCTGTGGCGTTGATTGTTACAGTCCCGCTGACAGTCGCACCATTTGCCGGCGATGTTATGTTCACAGTCGGCGGCGTTGTGTCGCCGTTATTATTGACGGTAACGGTGATTGTATTGGATCCGAAATTCCCCGCTGCATCGTAAGCCTTGGCTACCAAGGTTTGCGGTCCATCGGGGACACAGCCACTTGTCGCCCAGTTCATGGAATAAGGCGCTGTGGTATCTGTGCCGATAAGGTAACTGCCGCCTGCGCTGTAAAACTCAACTTTTGTTACGCCGACATTATCGCTGGCTGTGGCGCTGAGCGCAACGGTGCCGCTGACGGTTGCCCCATTTGCCGGTGCGGTAAAGGCGACGCTCGGAGCTGTTTGGTCTACGATAACAGGAGAATATTTGTAAAGGTTATATGTTGGCGAATATGTGTAACTTGGGGTCATGTAGTTGTTCAACATTTTCTCCGTGATGACAACCCAACTATAAGAGGGATTATAACCGGAAGCCTGAACGCCTTCCACCCAAGTGTTCACCGCAACCACTACATCCACCCCGTTGGCGATATCCGCCTTGTATAGATCGGTATCATCTTTATAGATGGGCATGGTGGCAAGTTTCATGGCGACGAACAATACGCAATCGCGGCGGTTTGCGAAGACGACGTATTTATTGTTGGGGTCGCTGGGGGGTTGACATGTCAACGTCCAGTAAGACCTTCCGCCGGCTGCTTCGGAACTATACCATTTCCAGCCGAAATAGTTATTGGCATAGATGGCAATACGTGTGAATCCATAACCCGATTCATTGCATGCCATAGCAAGGAGTGCGGCGGCGGGAGTTCCATATGTGGCTTCCGCTTCTTGTGCGTAAACTTTCATTTCATTAATGAATGCTGTTTTTTCTGCGCTGGTGGGATGTCCGGGTTGCGGCGCATAGCAATCCCAGGTTTGAGCCAACACAATAGCAGGCAGGAACAAAAAGATGGCGAAGAGGATAAAGAACTGAGCGATTTTCCTGCACCGGTATTTTTTGTTCATGGCGGCACCTCCTGAAAAGATATTGGTTGATTGATTCAACCAATCTATCTCCTGCGGGATTACCCCATTCTAAGTCAAGGGAAAAATGCAATAATTTTCAAAAAAATTTGATTCTTCAAAATAGTGAAAAAAATAAATATGTCTGGTTGAAAGAGTATTGTTTTAAAAACTTTCAATCGCTCTTGAGAATTGCAGGTTTATCTCCGTTTCAAAATATGAACGATATCTGAAACGTCTATGATTTTGTCCTCGTTATCATCGGCGGCTTTTTTTTCTTCAGGCGTTAACGGCTTTTTGCCCAGTATATGCGAAACAATTTGCGGGATAGTTATGGGAATTGGCGTCGGTGTGGGCGTAGTCGTGAGCGACGGAGTTGGTGTCGGAGTCGGTGTTGGCGTCGGCGTTTCAGTTGCTGTTGGGGCTGGTGTTTGTGTAGGTGTCGGTGTTGGTGTTGGTGTTGCCGTTGGCGCCGGTGTACGTGTTGGTGTCGGCGTCGGTGTTGGAGTTGCCGTCGGCGCCGGTGTACGTGTCGGTGTTGCTGTTGCCGTTGGCGCCGGAGTTCGTGTTGGTGTGGGTGTTGCTGTTGCCGTTGGCGCTGGAGTACGTGTTGGCGTGGGTGTCGGCGTTGGTGTTGGGGTGGGCGATGGGGTCGCAGTCGGTGTCGGTGTCAATCCTGGATCATATTCGTATGCCCCCATATCAAAACCAGCGCCCTTCGGACGTTTTACGCCGAGAATATCATATCCCGGCGCGCCTTCTGATGTTCCAGCGTCAATACAGGGAGAATTCGGCTGAAGTTGCAAATCCCATAGGGTTGGGTCATCGCCGGATACATTGACAAACATAGGATCAACATCAATATTGCCCTCGCCTGATGACCCACCGCCGAAACAACTATATTTAACCTCACCGCCGGAATTTTCAATGTCTGTATTATTATTACCCCATGCTATACAGTTGGTCACCGTGCCGGAACTGTTGAAAATCCCGCCGCCGCTCAATAATGCGTTGTTTCCATAGACTGTGCAGTTGGTCACCGTGCCTTTGTTATAAATCCCGCCGCTGCTCCATAATGCGTTGTTTCGATAGACTGTGCAGTTAGTCACTGTCCCGTAATCGTTATAAATCCCACCGCCGCTATATTTTGCGCTGTTACTAAAGACTGCGCAGTTGGTCACCGTGCCGGTGTTATAAATCCCGCTGCCGAAGTCTGATTTCCCTCTTGTAATATGGAAGCCGTCCAAAACTCCTGAGTTTTTGGCGCATTGACGAGCATCCTCTCCATCTATGATTGTGGGATGCGTTGAAATGTTCCGTTGTGAAATTTGCGATTCCGTTCCCGCAAAGCCGCCATAGAGCGCAACACGAGAAGGATTACTTAATGTCTGCCCCTCTGCGTATGTTCCCTTCGCAACCCAGACTTGATAAAGATCATCAGAATCAGCAATCTTATTCAGGGCGGCGCTGATGGTTTTCAAAGCCGCCTTCCACGAGAGTCCATTATTGGCATCGTTTCCGGATTTAGAAACATAAAGAGGACCCATAACTGGACGAGGCTGTAGAGGCTTATATTTATCGGGAGATTCATAGGCTCCCATGCAGACCTTGCCATCGCCCCCCGGTCGTGGATTGCCCATAATGTCTGTATTCGGCGCGTCATCTGCGCTCCCCGTATCCACACAGGGAGAGTCATTTTGCAATCGAAAGTCCCATGTTGATGAAGCGCCTGATGTGTTGACGAAAAGGGGATTTCCCCGTATATTCCTCTCTTTTCTATCAGCCTCTCCGAAACAGCTATATTCCACAGAGCCGCCACCCAAAATATCTCCAAGCGAGTTTTTCCATGAGATACAGTTGATCACCGTACCGTCGTTATTGAAAATCCCGCCACCGCTCCTTGATGCGCTGTTTTTATAGACTGTGCAATTGATCACTGTGCTGTTGGATTCGTTATAAATCCCGCCGCCGTTTTCTTTTGCGCCGTTATCATAGACTATGCAGTTGGTCACCATGCCGTAGTTATCAATCCCGCCGCCGTACCATAATGCGATGTTATTATAGACCGTGCAGTTGGTCACCGTGCCGGTGTTATTAATCCCGCCGCCAAAGTCTGATTTCCCTCTTTTAATATGAAAGCCGTCCAAAACTCCTGAGTTTTGGACGCATTGACGAGCCTCCTCTCCATCTATGATTGTGGGATGTGTTGAAATGTTCCGCTCAGAAAGTTGCGATTCCGTCCCCGCAAAGCCGCCATAGAGCGCAACACCTTCGCTATTAACAACGGTCTTAGATTCTGCATAGGTCCCTTCTGCGACCCAGACCTCATCGCCTTTTTTTGCCTCTTCTGTTGCCGTTACAATTGTTTTTAAGGCGGCATCCCATGATTCCCCCGAATTTGAATCGTTGCCTGTGGGTTTCACGTAATATCGCGTTGGTTTCACATATTCGTATGCCCCCATATCATAGCCAGAGCCCTGAGGACGCGTTACACCGAGTATATCATCTCCCGGCGCGCCTTCGGATGTTCCAGCGTCAATACAGGGAGAACTCTGCTTAAGCCGCAAAACCCATAGGGTTGGGTTATTGCCAGATACATTGACAAACATAGGATCAGCATCAATATTGCCCTCGCCTGATGACCCACCGCCGAAACAACTATACTTTACATCACCGCCGGAATTTTCAATGTCTGTATTATTATTACCCCATGCTATACAGTTGGTCACCGTGCCGGAGTTATAAATCCCGCCGCAGCGATTTTTTGCGTTGTTTCTATAGATGGTGCAGTTGGTCACCGTGCCGGAGTTATCTATCCCGCCGCCGATGTCTGCGATGTTATTATAGACTGTGCAATTGGTCACCGCGCCGTTGGATTCGTTATCAATCCCGCCGCCGGAGTTTTCTGCGTTGTTATTATAGATTGTGCAGTTGGTCACCATGCCGGAGTTATCTATCCCGCCGCCGATGTCTGCGATGTTATTATAGACTGTGCAATTGGTCACCGCGCCGTTGGATTCGTTATCAATCCCGCCGCCGGAGTTTTCTGCGTTGTTATTATAGATTGTGCAGTTGGTCACCATGCCGGAGTTATCTATCCCGCCGCCGATGTCTGCGATGTTATTATAGACTGTGCAATTGGTCACCGCGCCGTTGGATTCGTTATCAATCCCGCCGCCGGAGTTTTCTGCGTTGTTATTATAGATTGTGCAGTTGGTCACCATGCCGGAGTTATCTATCCCGCCGCCGATGTCTGCGATGTTATTATAGACTGTGCAATTGGTCACCGCGCCGTTGGATTCGTTATCAATCCCGCCGCCG